>NZ_WMLB01000021.1 GCF_009709675.1 Agromyces bracchium | reverse complement strand
ACACTCGGAGCCACCAGCCACAGCCCACCAGCATCAGGCTGCGAACGCCATCCTCACAGTCAGACCAGGGCGCCGACCGCGGCGAGCGCGCGACGCAGCAGCACGCCGCGCCCGCCCTCCATCTCGGCGCCGAACGCGTCGCTCGCGGCCTCGGCCGGCGACACCCAGGTGACCTCGAGCGCGTCCTGGCGCGGCTCGCACGTGCCCGTCACCGGCACCACGTAGGCGAGCGAGACGGCGTGCTGGCGCTCGTCGGTGAACGGCGAGATGCCGGGCAGCGGGAAGTACTCGGCGACCGTCGCCGGCACCGGGCTCGCCGGCAGCAGCGGGAACGCCATGGGGCCGAGGTCCTTCTCGAGGTGGCGGAACAGCGCGTCGCGGATCGTCTCGCCGTACATCACGCGGCCGGACACGAGCGTGCGGGTCATCTCGCCGACCGCGTTGGCGCGCAGCAGCACGCCCACCTCGGTGACCTGGCCGACGCCGTCGACGCGCACCGGCACGGCCTCGACGTAGAGCAGCGGCAGCCGGCCGCGGATCTCGGCGAGCTCGAGGTCGGAGAGCCAGCCGGGGTTCGCGGGAGGCTGGACGACCGGTTCGTCGTCGGGGTTCCAGTCCGGGTCCGGGGTTCGTACGGCCATGGCTCGATTCTGCCCCACACGACCGGAGAGTGCCGTGAATCCGATGGCGGGGCCGGCGACCTCGCCCGGCCGACGGGCCCCGCCGCCCGGGGTACGATGCCCGGATGCGGATCGACGACGAGGCGGTGATGTGGTCGGCCTCGCCGGCCGACCGGGCCGGGCGGCCCCTGCTGGTGCTGCTCCACGGCTACAACTCGCACGAGGGCGACCTGTTCGGGCTGAGCCCCTACCTGCCGCTCGAGCCCGCCATCGCCTCGCTCCGCGCGCCGATCTCGACGGGATACGGCCACGCGTGGTTCCCGCTCCTCGCGCAGGGCGACGAGTTCGCGATGGCCGGCGCGGAGGAGGCGACGACCGCCGTGATCGAGTGGCTCGACCGAGTCGCGCCGGGCGAGGCATCCGTGGGCCTGCTCGGCTTCTCGCAGGGCGGCGCCATGGCGCTCGAACTGCTGCGCCGCGCGCCGGAGCGTTTCGCGTTCGCGGTGAGCCTCGCCGGGTTCGCCCTGCCGGGCCGACGCGAGGGCGACGAGCGGATGGCGGAACTCGCGCCGCCCGTCTTCTGGGGTCGCGGCACGGCCGACGAGGTGATCCCCTCGACCTCGGTGGTCAGGACCCAGGAGTGGCTGCCCGAGCACGCGTCGCTGGACCAGCGGGTCTACGAAGGGCTCGGGCACTCGGTGTCCGACCGCGAGATCGGCGACGTGCGCGCCTTCCTCGCGGCGCGCTACGCCGCCTGAGGGCGCGTCGCCGCAGGCTCAGACGCCCGCGCCGCCTCCGCCGCCTCCGCGACCGTCGTCGCCGCGCGCGGCGCGCTCGGCGTCGCGCTCGGCGATCCGCCGCTTCTCGGCGCGGACGCCCGCCTGGCGGGCGCGCTCCTCGACGAGCCACGCGGGCGGCGCCTCGAGCAGCGCCTTGATCTCGGCGCTCGTCAGCGGGTCGGTGATGCCGGCGCGCGCGAGGCCGGAGTTCGAGACGCCGAGCTTCGCGGCGACGACGCTCCGTGGGTGCGGGCCCTCGCGGCGCAGCGTCGCGAGCCACTCGGGCGGCTCGGCCTGGAGCGCGGCGAGCTCGTCGCGCGTGACCGGCGCGGCGCGGAACTCGTCGGGCGTCGCGTCGAGCAGGACGCCGAGCTTCTTGGCCGCCGTCTCCGGCTTCATCGACTGGGACTGGCGGGGCTTGTCGGCGTTCACCCCTCCACGGTAGTCGCGTCGGCCGCTCGGCGCTCATCGGGACGTCACGGGCCGGCCGCCCCGGCGCTAGCCTGAGAGGGCCGCGCGCGCGGCGGGAACGAGGTCGGACGTGTCGCTGCGGCTGAGGTACGTCGCGGGCGTGAGCCCCGCGAAGTGGCTTCGGGCGTGGGCCGACCGTCGCCCCGACCTCCCGCTCGAGGCGACGCGGGCCGAGCAGGCGGAGCAGCTCGCCGACCTCCGGGCGGGCGAGGCCGACCTCGCGTTCGTGCGCCTGCCGATCGAGGACGCGGGCCTCCACGTCATCCCGCTGTGGGAGGAGGTCGCGGTCGCGGTCCTCCCGAAGGACCACGCGTTCGCGGAGGCCGACGAGCTCGCACTGGCCGACCTCGCCGACGAGACCCGGGCGCCCGAGCAGGACGACCCCGCGATGACCGTCGAGCTCGTCGCTGCGGGCACGGGCTGGGCGATGCTCCCGCACGGCGTCGCGCGCCTGCACCATCGCCGCGACGTCGTCGCGGTCCCGGTGACGGATGCCTCGAAGACGCGCATCGCGCTCGTGTGGCGGGTCGAGCGCGACGACGACGACATCCAGGAGTTCGTCGGCGTCGTGCGTGGTCGCACGTCGCGCAGTTCGCGAGGCGGTGGGCAGGCGGATGCCACGGCAGGTGATGCACGCGCCGACCGGCGGGGCGCTTCCGCCCGAACCCGCGGTGACCGGAACACGTCGGGCACGGGCACGCGCAGCTCGGGCCGCGGGGCCGGCAAGGGCTCCCGCGGTGCCGGCGCCCACGGCCGGCGGAAGGGCGGCAAGCGCCGATGACGATGACGAACGAGTTCCTGTTCCTCTCCGCGCGCCCCGAGGTCGAGGCGGTCGGACCCGAGTACGAGTCGGTCCGGCGCGCGTCGGGGCTCGACGCCGGACGGCTCGACCACGTGCGCCTCGACGTCGAGTCGATCGCCGACCTCGACCCGCGCCGCTACGCCGGGATCATCGTCGGCGGCAGCCCGTACAACGTGACGACGCCCGAGGGCGGCAAGCACGCGACGCAGCTCCGCGTCGAGGCCGACCTCGCCCGCCTCGCCGAACGCGCCGTGGCGGCCGACCATCCCGTGCTCTTCACCTGCTACGGCATCGGCGTGCTCACGCGCGTCCTCGGCGGCGAGGTGGGCACGCTGTACGGCGAGGAGGCCGCCCCGGTCGAGATCACGCTCACCGACGACGGCCGGGCCGACCCGCTGCTCGCCGGCCTGCCCGCGCGCTTCGACGCGCTCGTCGGGCACAAGGAGGCCACGAGCCGCCTGCCCGACGGCGCCGTGCACCTCGCCCGCTCCGCGGGCTGCCCGGTGCAGGTCTACCGCGTCGGCGCGAACGTGTACGCCACCCAGTTCCACCCCGAGGTCTCCGCGGCCGACTTCATCGCACGCGCCGGCGTCTACCGGCACCACGGGTACTTCCCGGCGCACGAACTCGAGGCGTTGCGCGATCGCGTGAACGCGGCATCCGTCACCGAACCGCAGCGGATGCTGCGCCGCTTCGTCGAGCTCGCCGACGCCCGCGCCGCGGGCTGAGCCGTCCGTCCGGCACTTCGGTCGGCGCCTCGGTCGCCGTGACCGCGGCCGTCGCCGCGCACGCCGTCGCCGCGCACGCCGTCGCCGGACGTCCGACGGCCCGGCCGACGCGAGGGTCGACCGGGCCGTCCGGATGGAGCGTCGCGGATCAGGCGGTCTTCTTGCGACCGACGATGAGTCCGTAGATGAGCAGGACGATGATGGAGCCGCCGATCGCGAGCAACCAGGTGGTCAGGTTCCAGAACTCACCGAGCTGCACCCCGAAGAGCACGCTGCCGAGCCACCCGCCGAGCAGGGCGCCGATGACGCCGAGCAGGAGGGTGATGAACCAGCCGCCGCCCTGCTTTCCGGGCAGGATCAGCTTGGCGATGGCCCCGGCGATGAGGCCGAGGAGCAGGAATGCGAGGAAACTCATCGATTCTCCTTCCGTTTGGTGCCAACTGTCCTCCTGAATGCTTCCTGAGTGCAAGAGGTTGTGCAGGCGTGTTCACTTCCTGTACTTGCGCGTGTCGCCCGCACGGCGGAGTCTGGGGCGCATGGGGGCTCGCCCGCACGCCTGGGTGCTGCACGTCGACCTCGACCAGTTCATCGCCGCGGTCGAGGTGCTCCGGCATCCGGAGCTCGCGGGCAAGCCGGTGATCGTCGGCGGACGCGGCGATCCGTCCGAGCGCGCGGTCGTCTCGACGGCGTCGTACGAGGCGCGCGAGTTCGGCGTCGGGTCGGGGATGCCGCTGCGCCTCGCCGCGCGGAAGGTCCCGGACGCCGTGATCCTCCCCGTCGACGCACCCGTGTACACCGAGGCATCCGCCCGGGTCATGGAGACGCTGCGCGCGCACCCCGGCACCGTCGTGCAGGTGCTCGGCTGGGACGAGGCCTTCGTCGGCGTCGACGTCGCCTTCCCCGAGGCGACCGCGCGCGACCTGCAGCGCGAGGTGCTCGAGCGCACGGGACTGCACTGCAGCGTCGGGATCGGCGACACGCTGCTGCGGGCCAAGGTCGCGACCGAGTTCGGCAAGCCCGGCGGCGTGTTCCGGCTCACCGGCGCGAACTGGATGGCGGTCATGGGCGAGCGGCCGACGAAGGCCGTCTGGGGCGTCGGCCCGCGCATCGCGCGCCGCCTCGCCGCGCACGGCATCGAGACCGTGGCCCAGCTCGCGGGCGCCGACCTCGACGTGCTCGTCGGCGAGTTCGGGCCCCGCATGGGGCCGTGGTTCCGGCAGCTCGGCCGCGGCGAGGGCACGCGCGTCGTGGACGACACCCCGTGGGTCGCTCGGGGGCACAGCCGCGAGACGACGTACCAGCAGGACCTCACCGAGCCCGCCGAGATCGAGGCCGCGCTGGGCGAGCTCGTCACGCACGTCCTCGCCGACGTCGCCGCGGAGGGGCGGCCCGTCATCGGGCTCACCCTCAAGGTGCGGTACGTGCCGTTCACGACGAAGACCTTCAGCCGCCGCATCAGGCCGCCGACGACCGACCCCGACGAGGTGGTCGCGCACGTGCTCGAGCTCGCGGCGAAGCGCGACGCGAGCCGGGCGGTGCGGCTCCTCGGCCTCCGCGCGGAGATGCCCATGCCCGAGGACGCCCGCGACGGGCACACGCCGACGCGCAGCGGCTGGTGACGCAGGCGGGGACGCAGGGACCCGCCGACATGACGAACGCCCCGCATCGCTCGGATGCGGGGCGTTCGGTTGGCGGTACCGGTGGGATTTGAACCCACGGTGCGCTTTCACGCACACAACTTTTCGAGAGTTGCACCTTCGGCCGCTCGGACACGGTACCGAGATCGATGATAGCGGCCCGCGCGCGAGGTGCCAAAACGAGCGGATGCCGCGCCGTCCGCCGCGGGGACGTCGCCGTTCAGCGCCCGTTCAGACACCGGCCATAGCGTCGCGCCATGGTCGACGAACGTCCGCCCGCGGCATCCGTCATCGCCCTGCTCGTGCCGATCGCGCTCGTCGCGGGGGTCGCGCTCGCGCTCCGCGCGACCTGGCGACGCTTCCGGGCGCGGATCACCGAGAACAGCCTGATCCTCAACGAGACGCTGCCCGTGCACTCGAAGTGGTGGCGCGACCACGCGAAGGTGCGCGGCGAGATCCTGTACGTGGCGCTCGGCGACAGTGCCGCCCAGGGCATCGGCGCGAGCCGCCCCGACCACAGCTACGTGGGTCTGCTCGGGCGACTCATGCGCGACACGACCGGGCGGTCCGTCCGCGTGGTGAACCTCAGCGTGTCGGGTGCGACGACGACGCTCGCCGTGCAGGACCAGCTGCCGAAGCTCGCGAAGTTCCGCCCCGACGTCATGACCGTCTCGATCGGCGCGAACGACATCGCGAAATGGGATCCCGAGGCGTTCGAGCGCAACCTCCGCACCATCTTCGCCGCCGTGCCCCCGCATGCGCTCGTGGCGGACCTGCCGTTCTTCTACTTCCCGCACAACGAGCGGAAGGTCGCCGTCGCGAACCTCATCCTCCGCCGGGTGGCCGCCGAGTCCGGGCTCGAGGTCGTGCGGCTGCACCGGGAGACCCGCGTCCGCGGGTGGCGGCGCATCTTCACGCACTTCGCCAACGACTGGTTCCACCCGAACGACCACGGCTACCAGGTGTGGGCCGACGCGTTCCGGCCCGCGGTGCTGGCCTCGCTCGAGGCGAGGTTCGCCGTCGACCAGCCGGTCGCGCCGACGGCGCCGATCGAGGCGGTGTCGGATGCCGCGGGGTCGGTGCCCGCCGCGGCGACGGATGTCCCGGCGGATGTCGGGGGCCGGCCCTAATCTCGGGGCATGGCGAAATCCACGACCGCGTTCCGTTGCACCGAATGCGGCTGGAGCACCGTCAAGTGGGTCGGCCGGTGCGCCGAGTGCCAGCAGTGGGGCACAGTGATCGAGGCGGGTGTCGAGACCGGCATCGTCCGCAGCCTCCAGCCCGTCGCGCCGAGCGCGGGGCGCGCGGCGCGGCCGATCTCGGCGATCGTCGAGAGCGACGACGCGGCCCATCGTCCGAGCGGGGTCGGCGAGTTCGACCGGGTCCTCGGCGGCGGCATCGTCGCGGGGGCCGCGATCCTACTCTCGGGCGAGCCGGGGGTCGGCAAGTCGACGCTGCTGCTCGAGGTCGCCGCGCGCGTGGCCGCCGCGGGGCGCCGCGTGCTCTACGTGAGCGCGGAGGAGTCGACCGCGCAGGTCCGCCTGCGCGCCGGTCGCACGGGCGCGCTCCACGACGAGCTCTACCTCGCGTCGGAGACCGACCTCGCCACGATCCTCGGCCAGGTCGACCAGGTCTCCCCCGAGCTGCTCATCGTCGACTCCGTGCAGACCGTGTCGAGCGCGCTGTCCGACGGGCTGCCGGGCCAGCCGAGCCAGGTCCGCGAGGTCGCGTCGACTCTCATCCGCGTCGCGAAGGAGCGGCAGCTGCCGGTGCTCCTCGTCGGCCACGTCACGAAGGACGGCACGATCGCCGGCCCCCGGCTGCTCGAGCACCTCGTCGACGTCGTCTGCCAGTTCGAGGGCGATCGGCAGACGGCGCTGCGGTTCGTGCGCGCGCTGAAGAACCGCTTCGGGCCGACCGACGAGGTCGGCTGCTTCGAGATGACGGGCGACGGCATCGCCGAGGTGCCCGATCCCTCCGGGCTCTTCCTCAGCCGCTCGCGGAACGCCGTGAGCGGCACGTGCGTGACCGTCGCGCTCGAGGGTCGTCGGGCCCTGCCGGTCGAGGTGCAGGCGCTCGTCGTGGGCACGAAGGCCCCGCAGCCGCGCCGCGTGGTGAACGGCGTCGATCCGTCCCGGGTCGCGATGATCATCGCGGTGCTCGAGCGTCGCGCGGGCCTCCGCCAGCTCGGCGAGCACGACGTCTACGTCTCGACGGTCGGCGGCGTGCGGCTCGTCGAACCCGCGGCCGACCTCGCGATCGCCGTCGCGATCGCGAGCGCGATGCGCGATCGGGCCGTGCCGCACGACCTCGCCGCGGTCGGCGAGATCAGCCTCGCGGGCGAGGTGCGCCCGGTCGCGTCGGCGCGCCAGCGCGCGTCCGAAGCGGCCCGGCTCGGCTACCGAGCCCTGCTCGACGACGAGCTCGGCAGCGTGCGAGCAGCCGTCGAGCGAGCGATGATGGCCGCCGGCGGGGCGCGCGAACGCGAGCTCGATGCGGCCTTCTAGACCTCGAGCGCCTTCAGCAACTCGGTCGGCGAGGCCTGCATCGGGTGCGGGCCGGCGATGTCGAGGAAGACGGTGGTGATCGTCGTCTCGTAGCGCGTGAGGAACGTCTTCAGCCAGCCCGCGCTCTGCAGGCCCACGGCCGGTGGCAGGTTCGCCGGCTTGTGCTTCGCGTCGCTGAAGAGCAGCAATGCGACCTCGCCCGTCTTCGGATCGCGGTAGGTCCACACCTCGCCGCCGTCGAGGGGCTTGTCGCGCGGCCCGGGCTTGATGAGCGGCACGACCGTGTTGCCGTTGCGGAGGGCCAACGCGACCGCCGCCATGTCCTGTCGCTCGAGGGCCTCGGCGAGCGCCTGGGAGCGGAACTCGACGGGCTGCGTGGGCTTCGAACGCTTCGGACCGGCCATCCCACCAGCCTATCGATGGCCGACGCGCGTCCGCCGTCCGGGGCCGGGACCCCGGTCGGGGGCCCGCGGCGCGAGGTAACACCGCGGACCCCGTGGACCGCAGGATGGTTAGTCCGCCTCCGATCCTGCTGAGCTTTCCTCGCGGGATCAACGGTGCGCCGTCACACGCGGACACATCCACCGGCATCCTGCGATGACGTGCCGGTCAGTAGAGCAGGAACTGCTTCGACGTCGACGACTCGAAGCCGTTCACGCTGACGCTCAGGTGGTACGAGGCACCGCCCGCGGGCACGCCCGCCCGCTCGCCCCCGCAGGTGTCGGCGCTCGACCGCGTGCGGTCCCACGTGATCGGCTCGCTCGACGAGACCGGCGCACCCGGCTCGATCGAGACCTCGGCGTCGACCGGGTCGACCTGGCAGTGGGTCGAGGTCCAGTACGTGTCGGCCCCGCTCGTGACCGTGAACACCTGCGCCGCCGTCCCGACGTTCATCACGCACGAGTTCGACCCGGTGTTGGTGATCGTGACCGACAGCTTCGGCTGCTCGCCCGCGGCGTAGACGGCCGCGTCGGTGACGGCCTCGACCGTGATCTGCTCGGGCGTGCAGGGGTCCCCGTCGGCGGCCGGCTCCGCGGCCGGCTCGCTCGCGGGCGGGGTCGCGGCATCCGTCGCGCTCGCCCCCTCGGTGGCCGGCGCCGAGGGCGTCGCACTCGCGGGCGTCGTCACGCCGACGTCGTCGCCCTGGCTGGCGCCCGGACGGACGAAGACGAGCACGACCGCGACGATGACCGCGACGAGGCCCAGGAGCACCATGAGCCGACGACGCCGATACACCGAAGCGGGCAGGCGCCCGGGCGCGGGACGATCGGTCGACATGGGCTCAGGCTACGGCCGCGCGATCGACCCGCCCGGGCGGTCGCCCGGCGCGCCCCGACACGGGTGGGGAACGCTCAGAGGACTTTCAGCATCCGGGTGTTGCCGAGCGTGTTCTGCTTGACGCGCGCGAGGTCGAGGAACTCGGCGACGCCCTCGTCGTGCGAGCGGACGAGCTCGGCGTACAGCTCGGGATCGACCGTCTCGGCGCCCATGTCCTCGAACCCGTGGCGGCCGAAGAACGCCACCTCGAAGGTCAGGCAGAACAGCCGGCTGAGCCCGAGCTCGCGCGCGTCGGCCTCGAGCGCGGCAAGGAGCGCGTGCCCCACGCCGTGGCCGAGCCACTCGTCGCCCACCGCGAGCGTCCGGATCTCGCCGAGGTCCTCCCACATGACGTGCAGCGCGCCGCACCCGACGACCGCCCCGTCGGCGGTCTCCGCGACGCGGAACTCCTGCACCGCGCCGTAGAGGTCGACGCGCTCCTTGCCGAGCAGGATGCGTCGGGCCACGAGCGGCTCGACCAGGTCCACGATCCTCGGCACGTCGGTCGTGCGCGCCCGGCGCACGGTGATGGGCGGCTGCGTCATCCGCTCATCGTATTGCGCGCACGGGACGCGCCCGACCACGTCGATTCAAAGCGGTCGTCGATGCGCCGCCTCCGTCCCCGCCTGCCGGGACGTGACAGGTCCGTCCACGCCGAGCAGGTCGAGGATCAGCCCCGTGAGCAGCGCCGTGCGCACGGGGATGTCCTCGACCATCACGTGCTCGTGATCGGCGTGAGCTCCTCCGCCGACCGCACCCAGTCCGTCGAGCGTCGGCACGCCGATCCCGGCGGTGAAGTTGCCGTCGGATGCGCCGCCGACGACGATCGCCTCGGGCAACGACAGGCCGAGTTCGCCGGCGACGGCGAGCGCGCGCTGCCACACGCCCTCGGTGGCGGCGACCTCGAGGGGCGGTCGGCCGACCCCGCCGTGCACTGCGATACGCGCTCCGGTCGACGAGGCGAGCGACCGGAACTCCGCGTCGACGCGCTCCTGCTCGGCCGCCGTGAGCGCACGCACGTCGACCTCGAACGAGGCGTGCGCGGGCACGGTGTTCAGGGTCGTGCCGCTCCGGGCGAGCGTCGGCGTGACCGACGTGCCGAGCGCGGCATCCGCGAAGCCGACCACGACGCCGACCTGGTGCGCGAGTTCGAGCGTCGCGTTGAGTCCCTTCTCCGGCTCGAGGCCCGCGTGCGCGGCCCGTCCGGTGATCTCGACGCGGTAGCTCGAGGTGCCCTTGCGCCCGATCTTCAGTGCGCCGTCGTCACCGGCGGCCTCGAGCACCAGGGCGGCGACGCATCCGTCGGCCTCCTGCTCGATGAGCGGACGCGAGCTCCGAGACCCGAGTTCCTCGTCGCCGGTCACCAGCAGCGTGACGGCGGCATCGGGCAGGTGGCCGAGGTGCGCCACGGCGTGCACCGCCATCACCAGGCCGGTCAGCATGTCGAAGCAGCCGGGCCCCCGGATCACGCCGTCCTGGATGGAGAACGGATGCGTCTCGAGCGAGCCGACCGGCCAGACGGTGTCGTGGTGGGCGAGCAGGAGCACGCGCGGCGCATCGGTCTCGGGCGAGCCGAGGTGCCAGCGGAGGTGCGTGCAGCCCTCGACGACGATGCGTTCGGGTGCGAAGCCGATCCGCTGCTCCCCGATCTCGGCGACCACGTCGGCGGACCGCGCGACGGCGGCGAGGTCGGCGGATGGCGACTCGACACGGACCAGCCGCTCGAGGTCGACCAGCATCTCCGGCAGGCTCGCGTCGGCCCAGTCCAGCAGCGGATGTCTCATCGCGGTTCGCCTCGCACTCCACGTCGGGGAACGACACTTCGACGATAACGACGAAGGGCGGATGCCGCAGCATCCGCCCTTCGAGTCGGAACCCCTACTGGCCGGCGGCCAGGTCGGGCGTGGCCGGCCCGGTGCCGATGGCCGCGCCCGTGTTCACGCCGACGCCCACCGGCAGAGCCCGCTGGGTGGTCGTGAAGACGAACTCGCCGTCCTTGAAGTCGACGTGCACGTGGTCGCCCGAGTTGAGCTCGCCGTGCAGGATCTTCTCCGACAGGCGGTCCTCCACCTCGTGCTGCACCGCGCGACGCAGCGGACGGGCGCCGAGCGCCGGGTCGAACCCGACCTCGATGAGCCGCTCCTTGGCCGGGAGCGTGAGCTCGACGGTCATGTCGCGGTCGAGCATGCGCTCGCCGAGGCGCTTGATGAAGAGGTCGACGATCTGCAGCAGCTCCTCCTTGCTGAGCTGCGGGAACACGATGATCTCGTCGACGCGGTTCAGGAACTCGGGCTTGAAGTGCTTCTTCAGCTCCTCGTTCACCTTCGCGCGCATGAGGTCGTAGCCCGTGCGGGTGTCGCCCTCGATCTGGAAGCCGACCGGGCCGCCCGAGATGTCCTTCGTGCCGAGGTTCGTCGTCATGATGATGACGGTGTTCTTGAAGTCGACCACCCGACCCTGGCCGTCGGTCAGACGACCCTCCTCCAGGATCTGGAGCAGCGAGTTGAAGATGTCGGGGTGCGCCTTCTCGATCTCGTCGAACAGCACGACCGAGAACGGCTTGCGGCGCACCTTCTCGGTGAGCTGACCGCCCTCCTCGAAGCCGACGAAGCCGGGAGGGGCGCCGAACAGGCGCGAGACGGTGTGCTTCTCGCCGTACTCCGACATGTCGAGCGAGATCATCGCCGACTCGTCGTCGAAGAGGAACTCGGCGAGCGCCTTGGCGAGCTCGGTCTTGCCGACGCCCGTGGGGCCGGCGAAGATGAACGAGCCCGAGGGGCGCTTCGGGTCCTTGAGGCCTGCACGCGTGCGGCGGATCGTCTTCGAGAGGGCGGCGATCGCCTCCTCCTGGCCGATGACGCGCTCGTGCAGCGCCTTCTCCATGAAGACGAGCCGCGACGACTCCTCCTCCGTCAGCTTGAAGACGGGGATGCCGGTGGCCTGCGCGAGCACCTCGGCGATCAGGCCCTCGTCGACGACCGCGGTCGTCTTGACCTCGCCCGACTTCCACTGCTTCTCGAGGCGGAGGCGCTCGCCGAGCAGGTTCTTCTCCTCGTCGCGCAGCGACGCGGCCTTCTCGAAGTCCTGCTCCTCGATCGCGGTCTCCTTGGCGGAGCGCACCACGGCGATCTTCTCGTCGAACTCGCGCAGCTCGGGCGGCGACGACAGGATCGACAGGCGCAGGCGCGCGCCGGCCTCGTCGATCAGGTCGATGGCCTTGTCGGGCAGGAAGCGGTCGCTGATGTACCGGTCGGCGAGGTTCGCCGCCGCCACGATCGCGCCGTCGGTGATCGAGACCTTGTGGTGCGCCTCGTAGCGGTCACGCAGCCCCTTGAGGATGTTGATCGCGTGCGGGAGCGACGGCTCGGCGACCTGGATCGGCTGGAAGCGGCGCTCGAGCGCGGCATCCTTCTCGAAGTGCTTGCGGTACTCGTCGAGCGTGGTCGCGCCGATGGTCTGCAGCTCGCCGCGCGCGAGCAGCGGCTTCAGGATCGAGGCGGCGTCGATCGCGCCCTCGGCGGCGCCCGCACCCACGAGGGTGTGGATCTCGTCGATGAAGACGATGATGTCGCCGCGCGTGCGGATCTCCTTGGTGACCTTCTTCAGGCGCTCCTCGAAGTCACCGCGGTAGCGGGAGCCCGCGATGAGCGAGCCGAGGTCGAGCGAGTAGAGCTGCTTGTCCTTCAGCGTCTCGGGGACCTCGCCCTTGACGATCGCCTGCGCGAGGCCCTCGACGACGGCGGTCTTGCCGACGCCGGGCTCGCCGATGAGGACCGGGTTGTTCTTGGAGCGGCGCGAGAGGATCTGCATGACCCGCTCGATCTCCTTCTCGCGGCCGATGACCGGGTCGAGCTTCGACTCGCGCGCGGCCTGCGTGAGGTTGCGGCCGAACTGGTCGAGGATCTGCGAGCCGCCCTGCGGCTGCTGCTGCTCGTTCGCGCCGACCTGCACCTGCTCCTTGCCCTGGTAGCCGGAGAGGAGCTGGATGACCTGCTGGCGCACGCGGTTGAGGTCGGCGCCGAGCTTCACGAGCACCTGGGCGGCGACGCCCTCGCCCTCGCGGATGAGGCCGAGGAGGATGTGCTCGGTGCCGATGTAGTTGTGGCCGAGCTGGAGCGCCTCGCGGAGGCTGAGCTCGAGCACCTTCTTGGCGCGCGGGGTGAACGGGATGTGCCCGGTCGGCTGCTGCTGGCCCTGCCCGATGATGTCCTGAACCTGCTCGCGGACGGCATCGAGGGAGATCCCCAGCGACTCGAGCGCCTTCGCGGCCACGCCCTCACCCTCGTGGATGAGGCCGAGCAGGATGTGCTCGGTGCCGATGTAGTTGTGATTCAGCATCTTGGCCTCTTCCTGGGCCAGGACGACGACACGACGGGCTCGGTCCGTGAATCTCTCGAACATCTCAACTCCTCGCCGACGCCGGGTAGGGGCGTCGTTACGTTCAACGGTAACGACCGCGGCTGCACGGTGGGCCGCTGTTCGCCACGGGCGCACGCTCTGTGACGTGGTTCGTCGCGACGCGGCGAGCGGATGCCTCCGGCTCGATACGGCGCCGGATGCCGCGGGCTCGACCGCACCCGCCGGCCCGTGGTTTGATGCACGCATGTCCAGACTCGTGCTGACCGTCATCGGAGACGACCGCGCCGGACTCGTGGGGGCGCTCGCCGACGTCATCGGCGAGCACGGCGGCAACTGGGAGCAGAGCCAGATGGCCGAGCTCGCGGGGCAGTTCGCCGGCATCGTCGTGGTCGAGGTGCCCGCCGAGCAGGAGGCCGCGCTGCGCGCCGCGCTCGACGGCCTCGACGGGCTCATGGAGGTCTCCGCGCATCCGGGCCTGGAGCCGAAGGCCGAGGTCGAGGCATCCGCCTGGACGCCGCTGCGCATCGACCTCATCGGCAACGACCACCCGGGCATCGTGCGCGACATCTCGGCGGTGCTGGCCCGGCACGGGCTCAGCATCGAGACGATCACGACGGGTCAGCGCGACGCGCCGATGGCGGGCGGCCGACTGTTCGAGGCTCACCTCGTGGTGCGGGTCCCGCCGGGCGGCGACCCCGCCGACGTGCGCGACGACCTCGAGCGCGTCGCGAGCGAGCTGTTCGTCGACCTCACGCTCGGTCACGGCTGAGCGCCGTCTCGTTCAGTCCGGCCGGCACTCGAATCGGCTGAGTTGGAACGCCGCGATCTCACGTGAGGATTCCGGGTCGTCTTCGCCCAGGCAGGCGGCGAGCGATGGGTCGACGGTCTCGAGGTCCCGGGCGGTCACGGGCAGGATCGTGATGAGCCAGACCGTCGTGCCGGGCTCGATCGCCGTGTCGGCCGCTTCAGTGCGGAACGGGCTGGTCGAGGTCACGGCCCGGACCGAGATGAGGTCCTGCCCGCCCTCCGGCAGCCGGGCGCGCAGTTCCGCCGCGTGCGCGTCGTCCCCGGCGGCGGCCGCGAATTCCGGCGAGAGCCCACCCTCCCAGTACCGTTGCACGAGCGCGACCCGGTCGCCCGGCGTCGCCTCGGCCCGCATGACGTCGAGCACCCGCTCCATCCCGCCCGCCTGGCGATGGATCGCCGCTTCCCGTTCGACGGAGAACGAAACCGACGACACGAGGACGACGAGCCCGAGCACGCCCGCAGCGATCCCGGCTCGGCTGCGGGACTGCGGGCGACTGCGCGTCGAGAAGCCGATCCCGACGGCGGCGCCGATCGCCAACGCCGCTCCGGCCGACGACCAGACGAGGTAGCGGTCCGCGAGCATCGGAGAGATCGTCCACGACCCGATCGTGAGCACCAGCCACGGAACCAGCGCCAGCGCGGCGCCGAACCAGACGGGGCGACGGGCGGCGATGGACGATCGCTGCATCGGGGAGTCGGAGGCACCCGCCCCCCGGGGGCCACCGGCGGCCGCGAGCGTGCACGCGACCATCGCGACGACGACGAGCAGCGCGATCGCATCCCACACCACCGCACGACCCGGTGTCACGCCCACGGCCTCCGCGAGATGGGCGATCGCCTCGCGCGGGCCCGGCACGGCGATCGCGCCGAGTTGGCCGCGCTGGGCGGCACCGGCGACGAGGACGGCCGCGGCGACGCCGAGCATCGGGAGCGACGAGAGGGCCCACGCACGGAACCGGCCCGCGCGGCCGAGCAGCAGGACCGCGGTGGTTGCGAGCGCGACGACGGCGAACAGGTGGAGGGCGACGGCGACGGCGGCGGCGCCCCCGTATCCGGCCCACGCCCATCGGCGCCGCCCGCCATCCGAATCCTCCGGCGTCAGGGCCGATTCGAGGAAGAGCACGGCCATGACGGCGAAGAGCGCCGACAGGGCGTACGGCCGAGCGGTCGTCGCCTGCACGACCAGCGCGCCGTTGACCGCGATCGCCGTTCCCGCCGCGAGCGCGGCCCACGTTCCCCACCAGCGCGCGGCGAGCACGCCCACGATCAGGGTCGTGCCGGCGAACGCCACGATGGACGGCAGCCGAAGGCCCGTCCCGGTGCCCCCGAGCACGGGTGAGAGCACGTGCATGAGGGCGTAGTAGGGCCCGAGCACGGCGTCGACGCGCTCGAGGGCGCGGACGAGGTCTCCGGGATCGAGGGCCGCGAACGCGGCAGTCGCGTACTCGTCGAGCCAGAGCGGGGCGAACGCCGAGCGTCGCAGGGCGAGCAGGACCGCGAGGACCGCGGGTGCAGTCACCGCGAGGGAGCTCAGCCACGGCGAAGGCCGGGCCCGCCGGCCGGGCGCCGCCTCGAGCGTGGTCTCGGGAACGCGATCGTGGTCGGACACCACCACCACTACTTGACCGGCACGGTCACGACCTGGTCGCCGATCGTGACCTCGAGCGGCTCGGTCGTGGTCGTGAACACCGGGGTCCAGAAGACGGTCGTGTGCGGGACGAAGTCGGCGGTGCACGGCTGGGTCTCGGGTTCGGGCAGCAGCACCTCGACGGCGTTGCCCTCGCCCGCCTCGGCGAGCACCGTGATCTCGGTCAGCACGACGGGGCAGGTCGACGAGCCCCAGATGGTGATCGCCAGCTTGCCGCCGTCGTCGAGGTACTGCACGTACGGCTCGTCGCCGGTCGGCTCGGCCTCGACCACGTCCTCCTCGTCGGTCTCCTCCTCGGTGCCGCCGCCGAGCTCGGTCTCCTCGCCGCCGGCCTCGTCCGTCGCCTCCTCCTCGGCGACCGGCAGGCCGGGGAAGTCCTCGACGGCGCCGGAACCCGGATTGCAGCCGGTGAGCAGCAACGTCGAGGCGATCGCGAGGCCGGCCAGCAGCAGACGACGGGGTCCGGTGAGCGCAGTCATGGCGCCATGCTGCCATGACGACGGCCGCGACGGGCGGGACCTCCGGCCCTACCGTCGGCGTGTCGGGCGTGCGCCGCGGCGGGCGGGACACGCCCTCGGACGCCGCGCGTAGGATGCGGGAATGAGCAACCTCGAGCGCGATCCCGTCGAACTGCTCTGCCCGCCCGACGAGGCGACCGGGCCCGCGGTCGACGTCTACGAGTACCGCGAGGTGCCGCTCGGCGGCCCGCGGGCGATGCCCGTGCGCCGTACGCTCCCGCAGCGCGGCCGCACGACGATCGGCGCGTGGTGCTTCGCCGACCACTACGGCCCCGACGACGTCGCCGAGACGGGCGGCATGGTCGTGCCGCCCCACCCGCACACCGGGCTCCAGACGGTGAGCTGGCTCTTCGAGGGCGAGATCGAGCACCGCGACTCCACGGGCAGCCACGAGCTGGTCCGCCCCGGCGGCGTCAACCTCATGACGGCCGGCCGCGGCATCTCGCACTCCGAGGTCTCGACGCCGTCCACCACGCGCCTGCACGGCGTGCAGCTCTGGGTCGCGCTGCCCGACGAGGCCCGTTCGGTCGCGCCGTTCTTCGAGCACGCCGACACGACGCCGTTCCGGCTCGGCGATGCGACCGTGCGCGTGTTCGTCGGCGAGCTCGCGGGCGACGGCGAGACGACGGATGCCGCGGCCGCGCCGGTCACGGTCTTCTCGCCGCTCCTCGGCGCGCAGGTCGACCTCCCGGCCGGCGGATCGGTCGACCTCGCGCTCGATCCGACGTTCGAGCACGGCATCCTGGTCGACGTCGGCCCCGCGTTCGTCGAGGTGCCCGGCGCCGACGCGGCGGCCGAGGTGCCGTGGTCGCACCTCGCGCACCTCGAGCGGGGCCACGAGCGCGTGCGCCTCCGCGCCGACGCCGACCCGGTCCGGGTCGTGCTGCTCGGCGGCGTGCCGTTCGGCGAGGAACTCGTGATGTGGTGGAACTTCATCGGCCGCTCGCACGACGAGATCGTCGAGTTCCGCCGACGCTGGCAGTCCGACGTCATCGCCCGCAACGACGCCGACGGCCCGTTCGGCACGGTCGGCGGCTACGACGGCGATCCGCTGCCCGCGCCCGAACTTCCGACGGTGCGCCTCAAGCCGAGGCGCTGATCCGCGGCATCCGCCCGCCTTCGATCGGAGCCCGCCCGCGATCGCGGCGCGCGGCCGCGCACACGGCCGACGGCCGGCACCAGGAGGTGATGCCGGCCGTCGGTGTCGCGCCGGTCAGGCTGCGACGATCGAGGGCTCGCCCTCCGCGACCTCCTCGCGGATCGTGCGACGGTGCGCCCAGCGCTTCAGCGCGATGACCGCGAGCGCGCCGACGACCGAACCGGCCACGATCGCCAGGACGAACCAGAGCAGGTTGCCGATCGCGAAGAACACGAAGATGCCGCCGTGCGGGGCCTGCGACGTGACGCCCATGCCCATGCAGATCGCGCCGGCGACCGCGCCGCCGAGGATCATCGAGGGGATGACGCGGAACAGGTCGGCCGCGGCGAACGGGATCGCGCCCTCGGAGATGAACGCGGCACCGAGCAGCCACGCGGCCTTGCCGTTCTCGCGCTCGACCGGGGTGAACAGCTTGCGGTCGAGCACCGTGGCGAGCGCCATGGCGAGGGGCGGAACCATCCCGGCGGCCATGACCGCGGCCATGACCATCAGCGGCGCCTGGTTCTCGACGGACGCCGCACCGAGGCCGGCGACGGCGAACGAGTACGCGACCTTGTTGACGGGGCCGCCGAGGTCGAAGCCCATCATCGCACCGAGGATCAGTCCGAGCACGACCGCCGCCGCGCCGGTGAGGCCGGCGAGCCAGTCGTTCAGGGCGGTGGAGAGCGCAGCGATGGGGCCGCCCAGCACGACGATCATGAGGCCCGAGGCGACGATCGACGCGACGAGCGGGATGATCACGACCGGCATGAGGCCCCGGAGCCAGCGCGGCACGTCGAGGCGGGCGAACATGAGCGCGATCCAGCCGGCGAGGATGCCGCCGACGAGGCCGCCGATGAACCCCGCACCCATGAGGCCCGCGACCGCACCGGCGACGAAGCCGGGAGCGATGCCGGGGCGATCGGCGATCGCGTAGGCGATGTAGCCGGCGAGCGCCGGCACCAGGAAGCCCATCGAGATCGCGCCGATCGTGAAGAACACGGCGCCGAGGTACACCAGGAGGCCGCCGTCGGGCAGGTTGAACAGGTTGTTCGTCGTGACGATCTCGGTGGCGTTGTCGGTGATGTCGTACCCGCCGAAGAGGAAGCCGAGCGCGATGAGGAGGCCGCCGCCGGCGACGAACGGGATCATGTAGCTGACGCCGGTGAGCAGCACGCGCTTGACCTTCTGGCCGAAGTGCTCGTTCGCGGCCGCCGCCGCGGCGGTCTGCGCCCCGGCGTCGCCCTGCACGCGCGGCGCGGACGGGTCGTCGATCGCGGCCACGGCCTCGTCGATCATCTCGGCGGGGTGATCGATGCCGCGCTTGACCGGCCCCTGGACCACGGGCTTGCCGGCGAACCGGCTCTTGTCGCGCACGTCGACGTCGACGGCGAAGACGACCGCGTCGGCCCGGGCGATGACCTCGGGCGACAGCGGCGTCGAGCCGGAGGACCCCTGCGTCTCGACGTGCAGTTCGACGCCGGCCTTCTTCGCGGCGGCGGCGAGCGCGTCGGCGGCCATGTAGGTGTGCGCGATGCCGGTGGGGCAGGCCGTGACCGCGATGAGCACCGGCGCACCTTCGTGGCGGGGGGCGGATGCCGCGGGCGCGGCGCTCGCGGCGGCGGCAGCGGCACCGGCCCCTGCGGCCGTCGCACCCGCCGTCGCGGCGGCGGCCGGCGCCACCTCGGGCTCGGGTGCGAGCGCCTCCTCGACGAGCGCGACGAAGGTCGCGGCGTCGGGCGCGGCGCGGAGCGACGCGACGAAGTCCTCGCGGATCAGCGACCGCGCGAGCGTCGAGAGCACCGCGAGGTGGTCCTGCGTCGACGCGGTCGGGACGGCGATGAGGAACACCAGGTCGGCCGGCCCGTCGAAGGAACCGAAGTCGACCCCCTCGGGCAGCCGGGCGGCGGCGAGCGTCGGCTCGGTCACCGCGTCGGACTTGGCGTGCGGGATGGCGATGCCGCCGGGGACGCCCGTGGAGTCCTTCTCCTCGCGGGCCCACGCGTCGGCGAAGAGCACCTCGGCGTCGGTGGCTCGGCCCGCACCGACGACGGCGTCGGCGAGGGCGCGGATGACGGCGGCCTTGTCGGCGCCGATGGGCTCGTCGAGGCTGACGAGCCGCTGGTCGATGACGGTGGACATCGATTCCTCCTACTGGACGGCCGGGGCGACGGCGCCCCGGATTCGGATTGCGGTGATGGCGGTGGCGTCGGCGTCGGCCCTGGTGGGGACCGCCGACCCGGGGAGCGACGCGGCGGCCGCCCCGTGTGCGACCGCCTGGGCGAGCGCCCGGTCGGACGCGGCCCCCTCGGTCACGGCGAGCAGGAAGCCGGCGAGCGAGCTGTCGCCCGCGCCGACCGTGCTGCGTGCGTCGATGCGGGGCGCGGGCGCGAACCAGGCGCCCTCCGCCCCGACGTGGACGGCGCCACGGGCGCCGAGCGTGACGAGCGCCGAGCGGATGCCGCGGGGCTCGAGTCGTGCGGCGAGCTCGGCGACCCGCTCGGGGTCGGCCTCGAGCGCGTCGGGGTCGACCTCGCCGGTGAGTTCGGCGAGCTCCTCGCCATTCGGCTTGATGAGGTCGATCTCGGCCGCGGAGTCGACGAGCGCGGCGAGCGGCGCCCCCGACGTGTCGACCGCGATGCGCGCGGCGGCGCCCGCCGCGCGCACCTCGCGCACGACGCGGACGTAGAAGTCGTCGGGGAGCGACGGCGGGAGCGAGCCGGCGAGCACGAGCCACGAGGCATCCGTCGCCCGCTCGACCACCGCGCGGACGAGCGCGCGCTGCTCGTCGTCGTCGAGCGCGGGGCCGGGCTCGTTCAGCTTGGTGGTGACGCCGTCGGGTTCGGTGATCGCGATGTTCGAGCGGAGTCGGCCGGCGATGGGAACGGTCGCGACCGGCACTCGGGCCGCGGCGAGCGCGACGACCAGCGGGTCGTCTGCGCGGCCGGGCAGGACGGCGATCGAGTCGGCCCCGGCGGCGACGAGCGCGCGCGTCACGTTGACGCCCTTGCCGCCCGGCTCCTCGACGCTGCGGGCGACGCGCTGGACCTCGCCTCGCTCGAGCGCCCGGTCGAGCTCGACCGTGCGATCGAGCGACGGGTTGACGGTCAGTGTGACGATCATGCGACGCGCACCTCCACCTCGGCCTCGTCGAGCGCGACCGCGAGCGCGGGCCCGGGTTGCGCGTCGGTGATGAGGACGTCGACCTCGTCGAGGGCCGAGAATCGCTGCAGTGCCTCGTCGTCGTGCTTGGACGAGTCGACGAGCACGACGGCGAGCCTGGCCCGGTCGACCATGGCCTGCTTGACCTGGGCCTCGAGTTCGTCGGGCGTCGAGAGCCCGAACTCGGCGCTCACGCCGTTGGTGCCGATGAAGGCGATGTCGGGGCGGATCTCGGCGAGCTGGGCGATCGCAGAAGGCCCGACGGCGGCGCTCGTGATGCCGCGGATCGTGCCGCCGATGATGCGGACGACCAGGTCGCGGCTGCCGTGCAGGAGCGCGGCGATGGGCACGGAGTTCGTGTAGACCGTGAGGGGCGGCGTGCCCGTGGCGGGCTGCCAGCCGACGAGCGCCTCGGCGAGCGCGCCGGTCGTGGTGCCGGCGTCGAGCAGGATCGAGCCCGTGAAGGTCGGCGGCACGAGCGCCATGGCCTCGTGCGCGATCGCGCGCTTGGCGTCGGCGTGCTGGCCGGTGCGCTCGAGGACGGTCGTCTCGGCGAGGCTCGCCCGGCCCGCGCTCACGGCGCCGCCGTGGACTCGGCGGAGGTGCCCGGCCTGCTCGAGCGCGTCGAGGTCGCGGCGGATCGTCTCGGCGGTGACGTCGAGTTCGTCGGCGAGGCCGGCGACCGAGACGCGCCCCGTGCGGGCGAGCGCGTCGAGGATGTGCTCGTGTCGCTCCATCGCGTACATGCGGCCTCCCTGCCGATCTTCGATCACCTGCGTTCGTGTGAGTTTATCTCGCAATCTCCACCAAAAGCAACCCTTTCGCAGAAATACCCACAGAAACCCACATCGGATGGCACGGACCCGAGTGCCGGCGCACACGACGGCGCCGGCCGGGAGCGCATCCCGACCGGCGCCGCGCCGTGCCATCCGTCGACTACGGGACGGGGACCTCCGCCCCCTCGGTGCCGGCCCAGAAGAGCCCGCGCGCGATCTGGCCGAACTGCCCGACCGGGTGGGTCCGGAAGTTCATCGACGTGCCGAACATCAGCACCCGGTTGCCCGCCTCGGTCTCGGCGGAGACCGCCGACGCCTGCCCGGCGGCATCCGTCGTGGAACGGCCCGCGGAGTCGCGCCAGTGGCCCGAGATGAACGGGTCGGCCGCGTAGGTCTGCTCGACCACGGCGTTGGCGCCGAGGTTCGTGTACCAGACCGCCGGGTAGATGAACGCGGTGTCCTGCGGGAACGTGCCGAGGAGGCCCTCCTCGACCGGGTCGACCGACACGATGCCGTTCGACCCGCTCGTGCCGGACGTCGCGGTCGAGGCGACGAGGCCGAACGCGTTCGCGAAGCTCGCGATCGCCGTGCCCTCGCCGACCACGCCGCCGCCCGCCGCAAGGTACTCGGCCATCACGGTGCGGCCGGCCTCCTGCGATCCCGAGAAGTTCAGCGTCCCGCCGATCCAGATCACGTCGACGCCGTCGAGGGTGGCCGCGCCGCTCGTGAGCGTGGCGGACGAGATCGCGACCGGGTCGTCGAACCCGAGCTTGCGCAGCGTCTGCAGCTCCTCGCCGCCGCCGGAGTAGGCGACCGTGAGGTCGTCGAGCCCCGTGCTCTCCTCGGCGGCCAGGCGCGAGCCGTCGGACGCCGTGAACGCGACGCCGTAGAGGTCGGCGACCTCGACCGCGGCCGCGTGGCTCGCGGCATCCGGCCCCAGGATCACGGTGCCGTCGTCGAACGCCGACACCGGCACGCCCGACTCGAGCAGCGCATTGACCGCCTGGTACTCGGCGACGCCCGACGTGGCCAGCTCGAGGTAGCCGCCCTGCGCCGGGACCGAACCGGTCGGCGCCGCCTCGGCGACGGACTTCAGCTTTGCCTTGATCGCCGGGTCGCCCGTCGAGCCGACCGCGTCGACGTCCGCACCCCACAGCAGCGCGAGGCTCCACGCGGAGATGTCGTACATGTCGGGCACCCGCTCCGAGATGTCCGAGCCGTCGGCCAGCAGCACGTTCGCCATGCCGCGCAGCGGCTGGTGCATGTCGACCACGTAGGAGCCGGCCTCGTACGTCGTGCCGCCGGCCGTGAAGGCCGAGGATGCGCGCTGCACCTCGACGCCGTTGGCGATGAGCTGGTCGACGAGGTTCGCGGCATCCGTCGCCGAACGCTGCGCCTCGCCGGCGGGGATCACGTACGCCCGCGGGAACTCGGCCGTGTAGACGTCGGTCTCGTCCCAGATCTCGGCCCACTGGTTCGGCTCGGCCACCTCGGCCGGGTCGACGTCGGCGGGGATCTCGACGAGCGGCTCGCCCGCGACGCCGCGACGGAAGATCTCGATCTGGTTCGACAGCAGCGCGTCGGCGTTCTCGATCACGTAGTCGACCGAGGTGTCGATCACGACGCCGGCGACCTCGATGTTCACGGCCGAGTTCGCGGCGTTCGTCGGGTTCGTCGGCGGGTTCACCCGACCGAGCGGCAGCTCGACCGTGTTGGTGATCGCGCCCTGGTAGGCCACGTACTGCGGCGTGAAGATCGGCGGCCAGTCGTCCCATCCGGCGCGGATGTCGCGGTACGGGATCCGGATGTTGCCCGTGTTCTCGGTCGTGACCCGGTTCGTCTCGAGGTCGAGGTAGGTGTTGCCGGGGATGTCGGCCGCGGTCACGGCCTCCTCGATCTCGAGCGCGGCGGCGTACGCGTGCGGCAGGAACAGGTCGTACTCGTAGTTCTCGCCGTGGGGCGGGCCGCAGGGCTCGACCTGCAGCACGCTCGTGTAGCCGTGCAGGTCGATGTAGAACGTCGGCTGGATCACGCCCGACAGGTCGCGGATGATGCGGGCCTCGCTCGTCGCGCCGGTGATCATGTCGCGGTTCGCGTCGAACCCGTCCGCCGTCGCGCGCTGGCCGAGGGCACGGCCGTCGGGGTTGTTCGTCACCGTGAAGTAGAGGCGGTTGTGCTCGAGCACGTCCTCCACCTCGGCGTACGGCGCCGTGGCGAGGTGCTCGATGTAGTCGAGGACCGCGTCGGTGCCCTCCCACTCGTTGCCGTGGATGTTCGCGTTGAACCAGATCGGCACCTTGTAGTTCTTCATCAGCGACGCGTTCTTCGCGGCCGCCGTGGGATTGTGCTTGATCATGTCGCGGAACATCGCCTGGCGCTTGGTCTCGCCCGCGTTCTCGGGGGCGGTGAGCGTGACGAGGTGGATGTCGCGGCCGAGCGCCGACTGGCCGACGACCTGCACCGAGATGCGGTCGCTCACGGCGGTCAGGCTGTTGAGCATCGGTGCGATCTCGTCGTAGGGGATGACGCCGCGGTTGATCGACGCGTCGGTCGGGTCGTCGGCGACGGTCGCGAGTTCGGGCTGGGACGGGTAGCTCGTCGGCGGTGCGACGAGCGGCGAGACGGGGGTGACGATCGGGACGGCCGGATCGCCCTCGAGGGCGATCGCGGGGGTGGAACCGGCGACGAGCGTCGCGGCCAGGACGGCCGTGACGCCCGCGCCCGCAAGGGTGCGTTGCATCGACATGGTGCTCCGTAGGGTTGCGGACTCGGATCGGGACCGGCTCGCCGCACACGGGGCGGCGGGTCTCGCCGTCGCGGACGAACCGCGCACGACCCCGGTGGAATCGTGCGCTGGAAAGCGGTACCAGCCAGCCTTGCATGCGAACGCATGCACGTTCCAGAGCGATTCGTTGCGTTCGTGTGAAGAATCCTGCGCGTTTCTCGCTACTGCAGGGCGGAAGTGAGCCGCGCGAGGTTGTCGAGCACGGTCGACCGCAGCGGCTGCCGCATCCACTCCTCGAGGGTCAGCTCGCGGCTGTCCCGCCGGTAGCCGTCCTCCACGGCCCGCATCTCCCGGACGAAGGACGCGCCGTGCACGAGCAGCGAGACCTCCATGTTGAGTTCGAACGACCGGATGTCCATGTTGCTCGAGCCGATGACGGCCACGTCGTCGTCGATCGTGAAGTGCTTGGCGTGCAGGATGAACGGCGCGCGGTACATGTAGATCCGGACGCCCGCGCGCAGCAGCGCCTCGTAGTAGGAGCGCTGCGCGTGGTAGACGAGCGCCTGGTCGCCGATCTCCGAGACGAAGAGCTCGACGTGCACGCCGCGCTGCGTGGCGCCGCTGATCGCGCGGAGCATGGCCTCGTCGGGCACGAAGTACGGACTCGTGATGATGATCTTCTCGCGCGCGGCGTAGAGGAGGGCGAGGAAGAACTTGAGGTTGTTCTCGTTCTGGTACCCCGGCCCGCTCGGAACGACCTGGCAGTCGAGGTTCTGCTCGGCGGGTGGCTGGGCGAAGGGGATGAGCTCCTCGCGCGAGGGCGCCTCGCCGGTCTCGAGGTACCAGTCGGTCGCGAAGATCGCGTCGAGGCCCGAGACGATCGGGCCCTCGAGTTCGGCGACGAGCTCCTGCCACTTCAGGCCGCGACGGATATTGCCGCGCTTGTTGTAGCTGCGGTCGATGATGTTCTGCGAGCCCATGTACGCGACCTCGCCGTCGACCACGAGGATCTTGCGGTGGTTCCTGAGGTCGGGACGCTGGTACTTGCCGCGAAGCGGCTGCACGGGGAGCATGAGGCGCCAGTCGACGCCCATGCGCGTCAGCCGACGGATGGTGCGACGGTACCCCTTCGAGCGCCGCGAGGCGATGTGATCGAGGAGGACGCGCACCTCGACGCCGCGTTCGACGGCGTCGCCGAGCGCGTCGAAGAACCGGGCCGTCGTCGGGTCGTACGCGAAGATGTAGAACTCGACGTGCACGTATCGGGTCGCGCGGGAGATCGCGTCGGCCATCGCGTCGAGCGATGCCTCGTAGTCGCCGATGAGCCGCGCGCTGTTGTGGCCGATGAGCGGCATCGCGCCGAGGTTGCGGTTCAGGCGCACGATCCCCTCGAACCAGTCGGGCCAGTCGCGGTGATCGCTGACCTGCTCGACGCCGTGCGTCGACTCGCGGATGAAGCGGTCCACCTCGGCCTGCTTCTCCCGTCGCGCCTTCGGGAGCTTCGGGTTGCCGATCAGCAGGAAGAAGAGCACCCCGAGGTACGGGATGAAGAAGATCGCCAGCAGCCACGCCATGCCGGCGGTGGGCCTTCGGTTGCGGGGGACGACGATGATCGCGATGACGCGCACGACGATGTCGACGACGAGCACCAACAGGGCGATGATCGCCGTGACCTGCGCCGACGTCATGCCGGGGCTACGCGGCTCGGTGCTGCTGTTCGGCGCGCTTCGCGCGCTCCTCGGCCTCGATCTTGGCGTAGGCGTCGCGCTCGGTCCGGTCGGCGCGCAGCAGCGAGCGCATCACGAACCAGAAGATGAGTCCGATCAGCACGGTCGGTGCGAGCGACCAGATCGCGTTCAGCCAGAAGTCGTCCATAGCCGTTCCAGAATACCCGCGGAATCCTCAACCCGCGGTGAGGATGCCCCAGATGCCCGAACCGAGCAGGTACAGGCCGACGGCACCCACGATCACCCAGATCGCGATCCGCGAGAACGAGGGCTTGCGCGGGTCGGGCTCGGGCTCGAGTTCCTTCTTCGGGAGGTAGTCGTTCATCGGAGGCTCCTGATCTCGATACGCTTCGCTACTCGACCACCGGTCACTTGACCAGGGGGAAGAGGATCGTCTCGCGGATGCCGAGGCCGGTGACCGCCATCAGGAGGCGGTCGATGCCCATGCCCATGCCGCCCGTCGGGGGCATGCCGAACTCCAGCGCCCGCAGGAACTCCTCGTCGAGGCGCATCGCCTCGGGGTCGCCGCCCGCGGCGAGGCGCGACTGCTCGACGAACCGTTCGCGCTGCACGACGGGGTCGACGAGCTCGGAGTAGCCCGTGGCGAGCTCGAAGCCGCGCACGTAGAGGTCCCACTTCTCGACGACGCCGGGGATCGAGCGGTGCTGGCGCACGAGCGGCGAGGTGTCGAGCGGGAAGTCCATGACGAACGTCGGACGGGTGAGGCCCGACTTCACGTGGTGCTCCCAGAGCTCCTCGACGTACTTGCCCGGCAGCGGGTGGTCGACCTCGATCTCGACGTCGTCGGCGAGCTCCTTCAGGCGCGACATGGGGGTCTCGGGGGTGATCTCCTCGCCGACCGCCGCGGAGAGCGAGCCGTACATCGAGAGCCGGTCCCATTCGCCGCCGAGGTCGTACTCGGTGCCGTCGGCCCACGTGACCACGTGCGAGCCCGCGACCGCGAACGCGGCGTCCTGGATGAGCTTCTGGGTCAGGTCGGCGATCGAGTTGTAGTCGCCATAGGCCTGGTAGGCCTCGAGCATCGCGAACTCGGGGCTGTGCGTCGAGTCGGCGCCCTCGTTGCGGAAGTTGCGGTTGATCTCGAACACGCGCTCGATGCCGCCGACGACGGCGCGCTTGAGGTAGAGCTCGGGCGCGATGCGCAGGTACAGCTCGGTGTCGAACGCGTTGGAGTGCGTCACGAACGGGCGCGCCGACGCGCCGCCGTGCATGACCTGGAGCATGGGGGTCTCGACCTCGACGAACCCGAGGCTCGTGAACGTCGAGCGGAGGCTCGCGTTGACCGTGGCCCGGTCGATCACGTTGCGTCGCGCCTGCTCGCGCGCGATCAGGTCGAGGTAGCGGCTGCGCACGCGCGTCTCCTCGGAGAGCTCGTTGTGCAGGTTCGGCAGCGGGTTGATGGCCTTCGCCGCCATCCGCCACTCGGTCGCCATGATCGAGAGCTCGCCACGGCGGCTCGTGATGACCTCGCCCGCGACGAACACGTGGTCGCCGAGGTCGACGAGCTCCTTCCACGCCGCGAGCGCCTCCTCGCCGACCTCGCCGAGCGAGACCATGGCCTGGATCCGGCTGCCGTCGCCCGACTGGAGGGCCGCGAAGCAGAGCTTTCCCGTGTTGCGGAGGTGCACGACGCGGCCGGACACGCCGACCGTCTCGCCGCTGCGCTCGTCGACGCCGAGGCCGACGAACCGCGCGCGAACCTCGGGGATCGTCGTGGTCACGGGCACCGAGACCGGGTACGCGCCGTCGCCGAGGTCGGCGGCGTCGGCGATGAGCCGCTCGCGCTTGGCCAGTCGCACGGCCTTCTGCTCCGAGATCTCCTCGGCGGTCGGCTCGTGCGTGGTCTCGTCGGCCATGGCGTCTCCGGTGTGGGGGTGGGTTCGTGGGGCGCGCATCCGAGCGGATGCCACCCACCAGCGTATCCCGCCGCTGCGCGCCGACCTGAAGGGCAGCCGGATGCCTCGGCTCAGCCCAGCACGATGCCGGCGTTGTCGATCAGCCGGGTGCCGCCCACTCGGGCCGCCACGAGCACCGTCGCCTCGCCGGTCGCGCCCTCGTCGACGGGCAGGAAGGTCGCCGGGTCGACGACGACCAGGTAGTCGAGCTCGATGGCCTCGTGGTCGCCGAACGCGGCGGCCGCCTCGGCGAGCACCTCGTCCAACCCCTCGCCCGCGGCGGCCTCGGCGGCGGCGAGCGACTCCGAGAGCGCCAGTGCCGCGCGACGCCCGCCGGCGTCGAGGTACCGGTTGCGGCTCGACAGCGCGAGACCGTCGGGCTCGCGCACCGTCGGAACGACCTCGATCGCGAGCGGCGCGTTCAGGTCGGCGACCATGCGGCGGACGAGGAAGACCTGCTGCGCGTCCTTCTGGCCGAACACGGCCGTGTCGGGCTGCACGATGTGGAAGAGCTTCGCGACGACGGTGAGCATGCCGTCGAAGTGACCCGGCCGGGAGGCGCCCTCGTAGAGCGTGCCGACGTGACCGGCGGCGAGGCTCGTCTCGACGGCCCCCTCCGGGTACATCTCGTCGGCGGTGGGCGCGAACACGAACTCGACGCCCTCCCGCGCGAGCGCCGCGACGTCGGCGTCGAGGGTGCGCGGGTAGCGATCGAGGTCCTCCCCCACCCCGAACTGGAGCGGGTTCACGAAGATCGACACGACGACCGCGTCGGCGATCTCGTGCGCCCTGCGCACGAGCGCGAGGTGCCCGTCGTGGAGCGCGCCCATGGTCGGGACGAGCGCGACCGACCGCTGCGCAGCGCGCAGCCCCGTCACCGCGTCGCGGATGCCGGCGATGGTGCCGTGCACCCGGGGCGCCGCGGTCCGCGAGGCGGCTCCGACGCCGTCGGCGTCGGCCGCTGCGACGCTGCCGCTGCGAGGTGCCCGCTCGTCGCCCGTCACACCCGACCTCCCGACGGCCGATCGTCATCGGCCTCGTCGATCGTAGCCGTCCCGTCGACCATCGGTCCCGGGTCGTGGCGGGCGAGGGCGTTCTCGACCGCGCTGCGGACGAGCGGTGCGAGCACGGCGCCGGCGCGGGGCATCCCGATGCCCTCGAGGATGCCGGTGGCCTGGTCGACGATCGCCGACGAGAACGAGACCGCCGTGTCGATCGCCTCGGCGTACGCGGGGCGATCGGCCTCGGCCACGACGAACGGCTCGCCGCCCATCTCGACGACGAGCGCCTGCGCGATCGGCAGGACCGGCGCGGGCGCGGTGACGGCGAACCACGTTCCCGCGAGGCGCCCCAGGTCGACGCTCGTGCCCGTGAACGACATGGCCGGGTGGATGGCGAGCGGGATCGCGCCGGCCCGCATCGCGGGCTCGAGCACGCCGACGCCGTGCGCCGCAGCGGTGTGCACGACGAGCTGCCCGGGTCGCCACGCGCCGGCGGTCGCGAGCCCCTCCACGAGGGTGCGGAGTTCGTCGCCGGGAACCGCGAGCAGCACCAGCTCGCTGCGCTCCACGATCTCGGGCAGCGCGAGGACCGGCACCTCGGGCAGCATCGCCGCGGCGCGTTCCCGGCTCGCGTCGGACACTGCGGCGATGCCAGTGAGCGCGTGGCCCGCGCCGCCCAGCGCCGAGGCGAGGACGGCGCCCACCCGGCCCGCTCCGATCGTGCCGACGCCGAGGCGACCGGCCCGCTGGTCAGGACGCATGCTCGACCCCCCACCGGTCGGTGCGGTCGTGGAGGGCCCGGTCGACGGCTTCCGCCGCGATGGCCGTGAACGCGGCGGTCGCGTCCGCGCGATCGAGTGCGGGGACCTCGGGCGCGATCGGTCCGGCCACCGTGTGGATGCGGACGGACTCGAGTCCGAGACCGCGTCGCACCGGCCCGGCCGCGACGGCGACGGACTGCATGCGCGCGAGCGGCACGAGCACCAGGCGACGGAGCAGCCAGCCGCTGCGGAGCACCGCCGTGCCGCCCTCGACGGCGATGCCGATCCGGCGCCACGAGAACGGCCGGATCCACGCCGCACGCCGCGGCGCCGAGGTGAACCCCGCTGCGGGGCCCGTGCCGGCGAGGCCGGCATCGAGCAGCGGAACGAGGTCGTCGAGCGCGTCGGGCGCGAGCAGGCCGATCACCCGTCGGACGTCGTCGGCGGTGCCGACGGGGAGCACGAGCGTGCGACGGGCGGCGTCCCCCGCCTGCGAGATCGACTGGCCGGCGACGTTGACGCGCACGGTCCACCATCCGAACGCGCGCCACAGGAGCCACTGCGACGCCTCGATCGCGTGGACACGACCGGGCGGGATGGTCTGGTTCGCGGTCGAGAGCAGCCCGGACCCGATGCGGACGCCGTCGCGCGTGCCGGCGATCGAGTAGCGCAGCGACCCGGTGATCCGCGACCACAGGTAGCTCACCACGCCGATCGCGGCGGGGATGAACGTGAACAGCATCCACAGCGTGCCGGTCGTCAGCGAGACGACGATGATCGCGATGATCACGACGAGCCAGATCATCGATCCGCCGAGGAGCGCGGAGGCGATCGCGCGAGGCAGTGGGAGTCGAACCACGGATTCGGGCGGTGCGAGGTCGGGGTCGAGCTCGGGCGCGAGGAACTCGTCGACGCGGCGACCGACGACCGCGCCGGCGCGATCGACCACCGACGGCGCGCCGGGAGCGAGCGGCAGGGCGCCCGCGGCATCCGCCCCCGCCGCGACGACGGCGTCGCCGACGGCCGTCGCCACCGCCTCCTGGCGTCGGGTGCCCGACGCCAGGCGCAGCAGGTCGCCCCGCAGGCGATCGGCCTGCGCCGAGCCGAGGTAGGACAGGTCGACGTTGCCCGACTGCCCCGCGACCGAGACGTCGAGCTTGGCGGCGCCGAAGAGCCGGGCGAACACGGGCCGCGCGACGTTGATGCCCTGGATGCGGTCGAGGCGCGCGCTGCGGTGCGAGCGGAACAGGATGCCGCTGCGCACCTCGAGCGCCTCGTCGGTGACCCGGAACGTGTGCATGCGCCACGCGAACCAGAACCCCAGGACGACGAGCACGATGACGGCGGCCAGGGCGAGCAGGGCCCACCCGACGAGCCCGTTCGCCACGATGCCGGTGACCGGGTCCTCCGCCCAGTCGCCGCCGAACTCGGGCGTCTCGCCGGGCGACTCGGCGCCGGGCGCGAAGAACAGCACGAACACCTCGACGACGCGCTCGCGCAGGTTCGCCAGCACGAAGCCCAGCACGGCGAGGAACACCAGTCCGCCGCGCAGCAGCGGGCTCGCCGGGTGCAGCCGATGCCACTCGCCGTCGGCGAGCGGGCCGATCGGAGCGCGGACGGCGGGCTCGGTCACAGGCCCGCCCGGCGGGTCTCGGCGAGGGCGACGAGTTCGTCGCGGAGCCGCTCGGCCTCTTCGAGCGGAAGCCCGGGCAACGTCACGGCGGTCGACGCGGCGGCGGTCACGAACTTCAGGTCGGCGAGGCCGAGCGCCCGCGACACGGGCCCCCGCGTGATGTCGACGAGCTGCATTCGGCCGTAGGGCACGGCGACCTGACGCTGGAACATGATGCCCCGCCGGAAGACGAGGTCGTCGGCCCGGCGGCGATAGCCGATCGAACGCACTCGGCGCGGCTCCAGGGCGATCGAGACGAGCGCGATGACGCCGACCGCGATGCCCGCCCACGTCGCCCACCACAGCTCGAACCACGACCCGACGACGAGGAGCACGGCGACCGTGATGCCGGCGCCGATCACGGAGCCGACGACCTCGACGACGACGTGCTTGGGCGAGACCCGCCGCCAGTCGTCGTCGACATGCGCGGGTGCGTCGACCGAGGCCGCGCCTCCGGGCGCGGGCGCCGGCGACGGGGACGGCGGTCCGGTCGTCTCCGGCGTCGGCTGGCCGGCGGCGACCGGCAGGGAGGCGTCGGATGCGGCGTGCTCGGGGTCAGGCATGCGCCGAACCCTCCTCTTCGGGGTCGTCGGGCGGGAGCGTGCAGAAGTGTTCGGCGACGAGCCCGCCGGTGAGCAGCAGTGCGGCGCCGATCGCGGTGGCGAGCCCCATCCAGATCGTGTCGGCTGGCGGGAGGACGCTGCGCGTGAGCAGGAAGATCGTGATGCCGATGCCGACGCCGAGCACGAGCGCGCCGGTGACGCTGCTCGCCTTGGCGAGCACCGCGATGCGGGCCGCGCGGAACGGATCGACCCGGCGGCTGCGGTCGCCGCGCACGGCCTGCCGGATCGGCCAGGCCACGAGCACGACGATCACGCCGATGCCGACGAGGGTGACGGCGAGCGAGAGCGGAGGCACGAGCGCAGTCGCGCCGCCCGCGACGAGTGCGAGCTCGCCGAGGTAGCCGACCGCGAGGCCGGCCACCGTGAACGCGACGATGGTCGAGGCGTGCGTGCGCTTCACCGACGGACCACCTCGTCGGTCGCCGCGGCGCGCAGCGCCGCGATCGGACCACGGCCGGCGATCTCGGCGTCGGGCTCGACGTCGAGCCACGGCTGCAGCACGAACGCCCGCTCCCACGCGCGCGGGTGCGGCAACTCGAGCCGCTCGTCGGCCATGCGGAGGCCGCCCACGTCGATGAGGTCGAGGTCGAGCGTGCGGTCGCCCCACCGCGTCTCGCGCGTGCGCCCGTGCTCGGCCTCGACGCGCTGGAGCAGGTCGAGGATCGCGTGCGGCTCGAGGTCGGTCTCGACGACGATGACGCCGTTCAGGTACCGCGGCGCGTCGGGGTCGATCCCGTCGAGTCGCACGGCCGCCGTCTCGTACACGGGCGACACGGCGACGAGCACCACGCCGTCGGCCTCGGCGACCGCCCGCGTGGCCGACGCGATGGTGGCCTCGCGGTCGCCCAGGTTGGCGCCGAACGCGATCACGGCCCGGCTCACGCGCGGCTCCGAACGATCGTGACGGCGACGTCGTCGAAGGGCACCTCGATGGGCGCCTGCGGCTTGTGCACGGTGACCGTGGCCTCCTCGACGCCGTCGAAGCCGAGGGCGACGGCGGCCACGCGTTCGGCCACCGTCTCGACGAGGTCGACCGGGTCGCGCTCGACCGCCTGCGCGACCGCGACGGCGAGCTCGCCGTAGTGCACGGTTCGGGCGAGGTCGTCGCCGGATGCCGCGGATGCGAGATCGACGGCGACGGACACGTCGATCACGAACTCCTGCCCCTGTTCGCGTTCGAAGTCGAACACGCCGTGGTGCGCGCGCACGCGGATGCCGGTGACGGCGATCCGATCACGAGTGGTGGCCACGTCGTCCACTCTGCCATGCGCGCACGACGTCGAGTGCGACGCGGGTGCCCGCGACATCGTGCACGCGGACGCCCCACGCCCCGGCCTGCGCCGACAGCACGCTGACGACCGCCGTCGGGAGGTCGCGATCCTCGACCGTAGCCCCCTCGGGCAGCAGCGCACCGAGGAATCGCTTGCGCGACGCACCGACGAGGATCGGCAGCCCGAGCCCGGCGAGCACGTCGAGGTTCGCCAGCAGCTCCCAGTTCTGCTCGCCGCGCTTGGAGAAGCCCAGACCGGGATCGAGGATCAGCCGATCGGCCGGGACGCCCGCGGCGACGAGTTCGTCCACCCGTCGTGCGAGTTCGTCGCGCACGTCGCTCGCGACGTCGTCGTACTCGGCGAGGTCGTCCATCCGGTCGGAGTGCCCGCGCCAGTGCATCGCGACGTAGGTCGCCCCGGAGTCGGCGGCGATGCGGGCCATGGCCTCGTCGGCGAGCCCGGCGGAGACGTCGTTGATGATCTCGGCACCGGCTTCGACCGCCGCCTGCGCGGTCGCGGCGCGCATCGTGTCGACGCTCACGCGGAGCCCGCGACCGGCGAGCTCGCGGATGACCGGGATGACCCGGCGCAGTTCCTCGTCGGGATCGACCCGGGCCGCCCCGGGCCGCGTCGACTCGCCGCCGACGTCGAGCACGTCCGCACCCTCGGAGACCAGCTCGAGGGCGTGCTCGATCGCGGCATCCGCGTCGAACCATCGCCCGCCGTCGCTGAAGGAGTCGGGGGTGACGTTGACCACGCCCATGATGACGGGCTCGGCCGGCCCCGCCTCAGGCACCGCGCCCCGATCCGATCAGCGCGATGATCTCGGCCCGCGCGGCGGGCTCGGCGAGCTCCCCGCGGCTCGCGATCGTGACCGTCGAGCTGCGCTCCTGCCGAGCGCCCCGTGCCGTGACGCACCCGTGCACCGCGTCGATCACCACGAGCACGCCGCGCGGGTCGAGCCCGGCGACCAGCGCGTCGGCGACCTCCTCGGCGATCCGCTCCTGCAACTGCGGGCGGCTCGCGATCGTGTCGATCACGGCGGGGATGCGTCCGAGGCCGACGAGCCGCTCGCCCGGGAGGTAGGCGACGTGCGCGGTCCCGATGAAGGGCAGGAGGTGGTGCTCGCAGACCGACCGGAAGGCGAGGTCGCGCAGCACCACGGCGTCGGAGGTCGCGGGCACTCCCGCGGCGGTGTCGCCGGAGGCGACGGTGTCGGCGAGGTGCACGAGCGGGTCGGCGCCGACGCCGCTGAAGTAGTCGGCGTAGGCCTCGGCGACCCGCTGCGGCGTGCGCTCGAGGCCGGGGCGTTCCGGGTCCTCGCCGATGGCGAGGAGCAGTTCGCGCACGGCGCGCTCGATGCGGTCGGCGTCGACCCCCGTCATGGCACCCTCCTCTGCGCCCTCCTCGGTGCCGCGGCTCACGCCGTGGCGGGGCGCGGCTTCGTGCTCGGCGTGCGGGACGCCTTCGCCTCCTCAACGGGCGTGCCGGAGTCGACACCGCCGTCGACGGCGCCCTGGTCGATCGGCGCCTTGCGAGTCGGGAACGGGATCGGCGGGCGGTCGGAGACCGGTCGCTTGTCGCTCGAGAGCCAGAGCGGCCGCTCGGGCAGCTTCCTGACGTCCTTGAAGATCTCGGCGATCTGGTGGTGGTCGAGCGTCTCGTGCTCGAGCAGCTCGGCGGCCAGCTTGTCGAGGATGTCGCGGTTGTCGTTCAGCACCTGCCACGCCTCGTCGTGCGCCTGCTCGATGAGCGTGCGCACCTCGACGTCGACCTTCTCGGCGATCTCCTCCGAGTAGTCGCGCTGGTGGCCCATGTCGCGGCCGAGGAAGACCTCGCCCTGCGACTGGCCGAGCTTCACGGCGCCGACGTTCGCCGACATGCCGTACTCGGTGACCATCTTGCGGGCCGTGGCGGTGGCCTTCTCGATGTCGTTCGACGCACCGGTCGACGGGTCGTGGAAGACGATCTCCTCAGCGACGCGCCCGCCCATGGCGTAGGTGAGCTGGTCGAGCAGCTCGTTGCGCGTGACGGAGTACTTGTCCTCCAGCGGCAGCACCATCGTGTAGCCGAGGGCGCGACCGCGCGGCAGGATCGTGATCTTCGTCACGGGGTCGGTGTGGTTCATCGCCGCCGCGGCGAGGGCGTGACCGCCCTCGTGGTAGGCGGTGATGAGCTTCTCCTTGTCCTTCATCACCCGGGTGCGGCGTTGCGGACCGGCGATGACGCGGTCGACGGCCTCATCGAGCGCGCGGTTGTCGATGAGCTGCGCGTTCGAGCGGGCGGTGAGCAGCGCCGCCTCGTTGAGCACGTTGGCGAGGTCGGCGCCGGTGAAGCCCGGCGTCTTGCGCGCGAGGACCTCGAGGTCGACGCCGTTCGCGAGCGGCTTGCCCTTCGAGTGCACCTCGAGGATCTTCTGGCGGCCCTTGAGGTCGGGCGCGTCGACGCCGATCTGCCGGTCGAAGCGGCCGGGGCGCAGCAGCGCGGGGTCGAGGATGTCGGGGCGGTTGGTCGCCGCGATGAGGATCACGTTGGTCTTCGGGTCGAAGCCGTCCATCTCGACGAGCAGCTGGTTGAGCGTCTGCTCGCGCTCGTCGTGCCCGCCGCCGAGGCCGGCGCCGCGGTGGCGGCCGACCGCGTCGATCTCGTCGACGAAGATGATGGCCGGCGCGTTCTGCTTGGCCTGGTCGAACAGGTCGCGGACGCGGCTCGCGCCGACGCCGACGAACATCTCGACGAAGTCGGAACCCGAGATCGAGTAGAAGGGAACGCCCGCCTCGCCCGCGACCGCGCGGGCGAGGAGCGTCTTGCCGGTTCCGGGAGGACCGTACAGCAGCACGCCCTTCGGGATCCGGGCGCCGACGGCCTGGAACTTGGCCGGCTCCTTCAGGAACTCCTTGATCTCGTGGAGCTCCTCGATCGCCTCTTCCGCGCCGGCGACGTCGTCGAAGGTGACCTTCGGGCTCTCCTTCGAGACGAGCTTCGCCTTCGACTTGCCGAACTGCATGACGCGGTTGCCGCCGCCCTGCATGCCGGAGAGGATGATCCAGAAGAAGAGGCCGATGAGCACGAGCGGCAGCAGGATGCCGAGCATCGAGAGGAACCAGTTCGGCTGCGGCACCTCGTCGTCGAAGCCGTCGGCCGGGTTCGCCTCGTCGACCGCCGCGATGACGTCGTCGCCGCGCGGGGTGACGTAGTAGAACTGCACCTGCGTGCCGAGGTCCTCCTCGGCCTCGGCGAGCGTGAGGTCGACGCGGTTCTCGACGTCGACGATCTTCACCGCCGACACCTTGCCGTCGTTGAGGAGCTCGAGCCCCTGCTGCGTCGAGACCTCGCGGAACCCCGACTGGGTGATCAGGGTGGACCCGATCCACACCGCGATGATGGCCAGCACGATGTAGAGGATCGGCCCGCGCAGGAGCTTCTTCATGTTCATGGTGCTAGCAGGCTACCCCGGCGGCGCTGGACACCTGCTGCCTGTTCGCTGAAAGCGGTCAGCGGTCAGCGGTCAGCGGTCAGCG
>NZ_WMLB01000020.1 GCF_009709675.1 Agromyces bracchium | reverse complement strand
TCACTACTGGATAACTTCTGCTTCCCAAGCAGACAGCGCGGGTTCGATTCCCGTCATCGGCTCCACGGAAATTACCTGATCAGAGCCGCTTTCCATACGCCTGTGGCCAGCGTGCAATTCCGCATACCGCCCGGAAACAGTCGACGCGGAGGCACCTCGATACGTTCACGGGTCTGATCAGGGATTTCGACCACGACTGAGCCGCGACTCTCGATTGCAAAACTGCACTCGTAGTCACTTAATAGTCACAAATTCGAGCGAACCCTCAGCCCGAGCGGCGTTCGCCGACCGTCATGCGCCTCGACTCATCGACTCGCCCACGGTGGGACACTGATCGCTGTGACCGTCGAGTTCGAGTGCCGGACGCACGTGCCCGCCGGCGTGCAGGAGGCATTCGACCGCTCCCGGAGCATCGACCTTCACATGGCGTCCATGTCGGACTCGCGCGAGCGCGCGATCGCCGGCGTCACCGCCGGTCTGATCAGCGAAGGCGAAGAAGTCACCTGGCAGGCGTGGCACGTCGGGGTGCCGATCCGAATGATCAGCCGGATCACCGCGATGACGGAACCGGAGTACTTCGTCGACGAGCAGGTGCGCGGACCGTTCCGCTCATTCCGGCACGAACACGAGTTCCGACCGGACGGCTCCGGCGCGCTCATGATCGATCGCGTGAAGTTCGACGCGCCACTCGGACCCCTCGGCACGATGGCAGAACTCGTGATCGGCCCCTACCTTCGCCATCTCATCGAGAAGCGCAACGCTCACATCGCGGCAGGCGACTAACCGCTCTGTCAAGATCCCTGCTTCACGAGGTGGGCGGCCAGTCGATGAGCGGCGCATCACGACGTACGTAGAGCGGATGCTTCGGGTGCCCACCCTTCGTGACGCCCAATGCGTTGAGCGACGGCAACAAGGCGACCGCCTGGGCGACTCGGGCCGGGTCGGCGTTCGTGCCCCACCCGGCTACGACGGTGCCAGTCAGGTTGCCGAGCACGCGATCGTTCTCAGGCCCCACAGGATCAGCCGCGGCCATCATCACTCTCGGGAACTTGGTACGGAACGCGTACAGGTTGGCGATCACCATGCCGCCATACCCCTCGCGCTTCGCGAAACCGACGCACCGCCGTAGCGTGGGATCAAGTTGCTCAGCGTCGGCGGTGCTCGGGTTCCAGCAGCACGAACGTGATCGTTGGCGGCGCTGCGTCCCAGACGCGGGTCAGTGTGTAGCGGTAATCGCCACGAATGTCCGCGGTGGCCGAAACGAAATCATCCATCGAACACGCTTCTCTCCTCAGGCCAGATCATCTTGTGCTGCGGCGACATCGGGCCAGGGCTGATCCGCACAGCACCCGGTGGTTCGCGAGACGGTTGAGTATGAGATCGAGACCCACCGCGGTGGACGGCTCCGAGGTCTTCGTGCTGAGCTGCGATGCGGCCATGATCAGCGACGGGGTGCGACTATCGGCCGACGTAGGTCGGTGGCGATAGCAACATCGGCGGCCAACGGGGATCCCCACTGCGAGCGAAGAGCCCGTAGGGATGCTCGCGCGAGCGAGCTTACCCCGCGACAGGGCCACTCGTGACGGCCGGGATCCCGCATCGTTGCAGGCTTGCCTCGATCGCAGACCTCAGCTGGGTTCGACCGAGCGCGCCGCCGGTTGACCATGCGGGGGCGAACGGGCCGCCGGCTCTGGCCGATATCGAGAGCTCGAAGCAGCGGTCGTGGGTGAAGAGCACGGCGCCGACCGCGTTCCCGAACTGCTTGAGCGCGACCGCATCGATCTCCTCGGCGCGCCACCTGCCAAGCAGCGTTTCGCGGCGATCGAACGCGACGATGCGGTCCACCGTGACTACCAGGTACGTCCCGGCGAGGGGCGTTGCACCGATCACGAACATGTCGCCGCAGTGCGCGGTCGCGATGATTCCCAGTCTTCGGTGCAGGTTGGGGGCGAGCGCGAGTGCCGCTCCCGCCAAGAGACCGACGCTAAGTATGAGGAGCCCCGGAGCAGGTATCCCGAATATGACGGCGACGTCGCCGTCAGAGACAGCGAACCAGAGGAAGACGACGATGGCGAGGACGAACAGCGCGCCCCAGAAGAACCCGACACAGGTGCGCCATCCCAGACCGGTTCTGGCGAACATGCGCTCAGGGTCGATCTCATATCGGGAATGTGCGCCGACCTTCTCGTCGGATCCGCCGATCGCGTCGGCGAAGGCCTCAGGGGTCAACATCGCTCACCGGCTTCGGGGTATGCCACCAGTGAACCCTAGTTCGAGACCAGATGCGTCGGCGCCGTAGCGGCGGGTCATCCAAGTGCCGATAATGGCCTCTTCAGATCGCTCGGCGCAGCGACTCGCCCAATCGTGCGATGGCCGCGGCTACCGGTGAAGTGTCGGCGTCCTGGAACGAACCCATCCCACCGTCATAGAAGCGGAGGCCATCTCTGACGGCGTCACGAAGATCCTCCGCGGTCGTGATGCCATCGAATCTCGCTCCGAGATGTTCGGCCGACCGCCTACGAGCGCGATCGCCTTCGACGGTGGCAGCAGAACGCAGCTGCGCAATGGCGCCCATGATCTCACCCACACTCTCGGCCACAGTCAGCATGGATGTCACGCTAGTGCCGATATCTCCTTCGAGCCCTCCGGCGCGGTGCGGTCAGGACGCAATCACCATCCCTCAGCGGGCGCTCCTTGGTGACCGTTATGGTCGGTGCGCGCCGATAGTGTCGCATCGCCGGCGAGGGAAGGGCTCACCAAGCAGTTGCCCTGCGTTCACGGGCGACGGCACGAACGGAGTACGCGAATGACGATCAACAAGTTCGACTTCGGCGACAGCTTCGCCGGTCTCCTGATCGACGGGGTCGAGGAGACCCCCTACGTCGGCGCCACGCTACGGCTCACCGATACGGGTGTCGAGATTGAAGTCCCGTATCTCTCTGGCTACGCGGCCGCACAATTCGCTCACGTCGACGAATGGTTTCGGCAGCGAACTCCCCCGACGAACATGCTCCTACGGACGAGGGAGGGCGCAGCCACTCTATTTGGCTGTCGCTGGCGGGGCCATTCCAGCGCGGCAGGGTCGAGGATCGGGAGTGGACGAATTGCCCCCGACGAGACGCTGCTGCACGATCGCGAAGAATCGCTCTCCGAGCCGCTCACCGTCAAATCCTGTCGCAGTCGCGCTGACGGACTGAACCACTGGACACGACTCACCGCGGTGGAGTCGGACGCGCACCGGGACGATGAGCGCCGAACAAACGTGCTCGAGGTCACGGTCAAGAGTCCGGAGCCGATTGAGTGGCAGCAAGGTGAGGCCACGATGCGGATCCAGACCTCCTGGCGATTCGAGGCGAAACAAGATGGGTACGAACGCATCCACGAGCTCCACGACAACGTGCTGCTCGAATCGGAGTGGGTGGACCCTAGGGAGTTCTTTCACCACCTTGCGGAGCATCGCAAGGTGATGCACCTGCTTGTGTTCTTGTTCGGAACTGCACTGTCCTTTCGCGAACATCAGGTGCGCGACGAGACCATCGCCTCTCGCACGATGGACGGGACGCTGATCGAGCATCCGTTCGTTGAGCTGATCAGCGCCCGGACGATTCGCGAGCGCGGGCAACCCACTCCGGCGAAGGAGAAACTCGGACGGCCCTTGTTGGTACTTCAGGAGGTGGGTGCCGAAGGACTGACTTCGTGGGCCGAAATGTACGGTGAGTGGGAGCGGTTCATCCTGCCTGCAGTGGCGGTCATCGGTCGGCGTAATCGCTTCATCGAAGACGTCGTGATGTCGACCTCGATGGCGCTCGAAGCAGCGGGGCAGCTCATCGGCGAGCGGCCCGGAGAGGAAGCCACCTATGGTCGAGCAAGGCCCTCCATGGCAACGTATGTCTTTCGCTGCCTCGATTACCTCGACATCGGCTGGGACGATTACATCCACAGCCAGGTCGGGCTGGCCCGCGCGATTTCCAACAACTACAAGCGTGTCAAGCACGCTGACAATGGAGCCTTCCCCGACCACGTCGAGACGGCCCTGATCGGAGAGGTCAACGAGCTAGTAGTGCGACTACTCGCCGCCAGCCTCACCGGCGCCGCCGACGAACTTCTCCAGCGGTACCGGAGCGGCTCTGAACTCTGGCAGCTTCAACAGCTCTTCGAAGCGAACGAGGTTCGGATCGATGATGACGCTGGCACCTGGGTCTCCACCGTGCAAGCAGATGCTCAGGATCTGACTGACTGAACAGCGCGAACATCGGGCGGTGCAAGGACGATCCCTCAGCGAACGCGGTCGGCACCTACTCGTATACGCGCGCAGCAAGCAGCATCTGAGCAATCAATTGCCAGGACGCGGAGGTCGGCACACTCTCGCCTCTGTTTTGGAAGTATCCATCCATGTCTTCGAGCCAAGCTGCCCATGCGTTCAGGAAGTCAGGCAGATTCGCGTTTTGCCATCGTTCCGGATGCGTGGCGAACGAATCTGCTAGCCCCCCGAGGAACTCCACCAGGTCCGCTCGAGATGACATGTTGAGCGCCTGCGAATCCAGATCCATCTCCACACGATAAGTCCATGAGCGATCTCAGACCCGACGCAAGCCGGTCCCTCACTCAGGCATCAGTTCAAGGGGTGCATCGAGCGCTCGAGCCAGCGCCGGCGAGGGATCGCCAAGTGAGATCCGTTAGCTCGGAGTTCGCCGGCGCTGTCCGCCCTCTGTCGAGTTGACCCTGCGTTCGATTCGTGACTGGGCGAGCCTTCCCACGCCGACGAGGGCGATGATCACTCCCAGCGTGAACAGGATGAAGTACCAGGGCGTCGGCTTGTCGAGGAGCGAGAGGACGATGGCTCCCGCTGCGGCCAGGCTACCGGCGAACAGATCCCTCCAGCCGCGACCGCGAGCCTTGGGTTGCGTCAACTCGTCCACCGCACAAGTATGCGGCAGGGGCGCAGAAGGTGGCGATGGAGTCCGATATCACGAGCAGCCAGCCCGGTAGCCGGTCCCTCCGCGAGGCTTCGGAGCCGGCCGCCGGCGCCGCGGCGGTTCGCCTACCGGACGCAGCGTCGTTCGCAGAAGCCCTGTCCGATGAAGTGCCCGGAGAGGGCCCCCGATTCGCGTCACGCTCAGGGGGTGCGTGGCATCAATTGCCGGCGCCGTGCGAGACTCGTCGAGAACACCGGGGGAACGACTCCGATCCGGCAATCGCGGCGCCGGAGAAACCCTCGTAGTCACTTAATAGTCACAAAATCGGCATCACGTTGATTCACTCGAGCTCACACTCCCCCGTGATCCCGGGGCTCGTGAGCCCGAGTGAAGCCGAGTGAATCACTACTGGATAACTTCTGCTTCCCAAGCAGACAGCGCGGGTTCGATTCCCGTC
>NZ_WMLB01000002.1 GCF_009709675.1 Agromyces bracchium | reverse complement strand
GGTGTCCTGCCAGACGATCGCGTTGTAGACCGGTTCGCCGGTGTTCTTGTCCCACACGACCGAGGTCTCGCGCTGGTTGGTGATGCCCACGGCGGCGATGTCGTGGCGGGTGAGGTCGGCCTTGCCGAGCGCCTGGCCGATCACCTCGCGGGTGTTCTTCCAGATCTCCATGGGGTCGTGTTCGACCCAACCGGCTTTGGGGAAGATCTGCTCGTGCTCGAGCTGTCCGGTCGAGACGATCGACCCCTTGTGGTCGAAGATGATCGCTCGAGTGCTGGTGGTTCCCTGGTCGATCGCCAGGATGTAGTCGGCCATTTCCGATGCGTCCTCTCTGTCGCAGTGATGGAATGTGCCAGTCCGCGCTCGACGGTTCGCGTCGCTGCGCGCGGACGGACGAGGGGCCGGTCGTTCGGACGACCGGCCCCTCGGTGATCAGCCCAGGAGCGGGAGCGCGACGATCGCGGTCCAGCCCGCGAGCACGCCGCCGATGATCGGGCCGACGACGGGGACCCACGAGTAGGACCAGTCGCTGCTGCCCTTGCCCTTGATCGGGAGGATGGCGTGCGCGATGCGCGGACCGAGGTCGCGGGCCGGGTTGATCGCGTACCCGGTCGGGCCACCGAGCGACGCGCCGATGCCGATGACCAGGAGTGCAACGGGCAGCGCGCCGAGCGCCGCAAGGCCGGACGCGTCGCCGTTGCGGCCGAAGCCGATCACGACGAACACCAGCACGAAGGTGCCGATGATCTCGGTCACGAGGTTCCACGCGTACGAGCGGATGGCCGGGCCCGTCGAGAACACGCCCAGCTTGTTGGCGGGCTGGGGCTCGTCGTCGAAGTGCTGCTTGTACGCCAGCCAGCAGACGATGGCACCGAGGATGGCACCGATCAGCTGTGCTCCGATGTACGTGAGCACCGTGAGGGCGTCCACCGGGACCGTCGTTCCGAGGGCCGCGTTCCCGAACTCGGTGGCGCCGTTGGCGACGAGTCCGAGGGTGACCGCGGGATTGATGTGCGCGCCCGACGCATACGCGACGATGACGCCGGCGAAGACCGCGAAGCCCCAGCCGATGGTGACCATGAGGAACCCGCCGTTGTAGCCCTTCGTCTTCACGAGGGCGACGTTGGCCACGACTCCGCAACCGAGCAGCACGAGCATCGCCGTGCCGACGAGTTCGGAGAGGAACAGCACTCCGAGATTGTCCACGTTGACCTTCCATCCTTTCGCCGTGCCCGAGGGGCCGCGCCCCAGGGCGGATCAGCGCCCACCATACTCGCGTGGTCGAGATGCGCGGAAGGGCGCGCGGGAATCGTCGGATAGCCCTTTCATCGCCGGGCCTCGCCGGAGTAGTTTTGCGGGGGAGTGCCGCGTCAACGTCGACAGGCGACGGGCCGGGCGGGTGCGGCCGAGGGGAAGGGACGTTTTCGTGAAGAAGATCATCAACGATCCCAAGCGCGTGGTCGACGAGTCAGTCGCAGGCTTCGGCCTCGCGCACGCCGACCTCGTGAGGGTCGAGACGGATCCCATCCACGTCGTGCGCGCCGACGCGCCGGTGGCGGGCAAGGTCGGCCTCGTTTCCGGCGGCGGCAGCGGCCACGAGCCGTTGCACGCGGGCTTCGTCGGCCCGGGCATGCTCGACGCCGCCGTGCCGGGCGCGGTGTTCACCTCGCCGACGCCCGATCCGATCCTCGCGGCCACCAAGGCCGTCGACGGCGGCAAGGGCGTGCTCCACATCGTGAAGAACTACACCGGCGACGTGCTGAACTTCGAGACGGCCGCCGACCTCGCCGCCGCCGACGGCATCGAGGTCCGCGCCGTGGTGACCAACGACGACGTCGCGGTCAAGGATTCCCTCTACACGGCCGGGCGTCGCGGCGTCGGCGGCACGGTGCTCGTCGAGAAGATCGCCGGGGCGGCGGCCGATCGCGGTGACAGCCTCGACGGGGTCGCCGAGATCGCCGAGCGCGTCAATGCGAACGTGCGGTCGATGGGCATGGCGTTGACGCCCTGCATCGTGCCGCATGCCGGAGAGCCCAGCTTCACGCTCGCGGAGGACGAGGTCGAGATCGGCATCGGCATCCACGGTGAGCCCGGGCGCGAGCGGATCAAGCTCGAGCCGGCCGATGCGATCGTCGACCGACTGCTCACGCCGATCATCGAGGACCTGCCGTACTCCTCCGGAGACCGGGTGCTCCTCTTCGTCAACGGCATGGGCGGCACCCCGCAGATCGAGCTCTACATCGCGTACCGTCGCGCCGCCGAGGTGCTCGCCGAGAAGGGCATCACGATCGAGCGCTCGCTCGTCGGCAACTACATCACCTCGCTCGAGATGCAGGGCTTCTCGCTCACGGTCCTGAAGCTCGACGACGAGATGATCGGCCTCTGGGACGCCCCCGTGCACACGGCGGCGCTCCGGTGGGGTCGATAGGGGCGGCCGCGGTGGGATTGGACATCACCTGGGCGGTGGACTGGGTCAGGCGCGGCGCGGAGTCGATGTCGGAGCATCGAGTCGAGCTGATCACGCTCGACCGTGAGATCGGCGACGGCGACCACGGGGAGAACATGGACCGCGGCTTCCAGGCCGTGCTGCCCAAGCTCGACGACCTGCCCGCGGGATCGACACCGGCCGACGTGCTGAAGATGGTCGCGACGACGTTGATCTCGACGGTCGGCGGCGCGGCCGGACCGCTCTACGGCACGGCGTTCCTGAGGGGGTCCGGCGCCATCGCCGGCGAGTCCTCGATCGATGCCGCCGGCGTCGTGTCGCTCCTGGAGGCCTCGCGCGACGGCATCGTCGCGCGAGGCAAGGCCGAGTCGGGAGACAAGACGATGGTCGACGCGTGGACGCCCGCGGTCGACGCGGCGCGAAGCGCGGCCGATGGAGGGGCGAGCGCCGCCGAGACGCTCCGGGCTGCGGCGGATGCCGCGGCGGCGGGCTCCGACGCGACCATCCCGCTCGTCGCCCGCAAGGGCCGTGCCAGCTACCTGGGAGAACGTTCGGCCGGCCATCGCGATCCCGGGGCGCAGTCCACCGCATACCTCCTCGAGGCGGCCGCCGCAGCGGCATCCAACGGGACCAGTGCCTGAGATGGGGGACCGGGAGCGCATCGGGATCGTCATCGTCTCGCACTCCGAGCAGATCGCCTCGGGCGTGGTGGAGCTCGCGCACCAGATGGCGCCGAGCGTCCGCATCGAGCCGGCCGGAGGCACGGACGACGGTCGCATCGGCACGAGCTTCGAGCGCGTGTCCGCGGCCATCGGCGCAGCGGATGCCGGGATCGGCGTCGTCGTCCTGTGCGACCTCGGGTCCGCCATCCTCACCGCCGAGACGGCGATGGATTTCCTCGACGACGACCAGCGGGAACGGGTCCGGATCGCCGATGCGCCGCTCGTCGAGGGCGCGGTCGCGGCATCCGTCGCGGCGGAGTCGGGTGACCCGCTCGAGGTCGTCGTGCGCGCGGCCGAGTCGGCCGGCGGGGGAGGCCAGGCCCCGGCGGAGTCGTCCGCGACTCCGGCCGGGGTTCCCTCCGACGCCGGAGACGCGGGTTCGATCAGCCGCCGGATCACCCTCACGAACTCGGACGGGCTGCACGCGCGACCGGCCGCGGAACTCGTGAAGCTCGCGAGCTCGTTCCCCCAACGCGTGACCGTGAACGGCATCGACGCGAAGAGCCTGCTGGCCATCATGGCGCTCGGGCTCGTGAAGGGCGACGAGGTCGAGATCGCGACGGACGACCCCGGTGGGGTGGAGGCGGTGGAGGCGCTCGCCGACCTCGCATCCAGCGGATTCGGCGAGCACTGAGAGGTACTGGATAGTATAACTATCCATATCTTCCTCGCGCGGAGCGCGACGCCGGGAGTACCATCGGCGCCATGGCACGCGATGAGGCGGGTCACGGCGACGGGAACGCGTTCACCAGGTTCTTCGACCGGGTGGATCGGGTCATGACCCCAGCGTTCGAGTCGCCGCGGATGGCCCCGGAGGAGCCCGACGACCGCAGTCAGTCGGGGGAGAAGCCGTGTCCGCTGTGCGGACACCCGATGTTCGAGCACCGCATCGACGAGTCGACGTCGAACGTCCTGCTCGAATGCCCGACCGACGTCCGTCTGCCGGAGCCCGCGGCGAGCGGGCCGCTGAACGAGTTCGGCATGCCGGCGAGCGAGGAACGCGTGGAGAAGCTCAGGCGTCACGAAGGCGCCTGAATCGTCGTGCCGCCCGGGAGTGGTCGCCGTGGGTGACCATTCGATGGCGGGGGTCGGTTGGGGCACACGATGAAGCGAACGCATCGTGAAGCAGCTTCACGATCAGCCGCGCTCTCTGAACTGTTCCGACATAATGTGCATTATCGGCGCTATGCCTTCGAGAACGCTCGCACGGGCATCAGCCGCGGAGCCCGCGCGTCTCACGCGCCAGGTTGATCGGAAGCGACAGCGGTACACCCCGCGGATGCCACGGACATCGCCGCCGCGAGGCCGATCGCTCCGAACCACCGCCGCATCGAGGCAACCGTCATGGGCGCACTCTAGCTCCACGACGAACCCGGGCGGAGAGCGACGCCGACGAATGTGGAGAAGTTCCTCCGCGGGACGTGGCCCCGCTTGCGGGACGCGCCCCGCTCAGCCGACCGCCCGCGTCACCAGCTCGACGATGCGCTGCTCCCCCTCCGGCGTCAGCTCGGTGAGCGCGTACGACGTCGGCCAGAGCTCGCCGTCGTCGAGCAGCGCGTTGTCGTTGAAGCCGAAGGTGGCGTAGCGCGTCTTGAACTTCAGCGCGGGCTGGAAGAAGCAGAGCACCTTGCCGTCCTTCGCCCAGGCGGGCATGCCGTAGTACGTGCGCGGCACGAGCCCGGGCGCATGCTCGGTGATGAGCTCGTGCAGGCGTTCGGCCATCGCCCGGTCGCTGCCCTCGAGCTCGGCGATCTTCTCGCGGAGGTCGGCCGCGCCGTCCTTCTTCCCACGGCGCACCTCCTTGGCACGGTCCTTCATCGCCGCGCGCTCCTCGTCGGTGAACCCGCCCGGGTCCTCGTCGCGTGCGGGCGTGCGCTTGGTCTCAGCCATGGTCGGCTTCCCTCGGTTCGGTCGGTGCGGGCTCGGTCGACGAGGCCGGTCGAGCGGATGGCGCGGCGAGCGTGAGGTCTCGCGAGTAGACCACTCCCCCGGTTTCGTAGGCCGAATGCAGGCACATGACGATTCCTCTCGCGAATACGGGTGGGGGTATCAGGCGCCGACGTAGTCGGCGAGGTGCTCCCCCGTGAGCGTCGCGCGGCTCGCGACGAGGTCCGCCGGCGTCCCCTCGAAGACGATGCGTCCGCCGTCATGGCCGGCGCCCGGCCCGAGGTCGATGATCCAGTCGGCGTGGGCCATGACCGCCTGGTGGTGCTCGATGACGATCACGGTCTTGCCGGAGTCGACGAGACCGTCGAGCAAGCGCAGCAGGTTGTCGACGTCGGCGAGGTGGAGGCCGGTCGTCGGCTCGTCGAGGACGTAGACGTCGCCCGTCTCCCCCATCGCGATCGCGAGCTTCACCCGCTGCCGCTCGCCGCCCGACAGGGTCGAGAGCGGCTGCCCGAGGCTCAGGTAGCCGAGCCCGACGTCTTCCAGGCGCCCCAGGATCGCGGCCGCGGCCGGGATCTTCGCCTCGCCCGCCGAGAAGAACTCGCGTGCCTTCGCGACCGGCAGGTCGAGCACCTCGGTGATGTCGAGCCCGCCGAGCGTGTACTGCAGCACGCCGGACTGGAACCGCTTGCCGCCGCAGTCCTCGCACGGCGTCTCGATCGTGTCCATGAAGCCGAGCTCGGTCACGATGACGCCGGCGCCCTTGCACGTCGGGCACGCGCCTTCCGAGTTGGCGCTGAAGAACGCCGGCTTCACGCCGTTCGCCTTCGCGAACGCCTTCCGGATCGGCTCCAGGAGGCCCGTGTAGGTCGCCGGGCTGCTGCGCCGCGAGCCCTTGATCGCGCCCTGGTCGATCGAGACGATCCCCTCGCGCGGCGACACGGACCCGTGGATGAGGGAGCTCTTGCCCGAGCCCGCGACACCGCTGACGACCGTGAGCACGCCGAGCGGGATGTCGACGTCGACGTCCTCCAGGTTGTTCTCGTCGGCGCCGCGCACCTCGATGGCGCCGGAGCCCCGGCGCACCTCGGGCTTGATCGTCGCCCGGTCGTCGAGGTGCCGGCCGGTGATCGTGCCGCTCGACTTCAGTTCGTCGACCGAGCCCTCGAAGCCGATCTCGCCGCCGTCGCGCCCGGCCCCCGGGCCGAGGTCGACGACGTGGTCGGCGATCGCGATCGTCTCGGGCTTGTGCTCGACGACGAGCACGGTGTTGCCCTTGTCGCGGAGTTGCAGGAGCAGCGTGTTCATGCGCTGGATGTCGTGCGGGTGGAGCCCGATGGTCGGCTCGTCGAAGACGTAGGTGACATCGGTCAGCGACGACCCGAGGTGTCGCAGCATCTTGATGCGCTGCGCCTCGCCACCGGAGAGCGTGCCCGACGGCCGCTCGAGGCTGAGGTAACCGAGCCCGAGCGTGACGAAGGCGTCGAGGTTCGCACCGAGCGCCTCGAGCAGGGGCCCGGCATCGGGGCGGTCGAGACCCCGGATCCATGCGGCGAGGTCGGTGACCTGCATTCGGCACGCATCGGCGATGCTCACGCCGTCGATCTTCGACGACCGCGCCGCCTCGGTCAGCCGCGTGCCGTCGCACTCCGGGCAGCGGGCGAAGGTCGCCACGCGCTCGACGAAGGCTCGGATGTGGGGCTGCAGGGCGTCGAGGTCCTTGGAGAGCATCGACTTCGTGATCTTGGGGATCAGCCCCTCGTAGGTCATGTTGATGTTCTGGATCCGGACCTTCTTCTGCTCGCTGTAGAGCAGGGCGTGCCGTTCCTTCTCCGTGAACTCGGCGATGGGCTTGTCGGGGTCGTAGAACCCGGACTCGGAGAACCCGCGCACCATCCAGCCGTCGGCCGTGTAGCCGGGCACCGTGATCGCGCCCTCGTTCAACGACCTGGTCTCGTCGATCACCTGGGCGAGGTCGATGTCGGACACGGAGCCGCGACCCTCGCAGCGGGGGCACATGCCTCCGAGGTAGACGACATCGCGCACGATGGTCTTCTCGCCGGTCGCCGAGGTCATCACGCCGCTGGCCTTCTGCGTCGGGATGTTGAACGAGAAGGCGGTGGGCCCGCCGATGTGCGGTTCGCCGAGCCGGCTGAAGAGGATCCGCAGCATCGCGTTCGCGTCGGTGACGGTGCCGACCGTGGAGCGAGGGTTCGCGCCGAGCCGCTCCTGGTCGACGATGATCGCGGTGGTGAGTCCGTCGAGCACATCGACGTCGGGGCGCGGCACCGACGGCATGAACCCCTGTACGAACGCGCTGTACGTCTCGTCGATGAGCCGCCGCGACTCGGCGGCGATCGTGTCGAACACGAGCGAGCTCTTGCCGGAGCCGGACACGCCGGTGAACACGGTGAGGCGCCGCTTCGGCAGGTCGACCGAGACGTCCTTCAGGTTGTTCTCGCGGGCGCCCTGCACCCGGATCCGGTCATGGCTGTCGGCGGGCGGTCGAGCGGATGCTCCGGGGTCGACGTTCGGGGTCGTGGTCATCGTGCCTCCATCGGGGGTCGGAATCGATCCAAGCACCGCAGCACCGCCACCGCCCGGAGGCGTCGCGGGTGCGGCGAGGGGTCACCCGACCTGCTGGATCCGGATCATGTTGCCCGCCGGGTCGCGGAAGGCGCAGTCGCGCAGCCCGTACGGCTGGTCGACGGGCTCCTGCACGACCTCGGCGCCCGCGGCCTCGAGGGTCGCGAACGTCTCGTCGAGGTCGGTCGATGCGAGGTTCACGCCGAAGTAGCTGCCCTTGGCGATGATCTCGAGGAGGGCGTTCCGATCGTCGTCGGTCATCCCAGGGCCGACGCCCGGCGGATGGAGCACGATCGCCGTGTCGGCCTGGTCGGCGGGGCCGACCGTGATCCAGCGCATGCCCTCGTAGCCGACGTCGTTGCGGACCTCGAATCCGAGCACGTCGCGGTAGAACGCGAGCGAGGCCTCGGGGTCGAGGTGCGGGAGGAAGCTGGAGTGGATGGTGAGGCTCATGGATGCCACGCTAGCCACGGCCGCCGACGGTGGCTTCTCGATTCCTGATCGGTTTGGTCACCTGCTTCGCCACGCACGGCAGCATCCCGAGCGTCGCGCCGGCGTAACGCTCGCGGTACACGCTGGGCGGCACGCCGACGAGCTCCGTGAAGCGGGTGCTGAACGTGCCGAGCGACGTGGAGCCGACCTCGAAGCACACCTCGGTGACGGTGAGGTCGCCCCGTCGCAGCAGCGCCATCGCGCGCTCGATGCGACGCGTCATCAGGTAGGAGTAGGGCGACTCGCCGAAGGCCGCGCGGAACTGCCGGCTGAGGTGCCCCGACGACATGTTCGCGCCGCGCGCGAGCGCCTCGACGTCGAGCGGTTGCGCGTACTCCCGGTCGATGCGGTCGCGCACGCGCCGGAGCACGGCGAGGTCGCGCAGCGCGTCCGGCCGGATGCTTCGGCTGTCCACGAGCGCGATGCTCCCACCTCGCGGGTGCGATGTCCAGCGGCTCGATCGGAGGGCCCTTCGTTCCGTCGTGCCGTGCCGTGCCGGTGCCAGAATGGCGCCATGGTCTCCGGGAAGGTGGCGTTCGTCCTCGGCGGCGGCGGAGTGCTCGGAGCCGTGCAGGTCGGCATGCTCCGCGCGGTGCTCGAACGCGGCATCCGCCCCGACCTCGTGGTCGGCACGTCGATCGGTGCGATCAACGGGGCGATCATCGCCGCCGACGTCGATCGCAGCCTCGAGCGCCTCGAGGAGGCGTGGACCTCCCGGGAGGCGCGGGCGATCACGACCGGGATGGGACTGCGACCGGGTCGTGCGCACGTCATGTCGACCGAGCCGCTCCGGCGGATGCTCGCGTACGGGCTCGTGGGCGCCACCGCGTTCGAGGACCTCGAGATCGAGTTCCGGTGCTGCGCGGCGAGCGTCGAGCGGGCGGCCGAGCACTGGTTCGACTCGGGTCCGCTCGTGCCGGCCGTGCTCGCCTCGGCCGCGCTGCCCGGGCTGTTCCCGGCGGTGCGGATCGGCGACGAGCACTTCGTCGACGGCGGGATCGTGAACTCGATCCCGGTCGGCCAGGCCGCCGACGCCGGCGCGACCGACATCTACGTCATGCAGGTCGGCCGGATCGAGCACGCCCTGACGCCGCCGCGGAACCAGTTCGAGAACGCCCGCGTCGCGTTCGAGATCTCCCGGCGGCACCGCTTCGCCCGCGACAGCGCGGCCCTCGCGGCGGGGACGCGTATGCACGTGCTCCCCACCGGGACGGCGTCGCCGAAGGAGAACCGCGTCTCGCGCAACCTCTCCCCCGCGGCGCTCCGCCGCCGGATGGCGACCGCCTACGGCGCGGCATCCGCCTACCTGGATCGCGAGGACGAACCCGGCGGCGCGGCGGCGGAACGGGCCGTGGACTGATGCGGCTGCCGCCGAAGTGGGTGCGACGCGGCATCCTCGCGCCGCTCGTGATCGCCCTCGCGCTCGTCGTGGTCGCCCTGCTGCCGGCGTGGCTCGCCATCGCGGTCATCGTGTCGATCTTCGTGGAACCGCGGCTACGGACGCCGCGGCTGCTCGTCATGGTCGCCGTGTACCTGCTGTGGGATGCCGCGGCCATCGTCGCACTGTTCGCGCTCTGGGTCGCCTCCGGGTTCGGGTGGCGGATCCACTCGCACGGATTCCAGCGTGCGCACTACCGGTTCGTCGCGCGCATGCTCGAGTTCCTCTTCTGGAACGTGCACTGGGTGCTTCGGCTGGACATCGACGTACGCGTGCCGGAGGGGTTCCACGACGACGACGAGCCGCGCGTCATCGCGAGCCGGCACGCCGGCCCCGGCGACTCGTTCATCCTCATCCACGCCGTGCTCAACTGGTTCGACCGTTCGCCGCGGATCGTGCTCAAGGACACCATGCAGTGGGACCCGGCCGTCGACGTGGTGCTCAACCGGCTTCCGAACCGGTTCATCGCACCGCCGCCGGTGGCCGGCACAGCCGGCGGACGGCGTCGCGCCCGACGCGGTGGCGCGCCGAGCGGCAGCACCGCGCTCGCGCTGACGGACCGCATCAGCGAGCTCGCGAGCGACATGGGCCCGCGCGACGCCCTCGTGATCTTCCCCGAGGGCGGCAACTTCACGCCCGAGCGCCGGGCGCGGGCGATCGCGCGACTCCGAGCCGCCGGGCTCGCGGCCGCGGCGGAACGCGCCGCCCGCCTGATGAACGTCATGGCTCCACGGCCGGCCGGCCTGTTCGCCGCGCTCGACGCCGCGCCCCACGCCGACGTCTTCCTCGTCGCGCACACGGGCCTCGACCGCATCCGCACGGTCGGCGACGTCTGGCGTGCGCTGCCGACCGACAAGACGATCACGATGCAGGTCTGGAACGTCCCACGGACTGACATCCCCGACGACCACGACGCGCGCACCGACTGGCTCATGGGCGAGTGGGAGCGGATCGACGGATGGATCGAGGCGCGTCGCCGCTGAAGCGAGCCCGGCGGGTGCGCGACACGCGACACGCCGACGGCACAGGACCAACGGCTCCCGCGCCGCGATCCTCGCTGGGAATACCCTGAACCCGAGCGCGCTGCTCCGGGCGCGCCGGAAGGAGTCGCAATGTCCTCCCCGCAGTCCAACAGCATGTTCGCGGCGTTCGCCTTCGATTCGGCCGAACTCACGAAGTCGGCGGTGAACTCGATCCGCGTCGCGCTCGGCGTGACGGGGGTCATCGCCCTGATCATCGGCGTCTTCATCACCTTCTGGCCGAAGAACTCGGCCGTCGTCCTGACGGTGATGCTCGCGATCTACTTCCTCATCGCGGGACTCGCCTACGTCGGCATCGGCATCTTCTCGAAGTCGATCTCCGGCGGCGCCAGGGCGCTCGACATCATCCTCGGCGTGCTCTTCCTCATCGGCGCGATCGTCATGTTCTCGAACCCGACCGAGAGCGCGGTCGTGATCGGGATCTTCCTCGGCATCCTCGTCGGCGTCCTCTGGATCGTCGAGGGCGTCGTCGCGCTCGCCCAGTCGGGCAACTCGTCGTCGCGGGGTTGGAGCATCTTCTTCGGCCTGCTCAGCATCATCGCGGGCATCGTGCTGCTCTTCTCGCCGCTCTGGGGCGTCGCGATCCTGTTCTGGGTGACAGGCATCGCGCTCATCGTGCTCGGCATCGTCCAGATCGTCCGCGCGTTCACGTTCGGGCGCGGCATGCAGCTGTCGTCGTGACGCGCTGAGCCTCCAGAGACACCGCGAGGGCGGGACCGGTCCAGCCGGTCCCGCCCTCGTCGCGCGTCGGCACCCGTGCCGCGTGCGTCACGCGTCAGTCCTCGGGGGCGAAGCCCGAGACATCCCCCACGTAGCGGGTGTGATCGGCCGGGACGGGATCGACGGCCGCCGACGCGACCTCGGCGGCGAACTCCGCGACGTTGTAGAGCTTGCCCGCGTCCTCCTTGCGGGCGGCGATGGCGCCGGGGTTCGCGCGCTCGAGCAGCGTGGCGGTGATGGTGCCCTCGATCATGTCGCCCGACACGACGACGAACTCGACGCCCTTCGCGTCGAACTCCGGCAGCTTCGCGCGGAGCGCGTCCTCGCCGGCGCGCTTGGAGAGCGCGACGGGCTCGTACTCGGGCATGGTCGGCGTGGTGCGGATGAAGTGCGCCTGGTGGCTCGTCACGAACACGATGCGCGCGCCCTCGGCCAGGTGCGGGAGGGCGTTGTCGACGACGTTCACCTGCGCGTCGCGGTTCAGCCGCATGGCGTAGTCCTCGCCCATCCCGCTCTCCATGCCGCCCGAGGCGTTGAGCACCAGCAGGTCGACCGGCCCGAGCTCGGCGACCGCCTGCTCGAACATCGAGCGCACGGACGCGGCATCCGTCAGGTCGGCGCCGACCGCGATCGCCCGACCGCCGGCCGCGACGATCTCGTTCACGATCTTCTCCGCGCGGGGGGCCTTGCTGCGGTAGTTGACGACGACCGCCGCGCCGGCCTCGGCGAGGTAGCGGGCGGTATCCGCGCCGATGCCGCGGGACGAGCCCGTGACGAGGGCGACGCGGCCGTCGAGCGATCCGGGGGCGAGCGGGTTGGTCACGTTGGGCTCCTCGAGTGGTGCGGATGTCGCGGGCGCGCGCTGCACGCCGCACCGAGACTACCAACTCCCCCACCGGCACCCCGTGCGCTGATAGGTTGAAAAGCGGGGGCCCGAAGGAGACCAAGTTGGATGTTCTGACCCAGTACGCGTGGATCGCCTGGCTCGTCCTGATCCTCGTCTTCGCCACCATCGAGGTGTTCACCCTCGAGATGACGTTCCTCATGCTCGCCCTCGGAAGCGTGGCAGGGCTGCTGTCCGGGCTGACGGGAATCCCCTGGTGGGCGCAGTTCATCGTGGCGGCCGTCGTCGCGGTCCTGCTGATCCTCACGCTGCGACCATCGCTGCTCCGGATGCTCCGGCGCGGCGCGGATCCCGCGCGTAGCAACGTCGACGCGTTGATCGGAGCCGCCGGCACGGTGGTCCGGACGGTCGGGCCGGCCGGAGGCCAGGTCCGGCTGCAGAACGGTGACGTCTGGACGGCACGGCTCTCGCCGGTGACCGAGCAGGCGGATGTCGCCGTGGGCGAGAACGTGCTCGTCACCGGCATCGACGGGGCGACGGCGGTCGTCGTCCCGATGGAGAGGAGCACCCAGGCGTGAACGACGTCGGACCCATCATCGCCCTGATCGTCGTCGTCGCGATCGCGATCTTCGCGATCGTGGTGATCGCGAAGTCGATCCGGATCATCCCGCAGGCCTACGCGGGCGTGGTCGAGCGCCTGGGGCGGTACCACAAGACCCTCACGCCCGGCCTGAACATCCTGATCCCGTTCATCGACCGCCTGCTGCCGCTCGTCGACATGCGCGAGCAGGTCGTGTCGTTCCCGCCGCAACCGGTGATCACCGAGGACAATCTGGTCGTCTCGATCGACACGGTCGTGTACTTCCAGGTGACCGATGCACGCGCGGCGACGTACGAGATCAACAACTACCTCGGTGCGGTCGAGCAGTTGACGACGACCACCCTGCGAAACGTCGTCGGCGGGCTGAACCTCGAGGAGGCGCTCACGAGCCGCGACAACATCAACGGCCAGCTGCGCATCGTGCTCGACGAGGCCACCGGCAAGTGGGGCATCCGCGTCTCCCGCGTCGAGCTGAAGGCGATCGACCCGCCCCTCTCCATCCAGGACTCGATGGAGAAGCAGATGCGCGCCGAGCGCGACCGACGTGCCGCGATCCTCACGGCCGAGGGCACGAAGCAGTCGGCGATCCTCGAGGCCGAGGGTCTCCGCCAGGCCGAGATCCTCCGAGCGGAGGGCGACGCGAAGGCCGCGGTGCTCCGCGCGCAGGGCGAGGCCGAGGCGATCCTCACGGTCTTCGACGCCATCCACAAGGGCGACCCCGACCCGAAGCTGCTCGGCTACCAGTACCTGCAGATGCTCCCCCAGCTCGCAGAGGGCGCGTCGAACAAGCTCTGGATCGTCCCGAGCGAGCTCACCGAGGCGCTGAAGGGCATCGGTCGGGCGTTCACGCCGAACGGCGGGGGCGACGCGAGCGGCTCGACCCCGCCGGCCGGGTCGTCCCGCCCGGGCTTCCCCGGCTGAGTGCGGCTGCCCGAGTGAACGGCGGCTGGTTCGAGCCATCCGTTCCGCGCGTCCTCGCGCATCGCGGCCTCGCGCTCGAGGTGCCAGAGAACACGCTCGCGGCGTTCGAGGCGGCCGTCCGTGCCGGCGCGCGGTACCTCGAGACCGACATCCACCCGAGCGCCGAGGGCGCGGCCGTGCTCGCGCACGATCCCACGCTGCGGCGGGTGGCCGGTCGCTCCGAGTCCGTGTCCGACCTCTCGCTCGACGAACTCCGGTCGGTCGACCTCGGCGGCGGCCACGGCTTCGGCACGCTCGACGAACTGCTGCACGCGTTCCCTGAGGCCCGGCTCAACATCGACGTGAAGACGGATGCCGCGGTCGCACCGACCATCGAGGCGGTCCGCCGGGCCGGAGCCGCCGACCGGGTCCTGCTCACCGCCTTCTCGGACGCCCGGCGGCGGCGGCTCGCGGTGGCGGTGCCCGATTCGGTGACGTCGGCGGGTCGGACATCCGTGCTCCGCGCCGTCGTGGCATCCCGCACCCGCAATGCCGCCGCCATGCGTCGCGGGGTCGCCGGGGCCCGCGCCCTGCAGATCCCGGAACGGGTGGGCCGGCTCCGGGTCCTCTCCCCCGCCCTCCTCGAGACCGCGCACGCCGCTGGCCTCGAGGTGCACATCTGGACGGTGAACGACGAGGCGGAGATGCGGCGCCTCCTCGCCCTCGGCGTCGACGGGCTCGTGACCGATCGCGCCGACCTCGCGCTGCGGATCGTCGCGGAAACCTGAGCGTTCCCCGGCAAAACCTCAGGCGGCGGGAAGAAGATGCCCAGCTTGATCGTCTATACCTGATTGACGATCGAGAGGAGTACGCCATGGCGGACCGGAGCCTTCGGGGCATGCGTATCGGCGCCCAGAGCCTGCAGAGCGAGGACGGCGTGATCTTCGCCGACCGCGCGGACTACACGTACCGCTGCGAGACGTGCGGTCGTGACACCGTGATGACCTTCTCGACCGAGGCCGATCTCCCGGAGGAGTGGGAGTGCCGTCACTGCGGCAACTCCGCGGTCCTCCTCGTCGACTCCAAGCCCGTCGAGATCGACCGCTCGGGCGAGAAGGTCGCCCGCACCCACTGGGACATGCTGCTCGAGCGCCGCACGCGCGCCGAGCTCGAGGAGATCCTCGAGGAGCGCCTCCAGTACCTGCGGGCCCGGCGCGGTCAGCAGAAGATCGGCGCCTAAGCCTCCAGCGCACCCTCACGCCCGGCCCCGGACCCCGTCCGGCGCCGGGCGTTCCGCTGTGCCACGACACCCGCCCAGACGAGGCCGACGAGCGATCCCAGGACGAGCAGGAGCGGGACGGCCCAGCCGAGCACGACCGACGGCGTGAGTCCGGTCCGCAGCTCGACGTCGGTCACCATCGCACCGGCCTCGTAGGCGGGCAGCGCGTCGATGGTCCGGCCCGCGGGGTCGATCACCTGGCTCGTGCCGACCGTCGAGATGTTCACGACCGAGCGACCGGTCTCGATCGCGCGGAGTCGGGCGATCGCGAGCTGCTGCTGGTTCTCGTCGGTGCCGCGGAAGTCGGCGTTGTTCGTCTGGAGCATGTAGAGCTCGGCGCCGTCGCGGGCGCCCTCCCAGATGAGGCCGTCGTAGATCACGTCGAAGCAGATCGCGAGGCCCGTGACCGTGTCGCCCAGGTCGAACACCGGCGGCTCGGTCCCGGGCGAGTACCCGCGCTGGATGAGGCCCGTGAGTTCCGGAACGATGGCGTCGTAGAACCAGCGGTCGGGAATGTACTCGCCGAACGGAACCGGGTTGCGCTTGGCGAACCGATCGACGGCGCCCTCCCCCGCCTCCCAGAGCAACGAGGTGTTGTAGAAGCGCTCGTCGCCCTCATCGCCCTCGACCGTCACGGTGTTCAGGATGACGGGGGCGTCGAGCTCCTCCGACAGGCCGTCGAAGATGCGGGCGACCGATGGGCTGCGCGTGGGGTCGATATCCGACCCGCCCTCCGGCCAGAGCAGCACGTCGACGTCCTCGTCGAGCACCGGCTCGGTGGCCTCGAGCTGCGAACGCAGCACGTCGCCCTGCTCGCGCTGGTCGAAGTAGCCGGCCGGTCCGTTGCCCTGCACGCTCGCGACGCGCAGCTCTCCGGCCGGCGTGGTCGGGAAGGCCGGCAACGCGACGGCCACGACCACGAGCACGGCGACCGGGATCGCGGTCCGGAGGTCGCGCCATCCGCGCACCCGCACCCACTCGATGACGGCCGCCGTGATCGCGACCATCACGAAACCCAGGCCCGAGGACCCGATCCAGGACACGACGGGCGCGAACGGGCTCTCCGACTGGCTGAGCGCTGCACGTCCCCAGGGGAACCCGCCGTACGGGAACGTGCCGGTGACGGTTTCGCGCACGATCCAGAGCCCGGCCACGAGTGCCGGGAGCGCGATCAGCTGCACCCAGCGCGAGCGGCTCGCCTGCGGCACCCAGCGGTACGCGAGGGTGATGAGCACCGCGCCGCCGGCGACGAAGAGCGACTCGAGGATCGACAGTGCGAGCCACGGGATCGGTCCGAGGTAGAGCGCGGTCCACGATACGTGCGAGAGGTAGAACGCGAGGCCGAACGCGAGGCCGACGTGGAAGGAGGAGAGCAGCGACCGGCCGATGAGCGGCACGAGCGCCATCGCGATGCCGACGAAGGCGAGCGGCCAGACGCTCGCGCCGGGGAAGCCGAGATCGTAGACGAACCCGCCGAGCGCGGAGACGATGAGGGCGGCCCAGAGGGGCAGGATCGGGCGCGGGTCACGACTCCCGTCGACGGCGCCGGCCCCGGCGTTCGCTGAGCGTGCCTTGTCGGAGGCTGCCGCGCCTCGTCGCGCGATCGGACGATCCTCCGCCGTCGTGGCGGGCTCCGTGCTCATGCCGCCGCCCCGTACGCGACGACCCCGCGCCGGACGGCGTCGATGGCGGCGCGTGCCGTCGCCCCGAGCTCCGCGTCGGCGACGATGGAGACCTGGTCGAGCAGGTCGACCACCTGCTTGGAGAGCCGGACGAAGTCACCGGCGGCGAGCTCGGTGTCGGCGAGCACCTGGGCGAGTCCGGCACCGCGGGCCCACGCGTGCATCGCCGTCGCGAGCGCGGGCGAGGGCTGCTCGCTGCCGGGGAGCCGGTGGTCGCGTTCGACGTCGTCGAGCTCGCTCCACGCGTCGAGCGTGCGCTCGAACGCCTCGCGGAAGCCGCCCTTCGGCAGTCGGTACTGCACGCCCCGGTCGTCGCGACGCGGCTCGTAGACGAGCGCGGCGGCCATCGCGGCGACCGACGCGACGTCGAGGCCGTCCCACAGCCCGCGTCGCAGGGCCTCGGCGACGAGCAGGTCGCGTTCGCCGTAGATGCGCTTGAGCGTGCGACCTGCGGCCGTGGAGGCGAGCCCCCCGTCGACGTCGCGCTTCAGGTACCCGAGCTCCTCGAGCACTTCGGCGACGCGGTCGAACCGCTTCGCGACCTGCCCCGTGCGCGAGCGGATCTGCCGCGAGAGGTCGTCGTGGTCGCGCTTCAGCCGCCACCAGCGTTCGGCCCAGCGTGCGTGCTGCTCGCGCTCGGCGCACCCGTGGCACGGGTGCGCGCGCAGGCGCTTGCGTTCGGCGCCGAGCTCGCGCTGCAACCGCTCGCGCTGCGCGTGCGTCGGGTTCCCCTTCGAGGACTGCCGCTCGAGGTCGCCGATCCGGCGGCGGATGCCGGCGTACTCCGCGAAGTCGCCGAGATGGCACCGCATCGCCTCCTCGTAGCCGGCCATCGACTCCTCCTGCTTGCGGAGGGTCCGCGCGAGGTCGACGACCGCGCGGTCGGCCTGGAACTGCGCGAACGAGAGCTCGAGGATCTGCCGGGTGCGCTCGCGACCGAACTGGTCGACGAGGTTCACGGCCATGTTGTACGTCGGCGTGAAGCTCGAGTTCAGCGGGTAGCTCCGGCGGGACGCGAGCGAGGCCACGGCCTCGGGGTCGAGGCCGTCGACCCACTGGATCACCGAGTGCCCCTCGACGTCGATCCCTCGACGCCCCGCTCGACCCGTGAGCTGCGTGTACTCGCCCGGCGTGATCGGCACGCGCGCCTCGCCGTTGAACTTCTCGAGCTTCTCGAGCACGACCGAACGGGCAGGCATGTTCACGCCGAGCGCGAGCGTCTCGGTCGCGAACACGACCTTCAGGAGCTTCCGCTGGAAGAGGTCCTCGACGATCTCCTTGAACGTCGGGAGCATGCCGGCGTGGTGCGCGGCGACGCCGCGCTGCAGGCCCTCGATCCATTCCCAGTACCCGAGCACGGCGAGGTCGTCGTCGCGCAGCATCCGCGCGCGCTCCTCGACGATCGCCCGGATCTCCGCGCGCTCCTCCGTGTCGGTGAGGCGGATGCCGCTGCGCAGCACCTGGCGCACGGCCTGGTCGCACCCCGCGCGCGAGAAGATGAAGAAGATCGCCGGCAGCAGGTGCTTGCCGCTCAGCAGCTCGACGACCTCGGAGCGCTCTGCTCGCCCCCCGCCCGGCGCGGGCCGGTGGTAACGGCCGCGGTCGCCGCCGCGACGACCGCGCTGCGAGCGCGCGCCGATCGATCGGCCGCCGGCGCGAGCGAGCCGCTGCAGTTCGGGGTTCACCCGATGCGTCGCCGCCTGACCCGACGAGTCGAAGAGGTCGATGAGCTTCGAGCCCACGAGCACGTGCTGTTCGAGCGGGACGGGTCGCTGCTCCGACACGATGACGTCGGTGTCGCCCCGGACGGCCTGCAGCCAGTCGCCGAACTCCTCGGCGTTCGACACCGTCGCGCTCAGCGACACGAGCCGCACGTGCTCGGGGAGGTGGATGATGACCTCCTCCCACACCGCGCCGCGGAACCGGTCGGCGAGGTAGTGCACCTCGTCCATGACGACGAACGACAGCCGTTCGAGCAGGGGCGAGTCGGCGTAGAGCATGTTGCGGAGCACCTCGGTGGTCATGACCACGATCCGTGCGCCCGAGTTGATGTTCGTGTCGCCGGTCAGCAGGCCCACGTTGCTCGCGCCCCACGTCTCGACGAACTCCTGGTACTTCTGGTTCGACAGCGCCTTGATGGGCGTCGTGTAGAAGACCTTCTCGTCGGCGCCGTGCATCGCGAGGTGCACCGCGAACTCGGCGACCGCGGTCTTGCCGGCGCCGGTGGGCGCGGCCACGAGCACGCTCCGGCCCTCGTCGAGGGAGGCGCACGCCGCGCGCTGGAACGGGTCGAGGTCGAACGAGAGGTTCGACGCGAACTCCTGAAGTCTCGGCTGCCGACGCTGCTGCCGGGACAGTGCATAGCGTTCCGCCGGCGAGAGGCTCATCACCCCTCCAGCCTAGACAGCGTCGCCGAACTCCAACTGATTGCGCTTGGCGACCCGGCGGTCGTGCAGGTAGGCGAGGCCGTAGGCGGCGAAGTACAGCCCGATCATCGGGATGGCGAGCATGAACATCGAGACCACGTCGGCCGACGGCGTCGCGAAGGCCGTGAACAGCACGATCACGAGGATCGCGATGCGCCACGACTTGATGATCGACTGCGCGCTGATGATCCCGGCGAAGTTCAGGAGCACGATGAACACGGGCACGACGAACGCGATGCCGATGGCCACGACGAGCTTCAGCACGAAGTCGATGTATTCCTTGGCCGTCAGCAGCGTCTCCGCACCCTCGGGCACGAATCCCGTCATGAGCTTGACGATGTTCGGCAGCACGAACCACCCGGCCGCGCAACCCGCGAAGAAGAGCGGGATCGCGGTCGCGAAGAACGCGAAGGTGTACTTGCGTTCACGGGTGTTCAGGCCGGGCACGAGGAACGCGAAGACCTGGTAGAGCCAGACCGGCGCGGAGAGCACGATGCCGAGCGTGAAGGCGATCTGCAGGCGCAGGTCGAATGCACTGGAGATCGTCGGGAAGATGATGCCCGTCGATGCGGCGTCGGTGCCCTGCTGCGCCTCGACGACGAGGTTGACGGGCTCCTGGATCGCCTGCCACACGAACGCGTCGGTCAGCCACCAGCCGATGGCCATGCCGACGACGATGGCGATCGCGGACCGGAAGAGTCGCTTGCGCAGCTCGATGAGGTGCGCACCGAGCGACATCCGCTTCTCGCGGTTCTTCTCCCCGCGATCCTTCACCGCGGTCATGCGGCTCAGGCGCTCGGGCCGGAGTCCGCGCGCTTCGGCTGCTCGACCTGGGCGGGCGTCGTCGACGCAGGAGCCGACGTGGTCGACGAGGCGGGCGCCTCGGTGCTCGCCGCTGCGCCGTCCTTGGCGTCGGCGTCATCTCCGTCGGAGCGGACCTCGCTCTTGAGGATCTTCATCGACTGGCCCAGGCTCCGCGCGAGCGCGGGAAGCTTCGGCGCACCGAACAGCAGCAGGATCACCAAGAGGATGATCAGCGCGTGCCAACCGGTGAAGGCGTTTCCAAACATAGGTGTTCGTCCATTCTGGCGGGATGGTGCGGCCAGTCTACCTGCTCGCGTGGGGCCGTGGCCTCACACCTCTGCTTCGATCGCATCACGATCGGACAGGTCGTCCGGATACCCGGCGAGACCGGCCTCGGCCCATGCGGCGACGACCTCGCGGGCCTCCTTCGGGGCGATCACGGTCACGAGGCCGGGGAGTCCGGCCACGAGGCGCTTCAGGCCGTGCACGTGCGCGAGGCGCAGGGTCACGCGCAGTCGCCCGTCGACCTCGGTGGACGTCGAATCGGCGAGGTAGTCGGCGAGCAGCGGCAGGCTCTCGGGGGCGACGTCGACCACGACCTCGAGGTCGTCGGGCGACGCCTGGAACAGGGTCTCGGGGATCACCCGCCCCGTGTGGTCGCCGATCGGCTCGTCCGTGATGCTGAGTCCGCTCATCCGGTCGATGCGGAAGTTCCGTACGTCGTCGCGGAGCTGGTCGTATGCCTGCAGGTACCAGTCGGCGCCGAGCGAGGCGATCCGGAGGGGGTCGACGCGGCGACGCCGGTGCTCGCCGCGTGCGTTGAGGTAGTCGAATTCGAGCCGGTGGCCGGATGCCACGGCCCGTCGCACCTCGGCGAGGGTCTGGTCCACCGCCTCCTCGGCGACCGCGATCCGGCTCGGCTCGCCCGAGGCGCCCGCTCGGAGTTTCTCGGTGAGCGCGGCGAGCGACGCGCTGCCCGCGTTCTCGGGCGCCGCGGAGAGGTAGCGCAGGCCCGCGATGAGTGCGGCGGCCTCGCGCGCCGAGAGCTTCGGGGCGTCGTCGATGGCGACGTGGTGGACGATGACGATGACGTCGTCCTCCTCGAACGCGTCCCAGTCGATGTCGAACAGGTCGTTCGGCTGGTACGTTCCGGTCGCGCCGGGAAGCCCGGACGTCGCGATGAGCATCACGGCGTCGCGGATCTCCTGCTCGCCCACCCCGAAGTGCGCGGCCGCGTCGGCGACGTCGACCACGCGCTGCTCGAGCAGGTACGGCACCAGCGAGAGCAGGAAGACGAGCTTGTCGGGCGCGCGCAGGCCGGCGGGCCGCCGTGGCGGACGTGCGCTCATGCGACTCCTCCCGCGCGGTGCGCGGCCGCGACCGTGGCGAGCCGGGCGCGCACGGCCTCGCGCAGCGAGGCGGGTGCGAGCACGCGCACCTCGGGTCCGTACGACGCGAGCTCGTCGGCGAAGACGACCTCGTCGGTGTAGTGCAGTCGGATGACGCCGGCATCGTCGTCGGACTGCACGGCGCGCTTGCCGAGCCGCACCTCGGCGTCGGAGCCGGCGCTCACGGCGAGGTCGGCCGCGTTCGCCAGGCGCAGCGCCTGCAGGTCGGCGAGGACCCGGTCCTGCACGTCGGCCGGCGGCGGCTCGAACGGAGCGCCGGGCAGCGCCTTCACGTCGCCGACGATCCGCGAGAGGAGGAACGTGCGCGGCGCCGCCGCGTCGACGTCGCGGCCGTGCAGGTGCCAGCGCCCCTCGTGGAGCACCACCGCGTACGGCTCGACCGTGCGCAGGCGCGGCGCCTGCTCGCCGGGCTTGAGGTAGTGGAAGCGCACGCGCTGCCGCTTGTCGAGCGCCTGGCGGAGCGGTTCGAACGCGGCATCCCGCACCCGCAGCCGCGGCGCGTAGCCGATCACCGGCTCACGCGGTTCGATGCCGAGCGAGCGGAGCTTCGTGAGTGCGCGCTGCGAGTCGGCCGAGAGCGAGGCCTCGCGCCAGACCTCGGCCGCGAGGCCGAGCAGGGCGAGCTCGTCGGCCGTGAACCGCACGTCGACGGGGAGGTCGTACTCGCCCTTCGGGATGCGGTAGCGCAGGGCCTGGTTGTCGCCGGGGCGGTCCGGGGACTCCACGGTCTCGAGCGGGATCCCCAGGTCGCGGATGTCGTCCTTGTCGCGCTCGAACTGGCGCTCGAGGTTCGCATTGCCGCCGCGCGCATCGTATCGCTCGGCGTACCCGCGCACGGTCGAGAGGATCTCGGACTTCAGCAGCCCGGTCTCGGTCGCGAGCAGGGCGAGGACGAGGCTGAACAGCCGGTCCTCGACCGGGATCCGCGACTCCCCCGCGGGCTTGGATGACGCCACGTCAGCGATCATACTGAAGCGCCCGCGGCGGCACGGCGGCCGCCCGGCCTCACACCACGCCGAGGATGTCGATCACGAAGAAGAGCGTCGAACCGGCCGGGATGCCGGCCTGCTCGGCGTCCCCGTAGCCGTCCTCCGGGGCGACCACGACGCCGACCTGCGAGCCGACCTGCTGGCCGATGAGCGCCTCGGCGAACCCCGGGATCACCTGCGAGCCCGTGCCCTCGCTCACGACGAACGAGGCGGGGGCGCCGGCCTCCCAGCTCGAGTCGAAGACGGAGTTGTCGCTCCAGAGCACGCCCGTGTAGTGCACGACGACCCGGTCGCCGTCCTCGACGGTCTCGCCGGAACCCTGCTTCAGCACCTCGACCTCGGTCGTCTCGAACGGGTCGCGGTCGGGCACGGTGATGCCGGGGCGGCCGTCGGGCGCGGTGACCACGGCCGGGAAGCCGTCGCGCGTGATGCGCGGCGAGCCGTTCGCCTTCGGCAGGAACGCCTGCTGCACGTCGAAGATCACGACGAGGCTGTCGTCGCCGCCGATGCCGAGCGACGCGTTGCCCTCGTCGCCGAAGCCGTCGGACGGCGGGATGACGACCGCGACGCGCGATCCCTCGCGCGCGCAGCTCAGCCCGGTGCGGAGCCCGGTCAGCGTGTTCGCGCCGAGCACGACCGGCACCGCCTCCTCGTCGCCGAAGCCGGTGACCTGGATCTCGTCGCCCGTCGTGCCGTTGTAGACGGCGAGCCCGACGAGCGCCTGCTGGCCGTCGACCAGGTGGTCGCCCGCACCCTCGATGAGCTCGGTGCACTGCGTGGTGTCGGGCACGAGCGGCGTCGGGAACTCGACGCGGGGCGTGTCGCCGAAGTCGCCGCGGACCTCGACGAGGTCGGACGACGCGCCGGGCTCCGCCTGAGGCTCGGGTGCCGAGGCGCAGCCCGTCAGGGCGAGGGCGACGGCGGTCGCGGTGGCGGTGAGTGCGAGCGGGAGGCGCACGGATCCTCGTTTCGTCTCGGGTGGAACGGGCGCAGACAGCCTAGTCGGCGTCGGCGGGGTCGGTGGTGGGCTCGGCACCGGTGTCGCCGCGCGAACTCCGCGCCGCGGCATCCGCTGCCCTGGCGCGCTTGCGGAGGACCTTGTCGCTGACGTTGCGTTCGCCGAGCGCGCCGGGCGTCCAGGCCTCGACGTCCTCGTCGCTGAACTCGGTCTTCGACGGGCGGCGCTTGAGCTCCGGGAGGACCGTGTCGGGCGCGAGCCGGCGTGCGGTGACGAGGAAGCCGGTGTGCGCGATCATGCGGTGGTCGGGCCGGACCGCGAGGCCCTGCACGTGCCATCCGCGGACCATCGTCTCGTTCGCGACGGGCTCGGTGTACCAGCCGGTCGCGCGGATCGCCTCGGCGACGCGCGAGAGCTGCGTGACGGTCGCGACGTAGCAGAGCAGCACGCCGCCCGGCTTCAGGGCGGTCGAGACGACGTCGATGCACTCCCACGGGGCGAGCATGTCGAGCACGACGCGGTCGACGGATGCCGCCTCCGCCTGCTCCGGGAGCGTCTCGGCCAGGTCGCCGAGGGTGATCGACCAGTTCGCCGGGTCCTCGCCGTGGAAGGTCGCGACGTTGCCGCGGGCGACGTGGGCGAACTCCTCGCGACGCTCGAACGACATCAGGCGGCCGGCCGGGCCGATCGCGCGGAGCAGCCAGAGCGAGAGCGCGCCCGACCCCACGCCCGCCTCGACGACCGTCGCGCCGGGGAAGACGTCGGCCTGCGCGAGGATCTGCACCGCGTCCTTCGGGTACACGATCGCCGCGCCGCGCGGCATCGACATCACGAAGTCGCTGAGCAGGGGGCGGAGCGCGAGGTACTCGACGCCGACCGCGTTCGCGACGACCGAGCCGTCGGGCAGGCCGATGATCTCGTCGTGCCCGATCGCTCCCTTGTGCGAGTGGAAGACCTTGCCCGGCTCGAGCGTGATCGTGTGCATCCGCCCCTTCGGGCCCGTGAGCTGCACGCGGTCGCCGACGCGGAAGGGACCGCCGGCCTCGCCGCGGCTCACGCGCTCGCCCACTTCGTCGTCGCGACGTCGACGAGGTCGTCGAGCGTGCGGCCGTCGAGGCTCTCCCAGACGACGTCGGACGGCGCCGCGTCGAGCGGGAGCATGTGGGGCACGCCGATCACCACGGCGCCGGCCGCGGTCGCCGACGCGAGGCCGGTCGGCGAGTCCTCGATCGCGACGCAGTCGGCGATGTCGACGCCCAGTCGGCCGGCGGCGGCGAGGTAGGGCTCCGGATGCGGCTTCGGCGCGGCGACCTCGTCGCCGGTCACGAGCTCGTCGAACGCGGCGAACGGGATCGCGCCCACCACGTCCTCGGCCATCGAGCGGATCGACATCGTCACGAGCGCGGTGGGCACGCCCGCGTCGCGGAGCTGCTTCAGGAGCGCCTGGGCGCCGGGCTGCCACGGCACGCCGTGCTGGGCGAGCTGCTCGCGCACGCGCTCGGTGAGCCGCTCGACGATCGCGTCGGCGGGCAGGTCGACGCCGGCACGCCGGAACACCTCCGCGGCGTCCCAGAGGCCCATGCCGACCATCTGCAGGGCGTCCTCGTGGGTCCAGGTTCGGCCGAACTCCTCGACGAGTTCGATCTCGGCCCGCATCCAGTACGGCTCGGTGTCGACGAGGGTGCCGTCCATGTCCCAGAGGACGGCGGCGGGAAGGCGCTTGGTCACAACGGGCGATTCTATCGGCACGGCCTATTGTGGAGTTGAGTCCGGACGTTCCGGGCTCGGGAAGCGGGGCGGACCGAGTGCAGCAGCCGACCGGGTTCGAGGGCGGACGACTCCTCGTCGTCGCATTCGAGGGATGGAACGACGCCGGCGAGGCGGCCACCGGGGCGGCACGACTCCTGGCGGAACGGCTGGGCCTCGCCGAGATCGCGGCGGTCGATCCCGAGCTCTACTTCGACTACCAGTTCACTCGCCCGACGATCGAGACCGCGCCCGACGGCACGCGCCGCCTCAGCTGGCCGGGCGCCGCGATCCTCGGCCCGAGCGGCGAACCGCGCCCCGACGACGACGAGGTCGTCACCGGCCCAGGCGCCGACCGGCTCCACGTGCTCCTCGGCGCCGAGCCCGCCCGCACCTGGAAGGGCTTCGCCGCCGAGCTCATCGACGCCGCGCTCACCGCCGACATCGAGGGCATCGTGCTGCTCGGCGCGATGCTCGCCGACGCCCCGCACACCCGGCCACTCTCGGTCTTCGCGTCGAGCGAGAACCCCGAGGTACGTGCAGCGCTCGGCGTCGACCGCTCCACCTACGAAGGGCCCGTCGGCATCCTCAGCGTGATCGCCGACCAGGCCGAACGCGTCGGCATCCCCACGGTGTCGCTCTGGGCGTCGGTGCCGCACTACGTGCACAACGCGCCGTCGCCGAAGGCCGTGCTCGCCCTCCTCGGCAAGGTCGAGGAGCTCACGGGCCTCAGCATCCCCCGCGGGTCGCTCGAGGAGGAGGCGAAGGCGTGGGAGTCGAGCGTCGACGCGCTCGCCGCCGACGACGAGGAGATGGCCGGGTACATCACCCAGCTGGAGCAGGCGCGCGACGCGGTCGACGCGCCCGAGGCATCCGGCGAGGCCATCGCCCAGGAGTTCGAGCGCTACCTGCGCCGGCGCGGCGACCAGCCGGGCGGCGGCCCGTGGCGGCCGCGCGACGGCGCCTGACGAGGCATCCGCTCACCTCGATCGGCACCGGGCCGATCAGAACGGCTCGAGGACCCCGGTGCCGAGCAGCACGAACACGGTCGTGCCGAGCGCGATGCGGTAGATCACGAACGGCAGGAAGCTGTGCCGTGAGATCCACTTCATGAAGAAGGCGATCACGAGGATCGCGACGACGAACGCCACGACCGTCGCGGCGGCGGTCTCGAGCGGGCCGTACACCGCCGGCTCGCCCCAGCTCTTGAACAGCTGGTAGAAGCCCGAGCCGAACACCGCGGGGATCGCGAGGAGGAACGCGTAGCGGGCCGCGGCCGCGCGCTCGTAGCCGAGCAGGAGGCCCATCGTGATCGTGCCGCCCGAGCGCGAGACCCCCGGGATCAGCGCGAGCGACTGCGCGAGGCCGAAGTAGACGCCGTGCGGGTAGGTCAGGTCCTCGAGCTTGCGGCGCTTCGCGCCCGCCCAGTCGGCGAGGCCCAGCACGATGCCGAACACGATGAGCATCGTCGCGACGACGTAGAGCGAGCGGAAGACCGTCTCGATCTGGTCCTGGAACAGCAGCCCGAGCACCACGATCGGGATCGAGCCGAGGATGATGAGCCAGCCCATCCGCGCGTCTGGGTCGTTCCGCGGCACGCGGCCGGTGAGGGCGCCGAACCACTGGCGGATGATCCGCACGATGTCCCGCCAGAAGAACACGACGACCGCGGCCTCGGTGCCGAGCTGCGTGATCGCGGTGAAGGCCGCACCCGGGTCCGCCGCGTTGGGCAGGAACTCCCCGAGGATGCGCAGGTGCGCGCTCGAGGAGATCGGCAGGAACTCGGTGAGTCCCTGCACCAGGCCGAGGATCAGGGCTTCGAACAAGGGGGCATCGCCTTCCGCCCCTCGACGCGAAGGGCACAGGACCGTCGTGGTCGGAACGGGGTGGGCGCGTTCAGTACGCCAGGAGCAGGTCCTTCAGGACCTGCCTACCGAAGACTAGTGCGTCGAGCGGGACGCGCTCGTCCACGCCGTGGAACATCGCCGGGAAGTCGAGGCCGTCCGGCAGCCGCAGCGGCGCGAAGCCGTAGCCCTCGATGCCGAGGCGCGACAGCGACTTGTTGTCGGTTCCGCCGCTCAGCAGGTACGGGAACACCGTCGCCTCGGGATCGTGCGCATGCAGGGCGGTCGTGACGGCGTCGACGAGCGGGCCGCGGGTCGGCGCCTCGAGGCCGACGTCGCGGTGCACGATCTCGATCTCGACGTCGGGGCCGATGAGCTCGGCGATCTCGGCGAGCACCGCGTCCTCCTCGCCCGGGAGGGTGCGGATGTCGACGAGCGCCTCCGCGCGGTCGGGGATCACGTTGTGCTTGTAGCCCGCATGCAGGAGCGTGGGGTTCGACGTCGTCCGCAGCGTCGCCGTGATGAACCCCGACGCCGATCCGGTCGCGAGCGCCAGCTCGTCGGGCGAGACCCGCTCGGGGTCGACGCCGAGGGCGCCGGCGATCGCGGCGAGCAGCTCGCGCGTCGTGCCCGTGAGGCGGATCGGCCATTCGCGCCGGCCGACCTGCGCGATCGCCTCGGCGAGCTTCGTGACCGCGTTGTCGCGGACGAGCCGCGAGCCGTGCGCGGCCGTGCCGTGCGCGACGAGCCGCACCCAGACGAGCGACTTCTCCCCCGTCTGCAGGAGGTAGGCGCGCTGCCCGCCGACGGTGATCGAGTACCCGCCGACCTCGCTGATCGCCTCGGTCGCGCCGGCGAAGAGCTCGGGGTGCTCGTCGACGAGCCAGCTCGCTCCGTAGAGCCCGCCGGCCTCCTCGTCGGCGAAGAAGCCGAGGACCAGCTCGCGCTCGGGCAGGCGCCCCTCGGCGAGGATGTCGCCGACGGCCGTGAGGATCATGGCGTCCATGTCCTTCATGTCGACCGCGCCCCGGCCCCAGAGCATGCCGTCGCGGATCTCGCCGGCGAACGGGTCGACGCTCCAGTTGCGGGGATCCGCGGGGACCACGTCGAGGTGGCCGTGCAGGACGAGGGCGGGCTTGTCGGGGTTCGCGCCGGGGACCCGGGCCACGACGTTCGCGCGGCGCGGCGCCGACTCGTGCATCACCGGGTCGAGCCCCATCGCGCGAAGGCGCGCCTCGACGTACTCGGCGGCCTCGCGCTCGCCGTTCGAGCGACCCTCGCCGTGGTTGGTCGTGTCGAATCGGATGAGGTCGCGCGCGATGATCGCGGTCTCGTCGAGCTCGGGCCGGGGCTCGGGCTGGGGCTCGTGGGTCGTCGGGAGCGTCTCGGCCATGCGGTCCACGCTATCGCGAGGCTCGGCGGCGGCCGCGACCCGAGGTTCGGGCGGGAGGTCCGGCCGGGAGTTCCGGCCGGGCCTCCCGGGCCGACGGATGCCTCGGAATTCCGGCTTTCCGGGCCTGACCTGCTCCTCTGCTCGTCGACCGATCCATCCGGCCGCCGCGTGGTCAGCGGGCCTCGGAAACCGTGCTAGTGTCTTCTACGGCCGCTGAGCGATCGGAGGCCGAGACAACGCGCGGGTGGCGGAATTGGCAGACGCGCTAGCTTGAGGTGCTAGTGCCCGTATAGGGCGTGGGGGTTCAAGTCCCCCCTCGCGCACGCGTTGTCGAGAAGGCCGGATCTTCGGATCCGGCCTTCTCGCATTTAAGCCTCGGCCTGACGTGCGTTTCTCAGGACTTTACCGGTGTGTCGCCGCTTTCGACGGCGTGTCCTCCTGAGAAGCGCAGCATGTCGGCGCCCGATTCCTGAGAAGAGCTGCGCGCGTCGGGACCACCGGGCAGGGGTGTGGACGCGTGGCATCCGCGACTTGCCTCATTCGAACATGTGTTCGAACATTGAGGGGTGACGATGACCGCTCCCCGACCCGCCCCCGACGGCGCGATCGCTTCCGAGCCGGCGCCCGCCGCACGGCTCGAGCGGGTCGAGGAGTTGCAGGCGCGCATCCGCGGCATGCAGGCGACGCGGCTCGACACGCGAGCCGTGCCCACCCACCCGGCACTCGCGAGCGTGCTGCCGGGCGGCGCGCTCCGCGAGGGCGCGGTCGTGCAGGTCGAGGGTTCGATCACGCTGCTCATGGCCGCGCTCGCCGGGCCGTCGCGGAGCGGCCGCTGGGTCGCGGTCTCGGGTATCCCCGAGTTCGGCGTCGAGGCGGCGGCGCGGTTCGGCATCGACCTGGAGCGGCTCGTGCTCGTGCCCGATCCGGGTGGGCAGTGGCTGACGGTCGCCGCGGCGCTCGCCGACGTGATCCCCGTGGTCGCGGTGCGACCAGCCGGGCGGCTCGCCCCGGCCGAGGCCTCGCGGTTCGCGGCTCGGCTGCGACAGCGCGGCGCACTGCTGCTCGTCGACGGCGACTGGCCGGGCAGCGACGCCCGGCTCGAGCTCGAGCGGAGCGACTGGACGGGGCTCGAGCGCGGCCACGGCCACCTCGCCGAGCGCGAGGTCGTCGTGCGGGTCACCGGTCGCGGCGAGGTCGGCCGGGGCTCGCGACGGCGGCTGCGGCTGCCGGCCGGCGACCTCGGGTTCGCCGCGATCGACGAGGCGGCCGCACCGTCCGCGATCCGCGCCGTCGAGCCCGTCGGCGACCACGAGGCGGCGATCGCGCCCGAGCGCGGCGAGGCGGATGGCCCGACAGCGGCATCCGCACCAGACGTCGTGCACCGGCCCGAGTTCGCGGCGAGGGCCTCGTGAGCGCGGGCGTGCGCACCGTCGTGCTCTGGTGCCCCGACTGGCCGGTGCTCGCCGCGTGCCGTGAGCACGGCATCGACCCCGCGCTGCCCGTCGCGCTCACCGAGAAGGGCCTGGTGCACTCCTGCTCGCCCGCGGCTCGGCGCGACGGCGTGACGCGGGGGCTGCGCCTCCGCGAGGCGCAGTACCGCTCGACCGCGCTCGCAGTGCTGGAGTACGACGCCGCGCTCGACCACCGCGCGTTCGAGCCGGTCGTGCGCGGCATCGAGGCGATCGTGCCGGGCGTGCAGGTGCTGCGCCCCGGCACGCTCGCGATGCGGGCGCGCGGCCCCGTCAGGTACTACGGCGGTGAGGATGCCGCGGCGTGGGCGCTCCTCGAGGCCGCAGCGGGGCTCGGCGTCGCCGGGGCGCGCGTGGGCATCGCCGACGGGCCGTTCGCCGCCGAGCAGGCGGCGCGGGCGGCGGGAACGGGCCGATCGGTCGGCGCCGCTCGCGCGACGACGGGCGACCCGGCTGACCCGGCCCCGGGTCGTTCGCCGGGCGCGGTGCTCGCGGTGCCCCCGGGCGACTCGGCCGCCTTCCTCGCGCCGTTGCCGGTCTCGCTCGTGGCCGACGCGCGCACGACGACCCTCCTGCACCGGCTGGGCGTCCGCACGCTCGGCGAGTTCGCGGCGCTGCCCGACGACGACGTGCGGCGCCGGTTCGGCGCGGCCGGCGCGTTCGCGCACGACCGCGCCGCCGGGCGCGAGCGGTCGCGCGTGGCACCGCGGACTCCCCCGCCCGACTTCGAGGTGGAGCAGCACTTCGAGCCGCCGCTCGAGCGCGTCGACCAGCTCGCGTTCGCGTTCCGCGTGCGGGCCGAGGAGTTCATCGAGCGGATGCGGGCCGTACGGCTCGTGTGCACCGGCATCCGCGTCGAACTCGACGACGAGCGCGGCGGCCACTCGAGCCGGAGCTGGCTGCACCCGCAGTGGTTCACGCCCGCCGACGTGGTCGATCGCGTGCGGTGGCAGCTGCAGGGGTCGGGCACCGCCGACGCGGGGCTCGAGGCCGCGATCGTGCGCCTGCGGATCGTGCCCGAACGCGTCGACTCGACCGGCAACCACGAGGAGGGGCTCTGGGGCGGCGGGCCCGACGAGCGCGTGCACCACGGGCTCACGCGCGTGCAGAGCATGCTCGGGCACGAGGGCGTGGTCACGGCGGCGATCGGCGGGGGGCGCATGCTCGCCGACCGGCAGGTGCTCGTGCCGTGGGGCGACCGGGCGCCCGAGCGCGCCGCGGCCGGGGCGCCCTGGCCGGGGAGCCTGCCCGCGCTCGCGCCGGCGAGCGTGTTCCGCGAGCGGCTGCCGGTGGCGCTCGTCGACGCCGAGGCGGCACCCGTGGCGGTCGACGCGCGCGGGGCGATCTCGGCGCCGCCGGCCTCGCTCGCGGTCGGCGGCGGGCGCGCAGCGCCCGTACGTGCGTGGGCGGGCCCGTGGCCGGTCGTCGAGCGCTGGTGGGACGCCGATCGCGCCCGCCGCGTGCACCGCTTCCAGGTGGTCGACCACGACGGGTGCGCGTGGCTGCTCGTGCGCGACGGCGAGGGCTGGTGGGCCGAGGCGAGGTACGACTGATGGGCTGGAACAACCCCGAGATCCCGTGGTCCGAGCTCGAGCGGCGGCTCTCCGACCGCCAGCGTCCGGGCGGCGCGGCGGCCGGGCGCTCGAAGGTGCTGGGCGACGGCGGCGACAGTCCGGCATGGAGCCGGAAGCGGCATCCGTACCGCCCGCCCGAGGTCGACGAACCGGCGACCGGCACGGGCGCCGGGCCGGTCGTGCCGTACGCCGAGCTGCACGCGCACTCGACGTTCAGCTTCCTCGACGGCGCGTCGGGCCCCGAGAAGCTCGTGGAGGAGGCGCACCGGCTCGGACTCACGGGGCTCGCGATCACCGACCACGACGGCTTCTACGGCATCGTGCGCTTCGCCGAGGCCGCCGAGGCATACCCCGAGCTCGAGACCGTGTACGGCGCCGAGCTGTCGTTCGGCCTCACCGAGCCGCAGATGGGCGCGGCCGATCCCGAGGGCGATCACCTGCTCGTGCTCGCCGCGCGGGAAGAGGGGTACCACCGGCTCGCGTCGGCGATCACCGCGGGCCAGCTCGCGGGCGGTGAGAAGGGCCGGCCGGTCTACGACCTCGACGACCTGGCGGCGCGCGCCGACGGCCACTGGGTGGTCTCGACGGGCTGCCGCAAGGGCGCGGTGCGCCGGGCGCTCGCGGGCGAGGGCGGGGCGGATGCCGCGTGGCGCGAGCTCGACCGCCTCGTCGCGCTGTTCGGGCGCGACCACGTGGTCGTCGAGCTGACCGACCACGGCGACCCGCTCGACCAGGTGCGCAACGACGCGCTCGCGGAACTCGCCGCCCGCGCGCACCTGCCCGTGCTCGCGACGAACGCCGTGCACTACGCGACGCCCGGCGAGCACCGGCTGGCGTCCGCGCTCGCGGCGGTGCGCGCGCGCCGGAGCCTCGACGAGCTCGACGGGTGGCTGCCCGCGACCGACGGCCTGCACCTGCGCTCGGGCGCCGAGATGCTCGCCCGCTTCGACCGGTACCCCGGCGCCGTCGCCCACTCGGCGACGCTCGCGCACGACCTGTCGTTCCGGCTGCGCAGCGCCCGCCCGCGCCTGCCCCGGCAGGAGGTGCCCGAGGGGCACACGCCCATGTCGTGGCTGCGCGAGCTCGTGTGGCGGGGCGCCGACCGTCGATACCCCGGCGTGCCGGAGCACGTGCGCGAGCGACTCGCGAAGGAGCTCGACGTGATCGAGCAGAAGGACTTCCCCGGGTACTTCCTCATCGTCCACGACCTCGTGCAGGAGGCGCGCCGCCGCGGCATCCTCTGCCAGGGTCGCGGGTCGGCCGCGAACTCGGCGGTCTGCTACGTGCTCGACATCACCGGGGTCGACTCGATCTACTACGAGCTGCCGTTCGAGCGGTTCCTGTCGTCGCTGCGCGACGAGGAGCCCGACATCGACGTCGACTTCGACTCCGACCGGCGCGAGGAGATCATCCAGTACGTCTACGGCAAGTACGGTCGGCACAACGCCGCGCAGGTCGCGAACGTGATCAGCTACCGCCCGAAGGGCGCGGTGCGCGACATGGCGAAGGCGCTCGGCTACTCGACCGGCCAGCAGGACGCGTGGTCGCGCCAGGTCGAGCGCTGGGGGTCGGTGGTCGAGACCGACGACCACGACATCCCCGACCCGGTGATCGAGCTCGCCGAGCAGTTGCTGACCTTCCCGCGGCACCTCGGCATCCACTCGGGCGGCATGGTGCTCACCGATCGGCCCGTCGGCGAGGTGTGCCCGATCGAGCACGCGCGCATGGAGCACCGCACCGTGCTGCAGTGGGACAAGGACGACTGCGCCTGGATGGGCCTCGTGAAGTTCGACCTGCTCGGGCTCGGCATGCTCGCGGCGCTGCAGTACACGTTCGACCTCGTGCGCGAGCACACGGGCGAGGAGTGGGAGCTCGCGACGATCCCGAAGGAAGAGCCCGCGGTCTACGACATGCTGTGCCGGGCGGACTCGATCGGGGTGTTCCAGGTCGAGTCGCGTGCGCAGATGGGCACGCTCCCCCGGCTGCTGCCGCGCTGCTTCTACGACCTCGTCGTCGAGATCGCCCTCATCCGCCCCGGTCCGGTGCAGGGCGGCGCGGTGCACCCGTACATCCGCCGCCGCACGGGCGAGGAGCAGGTGAGCTACCTGCACCCCAAGCTCGAGCCCGTGCTGCGGCGCACGCTCGGGGTGCCGCTCTTCCAGGAGCAGCTCATGCAGATGGCCGTCGCGGTCGGCGACTGCGACGCGGCCGACGCCGACCTGCTGCGGCGCGCGATGGGCTCCAAGCGCGGCGTCGAGAAGATCGAGCGGCTGCGCGCGAAGCTCTACGCGGGCATGGAGCGCAACGGCATCGACGCCGAGACCGCCGACGCGATCTACGCCAAGATCGAGGCGTTCGCGAACTTCGGCTTCGCCGAGAGCCACGCCATCAGCTTCGGGCTGCTCGTCTACGCGAGCTCGTGGCTGAAGCTGCACTACCCGGCCGCGTTCCTCGCGGCGCTCCTGCGCGCCCAGCCGATGGGCTTCTACTCGCCGCACACGCTCACGGCCGACGCCCGACGGCACGGGGTCGAACTGCTCAGGCCCGACCTCGCGCGCTCGGGCGTGCACGCGGGGCTCGAGGCGCGCGACGCCGGCGAGGCGGCGACGGCCGGTGCGGGGGCGACGGATGCCGCGGCGCGACCGGCCACGACCGGGGCGTCGGGCTCCGATGAGACGGCGACGACCGGTCCCACGGCGATGGTTGGCCCGGCGGGGGCGCGCGGCATCCGTCGCCCCACCGGCAGGCCGGCCTGCGCCGACGCGCCCCAGCCGCCCGTCGGACCGTTCGACCGCGACGCGCCGGACCGTTCGGCCGAGCACCGCCGCGACGGCGCGTTCGCCGTGCGGCTCGGGCTCGCCGACGTCACCTCGATCGGCGCGAAGGTCGCCGAGCGCATCGTCGCCGAGCGCGACGCGCACGGCCCGTACCGCGACATGGCCGACCTGTCGCGCCGCGCCGACCTCGACGCGACGCAGCTCGAGGCGCTCGCCGCGGCGGGTGCGTTCGAGTGCTTCGACCTGCAGCCCAGGCAGGCGCTGTGGCTCGCGGGCGAGGCGGCGCAGGACCGCGCCGACTACCTGCCGGGGGCGGTCGTCGTCGTCCAGCCGCCCCTGCTGCCGATGCTGAACGACGCCGAGCAGGTCGTGTACGACCTGTGGGCGACGGGCATCTCGCCCGACGACCACCCGATCCGGCACGTGCGGGAGCGGCTGGACGCGCGCGGCGTCGTGCGCATCGACCTGCTGCGCGAGGCCGAGTCCGGCCGTCGCATCGAGGTCGGCGGCGTCGTCACCCACCGGCAGCGGCCGGCGACCGCGAGCGGCATCACCTTCATGAACCTCGAAGACGAATCGGGCACGCTCAACGTGATCGCGAGCGTCGGCGTCTGGACCCGGTACCGCCGCATCGCCCGCGAGGCGCCCGCGATGGTCGTGCGCGGCATCCTCGAACGCTCGCGCGAGGGGGTCGTGAACCTCGTCGCCGACCGCTTCGAGCCCCTCACGGTGTCGACGACGAACCGCTCGCGCGACTTCCGCTGACCGACGAGCGCGACGCGCCGGCTGCGGCGGAAGCGGGCCGGCGATACGCTGGCGATGATCGCCCGGACACGCGAAGCGGAAACCCACGCGAGGGGGTGGCCATGTGACCGGATCGGCACGGGAACCGCTCTTCACGCGCGCGTTCATCGCGCTCTCGATCGCCGAGCTGGCGTACTTCACGGCGGCCGGCCTCGCGCTCTTCGCGCTCCCCCTGTACGTCACCGGACCGGTCGGCGGAGACGAGGCGTCGGCCGGCCTCGCCGTCGGGGTGTTCGCGGTCTCGGCCCTCGTGCTCCGACCGTTCGCCGGTCGTGCGTCCGACCGATTCGGCCGGCGCCCGATGCTCGTCGGCGGAGCCCTGATCGCAGCACTCTCGATCGTCCTGCTCACGGTGACGGACGAGCTCGCCGTCATCGTCGCGCTGCGACTGCTCGCGGGCGTCGCGGAGGCGGCCTTCTTCGTGGCCGGCTTCGCGGCCCTCGCCGACCTCGCCCCCGCCTCGCGCATGGGCGAGGCGCTGTCCTACAACTCGCTCGGGCTCTACCTCGGGATCGCCTTCGGACCCCTCGTCGGGCAGGCACTGCTCGAGGCAGGGGGGTTCCGCGCGGTCTGGCTCGGCGGCACCGCGCTCGCCGTGCTCGCCGTGGGGCTCGCGTTCCTCGTCGGCGAGACGAGAACCGCCGGGCCCGAGGTCGGCAGCCGGATCCGGATCATCCACCGTCCGGCGATCCCCGCGTCGATCGGCTTCCTCAGTTCGCTCGCCGCCGTCGGCGGCTTCATCGCGTTCGCGACGCTGTGGGCCGAGCGAATCGACCTCGCCTCGCCGAGCATCGCGCTCTTCGCCTATGGCGCCGTCGTCGTCGTCTGCCGCATCGCGTTCGCCCGGGTCCCCGATCGACTCCCGTCGCTCCCGCTCGCCGCCGGCTCGCTCGTCGTCATCGGGATCGGCCTCGTCGTCATCGCCGCATGGCAGGACTGGATCGGGCTGCTCGTCGGCGTCGTCCTCATGGGGATCGGCATCACCTTCACGACACCCGCCTTCTTCGCCGCGGTCTTCGCCACCGCATCACCGTCCGAACGCGGCATCGCGTCGGGCACCGCCAGCGCCGCGCTCGACCTGGGCCTCGGCATCGGCCCGATCGCGCTCGGGCTCGTCGCCGCACCGTTCGGCATCCCCTGGGCGTTCGCGCTCGCCGCCGGCATCGCCTTCGCGGGGGCGGCGTGGACAGCCGGCCTCGTACGCCGGGCTCCGGCACCCACGTGAGTCCCCGTCCCCGCCGTGTCGACGCGGGCCGTCGCGATCGATTCGCTAGCCTCGCCAGGTGCCCCCAGCCACGAACGATCGATTCGAACCCGACCGCTACGGACAGGACGTCCTCGCCGGCGACTGGCGCGCAGCCGGGCGCCGCACGATCCCCGAGGTGCCGGCGACCCGCGACCTGGTGGTCGAGCTCGCGGCCGACGGCTACTGCGGCGCCGTGGTCGCGGTCGAGAAGCAGACGGTGACGCTCGAGGACCGGAACGGGCGCACGCGCATGTTCCCGCTCGGCCACGGCTTCCTCGTGGACGGCGAGCCCGTGCGCCTGGTCGCGCCGAAGGCGGCCGCGCCGCAGGGGCGAGTCCGAACGGCGTCGGGATCGTTCGCCGTCGAACCCGGGCGCCCGGCGAAGGTCGCGCTCCCGAGCCGGATCTTCGTGGAGGGTCGCCACGACGCCGAGCTGGTCGAGAAGATCTGGGGCGCCGACCTGCGGGTCGAGGGCGTCGTGGTCGAGTACCTCGAGGGCGTCGACGACCTGGCCGCGATCCTCGACGAGTTCGAGCCGGGACCGGGCCGCCGGGTGGGCGTGCTCGTCGATCACCTCGTCCAGGGCTCGAAGGAGCAGCGCATCGCCGACGCGGTCATGCGCGGACGGCACCGGGATCACGTGCTCGTGGTCGGCCATCCGTTCATCGACGTCTGGCAGGGAGTGAAGCCCGCCCGCGTCGGCCGTGACGCGTGGCCGGTGATCCCGCGCGGCACCTCGTGGAAGCACGGGGTGTGCGCCGCGTTCGGCTGGCCGCACGAAGAGCAGGCCGACATCGCCCGCGCGTGGCAGCGCATCCTCGGCCAGGTGCGGGGGTACGGCGACCTCGAACCGGCCCTCCTCGGGCGCGTGGAGGAACTCATCGACTTCGTGACGGCTCCGGCCGGCTGAGCGGGCGGGCGTACGATCCGCTGAGCGGCCCGTACCGACCGCACGGACGGCGCGCTCGGCGCGCTCGGCGCGCTCGGCGCGCTCCCCCGAGCGCTACCCGATGGTCGTCCCGAACGCGAGCCCGAGCGCGTAGGTGACCGCCGCTGCGCCGAGGCCGATGCCGAGCTGCCGGAGCGCCCGCTTCAGCGGCGATGCGCCCGAGAGGAGGCCCACGGTCGCCCCGGTCAGCAGGAGGGCGATGCTCACGAGCACCGTGGCCGTGACGGTCGCGGCGAGTCCGGACATCCCGAACAGCCACGGGAGTACCGGGATGAGCGCACCGGAGGCGAAGAACAGGAAGCTCGAGATCGCGGCGCTCATGCCGGTGCCGATGGCCTCGTCGTCGTGTTCGAGCGTGCCGATCGCGTCGGTGGGCGCCGACTGGCGCTCGGCGGCCTGCACGCGCGCCAGCACGAGGGCCGCCTGGTCGACGGCCTCGTCCGGGGCCATCCCCCTCGCGCGGTAGACGAGCGCGAGCTCGTTCGCATCGAGGTCGAGGTCGCCGAGCGCGTCGCGCGCGCCGGGGTCGGGTGCGGATGCCTCGAGGAGCTCGCGCTGCGAGCGGACGGACACGTACTCCCCCGCGCCCATCGACAGCGCGCCCGCGAGGAGGCCGGCGATGCCGGTGAAGAGCACGACCGGCGCGGGCACGCCGGTGGCGCCGATGCCGAGCACGAGCGCGAGGTTCGACACGAGTCCGTCGTTGGCCCCGAAGACGGCGGCACGGAACGTGCCGGCGAGACGGCGGCGGCCGCGCGCCGCGAGTCCGCGGACGACCTCGCCGTGGATGCGCTCGTCGGCGGCCATCGCCGCGGTCGCGTGCGGGTCGGTCGAGTACGGCGAACGGGCCTCCGCGCGCTGGGCGAGCGCGAGCACGAAGATCGATCCGAATCGGCGGGCGAGGCCGCCGAGCATCCGGGTGCGGATGTCAGCGCGCGGGATGCCCGTCTCGTCGCCGTCGAGCAGGCGCAGCCAGTGCGCCTCGTGGCGGCCCTCCGCGGCGGCAAGGGCCAAGAGGATCTCGCGCTCCTCGCCGTCGCGACGCGCGGCGAGCTCACGGTAGACGGCCGCCTCGGCGCGCTCGTCGGCGAGGTACCTCCGCCAGCGGTCGCGTTCGGCCGCCGTGCCCGGCGGTGCGGGTCGAGGCGGGCGCGCTGCGTCGTCGGTCATGGTGTCGGCTCCATCGGGTCGCAGGCGCCGTGCCGCGGTGCGTCGGCTGCGGGGCGCCCGCGTCGTCGCGTGTGTCGGGCCCGGCCGGGCCCTGCGAAAGGCTAGTGGGCCGGATGGCGCGGCGTCGCGCCCGGCGACCCGATTGGCAGCATTTCGGAGCGCCGAACGGCGCCTGCGGTGGTCGCCGCGCGAGCGCGCTCAGCCGACGAGCTTCTGCCAGCCGTCGCCCTCTGCGTGCTCGAAGATGAGGTTCGTCTCGGTGTGGGCGACGGCCGGGTGCCCGGTGAGGTGGGCGAGGACGAACTCGCGCAGTTCCTCCGCGTCGCGCGCAGCGACGTGGAGCAGGTAGTCCTCGGCGCCGGCCATGTGGAAGACGCCGATCACGCCGGGCAGGTGCGGCACGGCGTTCCGGAACGCGTCGATCTCGCTGCGGTCGTGCTTGACGAGCCGGATGGCGATCAGCGCCTGCAGCGAGACGCCCAGGGAGGCGAGGTCGACGTCGACCCGGTAGCCGCGGATGGTGCCGAGGCTCTGCAGCCGGCGGAGGCGGAGCGACACCGTGGACTCGGCGACGCCCACCTCGGCGGCGAGCGCTGCACCTGATGCCCGCGCGTTCTTCGACAACGCCGTGAGCAGGGCCCGATCGACCCGGTCGAGTTCCGCTTTCTGCGCCATGGTCGAGATCCTCTCGGTCGAGCGTGAAGCTTCTGCAAGAATTCTCTAGGAATCGCAAGCTTCTTCGCAAGACACCCGAACTGGTCACAGATTCTGTAGCCTGCTCGCATGCTGACACCGTCGTCGAACCTCGAGACCCGTGCCGTCCACGCTGGAATGGAGGGGGTGCGCGAGCAGGGCTCCCACGTTCCCACCATCGATCTTTCCACGACGAACCCGCTCGGCGACGTCGAGAACGGTGGAATGTCGTATGAGGAGCTCGCGACCGGCGGCTGCCTGACCGAGGGCCGCTCCGCGGTGTACCAGCGGCTCTGGCACCCCGGTGTCGCCCGCTTCGAGACCGCGCTCGCCGACCTCGAGGGCGCCGAGGGCTCGGTCGCCTTCGCGAGCGGCATGGCCGCCCTCGCCGCGACGCTCATCGCCGCGACCACGGCCGGCACGCCGCACGTCGTCGCCGTCCGGCCGCTCTACGGCGGCAGCGACCACGTGCTCGAGAGCGGCCTGCTCGGCACCAGCGTCACCTGGACCGACGTCGACGGCATCGCCGCCGCCATCCGCCCCGACACGGGGCTCGTCATCGTCGAGACGCCGGCGAACCCGACGCTCGAGCTCCTCGACCTGCGACGGGTGGCGGATGCCGCGGGCAGCGTGCCGCTCCTCGTCGACAACACCTTCGCGACCCCGGTGCTCCAGCGTCCGCTCGAGCACGGTGCGACGCTCGTGCTGCACAGTGCGACCAAGTACCTCGGCGGTCACGGCGACGCCATGGGCGGCGTCGTCGCCGGCCCGATCGAATGGGTCGAGCGCCTGCGGCGGGTGCGCGCCCTGACCGGCGGCCTGTTGCACCCGATGGGTGCGTACCTGCTCCACCGCGGCATCCGCACCCTGCCCGTGCGCGTGCGCGCGCAGCAGGAGACGGCCGGCGAGCTCGCGCGCCGCCTCGAGGCGCATCCCGCGGTGGCGCGGGTCCGCTACCCCGGCCTGCCTGGGCAGGACCCGCAGGGGCTGATCGGGCGCCAGCTCGCCGGACCCGGATCGATCATCGCGATCGAGCTCGCGGGCGGCTTCGACGCGGCGTGCCGGTTCACCGAGGCGTGCCGGCTCGTGACGCACGCGGTCTCGCTCGGCGGCGTCGACTCGCTCGTCCAGCACCCCGCGTCCCTCACGCACCGGCCCGTCGCGGCGCACGCCAAGCCCGACGGCGGGGTCGTGCGTCTCTCGATCGGGCTCGAGCACGTCGACGACCTGACGGCCGACCTCATGGCCGCGCTCGACGCCGCGGCGGACCCTCAGGACCTCGGTCGCTCGTCCGAGCTCGCCGCGTCGGCCGACGCACTGGACTGACTGTGAGGATGGCGTTCGCAGCCTGATGCTGGTGGGCTGTGGCTGGTGGCTCCGAGTG
>NZ_WMLB01000019.1 GCF_009709675.1 Agromyces bracchium | reverse complement strand
ACATCGCCCGCGACCTCTACCGACTCCTCGAACACCCCGCTTGACATCCATAGGAGCGTCCCGCGGATCCATCCGATCCCCGCTCACCCGGTGGCCGGCGGCGTCTCGAACGCCGATAGCCACCGGGTGAGCACCCGTTCGAGCACCGCTCGTTCGTCGGCGTCGATCGCCGCGAGCAGGCGGTGCTCGTTCGTCATGTGGGCCGTCATGACCTCGTCGATGAGCTCCCGCCCGCCCGGGGTCAACGCGATGACCCGGCCACGGCCGTCGACCTCGCTCGTACGTCGCGTGACGAGTCCGCGGGCGACCAGCCGGTCGACGCGCTTCGTGACGGCGCCGCTCGTCACCATCGTCGATGCGGCGAGGTCGCCCGGCGTCCGTTCGAACGGCTCGCCCGCCCGACGGAGCGTGGCGATCACGTCGAACTCGCCCTCGGAGAGCCCGAACCGCTCGTAGACGGCGACCAGTTCCTCGGTGAGCGCATTCGCCAGCCGGTGCAGGCGGCCGATCACCCCCTGCGGGGAGACGTCGAGGTCGGGGCGCTCGCGTCGCCACTCGCGCATGATGCGGGCGACCCGGTCCTCCGTGGCATCCGTCGTCATGTGCGCCAGTGTATCTTCCATGGAAGGTATACTGTCTTCCATGGAAACTACTTGGCGGTGGGTGGCCGTCACCGCGATCGCGCCGATCGCGTGGGGCAGCACGTACTGGGTCACGCGCGAGTTCCTCCCGCCCGACGCCCCGCTGTGGGGGTCCGTCCTCCGCGCGCTCCCGGCGGGCCTGCTCCTGCTCGCCCTCCGGCCGCGGCGCCCGCGTGGCGCATGGTGGTGGCGGGCGGCCGTCCTCGGCGCCCTCAACGTCGGGGTGTTCTTCGCGCTCGTCTACCTCGTGGCACAGCTCCTGCCGACGAGCCTCGCCTCGACGATCATGGCGACCTCGCCCGCCGCGATGATGCTCCTCGCGTGGCTCTTCGCCGGTGAGCGGCTGCGGCTCGTCCCGCTCGTCGGCGCCGGCCTCGGCATCGCCGGCGTCGCGATCATGCTCGCGGGCGACGGAGTCGCGGCGGCGCCGCTCGGCATCGCCGCGTCGGTGCTCGCGATGCTCCTCTCCTCGCTCGGCTACATCCTCGCCAAGCGCTGGCGCGAGGGAACGGACGTCCTCTCGATCACGTCGTGGCAACTGCTCGCCGGCGGCCTCCTCCTGCTGCCCGCCGCGCTGGTGGTGGAAGGGACCCCGCCGCCGATGGACGGCCGGAGCCTCGCCGCCTTCGCCTACGTGAGCGTGATCGCGACGGCCGTCGCCTTCGCCGCCTGGTTCGTCGGACTCTCCCGCCTGCCGGCGGGCACCGTGGGCCTCATCGGGTTGCTGAACCCGGTGACCGGCGTCCTGCTCGGCGTGCTCGTCGCCGGGGAGCGCCTCGGAGGCTGGCAGCTCGCCGGCCTCGCCGTCGTGCTCGTCGGCATCCTCCTCGGACAGCCGGTCGCCCAGCGCTCGATCGCCCGGGTCCGGGAGCGCATCGGCCGTCGTGCGCACGCCGACGCCGCTGATCCGCGCCTCGCGCGCGGGCGGCGGACCGAAGTCCGTGCGCCCCTGCCCGCCGACTGCTAACCTGCGCCCCAAGTGCCGCGCCCGGGCCTCGGCGGCGGCGGATCGGGGGGATCATGGCACTCGGCTGGTGGCGTCGGAAGCGAGCGTCGGACTCCGAGGCGGTACCGCGCCCCGATGCCGCGGCGCCGACGGCCCTGACCTCGGTCGCGCTGCCGCGCGCGGCCGTCATCCTGCTCGGGTTCGCCGGGGCGGTCGTCGTCATGTTCGGGCTCGCGGCCGCCCGGTCGGTGGTCGCGCCGGCCTTCCTCGCCCTCGTGCTCACGATCTGCGTCCATCCCGTGCGGGTCGGGCTCGTACGGCGGGGCGTGCCCGTCGGGCTCGCGACCGGCGCCGCGATCGTCGCGGTCTTCGCCCTGCTCGCCGGATTCGTCGCCACGCTGGTCTTCGCGCTGGCGCAGTTCACGACGCTGCTGCCCGAGTACGCCCCGCAGATCCAGGCGGCAGCGGCGAACCTCGGCGATGCGCTCGAGGGCCTCGGCATCGGCGCGCAGCAGGCGCAGACCATCGTCGACGGGCTCGAACCGTCGCGCATCATCGACGTCGTGGGTGCGGTGCTCGGCGGCGTCGCCGGCATCACGTTCTCGCTGGTCGTCATCCTCACGCTGCTCATCCTCATGGCGATGGACGGGACCTACGCGCCGGCGATCCTCGCGCAGCTGCGTCCGCGCCGCGCCGCGCTCGTCGACGCGCTCGTCCTCTACACGCGGAACGTCCGGCGGTACATGGTCGTCACCACGGGCCTGGGCGTCGCACAGGGCGTGCTCAACTGGATCGCCCTGCTGGTCCTCCAGGTCCCCGGCGCCCTGCTCTGGGGCGTCCTGTCCTTCATCTGCAGCTTCATCCCCAACATCGGGTACTTCATCGCGATCGTGCCGCCGCTCGTGTTCGGCTTCCTCTCGGGCGGCTGGCCGGTCTTCATCGCCGTCCTCCTCGTCTACGGCGTCGTGAACGCGGTGGTCCAGTCGATCGTGCAGCCCAAGGTGGTCGGCGGCGCGGTCCGGCTGAGCGAGACGATCACGTTCGTCTCGGTGCTGTTCTGGGCGCTCGTGATCGGCCCGATCGGCGCGGTGCTGGCGGTACCACTCACGCTCCTCGTGCGCGCGGTCCTGCTCGACGCCGACCCGGCCCTCGCGTGGTGGCGCCCCGCGACCGGCGACGTCGAGGAGACCAAGGGGATCGCCGCGGAGCTGTCCGCCCAGGCGCGCGCGGAGGCCAAGGCCGACCGCGCCGCACGGCCGCCGCGAGGCCGGGCGGCTCGCTCGTCAAGGGCGTGATCCGCCGCGCCGTGCTCGCTAGCCTGACGGGATGAGCGAGCAGACCCGCGACGGGCGGACCCGCGACGGGCAGACGGGCGACGGGCGGACGGGGGAGTCGGCCGCCGGGGGCGGACTCCGCGAACGCATCGCGCGCGTCGTGCAATGGGTGCTCAGCACCAAGCCCGCACGCGCCTTCCTGCTCTACCAGGAGCAGCACGGGGCGATGCTCGCCGACAGCGTGACCTACCGCACGCTCTTCTCGGTCTTCGCCGGCACCTTCCTCGGCTTCGCCGTCGCGGGCATCTGGCTGGCCGGCAACCCCGACGCGATCGAGGCGATCACGGCCACCGTGAGCGGGGTCATCCCCGGTCTCATCGGCGAGGGGGCGGTGATCGACCCGGAGGCGCTGATCCAGCCCATCACCCTGAGCATCGCGGGAACGCTCGCGCTCATCGGCCTCGTCGGCGCCGCGATCGGCGCGATCCGCTCGCTCCGGATCGCGCTCCGGCAGCTGGCCGGCCGCCCCGACGACGACAGCTTCTTCCTCTGGCAACTGCTCCGCGACCTCGCCATCGCGATCGGCTTCGGAGGGCTCCTCGTGGCCGGCGCGGTCGTGACGGTCGTCGGCACGGGCGCCCTCGACGCGGTCGTCGACTGGCTCGGACGCCCGTTCGGCGGGGTCCTGTTCGACACCGGGTCGCAGACGCTCTCGGTGCTCGTCGCGTTCGCGATCGACACGTTCGTCATCGCGGGCCTGTTCCGTCTGCTCGCCGGGCTGCGCCCGAGCGCACGGGCGCTGTGGTCGGGGTCGCTCATCGGCGGCGCGGGGCTCACGGTGCTGCAGGTGCTCTCGGGGCTCTTCGTCGGCGGAGCGACGAGCAACCCGCTGCTCGCCTCGTTCGGTTCGCTCATCGCGCTGCTCATCTGGCTGAACCTGTCGAGCCAGGTCGTGCTCATCGCCAGCGCGTACATCGTGACCGGCGTCGAGGAGGAGCGCGATCGCGTCGCGGTGCGCTACGGCGCGACCTCGATGGCGCTGCGTCGGCTGAAGCGCGCAGAGCGACGGGCGGCGGATGCCGCGGCGGAGGTCGCCGCGGCACGTGACGCGTTGCCCGGGGTGCACGACCCGGCCGCGCGAGACCGGCGGTGAGGCGGCGCCGCGCCGGGTGGTCGTCCGAACCTCGGTCCGCGCGCGCTCGCGGTCCGCGCACCCGGCCCGACACACTGGTGGCGTGCCGACCGTGCTCCAGCTGACGCGCTCCATCGTCGCCCCGATCACCCGGACCCGGCTGTTCCGGCGGATCGCTCCCATCGTGCTGCCGACGGTGGAGGCGGTCCTCGGTGCGCTGAGCGGCGGGCGCCTGCAGCTCGCCTCGCTGCTCGTGCCCTCGCTCGTCCTGCACACCGTGGGCGCCCGCACGGGCATGACGCGGGACGTGCACCTCATGTACACGCCGGACGGACGGGGCCGGGCCATCATCGCGGGCACGAGCTTCGCGCGGGACCGGCACCCGGGATGGACGTACAACCTCCTGGCGAACCCCGACGCATCGATCACGGTCCGCGACCGCACGCTCCTCGTCCATGCGAGTCCGATCCCGGCGACCGAGCGGGATGCCGCGTGGGCGCGCATCGAGGCCCAGTGGCCCGGATACCGCGGATACGAACGGGACTCCGGGCGTATCGTGAGGCTGTTCCTGCTGCGTCCCGTCGCCGAGCCCGCAGGCCCGCACGACGGCGGCGTCGCCGCTGGCGACGGGCCCCTCGACGCGTCATCCGACCGGGATTAGGCTGCACCGCATGTGCAGGAACATCCGAACCCTCCACAACTTCGAACCCGTCGCGACGAGCGACGAGGTCCGGGCCGCCGCGCTCCAGTACGTCCGGAAGGTCAGCGGCTCCACGCACCCCTCGAAGGCGAATCAGGCCGCGTTCGACGAGGCGGTCGAGGAGATCGCGCACGTCACGCAGCACCTCCTCGACCACCTGGTGACCTCGGCGCCGCCGAAGGACCGCGAGGTCGAGGCCGCGAAGGCGCGGGCCCGAGCCGCCCAGCGCTACGCCACGGCGAGCGCATGAGCGGCGGCGTCGGGGGAGCGCGGTAGCGTCGCCGTCATGGCCCGCGACGCGACGACCCTCGAGATCGACGGACCCGATGGCGTGCGCGCCGTCCGGGTCTCCAGCCCCGACCGGGTCGTCTGGCCCGAAGCCGGCATCACCAAGCTCGAGCTCGCCGAGTACTTCGTCGCGGTCGGCGAGGCGTTCGTCGCGGCGAACGGCGATCGGCCGGTGTCGCTCGAGCGCTTCCGCGACGGCATCGGCGGCGAGTCGTTCTTCTCGAAGAACCCGCCGAAGGGCGCCCCCGGGTGGATGCGCGACGTGATGGTGACCTACCCCAGCGGCCGGAGCCATCCGCAGCTCGTCATCGACGAACCGGCCGGCGCGGTCTGGGCCGCTCAGATGAATACGATCGTCTTCCACCCGTGGGCCTCGCGAGCGGGGGCGCCAGACCTGCCCGACCAGCTTCGCGTCGATCTCGACCCGCAGCCCGGCACGGGCTTCGCCGACGCGGTTCCGGCCGCGTTCGCCCTGCGCGAGCTCCTCGCCGAGGTCGGCCTGACGGGATTCGTCAAGACCTCGGGCAACCGGGGCATCCACGTCTTCGCGCCGATCGAACCGGCGCACGAGTTCCTCGACGTGAGGCACGCGGTCATCGCGCTCGGGCGCGAGCTCGAGCGTCGCATGCCCGACCGGATCACGACCGCATGGTGGAAGGAGGAGCGCGGCGAGCGCATCTTCGTCGACTTCAACCAGGCCAACCGCGACCGCACGATGGCCGGCGCGTACAGTCCTCGGGCATTGCCGACCGCGGCGGTCTCGTGCCCGCTCGAGTGGGACGAGCTCGAGGGTGCCGATCCGGCGGCGCACACGGTCCGCTCGGTGCCGGAGCGCCTCGCCGAGCGCGGCGACCCCTGGGCGCACATGCACGATGCGCCGGGCCGCATCGACACGCTGCTCGACTGGTGGCAGCGCGACCTCGACGACGGCCTCGGCGAACTGCCCTTCCCCCCCGACTTCCCGAAGATGCCGGGCGAGCCGCCCCGCGTCCAGCCCAGCCGGAAGAACCTCGCGAACTGGGAGTGACCGGCATCCGCTGACGAGCGGTCAGACCTCGCTCGAGAGCGCAGCGCGCGCGGGCGGCGGCTGGCCGTGCACCTCGCGGTGCAGTCGCTCCATCCGCGCGTCGAGCTCGGCCGCGGTGCGCGCGGCGTCGGTGAGCTGGTCGAGCAGTTCGTCGGGAACCATGCGATCGAACTTGTAGTAGATCTTGTGCTCCAGGCTCGCCCAGAAGTCCATCGCGATCGTGCGGATCTGCACTTCGACGGCGACCGGATGCGCCCCCGTCGAGAGGAACACGGGGACCTCGACGATGAGGTGCAGGCTCTGGTAGCCGTTGGCCTTCGGCTCGGCGATGTAGTCCTTCACCCTCAGGACGAGCACGTCCTCCTGCGCGGTGAGGAGCTCGGCGATCCGGTACGCGTCCGAGACGAAGCTGCACGTCACGCGAACCCCGGCGATGTCGGTGATCGTCGCGCGGATCGCCTCGAACGAGGGGTCGATTCCCTTCCGGCGCATCTTGTCGATGACGCTGTCGAGGCTCTTCAGTCGGCTCGAGATGTGCTCGATCGGATTGTACGAATGCGCCTGGCTGAACTCCTCGCGCAGGATGGACAGCTTGGTGATCACCTCGTCCATGCCGAACTTGTACCGCTGCATGAAGCGCTCGGTCTCGTCGCGGAGCGCGCGCATCTCGTCGAGGGTCTGCCCGTCGATCGTGTCGAGCGTGCGCTGCGCCCGATCGGTCAGCATCGGCTGAGGGGCAGGGCGGGCTGGCGGGGTTCCGTCGAGCGGCGTCACGCAGGCCACGCTACGGTGCCAACCTCGGTGTTCGCTCTGCGGGCTCCATGCGCCGGCCATGAGTCGGCGTTGCGCGGCCCGGAAGCGAGCCGTCCCGCGCCCCGGGGGATCAGGCCCCGTCGAGGTAGCGCCAGCCCTCCTCGCGGATGAAGCGGCTCGTCTCGCGCTGCACGCCGCGCTCGTCGCCGTGCGCGTACCGTGCGGCGAACTCCACGACACCCTCGCGGTCGAGCGGACCGCCGCGTTCGGTGCGCACGATCTCGAGTGAGCGCCAGCGGACCTCCGGGTCGAGTTCGAGTCGATCGGGTCGGGTCGACGGATGCCACGTGGCCAGCAGGTACACACGGTCGCCGACGACGAACGCGGTGTAGCGCGAGCGCATGAGCTGCACCGCCGTCGGTGCGGCGCGACCGGCGAGCAACGGGCCGCAGCACTCGCCGTACGTGCTCCCGCTCCCGCACGGGCAACGGGCGTCGTCGGTGGGCGTCGCGAACGTCCGATCGGCATCCATGGGACCAGTCTCGCGCAGGCACGATCATGGTCTGCCCAGCAGAAGTCGAGGTTTCGTTCAGGAATACCGTGCAGAGTAGGGGATTCGTGTGCTCGGGCCGTCGGCTCGGGCCCGCCCATGCCCCGGCTCGGAGGGCCACCGACCCCCAGGATCCGAGCACCCCCATGCCTATGCAGAACTTCAACTCGATCACGCCTGCCCCCACCGAGACCGCGACGACCGTCGACGCGACCGCGTCCACGGACACCAGCGAGACCACGCCGTTCCGCACCGACGCCGCGACCCGTCGCGCCGCTCGGCGGAACCGCCTCGTCCGTCGTCGCCGGATCATCCTCGCCGGCGCGCTCGTCGCCGTCGGCGCCGTCGCCGGAACCGGGCTCACCGTCAACTCCTCGCTCGCGGCGCAGCGCGTCGCCGAGACCAGTGCGCTCGCCGCGTCCACCGGCCTCGCCGCCGAGCAGCTCGGAGCCTACGCCGGCGTCGCCGAGGCGAAGGTCCACGCCGAGGCCCAGGACACGCTCACCCTCGCCGAGGACACGCTCTCGGACGTCGAGGGCAAGATCGACGCCGAGCCGCTCGCGTCCTCGGTCGCGACTCTCGGCGACTACAAGGCGCTGCCGATCGACGAGGTCCGCGACCTCACGCTGTCGACCCGCGCCGAGATCCGGAAGGCCGAGGACGCCGCGAGCGCCCATGACCGAGAGGTCGCCGAGCGCGAGGCGGCCGACGCGCTCGCGCGGGCGAACACCCCGGAGGGCGCCAAGCAGACCGCGCGCGCCATGGCCGCCTCCCAGTACGGCTGGGGCGAGGCCGAGTTCCAGTGCCTCGTGCAGCTCTGGACCAAGGAGTCCGGCTGGAACTACCAGGCCGTCAACGCCTCGAGCGGTGCCTATGGCATCGTCCAGGCCTGGCCGGCGGAGAAGCTCGCGACGGCCGGCGCCGACTGGCGCACCAATGCGGCGACCCAGGTCAAGTGGGGCCTCGACTACATCGCCCGCGGCTACGGCAGCCCGTGCGCCGCGTGGGGGCACTCGCAGTCCCTCAACTGGTACTGATCACCGAGCGCCCGGAGTGAGCCGTCGACCCGAGGGGTCGGCGGCTCACGCCGTCCTCGGGTCGAGCAGCGCGCGTCGATCGGGGTGCCGGTCGAACCACTGCTCCACGTACCAGCAGCTCGGAACGATCCGGAGCCTCGAGCGCGACTCGACGTCGTCGACCGCGAAGCGCACGAGCTCGGCTGCGAGGCCGCATCCGCGGTACGGCGGATTCGTGAACGTCCGCACGAACGCCACCGTATCGCCGAGTTCGCGGTAGTCGAGCACGCTCGCGACCTGCCCGTCGATGCGGATCAGGTACCGGCGGCGTTCGGGTTCGTGCACGAGGTCCTTCACCCGCCCAAGGGTACGCCCGGCCGGGTGCACCGCCGGTCAGCGACCGCGGAGGCGGTCGAGGTCGCGCCGTTCGCGCTTGGTCGGTCGCCCCGTGCCGCGGTCGCGCAGCGGAACGGATGCCACGGCCTCCCGCGGTGGCGGTGCGGGTGTGCGGTCGTCGGCGGCCGCCGCCGCGAGCTCGGCCGACACGCGCTTCACGATCGGACGGCGCACGATGAGGATCCGGTCGAACCCGTGCAGCCGGACGCGCACCTCATCGCCGGGTCGGACCGGCTGCGCGGCCTTCGCGCGCTCGCCGTTGACCCGCACGTGGCCGGCGCGGCACGCCGCGGTCGCGGCCGAGCGGGTCTTGCACACCCGGACCGCCCAGAGCCACGCGTCCACGCGCGCCGCGTCGGGTTCCGCCATCCCACCAGCCTATGACCGCATCGGAGTTCGGGGACGCCCGATCAGCGCACGAGCGCCCACCAGATCATCAGCATCGTCACGAGGAACCCCACGACGTAGTTGATGAGGATGAAGTGGCGCCAGCCGCGGTTGGACACGCCGGACGCGGCATCCGTCACCGATCGATACGGCCATGCCGCCCACAGGTAGGGGATCACGAGCACCGACGCGAGCGGTCCCGGCCATTCGGTCGCGAGCATCAGGAATCCCGCCGCCGCCCACAACCCGAGCGCGATCCGTACCGTCGTCGCCGCGCCGAAGGCCGTGGCGATTGACGCGATGCCCGCCTCGCGATCGGGGACCACGTCCTGCACGGCGCCGAACGCGTGGCTCGCCATGCCCCAGAAGAAGAACGCCACGAGCAGCGCGATGAGCGGCCACGTGAAGTCCGCGCCGGCGACCGCGAGGCCGTACACCGCCGGGCTGGTGAAGTGGGTGCTCGACGTGACCGAATCGAGCACCGGACGCTCCTTGAAGCGCAGGCCCGGCACAGAGTACGCGAAGACCGCGAAGAGGCTGATCGCGAGCACGAGCCACGACCAGGGTTCGTCGGCTCCGCCGAGCCAGAGCATGACCGCCACGAGCGGCGCAGCGGTCACGATGCCCGCCCACACCACCGTGCGATGGAGGCTCGGATCGAGCAGCGCCCCCTCGGCGCCGCCCTTCCTCGGGTTCCGGAGGTCGGACTCGTAGTCGAACACGTCGTTCACGCCGTACATCAGCAGGTTGTACGGCACGAGGAAGAACAGGGTGCCCACGACGAGGAGGGCGTCGACCCGGCCGGTCGTGAGCACGTACGCGGCGGCGAACGGGAACGCGGTGTTGATCCAGCTGATCGGCCGCGACGACAGCAGCACCTGGCCCGCCCGGTGCCCGAGTCCGCCACGGGTCGCCGCCGCGCTCACCCGTCGACCTCCGCGGCGGGCCTCCGGCCCGCGCGAGCGCTGAGGTTCCAGACGGCGGGCAGCAGCAGCACGCCGGCGAGCGGGTACAGGAAGTCCTCGACCGGGGCGAGCCCGATCGCCCAGCCCGACCGGTGCACGTCGTCGTACGCGACGATGCCGGTGCCGACGATGAGCGAGTCGAAGACGGCCGTGAGGACGAGGAGCACGGCTGCGGCGACCGCGGTGGCGATCGCCCTCCGTCGGAACGCCGTGCGCTCCCGAGGACGTGCCGCCCACGCCGCGACCGCTGCGATGGCCAGGAACGGCAGGCTGATCAGCAGGTACGTCACGGGCGTTCCTTCCCGTCGGCAGCGGCGATCCGAGCGCTGCGCGACGCGAGCACCCTCTCGCCGCCGAGCACCAGTACGAGCGTGAGGTAGCAGAGGAAGGCGAGGAACACCGGCTCCTCGAGGGGGAGCTCGGGTGCGAGCTCGATCCCGGTGACGATCTCCGACGTGCCGCGGAAGAAGACCCCGGTGACGATCCCCGCCGCGTCCCACAGGAGGAAGAACGCGACGCCCACCACGACGGTGAGCGCACCGGCGAGCGGCGCCCGCCAGAACACGAGGCGCCAGCGGGCGTCGATGAGCGCCATGCATCCGATGACGACGAGCAGGCCGGCGAGGTACGCGAACGCCGTCATGCGACGGTCGTGGTCGGGTCGGCGGGTTCGTGCTCGACCGTACCCTCGGGCTCCGCGATCGGCCCGGACGAACGGTCGCCGCGGACGCGCTTCAGGACGTTCTCGGCGCTGATCAGGCACATCGGCAGGCCGATGCCCGGTACGGTCGACCCGCCCGCGTAGTACAGCCCGTCCACGCGCCGCGACCGGTTCGTCCCGCGCAGCATGGCCGACTGACGAAGCGTGTGCGCGGGACCGAGCGCACCGCCCTGCCAGGAGTTCAGGTCGGCCGCGAAGTCGGCCGGGCCGACCGTCCGGCGAACGACGATGCGCTCCTCGAGGTCGTCGAGGCCCGAGACCTCGGCGATCCGACGGATGGCCCGGTCGGCGGTCTCCTCGACGAGCCGGTCGCCCGTGCCGTCCTCGCCGCCGCGGCCGATCGCGGGATCGGCCGGCACCGGCACCAGCAGGAACAGGTTCGTGTCCCCGGCGGGTGCCACCGAGGCATCCGTCGCACTCGGCATGCACGCGTAGAACGACGCGGGATCGGGCACGTGCGGGTCGGCGCCGAAGATCGCGCCGAAGTTCGCATGCCAGTCCTCGGTGAAGAAGAGCGTGTGGTGGGCGAGGCCCGGCACCTGGCCGCGGATGCCGAGCATGGCGAGCACAGCTCCGGGGCCCGGGTTGCGACGGCGCCACCAGGTCTCCGGGTACGTCTGCGCGTGCCGGGGGAGCAGCTCGGTCTCCGTGTGGTGCAGGTCGGCCGTGGACACGACGCGATGCGCCGGCGCGACGACGCTGCGACCCGACGCCGACCGGAAGCGCGCTCCCGCGACCGCGGGTCGGGCGCCGGCCGAGGACAGCTCGATCGACTCGACGCGAGCCCCCGTGACGATGTCGACCCCCGCCGCGACGGCGATCGCGGCGACGCGCTCGATGAGCTCGGCGAACCCGCCGCGCGGGTAGAACACGCCCTGCTCCAGGTCCATGTGGCTCATCAGGTGGTACATGGACGGCGTCGCATCCGGCGACGAGCCGAGGAACACCGCCGGATAGCCGAGCACCTGACGCAGGCGCCGGTCGTGGACGGCCCGGGCGGCGAATCGCTCGAGCGGCGTCGTGAGCAGCGTGGCGAACCGCCCCGCCTGCCGGAGGACCTCGCCGGAGAGCAGGGACCGGGGATCGTCGAAGTTCGTGTAGAGGAACCGCCGCCGTGCGATGTCGTACGCGGATGCCGCCGAGTCGAGGTATCGCTCGAGGGCGGTGCCGGCTCCCGGCTCGATGGACTCGAACAGCGCGACGTTTCCGGCGCGGGTCGGCTGCACGTCGAGCGGCTCGTCGTGGCCGTCGGCCCACACCCGGTAGCCGGGATCGAGCTGGACGAGGTCGAGCTCTTCCGCGGCGCTGCTGCCGAACAGTCGGAAGAAGTGGTCGAAGACCTCCGGCATCAGGTACCACGAGGGCCCGGTGTCGAACCGGAAGCCGTGGCTCGACCAGGACCCGGCCCGGCCACCGAGCTCGTCACGCGCTTCGAGCAGGGTGACGCGGTGGCCGTCGCGTGCGAGGAGCGCAGAGACCGCGAGTCCCGCGATCCCGCCGCCGATCACCACGATCCGCTCGGACGTCCCGATCATCGTCGATTCCCTCCCGTGGTGAGCGCTGAACGGACGGCGATCGCCAGCTTCTCGCCGTCCGGGACGCGGATCCGCGTCGCGATGATCTCGGCGGCCGGCGTGGCGCGGCACCGCGCGGACAGGCTCGCGAACAGGCCGTGCGCCGCGGCGACCGCGCTCCGGGCCCGTCGTGGAAGCTCGGGGAGCGCCTCGCCGGCGATCGCGAGGTCGTGGTCGATGTCGTCGAGGATCGCGGTCTTGTCGGCCTCGGTGAAGGCGTCCGGGTCGACGCCGGGGAAGTAGTTTCGACCGAGGGTCCGCCAGTCCAGGGCGAGGTCGCGGAGGAAGTTGATCTTCTGGAATGCGGCGCCGAGGTGGATCGCGCCGCGCTCGAGGCGCGCACGCCGTTCGGGGTCGACGGCCTGCGCGGCGCCCGAGGCGTCGGCGGCGAGGAAGGTCTGCAGGCACATCAGGCCGACGACCTCGGCCGAGCCGTGGATGTACGGGCCGATCTCCTCCGCGGTGAACGGAGCGGGATCGAGGTCGCGCCGCATCGAGGCGAAGAAGGGGCGGGTCAGCTCGGTGCCGAACCCGGTCTCGCGGGCGACGCCGGCGAAGGCGTGCACGACGAGGTTCGCGGAGTAGCCGCACGCCATCGCCCGCTCCGTCTCCGACTCGAGCCCGTCGAGGACCTCGTGCTGCTCGTCGAGCGTCAGCCCGGCCTCGGCCGCGGCGCCGTCGACGACCTCGTCGGCGACCCGGACGAGGGCGTACACCGACCTGATCCGCCGACGGGAGTCCGCGTCGAGGAGCCGGGCCGCCGCGCCGAACGAGGTCGAGTACCGGGCGATGACCGTGGCCGAACTCGCCTCGGCGGCATCCGCGTACCGCTCCAGGAGCGTGGGATCGTGTCGTCGGCTCATCGCATCCGCTCCGTCGCGCGCTGCGCGAACTCGCCGAGCTCGACGCGGAGCGCCTGCGGCAGCTCGGCGGCGTCGAGCTCGTACCGGGCGAGCGTGACGTGCTCGTGCGCCAGGGCCAGGGCCGCGTCCAGGGCGCCGCAGGCGCGGAGCTCCTCGCGGAGCCCGGCGGCGGACTCGTCGTCGAGCGTCGGGTCGCCGAGCCGATCCCGGATGCTCGGCCACGACGACGTGGTCGCGGCGTGCGCGATCAGCGCGGTGCGCTTGCCCTCGCGGAGGTCGGCGGAGGCGGACTTGCCCGTCACCGTGGGATCGCCGAACACCCCGAGGACGTCGTCGACGATCTGGAAGGCGACCCCGGCGAGGCGGCCGAACCGGCAGAGGGCAGCCACCGCGGGCTCCGGGGCGCCGGCCAGCGCGGCGCCGGCCGCGAGCGGAGCCTCGAACGAGTAGACGGCGGTCTTCTGCTCGAGCGTCGCGAGCACGCCCTCGAGCGCGGGCGTCGATCCGTCGAGCGTCGAGACGACGTCGGCGAGCTCGCCGGCGGCCGAGACGAACACGGCGTGGTCGAGGATGTCGAGCAGCGACTCGCGGCACGCCCGGTCGACCGGGAGCATCGCGAGCTCGCGGTGCGCGCGACTGAGGGCCAGGTCTCCCGCGAGCACGGAGGCGGTCGCCGCCCACACCTCGCCGGCTCGTGCGTCGCCGCCGTGCTCCTGCGCCCGTGCCGCGAACCGGCCGGCCACGTTCGGCACTCCCCGCCGGACGGTGTCGCGATCGATCAGGTCGTCGTGGATCAGGAACGCCGTGTGGAGGAGCTCGAACGCGAGGGCCACGCGCGTGACGAGCGCACGATCAGATCCGCCGAACCCGCGATAGGCCGCCCACACCAGGCGCGGGCGGACGCGCTTGCCCCCGGAGCTCTGCTGCTCGATCGACTCCCACAGCGCGGTGTAGTGGCTGCCGTACGCGCCGGCCCGGTCTCGCGCGTCGGCGAAGAACCGGCGGAGCTCCTCGTCGATCGCGGAGTCGAGCAGTTCAGGCACGGAAGAGCTCCAGTTCCCTCGCCTGCAGCACGAGCCACGGGCTGAACGCCCACGGCGCCGCGTCCACCGCGGTGGCGAGGGCCCGCGGGTCGACCCAGCGGTACTCCGCGACCTCGCGCGGATTCGGGTCGGGCTCGCCGGCGGCGGTCGCCACGTACACCGGGCACACTTCGTTCTCGACGATGCCGTTGGCGTCGGTCGCCCGGTACCGGAACAGCGGCAGCGCCAGTTCGACGGTGTCGAGTTCGAGCCCCAGCTCGAAGTCGGCGCGACGGCGCACCGCGTGCAGCAGCGGCTCGGCCGGCTTGGGATGCCCGCAGAACGAGTTCGTCCATACGCCCGCCCAGGTCTGCTTCGTGACGGCGCGACGCGTGATGAGCACCTCGCCGATCGGGTTCACGATGTGGCACGAGAAGGCGAGGTGCAGCGCGGTGTCGGGTCCGTGCGCCGCGCTCTTCGGGGCTCGGCCGATGGGTGTTCCCGACTCGTCGAGCAGGACCACCTCGTCCTCGACGGTCTCGGTCGTGTGGTTCATGTCGGCCTCCTCGTCCGTTGGGCGATGCGACGAACCGGAGTTCGTGTCCCCGAAGCTAGCAGCGGGTCCGACCGCGGCGGAACAACCGAAAGTTGGACCAAGACGGCGCGGGGTCGACGGATGTCGCGCAGGGCGGATCGTGCGTCATGCTGGACGGGTGACGGGCGAGAGCGGGGACGGCTGGGCGGAGGGCCCCGGCGGTGCCCGGTACTGGGGTCGGTACGGTGCGGCCGGGCTGCTGCTCGTCGAGCCGAGCGGGGCGGTGCTGCTGCAGCACCGGGCGGCGTGGAGCCACTTCGGCGGCACCTGGGGCATTCCCGGCGGGGCCCGTCATCGCGGCGAGTCGGCGCTCGACGCGGCGGTGCGCGAGGCGACCGAGGAGACGGGGATGCCGGCGGGCATCGTCGCCGCGCGGTTCGAGAGCGTGCTCGACCTCGGGTTCTGGTCGTACACCACGGTCGTGGCCGACGCCGCGAGGCGCTTCGAGCCCCGCCTGGCCGACCCCGAGAGCATCGCGCTGAGGTGGACGCCGCTCGCGGCGGTCGACGCACTGCCGCTGCATCCGCGCTTCGCCGAGGCCTGGCCGGCGTTGCGCGCCCGGCTCCGGGACCCGTCCGCTCGCTAGGATCGGAACGTGGCCGAGAAGAGCACGGGGGTGTCGGATCGGATCTGGACGCTGCCCAACCTGCTGAGCATGCTCCGGCTCCTGCTCGTGCCGGTCTTCCTCGTCCTCGTGATCCTCGGCGAGTACGTCCCCGCGCTCGTCGTGCTCGTCGTCGCCAGCTTCAGCGACCTGCTCGACGGCTTCCTCGCGCGCCGGCTCGGCCAGGTCACGCGGCTCGGCCAGCTGCTCGATCCCGCCGCCGACCGCCTCTACATCTTCGCGGCGCTCATCGGCCTGGCCGCGAACGAGCTCGTGCCGTGGTGGATCGTGGTGGTGATCGTCGCGCGCGACGTGTTCCTGCTCGTCCTCGGCGTCGTGCTCGCGAACCACGGGTACGGGCCGCTCCCGGTCCACCAGCTCGGCAAGGCGGCGACGTTCGCGCTCTTCACCGGCATCCCGATCATCATGCTCGGGCTGGCGTTCCCGGTCCTGCTCCCGGTCAGCGAACCGTTCGGGTGGGCGGTCACGATCTGGGGCGCGTTCCTGTACTGGTGGGCCGGCGTCATCTACGCGATCGAGACCGCGCGTGTCGTCCGTGAGACGCGGGTGTCCGGGCCACCGGCATCCGATACGCTTGAGCCGGGAGGTTAGCGGTGGCGGATTCCGACATGACCCAGACCGGCGCGAACGGCGAGGAGCGCGAGCCGTCGGCTGAGACGTCGGCGCATCGCGTCGGCCAGCCGAACGACACCACGATGGGGTTCAGCCGCGAGGCCGCGGCGCAGTTGAGTGCGCTCGACGCCGACGTGAGCGCGGCCGAGCAGGAGGCCATCGCGGCACTGCCGTCCGCGTCCGCGCTGCTCATCGTCCGACGCGGTCCGAACGTCGGCGCCCGATTCCTCCTCGACACCGAGGTCACCTCGGTCGGCCGGCACCCCGACGCCGACATCTTCCTCGACGACGTGACCGTCTCGCGCAAGCACGCCGAGTTCGTGCGCCACGGCACGGCCTTCGAGGTCCGCGACCTCAACTCGCTGAACGGCACCTACTTCGACGGCATCAGGATCGAGACGGCGCTGCTGAGCGACGGAGCCGAGGTCCAGATCGGCAAGTACCGCCTCACGTTCTACGCATCGCGACACGACCTCGCGCCGACGGGCACCGGGTGAGCGAGGGCGCCGCGGCGCGGCGTCCGGCTCACGCCCCGCCGCTGCTCGGCATCGGCCAGGTCCTGGCGAGACTCCAACCGGAGTTCCCGGAACTGACCCCGTCGAAGCTCCGCTTCCTCGAGGAACAGGGCCTCATCACGCCCGCCCGCACGGCGGCGGGATACCGCAAGTTCTCGCCGGCCGACATCGAGCGGATCACGGTCGTGCTCTCGATGCAGCGCGACCACTACCTCCCGTTGAAGGTCATCCGGGCGCACCTCGACGAGATCGACGCGGGCCGCACGCCCGCACTGCCCGGCGTCGTCGATGCGGCGGCGTTCCGAGCGACCGCGCCCCGATACTCCCGTGACGAACTCCTCCGCGCCGCCGGCGCCCCTGCCGCGCTGCTCGACGAGGCCATCGGCGCCTCGCTCATCCGTCCCGCCGAGGTCTACGGCCCCGAGGCGAGGGACCTGCTCGCGGCGCTGGCCGCGTTGCGCGCGAGTGGAATCGAGCCGCGTCACCTGCGGGGACTGCGCGCATCGGTGGAGCGTCAGGCCGAGCTCGTCGAACGGGCGATCGCCCCCGAGCGGCGCCCCGACCCCGCCGGGCGTGCCCGGAGCGCGGAGCGCGCGAGGGAACTGGGCGATCGCCTCGCGGTCGTCCATGCCGCGGTGCTGCGCGACACGCTCGACCGCCACGCGCACTGAGCGGGCGACACGCCGTGACGTTCGGCCCGATGTCCTCGACTCCGATGGTCGGCGTGGGTAGCGTTGACTCCGCGCCGCCGCGGCGACGACGAGAGTAGAGGGGCGATCGGATGACCGAGCTCGATCGGAGCGAACGAACACGCTACGACCTCGGACTGCTCTTCACCGACGGCCTCCCGGAGCACGACGACGGCACCGGCTATCGGGGCGCGGTCGCCGCCAGGGCCGCGGGCATCAGCTACCGGCAGCTCGATTACTGGGCTCGGACCCAGCTCGTCGAGCCCACGGTGCGCGGCGCAGCGGGCTCCGGCTCGCAGCGGCTGTACGGCTTCCGCGACATCCTGGTCCTGAAGCTGGTGAAGCGTCTGCTCGACACGGGCATCTCGCTCCAGCAGATCCGCGTCGCCGTGACCCAGTTGCGCGAGGCGGGGATCGACGACCTCGCCCAGACGACCCTCATGAGCGATGGCGCGAGCGTGTACCTGTGCACGTCCGACGACGAGGTCATCGACCTCGTCAACCGCGGGCAGGGCGTCTTCGGCATCGCGGTCGGGAAGGTGCTGCGCGAGGTCGAGTCCACGCTCGTCGAACTCGACACGCAGCAGGCCGACCACGTCGACGAACTGGCTGCGCGCCGGGCGCGCGCGTCGCGCAGGATCTCCTGACGCCACCTGCGCCCGTGTCCGGCCGCGATCGAGTCCGCGCGCGATCGACGTGATCGGCGCGGCGACCGTGTTCGCGCGCGGAACATGACGTCGTGTGACGTCGCCCGCACGACTCAGCGCGGGGCGTCGAGCTCCATCTGCGCGGCGGGCGACTGTCCGTAGTCGCCGATCCGAGCGGCGCGCAGCACGCGGTCGAGCAGATGGTCGAAGTGACTCGACATCTCTTCCGCGCTCTCGCCCGGCCACATGTGCAGCGGCTTCGCGGCCCCTTGCGCCTGCTGGAGGGAGGTGCGTTCCGGCAGCTGCGGGCTGAGCACGAGCGGGCCGAACATGTCGCGCAGCTCCTTGATGCGGAACTGGTGTTCGAGCGACTGCACGCGCGCGCGGTTCACGATGATGCCGAGGGGCTGCAGGCGGGGGGAGAGCCCGCGCCGGATCTCCTCGATGGCGCGGAGCGCGCGATCGGCGGCCGCCACGGAGAACAGGCCGGGCTCGGTGACGACCGCGACGCGGTCGCTCGCGGCCCAGGCGGTCCGGGTCAGGGCGTTCAGGGACGGCGCGCAGTCGATGAGGACCAGCTCGTAGTCGGACTCGACGTTGGCGAGCGCCTCCTCGAGCTTCCAGATGTCGCGGATCGACGGGTGCGGCCCGTCGTAGTTGATCGCCGACGGGCTGCCGATCATGACGTCGATGGTCGATTGCGGGTTGGACCTCGTCCATCCGCTGGGAGCGATCGCCGAGCGGACGATCTTCTCCTTCGGCGACGCGAGTACGTCGGCGACGTTGAGGTGGCCGGACACCTGGATGTCCATGCCCGTCGAGACGTCGGACTGCGGGTCGAGGTCGACGACCAGTGTTCGCACGCCTCGCGCGAAGGCGGCCGACGCCAGCCCGAGGGTGACGGTGGTCTTGCCGACCCCGCCCTTCAGGGAACTGACCGAGAGAACGTGCACGAGCGAATACGTTACCGTTACTCGCACGGCGATACCTAAATGTTCGCTGTGCGGAAGACCCCCATCGGAAAGGCCTGCATGTTCTCGAAGATCCTGGTCGCCAATCGCGGTGAGATCGCCATTCGCGCGTTCCGTGCCGCCGTCGAACTCGGTGCGAAGACCGTCGCCGTCTTTCCGTATGAAGACCGCAACTCGCTGCACCGGCTGAAGGCCGACGAGGCGTACCAGATCGGCGAGCAGGGTCATCCGGTTCGCGCCTACCTCGACGTGTCGGAGATCATCCGCGTCGCGAAGGAGTCGGGCGCGGACGCGATCTACCCGGGGTACGGCTTCCTGTCGGAGAACCCCGAGTTGGCGCAGGCCGCGGCCGACGCCGGCATCACCTTCATCGGTCCGCCCACTCGCGTGCTCGAGATGGCGGGCAACAAGGTGACCGCGAAGCAGCAGGCCATCGCGGCGGGCGTGCCGGTGCTGAAGTCGACCGAGCCGTCGACCGACGTCGAGGCGCTCCTCGCGCAGGCCGACGAGATCGGCTTCCCGATCTTCGCGAAGGCCGTGGCGGGCGGCGGCGGCCGCGGAATGCGTCGCGTCGACCGTCGCGAGGACCTGCGCCGCTCCCTCGAGGAGGCGATGCGCGAGGCCGACAGCGCCTTCGGCGACCCGACCATGTTCCTCGAGCAGGCCGTCCTCCGTCCCCGACACATCGAGGTGCAGGTGCTGGCGGATGCCACGGGCGAGACCGTGCACCTCTTCGAGCGCGACTGCTCGGTCCAGCGGCGCCACCAGAAGGTCGTCGAGATCGCTCCGGCGCCGAACCTCGCCGACGACGTCCGCGAGTCGCTCTACCGCGATGCGGTCGCGTTCGCGAAGTCGATCGGGTACGCGAACGCCGGCACGGTCGAGTTCCTGCTCGACACGGCGGGCGAGCGCGCCGGCCAGCACGTCTTCATCGAGATGAACCCGCGCATCCAGGTCGAGCACACCGTGACCGAGGAGGTCACCGACGTCGACCTCGTCGTCGCGCAGATGCGCATCGCGGCGGGGGAGAGCCTCGAGGACCTCGGCCTGACGCAGGACCGGATCCACCTGCGCGGCGCGGCGCTGCAGTGCCGCATCACGACCGAGGACCCGACCGCGAACTTCCGTCCCGATACGGGCAAGATCACGACGTACCGCTCGCCGGGCGGCGCGGGCATCCGCCTCGACGGCGGCACGGTCAACCCGGGCGCGCAGATCAGCCCGCACTTCGACTCCATGCTGGCGAAGCTCATCTGCCGGGGCCGCGACTACCAGCAGGCGGTCACGCGCACGAAGCGCGCCCTCGCCGAGTTCCGGATCCGCGGCGTGTCCACCAACATCCCGTTCCTCCAGGCGGTGATGGACGACCCGCACTTCATGAGCGGCGACCTCAGCACCTCCTTCATCGACGAGCGACCGCAGCTCGTGCGCGGGCGGGTCTCGAAGGACCGCGGCACGAAGATCCTGAACTGGCTGGCCGACGTCACGGTCAACCAGCCGAACGGCCCGGCGCCGACGACCGTGTCGCCCGCCGAGAAGCTGCCCGAGATCGACCTGACGGCACCCGCTCCGGCCGGCTCGCGTCAGCGCCTGCTCGAGCTCGGACCGACCGGCTTCGCGGCGGCGCTCCGCGCCCAGACGCCGCTCGCCGTCACCGAGACGACGTTCCGCGACGCCCACCAGTCGCTCCTCGCGACGCGCGTCCGGACGAAGGACCTCGTCGCGGTCGCGCCGTACGTCGCCCGGATGACGCCGCAGCTGCTCTCGGTCGAGGCCTGGGGTGGGGCGACCTACGACGTCGCGCTGCGCTTCCTCGGCGAGGACCCGTGGGAGCGGCTCGGCGCGCTGCGCGAGGCGCTGCCGAACATCAACATCCAGATGCTGCTGCGCGGCCGCAACACCGTCGGCTACACGCCGTACCCGACCGAGGTCACCGACGCGTTCGTGCAGGAGGCGGCGACGACGGGCGTCGACATCTTCCGCATCTTCGATGCGCTGAACGACGTCGCGCAGATGCGTCCGGCGATCGAGGCCGTCCTCGCCACGGAGACCGCGATCGCCGAGGTCGCGGTCTGCTACACCGGCGACCTGCTCGACCCGCGCGAGGACCTCTACACGCTCGACTACTACCTCCGTCTCGCCGACGAGATCGTCGCCGCCGGCGCCCACGTGCTCGCGATCAAGGACATGGCGGGCCTGCTCCGCCCGGCCGCGGCGGAGAAGCTCGTCGCAGCCCTCCGCGAGCGGTTCGACCTGCCCGTGCACCTGCACACGCACGACACCGCCGGCGGTCAGCTCGCGACGCTGCTCGCGGCCAGCCGGGCCGGGGTCGACGCGGTCGACGTCGCCAGCGCGCCCATGGCGGGGACCACGAGCCAGCCCTCGGCGTCCGCGCTCGTCGCCGCGCTCGCGCACACCGACCGCGACACCGGGATCCCGCTCGACGCGGTGTCCGACCTCGAGCCGTACTGGGAGGCCGTCCGACGGATCTACCGTCCGTTCGAGTCGGGCCTGCCCGGCCCGACCGGTCGCGTGTACCACCACGAGATCCCCGGCGGCCAACTGTCGAACCTCCGCCAGCAGGCGATCGCCCTGGGGCTCGCCGACGACTTCGAGCTCATCGAGGACATGTACGCCGCGGCGAACGAGATCCTCGGCCGCGTGCCGAAGGTGACGCCGTCGTCGAAGGTGGTCGGCGACCTCGCCCTGCACCTCGCGGCCGTCAAGGCCGACCCGGCCGACTTCGCGGAGAACCCCGAGAAGTACGACGTACCCGACTCGGTCATCGGCTTCATGGCCGGAGAGCTCGGCGACCTGCCGGGCGGCTGGCCCGAGCCGTTCCGCACGAAGGTGCTCGCGGGTCGCGACGTCCGCGTCGGGGTCACGGAACTCACGCACGCGCAGCGTCGCGGGCTCGCCGAGCCCGGGGTCGAGCGGCAGGCGCTGCTCAACTCGCTGCTGTTCCCCGCGCCGACGCGCCAGTTCGAGCAGATCCGAGAGCTGTTCGGCGACCTGTCGGTCGTCGACACCGCGGACTACCTGTACGGACTGCGTCCCGGCTCCGAGCACGTCGTCGAGATCGACCGGGGCGTCCGCCTCTACGCCGGTCTCGAGGCGATCGGCGAGGCCGACGACAAGGGCATGCGCACCGTGATGACGATCCTGAACGGCCAGCTCCGGCCGGTGTTCGTCCGAGACCGAAGCATCACCGTCGAGTCCCGGGCGGCCGAGAAGGCGGATGCCTCGCAGCCCGGTCACATCGCGGCGCCGTTCTCCGGCGTGGTGACCCTGCAGGTCGAGGCCGGTGCCGAGATCGAGGCGGGACAGGCCGTGGCATCCATCGAGGCGATGAAGATGGAGGCCGCGATCACGTCGCCGGTCGCCGGCGTCGTCGAGCGGGTCGCCATCCCGAAGACCCAGCAGGTGGAGGCGGGTGATCTGCTCGTCGTCGTACGCCCGGGTTAGACTCGGGACTGTTCCGCACTGATGAGGAGGGGAATCGGTGGCAGAGCACGATGACGATCCGAACCGCGGCACTCGCCGCCCCGTCTCCCGGACCACTGCCGACCGTGCGCGGTCGGGCGGTGCGCACGCGGCCGACGACGTCGATGTCCACGTCGACCTTCCACCGGCTCCGGCTCGGGTCATGCCCGACGACGAGGTGGCGGTGGCGATCGACGACGTCGCCGTCGACCCGGGCGACCTGACGGCGGTGACGACGGGTACCACCTCAGTCGACGTGGTTCCCGCGCTGGCGGGAGCCGGCTACCGCTCCGCCGGCCGACACGACACGTCGCCGTATGGCGCGCTCCTCGCCGCCGACGGTGCGCGGCTGCGTCGCGAGCGGGTCACGACCGATACGGGCTCGCATGTCGCGATCGTCGCCGACGGCGAGTCGGCGGTCGTTCCGGCCGAGGTGCCGGAGACCGCGGAGTCGCTGACGGCGGACCGCCTGATCGACCTCAACCGCACGACGCGACCGGCGCCTCAGGGCGGCATGAACCGTCTCCTCTACGAGGCCACCTTCCACCTGGTCAACCTCGGCGACTCGGCGAAGGTCCGAGCCCACAAGGAGATGAGCGAGCGCATCCGTCGTCGCTTCGAGGGCGGGGCGCGCTTCGTCCCGGTCCTCACGCGCAAGGGCGGCGTCGGCAAGACGACCGTGACCGCGCTTCTCGGCATGGCCCTCGCCGACGCGCGGGACGACCGGATCATCGCGATCGACGCGAACCCCGACCGGGGCACCCTCGCGGAACGCGTCGACCGGCAGACGAGGGAGACGGTGCGCGACGTCGTCGCGAAGGCGTCGTCGATCGGTGGGTACACCGACTTCTCGAGGTTCGTCTCGCGGGACGAGACGCGACTCGACATCCTCGCCTCGGATACCGATCCCACGTTGTCCGAAGCGTTCGACGACAACGACTACAACGTCGTCGCCGGGCTCGCGGCACGGTACTACTCGCTCGTGCTCACCGACTGCGGCACGGGGATCGTCCACTCGGTGATGCGGGCGACGCTGCAGCGGGCCGACTCGATCGTGATCGTCTCGGGCGGCAGCGTCGACGAGGCGCGGCTCGCCAGCGAGACGCTGACGTGGCTCGAGGCGAACGGGTACGGCGAACTCGTCCGCAATGCCGTCGTCGCGATCAACCTGGCCACGCAGGGCACGCACCTCGTCAAGGTCGACGAGATCGAGGCCCACTTCCAGTCTCGCGTGCGCGAGATCGTGCGGATCCCGTACGACCCGCAGCTCGCAGCGGGGTCGGTGGTGAACTGGAGCGACCTGCGTCCGGTGACCCAGCACTCGGCCCGCGAACTCGCCGCCCTCGTGGTGGAAGGCCTGCCCGTCGAACGCGGGCACTGAACACGGAGCACCATTGCCGGAACGTCCCATTCGCCTGTTCGGCGACCCCGTCCTGAAGACCGTCTCGAGCCCCGTCGACCTCGTCGACGACCGCGTCCGATCCCTCGTCGAAGACCTCGTCGACAGCGTCCGGCTTCCCGGGCGCGCGGGTGTCGCGGCTCCCCAGATCGGCGTGAACCTCCGCGTGTTCAGCTACAACGTCGACGGGGAGATCGGCTACATCATCAACCCGGTCCTCGTCGAGGTCGTGGGCGACCCCGAACTCGTCGACGAGGGCTGCCTGTCGGTTCCAGGGCTCTGGCACAAGACGCCGCGGCATCCCTTCGCGCGGGTGCGCGGCATCGACCTCGACGGCAACGAGATCGAGTTGGCCGGTGAAGGGCTCATGGCTCAGGCGCTCCAGCACGAGACCGACCACCTCGACGGCGTGCTCTACCTCGATCGCCTCGAGAAGGACGAGCGTCGCGCGGCGATGCGTGCCGTGCGCGAATCCGACTGGTTCTGAGTCGACCGTGCGCCTGCCCGCCCGGGCGGGCAGGCGGAGATGACGGATGCCCCGCGGCGCGAGCCGCGGGGCATCCGTTTCGAGGTCGGGTCAGCTGATGATCGAGTGGCCCTCGGTCGCCGGCGCCCCCGAGTAGAGCCCGTCGATCTCGGCGGAGAAGTCCTCGAGGATGACGTTGCGCTTGATGCTCATCTTCGGCGTGAGGTGACCGCTCTCCTCGGTGAACTCGGTCGGCAGGATCACGAACTTGCGGATCGATTCGGCACGGGAGACGTTCTCGTTCGCGGCGTCGATCGCCCGCTGCACCTCGGCGAGGACCATCGGGCTCTTCGCGGCCTCGTGGACGCTCATCCCGGCGTCCTCGCCGTGGTTGTTCAGCCAGACCGGGAGCATCTCGGGGTCGAGCGTGACCAGTGCCGAGATGAACGGTTTCTGGTCGCCGACCACGACGACCTGTCCGACGAGCGGGTTCGCCCGGATCGGGTCCTCGAGGGCGGCCGGCGCGACGTTCTTGCCGCCGGCGGTGACGATGATCTCCTTCTTCCGGCCGGTGATCGTGAGGAAGCCGTCGGCATCGAAGGCGCCGACGTCGCCCGTCTTGAACCACTCGCCGTCGAAGGTCTCGGCCGTGGCCGCCGGGTTCTTCCAGTACTCCTTGAAGACGTTGATGCCCTTGACCTGGATCTCGCCGTCGTCGGCGAGCCGAACCGACACGCCCGGCAGCGCCGGTCCGACGGTGCCGATCTTGGACCGGTGGGCGAGGTTGACGGTCGCCGGTGCAGTGGTCTCGGTGAGGCCGTAGCCCTCGAGGATGGTGATGCCGAGCGCGTGGTAGAAGTGGCCGAGTCGGGGGCCGAGCGGCGCCGAGCCGGAGACGGCGTACTTGACGTTGCCGCCCATGGCAGTACGCAGCTTCGAGAAGACCAGTCGGTCGAAGAGCGCGAACTTCAGCTTCAGCCCGAGCGGGATCTTCGCGCCCGACTCCTGAGCGGTGGAGTAGGCGACGGCGGTCTCGGCTGCGGCGTGGAAGATCTTGCCCTTGCCGCCGGCCTCGGCCTTCTGCTCCGACACGTTGTAGACCTTCTCGAAGACGCGGGGGACCGCGAGGAGGAAGGTCGGCTTGAAGCTGCCGAGCGAGGGGAGCAGCTGCTTGGTGTCGGGCTGGTGGCCGACGCGGACGCCCGCGTGCACGCAGAGCACCGAGATGAAACGGGCGAAGATGTGCGCCGTGGTGATGAACAGCAGGGTCGAGGCGCCGTTCGGGTCGAGCACGACCTCCTCGAGCGCGACCGCCGAGTTGCGGCAGAGCTCGACGAAGTTCGCGTGGGTGAGCACGCAGCCCTTGGGCTTGCCCGTGGAGCCCGAGGTGTAGATCAGCGTGGCGATGTCGGAGCCCACGGCGAGGTTGCGGCGTCGCTCGATCTCCTCGTCGGGAACGTCGGTGCCCGACGCGGCGAGCTTGTCGAGGTCGCCGAGGTCGATCTGCCAGACGTTGCGGATCGCCGGGAGATCGGGGTGCACCTCGTCGAACCGTGCGAAGTGGTCGGCCGTCTCGAGGATGACCGCGATCGCCCCGGAGTCGCCGAGGTTCCAGCGCACCTGGGCGGGCGAGCTCGTCTCGTACACGGGCACGAGGATCGCGCCGGCGAACCACGCCGCGAAGTCGATCAGCGTCCACTCGTACCGGGTCTTGCTCATCAGCCCGATCTTGTCGCCAGGCTGGATGCCCGCGGCGACGAGGCCCTTCGCCAGGCGGACGACCTGCTCGTGGAATTCGCGCGTCGTGACCGGGCTCCACCCGCCACCGGCGGTCGGCAGGGAGAAGAGCACCGAGTCGGGCGTCGCCTTGACCCGGTCGACCAGCAGGTCTGTGGTGTTCGCGTCGGGGTCGGCGGGGACCAGGGGCGCGGTGGTGAACTCGATCACGGTAGCTCCTTCGGCACCGGGAGGGCCGGGCGGGTTCGGGGCCGCACGACCACTGCTGTGGGGTTGACTACACTCTAGTCGGTGCAGCGGGGACCTCACCGGCTGTTCAGACCCACTCACCCCAGGCGAAAGGCGTTCGACGTGCACGCGATCGGCATCGACATCGGCGGCACCAAGATCGCGGGCGCCGTGGTCGACGAGCTCGGAGTCATCGTCCGCTCGGCCAGGGTGCCGACGCCCGTCGACACGACTGCCCTCGAGGACTCGGTCGTGGCCATGATCGGCGAACTCGCGGGCGGCGATCGCATCGATGCGGTGGGGGTCGCAGCGGCCGGGTTCATCGACGCCGCGCAGTCGACCGTGTACTACGCGCCGAACATCGATTGGCGCAACGAGCCGTTCCGGGAGAAGCTCGAGGCGCGCGTGGGCGGCAACGTCGTGGTCGAGAACGACGCGAACGCGGCCGGCTGGGCGGAGTTCCGCTTCGGTGCGGGGCGCATGGTCTCAGACATGGTCATGCTGACGATCGGCACGGGCGTCGGCGGCGCCATCGTCGCCGGCGACCGGCTCTTCCGCGGCGGATTCGGCGCGGGCGCCGAGCTCGGCCACATCCGGCTGGTGCCGAACGGCGTGGCCTGCGGCTGCGGCCAGCACGGATGCCTCGAGCAGTACGGGTCCGGGCGCGCCCTGCTGCGCATGGCGAACGAGATCGCGGACGCCGGGGGCATCGGGCAGAACCTCGCTCGAGCACGGGAGGAGCACGGCGCGCTCGACGGCGCGATCGTGGGCGGACTGATCGCCGCGGAGGACCCGGGTGCGGTCGCCGCGCTGCGGCAGCTCGGGCGATGGCTCGGCGAAGCGTCGGCGAGCCTGTCGGCGGTGCTCGACCCGCAGCGGTTCGTGTTCGGCGGCGGGGTCGCGGTCGCGGGGGAGTTGCTGCTGGCGCCGATCCGCGAGGCGTACCTGGAGCACCTCCCCGCACGTGGCTACCATCCCGAGCCCGACTTCGTGATCGCCGAACTCGTCAACGACGCCGGCGTCGTCGGCGCGGCCGACCTCGCGCGCGTCTGGGTGGAGGAGCACGCCTGACGCCGACGGCGCTAGGCTTGCCGGGCAGCGGGACGAGACGGAGGACCGGGGTGTTCTACTGGATCATGAAGCACATCGTGGTGGGGCCGCTGCTCCTCTCGATCTTCCGCCCGTGGGTCGTCGGGCTCGAAAAGGTCCCCAAGGAGGGTCCCGTGATCCTCGCCTCCAACCACCTCTCGTTCATCGACTCGATCTTCCTGCCGCTCATCGTCGACCGCCCGGTCGTCTTCCTCGCCAAGAGCGAGTACTTCACCGGCAAGGGCCTCAAGGGCTGGGCGACGCGGATGTTCTTCCAGGCCGCGGGTCAGCTCCCCATCGACCGATCGGGCGGCAAGGCGTCCGAGGCGTCCCTGAACACGGGCCTGCGCGTGCTCGGCGAGGGCCGCATCCTCGGCATCTACCCGGAGGGCACCCGCAGCCCGGACGGCAAGCTCTACCGCGGGCGCACGGGCGTCGCCCGCATGGTGCTCGAGGCCGGGGTCCCGGTCGTCCCCGTCGCGATGATCGGGACGGCCGAGATCATGCCCATCGGCACGCGGCTGCCCAAGGTGCGGCGCGTCGGCATCGTCTTCGGCGAGCCGCTCGACTTCTCGCGCTTCCACGGCATGGAGGGCGACCGCTTCGTGCTCCGCTCCGTGACCGACGAGCTCGTGTACGACCTGCGGGCGCTCAGCTCGCAGGAGTACGTCGACGTGTACGCGAGCACCCTCAGGGAGCAGCGCGCCGCCCAGACGACGTCGGGGTAACGCACCGTCGCCCCACGGTAGGCTGGACCCACGGCGTCGCGACGTGCGGCGCCGGTTTCCGTTTCAGCGCCGCGTGCGCCCGAACCCTCAGGACAGTCCAGTGGTACAGCTCGTCGAGCCGGTCGTGAATGCAGATCCCTCCGTGATTGCCGGCCTCGACTATTGGCGCACGCTCCCCATCAAGCAGCAGCCGAGCTGGCCCGACGCCGAGGCGGCGCACGCGGCATCCGCTGAACTGGCGACGCTACCGCCGCTCGTGTTCGCGGGCGAAGTCGACATGCTGCGCGACCGTCTCGCGGCCGCGTCGCGCGGCGAGGCGTTCCTCCTCCAGGGCGGCGACTGCGCCGAGACCTTCGCGGGAGCGACCGCCGACCAGATCCGGAACCGGGTGAAGACGGTCCTGCAGATGGCGGTCGTGCTCACGTACGGCGCCTCGATGCCGGTCGTGAAGATGGGGCGGATGGCGGGCCAGTTCGCCAAGCCCCGCTCGAGCGATTCCGAGACCCGGGGCGGCGTGACGCTGCCCGCGTACCGCGGTGACATCGTCAACGGCTACGACTTCACGCCCGAGTCGCGCGCGGCCGACCCGTCGCGTCTGCTGCAGGGCTACCACATGGCGGCGTCGACGTTGAACCTCATCCGTGCGTTCACGCAGGGCGGCTTCGCCGACCTGCGCCAGGTGCACGCGTGGAACCAGGGCTTCGCGGCGAACCCGGCGAACGCCAGGTACGAGAAGCTCGCTCGCGAGATCGACCGTGCGGTGAAGTTCATGGATGCCTGCGGCGCCGACTTCGACGAGCTCCGTCGCACCGAGTTCTACACGGGCCACGAGGGCCTGCTCATGGACTACGAGCGGCCCATGACCCGCATCGACTCGCGGACGGGCACGCCGTACAACACGTCGGCGCACTTCATCTGGATCGGCGAACGCACGCGCGAGCTCGACGGCGCGCACGTCGACTTCCTGTCGCGCGTGCGGAACCCGATCGGCGTGAAGCTCGGGCCGACCACGACCCCCGAGGTCATGATCGAGCTCGTCGAGAAGCTCGACCCGAACCGCGAGCCGGGCCGCCTCACCTTCATCACGCGCATGGGGGCCGGCAAGATCCGCGACGCCCTGCCGCCCCTGCTCGAGGCGATCAAGCGGAGCGACGCGAATCCGCTGTGGGTGACCGACCCGATGCACGGCAACGGGATCACGACGCCGACCGGCTACAAGACGCGACGGTTCGACGACGTCATGGACGAGGTCGCCGGCTTCTTCCAGGCGCACCGCGCTGCGGGCACGCACCCGGGCGGCATCCACGTCGAGCTCACCGGCGACGACGTCACCGAGTGCCTCGGCGGTTCCGAGCACATCGACGAGGACACGCTGGCCACGCGCTACGAGTCGCTCTGCGACCCGCGGCTCAACCACATGCAGTCGCTCGAGCTCGCGTTCCTCGTCGCCGAGGAGCTCGCCGCGCGCTGACGGCGAGCGACGACCGACGGGCGGTCGCGGCAGACGGCTGCCGCGGTCGCCCGTCGACGTCTGCCCGGATGCCGGCTACGGCTGGAAGTTGACCGTCACCTCGGACCCGCGGGCGACCGTGTCGCCGGCCGCCGGCTCCTGCACGGATGCCACGACCGCGCCTTCGAGGAATCCGGGCACGTTCGAGGCGACCGTGAAGCCGGCCTCCTCGAGCTGCGCCCGGGCCTCGGCGATGGTCTGGCCGGTCACGACGTTCGGGACCTCCACGAGGTCGGGGCCCTTCGAGAGGGTGAGTCGGACGACGTCGCCGGGGTTCATCGGGTCGTCGAGCCACTCTGCCGTGATGACCACGTCGACGGCGACCTCGTTCGAGAACTTCGGGTCGGCGAACTCGACGGTGAGGCCCGCGGTCTCCAGGCGCGACTGCGCATCACCGACGGCGAGGCCTTCCACCGGGGGCACGGGACCGACGGAGACGAGGAGGGTCACTGCGCCGAGCTCCGGGTACTCTGCGCCGACGGCGGCGCCCTCGGCGTCGAGCACCGCGAGGACGAGACCCGCCTCGACGTCGGCCGAGAACTGCTTCGCGCTCTCCTCCGCCACGGTGAAGTCGGCCAGCTGCCCGCGAGCGTCGGCCTCGGGCCGGCCGATGACGTCGGGGACCGCGAGGATCTGCGGGCCGGTCGACACGAACATCGTCACGGTCGAACCCCGGCGCGCGAAGTCTCCGGCGGGCGGGTCGGTGCCGATGACCTGGCCGGCGGGCACGACCGGGTCGTTGCGCTCGGCGGGGTCGACGGTGAAGCCCGCCTCCTCCAGCGTCTGCGTGGCGTTCTGGGGAAGCATCTCGGCCGTGTCGGGGATGCTCGCCAGGGCACCGGGGCCGGCGCCGAAGTACCATCCGGTTCCCACGGAGAGCCCGGTCAGCAGCAGGACGAGCGCGAGCAGCCAGTACCCGCGGTTCCGGCGGCGCGTCGCGGACCGCTCGAGCTCGGCCGCGTCGTCGTCCTCGTCGCTCGCCGTCGGGATCGGTGCGCCGAGCGGTGCGATCACGCGGGTCTCGGCCGTGGGCGCGTCCGTGCCGCCGCCGATGACGAGCGTGTCGTGCATCGCCGTGTGCTGGCGTGCCGGACGCAGGGCCGGCTCGACCTCGCGCAGGCGGTCGAGCATGATCCGGGCATCGGCCGGCCGCTGGTCGGGATCGCGCGAGGTCGCCCACAGCACCAGCGCGTCGAGCTCGGGCGGCACCGACGGCGTCTTCGTGCTCGGCGCCGGGACCGACTCGTTGGCGTGCTGGTACGCGATCTGCATCGGCGCCTCGCCGACGTAGGGCTGCTCGCCGGTCAGCATCTCGTACGCCATGATGCCGAGCGCGTAGATGTCGCTGCGGGCGTCGGCGACGCCGCGCGTCACGAGCTCGGGGGAGAGGTAGGCGATGGTCCCGAGCAGCGCCTGCCCGGTCGCCGTGTTCGCGCTCGCGGCGCGGGCCAGGCCGAAGTCGCCGAGCTTGATGCGCCCGTCATCGGCGAGCAGCACGTTCTCGGGCTTGAGGTCGCGGTGCACGATGCCGGCCTTGTGCGCGGCGGCGAGTCCGGAGAGCACCGCGTCGAGGATGTCGACGGTCTGCTCGGGCGTGAGCCGCTTGTAGTCCTTCAGCAGGTCGCGCAACGTGATGCCGGGCAGGTACTCCATGACGAGATACGCCATGTCGGCGTCCTGTCCCTGGTCGAACACGTTGACCACGTTCGGGTGCGCGAGGCGGGCGGCAGAGCGCGCCTCCTGGACGAAACGCGTCTTGAACGTGTTGTCGTCGGCCAGGTGGCCGTGCATGATCTTGATCGCCACCCGGCGCTCGAGGCGGAGGTCGGTCGCGAGGTAGACCGTCGCCATGCCGCCTCTCGCGATGCGCGAGCGCACCTGATACCGGCCGTCGACGAGACGGCCGATCATCGGGTCGGCGGGTGGCGCGGTGGTCACCGTACGAGTGTACGAAGTGGCATATGCCGTTCGGTGAACAAACGCCGGGACCGTGGGGAAACGAAACGGCATCGTGACGAACGGACGCCGTCCTCCGTTCAGCCGAGCTCGTCGAGCCAGCGGCGGGCGGAGGACTCCCACTTCGCGTAGTGATTCGGGTGGGCGCTGTGCTGCACGGCCTGCGCGGCATCCGTCACCGTCATCCCGGCCCAGTCGGGCACGTCGAGCAGGCCGGGGGTGCGTCCCTCGTTCGGGGTGGTCGGCCCCCCGTAGAACGCCGTCGCGGCGCGCACGGGGTCGAGGACCTGCTCGGGGGTGCCCCAGCCCTGGCTGGGACGCTGCTGGAAGAGTCCGAGCGAGTCGCGGTCACCGTGCCGGACGTTTCGCAGGCCCGATTCCTGGGCCGCCGCCGCGAGCGCGACCACGATGCCCCGGTCGGGCACGCCGAGCGATCGGCCGACCTCGACGATGATCCGCGCGTTCGCCCGCATCTCGTCGTCGAGGCGGACGTCGAGCGCCGCGACGCTCGAGGCCTCGACCGCGGCGACCGGTGCGGTCGATTCCGAGACGGATGCCGCAGCGCCCGCGCCGGCGGGGATCGTGATCGCCTGCCCGGGGAAGATCAGGCTGGCGCGTCCGAGGCCGTTCGCGCTGAGCACCACGTCGACGTCGAGTCCGTACTCGGCCGCGATGGCGATCATCGTGTCGCCCGGGGCGACGATGTGCCGCGCGATGCCGGCATCCGACTCGACGGTGAAGTTCGGGGCGCCGCCGGGCAGTGCCAGGCGCTGGCCGGGGAAGATCAGGCTCGACCAGCTGAGGCCGTTCTCGGCGAGCACCTCCGCGGTGGACAGGCCGTACCGCTCGGCGATCGCGCTCACCGTGTCGCCCTGGGCGACCACCACCTCGCTCGGGACCGTCGAGGCCGGCATCGCGGGACGGGGCGCCGGCGCCCCGCGCGTCTCCTTCGCCTTCGGCTGGCGCTTCACGGACTGCGGTGCCGCGTCGGCGGGCTGGGCGATCCCGAGGGTGACCGCCACGGCGCCGACGACCGCGACGGGGACGGTGAGCAGGCGGCGGACGCCGACTCGCCGGAACGTCGGAGCCCGATCCCCGGGCTCCGGTGCACCGCCCGTCGGCCTGTCGTCCCCGTACTTCCTCATGTTCCCCCTCCGCCTGAGAGCGGATGCCGTCACGGTCTCATGACGGACATGGCGAGTCAAACTCATCGACGCGAGTCGCGCCGCGCGGGGCCGAACCGGGTTCCGAGCGGCGCCCTGTCGTGGCAGGCTGGTGCTGTGACCGACGTCGAGCAGACCGAGTGGCTGACCATACCCGAGCTGGTCGAACTGATGGGGCAGAGTCCGGGCCGGATCCGGCGCCTCATCGACGACCGGCACCTGCTCGGTGCACGAATCGACGGCGTGCTCAAGGTGCCGGCCGCCTTCCTCCGCGACGACGCCCCGCTCCCCGAACTGCACGGGACGGCGATCGTGCTCTCCGACGCCGGGTTCTCGGACGACGAGGCGCTCGAGTGGTTCCTCGCCGAGGAGGACAGCCTCGGCACCACGCCGATCGCGGCGCTGCGGGCGGGCCGCAAGGCCGAAGTGCGCCGGATCGCGCAGGCGCTCGCCTGACCGGCCCGCGTCAGCTCTCGCGTCGCGTGACGGCGCGTGCGAGGTCGGCGAGGTCGCGCGCGGCACCGGGGTCGAGGTCGCTCGATGCGAGCGCAGCGAGCGCGCGATCGGTGTTCGCCGCGATCTCGGCCTCGACCACGTCGACGGCACCGCAGTCGCGGATCGTGCCCTGCAGCATCCGGATCTGATCGGCGTCGAGGGCGGGATCGCCGAGCAGCTCGTCGAGGAGCCTGCGCTGCCCGGGGGACAGCCGCTCGCGGGCGACCGCGACGAGCACGGTGCGCTTGCCCTCTCGGAGGTCGTCGCCCGCGGGCTTCCCGGTGACGGCCGGGTCGCCGTAGACCCCGAGCAGGTCGTCCCGGAGCTGGAAGGCGATGCCGAGTGGGAGCCCGAAGGCTCGCAGCGCCTCGAGCTGCGGCGTCGAGCCGCCCGCGATCGCGCCGCCGATCGCGAGTGGCGCCTCGATGCTGTACCGCGCCGACTTGTGGACGACGACCCGCTCGGCGCGTGCGCGCTGCTCCTCCTCGGGGCGGGTGAGCCACGCCCGCTCCTCGAGGATGTCGAGGTACTGGCCGACCGTGACCTCGGTCCGCATGCGATTGAACTCGAGGCGGGTCTCCCGCGAGGCGGACGGGTCTCGGAGCGCGGCGAGGCCCTCGTCGAGCAGTTCATCGCTCCAACCGAGCAGCAGGTCGCCGAGCAGGATCGCCGTCGCTCGACCGTACTCGCCGGCGTCACCGGCCCAGCCTCCGTCGCGGTGCTGCGCCTCGTAGACGCGGTGGGCCGCCGGGGCGCCCCGCCGGGTGTCGGAATTGTCGATCAGGTCGTCGTGGACGAGTGCAGCCGCGTGGAAGACCTCGAGCGCCGCCGCCGCCGAGACGACGGCGTATCGCTCCGCCGACGGCGCACGGTCGCCGTTGCCGCGATCAGGGCCGCGGACGGCATCGAATCCGAGGCTGCAGAACCTGGCCCGGAAGCGCTTGCCTCCGCTGAGAAACCGCTTCGAGAATGCCGCTAGCGGGTCGAGGTCGTCGGTGATCGAGCGGAGAATGGTTGCACGGTCGGCGAGGAACTCCTCGAGGCGTTCGTTCACCGCATCGACGAGTCGGGGAGCAAGGGCCACCTGCCTAGCCTAGCGAGGCCGCAGAGGACTAGAATGGCGTCACGAAGCGTCGGTCCCGAGAACTGAGGGGAATGAGATGCCGCTTTCGGAGCAGGAGCAACGCCTTCTCGAGGAGATGGAGCGGAACCTCTACAAGAACGACGCCGACTTCGTCGCGACCGTCGGCGGAGGAGGCAGAGGCCGTCCCAACTACCGGGCGATCGTGCTCGGCGTTCTTCTGGCCGTCGCCGGAGCCGGTGCACTGATCGGTGGTGTCGCCTCCCAGCTCACGATCGTCGGGGTGCTCGGCTTCGCGCTGATGTTCGTCGGCGTCCTGGTCGCGATCACGCCGTCGAAGCGCCGCGGCGCGACGGCACCCATGCCCAGCAGCGGCGCGTCGCCGAAGACCGCGAAGCCCCAGGCCGGCTTCATGGACCGATTGAACGAGCGATGGGATCGCCGCCAGGAGGGCCGCGACTGACCGTCGTGATCCCCTGACGGAACCGATCGACGGGCTGATCTCGGATCAGCCCGTCTTTTCGTGCGCGCGCGGAGTGCGCGCGTTCACGGAGCCGCTCCGCTGACCTCGCTCCACCCCGGCCCGCCAGAGCCCTCCACTTCCCCCCACATGGTCTCGGGGCGTCGACACTCGAGGGTCGGCGTGGGCGGATCGCGCCGGTCGGCAGGCGTCGATCGCGGCCGATCGCGGCCGATTCGCGGCCCTGCGGGATGAGGAACATCCATTTCCCTCCACCTGCGAGAAGCCTGAGAATCCGGGCCTGCACTGAGCCGAAGACGGCGAAAACGGAGGAATGTCGTTGTTCAGTGGAGGGTAGTGGAGTAAAGTGGGGACCGCACCTGGTTCCTGGCCGGAGGATGGGGGTGACGTGATGTTCCTCGGAAGCTACGAACCGAAGCTCGATGAGAAGGGTCGCGTCATTCTTCCGGCGAAGTTCCGGGATGAGTTGTCGAACGGCCTCGTGCTCACGCGAGGTCAGGAGCGCTGCATCTACGTGTTCAGCGCGCGGGAGTTCGAGGACATGAGCGAGAAGATCCGCCAAGCCCCCGTGACGAGCAAGCAGGCGCGCGACTACATGCGCGTCTTCCTCTCAGGGGCCTCTGCGGAGACCCCCGACAAGCAGCATCGGGTCACCATCCCAGCGAACCTCCGCGCGTACGCGGGGCTCGACCGAGACCTGACGGTCATCGGAGCGGGGAGCCGGGTGGAGATCTGGGATGCGACGGCGTGGCAGACGTACCTCGCCGAGCAGGAGGCGGCCTTCGCAGAGACGGCGGAGGAGGTGATCCCCGGACTCTTCTGAGTCCCCGGGCCCCGACTCCCAGCCGTGCGAGCCTGCTGCACTTCCCCGCAGCAGGACGAACGGATGGGGATCGGGACCCGGAGGCCCGGAAGGAGGGAGCTTCATGGACATCGAACGGATCCACACCCCGGTGATGCTCGAGCGGACGCTCGAGCTCCTGGCACCGGCGCTCGAACGCGAGGGCGCCGTGTACGTCGATGCGACGCTCGGCATGGGCGGGCACTCGCGCGCGGTGCTCGAGCGCTTTCCGAAGGCGATCGCCATCGGCCTCGATCGCGACACCGACGCGATCGCGATCGCGAAGGAGCGCCTCGCCGCATTCGGCGACCGGGCCCGGTTCGTGCACACCGTCTACGACGGGATCGCCGATGCCGTGCGCGGCGAGGGATTCGCCGAAGTCGACGCGATCCTCTTCGACCTCGGCGTGTCCTCCCTCCAACTCGATCGCGCGGAGCGCGGATTCGCGTACGCGAAGGACGCGCCGCTCGACATGCGCATGGACTCCACGCGCGGGAGGACCGCTGCGGACGTCATCGCGGAGTACTCGGAGGACGACCTTCGCCGGATCTTCCGCGACTACGGCGAGGAGAAGCTCGCCGCTCGGTACGCCCGAGCGATCGTGCGTGCGCGGGCCGAGTCGCCGATCACCCGCTCGGGCCGGCTCGTCGAGGTGCTGCACGACGCGACCCCGGCCGCCGTGCAGCGGGCGGGGCATCCCGCCAAGCGCGTCTTCCAGGCACTGCGCATCGAAGTCAACGAGGAGCTCTCGGTGCTCGAGCGCGCCATGCCCGCGGCGCTCGATCTCGTCGCCGTGGGCGGCCGGATCGTCGTGCTGTCCTACCAGTCGCTCGAGGATCGCCTGGTCAAGCGCGTCCTCGCCGCGGCATCCACCTCCACCGCTCCCGCAGGGCTGCCGATGGAGCTTCCGGAGCACCGCCCGCAGTTCCGGCTCCTCGTCCGAGGCGCCGAGCTCGCGAGCGAGTCCGAGCAGGCGGAGAACCCGCGTGCGAAGCCGGTGCGACTGCGCGCCGCAGAACGAGTGAGGAGGCCGTCATGAGCGCACTGCCGGCCCAGACGCGTCCCGCCAGGCGGTGGGCGCCGGCCGCCGCGCCGCGGCTCCGCCCGGCCCCGGAGCCGGGCGCGAGGCGTGCGCGACCGCGGCTCGCCTACGCCGTCGTCGCACTCGCCTCCATCGGAGCGATCGCGATCGTCCAGCTGCTCCTGTCCATCGCCATGACGCAGGGCGCCTACGAGATGGACGAGCAGCTCCTCCGCCAGGCGGAGCTGCAGCGCGAGCAGCAGAAGCTGTCCGACGACCTCGATCGGCTGGAGTCGCCGCAGTTCCTCGCGGCGAACGCGGAGGCGCTCGGCATGGTCCCCAACGCCGCCCCGGTCTACCTCCGCCTCTCGGACGGCGCGGTCCTCGGCGACCCGACCGCGGCCGCCGGAACCGCGTCGTCATCGGCCGCACTCGTGCCCAATGCCCTGATCGACGGCGTGCCGCTCGTGACGGAGCAGGAGGAGGGGGAGACTGCGAAGGGCGGGGACGGGAAGCCCGCGACGTCCGCGGACGGCGCACCGGCCGCGCCGCCGGCGCTCTCGGGCGGCCTGCCCACCCCGGCGACGCACTGACGTCGGCGACCCGCACGACCACGACCGGAAGCCGGACGGAGCGAACCAGCCGATGAACCGAGTGAGCCGCCATCCGATGCGCCGCATCGTCGCCGCGGGGTTGGCCCTCGTGCTGGTGGTCGGCTGGTTCGTGGTCCGGCTCGTCGACATCCAGGTCGTGCGCGCGGCGGAGCTGAACGAGGCCTCGCAGGACGTGCGGTCCGAAACACGCGTGATCTACGGGGAGCGTGGCGCGATCGTCGATGCGGACGGCACCGTGCTCGCGGAGAGCGTGATGCGGTACAACATCACGCTCTCGCCGAAGCAGGCGCTGGCCACCCGGTCCTTCGAGCGCGGCACCGGCGATGACGCGGTCGACGTGACCCTCGACGAGGCGCTCGGCGAACTCGGCGACGTGCTCGGACGATCCGCCGGAGAACTGCGAACGCAGATCGAGGGCGAGCTCGCGAAGGACCCGGGTGCCGACTTCTCCTACGTCGCCAAGCGCGTCGACACGGATGTCTACGAACGGGTCAAGGCGCTGCGCATCCCGTTCGTCTACTCGGAGGAGGCGCCCGGCCGCCGGTACCCGAACGGCGCGGTCGCGGGCAACCTCCTCGGGTTCGTCACCGACGAGGGCGAGGCGGGCGCGGGCCTGGAGTACTCGGAGGATGCGTGCCTCGCGAGCGAGGACGGCGAGATGACCTGGCTGCACAGCCTGAAGGACTGGGTCGCGATCCCCGGCTCCGAGGTCGTGAACACGAGCGCGCACGACGGCGGCGACCTCCAGCTCACGATCGACGCCGACCTGCAGTACTTCGTGCAGCGCATCGCCGCGGCGCGGGTCGCGGAGACCGGCGCCGACTGGGCCACCGTCACGGTGATGGAGGCCAAGACGGGCAAGCTGCTCGCGGTCGCCGACGTGCCCACCGTCGACCCGAACTCGCCCAGCTCGGTCGACGCCACCGACCGCGGCTCGCGGGCGTTCTCGGCGCCGTTCGAGCCCGGCTCGACCTTCAAGGCACTGACCTCGGCGTCGGTGATCGACGCGGGCAAGGGATCGCCCACGAGCGGGGTGACCGCCGACTACCGCTACCTGCCGCCGAACGGCGCGAACATCAACGACAGCCATTACCACGGTCCGACGAACTACACCATGACGGGGATGCTCATCGACTCCTCGAACACGGCCATGTCGATGTTCGGCGAGCAGGTCGGCGACGAGCAGCGCTACCAGGACATGCTCGACTTCGGCCTCGGAGCGGAGTCGGAGGTCGGCTTCGCGGGCGAGGAGCCGGGCGATCTGCACGGCGGGCCGGAGAACTGGGACAACCAGACCAAGTACGCGACGATGTTCGGCCAGGGCCTGACGACGACGGCGATCCAGATCACGAGCGCGTACCAGGCGCTCGCCAACGGCGGCGTCCGGATGCCGGTGTCGCTCGTCGAGGGATGCCGGCAGTCCGACGGCACCGTGACGGAGGTGCCCTCCGACGAGGGTCGACGCGTGGTGTCCGAGAAGGCCGCCGACCAGACGAGCCAGATGCTCGAGCAGGTGTACCTGCACGGCTGGCTCGCCGACCAGTGGGAGATCCCCGGCTACCGCGTGGCCGCGAAGACCGGAACGGCGCAGGTCCCCGACGGAAACGGCGGGTACCAGTCCGGTTACCTCGTCTCCGTCTCCGGGTTCGCGCCGGCGGATGACCCGGAGTTCGTCGTTTCGGTCAGCATCATGAACCCCGTTAAGATGAACTCGTCCGCCGCATCGGCTCCCGTCTTCCAACAGGTGATGAGCCAGGTGCTGAAGAAGTATCGGACCGTTCCGTCCGGCGCCCAGGCGCCCGAGTTGCCAGCCACCTGGTGAGAAAGTTGGGTTCGTGACCGGATCGCCTCCCACGGCACTCCGGCCGCAGCACCCGAGTCCTCGATCGCTCCGCGGCCTCGCGGACGCGTTCGGATTCGAGGTGCGCGGCGGGATCGACGACCTCGACGTGACGGGTGTCGCGATCGCCTCCGGGTCCGTGCACGGCGGTGACCTGTACGTCGGCGTGCCCGGCCGGCACGCCCACGGCGCCGACTACGCCGCCCAGGCCGCGGCGAACGGCGCGGTCGCGCTGCTGACGGATGCCGCGGGCGCCGAGCGTGCGGCCGAGTCGGGTCTTCCGGTCCTCGTCACGCCCGACGCGCGAGCGGCGCTCGGCGAGGTGGCGGCGTGGATCCACCGCACCGCGGAGAACCCGGCGACCCTGTTCGGCGTCACCGGCACGAACGGCAAGACGAGCGTCGTGTACCTGCTCGACGCCGTCCTGCGTCGGCTCGGCGTGGTCGCCGGTCTCACCTCCACGGCCGAGCGTCGGATCGGCGACGAGGTCGTGACGAGCTCGCTCACGACGCCGGAGGCGAGCGAGCTGCACGCGCTGCTGGCCCGGATGCGCGAGGTCGACGTCCGCGCCGTCGGCATCGAGGTGTCGGCGCAGGCGCTCAGCCGGCACCGCGTCGACGGCATCGTGTTCGACGTCGTCGGCTTCACCAACCTCTCGCACGACCACCTCGACGACTACGCGTCGATGCTCGAGTACTTCGATGCGAAGCGGGAGCTGTTCACCCCCGAGCGCGCGCGCCGCGGCGTCGTGACGGTCGATTCCGAGTGGGGCGAGCGACTCGTCGCGGAGTCGCGCATCCCGGTCGCCACGCTCGCGATCGAGCCGGGCGTCGACGCGGACTGGCACCTCACGGTCCTCGACGAGACGCCGGTGCAAACGAGGTTCCGGCTCGAGGCGCCCGACGGACGTGCACTCGAGACGAGCATCCCGCTCATCGGCCGATACAACGCGGCGAACGCCGCGCTCGCGATCGTGATGCTCGTCGAGGCGGGGAACGACCTCGACCTGATCGCCGGCGCCGTCGCGGAGCACGGCATCGACGCCTACATCCCCGGGCGGACCGAGCGGGTCTCCGGCGATCGCGGCCCGGTCGTCTACATCGACTACGGGCACACGCCCGACGCCTTCACGCAGGCGCTCGAGGCGATCCGCCGCACGACCGAGGGCCGGGTGGTGATGGTCTTCGGCGCCGACGGCGACCGCGATACCACCAAGCGCGCCGAGATGGGCGCCATCGCCGCGCGCGGCGCCGACGCGCTCGTCGTCACCGACTTCCACCCGCGGTGGGAGGACCCGGCGGCCATCCGGGCAGCGCTGATCGCCGGCGCGAAGGCCGCGGTCCCCGACCGCGAGATCCACGAGATCGCCGACCAGCGCGCCGCCTTCCGGCACGCGCTCTCGCTCGTCGGCGAGGGCGACGCGATCCTCTACGCGGGCCCCGGGCACGAGGACTACCAGGAGGTCGCCGGAGTGAAGCACCCGTACTCGGCCAGGGACGACGCCCGGCTCGCACTGCAGGAAGCGGGGTGGCTCGGATGATCGCGCTGACCATGGCCGAGATCGTCGAGGCGACCTCGGGCCGATTCGAGCCGGCAGGCACCCATGCGACGCCTGAGACGGTCGTCGACGGCGCCGTGACGACCGACTCGCGCGAGGTCGAGCCGGGCGGCGTCTTCGTCGCCAAGCGCGGCGAGTTCGACGACGGGCACCGCTTCGCACCGGCCGCCGTCGAGCGGGGTGCGGCACTCCTGATCGTGGAGCACGTGCTCGACCTGCCCGTCGCGCAGGTCGTCGTCGCCGATTCCGTCGACGCGCTCGGCGCGCTCGCGACCGAGGTCGTCCGGCGCGTGCGCGCGCTCGGCCGCCTGAAGATCGTCGGCGTGACCGGGTCGAACGGCAAGACCACGACGAAGAACCTGCTGCGGACGGTGCTCGAGCAGGTCGGTCCGACCGTCGCCGCCCGCAAGAGCTACAACAACGAGGTCGGTGCGCCGACGACCATGCTCGAACTGACCGAGGAGACCGAGTTCCTGGTCGCCGAGATGGGCGCCTCGGGCGTGGGCGAGATCGCCCGGCTGATCCGCATGGCCCGCCCCGACGTCGGCATCGTCCTGAAGGTCGGCCTCGCGCACGCCGGCGAGTTCGGCGGCATCGAGAAGACCGTGCAGGCCAAGTCCGAGATGGTCACCGACCTCCTGCCGACGGATGTCGCGGTGCTGAACGTCGACGACCCCCGCGTGGCGCCCATGGCGGAACGGACGACCGCGCGCGTCGTGTGGTTCGGCCTCGGCGACCGCGCCGCGGTCCGCGCCACGGACCTCGTGGTGCACCCGCGGGGCACCGAGTTCACGATCACCGTCCCCGGGGGCGAGTCCGCTCGCGTGCGCTTCTCGGTGCTCGGTGAGCACCACGTCATGAACGCGCTGGCCGCGACATCCGCCGCCCTCGAGCTCGGCGTGCCGCTCGCCACGATCGTCGCCGGCCTCGAGCAGGTCACGCTCGCCGAGCAGTGGCGCATGCAGGTCATGGGCGGCCGCGACGACATCACGATCATCAACGACGCGTACAACGCCAGCCCCGACTCGATGGCGGCCGCGCTGAAGACGCTCGCGCAGGTGAAGCGGCCGGGAGCCCGCACGATCGCCGTGCTCGGCGAGATGAGCGAGCTCGGCGAGTTCTCGGGGGAGGAGCACGACCGGATCGGCCTGCTCGCCGTCCGGCTCGGTATCTCCCAGCTCGTCGTCGTCGGCGAGGGCGCGCGGCGCCTGCACATCACGGCGATCAACGAGGGCTCGTGGGACGGCGAGTCGGCGTACGTGGAGTCGGCGGAGGAGGCGTTCGACCTCGTGACCGCGTCGGCTCGTCCGGGGGACACCGTGCTCGTGAAATCGTCGAACTCGGCGGGCCTCCGCCACCTCGGCGACCGACTGGGAGAATGGTTCGCGTGAGAGCACTTCTGACCGCCGGAGCCCTGTCGCTCTCGTTCACCCTGTTCCTGACGCCGCTGTTCATCCGGCTGTTCACGCGTCTCGGGTGGGGTCAGTTCATCCGCGACGACGGCCCGAAGACGCACCACGTCAAGCGCGGCACGCCCACGATGGGCGGCATCATCTTCATCCTCGGCACCCTGTTCGGCTACTTCATCGCCACGAGCCTGGTGGGGGACGGCCCGACGGCGTCCGGCTTGCTCGTGCTGTTCATGATGGTCGGCCTCGGCCTCGTCGGATTCGTCGACGACTTCCTGAAGACGCGCAAGAAGCAGAGCCTCGGCCTCGGCGGGTGGGCGAAGATCGCCGGCCAGACGCTCGTCGCCGCCGTGTTCGCGCTGCTCGCGCTGCAGTTCCCGAACGCCGAGGGCGCGACGCCCGCGTCGACGAAGATCTCCTTCATCCGCGACCTGCCGCTCGACTTCATGGTGCTCGGCACGGTGGTCGGCATCATCGCCTACGTCGTCTGGATCGTGCTCATCACCGCGGCCGCCTCGAACGGCGTGAACGTCACCGACGGGCTCGACGGACTCGCCTCGGGCGCGTCGATCCTCGCGATCGGCTCGTTCATCATCATCGGCTTCTGGCAGTTCAACCAGTCGCGGTTCAGCGAGAACCTGAACCCGAGCGACCTGTACCGCAGCTACGACGTGCGCGACCCGCTCGACCTCGCGATCGTGGCCACCGCGATCGTCGGCGCGGTCGTCGGCTTCCTCTGGTGGAACACGAACCCGGCGCACATCTACATGGGCGACACGGGCTCGCTCGCCCTCGGCGGCGCCCTGGCGGCGCTCGCGGTGACGAGCCAGACCGAACTGCTGCTCCTCGTCATCGGCGGCCTCTTCGTGATCGAGGCCGGCTCGGTGATCGTGCAGCGCGCGTACTTCAAGGTCACGGGCGGCAAGCGGATCTTCCTGATGAGCCCGATCCACCATCACTTCGAGCTCAAGGGCTGGGCCGAGGTCACCATCGTGGTCCGGTTCTGGATCATCGCCGGGCTCTTCGTCGCCGCGGGCGTCGGCGCCTTCTACTTCGAATGGCTGCAGAGTTGACGGATGCCGCGACCGGGGCCGCACGCCTCGAGGGCCTGACCAGCTGGCACTCCGAGGGGTGGCGCGACCTCCGCGTCGCCGTGCTCGGGCTCGGGGTCACGGGGTTCGCCGTGGCCGACACGCTCGCCGAGCTCGGCTCGCGGGTCACGGTGTACGCGGCCTCGCCCGACGACGAGCGCGCGCGCATCCTCGACGTGATCGGGGTCGGTTTCGTCGTGCACCCGCTCGACGCCGTGCCCGACGAGCTCGCGGCATCCGCCCCCGATCTCGTCGTCGTCTCGCCCGGCTTCCGTCCCGATCACCCGATGCTGCGCTGGGCCGATGAGGGCGGCGTACCGGTCTGGGGCGACATCGAGCTCGCGTGGCGCGTGCGCGACAAGGTGAAGGCGTCCGAGTGGATGCTCGTCACGGGCACCAACGGCAAGACGACGACCGTGCAGCTGGCGGCCACGCTGATCGCGGCGGGCGGCGCCCGCGTCGCGCCGTGCGGCAACATCGGCGTGCCCGTGCTCGACGCGGTCCGCGATCCGCTCGGGTACGACGTGCTGGTGGTCGAGCTCTCGAGCTTCCAGCTGCACCACCTGCCGACCATCGGACCGGGTGCCGTGCACCCGGTCGCGAGCGTGTGCCTCAACCTGGCCGACGACCACTACGACTGGCACGGTTCGCCCGAGGCCTACCGCGACGCCAAGGCGAAGGTGTACGCGAACACGAAGGTCGCCTGCGTCTACAACCGCGCCGACGAGGCGACCCGGTCGATGGTCGAAGACGCCGAGGTCGAGGAGGGCGCCCGCGCGATCGGCTTCGGCCTCGACACCCCCGGCCCGAGCGACTTCGGCGTGGTCGACGGCATCCTCTGCGACCGGGCCTTCCTCGAGGATCGACGCACCGCGGCGCTCGAGCTCACGACGCTCGAGGAGCTCGAGCCGCTGGGCCTCGCGGTCCCGCACGTCGTCGCCAACATCCTCGCGGCGGCCGCGCTCGCGCGCTCCATCGATGTGCCGGTCGCGGCGATCCACGACGCGCTCGCGGGCTTCCACCTCGACGCGCACCGCATCCAGACGGTCGCGACGGCCGGCGGCATCCGCTGGATCGACGACTCGAAGGCGACGAACCCGCACGCGGCCGAGGCGTCGCTCCAGGCGTTCAGCCCGGTCGTCTGGATCGTCGGCGGGCTGTTGAAGGGGGTCGACGCAGATGCGCTCGTGGCGCGGCACGTGCCTCGGCTGCGCGCCGCCGTGGTCATCGGCGCCGACCGCACGGCGCTCGTCGAGGCGTTCCGCCGACACGCGCCCGGCGTGCCGGTCTTCGAGGTCGTGGCGGATGACACTGGGAGCGTGATGCCCGACGCGGTCGCGCTCGCGGCCTCGGTCGCCGAGGAGGGAGACACCGTGCTCCTCGCGCCCGCGGCGGCATCGATGGACCAGTTCGCGGACTATGCCGACCGCGGCCGGCGCTTCCACGAGGCCGTCCGCGACCGGCTCGGAGAGGAGGGGCATGACCAGCCCACCTCGGACGACCCGGCCGGCCAGGCGGACTGAGTCGACCGGGCTCGCCGCCCGGATCCGCCTCGGGGTGTTCCGACCCGAGTCGAAGGACTACTTCCTGCTCCTCGGCACGGTGCTCTTCCTCGTCGTGCTCGGCCTCGTCATGGTGCTCTCGTCGTCGCAGGTCGAGTCGGCCCTGGCGAACGACGGCGACTTCACCTCGCGAGCGGCGCAGCAGGCGACCTACGCCCTGATCGGCGTCCCGGTGATGCTGCTCGCGGGCCGCATGCCGGAGCGGTTCTGGATGCGCATCGCCTGGCTCGTGCTCGGCGTCTCGTGCGTGCTGCAGCTGCTCGTCGTCGCGACCCCGCTCGGCGTCGAGGTCGGCGGGAACACGAACTGGCTGAACCTCGGGCCCGTGCAGTTCCAGCCCTCCGAACTCATCAAGGTCGCGCTCGTGCTCTGGCTCGGCCTCATCGTGACCAAGAAGCAGGACCACCTCGGCGACTTCGGCACGGGCATCATGCCGATCCTGCTCGTCGGCGGCGGGGCGATCGGGCTGGTGCTGCTCGGCGGCGACCTCGGAACCGTCATGGTCATGGCGGCGATGCTCCTCGGCACGCTCTTCCTCATCGGGGTCCCCCTGCGGCTGCTCGCCGTTCCCGTGCTCTTCGGCGCGGCGGCCTTCACGCTCGTCGCGGTCTCGAGCGAGAGCCGGATGCGACGGATCACCGCGTTCCTCGAGGAGGACTGCGCGAAGTACAACCTCGGCGACTGCTGGCAGATCCAGCACGGCACCTTCGCGATGGCGAACGGCGGCATCTTCGGGGTCGGACTCGGCAACTCGGCGGCCAAGTGGTCGTGGCTGCCCGCGGCCGACAACGATTTCATCTTCGCGATCATCGGCGAGGAGCTCGGCCTCATCGGCGCGGTCGTCGTCATCGGGCTCTTCGTCGTGCTCGCGATCGCGCTCGCACGGGTGATGCGCGCGGCCGCGACGCCGTTCGGGCGCACGGTCTCGGCGGCCGTCCTCGTGTGGGTCGTCGGGCAGGCGTGTGTCAATATCGGTGTCGTGCTCGGCGTCTTCCCCGTCCTCGGTGTCCCGCTCCCGCTCGTGTCGGCGGGTGGCACCGCGCTCCTCACGACCCTCTTCGCGATCGGCGTGGTGCTCTCCGTCGCGCGCGACCCGGGCGTGCCGGCGCGAGGGAGCGCCGGGGCGACGTCGCGTCGTCCGTCGAAGGCGGCCCGCACGCGATGACGACGTACCTCCTCGCCGGCGGCGGCACCGCCGGCCACGTGAACCCGCTGCTCGCCGTCGCCGATCGCCTGCGGGAGCGCGACCCCGAGGCGGTCGTGCTCGTGCTCGGCACCGCCGAGGGCCTCGAGGCGCGGCTGGTGCCCGCCCGGGGGTACGAGCTGCTCACGATCGAGAAGGTCCCGTTCCCGCGCCGGCCGAACGGCGCGGCGTTGCGGTTCCCGTCGCGCTTCCGGCGATCGATCGCCGACGTGCGCGAGATGATCGCCGCTCGCGGTGTCGACGTGGTCGTCGGGTTCGGCGGCTACGTGTCGACGCCCGCCTACCTCGCTGCCCGGGGCGCGGGGATCCCCGTGGTGATCCACGAGGCCAACGCGCGGCCGGGGCTGGCGAACCGGCTCGGTGCGCGCTTCGCGGCCCGCGTCGGCGTCGCATTCGAGGGCACGCCGCTTCCGCACGCCGAGTTCGTCGGGATGCCGCTCCGACGCGAGATCGAGGTCCTCGACCGTGCCGGGCGGCGCGCCGAGGCAGCTGCGCTCTTCGGGCTCGATCCGGCGCTGCCGGTGCTGCTCGTCACGGGCGGCTCGCTCGGCGCCCGTCGCATCAACCGCACGACGGTCGACAGCGCCGCGACGCTCACGGGCACGGGCTGGCAGGTGCTCCACGTGACCGGTGCGAAGTCCGAGGTCGACGACCCCGGCATCGCCGGCTACCGGATGGTCGAGTACGCCGACCGCATGGACCTCGCGCTCGCGATCGCCGATGCCGCGATCTCCCGGGCCGGCGCCGCGACCGTGAGCGAGCTCTCCGCGCTCGGCATCCCGGCCGTCTACGTGCCCTACCCGGTCGGCAACGGTGAGCAGCGCTTCAACGCGGCGGGCGTCGTCGAAGCCGGCGGCGGCATCCTCGTCGACGACGCCGACTTCCTGCCCGAGTGGGTCTCCCGCGAGGTGGTCCCGCTGCTCGCCGATCGCGACCGCCTCGAGCGGATGGCGCGGGCCGCGGCATCCGTCGGCGCCCTGGACGGAACCGACCGGATGATCGGGCTCGTCGACGGCGCGCTGCGCCGCGACGGCGGCACCGGCGCCGCGGGCGCGTAACGTTGAACCGACCGAACCCCTCTCCAGGAAGCACCGCGACACCGTGACGATCAAGCCCGACCCCTCCATCGCGATCCCCGCCGACCTCGGCGCCGTGCACTTCGTCGGCATCGGCGGTTCGGGCATGAGCGGCATCGCGCGGCTCGCGCTCGGCGCCGGCCACCGCGTGACCGGCTCCGACGTCCGGGACTCGGCGAACGTCGCGGCCCTCCGCGACCTCGGCGCGACGATCGCGATCGGCCACGCCGCCGAGAACCTGCCCGACGACGTCGACACGGTCGTCGTGACGGGGGCGCTCTGGCAGGACAACCCGGAGTACCAGCTCGCGCTGTCACGGGGCCTGCCGGTGCTGCATCGCTCGCAGGCGCTGGCCTCCGTGATCTCCGGGCAGCGGCTCGTCTCGGTGGCGGGCGCGCACGGCAAGACCACGTCGACGGGCATGATCATCACCGGGCTGCTCGCGCTCGGCGAGGACCCGAGCTTCGTCAACGGCGGCGTCATCGAGGAGCTCGGCGTGAGCGCGGCATCCGGCTCGGGGGAGCTGTTCGTCGTCGAGGCCGACGAGTCGGACGGTTCCTTCCTCCTCTACGACACGTCGGTGGCGCTCATCACCAACGTCGACCCCGACCACCTCGACCACTACGGCTCGCTCGACGCGTTCGAGCAGGCGTTCGTCGACTTCGCCGACCGCGCGAACGAGTTCGTCGTCATCTCCTCCGACGACGCGGGAGCGACGCGCGTTCGGGAGCGGCTCTCGCACGAGCGCGTGCTCACGTTCGGCGAGGCGGCGGATGCCACGGTCCGAGTGCGCTCGATCGAGACCGACGGGCCCGTGTCGTTCGCCGTCGACCACGAGGGTGTCACGTACCGGGCGCGGCTTCGGATCCCGGGCCGGCACAACGCGATCAACGCGGCGGGCGCGTTCGCCGTGCTCGTCGGCCTGGGCTTCGACCCGGCCGCGTCGCTCGAGGGGATCTCCCGCTTCGCCGGCACCGGTCGGCGGTTCGAGCTGCACGGCGTGGTCGACGGGGTCAGCGTGTACGACGACTACGCCCACCACCCGACCGAGGTCGCCGCGGCGCTCTCCGCCGCGCGCACGGTGGTCGGCGACGGTCGCATCATCGCCGTCCACCAACCGCACCTGTACAGCCGCACGCGGCTGTTCGCGAAGGAGTTCGCCGAGGTCCTCGAGCAGTACGCGGACGAGACCGTCGTGCTCGACGTGTACGGTGCGCGCGAGGATCCCGAACCCGGCGTCACGGGCGCGCTGGTGAGCGAGCGCTTCGAGCATCCCGATCGCGTCGCGTTCATCGCCGACTGGCAGCAGGCCGCCGACCACACCGCGCGCATCGCGCGTCCCGGCGACTTCGTGATCACGCTCGGCTGCGGTGACGTGTACCGGATCGTGCCCCAGCTCCTCGGTTCGCTCGAACGCGAGCGGGACGCCTGATCGGGGTCCGGTGAAGCGGCCGCAGGGATTCGACGGAGCACGACCCGCTCGAAGCGGGTCCGCGCCGTCCGGTCCGACGGCGACCCGCGGTTCCGGCTCCACGGCCGTGGCGACGGGAACCCCGCAGGGCGGGCCGGAGCCGGACCCGGTGCCGAAGCGGAGCTCGGCCGACCCGGACCCGAACGCGACGGAGCCCATCGCGCTCCCCGTCGGCGGTCCGGTCGGGACGGCGACGAAGCGCGCCGCCCGGGGGCGACCCTCAGGGCGCGGTGCGGATGCCGCCGGAGCCTCCCGCCGCGACGATCACGCCGCGCGTCGCGAGCTCGCCGCCGCCGAGCGGGCCCGACGCAGGTACGAGCGGCAGGAGGTCCGGCGATTCACCAGGCGGAGCCGACTCCGTCGCGCGACCTGGATCACCGTCGTCTCCGCGGTCGTCGCCATCGGGATCGCGGCGGTCGCGGTCGCGTACTCGCCGCTCATGGCCCTGCGGGAGGTGCGGGTCGAAGGGACGAGCCGGATCGCGGCGGCGGAGGTCAGGGCCGCGTTCGACGATCGCGTCGGCACGCCACTGCCGCTCATCGCGCCGGACGAGGTCCAGCGCGCGCTCTCGGAGTTCCCGCTCATCGAGACGTACACGACCGAGACGGTGCCGCCGGGCACGCTCGTCGTGCGGATCGTCGAGCGCACACCGGTCGGGGTGCTCGACACGTCGTCCGGCCTGATGGCGGTGGATGCCGCGGGCGTGGTGGTGGAGCGGGTGGACGAGGTTCCGGAGGCGCTTCCGCTGATCGAGGTCGAGGGCGGCATCGACGACGCGGCGTTCCGAGCGGCCGGCCGAGTGCTCCGGAGCCTTCCGGCGGAGCTGCGCGCGGAGGTCGCGTCGGTGACGGCGGAGTCCGCGGACGACGTCCGGTTCGTGCTGGACGCGGGGTCGAGCGTCGTCTGGGGGAGTGCGGAGGATGCCGCGCTGAAGACGACCGTCCTCCGCGACCTCATGGCGGCGGTGCCGCCCGACCAGGTCTCCCGCTACGACGTCTCCGCGCCGCTCAGCCCGGTCACCGGCTGAGACGCGGCGGTCGGGATCGCGACACGCCGCGCGTGCCGAGCGAGCGGCCGCGTGCGGCCCCCTACCTTCGATTCAGGAATTGCATACTCGGCAAAACTTTAACCTTCGAGTAGAGGTTCAGGGTTCAGAGTTCGCAGAGAGGGCCGGACATGTCGACAAACCAGAACTACCTCGCCGTCATCAAGGTCGTCGGCATCGGCGGTGGCGGCGTCAACGCTGTCAACCGCATGATCGAGCTCGGCCTGCGCGGCGTCGAGTTCATCGCGATCAACACCGACGCCCAGGCACTGCTCATGTCCGACGCCGACGTCAAGCTCGACGTCGGCCGGGACCTGACGCGAGGGCTCGGCGCGGGCGCCGATCCCGAGGTCGGACGCCGCGCCGCGGAAGACCACGCGGAGGAGATCGAGGAGGCGCTCGCCGGCGCCGACATGGTCTTCGTGACCGCCGGCGAGGGAGGCGGCACCGGCACGGGCGGCGCTCCGGTCGTGGCGCGCATCGCCAAGTCGATCGGTGCGCTGACCATCGGCGTGGTGACCAAGCCGTTCAGCTTCGAGGGCAAGCGCCGGCAGACCCAGGCCGAGCAGGGCGTCGCTCGACTGAAGGAGGAGGTCGACACCCTCATCGTCGTGCCGAACGACCGCCTGCTCGAGATCAGCGATCGCGGGATCTCGATGCTCGAGGCGTTCGCCACCGCCGACCAGGTGCTCCTCGCCGGTGTGCAGGGCATCACCGACCTCATCACGACGCCCGGCCTCATCAACCTCGACTTCGCCGACGTGAAGTCCGTCATGCAGGGGGCCGGCTCGGCGCTCATGGGGATCGGATCGTCGCGGGGCGCCGACCGGGCGATCAAGGCCGCCGAACTCGCGGTCGCGAGTCCGCTGCTCGAAGCCTCGATCGACGGCGCGCACGGCGTGCTGCTCTCGATCCAGGGCGGGTCGAACCTCGGCATCTTCGAGATCAACGACGCGGCGAGGCTCGTCCAGGAGGCCGTGCACCCCGAGGCGAACATCATCTTCGGTGCGGTCATCGACGACACCCTCGGCGACGAGGTCCGCGTGACGGTCATCGCCGCCGGCTTCGACGGCGGCGACCCGACCCCGAGGCCCGCGGAGGTCCGCCAGCCGAGCGCGGTTCCCGCGGCGGTCGGCGCGGCAGCGGGCGGCGGCGCCGGTGCTGGCCTGCTCGGCGGGGACGCGGTCGAGGGCATCACCGAGATAGACATCGAGGAGCTCGTCGAGACCGCCAACTGGGGCGAGGCGAGCGCCACGGCCGACCAGATCGTCTCCGATCCGGCGTTCGGCGACGATTCCGACGACCTCGACATCCCCGACTTCCTGAAGTGATCGCTCGCGCGCCGAGGCGCCGCCCGGAGGTCCCGGGCGGCGCCTCGTGAGCGGGCTCGCCGAACGACTCGAGGCCGTCCGGTCCGGCGTCGCCGACGCGGCGCGCGAGGCCGGTCGCGATCCGGGCGAGGTCACCACGATCGTCGTGACGAAGTTCCACCCGGAATCGCTCATCCGCGAACTCGCGCGCCTCGGGGTGCGCGACATCGGCGAGAACCGCCACCAGGAGGCACAGGCCAAGGCTCGTGCGCTCGCCGACCTCGACCTGCGCTGGCACTTCGTCGGGCAGCTGCAGAGCAAGAAGGCGCGACAGGTGCGCGCCTACGCCTCGGTGATCCACTCCGTCGACCGCGATTCGCTCGTGGACGCACTGCGATCGGACGAGTCGACGGTGGACGGCTTCATCCAGGTCAACCTGACCGAGAATCCCGAGCGCGGAGGTGTCGCGCCCGAGGCGCTCGAGCCGATGGTCGAGCGCGTCCTCGCGACGCCCGGGATCCGGCTGCTCGGCCTGATGGCGGTCGCGCCGCTCGACGAGCCGGCGCGGGCCGCCTTCGCCCGCGTGCGGGCCCTGTCCGAACGGGTGGGAGCGATCGCTCCCGCGGCGACCGCGTTGTCCATGGGCATGTCCCATGACTATCGCGACGCGATCCTGGAGGGTGCGACACACCTTCGGATCGGCACGGCAATCACGGGGAACCGGCCGACCGGAGGCTAGCCTCGGAATCACGGAACCACCCTGACGGAGGCAGCGATGTCGAACCCGCTCAAGAAGACCATGGTCTACCTGGGACTCGCCGACGAAGAGCTCGAGCCGGAGTCACCCACGGCCGCCGCGTCGCCGGCGCCGGTCGTGCACGCCGCGCCCGCGCCGGCACCCAAGGGGGGCGCCGCCGTCACCCCCCTCCGAAAGCACCACGTGCAACCGACACCACCGCAGGCGGAGATGAACGAGATCCTCACGGTGCACCCGCGCCAGTACCGAGACGCCCAGGTGATCGCCGAGTCCTTCCGCGAGGGCGTGCCGGTCATCATCAACCTGTCCCAGATGTCCGACGCCGACGCGCGTCGCCTCATCGACTTCGCGAGCGGGCTCTCGCAGGGGCTCCACGGCAAGATCGAGCGCGTGACGAGCAAGGTGTTCCTGCTCTCGCCGGCGCACGTCGTCGTGTCGGGCGAGGCGGGCGAGGGGGAGGCCGACGTGGATTCCTCCTTCTTCTCGCACGCGTAGACTCCCGGACGTGAGCGCACTCGCTGTCGTCTGGAACCTCGTCTACACGCTCCTCCTCATCTACTTCTTCGTGATGTGGGCGCGGTTCGTCCTCGACCTCGTGCGGACGTTCAATCGTTCATGGCGCCCGCGCGGGTTCGTGCTGGTGCTCGTCGAGGCCGTCTACACCGTGACCGATCCGCTGGTGCGGTTCTTCCGACGGCTCATCCCGCCGATCCGCCTCGGACAGGTCGCGCTCGACCTCGGCTGGAGCGTCGCCATGCTCGTGGTCATCATCGCGATGACCGTCGTGTCGTGGCTCGCTGCGGGCGCCGCGGCGGCCGCCTGAGCCGATCGCGATCGGGGCGCGCCGTCCAGCCGACGCTCTGCATCAGCGAGGCGGTCTTTGCTACCGTTAGCAGAACGTGATCGAACAGTTCGACAGATTTGAGGGTGGGAAGCCATGGCGCTAACTCCGGAAGATGTGGTCAACAAGCGCTTCCAGGCGACGAAGTTCCGGGAGGGCTACGACCAGGACGAAGTCGACGACTTCCTCGACGAGGTGGTCGTCGAACTGCGCCGCCTGAACCAGGAGAACGAGGAGCTCCGTCAGCGCCTCGCCGCCGCCGAGTCGCGGTCCGCCGAGGGTGCCGGAGCCCCCGCTGCCGCGCCCGCTCCGGCCCAGACGTACGCCGAGCCGGCGGCTGCCGCCCCGACCGTCGCGGTGCCGACCCAGACCGCGGTCCCGCAGTCCGAGATCGACGAGCAGACGAGCACCACGAACCTCCTGCAGCTGGCGCGTCGCCTCCACGAGGAGCACGTGCGCGAGGGCGTCGAGAAGCGCGACGCGCTGATCGCCGAGGGCCACGCCACCGCCGCCCGCATCGTCGCCGAGGCCGAGGCCAAGCAGCGCGCCCAGATGGGCATCCTCGACCAGGAACGCGTCGCGCTCGAGAAGCGCGTCGACGAGCTCCGCGTCTTCGAGCGCGACTACCGCGCCAAGCTGAAGAGCTACATCGAGGGCCAGCTGCGCGATCTCGACACGGCGCAGCCGGTGCAGGTCGGCAGCGGCTACGCCCCGACGACGTCGGGCGAGCAGCCCGCGCCGACCTTCCAGGGCTTTGGAGGCTGAGCGCAGGGCCAGGCTCGGCGTCACCGCACTGCTGGTCCTGGTCGGCGTCGCGATCACGGTCTACGCCGTCGACCAGGTCAGCAAGTACTTCGTCGTCACGACCCTCGCCGAGGGCGAGACCGTCCAGGTGCTCGGCGACCTGCTGCACTGGCAGTTCGTCCGGAACCCGGGTGCGGCGTTCTCGTTCGCGAGCGGCATGACGTGGGTGTTCACGATCCTCGCGGCGGGCGTGATCACGTTCATCATCTGGTTCGCCCGCCGCATCCGCTCGATCGCGTGGGCACTCGTGTTCGGGCTCCTGCTCGGCGGCGTGCTCGGCAACCTGACCGACCGCCTCTTCCGCGAGCCGGGCTTCGGCATCGGGCACGTGATCGACTTCATCTCGACCCCGTGGATGCTGCCGGCGATCTACAACGTCGCCGACATCGCCATCGTCTCGAGCATGATCCTGTTCATGATCCTCACGATCCGGGGCATCGGACTGGACGGCTCGCGCCCGGTCCGCGACGGCGACGGGGCGGATGCCGCGGCACCCGAGTCCGGCCGCGAGGCGCGCGGCGGCGGCGCGCCGGCCGAGCTCGCCCGCGAGTCCTGAGGTGGAGCACCGCGCACTGCCCGTCCCGGACGGGCTCGACGGCGTCCGCGTGGACGCGGGGATCGCGAAGCTCCTCGGCTTCTCCCGCACCCAGGCCGCCGAGTTCGCCGAAGCGGGCGGGGTGAGCCTCGACGGCCGAACGGTCGACAAGTCCGACCGGCTCCGCGCCGGCGCCTGGCTCGAGGTGAGCTGGGCTCCGCCTCGCACGCTCGAGGTCGAACCCATCCCGGTGCCCGACCTCGGGATCGTGCACGACGACGAGCACATCGTCGTCGTCGACAAGCCCGCCGGCGTGGCCGCGCACCCGTCGCTGGGCTGGGAGGGCCCGACCGTGGTCGGAGCGCTCGCGGCATCCGGCTACCGCATCTCGACGTCCGGAGCGCCGGAGCGACAGGGCGTCGTGCACCGGCTGGACGCAGGCACGAGCGGGCTCATGGTCGTGGCCAAGTCCGAGACGGCGTACACGGCGCTGAAGCGCGCGTTCCACGACCGCGAGGTCGAGAAGGTCTACCACGCGGTCGTGCAGGGGCTGCCCGATCCGCTCGCGGGCACGATCGACGCGCCCGTCGGCCGCCACCCGCGTTCGGAGTGGAAGTTCGCCGTCACCGCCGACGGCAAGCACGCCGTGACCCACTACGAGACGATCGAGGCGTTCCCGTACGCCTCGCTCCTCGAGATCCACCTCGAGACCGGCCGGACGCACCAGATCCGCGTGCACATGTCCGCCCAGCGGCATCCGTGCGCGGGCGATGCGATGTACGGCGCCGACCCGACGCTGAGCGCCCGCCTCGGGCTGACGAGGCAGTGGCTGCACGCGCGCCAGCTGTCGTTCGTCCACCCGGGCACGGGGGAGTGGTCGACCTACGAGTCGGCCTACCCGGCCGACCTCCAGCACGCGCTCGACGTGCTCTCCGGCGACTGAAACGCCCGCCGCCACCTCCTCCCACGGCGGTGGTCGCCAATAGACTGCAAGCACCCCAGCCCCGCTCGCTGCACCACCGATGAGGAGCCCTGTGGCCGCCGATTCCTTCGTCCACCTGCACGTCCACTCCGAGTACTCGATGCTCGACGGGGCGGCCCGGGTCGGCGAACTGATGAAGGCCGCCGCGGCCGAGGGCATGCCGGCGGTCGCGATGACCGACCACGGCAACGTGTTCGGCGCGTACGACTTCTGGAAGCAGGCGACGGATGCGGGCGTGAAGCCCATCATCGGCACCGAGGCCTACCTCACGCCGGGCACCCACCGGAGCGACAAGACCCGCGTGCGCTGGGGCAACGGCGGCGGTGACGACGTGTCCGGCTCGGGCGCGTACACGCACATGACGCTGCTCTCCGAGACAACGGAGGGCATGCACAACCTCTTCCGTCTGTCGAGCCGCGCCTCGATCGAGGGCTACTACTTCAAGCCCCGCATGGACCGCGAGCTGCTCCAGACGTACTCGAATGGCCTCATCGCCACCACCGGGTGCCCGTCGGGCGAGGTGCAGACGCGCCTGCGGCTCGGGCAGTACGACGAGGCGGTGCAGGCCGCCGCCGAGTTCCGCGACATCTTCGGCAGGGAGAACTTCTTCGCCGAGATCATGGACCACGGACTCGGCATCGAGAAGCGGATCATGGACGACCTGCTCCGGCTCGCCAAGGAGCTCGACCTGCCGCTCGTCGCCACGAACGACCTCCACTACACGCACGCGCACGACGCCAAGAGCCACGCGGCGCTGCTCTGCGTGCAGTCGGGCTCGACGCTCGACGACCCGAACCGGTTCAAGTTCGACGCCGACGAGTTCTACCTGAAGTCCGCGGCCGAGATGCGGCACCTGTTCCGCGACCACCCCGAGGCGTGCGACAACACGCTGCTCATCGCCGAGCGCTGCGACGTGCAGTTCAACACGAGCGCGAACTACATGCCGCGCTACCCAGTGCCCGCCGGCGAGGACGAGCAGAGCTGGTTCGTCAAGGAGGTCGAGAAGGGCCTGCACGACCGCTACCCGGGCGGCATCCCCGACGAGGTGCGGAAGCAGGCCGACTACGAGGTCGGCGTCATCTCCCAGATGGGCTTCCCGGGCTACTTCCTCGTGGTCGCCGACTTCATCAACTGGTCGAAGGACAACGGCATCCGCGTGGGCCCGGGCCGTGGCTCGGGCGCGGGTTCGATGGCGGCGTACGCGATGAAGATCACCGACCTCGATCCGCTCCAGCACGGGCTCATCTTCGAGCGGTTCCTGAACCCCGACCGCGTCTCGATGCCCGACTTCGACGTCGACTTCGACGAGCGTCGCCGCGGCGAGGTCATCAAGTACGTCACCGAGAAGTACGGCGACGAGCGCGTCGCCCAGATCGTCACGTACGGCACGATCAAGGCCAAGCAGGCGCTGAAGGACTCCTCGCGCGTGCTCGGCTTCCCGTTCGGCATGGGCGAGAAGCTCACCAAGGCGATGCCGCCCGCGGTCATGGGCAAGGACATCCCGCTCTCGGGCATCCTCGACAGGGACCACCCGCGCTACAAGGAGGCCGGAGACATCCGTGCCCTCATCGAGACGGACGCCGAGGCGAAGACCGTCTTCGAGACGGCCCTCGGGCTCGAGAACCTCAAGCGCCAGTGGGGCGTGCACGCCGCAGGCGTCATCATGTCGAGCGAGCCGCTCATCGACATCATCCCGATCATGAAGCGGGAACAGGACGGCCAGATCGTCACGCAGTTCGACTACCCCGCGTGCGAGTCGCTCGGCCTCATCAAGATGGACTTCCTGGGCCTCAGGAACCTCACGATCATCGACGACGCGCTCGACAACATCGAGGCGAACCGGGGCTTCCGTCCGGTGCTCGAAGACCTGGCGCTCGACGACCCCGAGGCGTATGCGCTCCTCTCCCGGGGCGACACGCTCGGCGTCTTCCAGCTCGACGGCGGCCCGATGCGCTCGCTGCTGCGGCAGATGAAGCCCGACAACTTCGAGGACATCTCGGCCGTCATCGCGCTCTACCGCCCGGGCCCGATGGGTGCGAACTCGCACACGAACTACGCGCTCCGCAAGAACGGGCTGCAGGAGATCACGCCGATCCACCCCGAGTTCGAGGAGTCGCTGAAGGACATCCTCGACACCAGCTACGGCCTCATCATCTACCAGGAGCAGGTCATGGCGATCGCGCAGCGCGTCGCGGGCTTCTCACTGGGCCAGGCCGACATCCTGCGTCGCGCGATGGGCAAGAAGAAGAAGTCGGAGCTCGACAAGCAGTACGAGGGCTTCTCGGGTGGAATGAAGGCCAACGGCTACTCGGATGCCGCGATCCAGAAGCTCTGGGAGATCCTGCTCCCGTTCTCCGACTACGCGTTCAACAAGGCGCACTCGGCGGCCTACGGCGTGCTCAGCTACTGGACGGCCTACCTCAAGGCGCACTATCCGGCCGAGTACATGGCGGCCCTCCTCACGAGCGTCGGCGACGCGCGCGACAAGCTCGCGCTCTACCTCAACGAGTGCCGGCGCATGGGCATCAAGGTCCTCCCGCCCGATGTGAACGAGTCGATCGGGTTCTTCGCCGCCGTCGGCGACGACATCCGCTTCGGACTCGGCGCGGTCCGCAACGTCGGCTTCAACGTGGTCGATGCGATCCGCGCGGCCCGCGACGCGAAGGGCGCCTTCGAGAGCTTCCACGACTTCCTGAAGAAGGTGCCGACGCAGGTCGCGAACAAGCGCACGGTCGAGTCCCTCGTGAAGGCCGGTGCCTTCGACTCGCTCGGGCACACGCGTCGCGCGCTCGTCGAGATCCACGAGGGCGCGGTCGAGGCCGCGGTCAAGGAGAAGCGCGCCGAGGAGAACGGCGACGTCGGGTTCGACTTCGACAGCCTGTTCGAGGACCACGAGAAGGAGGCCGCGCCCTCGCCCGTGCCCGATCGGCCGGAGTGGGCCAAGCGCGACAAGCTCGCGTTCGAGCGGGAGATGCTCGGGCTGTACGTGTCCGATCACCCGCTCGCCGGCCTCGAGGCGACGCTCGCGAAGCACGCCTCGACGACGATCACCGACCTGATGAGCTCGGATGCCACGCAGGACGGCGACGTCGCCACGATCGCCGGTCTCGTCACGAGCGTCCAGCACCGGGTGGCCCGCCAATCCGGCAACCAGTACGGCATGATCCAGGTCGAGGACTTCTCGGGCGAGATCACCGTCATGTTCATGGGCAAGGCGTACCAGGAGTTCGCACCGGCGCTGAAGGGCGACTCGATCGTCGTCGTCCGCGGTCGGGTCAGCATGCGCGACGACGGCATGAACCTGCACGCCTACAGCGTGTTCGAGCCCGAGGTCGGCACCGACGACGGCTCCGGGCCGGTCGTGATCTCGCTGCCCGACGTGCGGGCGACCACCGACACGATCACGGCGCTCGGCGATGTGCTCATCCGCCACCGCGGCGACACCGAGGTGCGGTTGAAGCTCACGAAGGGCCGGACCGCGCGCGTGTTCGAACTGCCGTACCCGGTCGCGGTGAGCGCCGACTTCTACGGCGAGCTGAAGAGCCTGCTCGGGCCGAACTGCCTCACGTGACGTCGCTCCCAGCGACCCCGCCGCCCGGCTCGCTAGGCTGAGCGGGCCATGCTACGCACGATCGACCTCCGCGGCACCCGTCCGACCCCGTCCGAACTGCTCGCGCTCGTCCCGCGCGCGGCGACCGATGTCGCCGCCGCGCTCGAGCCCGCCCGGGCACTCATCGACGACGTGCGCGCACGGGGGCAGGCGGCGCTGCTCGACCAGGCCGAGCGGTTCGACCACGTGCGGCCGCCGGCCGTGCGCGTCGCGCACGGCGAACTCGCGGCCGCGCGCGATGCGCTGCGGCCCGACGTGCGTCGCGCCGTCGAGTCCACCATCGAGCGCGTGCGCGCCGCGAGCGCCGCGCAGGTTCCCGCCCCCGAGCGCACGGTGCTCGCATCGGGCGCCGTGGTCGAGCAGCGGTGGCAGCCGGTCGGCCGCGTGGGGCTCTACGTCCCCGGCGGCAAGGCCGTCTACCCGTCGAGCGTCGTGATGAACGTCGTGCCCGCCCAGGTCGCGGGCGTGCGCTCGATCGCCCTCGCCTCGCCCGCCCAGGCGGCCCACGGCGGGCGGATCCACCCGACGATCGCGGGGGTCGCCGGTCTCCTCGGCATCGACGAGGTGTACGCGATGGGCGGCGCGGGCGCCATCGGCGCGTTCGCCCACGGCGTGCCCGACCTCGGCCTCGAGCCCGTGCAGCGGGTCACCGGACCGGGCAACGTCTTCGTCGCGGCCGCGAAGCGCGTCGTGCAGGGCGTCACGGGCATCGACGCCGAGGCCGGACCGACCGACATCCTCGTGATCGCCGACGAGGCGGCCGACGCCGACTTCGTGGCATCCGACCTCGTCAGCCAGGCCGAGCACGACGAACTCGCCGCCGCCGTGCTCGTGACGGACTCGGTCGAGTTCGCCGAGCGCGTCGCCGAACGACTCGTCGTCCGCGCGACCGAGACCCGTCACTCCGCGCGGATCCGCGCCGCGCTCGAGGGCGTGCAGTCGGCGGTCGTGCTCGTCGACGACCTCGTGCAGGCGGCCGACTTCGCGAACGCGTTCGGCGCCGAGCACCTCGAGATCCAGGTTCGCGACGCCGACGCCGTGCTCGCCCGCATCGAGAACGCGGGGGCGATCTTCATCGGCCCGTACTCGCCGGTCAGCCTCGGCGACTACGCGGCGGGTTCGAACCACGTCCTGCCGACGGGCGGTCAGTCGCGGTACGCCGCAGGGCTCTCGGCGGCGACGTTCCTGCGCCCGCAGCAGGTGGTCCGGTACGACGAGGCCGCGTTGCGCGCGGTCGCACCCGTCATCGCGACGCTGTCCGAGGAGGAGGACCTCCCGGCGCACGGCGAGGCGGTCACCGCCCGCTTCGGCGAGCGCCGCTGATCCCGACGCTACGCTGGGAGCACCATGTACTGCCCGTTCTGCCGCCACCCGGATTCGCGCGTCATCGACTCCCGCACGAGCGACGACGGACTCTCCATCCGCCGCCGTCGCCAGTGCCCCGAGTGCGGTCGTCGTTTCTCGACGACCGAGACCGCGAGCCTCGCGGTCATCAAGCGATCGGGCGTGATCGAGCCGTTCAGCCGCGAGAAGGTCGTGCTGGGCGTCAAGAAGGCCTGCCAGGGGCGGCCCGTGACCGATTCCGACCTCGCGGTGCTCGCGCAGAAGGTCGAGGAGACCATCCGGTCGACGGGCGCCTCGCAGATCGAGGCGAACGACATCGGCCTGGCCATCCTGCCGCCGCTCCGCGAACTCGACGAGGTCGCCTACCTGCGCTTCGCGAGCGTGTACCAGGCGTTCGAGTCGCTCGACGACTTCGAGACGGCGATCGAGGCGCTCCGCGAGGAGCACGGCCGGCTCCCGGCCAGGCCGGCCGAGTGACGGGCGTCGGGCGGCCCGAGACCGCTCCGGTAGCCTGAACCAGGCATGTATCGACTCCTCTTCTCCCTCGGCTTCTCGCGCATGGACCCCGAGCGCGCCCACCACCTCGCGTTCCGCGTCATCCGTGCGCTCCCGACCTTCGGGGTCGGCCGGCTCGTGGAGCGCGCGACCGGCCCTGCACCTGCGCTCGCGGTCGAGGCGCTCGGCCTGCGCTTCCCGTCACCGTTCGGCGTCGCCGCGGGCTTCGACAAGGACGCACTCGCAGTGGTCGGCCTCGGCAACCTCGGCTTCGGCCACGTCGAGGTCGGCACGATCACCGCACTCGCGCAGCCGGGCAACGAGCGCCCGCGGCTGTTCCGCCTGGTGGTTGACCGTGCGTTGGTCAACCGCATGGGCTTCAACAACGGCGGTGCGGATGCCGCGGCCGGCCGGGTCTCGCGTCTGTCGCGCCGTCGGCACCGTCCCGTGCTCGGCGTCAACATCGGCAAGAGCCGGGTGACGCCGGTCGAGAACGCGACCGAGGACTATGTGCGAAGCACGAAGGTGCTCGCGCCGCACGCCGACTACCTCGTCGTGAACGTCAGCTCGCCGAACACGCCGGGCCTGCGCGGCCTGCAGGAACTCGACGCGCTCGCGCCCCTGCTCGAGGCCGTCCGCGCGGCGGCGGGCCGGACGCCGCTCCTCGTGAAGATCGCGCCCGACCTCGAGGACGCGGAGGTCGTGCGCATTTGCGAACTCGTCGTCCGGCTCGGCCTCGACGGCATCATCGCCACGAACACCACGATCTCGCGTGCCGGGCTCGTCACGCCGGCCGCCGAGGTCGAGGCGATCGGAGCCGGCGGGCTGTCCGGTGCGCCGCTGGCCGCGCGCTCGCTCGTGGTGCTGAAGCTCATCCGCGAGCAGGTGCCGGCCGATCTCTGCGTCGTCTCGGTGGGCGGCATCGAGACCGCGGAGGACGTGCAGGAGCGGCTCGACGCGGGTGCGACGCTCGTCCAGGGGTACACCGGGTTCATCTACCGCGGACCGCTGTGGGCGCGCGAGGTCAACCGTGGGCTCGAGCGGATCCGTCGCGAGCGTCGCGCCGCGGCATCCGTCGCCTGAACCGCGCCGGACCGGGCGCGGACCCGATCGCGGGGGCGAACGGGTCGGCCGGGCCGACCGCGGAGTGATTCGCGCGTCGGCGCGTCCTCAGAGCATCCCGACGTCGGAGAGCCGGTCGGCGAGGGTCGCGCCGTCGCTCGCGGAGACCCACGGCACCTCGGCGCCGTGCTGCTCCGACTTCGTGCGACCGCCCGCGAGGACGGCCTCGCCGGGGGAGAGCTCGCGGATCGCGATCGCCGCGACGTTGTCCGGGTGATTCCGTGCGAAGGCCGCGTAGAGCTCCTCGTCGTGCTGGCCGTCGTCGCCGATCATCAGCCAGCGGACGTTCGGGAACTCCTCGGCGAGGCGATCGAGGTTGTCGCTCTTGTGCTCGCGCCCGCTGCGGAACCACCGATCGTGGGTCGGCCCCCAGTCGGTGAGCAGCAGCGGTCCGGCGGGGTAGAGATTGCGCGAGAGGAACCGGGTGAGCGTGGGCGCGACGTTCCATGCGCCGGTCGAGAGGTAGATCACCGGGGAGCCCGGATGACGGCGTGCCAGGCGCTCGTAGAGCACCGCCATGCCAGGCGTCGGGCTGCGCGCGTGCTCGTCGAGGACGAACGTGTTCCACGCCGCCACGAACGGGCGGGGGAGCGCGGTGACCATCACGGTGTCGTCGACATCGGAGATGATGCCGAAGTCGACGTCGGGACCGACGACCCGGATGGGCGCATCGACCGGCTCGGCGCCGTGCGTGTGGAGCACCACGTGGTTCCATCCCGGCTCGAGACGAACCGGGATCTTGGTGTCGACGACGCCGCCGCGATCGGCGAGGACTTCGATCCGCTCGCCGCCGACCTCGATGGTCACCGGCACGTCGCCGACCGGCACGCTGGTGAAGCTCCGCCAGCCGCGGATCCCCTGCTCGCGCCGCTGCCGACGGCGCTTGGACGTGTCGTCGGGCCGGATCGGCTTCGACAGCAGCACGCGGCAGAACACGCGCACCCATTCCGTCGAGCCGTAGCCGGTGTACGGCACCACCGTGGGGACGTGGCCCCGGCTCCGTGCCCACCGCTCGCGGACGTCGTGGATCCAGTCCTCGGCGCGCGCGGCACCGTGCCGGGCCGGCCGACGCCGGGGACCGGCCGGGTCGGGGGAACTCACCGGCATCACGCCAGTCTTTCATGGACCCGCGCACCGAAGCCAAACCCGCCGCCCCCCGAAGGCGGGACTTCCGCCCGGACACGGGTAGAGTGGTCCGGCGAACAAGGAGGACCCGTGCCGAACATCGACCTGATCCTGGGGGCCGATCACGGGCGGAGGCGCTCAGTGCGAACCGAGCCCACGCAGCGACGCAGCTCCCAGCGACTCGACGCGCTGCTGGACGCCGCCGCCGAGATCGTCGACGAACTCGGATTCGAGCGACTGACCACGCAGATGGTCGCCGAGCGCGCCGGTGCCTCGATCGGCACCGTGTACCGGTACTTCCCCGACCGTGTCGCCGTCCTCCACGCCCTCCGCGAGCGGAGCGTCCGACGCTTCCGCGAGCGGCTGGCCGAGGCGGTCGACGGAGCCGAGCTCGCCGCCTGGTGGGACGTGATCGACCTGGCGCTCGACGTGTGCGCCGATCTCTATCGCGACGAGCCGGGTTTCGCCGTGGTCTACGCCGCCCCCCGCGAGGCGTCGGAACTCGACGGCGAGCCCGAGATCGCGCACCGCGTCGCACGGCTCCTCGAGCACGACTTCGGGGTGATCGACGACGCCGAGGTGCGCCTGCGGCTCGGCATCGCGCTCGAGATCGGCGCGACGCTCATCCACCGGGCCTTCGTCCGCGACGCCGCCGGTGACGCACGGTACCTCGACGAGGCGCACCGCGTCGTGCGCGACTACCTCGGACGGCACCTCGCCGACCAGCTCGCCGCCGCGCCCGCCGCCTGAGCATCCGCGGCGAACCGGCGCGCCCCCCGTTGCTCCGCCGCGGCCGAGGTGTTTGGCTGGGAGCTGCGGCGCCGGTCGGCGCATGGACCGACGGAGAGGCAGCATGATCGAGTTCCGCGGCGTCACGAAGCAGTTCCCCGACGGCACGGTCGCCGTGCACGATGTGGACATCGTCATCCCGCCCCGGAAGACGACGGTCCTCGTCGGGTCGTCGGGGTCGGGCAAGACCACGCTCCTCCGGATGATCAACCGGATGGTCGACCCGACCTCCGGGCAGGTGCTCATCGACGGCACGGATGTCGCGACCGTCGATCCGGTGAAGCTCCGTCGCGGCATCGGCTACGTCATGCAGAACTCCGGGCTGCTGCCGCACCGGAAGGTGATCGACAATGTCGCGACGGTGCCCCTGCTCCGCGGCGAGTCGCGCCGCGCGGCGCACGCGCACGCGCTGGAACTGCTCGACACCGTCGGACTCGACCGATCGCTCGCCGACAAGTACCCCGCCCAGCTCTCGGGGGGCCAGCAGCAGCGCGTGGGCGTCGCCCGGGGCCTCGCGGTCGACCCGAACATCCTGCTGATGGACGAGCCCTTCGGCGCCGTGGACCCCATCGTGCGGGCCGAGCTGCAGCAGGAGCTCCTCCGGCTCCAGGAGGAGCTCGGCAAGACGGTCGTCTTCGTCACGCACGACATCGACGAGGCGTTCCTGCTCGGCGATCAGGTGGTGATCATGCAGCAGGGCGGCCTGATCTCGCAGGCCGCGTCGCCTGCGGAGATCCTCGCGCACCCCGCCGACGCGTTCGTCGCCGACTTCGTGGGCGCCGACCGCGGCAAGCGGGCGCTGCACGTGACCGAGGTCGACGGGCGTCGGGTCGTCGTCGACGCGGACGGCCGCGCGGCGGGAGTCCTGGCCTCGTGAACTGGCTGTGGTCGAACCTCGACCTCGTCGGCGAGCTCATGCTCGTCCACCTCGCGTTGTCGGTGCCGGCGATCATACTGAGCTTCGTGATCTCGGTGCCGATCGGCTGGCTCGCCCACCGCTACCGGTGGTCGAGGGGAGTGCTGCTGTCCATCTGCGGGCTCCTCTACGCGATCCCGTCGCTCGCGCTGTTCATCGCCCTGCCGGCCTTCACGGGCCTCAGCCTCCGTTCGCCGGTGAACCTCGTCATCGCGCTCACGCTGTACGGCATCGCGGTGATCGTCCGCACGTCGGCCGACGCGTTCGATTCCGTCGAGCGCGACATCCGGCAGTCGGCGACCGCCGTCGGCTACTCGGCGACCGGCAGGTTCTGGGGCGTCGAGCTGCCGCTCGCCGGACCGGTGCTGCTGTCGGGGCTCCGCGTCGTGATCGTGAGCACCGTGAGCCTCGCCACCGTCGGCGCGGTCATCGGGGTCCAGAGCCTCGGGAGCCTCTTCACCGACGGCTTCCAGCGCGGCATCCAGGTCGAGATCATCACCGGCATCGTCGCCACGATCGTGCTCGCCCTCGGGCTCGACGCGCTCAGCGTGATGCTCGGTCGCCTCCTGATGCCATGGACCCGTCGCGGGGCGTCGAACGGCCGGGCGGCTGCGGCGCGACGCGTCCGGGAGGAGACCGCGTGAACCTCTTCCTCGACGCCTTCGCCTGGCTGGCCGACCCCGCGAACTGGACCGGGCCCGGCAGCATCCCGCAGCGGATCGCCGAGCACCTCTGGGTCTCGGGCGTGGTGCTCGTCATCGCCTCCGCCATCGCGCTGCCGATCGGCGCGCTCGTCGGCCACTCCGGGCGCGGTCGCGAGCCCGCGGTGATGATCTCCGGGGGACTCCGAGCCCTGCCGACGCTCGGCGTGCTGACCCTGTTCGGCATCTGGATCGGGATCGGCCTCGCGGCACCCGTCATCTCGCTCGTGATCCTCGCGATCCCGCCGCTGCTGGCCGGCGCCTACGCCGGATTCGAGTCCGTCGACCGGCGCACGATCGACGCCGCGCGGGCGATGGGCATGCGCGAGCTGCAGGTCGTCGGCAAGGTCGAGCTCCCACTCGGCATGCCGATCGTCGTCGGCGGCATCCGCTCGGCGACGCTCCAGATCATCGCCACGGCGACCCTCGCGGCCTACATCGCCGACGAAGGGCTCGGCCGCTTCATCTTCACCGGGCTCAAGACCCGTGACTACGGCGAGATGCTGGGCGGGTCGATCCTCGTGATCCTCCTCGCCCTGGTCATCGACGGATGCTTCGCGCTCACGCAGCGCGTCGTCGTCCCCGCCGGCGTCCGTGCGACGCGGACCGCAGAGCTCCGTTCCCGGCCGACCCGGCCGCGAACGGTCGTGGGGCGACCCAACACCGAAGGGAATCAGGAATGATCACAGCAGGAAAAGGCCGGCTCGTTGCGCTCGCAGCGGTCGCGGTCGGGGCGACAGTGGCCCTGGCAGGGTGTGCATCGGGCGATCCGCTCGACAGCGGATCGGGTGACGGCGAGGCCACGGGCGAGACCATCGTCGTGGGTTCGCAGGACTACTACTCGAACGAGATCATCGCCGAGCTCTACGCCCAGGCGCTCGAGGAGAACGGCTACACGGTCGACCGGCAGTTCCGGATCGGCCAGCGCGAGGTGTACATCCCCGAGATCGAGTCGGGCGCGATCGACGTGTTCCCCGAGTACACCGGCAACCTCCTCCAGTACTACGTGCCCGACACGACGGCCACGACGAGCGACGACGTGTACGAGGAGCTCTCGACCTCGCTGCCCGACGGGCTGCGCGTGCTCGAGCAGTCCCCGGCGACCGACCAGGACTCGTACAACGTCACGCAGGCGTTCTCCGACGAGTACGGCGTCACGAGCCTCGCCGACCTGGCCGGCGTCGACGCGTCGATCACGCTCGGCGGCAACTCCGAGCTCGAGACGCGTCCGTACGGCCCCGAGGGGCTGCAGTCGGTGTACGGCGTCGACGTCGCGTTCACGCCGATCGAGGACAGCGGCGGGCCGCTCACGCTGAAGGCGCTCGTCGACGACCAGGTGCAGATGGTGAACATCTACAGCGCCGACCCGAACATCGCCGCGAACGACCTGGTCACGCTCGAGGACCCGGAGGGGCTCTTCCTCGCGTCGAACGTGGTGCCGGTCGTCAGCGAGAAGGTGACGGACGAGATCGCCGAGATCATCGACACCGTCAGCGCCGCGCTCACCGCCGAGGACCTCGTGGCCCTCAACGCGCTGAGCGTCAACGAGCAGCAGTCCGCGGAGCAGATCGCGAGCGACTGGCTCGCGGAGCAGTCGCTGTTCTAGGGGACCGTGTCCTCGCGTGAGGGGTCGGCCGCTCCGGCGGCCGGCCCCTTCGTGGTGTCGGCGGGCGAGATGTGCGGCGGGACCGCGGGGTGCGCGGCCGGCGCGGCGGCATCCGTCATGTGGCGTGCCTCGAGGCGGAGGAGGAGCTTCTTGCCGAGCCACGCGAGGACGAGGAACAGGATGATGATGCCGACGAAGAGGTACCCGGCCCAGTGCAGGTTGTCGCTGAGCTCCCGATAGCCGCCCGCGGCCGCCGACCCGACGCCGACGTACGCGAACGACCAGATGATGCACGCGGGCGTGGTCCAGGCCATGAACCGCCGGTAGGTCATGTCGCTCATGCCCACAGTGAGCGGCACGAGCGAGTGCAGGACCGGGAGGAACCGCGAGATGAAGACCGCGGGTCCGCCGCGCCGCGCGAGGTAGCGCTGCGCTCGGTGCCAGTTGTGCTCGCCGATGCGGCGGCCGAGTCGCGAGTGCTGGATGTGCGGACCGAACCAACGGCCGAGGGCGAAGCCGATGCTCTCGCCGATGAGCGCGCCGACGATGACGGCGACGGCGAGCGCGACGAACTCGACCGGGCCCTCGACGCCCGTCGCGGCGACGATGACGATCGTGTCGCCCGGGACGATGAGGCCGATCAGCACCGACGTCTCGAGCATGATGCCGAGGCCGGCGAGCAGTGTCCGGACGACCGGGTCGACGCCCTGCACCGTCGCGAGGATGCCGTCGAGCAGCTCGTTCACGTCTCAGAGCCTATGGGCTGCGGCAGTGAAGTCGATCAGAATGCGATCGCCGCGAGCACGCACACCGGGACGGCGACGATCCCCGTCGCGAGCAGCCAGTTCGCGTTGCGCGCGGAGGCGTCGAGCGGGCGCAGGTCGGCCTCGAGGCGCGCCAGCCGGCGTTCGAGCACCCGCTCGTCGGGGTCGACCGCGTCGACGGGCGCATCGGCGTAGGCCGCCGTCGCTCCCGAGCTCCCGACCCTCAGCAGGGCCGTGCGCAGCGGCTCGACGCCGACTCGGCGTCGGGGCGCGTCGTCGGCGAGCATCTCCGTGAGGGTCGCGACGGATCGTTCGGCACGGTTCGCGATCGGGAACCAGGGCAGCGCCGCGTGCCAGGCCCGGAACGCGAGCAGCACGAGGTGGTGGAGCTGGTCGAGGTGCGCGCGCTCGTGGCCGACGACCGCCCGGAGCTCGTCGTCGTCGAGGAGGTCGACGAGGCCCTCCGTGACGACGGTCGCCGTTCGGAGGCCGGGGACGCAGTAGGCGACGGGCATGGGGTGCGAGAGCACGCGCGCTCCGGTCGGTTCGCTCGCGGGACTCGCGAGCAGGTCGATCAGGCGGTGCTGGCGGCGGCGTGCGCGCTCAGCGCGCACCGCGGTCGTCCCGAGGTTCAGGGCGAGGTGGACGGCGAGCCCGACGGCGAGGGTGAGGGCGGCCAAGTGTGCGACGCCGAAGCCGTCGGGGATCGGGCCCGCGACGAGGACGGGCAGGAGGGCGGTCGCCGCCCCCGTGAGCGAACCCGCCGGCGATGCGCCGAACGCCAGGAGGGCGCCGATCATCGAGAGGCCGCCGCCGAGCGCGATGCCCTGCCAGAGCGCCAGCGCGGTGGCGGGGGAACGGGCGGGCCACTCGGCTCGCGACAGCGCGACCGGCACGGGCCACGCGAGCGCGAGGGCGAGGGCGCCGAGCGCCACGGAGGCGGCGATCACGTCAGTGGCGCACCAGGTCGTCGAGCAGGCGGCGCAGCGTGTTCGCCTCGCCCGCGGTCACGGTGCCGACGAATCGCGCGAGCGCGGCATCGCGGTCGGAGGACGACGAGAGCACCTCGTGCATGAGCTCGGCCGTGTGCTCCGCGCGGGAGAGGAGGGCGCTGTAGCGATGCGGCCGCGTGTCGCGGCTGCGCCCGACGAAGCCCTTCCGCTCGAGGCGGGAGAGCACGGTGAGGACCGTGGTCGTCGCCGGCGCGCGGCCGGGCTCGGACGCGAGCGCGAGGCGGTCGCGGACCTCGTTCGCCGTGAGTGCGGAATCGGTCACCCAGAGCTGCTCCATCACGGAGCGCTCCAACTCGCCGAGGCCTGCCATACGTCGAGGATACCGCGCAAGGGCCCAATGGTTCTACGTCGTGTAGAAAACATGCTCTACGCTCTGTAGAAGAATCGCGTCGACGATCGTTCCCATGAAAGGGGCCCCCGCGTGAACGAGTTGCTCGATCCGCTCCTGCTCGCCAGGTGGCAGTTCGGTCTCACCACGGTCTACCACTTCCTCTTCGTCCCGATCACGATCGGGCTCGCGACCTCCGCGGCGATCTTCCAGACCGCCTGGGTGCGCACCGGAAAGGTCGAGTACCTGCGGATCACGCGGTTCTTCGGCACGATCTTCCTCATCAACTTCGCGATGGGCGTCGTGACCGGCATCGTGCAGGAGTTCCAGTTCGGCATGAACTGGTCGGAGTACTCGCGCTTCGTCGGCGACGTGTTCGGGGCTCCGCTGGCGCTCGAGGGCCTGCTCGCGTTCTTCCTCGAGGCCACGTTCATCGGCCTTTGGATCTTCGGCTGGAACCGGCTGCCGCAGAAGCTGCACCTCGCCACGATCTGGGCGACGGCGATCGGCACCATCCTCTCGGCGTACTTCATCATCGCCGCGAACGCGTTCATGCAGAACCCGGTCGGCTACGAGATGAACGCCGAGCGCGGGCGGGCGGAACTCGTCGACATCTGGGCGCTCCTGACCAACCCGGTCGCCCTGGCCGCGTTCCCGCACACGATCGCCGCCTGCTTCATGGTGAGCTCGGGCCTCATCATCAGCGCCGCCGCGTGGCACCTCGCACGCAACCAGCACCTCGACACCATGCGGCCCGCGCTGAAGTTCGGCCTGTGGGGCCTGCTCATCTCGGGTGCGCTCACGACCTTCTTCGGCGACCAGCTGAGCCTCGCGATGGTCGCGACGCAGCCCATGAAGATGGCCGCGGCCGAAGCGACGTACGACACGGTCTGCGGGGCGGATGCCTCGTTCTCGCTGTTCACGCTCGGAACGCCGGACGGCACCACCGAGCTGTTCTCCATCCGCGTCCCGTACCTGCTCTCGCTGCTCTCGACGCACTCGCTCGACGGGTGCGTCGAGGGCATCAACGACCTGCAGGCGCAGTACGCCGAGCTCTACGGCCCCGGCGACTACGCGCCCATCATCTGGGTCACCTACTGGGCGTTCCGCTGGATGATCGGCCTCGGAATGCTGCACGTGCTGGTCGCGCTCGTCGGGCTGTGGCTCACCCGCAAGGGCCGGATGCCCAAGCAGCGCTGGGTCTGGACCGTCGCCGTCTGGAGCTTCCCGCTCTCGCTCGCCGCGATGATCGTCGGATGGGTGTTCACCGAGATGGGGCGGCAGCCGTGGATCGTCTTCAGCCTCCTGCCCACGGAATCCGCGGTCTCGCCGAACGTCACGGGCCTCGACGTGCTCATCTCGCTCGTCGCGTTCACGCTCATCTACGGCATCCTCGCCGTGGTCGAGGTGAAGCTCATCGCCCAGGCCGTTCGGAAGGGCCCGCCCGAGATCGCCCCGCCCGACCCGGAGACGGGCAAGGTCGAACACACCGCAACGGTCTACTAGGAGGACACGGACATGGATCTCGCAGTGCTCTGGTTCTGGATCGTCGCCTTCCTCTTCGTCGGCTACTTCGTGCTCGACGGCTTCGACTTCGGCGTCGGGATGTCGCTGCCCTTCCTCGGGAAGGACGACACCGATCGCCGGGTCCTCATCAACACCATCGGCCCCGTGTGGGACCTCAACGAGACCTGGGTCATCGTCGCCGGCGCGGCGCTGTTCGCCGCGTTCCCCGAGTGGTACGCGACCCTCTTCTCCGGGTTCTACCTCGCGCTGCTGCTCATCCTGCTGGCGCTCATCGCGCGCGGCGTCTCGTTCGAGTACCGCCACCAGCGCCCGGAGGACGCGTGGAAGCGGCGCTTCGACTGGATGATCATCGTCGGCTCGGCCGTGCCTGCACTGCTTTGGGGCGTCGCGTTCGCGAACATCGTGCAGGGGGTGCCGCTCGACGCCGACCACAACTACACGGGCACGCTGTTCGACCTGCTGAACCCGTACGCCCTGCTCGGCGGGCTCACGACGCTGCTGCTGTTCTTCACGCACGGCGTGGTGTTCGTCGCGCTCAAGACCGACGGCGACATCCGGCAGCGCGCACGGCGCCTCGCGACGCGGGCCGGGGCCATCACGATCGTGGTCGCGGCGTCCTTCCTGGTGTGGACCGGATTCGCGCACGGCACGGCCTGGTTCTGGGGCCTGGCGGCGGTCGCGGCGCTGGCGCTGGTCGGCTCGTGGCTCGCGAACGGCCGCGGAGCCGAGCGGGTCGCGTTCACGCTCATGGCCGTGACGATCGGCGCCGCCGTGTTCGCGCTGTTCGCGGCGCTGTTCCCCGACGTCATGCCCGCGTCGAACGACCCCGCGAACAGCCTCACGATCGAGAACGCGTCGAGCACGCCGTACACGCTGACGGTCATGAGCTGGACCGCGCTGATCTTCCTGCCGCTGATCCTCGCCTACCAGGGCTGGACCTACTGGGTGTTCCGCAAGCGCGTGACGCGGCAGACGATCGACGCCGCAGCGCACTGACGTGCGACCACTCGATCCGAGGCTGCTCGGGCGCTCGCGCGCCGCACGCGGATTCATGGCCGCGGGCGGCGCGCTCGCGCTGCTCCAGGCGGGGGCGACGGTCGCGTTCGCGTGGGCGCTGTCGACCCTCGTCGTCGGCCTCATCGAGGGCGGGCTGCCGGGCGATGCGAGCACGATCGCGCTCGTGCTGCTGGTCGCGGCATCCGTTCGCGCGCTCTCGGGATGGCTCTGGGAGTGGCTCGGCTCGGCCGGGGCGATGCGCGTCAAGGCCGAGCTGCGCGACGCGCTGCTGACGCGACTCGAGGACCGGACCGGGCGGCGGGGCGTCACGACCGCTCGGGCCGCGACGCTGCTGGGCCCGGGGCTCGACGCGCTCGACGAGTACTTCGGGCGCTACCTCCCGCAGCTCGTGCTGACGGCGATCGCGACGCCGGTGCTCGTCGTGGCCGTCTGGACCGCGGACTGGGTCTCCGGCCTGATCCTCGTCATCGTGCTGCCGCTCATCCCGGTCTTCATGGCGCTCATCGGCATGGCGACCGAGGTCGTGCAGCGCCGCCAGTGGGATCGGCTGCAGGCGCTCTCGCGCGGGTTCCTCGAAGTGCTCGGGGGGCTCTCGACGCTCATGGTGTTCGGCCGCGCCGAGCGGCAGGCGCGTCGCATCCGAGCGGTCACCGACGAGTACCGGTCGAGCACCATGAAGGTGCTGCGGGTGACCTTCCTCTCGGGGTTCACGCTCGAACTCGCCGGGAGCCTCTCGGTCGCGCTCGTCGCGGTCTCGATCGGGCTGCGGCTGGTCGCCGGCGACATGGCGTTCGCACCCGGCCTGTTCGCGCTGATCCTCGCGCCCGACGTCTTCCTGCCCGTGCGGAACGTCGGCGCGGCGTTCCACTCCGCGACGGCGGGGCTCGAGGCCTCGAGGGATGCGCTCGACCTGCTCGACGACGCGCCTGCGGGCGCCGCGGCCAGCGCGTCGGGGCGACGGGCGGATGCCGCGGCATCCGTCGACGCCGACCGGAGCGCAGCGGACGCGGGGCAGGGCCTGCGGGTGCGCGACCTCGTCGTCCTCCGGGACGGGGCGCCCGTCTGCGCACCGCTCGCCCTCGATGCCGCGCGCGGCGAGCTCGTCGCGCTGACCGGCGCGAGCGGCTCGGGGAAGTCCTCGGTGCTCGCCGCGATGCTCGGGTTCGCCGACCGCACCGGCGAGCTCGCGCTCGACGGCGTCGCGCTCGGCGCCGGGACGCGCCGGCTGGTCGCCTGGGCGGGACAGTCGCCGCAGCTCGTGGAGGGCACGGTCGCGGAGAACATCCGCCTGGGCTCGGAGAACGCCGATCCGGACCTGCTCGTGCGGGCGCTCGACGCCGGCGGCGTCGACGTCCATGCGTCGATGCGCCTCGGGCCGTCCGGTGCGGGACTCTCGGGCGGTCAGGCGCAACGCGTCGCCGTCGCGCGGGCCGTCCATCGTGCGCTCGCGACCGATGCCCCGCTCATCCTCCTCGACGAGCCCACGTCGGCGCTCGATCCCGAGCGGGAACGGGCGATGGCCGTGGCGCTCCGGTCACTCGCGCGGTCGGGCCGGATCGTGCTCGTCACGACCCACCGCGGCGGGCTGGGCGACGCGGCCGATCGCGTCGTGCGGCTGAGGGAGGTCGTCCGTGCCTGATCGTGCTCGTTCCGTCCTCCGGCAGGCCTTGCCGCCGGTGCGCCGCCTCCTGCCGTTGGTGCTGCTCGGGGTGCTCGCCGGGCTCTCGAGCGTCGCGCTGCTCGCCTCCAGCGCGTGGCTCATCGCGCGCGCCGCCGAGCAGCCGCCCATCCTGTTCCTCTCGCTCGGCGTCGTCGGGGTCCGCGCGTTCGCGATCGGGCGTGCGGTGTTCCGCTACCTGGAGCGGCTCGCCGGCCACGACGCGGCGTTCCGGCAGCTCGCCGAGATCCGGGTCGGGGTGTTCGAGCGGATGCTCCCGCTCGCGCCCGACGGTCTCGCGTCCTCGCGGCGCGGCGACCTCCTCTCGCGCTTCGTGGGCGACGTGGACGAACTGCAGAACGTGTCGCTCCGGATCGTGCAGCCCGTCGCGAGCGCGACCGTCGTGCTCGCCGCCGCGCTCGTGGGGCTCGCGTGGCTCGCGCCCGGCGCGGCCGTGGCGGTCGGCGCGGTCCTCGTGCTCGGTGTCGGGGGCGCCGTGATCGCGCAGGCGGTGCTCGCCGCGCGCGCGGACGAGCGACTCGCGCCGCTCCGCGGCGAGCTGCAGGCGGCGATCGTCGAGCACGTGCAGGCCCTCGACGTGCTCGTCGCGTTCGACGCGGCCGACGCCGGTCGCGAGCGGATCCGGTCGCTCGGCCGTCGACTCGAACGCGCGACCCGGGCCCGTGCGTCGGCGGTCGGGCTCGCGGCCGCCGCGATGAGCGCCGTCGGGGCCTTCGCGGCGGCGGCGAGTCTCGGCGCCGCGCAGCCGCTCCTCGAGGGCGGGCGCATCGACGGACCGACGTTCGCGGTGCTCTGCCTCGTTCCGCTCGCGATCGCCGAGGTGGCCGCGGCGGTCCCGGTGGCCGTCGGTTCGCTCCGGGTGGTGCGCGCGAGTGCGCGCCGGGTGGCCGATGCCGTCCCGGAGGCGGTTCCGGCGGAGATCCCGGCGCGGTCGACCGTCGCCGGCGGCGAGGCATCGGACGACCGCACGCCCGCCGCGCGAGCGGTTCCCGTGATCCGCCTCCGCGGTGCGAGTGCGCGGTGGCCGGCCATCGCGGGCGACGACGTGACGGATGGCGCCGTGGCATCCGCCCGGCCCTCGCTCGCGCCGCTCGACCTCGATCTCGAGCCGGGGGAGCGACTGCTCGTCACCGGTCCGTCGGGTGCGGGCAAGACGACGCTCGCGCACGTGCTCGTCCGCTTCCTCGAGTACGGCGGCTCGTACCGACTCGACGGCGTCGAGGCGCGCGACCTCGATCCGCGTGCCGTGCGGCGCACGGTCGGGCTCGTCGAGCAGCGGCCATGGCTCTTCGACGAGGACCTGCGACAGAACCTGGTCTTCGCGCGCGACACCGCGACCGACGCGGAGCTGCTCGACGTGCTCGATCGGGTCGGCCTCGGGGAGTGGGCCGCGGAACGCGGCGGGCTCGATGCCCGCGTCGGCGAGCGCGGCGCCCTCGTCTCCGGGGGCCAGGCCCAGCGCATCGCGCTCGCGAGGGCCATGCTCGCCGACTTCCCGGTGCTCGTGCTCGACGAGCCGACGGCGAGCGTCGACCCGGCGCAGGCCGACGCGCTGCTCCGCGACCTCCTCGGGGCGGCCGGACGCAATCGGAGCGTTGTCCTGATCTCGCACACCGGTGCGCCGGCCGGGGCCGTCGACCGCGCCGTCCGAGTCTCCGAAGTACCGGACGACGACGTCCGGTAATGACGATTCCTCGCGTCGTGCGCACGTATCTTGCGTCGTCGGCCGACCCCCCTAGTTTCGGGGACACCCGTTCTGGTTGACTCCGGCACATCGCCTGCCCGGGCGAACTGCATTCCCAGCAGAGGAGAAGCCTTCAACATGAAACGAAGCGCCACACTCGCGGGCACGGCCATCGTCGCTGCAGGAGCACTCCTGCTCGGCGCCGGACCGGTGCTCGCACACGATGAGCCGGTGTTCGACGACGGCGTCCTGGACTCCGGCAAGGAGACCCACGGTCACCACTCGAACGACCAGCAGCACGGCGAGGAGGAAGGCCACCTGCCGGCCTCCGAGGACAACGTGCTCAAGATCAGCAATCTCGATCTCTTCGCGGACGAGGAGGAGCCGGGTCGCATCGCCGACGTGTCGGCGTTCGGGAACTACGCCTACCTCACCGCGTTCTGGGAGCCGGACTGCGACCGCGGCGGCGTCTACATCGTCGACATCTCGGACCCGACCGCACCCGAACTCGTCAACCGGATCCCGAGCCACCGGGGCACGTTCAGCGGCGAGGGCTCGCAGGTCATGCACATCGACACCCCGCAGTTCACGGGTGACGTCCTCGCCTTCCAGAACGAGGTCTGCCCGGGCGAGACGAAGGGCATCGGCGGCATGTCGCTCTTCGACGTCACGAACCCGCTCGAGCCGGTGAAGCTCGTCGAGGGCTGGGGCGACTTCTCGAACAAGGGCAACGCGCAGACGAAGTCCAACGAGGTGCACTCGGTGCGAATGTGGGCCGACGGCGACAAGGCGTACGCGGTGCAGGTCGACAACGAGGAGACGACCGACGTCGACATCTTCGACATCTCGAACCCCGCGCGGCCCAAGCTGATCTCCGAAACCGACCTGACCGACGAATCGGCGCAGCCGCTGGGTCAGGTGCACGGCGACGCGACCTTCCTCCACGACATGGTCGTCGAGCAGGTCGGCGACGACATGGTGATGTTGCTCTCGTACTGGGACGGCGGCTACATCAAGCTCAACGTGAACAATCCGGCCAACCCCGTCTTCATGGATGACACGGACTTCGCCGAGTTCGACCCCGTGCGTGTCGAGGTGACCGAGGCGGACCCTGCGCAGGAGACGCAATACATCACGCCCGAGGGCAACGCCCACCAGGCCGAGTTCACCAACGACCGCGAGTTCGTCATCGCGACCGACGAGGACTTCGATCCGTACCGAGTGGTGGCCGAGATCGAGGGCGGCGGCGAGTTCACCGCGATCCAGGGTTCCGACGTGCCGCAGATCTCGCCCGAGCAGAGTCTCGCCGGCGACACCCGCTTCGTCGGGCTCGCCTGCACGGGCATGACGATGCCGAAGCCCGACGGGGCCACGGTCGCCGTCATCGAGCGCGGCACCTGCTCGTTCACCGAGAAGGTGACGAACGTCGAGGCCGCCGGCTACGCCGGCGCGATCGTCTTCAACTCGGATCTCGCGGGCAACTGCGACGCCCTCGTGTCGATGCTCGTCGACGCCGGGATCCCGGCCGTGTTCGCCTCGCGGACCGACGGGTTCCGGATCCTGACGGGCGGCGTTCCCGGTGACTACACCTGTGGCACCGGCACGCCCTACGCCGTGCCCCTCGCAGTGGGCGACCCCGGCAAGGCGGTCGACGTGAGCGCGGTGTTCGACGGCTGGGGCTACGTGCACCTGTACGACGCCGAGACCATGGAGGACCTCGACCAGTACTACGTCCCCGAGAGCCAGGACGCCACGTACGCGTCGGGCTACGGAGACCTGTCGGTGCACGAGGTCGCGACCGACCCCGACACCAACCTCGCCTACATCTCGTACTACGCCGCAGGCTTCCGCGTGGTGGAGTACGACCGCGACGACGGCCTGACCGAGGTCGGCCACTACATCGAGGAGGGCGGCAACAACTTCTGGGGCGTCGAGGTGCACGAGATCGACGGCGAGAAGTACATCCTCGCGTCCGACCGCGACAGCGGGTTGTACATCTTCCAGTACACGCCGTGATCCGCTGATCGCACGACACGACGGGCGGGTGCGTGAGCACCCGCCCGTCGCTGCGTGCCGCGCGGGCCAGGCGCGGCCCTAGGCTGAGGGGATGCCGCGACGAATCCGCAGCACGGTGCTGCCCGAGTGGCGCGATCCGCGGTCGGTGTTCCTCGCCCTCGCGGCGGACGCGTCCCGCGTGGCGTGGCTCGACGGCGGCGACGACGCGACGACCGGTCGCAGCGTCATCGCGGTCGCACGGGGCGACGCGCCGGTCGTGCGGGCGGGCGGCGATGCCGACCCGGAGTCCGTGTACGCGGCGCTGGCCCGGGAGGTCGGCGGTCTCGAGCCCGATCCCGACCGGGCGGGCAGTCGCGCGGCCGTCGGGTGGCACGGCTGGTTCGGGTACGAGTTCGGCGCCCGCACGCTCGGCGTGCCCGCCGCGGACGCGGGAACCCCCGAGGCGGCGTTCTTCCTCGCCGATCGCGTCATCGTCTTCGAGCACGCCGCACGGACTGTACGCCTCGAGTGGATCGAGGACGGCGCCCGCGATGCGGCGGACGCCGACGAGTGGGTTCGGCGGACGACGCGGCGGATCGACGCGATCGGGTCCGCGGATGCATCCGTCGACGACCGCGTCTCGGCCGCGGTACCGACGGTCACCGCCGCGCCGACGCGCTGGCGCCACTCGCCCGACGAGTACCGGCAGATGATCGCCGAGTGCCAGGCGGCGATCACGCGCGGCGACGCCTACCAGCTGTGCCTCACGAACCGCGTCGAGGTCGACGTGCGACCCGACCCCGTCGCCGCCTACCTCGCACTCCGCGCCTCGAGCCCGAGCCACCACGGCGGGTTCGTCCGCATCGACGACGTGGCCCTCCTCAGCGCATCGCCCGAGCAGTTCCTCCTCGTCGAGCCCGACGGCACGGTCGCGACGAAGCCCATGAAGGGCACGCGCCCGCGGTCGGCCGATCCGGCGACGGATGCCGCGCTCCGCGCCGAGCTCCACGCGAGCGAGAAGGAGCGCGCGGAGAACCTCATGATCGTCGACCTCATGCGAAACGACCTCGGGCGCATCGCCGAGCTCGGCACGGTCCGCGTGCCGCACCTGCTCGAGGTCGAGGAGTACCCGCACGTGCACCAGCTCGTCTCGACCGTGACCGCGCGGCTGCGGCATCCGCTCACCGCCCTCGACGCCGTGCGATCGGCCTTCCCCGCCGGGTCGATGACGGGGGCGCCGAAGCTGTCGGCCATGACGATCCTGCACGGTCTCGAGCGGGGTCCGCGCGGGGTGTACTCCGGGGCGTTCGGATGCCTCGGGGTGGACGGCACCGCCGACCTGGCGATGGTGATCCGCTCGATCGTGCTGACGCCCGACGGGGCGTCGATCGGCACGGGCGGCGGGATCACGGCGCTCTCCGACCCCGACGAGGAGGTCGAGGAGACCCGCATCAAGGCGCGGGCGCTCATCGCGGCGCTCGGCGGCGAGTCGCCGGGTGCCTGGACAGGGCCCGCCGACGGCGAGCACCCGGCCGCTGCGCCCGACGCGAACGCCCGACGCACCCCTCCGGCCATTGAGTAGGCTTGATCCTCGGGCGCCCGTCGCGCGCGCCCGCATCCGGGCGACTCGCCCGACCCCCGCGCATCACGATTGAGAGTCACGTGGCACACGAGCAGGACACCACCCAGGCCGAGGCAGGCACCTACGACTTCGCCGCGATCCAGGCGAAGTGGGGTCCGGTGTGGGAGGAGCTCGAGCCGTTCCGCGCGGCGCAGCCGGGGAACACGCGCCCCCGCAAGTACATCCTCGACATGTTCCCGTACCCGTCGGGCGACCTGCACATGGGCCACGCCGAGGCGTTCGGCTTCGGCGACGCCGCCGCACGGTACTGGCGCCACCAGGGCTTCGACGTGCTGCACCCGATCGGGTGGGACTCGTTCGGCCTGCCCGCCGAGAACGCGGCGATCAAGCGCGGCGCCGACCCGAAGGCGTGGACCTACGCGAACATCGAGCAGCAGAAGCGCTCGTTCAAGCAGTACGCGCCGTCGTTCGACTGGACGCGCGAGCTCCACACGAGCGACCCCGAGTACTACAAGTGGAACCAGTGGCTGTTCCTGAAGCTGTACGAGAAGGGCATCGCCTACCGCAAGGACGGCCAGGTCAACTGGTGCCCGGTCGACCAGACCGTGCTCGCGAACGAGCAGGTCGTCGACGGCCACTGCGAGCGCTGCGGCGCCGTCGTGACGAAGAAGGCGCTGACGCAGTGGTACTTCCGCGTCACCGACTACGCCGACCGCCTGCTCGACGACCTGAACCAGCTCGAGGGCAAGTGGCCGAACAAGGTCCTGACCATGCAGCGCAACTGGATCGGCCGCTCGTCGGGCGCGGACGTCGACTTCGCGATCGAGGGCCGCGACGAGCCGGTCACGGTCTTCACGACGCGCCCCGACACGCTCTACGGTGCGACCTTCATGGTCGTCGCCCCTGACTCGGCGCTGGCCGAGGAACTCGCGGCCGGCGCATCCGAGGAGGTGCGCACGCGCTTCGCGGAGTACCTGGAGTCGGTGCGCGCCGAGAGCGACATCGACCGCCTCTCGACGGACCGGCCGAAGACCGGCGTGTTCCTCGAGCGCTACGCGACGAACCCGCTGAACGGCGAGCGCCTGCCGATCTGGGCCGCCGACTACGTGCTGGCCGACTACGGCCACGGCGCGATCATGGCGGTTCCCGCGCACGACCAGCGCGACCTCGACTTCGCTCGCGCGTTCGAACTGCCGGTCCGCGTGGTCGTCGACACGAATGCGGCCGTCACCGGCGTCATCCCCGTGATCCCGGTCGACGAGCACGGCGTGCCGCTGCCGCTCGACGACCTGCCCACGCTCGACCCGGCGGGCACCGGCATCGCCCTCGCGGGCGAGGGCCGGCTGACGAACTCGGGCCCGCTGAACGGCCTGAGCAAGACCAACGCGATCCGTCGCGCGATCGAGATCCTCGAGGAGCGCGGCGTCGGCCGCGCCGCGAAGAACTTCCGCCTGCGCGACTGGCTCATCTCGCGCCAGCGCTATTGGGGTACCCCGATCCCGATCATCCACTGCGAGCACTGCGGCGAGGTGCCGGTCCCCGAGGCCGACCTGCCGGTGCGGCTGCCGGATGCCGCGGGGCTCGACCTCAGCCCCAAGGGTGCGAGTCCGCTCGGCGCCGCCGAGGAGTGGTCGCGCGTGACGTGCCCGAACTGCGGTCGCGATGCACGACGCGACTCCGACACGATGGACACGTTCGTCGACAGCTCGTGGTACTACCTGCGCTACCTGAACCCGAACGACGACGCGAAGGCGTTCGACCCGGCGGAGGCCGAGAAGTGGATGCCGGTCGACCAGTACGTCGGCGGCGTCGAGCACGCCATCCTGCACCTGCTCTACTCGCGCTTCGTCACGAAGGTGCTCTTCGACCTCGGCTACCTCGGGTTCACCGAGCCGTTCACGTCGCTGCTGAACCAGGGCATGGTCATCATGGACGGCACGAAGATGTCGAAGTCCAAGGGCAACCTGGTCGAGTTCGCGTCCGAGCTGTCGGCGCACGGTGCCGACGCGCTGCGCGTCACGCTGGCGTTCGCGGGCCCGCCCGAGGACGACATCGACTGGGCCGACGTGTCGCCGGTCGGCGCGGCGAAGTTCCTCGCACGCGCGTGGCGCATCTCGGGCGAGGTCACCTCGAGCCCCGACGTGGAGTGGAAGTCGGGCGACCCGGCGCTGCGCCGCGTCACGCACCGGCTGCTGGCGGATGCCCCGGGCCTGGCCGAATCGTTCAAGTTCAACGTTATCGTGGCGCGGCTCATGGAGCTCGTGAACGCCACGCGCAAGGCGATCGACTCGGGCCCCGGCGCGGGTGACGCGGCCGTGCGGGAAGCGGCTGAGGTCACGGCGATGATCCTCGACCTGTTCGCGCCGTACACAGCGGAGGACATGTGGGAGCGGCTCGGCTACGAGCCCACCGTCGCGAACGTCGTGTGGCGCAAGGCCGGCCCGGCGCTCCTCGTCGAGGAGTCGGTCACGGCCATCGTGCAGGTCGACGGCAAGGTGCGCGACCGCCTCGAGGTGTCGCCCAAGATCGGCGCGGACGAGCTCGAGTCGCTCGCGCGCGCCTCGGCCGCGGTCGTGCGTTCGGTGGGCGAGCGCGAGATCGTCAACGTGATCGTGCGCGCGCCGAAGCTCGTCAACATCGCCACGCGCGGCTAGGTTCCATCCCGGGCCGAGCCCTCCTCCACATCGGGAGGGCTCGGTGGACCGCGCTCGCATGCCCGTGCGGCGCTGAAGCTCGCCGTGCGCCGCCCGTAGCGTCGCGATGTGACCGATGGACCCCGCGCGGATGCGCTCGCCCCGCTCGCGGGCTCGCGCGCGCGACCGCGGGCTCGCGTCGCGGTTGGCGCGGCCGTGGTGCTGTTCGTCGCCGCCGTCGCCGTCTCCGCGATCCTCTCGATCGGCGCCGGCGGCGGGGGAGCGCAGGGTGAGATCGTGCGCGTCGACGACGGCAGCGGTGGGGCCGGCGAGGGTTCGACGTCGGGGCGCGAGGGCGACGGCGGTTCGCCGGCCGGCGGGGGAGCCGCCCAGGAGCCGACGATCCTGGTGCACGTCCTCGGCGCGGTCACCGAGCCCGGCATCGTCGAGCTCACGACGGGCGCGCGGGTCGTCGACGCGATCGCTGCCGCGGGCGGCCTCGGCGGTGATGCCGACCCGGCCGGCGTGAACCTGGCACGCCCGCTCGTCGACGGGGAGCAACTGGTCGTTCCGCGCGAGGGCGAGGCGGTGCCGCCGGCGGGTCCGGGGGTCGCGGCAGGCGGGGCCGGAACGGCGAGCGGCGGCCGTGTCAGCATCAATCAGGCGGATGCCGCGGCGCTCGACACGCTGCCTCGCATCGGCCCGGCGCTCGCGCAGCGCATCATCGACTGGCGCGAGGCGAACGGAGGGTTCACCGACGTCTCGCAGCTCATGGAGGTCGCGGGCATCGGCGATGCCGTCTACTCCGGACTCGTCGACCTCGTGAGCCTCTGAATGCGCGGGCACGACCTCCGCCTGCTCGGCCCCGCCGGCTCAGCCTGGGCGACCGCATGGCTCGCGACGACCGTGCCCGATCTGGAGGTGCCCACCTGGGTCGTTCCGACCGTCTCCTGGAGTCTCGCCGGGCTCGCGCTCGCGACGATGCTGCTCGTGGGCCGCGGTGCGGGCGGATGGCGGGGTGAGCGGGGCGGCTCCGACGGCGCGAACCGCGCGGCCCGGTCGTGGACATCGGCCACCGCTGCGGTGCTCCTGGCGGCGACGGCTGCGGGGCTCGTCGGCACGTCGGCGTGGAGCGCGCTCGAGCGTCGGCATCCGGAGGTCGTCGAGGCGGCGGCCTCGTCGCGCGAGATGGTCCGCGCGAGCGTTCGGCTGGACTCCGCGCCACGTTCGGGGAACGCGTCGCCGTGGTCGGGTGAACCACGGCTGCGCGCCGCGGCGACGCTGATCACGCTGTCGGGCGGCGGATCCGGCTCGGGGGCGATCGAGGTCTCGTCCGTGCGTCTCGACCTGTCGCTGCCGGGCGATGCGGATGGGTCGGGGTTCGGGTCGTCGCTCGTCGTCGAGGGGCGGTTGTCGGAGATGCCGGCAGCCTCGCGCGCGGCGTACCGCCTGAACGCCTCGAAGGTCGTCGAGGTGGGGCCGGCTCCGAAATGGCTCGCCTGGACGCACCCACTGCGGGAGGGGCTGGCGGAGGCATCCGCTGGGCTCGGCGGCGACGGGGGAGCGCTCGTGCCGGGCCTCGCGATCGGCGACACCTCGCGCGTGGCCGACGACCTGCATGCCGCGATGACGACCGCATCGCTCACGCATCTCACCGCGGTCTCAGGGGCGAACTGCGCGATCATCACGGCTGCCGCGTTCTGGATCGCGGGGCTCGCCGGACTCCCGCGCGTCGCTCGCGTCGTCGCCGCCCTCGCCGCGCTCGGTGGATTCGTCGCGCTCGTCACGCCGGAGGCGAGCGTCGTCCGCGCCTCCGCGATGGCGATCGTCGTGCTCACGGCCTGCGCGACCGCCCGCGCCGCGGGCGGCGTGCCGGCGCTCGGGCTCGCGATCATCGCACTCCTCGCGATCGACCCGTGGTACGCGACCGATGCGGGCTTCGCGCTGTCGGCCTGCGCGACGGCGGGACTGGTCCTGCTGTCGAGGCCGCTGGCGCGGGTGCTCGCGAGGTGGATGCCGCGTCGGCTCGCGGCCGTGACGGCGATCCCGTTCGCAGCGCAGCTCGCCTGCCAACCCGTGCTCGTGCTGCTCGAACCCGTGATCCCCGTGTACGGGGTGCCGGCGAACCTCCTCGCCGCACCCGCCGCCCCGATCGCCACCATGGCGGGCCTCGTCGGCTGCCTGCTGCTGCCCGTGCTGCCGTCGGTGGGACTCGCCGCGCTGCAGGTGGCGTGGGTGCCCGCATCGTGGATCGCCCTCCTCGCGCGCGGCGCCGAGCGGATGCCGCTCACCGGCGTGCCCTGGCCGCCGGACGTCGGCGGGGCGCTCCTGGCGGTGGTGGCCATCGGGGCCGGCCTGCTGCTCGTGCTGGCACCGCAGGCCGCTGCAGGCATGAGAGCGCTCCGCGCCGCGCGGCGGGCAGCCGTCGTCGCACTGTGCCTCAGCGTCGCCGTTCCCCTCGGTTCCGCCGCAGGTCCGCCGATGGTCGCGAGCGCGTCCCGCCCGACCGCGTGGGACGTCTGGCAGTGCGACGTCGGCCAGGGCGACGCGGTGCTGGTGCGCAGCGCCGAGGCGGTGATGCTCGTCGACGCCGGTCCAGACCCCGAGGCCCTCGACCGCTGCCTCGCGAACGCGGGCGTCGACCGCATCGACCTCGTCGTGCTCACGCACTGGGACGCGGACCACGTGACGGGTACGGCGGCGCTCTCGGGGAGGGTCGGCGCAGTGCTGCACGGACCGCTCGACGGCGTGCGCTCCGCTCGCGCACTCGAGCCGTTGGTCGGCGGGGGCGCGACGCACGATGAGGTGGGCGCCGGGGCGACGGGCACGCTCGGCGAGGCCCGCTGGCGGGTGGTGTGGCCGCGACCGGGTGCCGTCCCCGGCAATGACGCGAGCGTCGTGCTCGATCTCGTGACGCCCGACTACCGGGCGATCTTCCTCGGCGATCTCGGTCGCGAGGCGCAGGACGCGATGCGGCGGTCGACGGACCTGCCGCGGGTCGACCTCGTGAAGGTGGCACACCACGGGAGCGCCGACCAGAGTGCCGAGCTGTACGGCGAGCTCGCGGCATCCGTCGGGCTCATCGGCGTGGGAGCGGAGAACGGCTACGGGCACCCGACGGCGTCGCTGCTCGGACAGCTCGACGATGCGCGAACGGTGGCGGTGCGGAGCGACGTGTCGGGGGACTCGGCGCTCCGGGCCGTGCCCGGCGGGTTCGAGCTGTGGAGCGAACGGGACTCCGGCGTCGGCGGTGCTCCGTAGACTGGACCGGCACGACGAAGGGAGCGCGGTGGCGGCACGGCAGGGCAGCAGCAGGTCGTCGAAGACCGCGATTCCGCAGCTGGCGTGGAGCGAGACGCGTCCGGCGCCCGTCGTCCTGGTCTCCGGGGGCGAAGACGTGCTCGCCGAGCGCGCCCTCACGATGGTGCGCGAGACGCTCCGCGCCGAAGACCCGTCCCTCGAGGTCAGCGACCTCGAGGCCGACGGCTACACGCGCGGCACCCTGCTCACGCTCGCGAGCCCGTCGCTCTTCGGCGAGCCGCGGCTGATCCGCGTCACGGGCGTCGAGAAGTCCAGCGACGAGTTCCTGCTCGACGCGCTGGAGTACCTCGCGGCTCCCGCCGAGGGCACGACCGTCGTGCTCCGCCACCGCGGCGGCAACCGCGGCAAGAAGCTCCTCGATGCGCTCCGCGCCGGCGAGGGCGGCGGCATCGAGGTCGTGTGCGCCGAACTCAAGCGCGACGCCGACAAGCAGGACTTCGCGGCGGCCGAGTTCCGGCTCGCCGGCCGCCGCATCGCCCCAGCCGCCCTCCGCGCCCTCGTCGGCGCCTTCAGCGACGACCTCGGAGAGCTCGCGGCGGCGTGCCGACAGCTCATCGCCGACGCCTCCGGCGACATCGACGAGACGACCGTGCGCAAGTACTACGGCGGCCGCGTCGAGACCAACGCCTTCGAGGTCGCCGACGCGGCGATCGCCGGTCGTCACGGCGAGGCGCTCATCGCGCTCCGGCACGCGCTCGACTCGGGCGCCGACCCGGTGCCGATCGTCGCGGCGTTCGCCATGAAGATCCGCACGATGGCGAAGGTCGCCGGCTCGCGCGGTGCGTCGGCGTCGTCGCTCGGGCTGGCGCCGTGGCAGGTCGACCGCGCGCGCCGCGACCTCGGCGGGTGGAGCGACGAGGGCCTCGGCGTCGCCGTGCAGGCGCTGGCCGCGGCCGACGCCGCGGTGAAGGGCGCCGAACGCGACCCCGTGTTCGCGCTCGAACGACTCGTCGGCGTCATCGCCGCCCGCGGCCGCGCCCTCGCCTGAGCGACCGCCCGCGGGAACGGGAACGACGAAGGCCCCGCACCTCTCGGTGCGGGGCCTTCGAAACGAGGCTCGGATCAGAGCGCGGCGACCCGCTTCGCGATGGCCGACTTGCGGTTCGCGGCCTGGTTCTTGTGGATCACGCCCTTGCTCACGGCCTTGTCGAGCTTGCGGGTCGCGACGCGGAGGGCGGCGGTGGCCTTCTCCTTGTCACCCTCGGCGATGGCCTTGCGGGTGGCGGTGATGACGGTCTTGAGCTCGCTCTTCACGGCCTTGTTGCGCTCCTGCGCCTTCAGGTTGGTGCGGATGCGCTTGATCTGCGACTTGATGTTTGCCACGTGGTTCGTCTTTCGTGTGTTCTGCGGGTACCGGAGTTGCCGCAATCGGTAGAGGGGCCGTCGCGGCGCATCGTGCGGGGGTGGGACCCACACGCAAGCCAACAGGCAACGATACCAGCATCGCCCGTGCGGCAGCAAAGCGACGCGGATCGACGGCCGCACCGAGCGGGCCGCGTCAGCGCGGGGCGGACGCCGCCTCGCGGCGGACCTCCCGCACTTCGAGTTCGGCGACCGCACCGAGCACGGCCGCGGTGAACGCCTCAGGTCGCGCAAGGCTCACGAGGTGGGTCGCCCCCTCGATGTGCACGAGGCGGCCGTCGGCGGCGGCCCGGAGCATCCGCCGCTCCTCGAACCGGAAGTGGTCGTAGCGGCCGTTCACGAACCAGACGGGCACCTCGACCCTCGCGATCGAGGCCTCCAGGTCGAGCTCACTGACCGCGGTGATCGCCGGACGCATCACGTCGAGGGCGACGCCGCCCGCGACGATGTCGTCGACGGCCGCGGGGGAGAGGAAGAGGCGTGCCATCCGGTCGTTGAGGGCCCGGCCCTGGTCGGGGAGGCGGCCGATGGCGTCGGCGAGACGCAGGTAGCCGTGCAGCCCCGGCCCGCGCGGTCGGGTGCCGCACGAAGCGGCGACGAGACCCTCGAGGGCGTGCGGATGCCGCGCCGCGAACTCGATCGACAGGTACCCGCCGAGACTCAGGCCCACGAGCAGTCGCGGCACGCCGGGCACCGGGTCGCCGAGCGCGTCGCCGATGACGCCGAGCGCGTCCTCCAGCGTGAACGGTTCGCCGAGCCGGGCCCCGTGACCGGGGAGGTCGACGGGCACGACCTCGAGGTCGTGACGCTCGAGCCGCAGCACCTGCCCGCGCCACATCGTCGCCGACGTGCGGATGCCGTGGACGAGGACGACGCGGGCGCGCGGCATCCGTCAGCCCGCCCGGATCGCCCCGAGCTCGCGGGCCCGCGCGACCGCGGCGGTGCGCGACCCGACGCCGAGCTTGGTGAAGATGTGCACGAGGTGCGACTTCACGGTCGCCTCGCTGAGGAAGAGCGCCTGGCCGATCTCCCGGTTCGTCCGCCCGGCGGCGACGAGGGCGAGCACTTCGGCCTCCCGCACGGTGAGCCGCTGGTCGCCGGAGCGCTGGGACTCGTCGAGCCGCGAAGCGACCGTCGGGGCGAGCGCGGACTCGCCGGCCGCCGCGGCGCGGATCGCCGCGACGAGCTCGCCCGGCGGGGCGTCCTTCAGCAGGTACCCGCTCGCACCGGCCTCGATCGCGCCGAGGATGTCGGCGTCGGTGTCGTAGTTCGTGAGGACCAGCACGCGTGGCGCGGCGGGCATGGACCGGATCCGCCGGGTCGCGTCGACGCCCTGCAGGGCGCCCGGGAACTGCAGGTCCATGAGCACGAGGTCGATGCCCGGGGTCTCGGCGAGGCGCACGGCCTCCTCGGCGGTCGCGGCCTCGCCCACGACGTGCAGGTCGTCCTCGGCCTCGAGGAGCGCGCGCATGCCGGCGCGCACGACGGGGTGGTCGTCGCTGAGCAGCAGGCGGATCATGCGGGAACCACCGGGATCCGCACCGAGAGCGCGGTGCCGCCGCCGTGCGTCGACTCGACGTCGACGGTGCCGCCGAGGCTCTCGGCGCGGCGACGGATGGCGCGGAGCCCGAAGGACGGAGCGTCGTCGTCGGCGCCGGAGAGCACCGACGGGTCGAAGCCGACGCCGTCGTCCACGACGTCGAGCGCGATCTCGTCGCCGAGGTAGCTGAGCGTGAGCTCGGCACGTGCGGCGTCGGCGTGCTTGACGACGTTCGACAGCGACCCCTGCGCGATGCGCAGCAGCGTCGCCTCGATCGACATGGGCAGCGCGACCGGGTCGCCGCTCAGCGAGAACGCGATGCGAGTGCGCGTGCCGGCCTGGCGTGCCTGCTCGTTCGTGGCATCCGCCAGCCGTCGGAGCGCGCCGGGGAGGGTCTGCTCGTCGAGTGCCGGCGGCGTGAGTTCGCGGATGAAGCGCCGCGTCTCCTGGAGGTTGTCGGCCGCGGTCTCGCGCGCGAGGCGGAGCTTGTCGCGCGTGCCCTCGTCGGCGACGTCGCGCTCGGCCGCGTGCAGCAGCATCTGGATGCTCGACAGGCCCTGTGCCACCGTGTCGTGGATCTCGCGCGCGATGCGCTCGCGCTCGGCGAGGGTGCCCGCCTCGCGGCTGGCCGCCGCGAGCTCCTCGCGCGTGGCGAGCAGGTCGAGGATGAGCGACTGGCGTTCGCGCGTTTCGACCGCCATTGCGCGATAGCCGAGGCCGATGATGACGGCGACGCCCGCGGAGATGAGCGGACCGAGCACGCTGCCGACCTCGAAGCCGAGCTGCGAGGTCGAGCTCCACACGCTGATGAGGAAGGTCACGGCGACGAGCGGAACCGCCCACCGCGCGGGGAGCACGTGCAGTTCGAGGAAGAACAGCGGGAACGCGAGGAAGGCGGCATCGGGCGTCAGGGCGCTGAGCCCGAGCCAGAGCCCGAGCAGCATGATGAGCCAGGCCGCCCGCATCCACGGCGTCACGACCTGGTGCGCGGTGACCACGCCGACGAGGTACGCGCCGATGAAGGCGATCGAGAGGATCGAGATCGCGACGAGCTGCTCGCCGCCGGCGAGCACGGCCCGGGCGAGGACGAACATCGTCAGGCCGACGACGAGCACGTGGAGGCCGACCCGCAACGAGACGAAGACGGGGCGCAGGGCGGACGGCTGGACCCGTCCGACGAGTGGGGCATCGAGCACGGTCATGGTGCGATTCAGCGTAGTCCGGGGGCCCTCGGGCGGCATCCGTCGAAAGTGGGATCGCATGCATGGGAGAATCGACAGGATGTCTCCGAGAGCCGCCCATCCACCGGTGCCCGCCGCCACCGATCCCGCGCTGATCCGCAACTTCTGCATCATCGCGCACATCGACCACGGCAAGTCGACCCTCGCCGACCGCATGCTGCAGATCACGGGCGTGGTCGCCGACCGCGACATGCGCGCGCAGTACCTCGACCGCATGGACATCGAGCGCGAGCGCGGCATCACGATCAAGAGCCAGGCCGTGCGCATGCCGTGGGAGCTCGGCGGCACGGGCTACGCCCTGAACATGATCGACACCCCGGGCCACGTCGACTTCAGCTACGAGGTCTCGCGCTCGCTCGCCGCGTGCGAGGGGGCGATCCTGCTGGTGGATGCCGCGCAGGGCATCGAGGCGCAGACGCTCGCGAACCTCTACCTCGCGCTCGAGAACGACCTCGAGATCATCCCCGTGCTCAACAAGATCGACCTCCCCGCGGCCGAGCCCGAGAAGTACGCGCGCGAGCTGGCCGACCTCATCGGCGGCTCGCCCGACGACGTGCTGCGGGTCTCCGGCAAGACCGGTATGGGCGTCGAGGACCTGCTCGACCGCGTCGTCGAGCGCATCCCCGCCCCGAAGGGGAATGCGGATGCCCCGGCGCGGGCGATGATCTTCGACTCCGTCTACGACAGCTACCGCGGCGTCGTCACCTACGTCCGCATGGTCGACGGCCAGCTGAACCCGCGCGAGCGCATCCAGATGATGTCGACCAAGGCGACCCACGAGATCCTCGAGATCGGCGTGAGCTCGCCCGAGCCGACGCCGACCAAGGGGCTCGGGGTCGGCGAAGTGGGCTACCTCATCACCGGCGTGAAGGACGTGCGCCAGTCGAAGGTCGGCGACACGGTCACAACGCTGGCCAAGTCCGCCACCGAGCCGCTCGCCGGCTACACCGAGCCACTGCCCATGGTCTTCTCGGGCCTCTACCCGATCGACGGCAGCGACTACCCCGAGCTCCGCGAGGCGCTCGACAAGCTGAAGCTCTCCGATGCGGCGCTCGTGTACGAGCCCGAGACGTCGGTCGCGCTCGGTTTCGGCTTCCGCTGCGGGTTCCTCGGCCTCCTGCACCTCGAGATCGTCACCGAGCGCCTCCGCCGCGAGTTCGACCTCGACATCATCGCGACCGCGCCGTCCGTGGTCTACGAGGTGACGACGGAGGACAAGAAGTCGGTCACGGTCACCAACCCGAGCGAGTTCCCGACCGGCGGCAAGATCGCCGAGGTGCGCGAGCCCATCGTGAAGGCGGCGATCCTCGCGCCGAAGGACTACGTGGGCACCATCATGGAGCTCTGCCAGTCCCGTCGCGGGACGCTCCTCGGCATGGAGTACCTCGGCGAGGACCGCGTCGAGATCCGCTACAACATGCCGCTCGGCGAGATCGTGTTCGACTTCTTCGACAACCTCAAGTCGAAGACCGCCGGGTATGCATCGCTCGACTACGAGCCCGCCGGCGACCAGGCCGCCGACCTCGTGAAGGTCGACATCCTGCTGCAGGGCGAGCAGGTCGACGCGTTCAGCGCGATCGTGCACCGCGACAAGGCGTACGCCTACGGCGTGCTGATGACGGGGCGCCTGCGCGAACTCATCCCGAGGCAGCAGTTCGAGGTGCCCATCCAGGCGGCGATCGGCGCGCGCATCATCGCGCGCGAGTCGATCCGCGCCATCCGCAAGGACGTCCTCGCGAAGTGCTACGGCGGTGACATCACGCGCAAGCGCAAGCTCCTCGAGAAGCAGAAGGAGGGCAAGAAGCGCATGAAGATGGTGGGCCGCGTCGAGGTGCCCCAGGAGGCGTTCATCGCCGCCCTGAGCGGGGAGACCGAGAAGAAGGACGCCAAGAAGTAGGGGGCACGATGACCCGGCGAAGCACGTTCACCGACCAGTCGGTCACCTATGGGGCGATCGGCGCGACGCTCGACCCCGACCTGCTGCGGTATCCGCCGGCGGGGTTCACACCCTCCGAGGACTCGGTGCGGCTGGGTTCCGGGCGCGAGCGCTTCGACGCCTCGGCGGAGGCGCTCATGACGTGGGGCATCCAGCAGGGCGCCGGATTCAGCGTGGTCGACGCGTCGCCCGGCACGGGCGCGCAGTACACGGGCCTCGCGTACGACGAGGCCGGTGCCCCGCTCGAAGAGCAGCCCGCACCGCGCGTCGAGCAGCGGTTCGGCCCCGACGGCACGCCGTACATCAGCGCCGGAATGACCGCGACCCTGAAGCGACGCGGTCGAGTCCGCACGCGCTCGACGCCGGTCCTCGTCGTCTACGTCGTCGACGAGCCGAACCGGATCGGCTTCGCATACGGCACCACGGGCGACGCCTCGGAGAACGGCGAGGAGTCGTTCATTCTCGAGCACCGTGACGACGACTCGGTGTGGCTGACCATCCGCTCGGCGTTCGAGCCGAACGGCGGCGTGCGGCGCGTGTTCGGCCCGCTCGTCCGGCGGCGACGGCGCGAGCTGACCAGGCTCGAGCTGCGTGCGCTGCACCCCGCCTTCCCCGTCTGATGGCCGGACCCCTGCCGATCGCCGACCCGGCGCCGGCCGACGGGCTGCTGCCCGCGAGTGCGACGACGGATGCCGCGTCCCGCGCGTTCGGCGTGTACCTGCACGTGCCGTTCTGCCGCGTGCGGTGCGGCTACTGCGACTTCAACACGTACACGTCGGGGGAGCTCCGCGGCGCCCGGCAGGAGGACTTCGCCGACCAGGCGGCGGCGGAGGTGCGGTTCGCCCGGGACGTGCTCGAGGCATCCGGCGCCCCCGATCGCGCGGCGTCGACGGTCTTCTTCGGCGGCGGCACGCCGACCCTGCTGCCGGCTGCCGACCTCGTCCGGATGCTCGGCGCCGTGCGCGACGCGTTCGGCATCGCCGAGGGCGCCGAGGTGACGACCGAGGCGAACCCCGACTCGGTCGACGCCGACGACCTGCGGCGCCTCGCCGACGGCGGGTTCACGCGGGTCTCGTTCGGCATGCAGTCCGCCGTGCCGCACGTCCTCGCCGCGCTCGACCGGACCCACGACCCGGCGCGGGTCCCGCTCGTCGTCGGGTGGGCGCGCGAGGCGGGACTCGACGTGAGCCTCGACCTCATCTACGGCACGCCCGGCGAGACGCTGGCCGACTGGCGCACGAGCCTCGCGGCCGTGATCGCCGAGCGCCCCGACCACGTGAGCGCCTACGCGCTCATCGTCGAGGACGGTACGAAGCTCGCCCGGCAGATTCGCCGAGGAGAGCTCGCGACGCCCGACGAGGACCTCGAGGCGGATATGTACGAGCTCGCAGACGACTTGCTCGGCCGGGCGGGCTACGAGTGGTACGAGGTCTCGAACTGGGCGACGGACGCGGCGCACCGGTCGCGGCACAACCTCGGCTACTGGCGCGGCGACGACTGGTGGGGCGTCGGCCCCGGTGCGCACAGCCACGTCGGGGGCGTCCGATGGTGGAACGCCAAGCATCCGGCGGCGTACGCGGAGCGTCTCGCGTCCGGGATCTCGCCGGCGGTCGGGCGCGAGACGCTCGACCACGCGACGCGTGAGACCGAGCGCGTGCTCCTCGCGACGCGCATCCGGGAGGGCGTGGAGGTCTCGAGCCTGCACGCCGGCGGTCGGCACGCGGTCGCCGGTCTCATCGCCGACGGGCTCGTGGACGCACGAACCGCCCTCGCCGGGAAGCTCACGCTGACCCGACGAGGGCGGTTGCTGGCGGACGCCGTCGTGCGGCGCCTGCTCGAGACGGTGATCGAGTAGCGCGAAGCGCGTACCGAGATCAGCTGACGAACTTGATGGCGACGGGGTACACGTAGTACTCGCCGTTGTTCGCCTTGATCGCCGCGATGATGCCGAACACGATCGCCGCGATCCAGGCCGCGATCAGCAGGAAGATGCCGATGATCACGAACGTGAGGATCGACCCCACGACGTAGGCGATCAGCAGCGTGATCTGGAAGTTCAGCGCCGTCGCGGTGTGCTCGCGGATGAAGGGGCCCTTGTCCTTCAGGACCAGGTACCCGATCAGTGCGGGCAGGAAGCCGAACAGGATGCCGCCGATGTGGATCAGCGTGGCCCAGAGCTTCTCGTCGGCCGGGCTGAGCGGCTGGCTCTGCTGGTACGCGCCGCCGCCGGGCGGCGGCGGCGTGGGTCCGCCGGGCGGCGGCGGGGTCGGACCACCCGGCGGGGGCGGCGGCGGGCCGCCTGCGGGCGGCGTGGGCGGGGTGGGAGGTGGTGCGTCGGACATGATGCCTGCTCCTCTGTGGTGGCGCCCGGACAGGGGTCGTTCCCCTCATGCTGGCACACGACGACGCGCCGGTCGAGGGATGCTCGACCGGCGCGTCGGAGGCTCGTCGGCGACCTACTTGATGAGGCGCAGCGCGAAGGGGTAGCGGTAGTGGTTGCCGTCCTTCGCGGTCATGAACGCGATGATCGAGAAGATCACGCCGATGACCCACGGGAGGTACGTGAGGAAGCTGAAGACGTACCCGAAGCCGAACGTGACCACGGTGATGATCGTCGTGAGGACCCACAGCGCGACGGTGGCGAGCACCAGCGTGATCTGGAAGTTCAGCGCCTCCTTGCCCTCGGTGTTCGTGAACGATCCGCGGTCCTTGAAGACGAGCCAGATGATGAGCGACGGCAGGATCCCGAGGATGCCGCCGAGGTGCGCGAAGGAGCCCCACTGCACGTCCTGTTCGTGCGAGAGCGGCGCGGCCGGGGTCGGCTGCGGTGCGGCGTTCGGATCCTGCGGAGGAAGGTTGGAGTCGGTCATTTCGGGAGCCTTTCGATGTGGGGAAGCGCACGGTCGGTGGCCGTTCACGGCCCGTGGGGGTGCGGGATGATGCACACGCTATCGGCGCGGCGGACCGCCCGGCAACGGTGTACGCCCTGATTCTCGCGATATGATTAGCAGTCACGTGGGCGGAGTGCCAAGCACGCGTCGTCCGGGTCCGATCGGTCGAGGGAAGCGAGGGTCATGGTCTCCGAACGCAGTCTCGCGGTGCTCCGCGCGATCGTGCAGGACTACGTCGAGTCCCGCGAGCCGGTCGGCTCGAAGACGATCGTCGAGCGTCACCACTTCGGCGTCTCGGCGGCGACGATCCGCAACGACATGGCCCTCCTGGAAGAGGAGGAGCTCATCGCGGCGCCGCACACGTCGTCGGGCCGCATCCCCACCGACAAGGGCTACCGCGTGTTCGTCGACCAGCTCGCCGACATCCGCCCGCTCTCGGCCACGCAGCGGCACGCCATCGAGACCTTCCTCGGCGAGTCGAACGACCTCGACGAACTGCTCGGCCGCACGGTCCGCCTGGTCTCCCAGCTGACCCGCCAGCTCGCCGTCGTGCAGTACCCGAGCTTCGCCCGCGCGCGCGTGCGGCACGTCGAGCTCGTCTCGCTCGCGCCGACGCGCGTGCTCTGCATCCTCATCTCCGACAGCGGCCAGGTCGAGCAGCGGCTCGCCGAGCTCGACCAGCCGGCCGACGAGGCGACGCTCGCGCGACTGCGCGACCGCCTCAACGAGGTGGCGGCGGGCCTCACGATGGCGGATGCCGCGACCGCACTCTCCGCCGAGACCGAACACGCCGATCGCGCGCACGCCGAGGTGCTGCACACGCTCGCGGCGACGCTCGCCGACCAGGCGAAGATCACCCGGTCCGACCGGCTCGTCGTCGCCGGCGCCGCGAACCTCGTGCGCACCGAGCAGGACTTCGCCGGGAACATCCTCGGCGTGATGGAGGCCATCGAGGAGCAGGTCGTCATCCTCCGGCTCTTCGGCGAGATGGCCGCCGACGAGGGCATCGCCGTGCGCATCGGTCGCGAGAACGCCGCCTTCGGCCTCGGCGACACCTCCGTGGTGTCGACCGCGTTCGCCGTGCCCGGGCGCGACGTGTCGCGCCTCGGGGTCGTCGGCCCCACCCGCATGGACTACTCCCAGAGCATGGCCGCCGTCCGCGCGGTCGCCCGCTACCTCTCCCGCACGCTCGGCGAGAGCTGAACCGCACGGGGCCGCCACGCGGCATCCGTCACCGGCAATCGAAAGGAACCCGCCTCACGTGGCCGACCACTACGAGGTCCTCGGCGTCGCTCGCGACGCCTCCCCGGACGAGATCAAGAAGGCGTACCGCCGGCTCGCACGCGAGCTCCACCCCGACGTGAACCCCGGCGCCGAGGCGTCGGAGCGGTTCAAGGAGGTCACGCACGCCTACGACGTGCTCTCCGACCCGAAGCAGCGCCAGCAGTACGACCTGGGCGGCCAGGGCGGGTTCGGCGGCGGCGGCGCGGGCTTCGGCGGCTTCGGCGACATCTTCGAGACGTTCTTCGGCGCCGGGCAGGCCAGCCGCGGGCCGCGATCGCGCCGCGAGCGCGGCCAGGACGCCCTGATCCGCCTCGAGGTCGGACTCGACGACGTCATCTTCGGCACCCACCGCGACATCGAGGTCGACACCGCGGTGGTGTGCGAGACCTGCCACGGCTCGTGCTGCCGGCCGGGCACCTCGCCCGTGAGGTGCGACATCTGCGGCGGCTCGGGTCACATCCAGCGCGCGGTGCGCTCGCTCCTCGGCAACGTGATGACCTCGAGCCCGTGCGGATCCTGCCGCGGGTACGGCACGATCATCGCCACGCCGTGCGTCACCTGCCAGGGCCAGGGCCGCGTCCGGGCGCGCCGGACGGTGCCCGTCGACGTCCCGGCGGGCGTCGACACGGGCGTGCGCCTCCAGATGCCGGGCTCCGGCGAGGCCGGCCCGGCAGGCGGCCCGAACGGCGACCTCTACCTCGAGATCAAGGTGAAGAACCACGAGGTCTTCAGCCGCAACGGCGACGACCTGCTGTGCACGCTCGAGGTGCAGATGACCGATGCCGTGCTCGGCACCTCGGCGAAGGTCGCCGCGCTCGACGGCGACGTCGACCTCGAGCTGAAGCCGGGCGTGCAGTCGGGCGAGATCCTCACCGTGAAGGATCGCGGCATCACGCACCTGCGCGGCAGCGGCCGCGGCGACCTCAGGGTCGCGGTGCACGTCGTCACGCCGACCAAGCTCAACCACAAGGAGCGCGAGCTCGTCGAGCAGCTGGCCAAGCAGCGCAAGGCGCAGCCGCCGCAGCTCGGGCACTTCCAGCAGGGCCTCTTCGCGCGCCTGCGCGACCGGTTCCTGGGCTGAGCATCGAGCGGATGCCGCGATGAGCCACCTCTACCTCGACGAGACGCTCGACCTCGACTCGGTGCGCCCGGGCGACGCGGTCGAGCTCGACGGCGACGAGGCGCGGCACGCGGTCACGGTCTCGCGGCTGCGCGTCGGCGAGCGGGTCTCGATCGGCGACGGCCGCGGGCGCGTCGTGCACGGGCCGGTGACCGCGGCCGAGCCGCGGCGGCTCGAGATCGAGGTCGAGTCGGTCGGCGACGAGCCCGAGCCGTCGCCCCGGATCACGCTCGTCCAGGCGCTCGCGAAGGGCGACCGCGACGAGCTCGCCGTGCAGGCCGCGACCGAGCTCGGCGTCGACCGGATCGTGCCGTGGTCGGCGACCCGGTCGGTGTCGCGCTGGGAGGGGCCGAAGGCCGAGAAGGGCCGGGTCCGCTGGGCGAGCATCGTGCGCGAGGCCGTCAAGCAGTCCCTCCGCGCGCGGATCCCCGCGGTCGAACCGGTGGCGTCGACGCGCGAGTTGCCCGCGCGGCTCGAGGGCGAGCGGATGCTGCTGCTCGTGCCCGGCGCGGAGACGCCGCTCAGCGGCATCCGCCCCGACGGCCGTGACCTCGCCCTCGTCGTGGGCCCGGAGGGCGGCATGGACCCGGCCGAGATCGAGCGGCTCCGTGAGGCCGGCGCGGAACCGGTGCGCCTCGGCGACTCGGTGCTCCGCACGTCCACGGCCGGTCCCGCCGCGATCGCCGTGCTCTCGGTCGCGCTCGGGCGGTGGTGAGCCATCCGTCGCTACGATGGAGGGATGAGCGGAACGGCTGAGCCCACGGTCTTCGAGCGCATCGCGGCCGGCGAGATCCCGGCGAAGATGGTCGCCGAGACCGATCGCGTCATCGCGTTCCACGACATCGCGCCGCAGGCGCCCGTGCACGTGATCGTGACGCCGCGCATCGGCCGGCACCGCGACGTCGTCGAGCTCGCCGCCGACGACCCCGAGCTGCTCGCCGAGCTCGTCTCGGTGGCGAAGGGCATCGCCGACGACCTGGCCGACGGGCAGTTCCGTCTCGTCTTCAACACCGGCCCCGCTGCGGGCCAGACCGTGTTCCACGTGCACGCCCACGTCCTCGGGGGCGGCCTCAGGGAGGGATCGCTTGGCGGCTGACGACGCGGGGGACCTCCCGCTCTCCGGATCCGAGGTCCGCTCCGACGAGGAGCGACTGAAGATCGACGGCATCGCCATGGTCCGGCTCCTCGGACCCCAGGACCGGCTCCTCACGACGATCGAACGGGAGTACCCCGGCGTCGACGTGCACGTGCGCGGCAACGAGATCGCCATCCGCGGCGACGCCGAAGACCGCCTCCGCGTCCGTCGACTGGTCGAGGAGCTCCTCGAGCTCGTCCGCGGCGGCGGCGACCCGACACCCATCGAAGTGAGGAGTTCGGCCCGCATGCTCGACGCCGACCCGAATGCCCGTCCGTCCGAACAGCTCGGGCAGGTCATCGTCTCCAGCCGTGGCAAGTCCATCCGGCCGAAGACCGAGGGCCAACGCGCCTACGTCGACGCGATCGACGAGCACACCATCGTGTTCGGCATCGGCCCCGCCGGCACCGGCAAGACCTACCTCGCCATGGCGAAGGCCGTGCAGGCGCTGCAGCGCAAGGAGGTCAACCGGATCATCCTGACCCGCCCGGCCGTCGAGGCGGGGGAGCGGCTCGGGTTCCTCCCGGGCACGCTGACCGAGAAGATCGACCCGTACCTGCGCCCGCTCTACGACGCGCTGAACGAGATGATGGACCCCGAGCTCGTGCCGAAGCTGCTCGCCACGGGCACCGTCGAGGTCGCGCCGCTCGCGTACATGCGCGGTCGCACGCTGAACGACTCGTTCGTGGTGCTCGACGAGGCGCAGAACACGACGCCCGAGCAGATGAAGATGTTCCTGACGCGCCTCGGATTCGGATCGAAGATGGTCGTCACCGGCGACATCACGCAGGTCGACCTGCCGGGCGGCTCGAGCGGCCTGCGCCTCGTCACGCGCATCCTCGACGGCGTCGAGGACATCCACTTCGCCCGGCTCACCAGCGACGACGTCGTGCGGCACACGCTCGTGGGTCGCATCGTCGACGCCTACACCGAGTTCGACCAGCGCGCGCAGGCGCAGCGGTACGAGCGCGAGCAGGCGCGCGAGTTCGCGAACCGGGCCGAGCGTCGCGGCGCCGACCGGCGCGGCGCGCAGGGCCCCCGTGACCACCTCCCGAGGAAGAGGCAGCCGTGAGCATCGAGATCAACAACGAGTCGTCGATCGAGGTCGACGAGTCCGCGCTCCAGCGCCTCGCGGTCTACGCGCTCGACATGATGCACGTGCACGCCGACGCCGAGCTCGCGATCGTGCTCGTCGACGAGGGCGCCATGGAGCAGCTGCACGTGCAGTGGATGGACGAGCCCGGCCCGACCGACGTGCTGAGCTTCCCCATGGACGAACTGCGACCCGGCACGGCCGAGGAGCCCGCGCCGCCGGGCCTCCTCGGCGACGTCGTGCTCTGCCCGCAGGTCGCGGAGACGCAGGCGAAGGCGGCCGGCCACGCGCTGCTCGACGAGCTGCTGCTGCTCACCACGCACGGCATCCTCCACCTCCTGGGCTTCGACCACGCCGAGCCCGACGAGGAGAAGGAGATGTTCGGGATCCAGCGCGACATCCTCGTCGGGTTCTCGATGCAGGAGCGACGCCGCTGATCATGCTGCCCTGGCTCTTCCTCGCGGCCGCCTTCGTCCTCGTCGCGTTCGGCGGCCTGATGGCCGCGGTCGACTCGGCGGTCGGGGTCATGTCGCGCGCCGACATCGTCGACCTCGCGATCGGCGCGCGCGCCCGCCGATCGCTCCTCGCGATCGCCGAGGACACGGGCGCGCACGTGAACGCCGTGAACTTCATGCGCATCCTGGCGGAGACGACGGCGGCCGTGCTCGTCACCCTCGCATTCACGTTCTTCATCTCCGAGGTGTGGCTGGTCCTGCTCGTGTCGGCCGCGGTCATGACCGCGGTCTCGTTCGTGCTCGTCGGTGCGAGCCCTCGCAGCGTCGGACGCGCGCACCCGGGCACCGTGCTGCGACTCTCCGCCCCGCTCATCCGCTTCGTCCGCGTGCTGCTCGGGCCGTTCGCGAACGCGCTGGTCTCGCTCGGGAACCGCGTCACGCCGAGCCGCATCCGCTTCGCGGGCGTCTCGAGCGAGGAGCAGCTGCTCAGCATGGTCGACGAGGCCACCGAGCTCGAGGTGCTCGAACAGGGCGACCGCGAACTCATCCACTCGATCTTCGAGTTCAGCGACACGCTCGTGCGCGAGGTCATGGTGCCGCGCACCGACATGGTCACGATCGAGTCCTCGGCGCACCTGCCGCAGGCGATGGCGCTCTTCCTCAAGGAGGGCTACTCGCGCATCCCGGTCATCGATCGCGAGGCCGACGACATCGTGGGCGTGCTGTACTTGCGCGACCTCGCCCGGCTCGGCTTCGAGCGCCCGCTGGACGCCGCGACGCTGACGGTCGCCGACCTCGCACGTCCTGCCGCGTTCGTGCCCGAGTCGATGGGCGCCGACGCCCTGCTGCGGCAGATGCAGCTCGAGTCGAACCACCTCGCGATGGTCGTCGACGAGTACGGCGGCATCGCCGGGCTCGTGACGCTCGAGGACCTGATCGAGGAGCTCGTCGGCGACATCTCCGACGAGTACGACCGCGAGGCCGCGCAGGTCGAGGAACTCGGCGAGGGCCGCTACCGGGTGAACGCCCGCCTGCCGGTCGACGAGCTCGGCGAGCTGTTCGGCCTCGACCTGGAGGACGAGGACGTCGACTCCGTCGGGGGCCTGCTCGCCAAGGAACTCGGTCGCCTCCCGCTCCGCGGCGACCGGGTGAGCGTCAGCGGCCTCCTCCTCGAGGCCGAACGCACCGAGGGGCGCCGCAAGCGCATCGCGACGATCCTCGTCGAGGCCGACCAGGCGCTCATCGACGTCCGTGCGGCGTTCGCCGACGACGAGCCCGCCACCCACGAGGGGATCCGCCCATGACCGACTACCGCGCCGGGTTCGTCTCCTTCGTGGGGCGCCCGAACGTCGGCAAGTCCACGCTCACGAACGCGCTCGTCGGCGAGAAGGTCGCGATCACGAGCTCGAAGCCGCAGACGACGCGGCGCGCCATCCGCGGCATCGTGCACCGCTCGTACGGCCAGCTCATCGTCGTCGACACCCCGGGGCTGCACCGGCCGCGGACGCTCCTCGGCGAGCGCCTCAACTCGCTCGTGCAGTCCACCCTCGGCGACGTCGACGTCATCGGGTTCTGCGTGCCGGCGAACGAGGCCATCGGCCCTGGCGATCGGTTCATCAACGAGCAGCTCGACCAGTACCCGCGCGCGAAGAAGGTCGCGATCGTCACGAAGACGGATGCCACGGGCAAGGCGAAGGTGGCCGAGCAGCTGCTCGCGGTGTCGCAGCTGCGCGAGTGGGATGCGATCATCCCCGTCTCGGCGCCGCGGGGCGAACAGCTCGACGTGCTGGTCGACGAGCTGCTGCAGCTGATGCCCCAGTCGGAGCATCCGCTCTACCCGGCGGAGACCACGACCGACGAGGACACGGCCGAGCGGATCGCCGAGTTCGTGCGCGAGGCCGCGCTCGAGGGCGTCTCCGACGAGCTGCCGCACTCCATCGCGGTCACCGTCGACGACATGATCGAGCGCGAGGACAAGGACCTCCTCGAGGTGTACGCGAACCTGTACGTCGAGCGCGACAGCCAGAAGGGCATCATCATCGGCAAGGGCGGGGCTCGTCTGCGCGAGGTCGGCGAGCGGGCGCGCGGGCAGATCGAGGCACTGCTCGGCCGGAAGGTCTACCTCGCGCTGCACGTGAAGGTTGCGAAGGACTGGCAGCGCGACCCGAAGCAGCTGGGGCGGCTCGGGTTCTGACGCACGGCGACGTCAGCCGATCGGATGACTTCGCCGGCGACCCCGGAGCTGGGTCGCGGCGAGGGCGTAGCGTGGTGCGGTGAGCACCTCGACCCAGCGGACGACCCTGATCGTCGACGGCGTCCTGGCCGCGCTCTTCCTCGTGGCGTGCTCGCTGTTCGCGCTCGTCGGCGGCTGGCCCGACGTGATCGTCTCCGTGCTGTTCGCCGCGGCGCTCGCGATCCGGCGCGTCGCGCCCGGCGCCTCGCTCGTGGTCGCGTGGGTCGCCGCGTGTGTGCAGATGCTGCTGCTGCGCGACCTGCAGCCGGCGGATGTCGCGGTGTTCGTCGTCGTCTACTCGACCTCGGCGCACGGCTCACGCGCCGTCCGCTGGTGGGGCCTCGGGTCGGCGGGCGCGGGCGCGGTCCTCGCGGCGGTGTACCTCGCGCTCGTGAAGCCGTTCGTCGACGGGGTCGGCGTCGTCGCGACATCCGAGGCCCTCGCCACCCTGGCGTGGACCGCACTGCTGTTCGGCGCGGCACTGGCGGGGCTCGTGCTCGCATGGACGATCGGGCTGCTCGTGCGCACCGTGCGCGACGCGCGCGAGCAGCGGCGACGCGCGGAGTTCGACCGGCGCGAGCGGGAGCACGCCGAGTACCGGTACGTGGTCGAGCAGGAGCGCTCACGCATCGCCCGCGACATGCACGACGTCGTCGCGCACTCGCTCGCGGTCGTGATCGCGCAGGCCGACGGCGCCCGCTTCGCCGCGCGGACACGACCCGAGGCGGCGACCGAGGCGCTGCAGACCATCTCGGGCGTGGCGCGCGACGCGCTCGGCGACGTGCGGATGCTCCTCGGCGAGCTCCGGCATCGCGAGGGCTCGTCGCCGCAGCCGGCCCTCGACGACCTCGACGACCTGGTCGAGCAGGTCCGCGGGGCCGGACTCGACGTGCGACGGACCGAGCGCGGCGACCGGGTCGCGCTCGGCGCCGGCCACCAGATCGCCGTGTACCGCATCGTGCAGGAGGGCCTCACCAACGCGCTGCGGCACGGGGATCCCGATGCGCCCGTGCGGCTCGAGTTCGACTGGGACGCCGACGGCGTCGCGATCCGGGTCGAGAACGCGATGTACCACGCGGCCGGCCGCGACGGCGAGGGGGAGGCCGAGGGCGATCCGCCCGGCCGCTCGACGGCTCCCCGGCACGGCATCCCCGGCATGCGCGAGCGAGCCGAGCTCGCCGGCGGCTCGTTCGCCGCGGAGGCGGCCGACGGGCGTTTCGTCGTGACCGCCCGCATCCCCGCGCAGGCAGCGGCATGAGCGCCATCCGCGTCGCACTCGTCGACGACCAGGCGCTCTTCCGGGCCGGGATCCGCATGCTCGTCGAGTCGCAGGACGACCTGGTGTTCGCCGGCGATGCCGCCGACGGCCGAGCCGCGGTCGCGCTCGCGGCGCGGAGCCGTCCCGACGTCATGCTCATGGACGTGCGGATGCCGCAGCTCGACGGCATCGCCGCGACCGAGCAGATCCTGGCCGACGCCGCGCGCGAGGGCCGGGAGCCGCCGCGCGTGCTCGTGCTGACGACGTTCGATCTCGACGAGAACGCCGCGCGAGCCATCCGGGCGGGTGCGAGCGGGTTCGTGCTGAAGGACGCGGACCCCGAGTTCCTGCTCGCCGCGATCCGCACGGTGCATCGCGGCAATGCCGTGATCGCCGCGAACGCGACGCGCGACCTGATCGCGCACGCGTCGCGCGGCAACGGGCGCCGCCCGGCGCCCGCGGCCTGGGCCGAGCTCACCGCGCGCGAGCGGGAGATCTTCGCTCTGGCCGCGAAGGGGCTCTCGAACGCGGAGATCGCGGCGGCCGAGTTCCTCGGCGAGGCGACCGTGAAGACGCACCTCAGCCGCGTGCTCGGCAAGCTCGGGCTGCGCGATCGCGTGCAACTCGTCGTCTTCGCGTACGAGCACGACCTGCCCGCCGGGTGAGGCGTCGCCGGCCGGGTCATCCGAGCGGATGACCCGGCATCGACGATCGGCGGACGCGCGACGCCATACGGCGTCCGTAGCGTCGCCGACATGGAGATCCAACCCTCAGACCTCGGACTCGTCGCCCGCGTCGCCGGCCTCGGCAAGCAGTACGGAACGGGCGCCGGCGCCGTCGCCGCCCTCGAGAACGTCTCGCTCGGCCTCCGCCGCGGCGAGTTCACCGCGATCATGGGGCCGTCCGGCTCGGGCAAGTCGACGCTCATGCACATCATGGCGGGGCTCGACTCGCCCACGACGGGTCGCGTGTGGCTCGGCGACACCGACATCACCGACCTGCCGGACGGCGCGCTGACGGTGCTCCGCCGCCGCCGCGTCGGCTTCGTGTTCCAGGCGTTCAACCTCGTCCCGACGCTCGATGCCCTCGGCAACGTGCTGCTGCCGTTCGAACTCGACGGGCGGCGGCCGACGCGCGAGGAGCGCACCCTGATCGACGGCCTCGTCGAGCGGCTCGGCCTCGCCGACCGGCTGCGTCACCGCCCGCACGAGCTCTCGGGCGGCCAGCAGCAGCGCGTGGCGATCGCACGTGCGCTTGCGACCCGACCCGACCTGGTGTTCGCGGACGAGCCGACGGGCAACCTCGACTCGCGCACCGGCCGCGAGGTGCTCGAGCTCCTCGCGGACGCGAGCCGGACGCACGGCCAGTCGATCGCCATGGTCACGCACGATCCGATCGCCGCGAGCCACGCCGACCGGATCCTCTTCCTCGCCGACGGCCGCATCGTGCGCGATGCGCAGCGCACGAGCGCCGAGGAGATCGCGACGTACATGCTCTCCATGGAGCGTGCCGCGTGATCGCGAGGCTGCGCAGCGAGCACGGCCCGACGCTCGTCGTCGCGACGCTCGCGTCGTCCTTCGGCGTCGCGCTGCTTCAGGTGACGGGCTACCTCGGCTCGGCGATGCGCGCCGACGACGTCACCGGATCCAGCGGCACGGCGGCGCTGATGCTCGCCATCGTCGCCTGGGTGTTCATCGTCATCGCGGTCTACGTGAGCGGCGTCGTCACGGCCAACACGGTCGCGACGGTGGTCGCCGGCCGCACCCGGCAGATCGCGCTGCTGCGCCTGCTCGGTTCGACGGCCCGCGCGCAGCGCGGGGCGATCGCACGCGAGGGACTCGTGATCGGCGCGACCGGCGCGGCGCTCGGGCTCGTCGTCGGCACGCTCGTCGCGATCGGCCTCGCCGAGTGGGCCGCGGCCGCCGACGTGCTGCCGCGCGTCGACCACGCGTGGGTCGACCCCGTCGTGCTGCCGCCGGCCATCGTCGCCGTGCTGACGACGTGGCTGGCGGCGTGGGCGGGTTCGCGGCGCGTCCTCGCCGTCCGCCCGTCGGAGGCGCTCGGCAACGCCGCCGCGCGATCCCGCGAGGACCTCGCCGGGCGGCGCGGCCGGACCGCGACCGCCGCGACCCTCGCGATCGTCGGCACGCTGCTCCTCCTCGCCGGCGTCGCGCTCGGGCTCGTCACGCCGCTCGGGGTCCTCGTGGGGCTCGTCGGCGGCGTGCTCTCGTTCACCGGCATCGTGCTCGGCGCGCACGTCGTCATGCCGCCGATCCTGCGCCTGGTCGGACGCGCGCTCGGCACGTCGCCGTCGGCGCGCCTCGCCGCGGAGAACGCCGTCCGCCACCCGGAGCGGAGCTCCCGGATGACGATCGGGCTCGTCATCGGCGTGACGCTCGTGACGATGTTCGCCGTCGCGATGGAGTCGTACCGCGACCTGCTGCTCGCTGCGACGGAGGATCGCCCGGATCTCCGCGCGGGCATCGAGCAGATGGTCTCCGCGACGGTCGCCGTGTTCGGCATCCTCATCGGGTTCAGCGCGCTCATCGCCGCCGTCGGGCTCGTCAACACGCTCTCGCTGAGCGTGCTCCAGCGCACGCGCGAACTCGGGCTGCTCCGCGCCCTCGGCTTCGAACGCCGGCAGCTCCGCACGATGGTGCTCGCCGAGAGCGCGGCGCTGACGGCCGCCGCGACGCTCACCGGCCTCGTGCTCGGCACGTTCTACGGCTGGGCGGGTGCGCAGTCGATGCTCGGGAGCGTGCAGGGGGAGCCGCTCGTGATCCTGCCCTCGATCCCGTGGGGCGTGGTCGGGGTGCTGATCGTCGCGGCGGGCGTGCTGACCTTGGTCGCGTCGCTCGCGCCGTCGCGCCGGGCGACGGCCGTCTCGCCGGTCGCCGCCCTCGCGATCGAGTGATCGGCTGAGAGACGCGGGCGGATGCCGCGGGGCGGGTGCCGGGCCATGGGGGCGGCACCCGCCCGGTGCGTGCGACGGCCGCCCGCGGCATCCGTCGCCGTCATGGTTGCGCTCGCCCGCGCGCGCGGTGTTAGCCTAGGTCCGTGCTTCACGGCCTGCTTCTCCTTAGCTGCCGCAGCGAGTCCTAGTTCACAGGCCTCCCTCGCTGCGGAGTTCGTCGTCGGCTGAAACCCCCGAATAGCGAGAAGAGCACCCAATGCAGAACCACCAGAAGCCGTCGCCGATGCCCGTGCATCGGTACCGCCCGTTCCACGAGCAGATCCGCGTCGACCTGCCCGACCGCACGTGGCCGTCCAAGCGCATCGAGGTCGCGCCGCGCTGGTGCGCCGTCGACCTGCGCGACGGCAACCAGGCGCTCATCGACCCGATGAGCCCCGAGCGCAAGCGCATCATGTTCGACCTGCTCGTCAGGATGGGCTACAAGGAGATCGAGGTCGGCTTCCCGAGCGCCAGCCAGACCGACTTCGACTTCGTCCGCAGCCTGATCGACGAGGGCGCGATCCCCGACGACGTCACGATCCAGGTGCTGACGCAGGCGCGCGACCACCTGATCGAGCGCACGTACGAGTCGATCCGCGGGGCGAAGCAGGCGATCGTGCACCTCTACAACTCGACCAGCGTGCTGCAGCGCGAGGTCGTGTTCCGGACCGACCAGCAGGGCATCATCGACATCGCCCTGCACGGAGCCCGGAAGTGTCGCGAGATGGAGGCGAGCGTGCCCGGCACGACCGTCTACTACGAGTACTCGCCCGAGAGCTACACCGGCACCGAGCTCGAGTTCGCGGTCGACGTCTGCAACCAGGTCCTCGAGGTCCTCGAGCCGACCCCGGAGCGGAAGGTCATCATCAACCTCCCCGCGACCGTCGAGATGGCGACCCCGAACGTCTACGCCGACTCGATCGAGTGGATGAGCCGTCACCTCGCCCACCGTGAGAACGTCATCCTGTCGCTGCACCCCCACAACGACCGCGGCACGGCGATCGCGGCCGCCGAGCTCGGCTACATGGCCGGCGCCGACCGCATCGAGGGCTGCCTGTTCGGCAACGGCGAGCGCACCGGCAACGTCGACCTGGTCGCGCTCGCGATGAACCTGTTCACGCAGGGCATCGACCCTCAGGTCGACCTGTCCGACATGGACGAGGTCAAGCGCACGGCCGAGTACTGCAACCAGCTTCCCGTTCCCGAGCGCAGCCCGTGGGCGGGCGACCTGGTGTACACGGCGTTCTCGGGTTCGCACCAGGACGCGATCAAGAAGGGCTTCGAGGCCATGGAGGCCAGGGCCGCCGATCGCGGCGTCTCGGTCGACGACCTCGCCTGGGCGGTGCCCTATCTGCCGGTCGACCCGAAGGACATCGGCCGCAACTACGAGGCCGTCATCCGCGTGAACTCGCAGTCGGGTAAGGGCGGCGTCGCCTACCTGCTGAAGACCGACCACGCGCTCGACCTGCCGCGTCGCCTGCAGATCGAGTTCTCCGGCGTCGTGCAGGCGAAGACGGATGCCGAGGGCGGCGAGGTCACGAGCGAGGAGATCTGGTCGATCTTCAACGACGAGTACCTGCCCGCGCCGCAGGATCGCCCCCACGAGAAGTGGGGCCGGTTCGAACTGCTCTCCATGCGCAGCGAGAGCGACCTGACCGGCGAGGTCCGCGTGCGCGTCGGCCTTCGCGACGGCGACGAGCGCGTCGACGCCGACGGCTCCGGCAACGGCCCGGTCGCCGCGTTCCTGTCGGTGCTCGCGGCCGAGGGCGTCGACGTGCGCGTGCTCGACTACAGCGAGCACGCGATGTCGGCCGGCGGCGACGCCATCGCCGCGGCCTACGTCGAGTGCCAGGTCGAGGGGCGCACGCTCTGGGGCGTCGGCATCGACGCCGACATCTCGACGGCGTCGCTGAAGGCCGTCGTGTCCGCCGTGAACCGTGCGCTCCGCGCGGTGCGCGTGCGCGAGGAGGCCGCGGAGCCGGCGCTCGCCTGATCCGATCGTGCGCGGGCGGGCGCGGCATCCGTCGTCGCCCGCCCGCGATCACGCGGCGCGCTCACCCGCGTCGCGCGACGCGGACGTCTCCGGCCGCCGATCAGGCGCGGCGCCACACGCGCCAGCTGCCGATCGCTCGCTGCTCGGGCAGGCTCCACCCGAACCGGACCGACAGCAGCCGGATGACGGTCGTCACGAAGACGCACGCGATCGCCGCGACCAGGATGTTCGCTCCGACGAGCACCATCGTCACGAGCAGGACGGTCCCGCCGGCGGCGGCGACCGCGTAGAGCGATCCGACGTGCATGAGCGCGATGGGCAGGTTCAGCGCCACGTCGCGGAGGATCGAGCCGCCGACGGCCGCGACGACGCCGACGAAGACCGCGGGCACCTCGGGTACGCCGGAGGCGAGCGCCTTCGTGGTGCCGATCGCCGCGAACAGCCCGATCGTGACCGCGTCGAGCGCGATGATCAGCGAGTTCAGCCGGTCGAAGATCCGGATGAGGAGCATCCCGATGAGCGCCGCGGCGGTCGCGACGACGAGGTACCAGTTGCTCCGCATCGCGGCGGGCAGCTGGTTCAGCAGCAGGTCGCGCAGCAGGCCGCCGCCCAGTCCGACGATGATGCCGATGAGCGCGACGCCCAGCAGGTCGATGCGGTGCTCCTTGATGCGCGAGGCGAACATCGCGCCCTGCAGGGCGCCGATGCCGACCGCCGCGAGATCGGACCAGAGCGGGATCGTGAAGGGCGCGACGGTCATGCACCGGTTCTACCACGACGGATGCCGCGGCTCGCGTCAGCGCGCGCGGGCGAGGTACTGCTCGAACGTGACGCCTCCGTAGGGCTCGCCGGGGACGAGGTTCGCGCCCGATCGGAACGCCTCGAACCGGGTGCCGGGGAGTCGGAACGCGGCCGTCGGCCGCCGCGAGCCGCGCGCCGCCAGCCACGCCCTGGCGAGGTCACGTGCCGTGCGCACCTCCGGTCCGCCGATGTCGGGCGCGATGCCGAGCACATCCTCGTCGAGGAGCTCGATGAGCCGCTTCGCGACGTCGTCGACCGAGATCGGCTGGAACGAGAAGGCCGGCGCGAACACCACGGGGGAGAAGCGCTGCACGCGGAACAGGGTCGCGACGAAGTCGTGGAACTGCGTCGCGCGGAGGGTCGTCCAGCGCAGGCGCGATTCGGCGATGATCCGCTCGGAGGCGCGCTTTCCGCCGTAGTACGCGAGCGGGATGCGGTCGATGCCGACGATCGAGGAGTACAGGATGCGCGGGCGGCCCTCGTGCTCGGCGGCGCGGACGAGCCGCCGCGTGATCTCGGTGTCGTCGCGGCTCGTCGTGGCGAGGTGCATCACGGCGCCGACCCCCTCGAGCGCCGCCTCGACGCCCTCGCCGGTCTCGAGGTCGCCGCGAATCGTGTCGGGCGCACCGGAACGGCTGAGCACTCGGACGTCGTCGCCGCGCGCCCGGAGCTGCCGCACCACGGCGCGGCCGAGCGTGCCGGTGCCCCCGGTGACGAGGACTGGTGCGGACGGCGCGGTCACCCGACCATTCTGCATCGCCGCCGACGCTCCCGTCGCACCGTGGGCCGAGGCATCCGTCATCGCACGGGCTCGCCCGCGCGGCGCGGTCGCGGACCGGGGGAGGGCGGTCGGTGGGAGAATCGACGGGTGCCCGTGTATCGAGATGACGCCGTCGTGCTGCGCACCCACAAGCTGGGCGAGGCCGACCGGATCGTCACGCTCCTCACGCGTCGGCACGGCAAGATCCGGGCGGTCGCGCGCGGCGTCCGGCGGACGGCGTCGAAGTTCGGGTCGCGGCTCGAACCGTTCATGGTCGCCGACCTCCAGCTGTACGAGGGCCGCACGCTCGACGTGATCACGCAGGCCGAGTCGATCGGCGCGTACGGCGCCGAGATCAGCCAGGACTACGCCGCCTACACCGCCGCGAACGCGATGGTCGAGGCCGCCGACCGGCTGACCGAGGCCGAGGGCTCGCTGCAGCAGTACCTGCTGCTCGTCGGCGCCCTCCGCTCGCTGTCGCGGCGCGAGCACGGGCCCGACCTCACGCTCGACTCGTACTTGCTGCGCGCGCTGGCGATCGCCGGCTGGGCGCCGAGCTTCGAGGACTGCTCCCGGTGCGGCGCGCCAGGGCCGCACACGGCCGTCGTGGTGCAGCTCGGCGGCGTGGTCTGCGACGCGTGCGCCCCGCCCGGCACCGCGCGGATCGCGCCCAGCACCGTCGACCTGCTCGGCGCGCTGCTCGCCGGCGACTGGGAGGTCGCCGAGGCGGCCTCGCAGCGCGACCGCGGACAGGCGAGCGGTATCGTCGCGGCGTACGCCCAATGGCATCTCGAGCGCGGCCTGCGCTCCCTCTCCCACGTCTCCCGAGGAACGGCTCCAGAGTGACCCCCAAGCCCTACACCCACAAGGACGCGGTGCCCTACCGCCCGCTCGACTGGACCGGCCTCACCCCGCCCGCGTTTCCGAAGGGCGCGGTGCCCGAGCACGTCGCGATCGTCATGGACGGCAACGGCCGCTGGGCGAACCGGCAGGGCCTCACGCGCATCGAGGGGCACAAGGCCGGCGAGGAGGTGCTGCTCGACGTCGTCGCGGGCGCCATCCAGGCGGGCGTGAAGCACCTCTCCGTCTACGCGTTCTCGACCGAGAACTGGAAGCGCTCGCCCGACGAGGTGCGCTTCCTCATGGGCTACAACCGCGACGTGCTGCACCGCCGCCGCGACCAGCTCAACGAGTGGGACGTGCGCATCAGGTGGGCCGGTCGCCGGCCGCGGCTCTGGAAGTCGGTCATCGACGAGCTGCAGGTCGCCGAGCGGCTGACCGCCGGCAACACGGGCCTGCAGTTCACGATGTGCGTGAACTACGGCGGCCGCAACGAGCTCGTCGACGCGGTCCGCGCGATCGCCGACGACGTCGCCGCCGGCCGCATCCGCCCGTCGGCCGTCTCCGAGAAGCTCATCGAGCGGCACCTCTACGTGCCCGACATGCCCGACGTCGACCTGTTCGTCCGCAGCTCGGGGGAGCAGCGCACGTCGAACTTCCTCCTCTGGCAGTCGGCGTACGCCGAGATGGTGTTCCTCGACACGCTCTGGCCCGACTTCGGCCGCACCGAACTCTGGAAGGCGATCGAGCTCTACGCGTCGCGCAACCGCCGCTTCGGCGGCGCGGTCGACGCGCCGACCGCCGCGGCGCCTGAGGGCCTGTAGCCGTTCGAGCGCGATTCGTGCCGTTCGGGGAATACGCGCGCCGAAGCATCCGTTCGCATACATCGTGAGTTCCCCCATCAAGATCGACATCTGGTCCGACATCGCGTGCCCCTGGTGCTACATCGGCAAGCGCCACCTCGAGGCCGGGATCGCCGCGCTCGGCGAGGACGCCCCCGAGGTCGAGATCGAGTACCACTCGTTCGAGCTCTCGCCCGATACCCCGCTCGACTTCGAGGGCTCGACGACCGAGTACCTCTCGAAGGCGAAGGGACTGCCCCTCGACCGCGTCGAGCAGATGCTCGAGCACGTGACCGGCGTCGCCGCGCAGGCCGGGCTCGAGTACCACTTCGAGACCGTCGCGCACACGAAGACGCTGAAGGGCCACGAGCTGCTCCACCTCGCGAAGGCGCACGGCGCGCAGCTCGAGATGAAGGAGCGCCTGCTCAAGGCGTACTTCACCGAGGGCGGCCGCGTGAACCGCATCGACGAGCTCGTCGGCTGGGCCGACGAGCTCGGCATCGACGCCGACGAGGCGCGCGAGGCGCTCGAGTCGGGCCGGTACGCCGACGACGTGCAGGCCGACATCGCGCAGGCGCGGGCCTACGGCATCCAGGGCGTGCCCTTCTTCGTGTTCGAGGGCAAGTACGGCGTCTCGGGCGCCCAGCCCGCCGAGGTCTTCGCCAACGTGCTCACGCAGGTCGCGGGCGAGCAGGATGGGGCCGCGGCGTGAGCAGCGACCGGGCGACGGATGCCGCGCCCTCGCCGTTCACGATGATCTCCGGCGATCCCGGTGCCCTGGTCTGCGAGGGCGACGTGTGCGTGGTTCCCCCGGTGAACGCGCCCCGGTGAACGAGCCCCGGTGAACGAGCCCCGGTGATCGAGTTGCGAGCGAATTGAGATCACCTCACCCGACTCGTCACGTGTGTCGCGCTCCTCGACCACCCGAGCCGCAGCGGCGCAGGAGATGCTCCGGCCGGGGTGACTCCTGAATCCGAGGACGCTCGCCGCGCTCGGTGACCGCGTCCTTCGATTCAGGAGTCGACGAGCACGACGGACTCCCGCTCGGTGAGGCCGCCCACCGCGTCGTTCGATTCAGGCGCCGACGAGCACGACTGCCTCCCGCTCGGTGAGGCCGCCATGCCCAGCCGCGTACTCAGGGCGCGCTTCGCGCTCCTCGACCACCTGCCTCATTCGGGGTCGCTGATGTCGGCGACGGTAGCGTCGAGTGCGCGGATGAGCGCATCGGCGTCGACGAACAGGCTGCGGCCGTGCTCGCCCGCGCCCATCGAGACGCGGCGGCCGACGATGGTCTCGTCGGCGACGACCGGCCACTCGATGCTCGAGCCGAGCGGCGTGATCGTGCCGCGTTCGTAGCCCGTCGCGGCGAGCGCGAGCGAGGCGTCGGGCAACTGGAGCTTGTTCACCGCGAGGAGTGCGCGGAGCTTCGGCCAGCTGATCTTCCGGCCGCCGGGCACCAGCGCGAAGACGTAGGTGTCGTCGCTGCGCTTGACGACGAGTGACTTGACGATGTCGGCGGGTTCGATGCCGAGGAGCTCGGCGGCCTCTTCGAGGCTGCGCGCCGCGGGGCGCTCGATCACCTCGATGTCGAGGCCGCGCGCCGAGGCATCCGCTTGCACCCGCTCGACACCCGCCAACCCGGCGAAGCGCGTCATGCCGTCCTCCCCACTGCCGTCCTGCCCGCATCCTATGCGCCGCTGCCGCGAGCCCGGGCAGATCCGGCTCGCCGTCTGGGAGAATCGATGACGATGCCAACGACCACGACCCCCGCCCGCCCGCTCACGATCGGCGGCCTCGACCTCGAGGTGCCGGTCGTGCTCGCACCCATGGCGGGCATCACGAACACGGCGTTCCGCCGGCTCTGCCGCGAGTTCGGCGCCGGCCTGTACGTCTCCGAGATGATCACGAGCCGCGCACTCGTCGAACGCACGCCCGAGTCGATGCGGCTCATCACGCACCACGAGTCCGAGACGCCGCGATCGATCCAGCTCTACGGGGTCGACCCGAAGACCGTCTCCGAGGCGGTGACGATGCTCGTCGCGGAGGACCGCGCCGACCACATCGACCTGAACTTCGGATGCCCCGTGCCGAAGGTCACCCGCAAGGGCGGGGGAGCGGCGTTGCCGTGGAAGTCCGGCCTGTTCCGCGACATCGTCGAGGGCGCCGTCAAGGCGGCCGGCGACATCCCGCTCACGGTCAAGATGCGCAAGGGCATCGACGCCGACCACCTCACCTACCTCGAGGCGGGTCGCATCGCCGAGGGCGCGGGCGTGGCTTCGATCGCACTGCACGCGCGCACCGCGAGCGAGTTCTACTCGGGCCACGCCGACTGGCCCGCCATCGCGAAGCTGAAGGAGGCCGTCACGAGCGTGCCCGTGCTCGGCAACGGCGACATCTGGTCGGCCGACGACGCCCTGCGCATGGTCGACGAGACCGGGTGCGACGGCGTCGTGGTGGGGCGCGGATGCCTCGGGCGCCCGTGGCTCTTCGGCGACCTCGCCGCGGCCTTCCGCGGCGAAGAGGCCAAGGCCGAGCCGTCGCTCGGCGACGTCGCGCGAACCTTCCGCCGTCACGCGGAGCTGCTGACCGAGTTCTTCGACAGCGAGGAGCGCGGCTGCCGCGACATCCGCAAGCACGTCGCCTGGTACTTCAAGGGCTACCCGGTCGGCGGCGACCTGCGCGCGAAGCTCGCGACGGTCGACACGCTCGCGCACCTCGACGACCTGCTCGGCACGCTCGACTGGTCGATGCCGTACCCGGGCGAGGGCGCGGAGGGGCCGCGCGGCCGCGCCGGCACGCCGAAGAACCCGTCGCTGCCCGACGGCTGGCTCGACTCGCAAGACCTCGCGGGCCACGACCGGGCGACCCTCGTCGACGCCGAACTCGACACGAGCGGCGGCTGAGCGCGTGCGCGATCGACTCTTCGGCGGCTACGACGAGGCCGACGCCGAGCGCTTCCTGCCCGAGCAGCACGAGAACCGCCGCCGCAGCGACTTCGCACGCGACCGCGCGCGCCTGCTGCACTCGAGCGCGCTCCGACGCCTCGCGGCGAAGACGCAGGTGCTGAGCCCCACCTCCGGGCTCGACTTCGCGCGCAACCGACTCACCCACTCGCTCGAGGTCGCGCAGGTCGGCCGCGAGCTCGCCGGCAGCCTGGGCCTCGACCCCGACGTGGTCGACACGGCGTGCCTCGCGCACGACCTCGGGCATCCGCCGTTCGGCCACAACGGCGAGAGGGCAATGAATGCCTGGGCGGCCGACATCGGCGGCTTCGAAGGCAACGCGCAGACCCTGCGGATCCTCACCCGCCTCGAGCCCAAGGTCTTCTCGCCCGACGGCCGTTCTCTGGGGCTCAACCTCACACGTGCGAGCCTCGACGCGAGCTGCAAGTACCCCTGGCCGGAGCGCTCGGGCGTCGGCGACCCCAGCGGCCGCACCAAGTTCGGCTTCTACGCCGACGACGCCGACGTGTTCGAGTGGATGCGTCGCGGCGCCCCCGAGCGCCGGCTCTGCATCGAGGCGCAGGTCATGGACCTCTCCGACGACATCGCGTACTCGGTGCACGACTTCGAGGATGCGATCGTCGGCGGCTACATCGACGTCGCCGCCCTCGGCCGCCGCGTCGACCACGACGAGCTCGTCGACGCGATGGTCGAGTGGATCGGAGGCGCGTTCGGCCACGACGAGCTCATCGCCGCGTTCGATCGACTCGACTCGCTCGACGTCTGGATCTCGGAGTGGACGGGCAGCCGCCGCGAACAGGCCGCGCTGAAGAACCTCACGAGCCAGCTCATCGGCCGGTTCGCGCACGCGGCGACCGAAGCCACCCGGGCGCACCACCCGGTCGCGAGCCTCATCCGGTTCGACGCCGACGTCGTCGTGCCGCGATCGATCCAGGCCGAGATCGCCGTGCTGAAGGGCATCGTGGCGGCGTTCGTGATGTCGAGGAACACGCGCCAGCCCATCTACTCGCAGCAGCGGCAGGTGCTCGCCGCCCTCGCCGACGCGCTCTGGGAGACGGGCGACGAGCACCTCGACGCGGGCTTCGCCGAAGACTGGCGGGCGGCGACGGACGACGCGGCACGTCGCCGCGTCGTGGTCGACCAGGTCGCGAGCCTCACCGACCAGTCCGCGCTGTCGTGGTACGAACGGCTCGTGCAGCGATGACGCGCGTGCGGGGCCGCCGGGCGGCATCCGCGGAATAGGATTGACGACATGGCGGGCCGTATTCGACAGAGCGATGTCGAAGAGGTCAAGGCCCGCACGAACATCGCCGACATCGTCGGCGAGCACGTCTCCCTGAAATCGGCCGGCGTCGGCTCGATGAAGGGGCTCTGCCCGTTCCACGACGAGCGCAGCCCGAGCTTCCACGTGCGCCCCCAGCTCGGCTTCTACCACTGCTTCGGCTGCGGCGAATCGGGCGACGTCTACACGTTCCTGCAGCGCATGGACCACGTGACCTTCACCGAGGCCGTCGAGCGCCTCGCCGGCCGCATCGGCTACGAACTGCACTACGAAGACGGCGGTGGGCCGGCCGAGGGCGCGGGCAACCGCGCGCGGCTTCTCGCCGCGAACCGGGCCGCCGAGGAGTTCTTCCTCGAGCAGCTCGGCACGCCGGAGGCCGAGGTCGGGCGGAGGTTCCTCGGCGAACGGGGCTTCGACGCCGAGGCCGCCCGCCACTTCGGCGTCGGCTTCGCGCCGAAGAGCTGGGAGACGCTCACGAAGCACCTGCGGGGCAAGGGCTTCACGACGGAGGAGCTCGCCGCGTCGGGACTCGTCTCGCAGGGCGACCGCGGCGTCTACGACCGCTTCCGCGGCCGGCTCATCTGGCCGATCCGCGACGTGACCGGGCAGACCGTCGGGTTCGGCGCCCGGAAGCTCCTCGAGGACGACCCGGGCCCGAAGTACCTCAACACCCCTGAGACGGCCGTCTACCACAAGGCGCAGGTGCTCTACGGGCTCGACCTCGCCAAGCGCGAGATCTCGAAGACGCATCGCGTCGTCGTGGTCGAGGGCTACACCGACGTGATGGCGTGCCACCTCGCGGGCGTGACGACCGCGATCGCCACGTGCGGCACCGCCTTCGGCGTCGACCACATCAAGGTGCTCCGGCGCGTGCTCGGCGACGACTCGGGTGTCGGCGAGGTCGTGTTCACGTTCGACGGCGACGCCGCCGGCCAGAAGGCCGCGATGCGGGCGTTCGCCGAGGAGCGGCGGTTCGCGGCGCAGACCTTCGTCGCCGTCGCGCCCGACGGGCTCGACCCGTGCGACCTACGGCTCGCACGCGGCGACGGCGCCGTCCGGTCGCTCGTCGAGACGAAGACGCCGATGTTCGAGTTTGTGATCCGCACGACGCTCGCCCGCTTCGACCTCGAGACCGTCGAGGGGCGCGTCGCGGCGCTCCGCGCGGCGGCACCGATCGTCGCCGAGATCCGCGATCCGGCGCTGCGGCCCGGGTACACGCGGGAGCTCGCGCGCATGCTCGGCATGGAACTCGAGGAGGTCGGGCGGGCGGTCCGCGCCGCGGGGGCGCGACCGCGCGACGGCGAACGCGGGCGCGACGGCGATCGGGACCGCCGCGGCGAGCGGAGCCAGGGCGATCGACGCCCCGACGAACCGGGGCGGCAGGGGAGCACGGGCCAGGATGGGCGCCCGACGGGTCGACCCGACGACGCACGACCCGACGCGTACGTGCCGGCTGGAGCAACGGGTCCGTCCGAGGGCGGCGCGGGCGCGGCATCCGACCGGCCGTTCTCGATCACGATGCTGCCGAACGACCCGGCGACCCGCCTCGAGCGCGACGCCCTGCAGGTCATGCTGCAGTACCCCGAACTCGTCGGCGACGACCTGCTGCGCCACGGCGTCGACTGCCGGTTCGGCAACGGCACGCTCGCCGTGGTGCGCGACGGCATCGCGTCGGTGCTCGCCGCGGCATCCGTCGCCTCGACCTCGCCGGGCGAGGTCCCGGTGTCGTCGGCGGTGGCCGTCCGGCCGGTGACCGTCGACCGCGTCGTCGCCGAGGTTCCGCCGCCGTTCGGGTCGATCGTGCAGCAGCTCGCCGTGCTCCCCGTGCCGCAGCGCGGCGACGCCGAGCTCACGGCCTACGTCCGCGGCGTGGTCGGCGCACTGGTCGATCGCGAACTGCTGCGCCAGAAGCAGGAACTGCTCGGCCGACTGCAGCGCACCGACCCGGCCGACACGGCGACGTACACGATGATCCAGCGGGCGCTCGTCGACCTCGAGCGCGAGAGACGGGCGCTGCGCGGCGACTGACCACGAGTCCGAGGGCGGATCGACCGGCTGCGGATCCGAGGACTGCTCATCGTGTGCAGCTCGTCGCCCCGGCAAGGTTGCAGATCGGTCACATTCGGGCCCCGATGGCCCCCGCTCCGGGTGTCACCACCAGCCGCCTGTGCTAGCTCTGGGAGATACACGATCGCGACGCGGCGAACCCGCGCGCGCTCACCGACAGGAAGAGGTAGACGGATATGGCATCCGCATCCACGAACCGCCGGCGCGGCCTCGCGCTCGCCGCGGGCTTCTCCGCCGCCGCGCTCGCCCTCGCGGGCTGCTCCGCGGGCGGCGACGACGAGGGGTCGACCGGTGGCGGCACGCTCACCATCGGCACCACCGAGCAGATCACCGCGCTCGACCCGGCCGGCTCGTACGACAACGGCTCCTTCGCCGTCATGAACCAGGTCTACCCGTTCCTGATGAACACGCCCTACGGCAGCCCCGACGTCGAGCCCGACATCGCGGAGTCGGCGGAGTTCACCTCCGAGAACGAGTACACGGTGACCCTCAAGGAGGGCCTGACCTTCGCCAACGGCAACGAGCTCACCTCGTCCGATGTGAAGTTCACCTTCGACCGCCAGGTCGCGATCGCCGACCCGAACGGCCCGTCGTCGCTGCTCTACAACCTCGAGAGCGTCGAGGCGCCCGACGACCTCACCGTCGTCTTCACGCTGAAGTCGCCGAACGACCAGATCTTCCCGCTGATCCTCTCGAGCCCGGCCGGTCCGATCGTCGACGAAGAGGTCTTCGCCGCCGACGCGCTGACGTCGGACGACGACATCGTCGCGGGCGAGCCGTTCGCCGGCCAGTACACGATCACGAGCTACGACTTCAACAACCTCGTGGCGTACAAGGCCAACCCCGACTACGCGGGCATCCTCGGCGAGGCGAAGACCGACACGGTCAACGTCAAGTACTACACCGACGCGTCGAACCTGAAGCTCGACGTCCAGGAGGGCAACATCGACGTCGCGCACCGCACGCTCAGCGCGACCGACATCGAGGACCTCCGCGGCAACGACAACGTCAAGGTCGTCGACGGCCCCGGCGGCGAGATCCGCTACCTCGTGTTCAACTTCAACACGATGCCGTTCGGTGCGACCACGGCCGAGGCCGACCCGGCGAAGGCCCTCGCGGTGCGCCAGGCGATCGCCGACCTCATCGACCGCGACGCGATCTCGGAGGACGTGTACAAGGGCACCTTCACGCCGCTGTACTCGTACGTCCCCGAGGGGCTCACGGGCGCGAACGAGGCGCTGAAGGACCAGTACGGCGACGGCTCGGGCCAGCCCGACGCCGACATGGCCGCGCAGCGTCTGGAGGAGGCCGGCATCGAGACGCCGGTCGACATCTCGATCCAGTACGTCGCCGAGCGCTACGGCCCGTCCTCGTCCGACGAGTACGCGATCATCAAGGACAACCTCGAGGCGAGCGGCCTGTTCACCGTGAACCTGCAGTCGACCGAGTGGGTCCAGTACTCCGACGACCGTGTCGCCGACCTGTACCCGGCCTACCAGCTCGGCTGGTTCCCGGACTACTCCGACGCCGACAACTACCTGTCGCCGTTCTTCCTCACGGAGAACTTCCTCGCCAACCACTACGAGAACCCCGAGGTCAACGACCTCATCCTCGAGCAGTCGGTGACCGGCGACCCCGACGCGCGCGCCGCGCTCATCGGTGAGATCCAGGACAAGGTGGCCGCCGACCTTTCGACCATCCCGTACATGCAGGGTGCGCAGATCGCGGTCGTGGGCGCCGACGTCGAAGGTGCCGAAGACACCCTCGACGCGTCGTTCAAGTTCCGCTACGCGGCGCTCTCGAAGGGCTGAGTCCCGACTAGAGTCGTCGCAGCACGACGACGGGGGCGATCTGCTACCGCGGGTCGCCCCCGTCTCCCTGCACCCGTGAGGAACCAATGAGCACTGTTGACACTGCGCCGTCATCCGAGGCGCCGGCCGCGGCCCGACCCAGGCCCAAAGCCGCGGGAGGTGGGTTCGGGCGCTACCTGCTCATCCGCTTCCTGCTGATCTTCCCGACCATCTTCATCCTCGTCACCGTCGTCTTCTTCCTGGCGCGCACGACGGGCGACCCGATCACCGCCGCCCAGGGCGGACGACTCGGCCCCGAGGCGCTCGCAGAGCTGCGCGCGGCCGCGGGCTACGACCGGCCCCTGATCGTGCAGTACCTCGAGTACCTCGCCCAGCTCGCGACCGGCGACTTCGGCCAGACCCTGACCACGAACCGGCCCGTGATCGAGGTGCTGACCACCTACGGTCCGGCGACCTTCGAGCTGGTGTTCTACTCGCTCATCGTCGCGTTCGCCGTGGGCGTGCCCCTCGGCCTGTACGCCGCCTACCACCGCGACAAGGCCCAGGACGCGATCGCCCGCGTGCTCGCGATCATCTGGTACGCGGTGCCGATCTTCTTCGCCGGCCTCCTGCTCAAGCTCATCTTCGCGGTGTGGCTCAAGTGGCTTCCCGTCGCGGGCCGCGCCAGCGTCAGCGCGGAACTCCAGATGCAGACGCTGCCGGACCCGACCGGCTTCTACACGATCGACGCGATCCGCACCGGCAACCCGGAGGTCCTCGTCGACGTGCTCGCGCACGCGGTGCTGCCGGCCATCGCCCTCGGGCTGCTCACCGCGGGCATCTTCCTCCGACTGGTGCGGACCAACGTCATCGGCACGCTCGCCACCGACTACGTGGACGCCGCCCGCTCGCGGGGCGTCGCCGAGTCGCGGCTGCTGCGCAAGCACGCGTACCGCCCCGCGCTCATCCCGATCATCACCGTGATGGGCCTCCAGATCGCGCTCCTGCTCGCGGGCGCGGTCCTCACCGAGACGACGTTCGAATGGAAGGGACTCGGCTTCATCCTCGCCGAGTTCCTCGAGTCCCGCGACTTCGCCGCGGTGCAGGGCATCGTCGTGCTGCTCGCCGTGATCGTCGCGCTCACGAACTTCGTCGTCGACGTGATCGCGGCGTTCATCGACCCGCGAGTGAGGTACTGACATGGCCGTCGCCGTCTCTTCGCGCCCCGGACACCGCTGGCGCGACCGCATCCCCGTCGTCCACCAGGTGCGCCAGAGCGTCGGGCTCCAGCGGGGCATGCTCGTCGCGGGCCTGCTCATGCTCCTCGTCTTCGTGCTGTGCGCGATCTTCGCACCGCTGCTCGCGCCGTACGGGTTCGCGCAGCGCGCCGACGCCTCCGGCGGCTTCGGAACGCAGCAGCCGCCGTCCGCAGCACACCCGTTCGGCACGACCGTCGGGGGCTACGACGTGCTCTCGCGGGTCATCTGGGGTACGCAGACCGCCATCCTGGTGATCATCGTCGCCGTCGTCCTCGCGATCTTCATCGGCGTCGCGCTCGGGCTGTACTCCGGCTACTTCGGCGGATGGCTCGACCGGATCCTCGTCGTCGTCTTCGACGCGATCTACGCCTTCCCGTCGCTCCTGCTCGCCATCGTGCTCTCGATCGTGATCTCGGGCGGGCAGTCGAACCTCTGGGGCGGCGTACTCGCCGCGGCCGGCTCGATCACGGTCGTCTTCATCCCGCAGTACTTCCGCGTGATCCGCGCGGAGACCGTGCGGATCAAGGCGGAGGCGTACGTCGAGTCGGCGAAGGTCCTGGGCGCACCGAACCGCCGCATCGTGTTCCGGCACGTGTTCCGGAACGCCACGCGCACCCTGCCGCTCATCATCACGCTGAACTCCTCCGAGGCGATCCTCACGCTTGCGGCGCTCGGCTTCCTCGGCTTCGGCATCGAGCCGACCGCGGCGGCGGAGTGGGGCTACGACCTGAACAAGGCGCAGTCGGATGTCACGAGCGGCATCTGGTGGACCGCGCTCTTCCCCGGCCTCGCGATCGTGTTCACGGTCCTCGCGATCACGCTCGTGGGCGAGAGCCTCAACGACCTCGCCGACCCGCGCCTGCGCGGGCGGCGGCGGGTCGCGCAGGCGGCGGGCGAGGTCGCCGAGACCTCGGTCGTGCCGGGCGGCACCCTCGACGCGGGTCCGGGAGGGCTCGCGGGCCTCGAAGACGGGGAGACGTTCGACGAGCACGGGATCGAGGTCAAGCGATGAGCACGGTGGTCGACATCAGGAACCTCGGCGTGTCCTTCTCGACGGACGCCGGCGCGGTCAAGGCCGTCGACGACGTGAGCCTGTCGGTCGAGCGCGGCGAGGTGCTCGCCATCGTCGGCGAGTCCGGCTCCGGCAAGACGGTGACCGCGAAGACGATCCTCGGGCTGCTGCCCGAGACCGCGACGACGAGCGGCGCCGTGGTCCTCTCGAACCGTGCGGGCACGGGCGAGCACGACGTGATCTCGCTGACCGGCGCCCAGCTCCGAGGCATCCGGGGCACCGACGTCGCCATGGTGTTCCAGGAGCCCTCGACCGCGCTGAACCCGGTCTACACGGTCGGCTGGCAGATCATGGAGGGCCTGCGCGCGCACGGCCAGGTCTCGAAGGCGGATGCCCGGAAGCGCGCGATCGAGATCCTCGGCCGGGTCGGCATCCCCGACCCGGAGCATCGCGTCGATCACTACCCGCACCAGTTCTCGGGCGGGCAGAAGCAGCGCATCGTCATCGCCATGGCGCTCGTACTCGAGCCGGGCCTCATCGTGGCCGACGAGCCGACGACCGCGCTCGACGTGACCGTGCAGGCCGAGATCCTCGACCTGCTGCGACGCGTGCGCGACGAGTTCGGCACGGCGATCGTGCTCATCACGCACAACATGGGCGTCGTCGCCGACCTCGCCGACCGCGTCGCGGTGATGTACCAGGGCAAGGTCGTCGAGGAGGCGCCGGCGCGCGAGCTCTTCGCCGACCCGAAGGCCGACTACACGAAGGCGCTGCTCGCGGCCGTGCCGTACGTCGGCCACGGCGTCGCCCGCGCGGCGGAGCGGGCCGCGGCCCGCCCGGCCGACTGGGCGGAGCAGACCCCGGTCGTCGAGGCGCGAGGGCTCGAGATCGAGTACCCGGGCCGGTTCGGCCGTGCGGGCTTCCGCGCCGTCGACGGCGTCGACCTCGTGATCCGGCCCGGCGAGGTGCTCGGCCTCGTCGGCGAGTCCGGATCCGGCAAGACCACGATCGGCCGCGCGATCGCGGGGCTCACGAGGGTCACGGGCGGTTCGCTGAAGGTGCTCGGCCACGAGATGCTCGGCATCCGCGAACGGCGGTTCCGGCCGACCCGCAGCCGCATCGGCTTCGTGTTCCAGGACCCGGCGTCGAGCTTCAACCCGCTGCTCACGATCGCGGAGTGCGTCGCAGAACCCCTCGTGATCCACGACCGCGCGGTCGACGCGCGCGATGCGCGGCCCCGCGTGAACGAGCTGCTCGAGGCGGTGCAGCTGCCGGCCTCCTACGGCGACCGGTACCCGCACGAGCTCTCGGGCGGCCAGCGGCAGCGCGCGAGCCTCGCCCGGGCGATCGCGCTCGAGCCCGAGCTGCTCATCGCCGACGAACCGACGTCGGCGCTCGACGTGTCGGTGCAAGCGCGCGTCCTCGAGCTCTTCGCCGAGCTGCAGCGCGAGTTCGGGTTCGCGTCGCTGTTCATCAGCCACGACCTCGCGGTCGTCGACCTGCTCGCCGACCGCATCGCGGTGCTCTACCACGGTCGCCTCGTCGAGGAGGGGACCGGTGCGGAGGTGCTCGGCGCGCCCGCGGACCCGTACACGCAGCGACTGCTCGCGTCCCTGCCCGTTCCCGACCCGGTCGCACAGGCGGAGCGACGCGAGGAGCTCCGCCGACTCCGCGAGGAGGCCGCGCGATGAGCCGCGACGCGGCGCACGGCTACCCGGTGGTGGTCAGCGACCTGTCGGTCGAGTATCCCGGGCGGGGGCCGAGCGCCGCGCACGTCGCGCTGCACGGGGTGAACCTTCGGGTCGCGCCCGGCGAGGTCGTCGGCGTGATCGGCTCGGCGGGCAGCGGCGCCTCGACGCTCGCTCGGGTGCTCTCAGGTGCCGCGTTCGAGCCGACCCTCGCGAGCGGCGAGGTCCGCCCCGTCATCACGGGCGGCGGGGCGATGGTGCTCGGCACGCCGCTGCGCGGCGTCTCGAAGCGAAAGCTCAACGCGCTGCGGTTCCACGTCGGGTACCTCGCGCAGGACGCCGCCGCGCGCCTGCCCGCCGACCGGACCGTCGCCGAGATCATCGGCGAACCGATCCTGGAACGCGACCACCGGTACAACCGGGCGGCGCTCGCCACGCGCGTCGCGACGATGCTCGACTCGGTGCGACTGCCGCTCGGCATGCTGGAGAAGTTCCCGTACGAGCTGAGCGGTGGGCAGCGCCAGCGCGTGGCACTGGCACGTGCGCTCGTCCTCGGCCCGAAGCTCCTCATCGCCGACCAGCCGACGGCGGGCATCGACCTCACGGTGCGCGATGCCGTCGCGGGGCTCTTCACCGAGCTCCGCGCCGGCCACACGTTCTCGGCGATCGTGATCTCGCACGACCTCCCGGTGCTGCGCCGGGTGGCCGACCGGATCGCCGTGCTCGACCGGGGCGAGCTCGTCGCCGACGGCACGATGGAGGCGGTGCTCGACGACCCGCTGCACCCGTACGTCAAGGCGCTCGCGGGCGCGATCGACGACGGGCACGCCGTGACCGACGACGTGTCCTCCGACGGGCAGCAGTGACCACGGCGGGCGACCCCAGAGCCCGCCACGAGCCGGTCGCCGGTGCACCGGGCAGCAGACTCCCGGGCGCAGCACCCACGCACGGCATGCCTCCGGAGGTCGGCCCGATCGCGATCGTCCCCGACGCCGACCGGGCGTTCGTCGACGCCGCCACCGCCTCCGGCGGGCGCGTCGAGCCCCTGTCGGCCGCGACGCGCGGGCTGGTCTGGACGAGCTCGGCCGAGGCGGAGCGCCTCGAGCGGATCCTCGCCGAGCATCCCGCGATCTCGTGGGTGCAGCTGCCGTGGGCCGGGGTCGACGCGTTCGCCGACCTCCTCGCGCGTCACCGCGACGACGGCCGCACGTGGACGAGCGCGAAGGGCGCCTACGCGCAGCCCGTCGCCGAGCACGCGCTCGGCCTCGCGCTCGGAGTGCTCCGGGAGTTCCCGCGGCGCGTGCGAGCGACCGGGTGGGAGGTCGACGAGCGCGGACGCAGCCTCTACGGCGCCGAGGTCGTGATCGTCGGTGCCGGCGGCATCGCCGTCGAACTGCTGCACCTCCTGGCGCCCTTCCGCGTGCGCACGACCGTCGTGCGACGAGCGGATGCCGCGGTGCCCGGCGCGACCCGGACCGTCACGACCGACCGCCTCGCCGACGTGCTCGGCACCGCCGAGGTCGTGTTCGTCGTCGCCGCCCTCACCGAGGAGACCCGCGGCATCGTCGGCGCGGCCGAGCTGTCGGCGCTCCCCGCCCACGCGGTCCTCGTGAACGTCGCCCGCGGGGGACTGGTGGACACCGACGCGCTCGTCACGGCGCTCGAGTCGGGACGGCTCGGCGGTGCCGGGCTCGACGTCACCGACCCCGAACCGCTGCCCGCGGGGCATCCGCTCTGGAACGCGCCGAACTGCCTCATCACGCCGCACGTCGCCGACACCGAAGCCATGACGGTGCCGCTGTTCGCACGGCGGATCGCGGTCAACGTCGCCGCGTTCGTCGGCGGCACGGCGTTCGACGGGCGCATCGACCTCGACGCCGGATACTGACGGCAGCTGAGCCCGGCTCGGATTGGGAGTCCGGCGCTCGCTTTGCTACAGTATCTCTGCGCCCAGCGTGATCCTCCATAGCTCAATTGGCAGAGCAATCGGCTGTTAACCGATAGGTTCTTGGTTCGAGTCCAAGTGGGGGAGCTTCCCCGGCCCGGACCATCAGGTTCGGGCCGTTCTCGTTCCCGGGTGCCCTCCGATTTGCGCGCAGGCGCCGACTGCGGGTCAACTGGGAGTCGTGCCCGAATCCGACGTCGACGCCTCGATCCGCGGTGCGCGACGCGACGGCATCGCCGTGGGGCTCGCGACCGCCGCGTACGGCATCTCGTTCGGCGCGCTCTCGGTCGCGTCGGGCCTCGACGTCTGGCAGACCTGCTTCCTCAGCCTGCTGATGTTCACGGGCGGCTCGCAGTTCGCGCTCGTCGGCGTGCTCGGCGCGGGCGGGGTGGCCGCAGGCGGCTCGGCGATCGCAGCGGCCGCGCTGCTCGGCGTGCGGAACGTCGTCTACGGCATGCGCATGCGCCCGGTCGTGGGCGACCACGGGCTCGCCCACCGGATCGCGGCCGCCTGGCTCACGATCGACGAGTCGACGGCCGTCGCGCTCGCGCAGACGAACGAGCGCGCGGCGCGCGTCGGCTTCTGGGTGACCGGCCTCGCGATCTTCGTCGGGTGGAACCTCACCACGCTCCTCGGCGCGCTCATCGGCGATGCGCTCGGCGACACCCGCGCGTACGGGCTCGACGCCGCGGCCGCCGCCGCCTTCCTCGGGCTGCTCTGGCCGCGCCTCAAGCGCGTGCAGGCAGGGGCGACGGCGGTGCTCGCGGCAGTCGTGGCGACGGTCGCGACGCCCGTCCTCACCCCGGGCCTCCCGGTGCTCGTCGCGGCCGTCGTCGCGCTCGTCGTCGGCTGGTTCGACCTCTTCCGAAGGCGGGAGGCCGTGCGATGACCGTCTGGCACGTCATCCTGCTCGCGACCGCGGCGACGCTCGCGCTGAAGCTCGCCGGGCACCTCGTGCCCGCGTCGTTCCTCGAGCGCGAGCGACCCGCGCGCATCGCCGACCTGCTCACGGTCGCCCTCCTGGCGGCGCTCATCGCCGTGCAGACGCTCGCGGTCGGCCAGACGCTCGTCGTCGACGCACGCGTGCCGGCGCTCGTCGTCGCCGCGGCCCTCTACGCCGTGCGCACGCCCTTCATCGTCGTGGTCGCGGTGGCCGCCCTCGTGGCGGCCGGCATCCGCCTCTTCGTCTGAACGGCTGCGAGTCGGCGCCGCGTCGATCGAGGCGAGCGGATGCCGCGGCTCACGCCTCGAGGTCGTCGACGCCCGGCATCCAGCTCGAACCCGGCCGGCCCCAGCCGCGCTTGCGCGTGATCTTCTGGACGATGCGCTGGTCGTGGTCGTCGAGCCGGTCCATGTAGAGCACGCCGTCGAGGTGGTCGTACTCGTGCTGGAAGATGCGGGCGAGCCATCCGTCGGCGACGATCTCGAACGGTTCGCCCTCGAGGTCGGTCGCGCGCAGGATGGCGCGTTCCGCGCGTCGGAGCGCGAAGCGCTCGCCCGGGAACGACAGGCACCCCTCCGACTCGTCGTCCTCGTCGGGCATGCCCGGCACGGGCGGCGAGATCCACAACTCCGGGTTGATCGCCACGCCCCGCCACTCGCGGTCGTCCTCGTCCGTCCACCCGAAGGTGAACAGGCGGAGCGGGACGCCGACCTGCGGGCCGGCGAGACCCACGCCGGGCGCGGCATCCATCGTCTCGAACATGTCGCGCACCAGGGTGCGGATCTCGTCGTCGATGGTCTCGACCGGCGAGGCCGGCGCATGGAGCACGGGGTCGCCCGTGATTCGGATCGGGAGCACGGCCATTCGCCAAGGATATCGGCGGGGCAGCCGGTAGGGTCGAGGGGTGGATCCGGACCTCAGCGAACTCACCGAGCTGATCCCGCTCGATCCGACGCAGTTCATCGGCATCCCGCTCGCGCTCGTCGGGGCGGTCTTCCTGTCGCTCGGGGCCCAGTTCCAGCATCGCGGCGTGGTCAAGGTCGAGGCGAACACGGCCGACACCCTCGGCAAGGGGCTGAACGGCAAGCAGCTCGCGCTGCTGCTCGCGCGCCCCTCGTGGGTGCTCGGCACCCTCATGCTCGGGCTCGCGATCGTCTTCCAGCTCTCGAGCCTCTACTTCGCGCCGCTCATCGTGGTGCAGCCGCTCGGCGCGCTGGCGCTCGTGATCACCTCGATCCTGAACTCCCGCATCAACAAGGTGAAGCTGAACCGCAAGTCGATCATCGCGATCGTGATGTGCGTCGGCGGCGTATTCGTCTTCGTCGGCGTGGCGGCCTTCACGGCCGTCGACAAGCCGGTGCAGGCGCGCCAGCTCGTCACCATCCTGATCATCCTGCTCGTGGTGCTCGCCGCAGCGGCGATCACGTTCGCGCTGTTCCGCCGTCGCATCCGCGCGATCTTCTACGTCCTCATGGCGGGCGTGCTCTACGGGTTCGTGGCCACGCTGGCGAAGGTCGTGCTCTCGCGGGTCGACCAGGGCGAGTTCGACTGGCTGACGTTCCTCTGCGTGATCGCGCTGCTCGCGGCGACCGGACTCGGCGCGTACTTCGTGCAGAACGCGTACGCGAGTGGTCCGCCCGACCTCGTGATCGCCGGGCTCACCGTCGTCGACCCGATGGTCGCGGTGCTCATCGGCATCGCGGTGCTCGGCGAGGCGTCGCAGGCGCCGCCGTGGGCGATCGCGGTGTTCGTCGTGACCGGCGCCGTGGCGATCTGGGGCGTGTTCCTCCTGGCGAAGAACCATCCGCAGACCAGGCTCTGACGGCGCACCGCCGCCGAGCCGCGGATGCGCCCACGCCTGCTCATCCGAGCAGCGCTCGGCGCGTGAGATCGGCGCTGCGCCGCAGCCTCTCGTACACTAGGGTCGGATGAACCCCGCCCACGCGGCCAGTCTTCACCCCCCGACGGGCCAGGTATTCGGCCCCGACCCCGTTCCACGAACAGCGAGGTACAGCACCACGTGTCCGACTCATCGAGCGTGTCCGCCGATCCCGGCGCGGAGCGCCCGCTCCGGATCCTGATCGGCGCCGACACCTTCGCGCCCGACGTCAACGGAGCCGCGCGCTTCGCCGAGCGGCTCGCCGCCGGACTCGTCGAGCGCGGTCACGACGTGCACATCGTTGCCCCCGCCGCGAGCCGCAAGCACGGCACGTGGAAGGAGGTCCACGAGGGGCAGGAACTCACGGCGCACCGCCTGCTGAGCTGGCGCTGGTACCCGCACGACTGGCTGCGCTTCGCGCTGCCGTGGCGGATCAAGCAGAACAGTGCACGCATCCTCGACGAGGTGAAGCCCGACGTCGTGCACTTCCAGTCGCACATCGTGGTCGGTCGCGGCCTCTCGATCGAGGCCGCGAAGCGCGGCATCCGCATCGTCGGCACCAACCACTTCATGCCCGAGAACATGCTCGAGTTCACGCTGATCCCGAAGGCGTGGCAGGACTGGGCCGTCGGTCTCGCCTGGAAGGCCGCTCGGCGCACGTTCGGGCGGGCCGAGTCCGTCACGACGCCCACGCGTCGCGCCGCCGACTTCCTCGAGAAGTACACCGGCCTCCGCGGCGTGCACGCCATCTCGTGCGGCATCGACGCGCACAAGTACTCGCCGAACTGGGAGCCGCGCACCGAGAACCGCATCGTCTTCGTCGGCCGAGTCACCGGCGAGAAGCAGATCGACGTGCTCCTGCGGGCCGTGACGCTGCTGCCGGCCGAACTCGACGTGAAGGTCGACGTCGTCGGCGGCGGCGACCAGAAGCGCAACCTCGAGCACCTCGCCGTCGAGCTCGGCATCGCCGACCGCGTCACCTTCACCGGCTACGTCACCGACGAAGAGCTCCGCGAGGCGTACCACCGGGCCTCGGTGCTCGCGATGCCCTCGATCGCCGAGCTGCAGAGCATCGTCACCATGGAGGCCATGGCCTCGGCGCTGCCCGTCGTCGCCGCCAACGCGATGGCCCTGCCGCACCTCGTGCACCACGGCGAGAACGGCTACCTGTTCGAGCCGGGCGACCCGAAGGACCTCGCCGACAAGCTCCGCACCGTGCTCGAGGCCACGCCCGACGACTACAACGCCCTCAAGGCGCAATCGCTCAAGCTCATCAAGGCCCACGACATCACCCGCACGCTCGACACGTTCGAGAGTCTGTATCGTGGTCAGCGCGTGACCGATCCGGTCACCGAGTCGATCCCGGTCATCGTTCCCGACTGAGATCGCTCACGGGGCGGTAGCTCAGCCGGTTAGAGCAGTGGACTCATAATCCATCGGTCACGGGTTCAAGTCCCGTCCGCCCTACCTCGAGATGTGCCGCCGTTGATCGGGGACCCTAGATTCGAACCTGTGACATTCCTACGCCCTAACTTGGGTTCAAGTCCCTCGTTAGGCGCGGAAGTCTCCCTTGATCTGGGAGTGTCATTGGACTCGGGCTAGCCGGAGAGCGCACGCCGCGCACGTTTATTCACCCCTGATCGCATCGCGATCCATGCCCGGGCACATGTCGACGTCGCCTGACGTCGAGACGGCGTCCGAGGCGTAGCCGTCGCGTTCCTCGGCTTGCTTGTGGAAGCCGAGAAACCCGAGATCGGCTCATTTCGGTGGGACAAGAGTTCGACGCGATGCGTGACATCCGATGAAGACAGGAACGGGCAACGGCAGCCCAACGAGGCAGCCCTGACTAGTCCGGGCGGATCGCTGTAACGGAGCTCGGAGCTCGCGGAAGGGGAGCGCCTGCTCGAGCGAGGCGTCGCGTCGCCTTAGAACGGTATGGCTATCGCTGGGCCGATCGGATGTCGAGCATCGCGGCGTAAAGGTCCGACCTTGAGGCTGGAAACTCGACCCGGCGACCGCGACCGCGCATGCCATGTCTGAGACTGGGCTTGGGCTGACACCGACGAATCGGCCTAGACGCGCGGATAGTCGTCCCCGTCGAGCCTCGGGTAATCGGCGTTCTCGTCGCCAATGGCAGTGTCCCCGCCCGGGTAGCCGTCGTCACCGATGGCGGTCTCACCGCCTGCGTCCTCGTCATCGCCGATCGAGGTCTTGTTACCGCCGTAGCCGTCGTCACCGATTGCGGTCTCGCCGGGCGGGTATTCAGGCGGGCGGTTAGGAGTTGCGTTCAGCTTGTCCATGCTGTCGCCTATGCCGTCCCACATTTTGTCTGGGTCGAACTTCATCTCTGCCACTGCGACCACCTCATTCCGAGCGCACCTTGGCGTCGCCCCAATGCCGATTATCGTCGCGCGGGCGCCAATTGCCTACGATCGACCGTCAGGACCGCTTGTCAGAGTGGGTAGTGAATCGGGACCATGGCCACCGGTGTCGACGACGGTTGAATTTCGGGCCGATGCGACGGCATGTATTCCAGCAGTCATCGCAGGGGGCGATTCTCGGAGGCTAGCAAAGCCTGGAAGAGGTCGTGCGGTGCGCGATCGTCGCCCGGTAGTCGCACCTCGTGGTCCGCATCGATGCGCCGCGACTCAGGTCGCGAGAGATCGTGCACGGGTCGCGCCCGAGGAACTCGGCTCATGCCGAGGCGGCGGCTCATCGCCGAGCAGATCCATCGGTCACGGGTTCAAGTCCGGTCCGCCCTGCCGAAGCGCGGCTGATCAGATATTTCGGACCGATCCTGGGCTCGAGTTTGGGTCGGAGTTGGCCCCGCTTCCCCACAGAATCTGGAGCTGCTCGCCCTGCCAATCAGAGGATAGGGGCGTTTCCGATCTTGGCTTGGGGCCCCTGGGCCGCCGGGATGTCCATAGCCATGGCCCTGAACACCATTCAACGACCGTCGGCTGCGACTGGCACGGCGGAATCCAACTCCGAGGTGCCAATTTACTTGAGGGTTTGATCGCCCCTCGCTCGTCGGGTACGACCCCGGCGCGCCAACATCTCGATGGGGGCCCCTTCGGGTCCCCTCTAGTCGAGATGCTTCACCCACTCGGAGAAGTTCCTCGTGGGGATCGTGCCGTAGCGCCAATGTCTGAGCACGACGGTGAGGTCGCGGTGAGCCGACTTCAGGATGTCTCCCCGCTTGGTCAGATCGGGCTCATCAATGAGAGCTCTGGACAGGCGTTGCACGCGTTCGACGATCCAGTCGGCTACATATTCGTCGCTGGTATCGATGTACCAGATCGCCTCACTCACACGCATCACGAACACGTTTACGACCGCGGTAAGTTTGGGGACATCACCCGAGCTTGCCGCCTCGGCTGCCCGCGCGAAGATGGCGGAGAGCCGTTCGAAAGCCTCGTCCTGGGCCCTTTGCCGCTCGCCTTTCCGTACGGCGTTCCGTTGAAGCCAGAACAGCACGATCACACCGGCGAGAGCGAGTAGCGACGCAAAGATCGTGCCCGCCAGTGCAATCCATGGAGTCAGATCGGTAGCGCCGACTTGGAGAGGAGAAGGGCTTGGTGTCGGCGGCATGCGCCAACTCTAGGGCCCACCCGCGGGATCTGCTTCCAGATCAGCAGCGACTAGGTCTGCCAACGCGTTCAGGTCTTCTACGAGACCGACGGCGTCATGTTCTTCGACGACGGAGGCGACCCCATCGCCGGGCTAGAAGCGCTTGTATCGCCGCGACAAGCGAAGGCGGCTCAGGCCGAGCTAGTTGTAGTTCGCCGTGAGGTTGTGAACGCGGCCTGCTGGGGTTGATCCACCGATTCCGGTGTGGGGTCGGTGGTGATTGTAGTGATGGAGCCAGGCGTCGTAGGTTGCGGCCCTGGCTTCGTCGCTGCGGTAGGTCGCTGCGTAGGCCCACTCGGCGGCCAGGGTGCGGTTGAAGCGCTCCACCGTCCCGTTGGTCTGCGGTCGGTACGGGCGGGTCCGGTAATGGTCGAGGTTCCCGAGCGCGGTCTTGAAGAGCTTGGATCGGTAGCAGGAGCCGTTGTCGGTCATGACCGCAGTGACGGTAATGCCGGCGTCGGCGAAGAATGCGTTCGCGCGGTTCCAGAACGCGGCAGCCGTTTCCTTGCGCTCGTCGGCGAGGATCTCGGAGTACGCCAGTCGCGAATAGTCGTCGACGGCGTGGTGCAGGTAGGAGTAGCCGAGTCCCTGCTTCTTGTTGTTGCGGTTGCCCACGGTGCGGCCGAGCATGCGGTGCCCGCCGCCGTTGGGAATGCGGCCGAGCTTCTTGATATCCACGTGCACCAGCTCGCCCGGGACTTGCTTCTCGTACCGAACGGCGCGGACCCGTCGCGCCGGCAGCCCTGTGGTCTGATCCAGGTGCGCCAGTAGCGGCATCCGGTACCGGTGCAGCACGCGCCATACCTGGGACGGGTGCAGGCCGAGTCGGTACGCGATCCGATGCGGGCCCCACCGTCGGGTGAACCGCAGCGCGATGATCCGTCGTTCGGTGCGCCGCTCGAGCCGGGTCGGGGTGTGCTTGGGTCGCGAGGGCCGGTCCGTCATCGGTAGGCCGGCCCGGCAGCGGTCGGCCCACTTCTTCGCCGTGGCCCGAGAGACCTGGTGCCGTTCAGCCGCGCGGGCGAGCGGCCAGCCGTCGTCGACGACGGTCTTGGCAAGCCGAAGCCGCCCCTTCGGTGTCAAATGAGCGTTAGCGTGAGTCACGAAGACCTCCGGTGGCCGATGCGAGTGTGGTAACCCACATCGTCCCGGAGGTCTTCGCTACATCACGCCACGTTCACAACGTCCGGGGGAACTACAGCTAGGCAGGATCATTATTGGTGGGCTGATGATGCGGGACCCCCGAGCGGTATTTCACCCCTTCGTAGCCCTCTTCGTCAAAGCGCCTTCGCCACTTGTTGTGGACCTGCCGGCTGATGCCGTAGGAGCGGTAGGTCGCGCGGCGAAAATTCCGCTGACTTCGTCGACGTGACGCAGCACCGCGAGCTTGTGCTTCGCTCGTTGCTCGAGCTCTCGTTGTGACATGGATCCTTCCTCCGAATGGGAAGACCGAACTGTCAGCAACCTCCATCAATTTTCGATCTAGCGCACGGGGCATGGAGCGGGTGTGCACTGCTACTCCTGCTCATAGCGGCAGTGCACAAGAGCGTTCGGCGTGCACATGGGGAGGGTGATCGCGATCTGAGATGAGTGGATGAGGACTTGATCCGCGCGCGTTTATCCAGCACCCCTTGATCCAAGGCGTTTCGAAAGCGGCCGCGATCAACGGGTAGCATCGGAGCTCGACAGCGACGGTCGCGGCGAAAGGAATTCCTGATTGGGCTGAGATTATTCGAGGTGTCGCGGCTTGCGCCGAGACAGCAGAGTCGCGCCGGGCTGATCCATCGGTCACGGGTTCAAGTCCCGTCCGCCCTACCTCGACATGGCGTGCTCTGCGCGTGGGATCGGCTGCGGACGCCCGTCGTCGTCACTCGTGTTCGGGCAGCAGCGGCGCCGACCACCCCGGATCGCGGCCGAGTTGCGCCGCACGTGCGACGGATGCCGCGCCGAAGCGATCGCGTACGGCGTCGAGCACCGTGTCGAGGCGCGCTCCGTCTTCCCAGTCGATCGGCAATTCCGGCTGGAGGCGGTCGCCGCGGGCCAGGTGCGAGAACGAGACGCCGATCAGGGTGATGCCGCGCTCGGCGATCTCGGGCATGGCGGCGGCGAGCAGTTCACGCGCGATGGCGAGCAGGACCGCGGTGCGGTCGGTCGCGGAGCGGAGGGTGCGGGATCGAGTGGCCTTCGCGAAGTCGCCGTAGCGGAGCCGCAGTACGACCGTTCGGCACCCGCGATCGCCGTCGCGGAGACGACGGGCGAGTCGGTCGACGACCTGGGTGAGGATGAGGTCGAGCTCGTCGGCCGTGCGGGGGCGGTTGCCGAGCGCGCGTTGCGAGCCGATGGAACCGCGGCGGTGCGTGGTGTCGACCGGGCGAGGGTCGCGGAGCCGTGCCAGCGCATGCAGGTGCGCGCCCGTCGCCCTGCCCAGCAGTCGCTCGGCGGTCGCGGATTCGAGTTCCGCCAGTTGTCCGACGGTGCGGATGCCGAGGCGGTGCAGCTTCTCCGCGGTGACCGCGCCGACGCCCCACAACCGTTCCACGGGCAGGGGGAGCAGGAACGCCGACTCCCGCTCGGGTTCGACCATCAGGAGCCCATCGGGCTTGCTGACCGCGCTGGCGACCTTGGCGAGGAACTTCGTCCGTGCGATGCCGACCGAGATGGCCAACCCGACCTCCGCGCGGACCCGCCCACGCAAACGCACCGCGATCTGCTCGGGCGTGCCGGCGATGCGTCGGAGGCCTCCGACCTCGAGGAACGCCTCGTCGATCGAGAGCCCCTCGACGAACGGCGTCGTGTCGCGGAAGATCGCGAACACGGCTCGACTGGCCTCCGAGTACGCGTCCATCCGCGGCGGGACGACGACCGCATCCGGGCAGAGGTCCCGTGCCTGCCGGCCGCCCATCGCGGTGCGAACCCCGCGGGCCTTCGCCTCGTAGCTCGCCGCGAGCACGACGCCACCGCCGACGATGACCGGCCGGCCGCGCAACTCGGGCGCGTCTCGCTGCTCGACCGAGGCGTAGAACGCGTCGAGATCGGCGTGCAGCACCGTCGCCTCGCCCCGCATCCCGCCCTCCCGCACTCCCGCCGAACGTCCGTCACGCGGATCGTCGCACGCACCGACGACACGGGATGCGTCGTCGCAACGACGAGGAACGACGAATCAGCTGCGAAATCACACCAGAACTGGGGGAGGCTCATGGTTGACGAGGAACCAAAGGCCTGAGTACATCTGGTACGTAAAGCCTCATGGCCACGGGAGGATCACCTCATGCCGAAGATGCGCCGGACGACCCAGCACCCCTCGCTGCTGCCCGGATGGACGATCGAGTTCGGCGACGACGGGCGCACGATGACGGTGATCGCGCCGGAGGGCGTGCGCCTGACCGGCGACATCCTCCGCGGCATCGGATGGGCCGACGCGGTCGACGCCGCAGGCATGAACGCGCCCGAGATCGACGCGCACTGGCTGGCCGAGTTCACGTCCGAGCGGCCGCTGCGGCGTCCTCGTGGTGGGTCCGCGGAGTTCGACGCCGAGGTGGCGCGCCTCTATCGCAAGGCGGTACTGGCGGGCCTGACGCCGCGCGAGGCCATCGCGGCGTTGCACGGGGTGGATGCGCAGACGGCGGGCAAGTGGATCACCGAGGCCAAGCGCAACGGCGTCATCGGTTCGCTCACCGAGGAGCGTTCACTCGCGCTGCGCGAGCTCGGAGAGGGCTGAGCCGAACTGAGCGCCCGACGACGTCGATCACTTCGCCGAGCCGGGGCATCGGCGAAGGACCGTCCTGCCCTCAGGATGGGCGAGCCGCGGCATCCGCCCCTCGGATGAGTGCGCGCACGAACGCGACGACCGCCGCGATGATGCCGACCGCGGAACCGACGATCGCGAGGATGAGGAGCGTCCGCACGGCGATCTCCCACGGGAAGGTCGAGGCGCCGAAGTCGAAGGGGAAGACCGCCCACAGCTGGATCGTGGCGACGAGGCCGACGCTGGTCGTCGCCAGGTCGCCGAGCGCCTTCAGCCACGCCCGGTCGAAGACGAGGTTGATGAGGTTGACGACAACGCCGGTCGCGAGGGAGGCGTTGATCCAGGGAAGCACGTCGACGGTCTCCTCGGTGAGGAAGGGGAGGACCTGCCACCCCGGCCAGACGTTGCCCAGGTAGAGCAGGAGCAGGTTGACGAACGCCGCGACCGCGAAGCCGAATCGTCGCGCCGCGGGGCTGAGCGGCTCGCGCCGTCGTGGCGCACGCCGCTGGATCTCGGGCGGGTCCGAAGTCATGTGTCCCAGCATCCCCGTCGTCGGCATCGCGCACAGGGGCGAACGACCTTCGTGCCGGTTCAGCGGACCGCGGCCGCCTCCACCTCCGGAGCGTCCGAGAACGCCAGCTTCGGCACGAAGGCGAGCACGACCGCCGCGACGGCAGCGGTCAGTCCGCAGACGAGCCAGACGGTCACGTACCCGGCGAAACTGCCGGCGGTGCCTGTCGCGGCCTCGCCCGCCGCACCGAGCAGCGCGATGCCGAACACGCACGACGCGATCGCCCCGCCGACGGTCTTCACCGAGTTCGTGAGGCCGGTCGCGACGCCGGTCTGCTGGGACGGCGCTGCGGCAGCGGCTGCCGCCGGGAGCGCCGCTACCAGCGCCCCCGAGCCGATGCCCGCGATGATCATGTTCGTGAGCGCCTGCCAGTACGCGTCATGGAACGGCAGGAAGAGCAGGTAGCCGACCGAGACCAGCGCGCTCGCCCCGATGAGCGCGACGCGGGGCGACAGCCAGCGCGTGACGAACGGGAACAGCATCGCGCCGATCACGAGCGAGAGCACGTACGAGCCGATCAGCAGGGAGGTCTGGAAGCTCGTCGCGCCGAGGCCGTAGCCGTAGGTCGCGGCATCCGTCCTGGCGAACGTCGAGAGCGGCGCCTGCGCGCCGAGCACGCTGACGCCGAAGAGGCCGGCGGTGAGGAAGACGGGCCACAGCGTCGGCGACCGGAACATGCGCACGTCGATGAGGGGGTCGGGATGCCGCAGCTCATAGCGCACGAACGGCACGACGAGCAGCACGCCGAGCGCCACGAGCGCCCACGACAGGACGTCGGCGGGGCCGTTCAGGCGCATGAAGCTCAGGCCGCCGGTGAGCGCGATGAGCGCGAGGGAGATGAGGACGAGGCCGCCGGTGTCGAGTGTGCCGCCCGTGAGGTCGGGCGACTCCTTCACGCCGAACAGGATCACGAAGAAGCACGCGATCACGGCGACCGCGGGCACCAGGAGCAGCACGTGCATCGGCAGCGCCTCGGCGAGGGCGCCCGCCGAGAGCGCGCCGGCGATCGCGCCGAGCTCGAGCGCCGCGACGAGGAGCCCCGCCGCCCGTCGCGTCATCGCCGCGGGCCGGTCGGCCGAACGGCTCCGCGACCAGACGAGCGCGATCTCGAGGGGGAGCCAGACCACGTAGAACCCCTGCAGCGCCCACGCGACGAGGAACACCCAGAAGACGTCGGTGAACGCGAGCGCCGTCGACGCGACGGCCGTGATCGCGGTCGACCAGACCAGCATCCGCTTGTGCCCGACCATGTCGCCGAGCTTCGCGAACGCCGGCACCACGAGCGCGGAGAGCATGAGCTGCGAGCCCTCGAGCCAGTTCACGTCGGCGTCGTGCACGCCGAGGTGGCGCGCGATGTCGGTCAGCAGGGGCGTGTAGTAGCCCTGGATGATGCCGCTCGTGAACTCCACGAAGGCGAGGAAGCCGACGATCGCGGCGACGGGTCCGAGTTTCGCAGCGCGCTTCATCGCAGGTCCTTCGGGTGGGTGGAGCGGGGGAGGGTGGTGCCGGCGGAGTCCGTGGTCCGGATCCGAGGGTGGATTCACCCTAATGGGTCGGATGTCTCATTCCGGCAACGAACGGATCAGCGCGCGGTGGAACCGCTCGCCCCGTTCGAGGCTGTCGATGCTCACGCGCTCATCGACCCCGTGGATCGAGGCGCGCTGGCTCGCTGTCATCGCGAGCGGTGCGAACCGGTAGACCGCGGGCGCGAACCGGTGGAAGTGGCGCGAGTCGGTCGCCGCCATCATCAGGTACGGCGCCGTGATCGCCTCGGGGTACGAGACCCCGACCGCGTCGGCGATCGCGCGGAACTGCGGGGCATCGACCGGCGACTCGGGCGAGGGGTCGTCGCCCTCGAGCACGTCGACGGCGACATGGCGGTCGCGGATGACGCGGCGCAGGCGCCGGACGACGGAGGCCACGTCCTCGCCGATCGCCACGCGGAGGTTGATCGTCGCCGACGCCTCGGCAGGCAGCACGTTCGCCGCCGAACCACCGTCGAGCATCGTCGGCGCGACCGTGGTCTGCACGAGCGCGGCGGGCTCGCCGCCGAGCCGCGCGAACACGCGCGCGGTGAGCCAGGGGAACGCGGTCAGCACGCGGAGGAGCAGCCGAGCACCGCCGCGCGTGTGCGGCGCGAAGGTCTGGAGCATCGAGCGCATCGACCGCGGGATCCGCTTCGGGAACGGGTTGGGCGACAGTCGCGCGACGGCTCGGGCGACCCGGCCGGCCGCGGTCAGGCGCGGCGGCGCCGACGCGTGGCCGCCCTCGCCGCGGGCGCTGAGCCGCACGGTCATGACGCCTTTCTCGCCGACGCCGACCATCGCCGCGGGCACCTTCAGGAACGGCAGCGGGGCGTCGACGACCGCGCCGCCCTCGTCGAGCACGAGCCACGGGATGACGCCTCGCTCGCGCAGCAGGTCGGCGGCGGCGATCGCGGCGCCGCCGTACGACTCCTCGTTGCCGCCGAACGAGAGGTAGACGTCGCGGGCCGGGACGAATCCCTCGGCGAGCAGGTTCTCGACGGCCTCGAGCAGCACCAGCAGCGGTCCCTTGTCGTCGAGCGTGCCGCGGCCCCACACCGATCCGTCGTGGATCCGGCCCTCGAACGGCGGGAACGTCCACCCGTGCGACGCGTCGGCGGGCACCACGTCGAAGTGGGCCATGAGCACGACCGGGTCGCCGTCGCCGCGGCCGCGCCAGTGGTAGATGAGGCCGAGGTCGGTGACGCGCTCGAGCGCGAGGTGCTCGTGCACGAGCGGATAGAGCTCGGTGAGCAGCTCGCGGAACCGGTCGAAGTCCTCGAGTCCGCGCTCGTCGAGCTCGGCGGAGACCGTCTCGAGCCGGATCATGCGCGCGAGCCGCTCGGGGGCGCCGGCGCGCACGACGGGGGAGTGGGACATGCGTCCCACTCTAGGGTGCCGTGCGCGCCGGGCCCGGCTCAGCTCGCGTTCTGCTTCGCGCCGTCGTGACCGGCCACGATGGCCCCGCCGGCGAGTCCGGCGAGGATCGAGCCGACATCCAGGCCCGTGAGCGACTTGACGACCTCGGTGCCCTCGCCGAGCACCTGGCCGACGGTCTTCGTCATGGCCGACGCGCCGTCGGTCGAAACGACGGTGAGCGTGTCGATGTTGGCGATCGGCTCGGCGGCGGCACGGACGATCTCGGGCAGCCGCGAGATGATCTCCTGAGCGAGGGCGGCCTCGCCGTACTTCTTGAGGGCCTCGGCCTTGGCGTCGGTGGCCGCCGCCTCGGCGACGCCCTCGGCCTGGATGGCGTCGGCGCGCGCCTCGCCCTCGGCGCGGATACCGGCAGCGAGTGCCACCTGGCGGTCGCGCTCGGCCTCACCGGCGAAGCGGACGGCGGTCGCTGCCGCTTCGGCGTCCTGTACGGCGGCGACCTTGTTCGCCTCGGCGATCTTCGTGCGCTTGAACGCCTCGGCTTCGGTGCTCGCGTTCGCGGCGTCGCGCTTCGCGGTCGCGCGCTGCACCTCGGCGTAGGCCTCGGCCTCCGCGGGCTTGCGGATCTCGATGTCGAGTCGCTCCTGCGTGACGAGCGCCTGCTCGGAGAGCGCGTCGCGCTCCTCGACGGCGACGAGCTTGTCCTGCTCGGCCTTCGCGAGCTGGCCGGCTGCTTCGGCCTCGGCGTTCGCGCGGTCGGTCTCGGCCTTGATCGTGGCCTGCTTGAGGCTCAGGGCCTTCTGCCGCTCGGCGATCTGCTCGGCCGCCTCGATGCGCGCGAACTCGCTCGCACGCGCGGCCTCGGCCTCGCTGACCTCGGCGACCTGTCGGGCGCGAGCGGCCTCGGCGCGCCCGAGGTTGGCGAGGTAGTCGCTGCCCGGCGTCGAGATGTCGCTGATGTTCAGCAGGTCGACCTGGAGGCCCTGCTCGGCGAGATCGGCCTTGGTCTCGGCGACGACGCGGTCGGAAAGCGACTTGCGGTCGGAGATGATCTGCTCGATCGTCATGTCGCCCACGATCGACCGCAGCGAGCCCTCGAGCGATTCCGAGATGATCTCGGTCAGCAGGTCCTGCTGCGACAGGAAGCGCTGGGCCGCGCGACGCACGCCCTCCTCGGTGCCACTGACCTTGAAGTTGATCGACGCCTTGATCGCGATCTTGATGCGGTTGCGGTCGACGCCCTCGACCGTGATGCCGATCTGGCGGTGCTCGAGCGAGATCGGGAAGCCCTGCTGCAGGATCGGCCACACGAAGGTGCGCCCGCCGATCACGACGCGCTGGCCGGTGGACTCCGCCGAGGCGCGACCGCCGGCACGGCCGACGATGACGAGCGCCTCGTTCGGCGGCACGCGACGGATGCGCCCGGCGATGAAGCCGAGCAGTCCGAGGAACGCGACGACGATCGCGAGGATCGCGCCGATCTGGATGATCTCAGGGGTCATGGTTCTTCCGATTCGGGTCGATGGTGCGGGGTGCGGCGGTGCGGGGGTGATGGTGCGGGGTGACGGATGTCGCGGCGCGGCGCCCGAGGGTCAGGACTGGTCGGCGACGACCTTCACGCGGCTTCCCGCGTGGGCGATCACGCGGATGCGGGCGCCTTCGTCGATCGCCGCGTCGGCGTACGCCAGACGTCGTTCCATCTCGCCGGGGCCGTCGAGGCTCACCTCGCCGCCGGCGGGCGAGATCGATGCCGTCGCGACGCCCGTGAGGCCGACTGCGGACGCGGGCTCGCCGTCCGAGCTCCGCGCGAGCGAACGCACGGTGAGCACCGCGACGACGTACGCGGCGATCGCGAGCGCTCCGGCGACGACGTACGCCCACACCAGCTCGAGCCCGCTGCTCGCCGTGAGCGCGCCGGCGGCGCCGAACACGGTCATGCCGATGGCGAGTGCCGTGCCCGAGATCGCGCCGTCGCCGATCTCGAAGTGGTCGAGCACGTCGCCGATGACGAGCGAGATCAGCAGCAGGGCGAGGCCGAGGCCTCCGACGATGAGGAAGGGGAGCAGCACCAGGGGCCTCTCTGCACGACGATGTCTCCGCCCGGGTCAAGCGGAGACGGCTCTCACCCTATCGGCGGGGCGGCGCGGCGCGCCAGACTCACGACGCGGTCGCAGACCGCACGAGCAGCGCGTCGACGGCGGCGTCGCCCCGGATGTCGCGGAGGAGGCGCACCACCTCGTCGGCGACCGCCGGCGTGATGCCACGGCAGGGGATGCTGTACGGGCCGAGCGGCGCCAGCCCGCCACCGCGGATGCGGATGACCTCCCAGCCGACCTCGCGGAGCGCCTCGTCCTTCTCGACGTCGGAGCCCTCCTTCAGACCGCGGTGCGCGCGCCCGGAGCGACCCGGATCGTCGTACTCGATCGCGATGCGCAACTCGGCGACGAGGATGTCGGGCCAGACCTCCTGGCGGCCGTGGAACATGCGCGCGGTGCGCACGGCGTTCGCGCGGTGGTGGAGCCGGATCCGCTCGCCGAGCAGGACCCTGAGCCGCTGCTCGGTCATCGACGTGCCGACCCGCAGGCCGTGCTTCATGAAGGGCATGCCGGCCTCGCGGGCGGCACCCGGAGCGGCGGCGTTGGCGCGGCACTTCGCGCACCCGGTGCCGGTCAGCACCTCCATCACGCTCGCGCGGTACCGGTCGTGGCCGCGCACGCAGTTCCAGTCGTACTCGGCGCCGATGCGCGTCTCGGCGGCGAGTCGTCGACGCTGCGCGGGCGCCACGCGACCGAGCAGCTCACCGCGACTGCGCTGCGTCTCGTGCACGAGCATGCAGACGGGGCAGGCGCGGCGCAGCGAGACCGCCCCGGCGTCGTCGGCGTCGGCGCCGTGCCCGCACCCGAACCTCACCGCGACCATTCGACCCGCCGTCCTCGCATGACCCCATGCTCGCGGATGCCACCGACATGATCGGGCCGGCGGCGCGATGCCGCGGTCCGGGCGACGGCGGAGCCCGCTGTCGGCGGTCCGAGGCAGAATCGAGGCGTGCGGATCGCGATCGCGACGACGAGCGCGGGGCGCGTGGAGTTGCTCGACCCCGACGGCGGCCTGCACCTCGACTGCGACGCCGCCGAGCTGCCCGAGCGGGTCGCCCGGCTCGAGGCCGAGGCCGCACCGCGGTGGGTCTGGCGCGACACGCGCGAGTGGGCGCCACGCCTCCTCGGCGCAGGGGTTCGCGTGGCCCGATGCCACGACCTGCGCCTGTGCGGGGCGATTCTCGCCTCGTCGACCGCCGTCGCCGCGGGCGGCTCGATCGTGCGCGAGCGGCCGACGTGGTTGCCCGCCGGCCCCGCGGAGGGCGGGCTCGACCCGGCGGCGGCGCCCGCGCCATCCGTCGACCGCGGCCCCGCGCTGTTCGACTTCGAGCCGGCGCCCCGCGGCAAGGCGCACGGTTCGCCCTCCGTCGCCGACCTCGCGCGCGAGCACGACCGGCAGGTCGCCCTCGCCGCGGCATCCGATCGCCCGTCGTCGATGCGGCTGCTGCTCGCCGCCGAGTCCGCGGGTGCGCTCATCGCCGCCGAGCTCCACGCCGCGGGCCTGCCGTGGCGACGATCGGTGCACGAGCGCGTGCTCGAGGAATCGCTCGGGCCACGACGGCCGGTCGGCGGCAAGCCCGCGCGGATGGAGGAGCTCGCCGTGGCCGTCCGCCGCGAGCTCGAGGCACCCGCTCTGCGCCTCGACTCGCAGGCCGACCTGCTCCGCGCGCTGCGTGCGGCCGGCATCGGCGTCGACTCGACCGCGAAGTGGGAGCTGCGCGAGCACGAGCACCCGGCGGTCGCGCCGCTCCTGGCCTACAAGCGGCTCGCGCGGCTCCTGTCGGCGAACGGCTGGGCCTGGCTCGACGAGTGGGTGGTCGACGAGCGGTTCCGCGCGGACTACGTCGCGGGCGGAACGGCGACGGGGCGCTGGGCGACTTCCGGCGGCGGAGCACTGCAGCTGCCGAAGGCCGTGCGGGCCGCGGTGGTCGCCGACCCGGGGTGGAGCCTGGTCGTGGCGGATGCCTCGCAGCTCGAGCCGCGCGTCCTCGCCGCGCTCGCGCGCGACCCCGCGATGGCCGCGGCCGGGCGCGGGCGCGACATGTACCGCTCGATCGTCGATGCGGGCGTGGTCGCGACGCGTGACGAAGCCAAGGTCGCGCTCCTCGGCGCGATGTACGGTGCGACGACCGGCGACAGCGGCCGGCTCGTGCCGCAGCTCGCGCGCGCGTACCCGCGCGCCATGGCGCTCGTCGATCGCGCCGCTCGCGACGGCGAGGCGGGCCGCCAGGTGACGACGCTCCTCGGCCGTTCGTCGCCGCTGCCGCCGCCGTCGTGGCATGTCGCGCAGGCGGCGGCGTCGCAGCCCGACGCGACGGCCGTCGAGGAGCGCCGTGCCCGTTCATCCGCGCGCGAGTGGGGCCGCTTCACACGCAACTTCGTGGTGCAGGGCACGGCGGCCGAGTGGGCGCTCTGCTGGCTCGCGGGCGTGCGCACCCGGCTCGCCGCGATGGAGGCGGGCGGAACGCGGGCGGCGGCGTCCGGTCCGGTGTTCGAGCGCGCACCCCACCTCGTCTACTTCCTCCACGACGAGCTCATCGTGCACACGCCGGCCGATCAGGCCGATGCCGTCGCCGATGCGGTCCGCGCCGCCGCCGAGGAAGCCGGACGACTGCTCTTCGGCGACGCGCCCGTGGAGTTCCCGCTCGACCTCGCCGTGACCGGGAGCTACGCGTCGGTCGGCGCCTGAGCGGACGACGCCTGAGCGGTCCGCGACGGCCGGCGCCCGCGCTTCGGGCGCTCGGCGCTGGGTGCGAACGCCGCCGCGTCGAGGTCGGATGCCACGAGCTCCTCGAGCCACGCCAGCATCGCGTCGGCGCGGGCGTGCTCCGCCGAGGCCGCGCCGGCGGCGAGGCGAGCGCGGGCGTCCATCCCGGCATCCACCGTGGCATCCGCCGCCGCTCGCCGCCCGCTCCACCGCTCCCGCTCGGCCTCGATCACCGGGCCCGCCTCGATCGAGGGCATCGACACCGCGATGAGCACGCGGTCGACGCTCTCGTGCCACGGGTCCGTGCCCGCGCCGTCCTCCCCGCCGAGCCAGGCCTCACCCGCGGCCCGCCCGGCGCGCGTGAGCCGATGCAGGGGCAGTCCGTCATCGGTCGAGCCCGCGGGCTCCACGAGGCCCTGCGCGGTCAGCCGCTCGAGCGTCGAGTAGGTCTGCCCGACGTTCACCACGCGGCGGCCCCCGGTGCGCGCCGCGAGGTCGCCGTGCAGTTGGAAGCCGTAGGCGGGGCCGTTCATGAGCAGCACCAGCAGCGCATCGCGGACGGCCACATCGCCTCCTCGGTATCGGGGTGGAATCACTCACCGAGTAGGGAGTTTAGCGCCTGCGCCGCGGATCGCCGCGGATTCTCCTTGTCAGGCCGCGCGAACCGGGGCATACTCGACCTGACGACTCGCTCGTCACAACCGAACACGCCGCCGCCGCCAGGCTCGTTCCAGAGGTCGTAGGGGAAGACGCACCTCACGAGGAACGGAGCAGGAGATGGCGGAACAGGTCACGCGGGCCCAGCGCGCCGCGCGAGGCGTGCTGTTCGTGCACTCGTCCCCACGGGCCGTCGGCCCGCACGTCGAGTGGGCGGTCGGTCGCGCGCTCGGCACTCCGGTGAACTTCGAGTGGACCGAGCAGCCGGTGCTTCCCGGAACCCTCCGGACCGAGTACGCGTGGACCGGTGAGCCGGGCGCGGGCGCACGCATCGCCTCCGCGCTGCGCGGCTGGGAGCAGCTCCGCTTCGAGGTGAGCGAGGACCCCGGTGCCGAGTCCGACGGTGCCCGGTGGATGCACACGCCCGACCTCGGCGTGTACTACGCGCAGACCGACACGGCGGGCAACGTCGTGATCCCCGAGGACCGCATCCGCTACGCGATGGAGGTCGCGGCGTTCGACGCCGGCGAGCTGCACCGCGAGCTGAGGCTCGCGCTCGGCCAGGCGTGGGACGACGAGCTCGAGCCGTTCCGGCACGCGAGCGACTTCGCCCCCGTCATCTGGCTGCATCGCGTGGGCTGACGCGCACCGCGCGGTGGCGTGACGCGTCGACCGGTCGACGAAGCTCCCGGAGGCGTACGAGCGAAACCGCAGTCGGTGGACTGCATCGGGCCCCGACGCCGTGAGGCGATCGGGGCCCGATGCATGCGACGGATGCCGCGGCATCCGGTGTTCGCGACGGTCGTCAGCTCGCCTGTCAGACGGCGCGGAACGCGGCGACCGCGTTGTGCCCGCCGAAGCCGAACGAGTTGCTGATCGCGATGAGGTCGCCCTCGCCGAGCGCACGCGGCGAGGTCACCACGTCGAGCGTGATCTCCGGGTCCTGCTCGTCGAGGTTGATCGTCGGGGGAGCGGTGCGCTCGTGGAGCGCCAGCACCGTGAAGATCGACTCGATCGCGCCGGCGCCGCCGAGCAGGTGCCCGGTCGAGGCCTTCGTCGCGGTCACGGCGATGCCGTCGAGCGCGTCGCCGAACACGCGGCGCAGCGCGTTGTACTCGGCGATGTCGCCGACCGGCGTGCTCGTCGCGTGCGCGTTGACGTGCCGGACATCGGCCAGGCTCGCCCCCGCGCCCTCGATCGCGGCCTTCATCGCGCGCGCGGCCGCCGAACCCTCGGGGTCGGGCGCCGTGATGTGGTACGCGTCGCTCGTGATGGCGCCGCCGAGCAGCTCGGCGTAGATGCGCGCGCCGCGCGCCTTCGCGTGCTCCTCGGTCTCGAGCACCAGCGCGGCCGCGCCCTCGCCCATGACGAAGCCGTCGCGACCCACGTCGTACGGACGCGAGGCGATCGCCGGGTCGTCGTTGCGACGCGAGAGCGCCTGCATCGAGGAGAACGACGCGATGGTGACCGGGTGGATCGCCGCCTCGGAGCCGCCCGCGATGACGACGTCGGCGACGCCGTCCTGGAGGTGCTCCCACGCGTTGACGAGCGACTCGGTGCTCGAGGCGCAGGCCGACACGACGGTGCGGATGCCGGCTCGCGCGTGCAGGTCCATGCCGACCGCGGCGCCGGGGCCGTTCGGCATGAGCATGGGCACGGTCATCGGCAGCACGCGACGCGGGCCGCGCTCGCGCAGGGTGTCCCACGCGTCGAGCAGCGTCCAGACGCCGCCGATGCCGGTCGCCCAGTCGATGGCGAGCCGCTCCGGGGCCACCTCGGGGGCGCCGGCGTCCGCCCACGCCTCGCGCCCGGCGATGAGGGCGAACTGGCTCGACGGGTCGAGGCGCTTGATCTCGTGGCGCTCGAGCACGTCGGCGGGCTTCACCTTGGCCGACGCGGCGAAGGTCACGGGCAGGTCGTACTGGCCGACCCACTCGTGCGCGAGCGTGCGCGCGCCGGACTCGCCGGCGAGCAGGGCCTTCCAACTGTCACGGGCGGTGCCGCCGATCGGCGTGGTCGCACCGATGCCCGTGATCACGATCTTCTTGGTCATACGAAGTCACTCCGATGGGGCGATGGGAACGAGGCGTGGAACGGAACGGACGGGCCGGCTCCACGCCGGCCCGCCCGCACGTCACTAGGCCTGCGCGTTGACGATGAAGTCGACGGCGTCACCGACGGTCTTGAGGTTCTTGACCTCTTCGTCGGGGATCTTCACGTCGAACTTCTCCTCGGCGTTGACGACGATCGTCATCATCGAGATGGAGTCGATGTCGAGGTCGTCGGTGAACGACTTGTCCGCCTCGACCGTGTCGGTCGCGATGCCGGTCTCGTCGTTGATGAGCTCGGCCAGGCCGGCGAGCACTTCTTCGCGGGTCGATGCCATGGTTCTTCTCCTTGCAGGGGTATGTCTCGTATGACCGAGACACAGTCTAGATGGACGGGGGTCGGCGGCTCAGGGCAGAACCACCACTTGGGCGCCGAACACGAGTCCGGCGCCGAAGCCGATCTGGAGGGCGAGGCCTCCGGAGAGCTCGGGGTGCTCCTCGAGCAGTCGGTGCATCGCGAGCGGGATGGACGCGGCCGACGTGTTGCCGGTGGTCGCGATATCACGGCCGATCACGACCGAGTCGGGCAGCTTCAGCTGCTTGGCGAACTCGTCGATGATGCGCATGTTCGCCTGGTGGGGGATGAACGCGGCGAGGTCGTCGGACGTGATGCCCGCGGCATCCAGCGCCTGCTTGGCGACCTTCGCCATGTCCCACACGGCCCAGCGGAAGACCGTCTGGCCCTCCTGACGGAGCGTCGGCCACTCGGCGGCGCCGTCGCGGAACTCCACGAGCGTGTGGTTCATGCCGACGGCGCCCGCCTTCGAGCCGTCGGAGCCCCAGACGGTGGGAGCGATCGCCGGCTCGTCGCTCGGGCCGACGACCACGGCGCCCGCGCCGTCGCCGAGGAGGAACGAGATCGTGCGATCGGTCGGGTCGACGACGTCGGAGAGCTTCTCGGCGCCGATCACGAGCGCGTAGTGGGCGGCGCCCGCGCGGATGAGGGCGTCGGCCTGCGCGACCGCGTAGGCGTAGCCGGCGCACGCGGCGTTCATGTCGTACGCGGCCGCCGGGTTCGCGCCGACCCGATCGGCGACGACCGCCGCGATCGACGGCGTCTGCTGCACGTTCGAGATGGTCGCGACGATGACGAGGTCGATCTGGTCGGCGGGCACGCCCGAGCGCTCGATCGCCTCGCGCGCGGCATCCGTCGCCAGGTCGACCGCGAGCACGTCGGCACCCGCGCGAGCGCGGGTGATGATGCCCGTGCGCTGTTGGATCCACTCGTCGGACGAGTCGATCGGGCCGACGAGGTCGTCGTTCGGGACCGCGTTCTCGCCGCGTGCGGCGCCCACCGAGTACAGGCGGGTGTAGGCGGGACCGGTCGACTGGCTGAGCGTGGGGTGCGTCATGCGTTCTCTCGTGTCGTGGGTGCGGGGTTCAGGCGGCCTGCTGCTCGATGAGCTCGATCGCGGCGGGCAGGTCGTCGGGGGTCTTGACGGCGACGGTCGGCACACCCTTCAGCGCGCGCTTGGCGAGGCCGACGAGCGCACCGGCGGGGGCGAGCTCGATGATGCCCGTCACGCCGGCGTCGGCGAACGAGTCCATGCAGCGGTCCCAGCGGACGGGCGAGGCGACCTGGCCGACCAGCAGGTCGACGAAGGCGGTGCCGGATGCCACGGTCGAACCGTCGCGGTTCGTCCAGAGCGTCAGCTCGGGGTCGGCGGGCGAGAATCCGGCGGCGACCTCGGCGAGGCGCTCGCGCGCGGGCTGCATGTAACGGGTGTGGAAGGCGCCGGCGACCTGGAGCGGGATGACGCGGGCGCCGGCGGGCGGCTCGGCCTTCAGCTGCTCGAGCGCGTCGAGCGCGCCCGCGACGACGATCTGGCCGCCGCCGTTGAAGTTCGCGGGCTCGAGGCCGAGCGCCTCGAGGCGGGTGAGCAGGTCGGCCTCGTCGGCGCCGATGACGGCGCTCATGCCCGTCGCGATGAGCGCAGCGGCATCCGCCATGGCACGCCCGCGTTCGCCGACGAATCGCATGGCGTCGGCGTCGCCGAGCACCCCGGTGGCGGCCGCCGCGGTGATCTCGCCGACGGAGTGGCCCGCGACGCCGCCGAGGCGGGCGGCACGACCGCCGGCCGTGAGCGCGTCGAAGGCGAGGATGCCGGCCGCGACGATGAGGGGCTGGGCGATCGCGGTGTCGCGGATGGTGTCGGCGTCGCTCTCGGTGCCGTGCAGCGCGAGGTCGACGCCGGCGGCCTCGGAGAGACCCGCGAGGCGCTCGGCGAACGCGGGCTCGGCGAGCCAGGGAGCGAGGAAACCGGGGGTCTGGGAGCCCTGACCAGGGCAGACGACGACGATCACCGTCTCAGTCTGCCAATCCCGCGCAGGCGATGTGTGTGCACTCGCCACAAGGTATTCGTCGGACCCTTGTCCTGCCCGCACATACGCCGGTCAGCTCGAGGGGCGGCGGCGCGGCGTCGACTCGTGATCGCTCATCGACCCGATGATGAGGGCCGACTGCAGGATGAGGGCCTCGCGCGCGCCCGTGGCATCCCACCCGATCACGTCGGAGACGCGCTTCAGGCGGTACCGGACCGTGTTCGGGTGGACGAACAGCTCGCGTGCGGTCGCCTCGAGCGATCGACCGTTGTCGAGGTAGCTCCAGAGCGTCGTGAGCAGCTCGGTCGAGTGCGCCTGCAGTGGACGGTAGATGCGGTGCACGAGCGTCGCCCGCGCGAGCGGGTCGCCGGCGAGCGCGCGCTCGGGCAGCAGGTCGTCGGCGTGCACCGGTCGCGGCGCGTGCCGCCACGACCGCGCCACGGCGAAGCCGGCCAGCGCCGCCTTCGCGCTCTTCGACGCGTCGACGAGGTTCGGCACCTCGTGCCCGAGCACCAGGTGGCCGGGGCCGAAGTTCGACTCGAGCTGCGTCGCGATCTCCATGAACGACAGCGCCGGGGCGGTGCCCACGGGCTCGTCGGACTCGCCACCGCGCGGTTCTGCGCGACCGATCACGACAACGAGTCGGTTGCCCTGCACCCCGATCAGCACGTCGGCATGCATGTGACGGGCCGCGCGGCGCACCTGGTCGACGTCGAACAGCTTCGGCGCGGTACCGACGAGCACCGCGACCTCGCCATGGCCGTGCCACCCGAGCGCCGCGATGCGGCTCGGCAGCTCGTCGTCGTACTCGCCCGAGAGGATCGAGTCGACGACGAGCGCCTCGAGGCGCGCGTCCCAGAGGCCGCGCGCCTCGGCGGCGCGTGCGTAGACGTCGGCGGCGGCGAAGGCGATCTCGCGCGAGTACAGCAGGATCGCCTCGCGCAGCGGCTCGCCGCCGTCCTTCACGCGCTCCTCGACGACCTCGACCGTGACGCGGATGAGCTGCAGCGTCTGCTGCAGGCTCACCGAGCGGAGGAGCTCGCGCGGCGCCGCGCCGAACACGTCGGCGGCGATCCACGGCGTCGACCGCGGATCGTCGAACCAGGCGATGAACGACGAGATGCCGGCCTGCGCGACGAGGCCCACCGCCGAGCGACGGCTCGGCGGCATCTCCCCGTACCAGGGCAGCGTGTCCTCCAGACGCTTCAGCGTCTGCGTCGAGAGCTCACCCGAGATGGTTCGCAACCATGCGAGGGTCTCCGCCTTGGTCCTGGGCTTCGTCGCCACCGTCGGAACGCCTGCTAGCTCTCGCCGCCGGCGTTGCCGGTCGTGCCCGCGTTCACGTCGTGGAGCCGGTACCGCTCGATCGCCTGCGCCGGGAGCGAGCGATCGACCTCGCCGCGCTCGGCGAGGAGCTGCAGGGTCCGGACCACGACCGAGGGGCCGTCGATCTTGAAGAAGCGACGGGCCGCCGGACGCGTGTCGGAGAAGCCGAAGCCGTCGGCGCCGAGCGTCGCGTACTGGCCGGGCACGTACGGACGGATCTGCTCCTGTACGGCGTGCATGTAGTCGGAGACCGCGACGAACGGCCCGCGGGCGCCCGCGAGCTTCTGCGTGAGGTACGGCACGTGGCGGTCGGCCTCCGGGTGGAGGAAGTTGTGCTCGTCGGCACGGAGGCCGTCGCGCGCGAGCTCCGACCAGCTGGTCACCGACCACACGTCGGCCGAGATGCCCCAGTCCTGCGCGAGCAGGTGCTGCGCCTCGATGATCCACGGCACCGCCACGCCCGAGGCGAGGAGCTGGGCCTTCGGGCCCTCGCCCGAACCCTCGGAGATGCGGTGGATGCCGCGGACGATGCCGTCCACGTCGACCGACTCGGGCTCGGCGGGCTGCACGAGCGGCTCGTTGTAGACCGTCAGGTAGTACATGACGTTCGGGTCGGCATGGGTGCCCCCGTACATGCGGTCGAGGCCCGAGCGCATGATGTGCCCGATCTCGTAGCCGTACGCCGGGTCGTAGGAGACGACCGCGGGGTTCGTCGCCGCGAGGAGGGGCGAGTGGCCGTCGGCGTGCTGCAGGCCCTCGCCCGTGAGTGTGGTCCGGCCGGCCGTCGCACCGATGATGAAGCCGCGCGCCATCTGGTCGCCGGCCGCCCACATCGCATCGCCCGTGCGCTGGAACCCGAACATCGAGTAGAAGACGTAGATCGGGATGAGCGGCTCGCCCTGCGTCGAGTACGACGTGCCGACGGCCGTGAACGCGGCGAGCGCGCCCGCCTCGTTGATGCCGACGTGGACGATCTGGCCCTGCGGGCTCTCCTTGTAGGCCAGGAGCAGCTCGCGGTCGACCGACGTGTAGTGCTGGCCCATCGGGTTGTAGATCTTCGCATTCGGGAAGAACGCGTCCATGCCGAAGGTGCGGGCCTCGTCGGGGATGATCGGGACGATGCGGTTGCCGAAGTCCTTCGACCGCATGAGGTCCTTCAGGAGCCGGACGAACGCCATGGTCGTCGCGATCTCCTGCGTGCCCGAGCCCTTCTTCGCGATCGCGTACGCCGAGTCGTCGGGCAGCGAGATCGCGGTGTGGTTCGAGCGGCGCTCGGGAAGGTAGCCGCCGAGCTCGCGGCGACGCTCGTGGAGGTACTGGATCGCCTCGTCGTCGTGGCCCGGGTGGTAGTACGGCGGCAGGTAGGGGTTCTCCTCCAGCTGCGCGTCGGAGATCGGGATGCGCATGGTGTCGCGGAACGTCTTCAGGTTGTCCAGCGTCATCTTCTTCATCTGGTGCGTCGCATTGCGACCCTCGAAGGCCGGACCGAGGCCGTAGCCCTTGATGGTCTTGGCGAGGATGACGGTGGGCTGGCCCGTGTGCTCGGTCGCCGCCTTGAACGCCGCGTAGACCTTGCGGTAGTCGTGACCGCCGCGCTTGAGGTTCCAGATCTGCTCGTCGGAGAGGTCCTTGACGAGCTCGAGCGCGCGCGGGTCGCGGCCGAAGAAGTTCTCGCGCACGTACGCGCCCGACTCCGCCTTGTAGGTCTGGTAGTCGCCGTCGGGCGTGACGTTCATGAGGTTGCGGAGCGCGCCGTCGTGGTCGCGGGCGAGCAGGTCGTCCCACTCGCGGCCCCAGACGACCTTGATGACGTTCCAGCCGGCGCCGCGGAAGAAGCTCTCGAGCTCCTGGATGATCTTGCCGTTGCCGCGGACCGGGCCGTCGAGGCGCTGCAGGTTGCAGTTGATGACGAAGGTGAGGTTGTCGAGGCCCTCGTTCGCCGCGACCTGGAGCTGGCCGCGGCTCTCGACCTCGTCCATCTCGCCGTCGCCGAGGAACGCCCAGACGTGCTGGTCGGAGGCGTCCTTGATGCCGCGGTTGGTGAGGTACTTGTTGGCCTGGGCCTGGTAGATCGCGTTGATCGGCCCGAGGCCCATCGACACGGTCGGGAACTGCCAGAACTCCGGCATGAGGCGCGGGTGGGGGTACGACGAGAGGCCTGCCGGCGCGTGCGACTTCTCCTGGCGGAAGCCGTCGAGCTGGTCGGTGGAGAGCCGGCCCTCGAGGAACGCACGCGCGTACGTGCCGGGGGAGGCGTGGCCCTGGATGAAGATCTGGTCGCCGCCGCCGGGGTGGTCCTGGCCGCGGAAGAAGTGGTTGAACCCGACCTCGTAGAGCGCGGCCGACGATGCATACGTCGAGATGTGGCCGCCGACGCCGATGCCGGGTCGCTGCGCGCGGTGCACGGTCATCGCAGCGTTCCAGCGGATCCAGGCGCGGTAGCGGCGCTCGAGCTCCTCATCGCCGGGGAAGGCGGGCTCGTTCTCCGGCGCGATCGTGTTCAGGTAGTCCGTGGTCGGCACCATGGGGACGCCGAGGTGGAGCTCCTTCGAGCGCTTGAGCAGGCTGAGCATGATCTCGCGCCCGCGCTGGTGGCCCTTCTCGGCGACGAGGGCGTCGAGGGACTCCGCCCACTCGTTGGTCTCCTCCGGATCGGAGTCCATCGCCTCGACCGAGTACGGGTCCTGGTCGTTGACAGTCACACTCGACCTCTCTCTTCAGCAGATCGTGCCTCTTGACCGTGCGTTGCGCACGACGAAGACCGGGTCACGGTCGGGGGCACCACGCCATCCTAGTGATTCTACGGGGACGCATGGCGGGCTAGGCTGGCGCGCGTCCAGCCGGAACCCGAGGGAGGCGCTCGTGATCCTCGGCCCCGGGGCGCTCGCCCCCGAGTTCGCACTGCCCGATCAGCACGGCGCACCGCAGCGTCTGGCCGATCGGCGCGGCATCCGACCGGTGGTCCTGGCGTTCGTGCCGTTCGCGTTCTCGCGCGTCTGCACGCGCGAACTCGGCGAGCTGGACGCCGCCCTGCCGATGTTCGAGGCCTCGGGCGCCGAGCTGTTCGTGGCCTCGATCGATTCGAAGCACGCCCTCCGGGCGTGGGCTGAGGAGCAGGGAGTCGGACTGAGCCTGCTCTCCGACTTCTGGCCGCACGGCGCGGTCGCGCGCGCATACGGCGCGTTCGACGAGCAGGCCGGATTCGCGCGGCGCGCGTCGTTCGCAATCGGCGCCGACGGCGTCATCCGCTCGTCGTTCGAGGCGCCCGCGGGCGAGGCGCGCCCGCTCGAGGCGTACCGCGAGGCCCTCGCGTCGCTGCGGTAGGCCCGGGCGAGCGGATGCCGCGTCCGCGCGACGCTACGATCGAAGTGCCGCCGCACGCGGCGAGGGCCTTTAGCTCAGTTGGTAGAGCGCCACGCTTACACCGTGGATGTCGTCGGTTCGAGCCCGGCAGGGCCCACCCCCGATCCATCGTCGGCCACTGGCCGGGCCGGAGCCCCCGGCGGCGGATAGGGTGAGTGGGTGCCAGTCCGCCTCGCCGACGTCCTCTCGACCGTGGAACGACTCTGGCCCGTGTCCGGCGCCGAGCCGTGGGACGCCCCCGGTCTGGTGACCGGCGACCCCGAGCGCGAGGTCGCCCGCGTGCTGCTCACCGTCGACGCCGTCGCGTCGACCGTCGACGAGGCGATCGACTCCGGTGCCGACCTCATCGTGGCGCACCATCCGCTGCTGCTCCGCGGCGTCACCTCGATCGCCGAGGACCGCTACAAGGGCGCGCTGCTCGCCAAGCTCATCCGCGCCGATTGCGCGCTCGTCGGCGCGCACACCAATGCCGACATCGTCGAGACCGGGACCTCAGCGGTGCTCGCCGATCGCCTCGGCCTGGTCGACTCCGTTCCGATCGTGCCGAATGCGACGGATGCCGCGCGCGGCCTCGGTCGCGTGGGGCGCCTCGCCGAGCCGACGACGCTCGGCCGGCTCGCCCGCCGCCTCGCGGAGATCCTTCCGCCCACGGCGACCGGCGTGCGCGTCGCCGGCGGGTTCGACGATGCGGTCGAGACCGTCGCGGTCTGCGGGGGAGCGGGCGACTCGCTGCTCGCGCACGAGGCGGTGCGGTCCGCCGACGCGTACGTCACGGCCGACCTCAGGCACCATCCGGCCTCCGAGGCCCGTGAGCAGGCGATGCTCGGCGGTGGCCCGGCGCTCGTCGACGTCTCGCACTGGGCCAGCGAATGGCTCTGGCTGGATGCCGCGGCCCGCGAGCTGCGCAAGGCGCACCCCGACCTCGAGGTCGCGGTGAGCGACCTCCGCACCGACCCGTGGGACTTCCAGGTGGTCCAATGACCGCCCCCGCGACCTCCGCCCCGACGACCGACGACCGAGTCCCGAACCCCACGAGGAGCACCACGTGAAGGCCAGCCCCGCCGACCAGGAGCAGCTGCTCCGCCTCCAGGCCATCGACACGCGCCTGCAGCAGCTCGCGCACCGCCTGCGCTCGCTCCCGCAGACGGCCGAGCTCGCCTCGCTCGGCGAGCGCGACACCGCGGTGCGCGGCCGCCGCGCCGAGGCCATCGGGACCCTCGAGGACGCGCGCACCGAGCTCGGACGCATCGAGTCCGACGTCGAGGTCGTCGAGAAGCGCATCGCGCGCGACGGCGACCGGCTGACGCACACCTCGTCGATGAAGGACGTGCAGGCGCTCGAGTCCGAGCTCGTGTCCCTCCGCAAGCGCCTGAGCGACCTCGAGGACGCCGAGCTCATCGTGATGGAGAAGGTCGAGGCCGCCGAGGCGCACGTCGCGGAGATCGATCGCGAACGGGCCGAGCTCGCCGAGTCGACCGCGGCCCTCGAGGCGGCGCGCGACGAAGCGGCAGGCGGGCTCGGCACCGAGCGCGAGCAGGCCGAACGCGATCGCGCGACGATCGCGTCGACGCTCCCCGACGACCTGCTCCGCTTCTACGAGGACCGTCGCGTCCGCGGCGGCGGCATCGGCGCCGCCCTGCTCCGGCAGCGGACGTGCGGGGGCTGCACCATCACCCTCACGGGATCCGACCTCGAAGCCGTGCGTCGCGCGGCGGACGAGGAGCTCGTGCAGTGCCCGGAGTGCGACCGGATCCTGGTGCGCACGGGCGAGTCGGGGCTCTGACACCCGCGCCGACCCACGTGCTCGCGTCGGCGCGGTAGCCTTGGAGGGCGAGCGGGTCGGCAAGACGGCCGCGTCGCCCGAGCGATCGGGCGCCGAGGAACGTCCGGGCTCCGCAGGGCAGGACGGTGGGTAACGCCCACCCGGGGTGACCCGCGAGACAGTGCCACAGAAAGCAGACCGCCTCGGGCCTCGGCCCGGGGTAAGGGTGAAACGGTGGGGTAAGAGCCCACCAGCGACCGCGGTGACGCGGTCGGCTCGGTAAACCTCGTCCGGAGCAAGGCCAGACAGGGAACGATGGGGCTGCCCGTCCCGTTCCCGGGTAGGCCGCTGGAGGGCTGCGGCGACGCAGCTCCGAGAGAGATGGCCGTCCAGCCGGTGTCGCGCAAGCGCCCGGTGAACAGAACCCGGCGTATCAGCCGGCCCGCTCGCACCCAGCCGTCATGGGCGCGCTCAGAACCGCGCCGCGAGCGCCGCGGCCCCGAGGATCCCCGCGTTGTTGCGGTGCACCGCCGGCACGATCGGGGTCTTCAGGTCGAGCATCGGCAGGAAGTGCTCGTGGTGCTTCGAGACGCCGCCGCCGACGACGAAGAGGTCGGGGGAGAACAGGAACTCCACGTGCGAGTAGTACCGCTGGAGCCGCTCCGCCCACTGCTCCCACGAGAGATCCTCGCGCTCCATAGCGGAGTACGCCGCACGCGACTCGGCGTCGTGGCCGTCGAGCTCGATGTGGCCGAGCTCGGTGTTCGGCACCACGACGCCGTCGAAGATCAGGGCCGAACCGATCCCGGTGCCGAGCGTCGTGAGGATGACCAGGCCGTCCTCGTCCTTGGCGGCTCCGAACTTCGCCTCGGCGTAGCCGGCGGCATCCGCGTCGTTGATGAAGTGGATCTCGCTGCGGAGCTCCTTCTCGAACATGCGCTCGGCCTCGAGCCCGATCCACTCGTCGGAGACGTTCGCGGCGGAGAGCGTGCGGCCGTGCTTGACGATGGCGGGGAAGCACACGCCGAGCGGCAACGACGAGTGGCCGCGGTCGGCGACCTCCGACAGGAGCTCGCCGGTCGCCGCTAGGATGTCGGCCGGGCGACCGCCGGGCGGGGTCTTCACCTTGATGCGCTCGGTGACGAGCTCGCCCGTGCCCAGATCGACCACCGCGCCCTTGATGCCGGTTCCGCCGATGTCGATGCCGATCGCACGCTCAGTCGCCATGGCGCCACGATACCGCGCGGCCGTCGCACGGTCGGTGACGACCCGGCCGGCGGGTGTCGCGGTCACGGCAGCGTGAGGATCTCCGCGCCCCGCTCGGTCACGACGAGCGTGTGCTCGAACTGCGCCGTCAGCGACCGGTCGCGCGTGACGACCGTCCAGTCGTCCTCCCAGAGGTCCCACTCGGTCGTCCCGAGCGTCAGCATCGGCTCGATCGTGAAGACCATGCCCGTCTCGAGCACCGTGGTGGCGGTCGGGTCGTCGAAGTGCGGGACCACGAGCCCGGTGTGGAAGGCCCGCCCCACGCCGTGCCCGGTGTAGTCGCGCACCACGCCGTAGCCGAAGCGCTTCGCGTACGATTCGATCGCGCGGCCGATGACGTTCACCTGCCGGCCCGGGGCGACGGCGCGGATGCCTCGGGCGAGCGCCTCTCGCGTGCGATCGACGAGCAACCGGGTCTCCTCGTCGGCCTCGCCGACCACGAACGTCGCGTTCGTGTCGCCGTGCATGCCGTCGAGGAAGGCGGTCACGTCGAGGTTCACGAGGTCGCCGTCGGCGAGCACGGTGTCGTCGGGGATGCCGTGGCAGATCACCTCGTTGACCGACGTGCACGACGACTTGGGGTACCCGCGGTAGCCGAGCGTCGACGGGTAGGCGCCGTGCGCGACGACGTACTCGTGCGCGATGCGGTCGAGCTCGTCGGTCGTCACGCCGGGACCGATGGCGGCGGCGGCGGCCTCGATCGCGCCCGCTGCGACGCGCCCGGCCGCGCGGATGCGCTCGACCTCGTCGGGCGAGTACCGGTCGCCGCCCGTGTTCGGGGAGGGGGCCGCGCGGCCCACGTACTCGGGCCGGGGGATCGACGCCGGCACGGCGCGCAGGGGCGAGAGTCGGCCGGGGATCAGACGGCCGGCGGGGTCCTTGGGCATAGGATCAGCCTATGTCGAGGGACGTGGAGCATCAGTTCTGGTACAACCTCAACACCGGTGAGGTCGAGGAGGGGTTCGTCTCGCCGGCCGTCGAGCGCGTGGGTCCGTTCGAGACGCGCGCCGAGGCCGAGCAGGCGCTGGAGATCCTCCGCGCGAACAGCGCGAAGTGGGCCGAGGAGGACGCCGCCGAGGAGTGACGCCCGTGCCGACGGGCCCGATGGCTCGTCAGTACGAGTGCTCCTCCGTCGGGTAGGCGCCCGATGCGACATCCGCCGCCCACGCTCGCGCGGCGTCGCCGAGGACCCCGGCGAGGTTCGCGTACTGCTTGACGAACCGCGGGATGCGGCCGGTCGTGAGGCCCGCCCAGTCGGTCCACACGAGCAGCTGCCCGTCGCAGTGCGGGCCGCCGCCGACCGAGATCGTCGGGATGTGCAGGAGCTCGGTGACCTGGCGCGCGGCGTCGGCCGGCACCATCTCGAGGACGACCGCGAACGCGCCCGCGTCCTGGATCGCCTTCGCATCGGCGAGCAGCTGCTTGACGCCCTCGCCCCGGCCCTGGATGATGTGGCCGCCGAGGCCGTGCTCGCTCTGCGGCGTGTAGCCGATGTGCGCCATGACCGGGATGCCGGCGCCGACGATGCGGCGGATCTGCTTCTGGCTGCGCTCGCCGCCCTCGAGCTTGACCGCGTGCGCGCCGGCCTCCTTCATGAAGCGGATGGCGGTGTGCAGCGCCTCGTCGGGGCCGTTCTCGTACGAGCCGAACGGCATGTCGGCGATGACGAACGCGCGCTCGACCGCGCCGGCGACCGCGCGCGTCAGCGGGATGAGCTCGTCGACGGTGACGGGCAGCGTGGTCTCGTAGCCGAGCACGTTGTTGCCCGCCGAGTCGCCGACGAGCAGGAAGTCGATGCCCGCCTCGTCGAAGATCCGCGCGGTGAGCTGGTCGTAGCTCGTGAGCCCCGTGATCTTGATGCCGTCGCGCTTGGCGGTCTGGAAGTGCCGGGTGCGGACGCGCTTCGGCCCGCTGGGAGTGCTCGATGCGCCGCCGTAGGGGTTCTCGGCCACGGGGGGCTCTGAGGGGGTCGCTGCGCCGTCGGATGCGTGGTCGGACATGGCGCCAGTCTCGCACAGCGCGGGCGTCATCCGGGCGGGGCGGCCGAGCCCGACCGACTACGCTGAGAGCATCGAGGAAGGGTGTGCATGGACAAGCAGCGCGACTTCGTTCTCCGGACCATCGAGGAACGAGGAGTCAAGTTCGTCAGGCTCTGGTTCACCGACGTCGTCGGCACCCTGAAGTCGGTCGCGATCGCGCCGGCCGAGGTCGAGGGCGCGTTCACCGAGGGCATCGGGTTCGACGGCTCCGCGATCGAGGGCCTCAGCCGGACCTTCGAGTCCGACCTGCTCGCCTTCCCCGACCCGACGACGTTCCAGACGCTGCCCTGGCGCGGCGACATCGACCCGACGGCGCGCATGTTCTGCGACATCACGACGCCCGACGGGGAGCCGGCCGTCGCCGATCCGCGGAACGTGCTGAAGCGCACGCTCGCTCGGGCCGCCGACGCCGGGTTCACGTTCTACACCCACCCCGAGATCGAGTTCTACCTCCTCAAGTCGTCGAAGTACGGGCCCGAGGGGCCGCAGCCGGTCGACTCGGCCGGGTACTTCGACAACGTTCCGGGCGGCACCGCGCACGACTTCCGTCGACGCTCCGTCCGGATGCTGGAAGACCTCGGCATCTCGGTCGAGTTCAGCCACCACGAGGCGGGCCCGGGTCAGAACGAGATCGACCTCCGCTACGCCGACGCCCTCACCACGGCCGACAACATCATGACCTTCCGCACGGTCGTGAAGGAGGTGGCGATCGAACAGGGCGTCTACGCGACGTTCATGCCGAAGCCGTTCTCCGACAAGCCCGGCTCGGGCATGCACACGCACCTCTCCCTCTTCGAGGGCGACGCGAATGCGTTCTACGAGCCCGGTGCGCAGTACCAGCTCTCCAAGATCGGCCGTCAGTTCATCGCGGGCCTCCTCCGCCACGCGAACGAGATCTCGGCCGTCACGAACCAGTTCGTGAACTCGTACAAGCGGCTCTGGGGCGGCGATGAGGCGCCGAGCTTCATCTGCTGGGGCCACAACAACCGCTCGGCCCTCGTCCGCGTGCCGCTGTACAAGCCGAACAAGGGGCAGAGCGCGCGCGTCGAGTACCGTGCCATCGACTCCGCCGCGAACCCCTACCTGGCGTTCTCGCTGCTCCTCGCCGCCGGGCTCAAGGGCATCGAGGAGGGCTACGAGCTCCCCTCGGAGGCCGAGGACGACGTGTGGGCGCTGACCGACAGCGAGCGTCGCGCGCTCGGGTACCGGCCGCTGCCGGCGAGCCTCGACCACGCGATCGAGTACATGGAGACCTCCGAGCTCGTCGCCGACACGCTCGGCGAGCACGTCTTCAACTACGTGCTCGCGAACAAGCGCGCCGAGTGGCGCGACTACCGCACGCAGGTCACGCCCTTCGAGCTGCAGCGCAACCTCGAGATCCTCTGACGGCCGGCACCGGATGACGCGCACCGCCCCGACCCTCGGAGCGCTCGCGCGCGCCGGATTCGCCGACCTCGACCTCGCCGCAGCGCATTCGGCGGAGCTCGCGGATGCCGCGGGGGTCGAGCCGGAGGCCCTGGTCGACGCGCTGGGCGCCGCGGCCGCCCCCGACCTGGCGCTCGCCGAACTCCTCCGCCTCCACGAGCGCTCGTCGGAGCCGGTCGCCGCGATCGTCCGCGATCCGAGCGCACTCGACCGGGCGGCGCGCCTGCTCGGCGCATCCCGCGGGTTCGCCGAGTTCTTCCTCAGGAACCTCGACGAGCTCTCTCTCCTGCACGCGCCGCCGACGCCGCCCCCGTCGGCCGAGGAGGCCGCGTCCGAGCTGGTCGCGGTCGCGGCATCCGTCGACGCGCCCGTCTCGCAGCTGGCGGATGCCGGAGCACGCGCGCTGCGCGTTCGGTATCGACGGCTGCTGGCCGCCGTCGCGATCTGGGACCTCACCCGCAACGACGCGGTCGACGCGCTCGACACCGTTGCGTCGGGACTCGCGGACCTCGCCGGCGGCGCGATCGAGGCGGCGCTCCACCTGGCGCGCCGGGTCGCCGGCCGCGAGGCGGGGGAGCCGGCGGCCCCCGGCCGGTATCCGGCGGCCGAGGTCGCCGGAACGCGCCTGGCCGTCATCGGAATGGGCAAGGCCGGCGCGCGCGAGCTCAACTACGTCAGCGACGTCGACGTCATCTTCGTCGCGGAATCCGCCGACGAGGAGGTCGCGTCGAGCGCTCGGGCACTCGAGATCGCGACGAAGCTCGCGATGGCGATGATGCGCGCCATCGGCGAGCCGGGCATCGAGCCGCCCCTCTGGGAGGTCGACCCGAACCTCCGCCCCGAGGGCAAGGACGGCGCGCTCGTGCGCACGCTCGAGTCGCACCTGCAGTACTACGACCGGTGGGCGAAGAGCTGGGAGTTCCAGGCCCTGCTGAAGGCCCGGCCGATCGCGGGCGACGCGGAACTCGGCGCGCGCTACGCGGCCGGGGTCGCACCGAAGGTCTGGGCCAGCTCGTCGCGCGAGGGCTTCGTCGAATCGGTGCAGCGCATGCGGGAGCGCGTGACCGACCACATCCCGTCCGACGAGGTCGACGTCCAGCTGAAGCTCGGGCCCGGCGGACTCCGCGACATCGAGTTCACCGTCCAGCTCCTCCAACTCGTCCACGGCGCGACCGACGAGGCGATCCGCCAGGCCGGGACCCTGCCGGCCCTCGCGGCGCTCGCCGAGCACGGCTACGTCGGCCGCGAGGAGGCCGCCGAGTTCTCGCGCGACTACCGGGTGCTCCGCGTCCTCGAGCACCGCCTGCAGCTCGCTCGACTCCGCCGCACGCACCTGATGCCGCGCGACGACGCGGACCGCCGCGTGCTCGCACGCGCGTCGGGTCTTGCACGCACGTCGGGCGAGCTCACCGAGGCCTGGCAGGCGACCCGTCGCCGCGTCCGGGGCCTGCACGAGCGACTGTTCTACCGCCCGCTGCTGTCGGCGGTCGCGGCCCTGCCCGCCGAGGGGCTCGAGCTCACGAGCGCGCAGGCCGAGGCGCGCCTGGCAGCGATCGGGTTCACGGACCCGCGCGGCGCGTTGGCGCACATCGCCGCCCTGACGGCGGGCGTCTCACGGCGCGCCACGATCCAGCGCCACCTCATGCCCGTGCTGATCTCGTGGTTCGCCGGCGGCGCCGACCCCGACTACGGCCTGCTCGCGTTCCGCCGGATCAGCGACGCCCTCGGCACGACGCACTGGTACCTGCGACTGCTGCGCGACTCATCCGATGCGGCGCTGCGCCTCACGCGCGTGCTCTCCGGATCCCGCTTCGCGGGCGAACTCCTCGAACGCATCCCCGAGGCGGTCGCATGGCTGGAGGACGTCGACGAACTCCGGCCGCGTCCGCTGTCGGCGCTCCGCGAGGAAGGCGACGCGGTCCTCGCCCGTCACGGCGAGCTGGATGCCGCGGCGAAGGTGCTCCGCGCGATGCGGCGCCGCGAGGTCCTCCGGCTCGCCCTCGCGGCGATCCTCGACGTGTGCACGGTGGAGGAGCTGGGGTACGGGCTCAGCGACGTCGTCGAGGCCCACCTCGAGTCGCTGCTCCGCGCCATCCGCCGTGGCGACGACGGCATCGAGTTCGCCGTGATCGGCATGGGCCGGTTCGGCGGGCGGGAGCTCGGCATCGCCTCCGATGCCGACATCCTGTACGTCTACCGCGCGACGACCGCCGAGCCCGACGCGGCGCACACGCGCGCCCTGAAGATCGTGTCCGAGCTCGTGCGGACGAGCGAGGACGCCCGGCTTCCGTTCGAGCTCGATGCGGGGCTCCGCCCCGAGGGCCGCAACGGCGTCGTCGCGCGTTCGCTCGAGGCGTACCGCGCCTACTACGCCCGCTGGTCGCTCACCTGGGAGGCCCAGGCGCTGCTCCGGGCGCGCGGCGTCGCCGGCGATCCCGCACTCGTCGACGACTTCACCGAACTGGCGGACACGGTCCGGTACCCGAGCGGCATCGCCGACCAGGAGGTGCGGGAGGTCAAGCGGATCAAGGCGCGCGTCGAGAACGAGCGCCTCCCGCAGGGCGCGGATCCGACGAGGCACCTGAAGCTCGGCCGCGGCTCGCTGAGCGACGTCGAGTGGTTCGTCCAGCTCATCCAGCTCGAGCACGCGGCGGAGGTTCCGGCGCTGCGCACCACCTCGACGCTCGACGCGCTCTCAGCCTCCGTCGAGGCGCGACTGGTCGGCGCGTCCGATGCCGAGACCCTGCGGGCCGCCTGGATCATGGCCTCGCGCGCTCGCTCGGCGCTGACGCTCTGGCTCGACAAGACCACCGACGTGCTGCCGGTCGAACGCACGCAGCTCGAGGGCATCGCCCGGATCATGGGCTATCCGCCGGGTTCGGCGACGGCCCTCGAACACGACTACCTGGCGGTCACGCGTCGCGCGCGTGCGGTGTTCGAACGCGGATTCTACGGCGCCCAGCCGCGGCGCGAGCCGACGGTCGGCTGAGCGATCGGCGTCCCGGTGACCGGCCCCGGCCGGGACGCATCGACGCGCCCGGACCCGATCGGCCCCCGTCGACCCGGGACGACACGAGGGCCCGTGTCGCAGAACGCGACACGGGCCCTCGGCTCTCTGGGGGGATGGGGGAGAGAGTCTAGACGCCGTAGTACAGCTCGAACTCGAACGGGTGCGGACGCTGGGCCAGCGGCTTCAGCTCCTTCTCGCGCTTGTAGTCGATCCAGGTCTCGATGAGCTCCTTGGTGAACACGCCGCCCTCGAGGAGGAAGTCGTGGTCGGCCTCGAGCGCGTCGAGCACGGCGTCGAGCGAACCCGGCACCTGCGGGATGGCCTTGGCCTCCTCGGGCGGGAGCTCGTAGAGGTCCTTGTCGACGGGCTCGTGCGGCTCGATGCGGTTCTTGATGCCGTCGAGGCCGGCCATGAGCTGCGCGGCGAAGGCGAGGTAGGGGTTCCCCGAGGCATCCGGCGCGCGGAACTCGATGCGCTTGGCCTTGGGGTTCGTGCCCGTGATCGGGATGCGGATCGCCGCCGAGCGGTTGCCCGCCGAGTACACGAGGTTGACCGGGGCCTCGAAGCCCGGCACGAGGCGGTGGTACGAGTTCACCGTCGGGTTCGTGAAGGCGAGCAGGGCGGGGGCGTGGCGGAGGATGCCGCCGATGTACCAGCGAGCGACGTCGGACAGGCCGCCGTAGCCGGCCTCGTCGTAGAACAGCGGCTTGCCGTCGTTCCAGAGCGACTGGTGGGTGTGCATGCCCGAGCCGTTGTCGCCGAAGAGCGGCTTCGGCATGAACGTCGCCGTCTTGCCCCACTCGTTCGCGGTGTTCTTGACGATGTACTTGAACTTCAGGATGTCGTCCGCAGCGTGGACCATCGTGTCGAACTTGTAGTTGATCTCGCCCTGGCCGGCGGTGCCGACCTCGTGGTGCGAGCGCTCGACCTCGAGGCCGGCCTCGATGAGCTTGAGCACGATGTCGTCGCGGAGGTCGGCGTGCTGGTCGACCGGCGAGACGGGGAAGTAGCCGCCCTTGTACGCGGTCTTGTTGGCGAGGTTGCCGCCCTCTTCGGCGCGACCCGAGTTCCAGGCGCCCTCGCTGGAGTCGACCGAGTAGAAGCTCGCGTTCTGCTTCACCTCGTAGCGCACGTCGTCGAAGATGTAGAACTCGGCCTCGGGGGCGAAGAACGCGGTGTCGGCGATGCCGGTCGAGGCGAGGTACTTCTCGGCCTTCTTGGCGACCTGGCGCGGGTCCTTGCCGTAGATCTCGCCGTTGCGGGGGTTGTAGATGTCGAAGACCATGATCAGGGTCCGCTCGGCGCGGAACGGGTCGATGTAGGCCGTCGAGACGTCGGGGATGAGCTGCATGTCGGACTCGTGGATCGACGCGAAACCGCGGATCGACGAGCCGTCGAACAGCTGGCCGACGGTGAAGAAGTCCTCGTCGACGGTGGAGGCCGGGATGTTGAAGTGCTGCTGCACACCCGGGAGGTCGGTGAAGCGGATGTCGAGGAACTTGACGTCCGTCTCCTTGATGAACTTGAGGACTTCGGAAGAATCACTGAACATGTGACGGTGCTCCAAGGGAAGGTTGAGGGCGAGGACGCAGTCGTTCGACCGGTTGCGACGCTATCCGGACGGGGTTTCCCTCCCATGACACCGATGTTTCGACCGTGTTACACGGTGGCCGATCGGTAGACTCGTGCGGTGCCAGACCCCGCGACGCCGACCGGCGACATCCCACCCAGCACGTATCCGGGCGAACGCCTCGGCCTCCCCGAGGAGGGCATCGGCTCGGTCGGGCGCATCGGCCGCCGCATCGCGGCGCTCATGGTCGACTGGCTCATCGCGAACGTCATCGCTCTGCTCGTCGGCCCCTACGCGTCGACGGCGCAGTCGTGGGCGACGCTCGGCATCTTCGCGCTGATGCAGGTCCTCTTCATCCCCACGATCGGGGGAAGCGTCGGCCATCGCCTGCTCGGGATGCGCGTCGTGCCGATCCGCGGGGGATGGGTCGGGCTCTGGCGCCCGATCGTCCGCACGCTCCTTCTCGTCGTCGTCGTGCCCGCGCTCGTCTGGGACTCCGACCAACGCGGCTTCCACGACAAGGTCGCCGGCACGGTCCTGATCCGCGCCTGACCGGTCGGGCGTGCCCGACGAGCGGTGAGGGCGCAGACGACCGCGGCATCCGCTCTGGTGAACGGATGCCGCGGGGAGTCGTCGGAGGTCAGCGCATGCGACCGCGCTGCGGGCGCACCCGCATCGGGTCGACGCCCTTCGGGATGGGCAGCGGCGCCTGGAGCGAGTTGAGGCGGTTCGTGACCGCGAGCACCTCGGGCTTGGTGAGGCTGCGCTTGGTCTTCCGGAGCGTCGCGGCGAGGCGGTGCAGCTCGACCGAGCCCACCTCGTGCCCGACCGAGAGCGTGGTCACGGGAACGTTCGGGAGCACGCGCTCGACCTTGCGCTTCTCGTCGGCGAGCATGCGCTCGGTCCGCGAACGGGGCCCTTCGCTGATCAGTGCGACGCCGCCGCGCCCCACGGCGCGGTAGACAGCATCCTGCGTCTTGCCGTTCACCGCGACCGGCATCTCGTTGCCGACCCAGCTGCCACGGAGCCCGCTCCTGAGCACCGCGCCGACCGCACCGGGCTGGCCGTCGATCTGCGAGTAGGCGGCGCGCTCCGCGCGGCGACCGAGGATCACCAGCGCGATGAGCAGGCCCGCGAGGACGCCCGCGATGATCCAGAGGGCGATCGTGAAGCCGTTGCCGCCGCTCAGCCACAGGGCGAGGCCGAGGCCGACGGCGACCGGCGCCAGGAAGCCGAGGAGCATGAGCCACTGTGCGCTGGAGTCGTAGCGGCGGGTCATCTGGAAGACCTGCCACATCTGCTTCATGCGGCCGGGCTCCTTCGGGGGCTTGGGAGCGGACCCGGCGTCCTTGGTGCGTGCCATGCGTCAAGGATACCGGCGGCGACGGGGCCGCTCGGACCGCGAGTCGCGGATCCGTGCGGCCCCGTGCCATCCGTCGTACGCGGCCTCGTTCAGCCGACCGCCTGGGCGAATCCGAGCGATGCGTCGGCGAGGTGCGCGAGTTCCGGCGGGAGCTCGCGGCCCTTCGCGTGCATCGACTGCGCCCAGAGGCGTCCGGCGCGGTACGAGGAGCGGACGAGCGGCCCGGCGAGGACCCCGAGGAAGCCGATCTCCTCGGCCTCGGCCTTCATCTCCACGAACTCCTCCGGACGCACCCATCGCGCGACCGGCAGGTGGCGAGGGCTCGGGCGGAGGTACTGCGTGATGGTGATGATGTCGGTGCCGGCATCGTGCAGGTCGCGGAGCGCCTGCGAGACCTCCGCACGCTCCTCGCCCATGCCGAGGATCAGGTTGGATTTCGTGATCAGTCCCGCGTCGCGGCCCTGCGTGATCACATCGAGCGACCGCTCGTAGCGGAAGGCGGGGCGGATCCGCTTGAAGATGCGCGGGACCGTCTCGACGTTGTGCGCGAACACCTCGGGCCGAGCGGAGAACACCTCGCCGAGCAGCTCGGGATTCCCCGAGAAGTCGGGCACGAGGATCTCCACGCCGGTCCCGGGGGACTGGGCGTGGATCTGGCGGATCGTCTCGGCGTACAGCCAGGCGCCCTCGTCGGGCAGGTCGTCGCGCGCGACGCCCGTGACGGTCGAGTAGCGCAGCTGCATCCGGACCACGGACTCGGCGACGCGACGCGGCTCGTCGACGTCGTAGTCCGCGGGCTTTCCGGTGTCGATCTGGCAGAAGTCGCACCGCCGGGTGCACTGCGATCCGCCGATGAGGAAGGTCGCCTCGCGGTCCTCCCAGCACTCGTAGATGTTCGGGCAGCCCGCCTCCTGGCAGACCGTGTGCAGCTCCTCGCTCTTGACGAGCTGCTGGAGCTGCCGGTACTCCGGGCCCATCTTCGCGCGCGTCTTGATCCACTCGGGCTTGCGCTCGATCGGGGTCTCGGCGTTGCGGACCTCGAGGCGAAGCATCCGCCGCCCGCCGGGATCGGCGCTCATGCGGCCACCGCCGGGGCGAACTCGGCGTCGAGGCGTTCACGCACCGTGTCGGCGACGTCGGCCGGCGTCACGGTCCGTCCGAGCACGCGCGACATGGTGGTCACACCGGCATCGCGGATGCCGCACGCGACGATCTTTGTATAGGGCACGAGCGAGTTCGAGCAGTTGAGCGCGAAACCGTGCATGGTCACGCCCTCAGCGACGCGGATCCCGATCGCGGCGATCTTCTCCTCGACGCCGTCGTGGACGATCCATACGCCCGACCGACCGTCGACCCGGCGGCCGTCGATGCCGAACTCGGCGAGGACGTCGATCAGCACGCCCTCGAGACGGCGGACGTAGCCCACGACGTCGATCGGTTCGGCGAGGCGAAGGATCGGGTAACCGACGAGCTGGCCCGGACCATGCCAGGTGATTTTGCCACCGCGGTCGACATCGACGACGGGAGTGCCGTCGACCGGTCGTTCGTCGGGGGAGGTCCGCTTGCCGGCGGTGTAGACCGGCTCGTGTTCGAGGAGGATGACGGTGTCCGGTCGCTGACCGGAGACCACCGCCTGATGGACGGCGCGCTGGAGGGCGAGGCCCTCGCTGTACGGCACGGAGTTGGCGCTTAGCCCCGTGTCGACGTAGTCGAGCATGCCGTCCAGTCTAGGCGGCGTCCCGTCCTCCACCGTCCGGTCGGCGGAGCCGTCGTCCACGATGCGCGGTCCGGTCGCACCGCGCGCACGCAGCCCTGCGGCATCGTCGGTCCCCATGGCCCTCCGTTCGCGACGCACGGCCCGCTCCGGCGGTCCCCACCGCATCGACCCCGTTCCCGGCCCTCCGACCGCAGACCCGCCGAGCACGCCGTCCGCGGTGCTCGCGGGGTATCGGCTGCTTCGGCGGCTCGCGTGGGGCGAGCGAGCCGACGTGCACCTCGCGGTCGTCGAGCGACCCACCGGCGGGTCGCCCGACGAACCCGACCCCGCGCCCGTGCTCGTCGTCGTGCGCGTCTACGACGGCGCCGCCGATGACGAGGCGATCTCGATCGAGATCGAGGCCATGGAGCACGATCCCACCGGAACCGTGCCCCGCCTTCTCGACCTCGCGACGCTGGCGGACGGGCGCGCCTGCGTCGTCGTCGAACGCATCGACGGCCGGTCGCTCGCGTCGATGCTCGAGGCGGCGGACCTCTCGCCCGGGCAGGTCGTGACCGCGCTCGCGCCGCTCGTGGTCGCCACCCGAGACCTCGGGCGCCGTGGTCTCGTCCATTGCCGCCTCGCGCCGTCCGACGTGCTCGTCGACGGGATCGGTCGTCCGCGCCTGATCGGCCTGGGTGCGCTCGAGCGTACCGACGCACGCGTCGCCGCTCCGGAGCGCAGCGAGCGCACACGGCGGGCGCATGCGGCGCTCCTCGCCCTGATGGAGACGGTCGTGGCCGCGTCGAGCGCACCCGAGCGATTCCACTCGCCGATCGAGCTGGCGCGCGGCATGCTGCACGAGCGCCCGTTCCTTCCTGACCACGAAGCGATCGAGCGCGCCCTGTTCGCCGTCGCCGAGCCGACCCCGCTCGTCGTCCCGATCCGACCGGCCTACGCCGGCACCCTGCCGTCGCGTGCGGTGCCGGTCCCGATCGGACTCGATCGCACGACCCTCGACGCTGCGGTCGAGTCGCCGCACGCCCTCTCGACCGGCTCCGAGCCGTTCGCAAACGACCCGACCCCGCTCGGTTCGGGCGGGAGACGACGGAGTGCCGCACGCCGGCTGGCCGAGCTGGCGCAACTGCCCGGGCTCGCCGATGGGCTGGGGGAGGCGATCGGCGGAGGGGCCGGCGCGGCCGCGCGCCGGCGCGTCGCGGCGTGGATCCGACGCCGTCCGGCGGTGCTCGCCACGGGCGGCTTCGTGGGTGCGGGCGCACTCGTCCTGCTGCTCACCGCCGTGCCGCCGGCTGCCGCTGGTGCAGGCGGCTCCGAGGTCGCGGACCGGTCGCCGGTCGCGACGGCATCCGGACCACCGACGACCTCGCCGCCGGCGGACTGGGCGGAGACCGGTGGCGCGTCGGAGATCGCCGCCGCGGTGGAGCCGGGCGACGGAGAGGCCGACGACGGCGCGATCGGGACAGCGCAGGCTGATCCGGTCGAGGCAGCGGCCTCGCTGCTCGAGATCCGGGCGGGATGCCTCGCGGGCCGCGACCTGGCGTGCATCGCAGCGTACGCGCAACCCGGCGCTCCGATCGAGGCGCGTGACCTGGCCGCGATCGCGTCGAGCGAGCCGATTCCAGTGGAGACGGCCGACCTCTCGGCGATCTCGGTCACCGCGGAGCTCGGCGACGCGATCGTTCTGAGCGTGCCGTTCGCGGGTGAACGCGAACCGGCCTCGCTCCTCATGATGCGGAGCGAGGCCGGTTGGCGTCTGCGGGAATGGTTCGACTAGATGCCGAGGTCGCCCTCGAAGTCGCCCTCTTCGAGGCGAGCCTTGACCGCCGTCAGGAAGCGGGCGGCGTCGGCGCCGTCGATGATGCGGTGATCGTAGGACAGCGCGAGGTAGACCATCGAGCGGATCGCGATCGCGTCTGAGCCGTCCTCGGAGATCACGACCGGACGCTTGACGACGACGCCTGTGCCGAGGATCGCGGTCTGCGGCAGGAACACGACCGGCGTGTCGAACAGCGCGCCGCGCGAGCCGGTGTTGGTCAGCGTGAACGTGCCACCCGCGAGCTCGTCGGGCTTGAGCTGGTTGTTGCGGGTGCGCTCGGCCAGGTCGGCGATCTGCGCGGCGAGACCGGCGATGTCGAGCTCGCCCGCGTCGCGCACGACCGGCGTGAGCAGGCCCCGCTCGGTGTCGACCGCGATGCTCAGGTTCTCGCGCTCCGGGTAGACGATGGCGTCGCCGTCGACCGTCGAGTTGATGATCGGGTACGCGCGGAGCGCCTCGACCGCGGCCAGCGCGAAGAAGGGCAGGAAGGAGAGCTTGGTCCCGGTCTTCTCCTGGAACGTGCCCTTGACGCGGTCGCGCAGGCGCGCCACGCGGGTGACGTCGACCTCGACGACCGAGGTGAGCTGAGCCGTCGACTGCATCGAGACGACCGCGCGCTCGGCGACGACCTTGCGCAGGCGCGTCATCGGCTGCGTGGTGCCGCGCAGCGGGGAGGTCTCGAGCGGCTGGCGCTCGGCCTTCGGTGCGGGGGCCTCGCCCGCGGGAGCGGGGGCACCCGCCGAGATTACGTCCTGCTTGCGGATGCGCCCGCCGACGCCGGTACCGGTCACCGACGCGAGGTCGACGCCCTGCTCGTTTGCGAGCTTGCGGACGATCGGGGTCACGTAGCCGGAGGTGCCGGCGTGCGCGCCGCCCTGCTGGGCGGTCGGAGCCTGCTCCGCTACCGGGGTCGGAGCGGGGGCCGCGGGCTGCGCCGCCGGTGCCTGCTCGGGCGCCGGAGCGGGCTGAACCGGGGCCGCAGGCTGAGCAGGGGCCTCCTGGGCGGGCGCCTGCTGCGGGGCCGGAGCCGGAGCGGCGGGCGGCGCCTGCTGTGCCGGTGCCTCCTGCGGGGCGGGAGCGGGCTGAGCCGGAGCCTCCTGCGCGACGGGCTGCGGCGCGGGGGCCTCCTGCGGAGCGGGGGCCGGAGCCGGCGCGGCCTCGGCCTCGGGCGCGGCCTGAGCCTCCGGCGCGGCCTCGGCCTGCGGCTGCTCGGCGGGTGCCTCGCCGCCGCCCGAGCCGTCGCCGATGGTCACGAGCGCAGTGCCGACCTCGACGGTCTCATCCTCCTGGACGAGGATCGCCTCGATGACGCCCGCGACGGGCGACGGGATCTCGGTGTCGACCTTGTCGGTCGAAACCTCGAGCAGCGGCTCGTCGACCTCGACCCGGTCTCCCACGTTCTTCAGCCAGCGGGTGACCGTGCCCTCGGTGACACTCTCGCCGAGTGCCGGGAGGCTGACGGATTCGCTCATTCGCTTGTCTCCTTCACAGCGTGTGACGCGTTCTAGCTTATTGCAGTCGTATTTCGGCGCGACGGGGTCAGAGCGCGTGGAGCGGCTTGCCGGCGAGCTTCAGGAACGCCTCGCCGAGCGCCTCGTTCTGCGTCGGGTGCGCGTGGATCAGGGGGGCGATGTCCTCGGGGTACGCCTCCCAGTTCACGGCGAGCTGGGCTTCGCCGATGAGCTCGCCCACGCGGGCGCCGATCATGTGCACGCCGACCACGGGGCCGTCGTTGACGCGGACGACCTTGATCGATCCGCTCGTCTCGAGGATGTGGCTCTTGCCGTTGCCGGCGAGGTTGTACTCGTAGGAGGACACCTGGTCGGCGCCGAACTTCTCGGCCGCGCGCGCCTCGGTGTAGCCGACCGAGGCGACCTCGGGCTCGCAGTACGTGACCTTCGGGATGTTGACGTCTTCCACGATGATCGGGTTCAGGCCCGCGATCTCCTCGGCGACGAAGATGCCCTGCTGGAATCCGCGGTGGGCGAGCTGGAGTCCGGGAACGATATCGCCCACGGCGTAGACGCCGGGAACGCTCGTCTCGAGGCGCTCGTTCGTGATGACGAAGCCGCGGTCGACGGTGACGCCGGCCTCCTCGTAGCCGAGGTTCTGGGTGACCGGGCCGCGACCGACGGCGACGAGCAGGAGCTCGGCCTCGACGGTGTCGCCGTTCTCGAGCGTGACGACGACGCCGTCGTCGTGCTGCGTGACCCCCTGGAAGCGCACGCCGAGCTTGTACTCGATGCCGCGCTTGCGGAACGCGCGCTCGAGCTGCTTCGAGATCGACTCCTCCTCGTTCGGGACGAGGTGGGGGAGCGCCTCGATGATCGTGACCTCGGCGCCGAAGGAACGCCAGACGCTGGCGAACTCCACGCCGATGACCCCGCCGCCGAGGATCGCGACCTTGCTCGGGACGAAGTCGAGCTCGAGGGCCTGCTCGCTCGTGATGACGCGACCGGCGATGTCGAGGCCGGGAAGCGAGCGCGAGTACGAGCCGGTGGCGAGGACCACGTTCTTCCCGGTGAGGCGCTCGTCGCCGACGACGACGGTCTTGGGGCCCTCGAGGCGGCCCTCGCCCTCGAACACCGTGATGCCGCGCGCCTTGATGAGGCCCTGCAGTCCCTTGAACTTGCTCGAGACGATGCCCTCGCGGTACCGCGTCACCGCGGCGACGTCGATGCCCTCGAAGCTGGACTTGACGCCGAACTTCTCCGACTCGCGCGAGTTGTCGGCCACCTCGGCCGCGTGCAGGAGCGCCTTCGTCGGGATGCAGCCCCGGTGCAGGCACGTGCCGCCGAGCTTGTCCTTCTCGACGAGGGCCACGCTGAGGCCGAGCTGGACGGCGCGCAGCGCCGCTGCGTACCCTCCGCTGCCGCCTCCGAGGATGACGAGGTCAAAGTTCTGCTCGGACAAACGGAATCTCCCTTGCGCATCGGATCTGCGGCGCGAGTCACCCGGTTTCGTGGCCGGGGAACGTCTGGGGCGTGGATCGCCCCAGACGACTGTACTACCTGGCGGAGGCGCGCTCGCCCAGCGCGATGAGGGTGCGCACGGCCGCACCGGTGCCGCCCGCGCCGGTGAATCCCCAGGGCGCGGCGGTGTTGTAGGACGGCCCGGCGATGTCGAGGTGGGCCCACGCGATCCGGGGCGCGTCGTCCCCGTCGCGGCGGCCGACGAACTGCTGCAGGAAGACGCCCGCGAGCAGCATGCCGGGCACCACGGTGCCGAGCTTGGTGTTCGCCAGGTCGGCGACGTCGGACTTCAGCAGGGGGAGGAGGTCGTCGGGCAGCGGCATCGGCCAGGTGGGCTCGCCCGCGGCATCCGCTGCGCTGCGGACCTCGGCGACGAGGTCGTCCTCGCCCATGAGCCCGGTGATGCGGTTGCCGAGGGCGACGACCTGGGCGCCGGTGAGCGTCGCGACGTCGATGATCGCATCGGGCTGCTCCTCGCTCGCGGCGGCGAGCGCGTCGGCCATGACGAGGCGTCCCTCGGCGTCGGTGTTCAGCACCTCGACCGTGGTGCCGCCCTTCATGCGGATCACGTCGTTCGGCCGCGCCGCGGTGCCCGAGGGCATGTTCTCGGCGAGGCAGAGCCATCCGGTCACCCGCACGGGCACCTCGAGCTCCGCGAGCGCGACGATCGCGGAGAGCACGGCGGCCGCACCCGCCATGTCGGACTTCATGCCGACCATCGAGGCGCCGGGCTTCAGCGAGAGCCCGCCGGAGTCGAAGGTGATCCCCTTTCCGACCAGAGCGAGGTGAGCGGATGCCCCGGCCGGGGCGTACTCGAGGCGCACGAGTCGCGGCGGGCGCGACGAACCGCCGCCGACCGCGAGGATGCCGTTGAAGCCGCCCTCGGCGAGCGCGGCCTCGTCGTAGACGCGGACCATGATGCCGGCCGATTCGGCGGCCTGCGTCGCGAGGTCGGCGAGCACGGCCGGAGGCAGGTCGTTCGGGGCGGTGTTGACGAGGTCCTTCGTCCGCGCGACCGCGGCCACGACGCTCCGGACGCGGTCGAGGCGGACGGCGTCGGCGTCGTGCGCGGCGTGGAGGGTGAGCTCGTCGGGACCGGTCGGACCCTCGCGGTACTCGGTGAACGTGTACGCGCCGAGGGCGGCGCCCTCGACGAACGCCTCGGCGAGGTCGGCGTCGAGCCCGCCGCCGGCGAGCGCGACCGACGTCGTTGAGGCGAGGGCGCGGAGCGCGGCGCCGCCCGCGTGACGCAGCGACGCGGCATCCGTCGTCTCGCCGACGCCCGTCGCGACCACCAGGCCGTCGCCGTCGGGCGCCGGGAGCTTGGTGACCTCGTCGAGCCCGCCCTTGGCGCCCAGCCGCTCGAGGGCCGGGCCGACCCACTCGAATCCGCCGTCGACGAGGGGCGCGGGGCCGTCGCCGCTGCGGCGGACGGGCACGACGACGGCGTCGGCGTCGGAGGTCTCGGCGGGGGAGGACGTGAGTTCGATCGAGGGAACGGACATGGCTCGATCGTAGGTGTTCGCCCCGACCCGACCCGCATCCGCGTGTTCGCTCCGAGCGTGGCCGCCGCGACGTGCTCGCGGCCGGGTGCGGCCGGCCCGTCGGTACCCTTGACGTATGCGCGATCCCCGCTCCCTGTACGAGCTGAATGCCGACGTCGAGGTGCCCCTCGGACTCCCGCTCGTCGCCGGGCTCACGGGGTTCGCCGACGCGGGTTCGGCGGTCGCCCAGACGACGGAGTACCTGCTGACGACCCTCGACAGCGAGGTCGTCGCGACATTCGATGCCGACGAACTGCTCGACTACCGCGCGCGGCGGCCGGTGATCCTCTTCGAGGGCGACCACCTCACCGACTACCGGCCCCCGAGGCTCTCGCTCGACCTGGCGCGCGACGAGCTCGGCCAGCCCTTCCTGCTGCTCACGGGGTTCGAACCCGACTTCCAGTGGGAGCGCTTCGGAGCTGCCGTGCTCGGGCTCATCGAGCGCTTCGAGGTGTCCTCGACCACGTGGATCAACTCGATCCCGATGCCCGTGCCGCACACGAGGCCGATCGGCGTCACCGTGAGCGGGAACCGGACCGACCTCATCGAGGCGATGTCGGTGTGGCGGCCGACGACTCAGGTGCCGGCCAACGCGCTACATCTCGTGGAGTACCGCCTCCAGACGCAGGGGCACCCGACGACGGGCTTCGTGCTGCTGGTGCCGCACTACCTCTCGGACGCGGAGTTCCCGTCTGCCGCGGTCACCGCGCTCGAGGCGGTGAGCGCATCGACCGGTCGCATCTTCCCGACGGATTCGCTGCGCGAGCAGGGGCGCGAGTTCACGGCGCGGATCGACGAGCAGGTCGCCGAGAACGGCGAACTCGCCAAGCTGGTGCACACGCTCGAGGAGCGTCACGACGACTACATGGAGGGCACGAGCCTGCGCTCGCCCCTCACCGACGAGGACGGCGAACTCCCGTCCGCCGACGAGATCGGCGCCGAACTCGAGAAGTTCCTCGCCCGGCGGCGCAACCGGGACGCCGGCGACGACTGAACGCGGTTCACGGGGAATGCCGGCACGGCGCCGGACGTTGGACTGTGTGCAGGTCGAATCGCGCCCCGGAACCCGTGTCGTCGCGGGCGGTCGACGCGTCGCGGCCTGTATAATGGGGGGAAGGACCCGTTCTGGTCCGCCGTGCGACTCACGTCGCCTCCGCTGCGGACTTGACATGGGTCCTCATCGTGTCCGAAATCACCGGGTCGCGACGCAGTCAGACCGCACGGCCGCCCACCCAGGGGCAGGCGCCGCGCGACGGTGAGGAAGAGGTTCAGTACACATGGCAGCCAAGACCACCACGCCGACGACCGACGAGTCGGCCGAGGCGCCTCGCGCCGCGGGTTCGACCAAGCGGGCGCCGGCGTCGAAGTCGACGAAGGCCACGGCCACCAAGGCCGCATCCGCCAAGAGCACCGCATCGAAGAAGAGCGCCACGACGGCGTCGAAGACGCCCCGTACGTCGACCGCGAAGGGCGGCAAGGCGAAGAGCACCAAGGCGAAGGGTGTCGACGGCGCCGACGAGGAGGAACTCGACGAGGACGCCGAGCTCGAGGATGCCGCCGATGAGGCGACCGACACGTCGGGCGCCGAGGAGTCGACGGATGACTCGAGCGACGACGAGGAGGCCAAGCCCGCGGCCGTCGAGCCCCACCCGACCGGCGCGATCGTGCTCCGCGCGTCCGACGACGAGGACGAGATCCCCGTCTACTCGACGACGATCACCGGCGCGACGGCCGACCCGGTCAAGGACTACCTCAAGCAGATCGGAAAGGTCGCGCTGCTGAACGCGGCCGAAGAGGTCGAGCTGGCGATGCGGATCGAGGCGGGCCTCTTCGCCGAGGAGAAGCTCTCGCACATGTCGGACGCCGAGAAGCGCTCGCAGCTCGGCCGCGAGCTGCAGTGGGTCGCCCGCGACGGGCAGCGCGCGAAGAGCCACCTGCTCGGCGCGAACCTCCGTCTCGTGGTCTCGCTCGCCAAGCGCTACACCGGTCGCGGCATGCAGTTCCTCGACCTGATCCAGGAGGGCAACCTCGGCCTCATCCGTGCGGTCGAGAAGTTCGACTACACCAAGGGCTTCAAGTTCTCGACCTACGCGACGTGGTGGATCCGCCAGGCGATCACGCGCGCGATGGCCGACCAGGCCCGCACCATCCGCATCCCGGTGCACATGGTCGAGGTCATCAACAAGCTCGCCCGCGTGCAGCGCCAGATGCTCCAGGACCTGGGCCGCGAGCCCACGCCGGAGGAGCTGTCGAAGGAACTCGACATGACCCCGGAGAAGGTCATCGAGGTCCAGAAGTACGGCCGCGAGCCGATCTCGCTGCACACCCCGCTCGGCGAGGACGGCGACAGCGAGTTCGGCGACCTGATCGAGGACACCGAGGCGGTCGTCCCGGCCGACGCGGTCGGCTTCACGATGCTGCAGAAGCAGCTCGAGTCGCTGCTCGACTCGCTGAGCGAGCGCGAGGCCGGCGTCATCCGCATGCGCTTCGGCCTCGGCGACGGCATGCCGAAGACGCTCGACCAGATCGGCGACACCTTCGGCGTGACGCGCGAGCGCATCCGCCAGATCGAGTCGAAGACGATGGCGAAGCTCCGCCACCCGTCGCGGTCCCAGTCGCTCCGCGACTACCTCGAGTAGGCCGCACGTGAAGTACGCGCCGGCGATCCTCGTCGGCCGGCTCACCAGGATCGCCGCTCGGCTGCGCAAGCCGGGCGGCGGTTCGGCGGTGCCCGGCCTCGTCGTCAATACGATCGCCCCCGGCTATCTCCGCACGACCCTCTCCGGGTTCCCGCACGGCCTCGTCGTCGTCTCGGGCTCGAGCGGCAAGTCGACGACGACGAAGATGCTCGTCGCCATCCTCCGCGCGCACGGCGAGTCGGTCTTCACCAACCCGTCGACCGCGAACATCAGCCAGGGCCTCACGTCGGCGCTCCTCGAGCAGGCCGACTGGCGCGGCCGCGTTCCGGGCGACGTCGCGGTGCTCGAGATGGACGAGGGCCACGGTGCGCGCGTGATGGAGGGCGTCGACGCCCGGATCGTGACGCTGACGAACGTCATGGTCGACCAGATCGACCGGTTCCACGACTCCGACATGGTCGCCGGGATGCTCGCGAAGATCGCGGCCCGTGCGCACGGTTCGGTCGTCGTGAACGCCGACGACGCGTACCTCGAGCGGATCGCCGCCGGGCTCGGCGACGGCGTCGCGATCCGGCGCTTCGGCGTCGCGCCCGAGGTCCTCGCCGCCGCTCCGCGCGGGCTCGGCCACACCGAGACCAGCCCGGAACGCCTCGACCGGAGCGCCGGCGTGGTCGTGGCATCCGTCGACGGGGCGTCCGCCGTCCTCGCCGACGCCGGTCGCGACCTCGCCATCGGGCTGCCCGCGCGCGGCACGCACTACGCCGTCGACGCGGCCGCCGCGTACAGCACCGCACGTGCCGTCCTCGGGGAGCAGTTCGACCCGGAGGTCGCGGCTCGGGCACTCAGCTCCATCCCCGCGGTCTTCGGACGCGGCGAGCGGGTGAGCGTCCGCGGGCAGGAGGTCGACTTCGTGCTCGTGCAGAACCCCGCGAGCTACCAGCTCAACGTCGACAGCATCGCACCGGGGACCGAGCAGATCCTGTTCGCGATCGGATCGGACGTCCGCGACCCGTCCTACTTCTGGCCGACGGATGCCTCGTCGCTCGGCCGGGTCTCGATCGTCAGCGGATCCAAGGCCGACGAGGCCGCCCTGATGCTCGCGTACGACGGCGTCGGGATCGATCGCGTCGAGCACGACCTCGGACGAGCGCTCGACGACTTCCTCGCCGCGCCCGCCCCGGCGACCGGCGTGAAGACGATCGTCTTCACGGCCGACGCCATGCGGCGGACGCGCACGCACCTCGGCCTCACGGGAGCGGAATGACCCTCACCATCGTCTCGCTGCTGCCGTCGCTGCAGAACACGAACGGCGACGCGGAGAACGCGGCCGTCCTCGCCAGCCGCGCCCGATGGGCGGGGCTCGACGTGCGCGTCGTCCCGGTCGAGGTCCCCGAGGACCTTCCCGAGCGCGTCGACGCGGTCGTGCTCGGTTCGGGCAGCGACTCGTCGCTCGAGCGGAGCCGCGAGGTCCTGCTCGGACTGCACGACGAGCTCCGCCGGTGGGGCACGGAGGGCGTGCCGATCCTCGCGGTCGGCACGGGGTGGGAACTGCTCAGCTGGGGCATCGAGCTCGCCGACGGTCGCAGCATCGAGGGCCTCGGCATCCTCGCGGGGCGTGCGGTGCCGCGCGAGGGCCGCGCCGCGGGCGACCTGGTGGTCAAGGCCTCGGGCGGGCTCGGACTGCTCGTGGGCTTCGAGAACCACGCACGCGACTACGTCGGCGCGGAGGCCTCGCCGGTCGGGCGCATCCTGGCCGGTTCGGGCAACGGTCGCGGCTCGGGCCAGGAGGGCGTGCGCATGGGCGACGTCATCGGCACGCACCTGCACGGCCCCGTGCTCGCCAAGAACCCGCAGCTCGCCGACGCGATGCTGGCGCGCGCGTGCGAGCGCGCAGGGCTCGAATACACGCCGGGGGAGCGGACCCACGAGGTCGACCGGTACGCCGACGCCGCACGCACCCAGCAGCTGCGCACTGCGGGCGTCGCGGCATCCGCCACCTGACGCCGACGAACGACGCCGTCACGACGAACGCCCCCGGATTGCTCCGGGGGCGTTCTCGTCGTCGTGGGACGCGCGTCAGTTGCGCGTGTCGGTGAGGAGCCGGCTCGACTCGTCGTGCCAGCTGTGGGCGATCTGCGAGAGCTTCTCCTCGTGCTTGCGGCCGTGGTGCGCGCAGAAGAGGAGTTCGCCGCTCGCGACGACCACGCGGATGTAGGCCTGTGCGCCGCAGGCGTCGCAGCGATCGAGCGCCGTGAGCTCGTGCGGGGTGTCGAGTTCGTCGACCGCACCGGTGTCGGTGGTCTGGTTCATGGCGCCTCCTCCGTAGATCACGAGCCGTTTCCGTCACTCAATGAAAACACGACTTCGCCTCCGAACCTTCCGTGCGACCCCTCATTTCGCTCTGCGCGAAGCGCCTGAGCCGGGAACAGGGGTGGCCCTCAGTAGGCTTGTGCGACGTGAGCTCCGACTATTCCGCCCGTCATCTCTCCGTCCTCGAGGGCCTCGAGGCGGTCCGCAAGCGACCGGGCATGTACATCGGCTCGACCGACTCGCGGGGCCTCATGCACTGCCTCTGGGAGATCATCGACAACTCGGTCGACGAAGCCCTCGCAGGCCACGGCACCGAGATCGACGTCGTGCTGCACGCCGACCACAGCGTCGAGGTGCGCGACCGCGCCCGCGGCATTCCGGTCGACATCGAGCCGAAGACCGGGCTCACCGGTGTCGAGGTCGTGTACACGAAGCTGCACGCGGGCGGCAAGTTCGGTTCCGGGTCCTACTCCGCGTCCGGCGGTCTCCACGGCGTCGGCGCGTCCGTCGTGAACGCGCTGTCGGAGCGCCTCGACGTCGAGGTCGACCGCGGCGGGGCGACGTGGGCGATGTCGTTCCATCGCGGCGAGCCGGGCATCTTCGACGATGCGGGCGCCCCCTCGCCCGCCTCGGCGTTCCGGCCGTTCGAGCAGTCGAGCGAGCTGCGCAAGGTCGGGCGTGTCGCCAAGGCCGTGACGGGCACGCGCGTGCGCTACTGGGCCGATCCGCAGATCTTCACGCGCGGCGCGAGCTTCCAGCTCGAGGATCTGCTGAATCGGGCGCGGCAGACCGCGTTCCTGGTGCCGGGCCTCGCGATCACGGTGTCCGACGAGCGCGGCGAGGAGCCCGAGACGCACCGCTTCCAGTTCGAGGGAGGGATCTCGGAGTTCGCCGAGCACCTCGCCGTCGACGGCCCCGTCACCGACATCTGGCGCCTGACGGGCGACGGCCGCTTCACGGAGACCGTCCCGGTGCTGAACGACCACGGTGCGATGATCCCCACCGACGTCGAGCGGCACTGCCACGTCGACATCGCACTGCGATGGGGCACGGGGTACGACACCGTCATGCGGAGCTTCGTCAACATCATCGCGACGCCGAAGGGCGGCACGCACCAGTCCGGCTTCGAGCAGGGGCTGCTGAAGTTCGTCCGCCAGCAGGTCGAGCAGAACGCGCGGCGGCTGAAGGTCGGCAACGACAAGCTCGACAAGGACGACGTGCTCGCAGGGCTCACCGCCGTGCTCACGGTGCGGCTGCCCGAACCGCAGTTCGAGGGCCAGACGAAGGAGGTCCTCGGCACGCCCGCGGTGCGCTCGATCGTGGCATCCGTCGTGCAGAAGGCGCTCGGCGAGCGCTTCGCCTCGACCAAGCGCGACGACAAGGCGCAGACCTCGATGCTGCTCGAGAAGGTCGTCTCCGAGATGAAGGCGCGCATCTCGGCGCGCACCCACAAGGAGACGCAGCGCCGCAAGAACGCCCTCGAGACCTCGTCGCTGCCGGCGAAGCTGGTCGACTGCCGGTCGACGGATGTCGCGCAGAGCGAACTGTTCATCGTCGAGGGCGACTCGGCCCTCGGCACCGCCAAGCTCGCGCGCGACAGCGAGCACCAGGCGCTGCTGCCGATCCGCGGCAAGATCCTCAACGTGCAGAAGGCGTCGATCGCCGACATGCTCGGCAACGCCGAGTGCGCGTCGATCATCCAGGTGATCGGCGCCGGCTCAGGGCGCAGCTTCGACCTCTCCGCCGCACGGTACGGCAAGGTCATCATCATGAGCGACGCCGACGTCGACGGCGCCCATATCCGCACGCTGCTGCTCACGCTGTTCTTCCGCTACATGCGTCCGATGATCGAGGACGGCCGCGTCTTCGCGGCGGTGCCGCCGCTCCATCGCGTCGTGGTCATGAACCCCGGCTCGAAGCCCAACGACGTGATCTACACATACTCCGAGAAGGAGCTCGCGGGCGTGCTCGCGACTCTCCGGAAGCAGGGCAAGCGGTACCAGGACCCGATCCAGCGCTACAAGGGCCTCGGTGAGATGGACGCCGACCAGCTCGCGTCGACCACCATGGACCGGCAGCACCGGACGCTGCGTCGCGTGGGCGTGGCCGATGCCGAGAACGCCGGTCGCGTCTTCGAGCTCCTCATGGGCAACGAGGTGGCGCCGCGCAAGGAGTTCATCGTCGACAGCGCGGCGGCGCTCACGCGGGATCGCATCGACGCCTGAGGAATCCGCCCGGATCGACCGGCTGACGCGAACGCGCCCGTCGCACCATCGGTGCGGCGGGCGCGTTCGATCGATCGACGTCGAGCGCAGGTCAGCGGATGGCGCGGCCGATCACCTGCACGACGGCGTCGAGCGTCTGACCCGAACCGTCGCGCTTCGCGCCACTCTCGGGAAGCGCGCGAAGCGAACCGTCGGCGCCGAGGGCCCGTGCCGGACCCGGACCGACCCACGCGACCGAGAGCCCGTCCTGGCCCTTGAGGAACCGATGCGCGCGCACGCCGCCGGTCGCTCGGCCCTTGCCCGGGAACTCGGCGAAGTCGGAGACCTTCGCCGCGCCGGGGTCGGCGCCGAGGAGCGTATCGGCGGCCGCCGCCACGGTGACGACCACGGCCGACTCGACGTCGGCACGCGGAAGCACCGTGAACGAGACCACGCGCGCCGCGGCGTCGAGCTTCACGCCGGCCATGCCGCCCGCCGGGCAGCCCTGGGGTCGCACGGCCGACGCGGGGAAGTGCAGCAGCTGCGCATCGCTCGTGACGAACACGAGCTCGTCGTCGTCGCCGCCCTGCGACGCGCCGACGACGCGGTCGCCCGGCTTCAGCGAGACGACCTCGAAGTCGGGACGGTTGGGGTAGTTGCCGGGCGAGACACGCTTGACGACGCCCTGCTCGGTGCCGAGCACGATCGGCTGCTGGGAGTCGAGCGAGACGACCGCGAGCACCTGCTCGCTCCGGTCGGGCAGCGCGAGGTAGTCGGCGATGCGCACGCCCGCCCCGAGCTGGACCGAGTTCGGCGGCAGTGCGGGCAGGTCCATCGGCGAGAAGCGGATCAGGCGACCCTTCGATGTGACCGCCCCGATCTCGGTGCGGCTCGTCGTCGCGACCTCGGAGCGCACCGCGTCGTGCTTCGAGCGCCGGCTCGGGGGCGTGAGGGTGACGGATGCCTCGCCCTCGGGTGCATCGACCCGGGCGATCCGCCCGGTCGCACCGAGGATGACCCGGCACGGCACGTCGGCGTGCTCGAGGGTCGCGGGGTCGACCGCCTTGCGCGTCTTCGGCTGGACACGGGCCTCGGTGAGCATCGTGCGCCGCGGGGTGCCGAAGAGGTCGGCGGCACGATCCAGCTCCTCCGCGACCTGTTCGCGGATGCGCACGTCGCTCGCGAGGAGCTCCTCGAGGGCGGCGATCTCGGCGAGCAGCTGGTCGCGCTCGGCCTCGAGCTCGATGCGGGAGAACTTCGTGAGCCGTCGGAGGCGGAGCTCGAGGATGTACTCGGCCTGCAGGCGGCTGAGGTCGAAGACCTCCTCCAGGCGCGTGCGGGCGGCTTCGGCGTCGTCGCTCGAGCGGATGACCTGGATGACCTCGTCGATGTCGAGGATCGCGATGAGCAGGCCCTCGACGAGGTGCAGCCGTTCGCGCCGGCGGGCGAGCCGGAACTCCGAGCGCCGGGTGATGACGCGGATGCGGTGGGCCAGGTAGACGTCGAGCAGTTCGCGGAGGCCGAGCGTCTGCGGCTGCCCGTCGACGAGGGCGACGTTGTTGATGTTGAAGGAGTCCTCGAGCGGCGTCATCCGGTAGAGCTGCTCGAGCACCGCCTGCGGGTTGAAGCCGGTCTTGACGCCGATGACGAGGCGGAGCCCCTTGGTACGGTCGGTGAGGTCGGCGACATCCGAGATGCCGGTGATCTTCTTGGCGTTGACGCCGTCCTTGATCTTCTCGATGACCTTCTCGGGGCCGACGAGATAGGGCAGCTCGGTGACCACGAGCCCCGCCTTGCGCGGCGTGAGCTGCTCGACCGATACCTTGGCGCGCGTCTTGAACGACCCGCGACCCGTCGCGTACGCATCGCGCACGCCGGCGAGGCCCACGATCGTGCCGCCCGACGGGAAGTCGGGGCCCGGCACGAACTCCATGAGCTCGTCGAGCGTCGCCCCCGGGTTCCGGAGGAGGTGACGCGCGGCGGCCACGACCTCGACCAGGTTGTGCGGCGCCATGTTCGTCGCCATGCCGACGGCGATGCCGCTCGCGCCGTTGACGAGGAGGTTCGGGATCGCGGCGGGCAGCACCTCTGGCTGCTGGTGCGAGTTGTCGTAGTTCGGGACGAAGTCCACCACGTCTTCGTCGAGGTGCTCGGTCATCGACACGGCGGCCGGCGCCATGCGGGCCTCGGTGTAGCGCGCGGCGGCGGGGCCGTCGTCGAGGGAGCCGAAGTTGCCGTGGCCGTCGACGAGCGGGACGCGGAGCGTGAACGCCTGCGCCAGCCGGACGAGGGCATCGTAGATCGCGCTGTCGCCGTGCGGGTGGAGCTTGCCCATGACCTCGCCGACGACGCGCGCCGACTTCACGTGGCCGCGCTCGGGGCGGAGCCCCATGTCGCTCATCATGTAGAGGATGCGTCGCTGCACGGGCTTCAGGCCGTCGCGCGCGTCGGGGAGCGCGCGCGAGTAGATGACCGAGTAGGCGTACTCGAGGAAGGACCCCTGCATCTCCTCGGCGACGTCGATCTCGTCGATCCGCTCGGCGATGGGTGATGAGGAGGATTCGCTCTTGCCTGGGGTCATTCGTCGTCTCTGCGCAGGGCGTGCACGGGCACGCGCGGGGAACGGGGCCGCGCCCGGCCTGTGCCAGACTGGGCGCGATGCCAGCAATGCTACCGGTGCCCGCCGACGGAGCCCCGCGGCTCACCGGGGTGCTGCCCGCCGCCCTCGCCTCGATCGGCGGGGGCGCCGGCCCGTTCGAGCTCCCGGGCGTCGACTCGGCGGTCGTCGTGCTGGTCGACGGTCTCGGCGCCTCGAACCTGCGCGCACGATCGGGTCACGCCCGGTTCCTGTCGGGAACGATGGCCAAGCGCGACGTGATCCGCACCGTGTTCCCGTCGACGACGGCCGCGGCCATCGCGAGCTTCGCGACCGGCCTCATGCCTGGCGCGCACGGCCTCATGGGCTACCGCGTCCCCGACCGAGCGAACGACCGCGTCGTGAACCAGCTGAGCGGATGGGACGACCGCATGGTCCCCGAGTCGTGGCAGCCGCACGACACCGTGTTCGACCGCGCGGGGGAGCGGGGCGTGCGCGCCGTCGCGATCGGCGGCACCCGCTACGCGACCTCCGGCTTCACCCGTGCCGTGCTGCGCGGCGCGGAGTACCGTGCGGGAGCGAGGATCCACGACCGCTTCGCCGAGGCCCTCCGCGTGCTCGGCGAGGGGCCCGCGCTCGTCTACGTGTACGTCTCGGAACTCGACCAGATCGCGCACGCGCACGGGTGGGAGTCGGACCGGTGGATCGCCGCGCTCGAGACCCTCGATGCCGAGGTCGCCGACTTCGAGCGACGGATGCCGCGGGGCACGGGACTCCTCGTCACCGCCGACCACGGGGTGCTCGACGTGCCGCCGCACCGTCACGTCTTCGTCGACGCCGTGCCGGGCCTGCTGGACGGCGTCCGCCACGTCGCGGGCGAGCCCCGCTGCCTCGGCCTCGTCCTCGAGCCCGACCTCGACGAGGACGCCCGTTCGGCCGTCGCCGATCGATGGCGGGACGCCGAGGGAGACCGCGCCTGGGTCGTCACGCGCGACGAGGCGATCGCCGCAGGGCTCTACGGCGACGTCGAACCGGGCAACCTCGACCGCATCGCCGACGTGCTCGTCGCGGCCCGTTCGGGCGTCGCGTACTACGACCGGCGCGAGGCCGACCGCCGGGGCGAGGAGATGGTCGGCCAGCACGGGTCGCTCACCGACGAGGAGACGCGAATCCCGCTCATCCGGCTCGGGGCGTACCGGCGGGGCTGACGCCGCGAGACCGGCGAACATGACGGATGCCGCGGCGCGAGGCCGCGGCATCCGTCATGGCGTTCGTCAGGCCGGGTACTGGCCGCGCTTGACCTGCGGCTTCGGCAGTCGGAGCGGGCGCAGCTGCAGCGCACGCATCGCCGCATACCAGCGGAAGCGCTCGACCTTGGTCGCACCGAACTTGGCCCCGAGCTTCCGCTGCAGCGTGAAGCCGAGGATGATGACGTCGACCACGGAGACCAGGAAGAAGCCCCAGAGGGCGAAGATCCCGATGGTCTGGACCTCGTAGCTCGGGACGAACGTGAGCACGATCACGGCGAACATGACCGGGATGAGGATCTCGCCGATGCTGAAGCGCGCGTCGACGTAGTCGCGCACGTACTTCTTCTGCGGACCGCGGTCGCGCGCGGGCAGGTAGCGCTCGTCGCCGGCGGCCATGCCGACGCGGGCGCGCTCGCGCGCCTCGGCGGCCTTGGTGCGCGCCTGGCGCGCGGCCTCCTTGCGGTCGTTCGGCACGAGCGGGCGCTTGTTCGCGGCCTCGCGCTCGGCGCGGGTCGGAGTGGGTGCGCCCTTGCCGACCTTGGACGTCGCCGGTGCGGCGTCGTCGGGTGCGGAAGCGGGCGTCTCGGTCTTGGGGTGCTTGGCCACGGGGGAGTCCTCGTCGAATCGGTTCCTCTTAAGATTAGCCGCATGAGCCAGACCCGACCCGACACATCCTCACGCGCCCTCGCCGCCGCCGACGCCGAACCCGCCCTCACGGTGGAACGACTCCGCGCCGCGGTCGAGGCGGGCTTCCCCTCGACGGTCGCCGACCTCACGGAGCTCGTGCGGATCCCGTCGGTGTCGTGGGCGGCCTTCGACCCCGAGCACGTCGCGCGGAGCGCGGAGGCGGTCGCCGAACTCGTGCGCGGCCTCGACGTGTTCGACGTGGTCGACATCCGGCGTGCGCCGATCGGCGACGGCGGCGAGCTCGGCCAGCCCGCCGTGGTCGCCCGCCGTGATGCCCGCAACGGTCGGCCGACCGTCCTGCTCTACGCGCACCACGACGTCCAGCCGCCCGGCCGCGACGAGGACTGGGAGTCGACGCCCTTCGAGCCGACGCTCCGGGGCGACCGCCTGTACGGCCGCGGCGCCGCCGACGACAAGGCCGGCGTCATGGCCCACGTGGCCGCGATCCGCGCACTCGTCGACGTGCTGGGCACGGACCTCGACCTCGGCATCGCCCTCTTCATCGAGGGGGAGGAGGAGTTCGGCTCGCGATCGTTCTCGACCTTCCTCCGCGAGAACCGCGACCTGCTCGAGGCCGACGCGATCGTGGTCGCCGACTCGAACAACTGGGACGTCGACACGCCCGCGCTCACCGTCGCGCTCCGCGGCAACGTGACCTTCCGGCTCACGGTCTCCACGCTCGCGCACGCGTCGCACTCGGGCATGTTCGGCGGCGCCGTCCCGGATGCGATGCTCGCGGCCATCCGCCTGCTCGGCACCCTGCACGACGACGAGGGCGCGGTCGCCGTCACCGGACTGTCTTCGGCCGACCTGGAGACCCCGGCGTACGACGAGGCGCAGCTCCGCGCCGAGACCGGGCTCCTCGACGGGGTGACGCCGATCGGCCGCGGCACGATCCTCTCGCGAATCTGGGCGCAGCCGTCGATCACGGTCACCGGGATCGACGCGCCGACCGTCGCGAACGCCTCGAACACGCTCATCCCTCGCGTCGCGGTCCGGATCAGCGCGCGCATCGCGCCCGGACAGGACGCCGCCGAGGCGCTCGAGGCGCTGCGCGCCCACGTGCACGCCAACGCGCCGTTCGGGGCCCACGTCGTGATCGACGACGTCGACACGGGCCAGCCCTTCCTCGTCGACACGTCCGGCTGGGCGGTCGCCGAGGCCAAGGCCGCGATGGCCGAGGCGTGGGGCGTCGAGCCGGTCGACATCGGCGTCGGCGGCTCCATCCCGTTCATCGCCGAGCTCGTCGAGGAGTTCCCGGAGGCGCAGATCCTGGTCACCGGCGTCGAGGACCCCGACTCGCGGGCGCACAGCCCGAACGAGTCGCTGCACCTCGGAGTGTTCCGTCGCGCGGTGCTCGCCGAGGCCGCGCTGCTCGCGCGCCTGCACGCGCGGGCGGGGGAGTAGCAGGAGAGCGCCGCCGCCCGCGGGCGGCGGCGCTCGCCGCCCGCCACCGCGGCGGATGACGCCTCAGGGCGAACGCGCATCCTGCGCAGGTACAATCGGGCTGACCGACCTTCATCGAGGAGCGATATGAGCGACACGATCACCGACGCCGCCCACGGCGTGAAGCTGAGCGATCCGGCTGCCGACAAGGTGCGCAGCCTCCTGTCGCAGGAGGGCCGCGACGACCTGCGTCTGCGCGTGGCCGTCCAGCCCGGCGGGTGCTCCGGCCTCATCTACCAGCTGTACTTCGACGAGCGCCTGCTCGACGGCGACGCGGTCGTGGACTTCGAGGGCGTCGAGGTCGTGGTCGACAAGATGAGCGTCCCGTACCTCGACGGCTCGACGATCGACTTCGAGGACACGATCCAGAAGCAGGGATTCACGATCGACAACCCGAACGCGCAGGGCAGCTGCGCGTGCGGCGACTCGTTCCACTGAGTTCGCACGCAGCAACGCGATGAGGGAGACCGCCACGGCGGTCTCCCTCATCGCGTTTCCGGCCGTCGGACCGCAGTTCCGATGCACATCGGGCTGAATGCGCGCTGATGGTGCACGAGCGGGCCGCCGACTCGGAGTAGGCTAGGGCTGATCAATGCGCCTCGCTGAGAGGCGCCTTCGAATCTCCCGAAAGGTCACCGGTGCGCCACAATCGCCGTCTCCGATGGGCTGCTGTTCCGATCGCAGCGACGCTCAGCCTCGTCCTCGCCGGATGCACGCAGGCTCAGCTGAACGGATTCCTCCCCGGCTTCGTCGAGGGCGAGGAGCCCGTGACGAACCACACCGAGCGGGTCTCGGGCCTGTGGGTGACGTCGTGGATCGTGCTGCTCGTGGTCGGCGTGGTGACCTGGGGCCTCACGATCTGGGCGGTCGTGGCCTACCGCCGGCGCAAGGGCCAGACCGGCCTCCCGGTCCAGCTCCGCTACAACATGCCGATCGAGGTCTTCTACACCGTCGTCCCGCTCATCCTGGTGCTCGGGTTCTTCGCATTCACCGCCCGCGACCAGCAGGTGATCGAGGCGCGCTTCGCCGAAGACGACATCGACGTGAAGATCGAGGCCATCGCCAAGCAGTGGTCGTGGGACTTCAACTACGTCAACGAAGACGTCTACAGCGCCGGCATCCAGGCGCAGCTCGACGACGAGGGCCCCGCCGGCTCCGTCAAGCAGGACGAGCTGCCCACGCTGGTCCTCCCCGTCGGCGCCAACGTCGAGATCGCGCTCGAGTCGCGCGACGTGATCCACTCGTTCTGGGTCGTCGACTTCCTCTACAAGAAGGACATGTTCCCGGGCAAGACGAACTACATGTCGTTCGTCCCGGAGCGCGAGGGCACGTACGCCGGCAAGTGCGCCGAGCTCTGCGGCGAGTACCACTCGCTCATGCTCTTCAACGTCGAGGTGGTCTCCGAGGCCGAGTACGAGGACTACATCGAGGAGCTCCGCGACTCCGGCAACGAGGGCCAGCTCTCGACCGAGTACGACCGGAACCAGAACCTGCCCGGCACGGGCGCGCCCGAACTGAATGAGGAGCACGAAGGCGAATGAGCACCACCACCGCACCGGCTCGCCCCGCGACCTCGTCGCAGCCGTTCGGCGCTGCGAAGGTCGAGCGCAAGGGCAACGTCCTCGTCAAGTGGATCACCTCCACCGACCACAAGGTCATCGGGTACCTCTACCTGATCACCTCGTTCATCTACTTCTGCATCGGCGGCGTGATGGCCCTCATCATCCGCGCGCAGCTGTTCGAGCCGGGCCTCGAGGTCATCCAGACCCGTGAGCAGTACAACCAGCTGTTCACGATGCACGGCACGATCATGCTGCTGATGTTCGCGACTCCGCTGTTCGCCGGCTTCGCGAACGTGCTGATGCCGCTCCAGATCGGTGCGCCCGACGTCGCCTTCCCGCGTCTGAACGCGTTCGCCTACTGGGCGTTCAACTTCGGCTCGCTCATGGCCGTCGCCGGATTCTTCACTCCCCAGGGCGCCGCGTCGTTCGGCTGGTTCGCATATCAGCCACTCGCCTCGACCACGTTCTCACCAGGAGTCGGTGGCAACCTCTGGATGCTGGGACTCGGCCTCTCCGGCTTCGGAACGATCCTCGGCGCGGTGAACTTCATCACGACGATCGTCACCATGCGCGCTCCCGGCATGACGATGTTCCGGATGCCGATCTTCACGTGGAACACCCTCGTGACCTCGATCCTCGTGCTGATGGCGTTCCCGGTCCTCGCCGCCGCGCTCCTCGCGGCCGCCGCCGACCGCGTGTTCAACGCCCACATCTACGACCCCGAGAACGGGGGAGTGATCCTGTGGCAGCACCTCTTCTGGTTCTTCGGCCATCCCGAGGTGTACATCATCGCCCTGCCGTTCTTCGGCATCGTGTCCGAGATCTTCCCGGTCTTCAGCCGCAAGCCGATCTTCGGATACAAGACCCTGATCTACGCGACGATCGCGATCGCGGCGCTGTCGGTCACCGTGTGGGCGCACCACATGTACGTCACCGGCTCGGTGCTCCTGCCGTGGTTCGCGCTCATGACGATGCTCATCGCGGTGCCGACCGGCGTGAAGATCTTCAACTGGATCGGCACGATGTGGCGTGGTTCGATCACGTTCGAGACACCGCTGATCTGGTCGCTCGGCTTCCTCATCACGTTCGTCTTCGGTGGCCTGACCGGCGTCATCCTCGCCTCGCCGCCGCTCGACTTCCACGTGTCCGACACGTACTTCGTCGTCGCCCACTTCCACTACGTCGTCTTCGGAACGGTCGTCTTCGCGATGTTCGCCGGCTTCTACTTCTGGTGGCCGAAGTGGACCGGCAAGATGCTGAACGAGACGCTCGGCAAGTGGCACTTCTGGCTGCTGTTCATCGGCTTCCACACGACGTTCCTCATCCAGCACTGGCTGGGCGTCGTCGCGATGCCGCGCCGGTACTACTCGTACCTGCCGGAGGACAACATCACCTGGATGAACCAGCTCTCCACGATCGGTGCGTTCATCCTGGCGATCTCGCTGATCCCGTTCTTCCTGAACGTCTACATCACCGCGCGCCGCGCACCCAAGGTGACGGTCAACGACCCGTGGGGCTACGGCGGGTCCCTGGAGTGGGCGACGAGCTGCCCGCCGCCGCGGCACAACTTCACGTCGATCCCGCGCATCCGTTCGGAGCGTCCGGCGTTCGACCTGAACCACCCCGAGGCGGGCATCCCGGTCGGCATCGGTCCGGCCAAGGACGCGCCCCACGCCCCCGTGATCGACGCAGAGACCAAGGAAGTCAAGTAGATGCGCGCCAATGTCATCCTGTTCTGGGTCCTGACCGGCTTCTTCGCCCTCTCGGCCGCGGTCTACATCTTCTGGACGGCGATCGACGAGCGTGAGCCGGGCGTCGAGTGGGTCGGCCTCGTGGCCATCTCGCTCAGCGCGGTGCTCAGCGCATTCATCGCGTTCTACCTCGGCCGCGTCCACAAGGAGCAGGGCGGGGAACTGCCCGAGGACCGACTCGACGCGAACATCGACGACGGTGACGCCGAGCTCGGCTTCTTCAGCCCGTGGAGCTGGTGGCCGATCCTGCTCGCCGGTTCGGCGGCGCTCGCCTTCCTCGGGCTCGCGGTCGGCGTGTGGATCTCGTTCCTGGCGATCGGTCCTGCGCTCGTCAGCCTCGTCGGGTGGGTCTACGAGTACTACCGCGGGAACTTCGCCCGCTGATCGGGCAACCGCGTCACGACGTCCTCGGTGCTCCGGCACCGGGGACGTCGTCGTTCATGCGCGATGCGCGGCCGCGATGCGCCACGGTCCTGCCCGGATGACGTCGTCGAGCGCGAAGCCTGCTGACCGCAACGTGTCGTACATCGCGTCAGGGCGGTGCAGGTAGCCGCGGTACTCCTTTCCGCGCAGTCGCATCATGAGGTTCGCCGCACCGACGAGGGCGCGCCTCGGCCACGTTCGCGCCGGATGGCTGAACACGACGGTCCGACGCGCGTGTGCCGCGGACGCGGCGAGCAGCGCGACGGCATCCGGGTAGCAGCAGACGACGCGGTGCAGCACGACGTGATCTGCGACCGAAACGTCTAGGTCCGCGGTGGCGAGGTCGACGCCGACGAGGCGCCGGGCGCGGGAGGAGAGACCCGCCTCGTCCAGGAGCGCCCGCGCAGCCGACTCGTACGCGCCGGACATCTCGAGGTTCGTCGTGCTCGAGGCGCCGTGGCGGAGCAACTCGAGCTGGATGGCACCGATGCCGCCCCCCACTTCGAGCACGGACGTTCCCTCGACGCCCTCGGACTCGATGCGCTCGGCGATGCGACGCTCGGATCCGGTGAGACCCTTGCGCCGATAGCGCCGGTCGAGCTGTCGCGCGAAGCGTGCGTCGAAGGCCTCGTCGTACCGAGACTGGCCCGGACTGCAGCACTGCTCCATGCGCCCAGTATGCACCCGCGCGCATCGGCGATGCGTTGGCTGATGCACGCCTTCAGGATGACTCGGCGACCTCGAACGACAGCACGTCGACGGACACCGTGACCGTCGCGAGCTCACCGCCGTCAGTGGCGGCCAGCGCAGCCGCGTGGTGAGCCGACGGACCCATCCCTGCAAGTCGTGCGCGCAGCTCGGCATCCGCTTCGATCCGGTACTCGACGCGTGGTCCGCCCCGGCGAGAGAAACCCGCGGCCCCGAGCTGTTCGGCGACCGCCGAGTCCTTCTCGGCGGGGATGTCGAGCAGGGCGCCCCGCGCGCGAAGCTCGCTCAGGTGCGCTGCCGTGGGGACGACCACGATCACGCGACCGTCGTGCCGGAGGATGCGCCGGAATTCGGCAGGATTGCGAGGCGCGAACACGTTGAGGATCGCGTCCGCCGTGGCATCCGCGATCGGGAGGGGGCGCCAGATGTCGAGCACCACGCCGGACGCGCGGGGGACGGCGCGGAGTGCCATCCTGACGGCGTCGGGGGAACGATCTGCGAGCAGGATCCGGGCGCTCGGAATCGAGTCGCTGATCCTGGCGGAGTAGTACCCCGTGCCGCAGCCGAGGTCGGCGACGCGCAGCGCACCCGAGGAGGCCGTCGTTCGATCGTCGGCGACGAGCGAGATGAGTGCGTCCGAGATCGGTGCGAAGACACCCCGGTCGAGCAATCCGGCTCGCGCCGCCAGCATGTCCCGGTCGTCGCCGATCGTCCGCGGGGCCCTCGGCGGGAGGAGGGTCAGGTACCCGAACTTCGACCGATCGAAGCGATGACCGTTCGCGCAACCGTAGACCCGCTCATCGACGGGATCGACTGCGGAGAAGCAGTTCGGGCACCGGAGCCAGGTCGAATCGATCGACATGGCCCGGTGCCCGAACTCAGTTGGTGCGACGATCAGTGGTGATCGTGGTGCGCGGCCTCGAGCTCGCCCTTGGTGACGGGGGCGATCCGGTCCTCGAAGAACCAGCGCGACATGCCGGCGCGGAGGCGCTGGCCGACCGTGATCTTGCCCCGAGCGTTCGGGCGGATCATCAGCGGCTCGTACGACTCGTAGCTCACGAGCTTCCAGCGGTCGTACTCGTCGAGGGGCTGGTGCACCTCGATGAACTCGCCGCCCGGCAGCTTCACGATGCGGCCCGACTCGTAGCCGTGCAGCACGATCTCGCGGTCCTTCTTCTGCAGCGCGATGCACACGCGCTTCGCGACGAAGTACGCGACGATCGGGCCGAGGAAGAGCAGCGCCTGGAGGGAGTGGATCACGCCCTCCATCGTCAGCTTGAAGTGCGTCGCGATGATGTCGGAGGCCGCTGCGGCCCACAGCACGGCGTAGAAGGTCACGCCGGCGGCACCGATCGCGGTGCGGGTGGGGTTGTTGCGAGGACGGTCGACGATGTGGTGCTCGCGCTTGTCGCCGGTGACCCACGCCTCGACGAACGGGTAGATCAGCACGGTCGCGATGAACAGTCCGAGTCCGACCAGCGGGACGAGGATGTTGAACGACCACGTCCGGTCGAACAGCACGAACTCCCAGCCCGGCGGGATGAGGCGCAGTGCGCCGTCCGCGAAGCCGATGTACCAGTCGGGCTGGGTACCGGCGGAGACGGGCGACGGGTCGTAGGGGCCGTAGTTCCAGATCGGGTTGATCGTGAACAGCGACGCGATGAGTGCCAGCACGCCGAACACCAGGAAGAAGAACCCGCCGGCCTTGGCCGCGTAGATCGGGAGGATGGGCGGGCCCACCGCGTTCTGCTGGGTGCGGCCGGGAGCAGCGTACTGGGTGTGCTTGTGCACGACCACGAACATCAGGTGCAGCGCGATGAGAGCCAGGAGGATCACCGGAAGCAGCAGGATGTGGAGCGTGTAGAGGCGTCCGACGATCGCCGTACCGGGGAACTCGCCGCCGAAGAGGAGGAACGAGGTCCAGGTGCCGATGAGCGGGATGCCCTTGATCATGCCGTCGATGATCCGCAGGCCGTTGCCCGAGAGCAGGTCGTCGGGGAGCGAGTAGCCCGTGAAGCCCTCGCCCATCGCCAGGATGAACATCACGAAGCCGATGACCCAGTTGAGCTCGCGCGGCTTGCGGAACGCACCCGTGAAGAAGATGCGCAGCATGTGCAGGCCGATGGCCGCCACGAACATGAGCGCGGCCCAGTGGTGCATCTGACGGACGAAGAGACCGCCTCGGAGATCGAAGGAGATGTCGAGCGTCGAGGCCATGGCCACCGACATCTCGACGCCCTTGAGCGGCACGTACGAGCCGTCGTACTCCACCTCGGCCATCGAGGCCTGGAAGAAGAACGTGAGGAACGTGCCGGTGATCAGGATGACGAGGAAGCTGAAGAGCGCGACCTCGCCGAGGAGGAAGGACCAGTGGTCGGGGAACGCCTTGCGACCGAGTTCCTTGACGAACGTCGAGACGCTCGTCCGCTCATCGATGTAGTTCGAGGCGGCCGCCGTGAAGGTACGACGCTGCGGCTCGCGGGTGGTTGCGGTGCTCAATGACGCTCCCAGAAGCTCGGGCCCACGGGTTCGGTGAAATCGCTCTGCGCGACGAGGTAGCCCTCGTCGTCGACCATGATCGGCAGCTGCGGCAGCGGCCGGGCGGCCGGGCCGAAGATGACCTCGCAGTGGTTCGCCACGTCGAACTGCGACTGGTGGCAGGGGCAGAGCAGGTGGTGCGTGTGCTGCTCGTAGAGGGCCACGGGGCAGCCGACGTGCGTGCAGATCTTCGAGTAGGCGACGATGCCGTCGTACGACCACGACGCACGGTCCGGGAGCTCGTTGAGCTCGTCGGGGTTGAGGCGCATGAGCAGGACCGCGGCCTTGGCCTTCTCTTCGAGCTTGCCGTGGTGCAGTTCGCTGAGCCCCTCGGGGATCACGTGGAAGGCGCTGCCGATCGTGACGTCGGACGCCTTGATCGGAACGCCGGACGGGTCGAGCGTGAGCCGCGTGCCCGCCTTCCACATCGTGTGGCTGAGCAGTTCGACCGGGTTCTCGTCCTGCGGCGCGAGCCCGCGGAACAGGACGACCGCGGGAAGCGGGAAGACGAGGAGCGCGCCGATGAGGCTGTTGCGGATGACCGCGCGGCGCGAGAAGCCCGACTCCCGGTCGGCGTCCTGGAAGACCTTGACCGCGCCCTCGCGGGCGACCTGGTTGCCGCCGACCTTGTGGCGCTCGTCGGCGATCTCGACGTCGGTCATGACCGCCTTCGCCCAGTGCACGGCACCGAAGCCGATGCCGAGCAGGGCGAGCGCCGCACCGAGGCCGATGAACAGGTTGTTCAGGCGGACGTCGCCGACGTCGTTGCCCTCCATCGGGAAGAGCATGTACGCCGCGATCGCCCAGATGCTGCCGAGGATCGACAGGTAGAAGAGCGTGTACACCGTGCGCTGTGCACGCTTCTCCTTCTTCGGGTCCTCATCGGTGACGCGCGGACGGTGCGGCGGGAAGCCGGGGTTCTCGAACGCGTCGGACTGGATGAGGGCGGTGCCCGTCTTCACGGCGGGGACGGTCTCGGCGTGCGACGAGTCGGCAGCGGCGAGTTCGGTGCCGCTGTGGTCGTCCTGTGCCATGGTTCTCCTTCTTCGCTTCTTCGGTGCGGGCCCTAGTTGGACTTCGCCGTGATCCACACGGTGATCGCGACGATGGCGCCGAGACCGAAGATCCAGATGAACAGACCCTCCGCGACCGGGCCGAGCGAGCCGAGCTCGAAGCCACCGGGCGAACGGTTGTCCTGCACGTACTGCAGGTAGGTGATGATGTCGCGCTTGTCTTCCGGCGAGATGTTCAGGTCGTTGAAGACCGGCATGTTCTGCGGGCCCGTGACCATGGCCTCGTAGATGTGCACGCCCGAGACATCCGTCAGCGGGGGAGCGAACTTGCCCTCGGTGAGGGCGCCGCCCGCGCCGGCCACGTTGTGGCACATGGCGCAGTTGATGCGGAAGAGCTCGGCGCCGTTCGCCGCGTCGCCGCCGCCGTTGACGAGGCTGTCGGCGGGGATGTCGGGCCCGGGCCCCAGCGAGGCGACGTAGTACGCGAGCTGCTTGACCTGCTCGTCGGTGAACTGCACGGGCTTCTGCTCGGCCTGCGGGCCCTGCATCTGCATGGGCATGCGACCGGTGCCGACCTGGAAGTCGACGGCGGCGGCGCCGACGCCGATCAGGCTGGGCCCGTCGTTCGTGCCCTGCGCCTCGAGGCCGTGGCAGGTGGCGCAGTTGGCCTGGAAGAGCTTGCCACCCTCCTCGATCGTCTCCTGCGACGTGGGGGAGGGCTCGGCCTGAGCCGTCGTGGTGCTGAAGGCGGCGTACGCGCCTCCGGTGAACACGAGGCCGAGCGCGAGCAGCGCGGCGGTGGCGAGCGGATGCCGGCGGCCGGTGCGTCGCTTCGAGCGGTTCATTGATCTCTTCCTGTTCACGGGCATTGCGAAGTTGGCGCTCCTGGCTCGGGCTACTTGAGGACGTAGATGACGAGGAAGAGGCCGATCCAGACCACGTCGACGAAGTGCCAGTAGTACGACACGACGATCGCGCTGGTGGCCTCCTTGTGGCCGAAGTTCTTGACGGCGAAGACCCGGCCGATCACGAGGAGGAAGGCGATGAGGCCGCCGGTGACGTGCAGCGCGTGGAAGCCGGTCGTGAGGTAGAAGGCCGAGCCGTAGGCGTTCGAGTCGAGCGCGATGCCCTCGGCCACGAGCTGCGCGTACTCGAGCGACTGCCCGGCGACGAAGATGGCGCCCATGACGTAGGTGACGAAGAACCACTCGACCATGCCCCAGTCGCGCAGCTTCCAGCTCGTGCGGTACGGCTGCATGCGCTCGGCGGCGAAGACGCCGAACTGGCACGTGAAGGAGGACGCGACGAGGATCAGCGTGTTGACGAGGGCGAACGGGACGTTCAGCCGGCCGGCCTCGAAGTCCCACAACTCGGGCGACGTCGACCGAAGCGTGAAGTAGATCGCGAAAAGGCCCGCGAAGAACATGACCTCGCTGCCAAGCCACACGATGGTACCGACCGCGACGGTGTTCGGCCGCTTGATCGCAGGCGCACTCGTCTGAAACGTCATTGAGGTGCTCGTCACGTTCACCATTATGGCTGATCCTCGGACGTGTTTTCGGACGGGGCGGGTCCGGATGTCGGACATCATCCCCCGCGAGCCGACGATTCCGCTGGCGGATTCCCGTGAAAACGCCCCGAATCCCGTCGATAGGATCGTGTGCATGCCCTCCATGCAGACCTGGCCGGATGTCCTGAACTCGCTCCTCGCGGGCGAGGACCTCAGCGTGTCGGATGCCGCGTGGTGCATGGAGCAGGTCATGACGGGCGTCGCGACCGACGCACAGCTTGCGGCGTTCCTCATCGCCCTTCGCGTAAAGGGGGAGACCGTCGACGAGATCGTCGGCTTCCGCGATGCGATCCTCGAGCACGCCGTCGAGCTGCCCGTCGACGCGATGGCGCTCGACATCGTGGGCACGGGCGGCGACCGCTTCGGAACGGTCAACGTCTCGACCATGGCCTCCGTCGTCTGCGCCGCGGCCGGCGTGCCGGTCGTCAAGCACGGCAACAAGGCGGCGAGTTCGGCGTCGGGCTCGTCCGACGTGCTCGGTGCGCTCGGCATCGACCTCACGATGCCCGCGCACCGCGTGGCCGAGGTGCTCGACGAGACGGGGATCACGTTCGCGTTCGCCGCGGCGTTCCACCCCGGCTTCAAGCACGCGGGCCCGGTCCGGGCACAGCTCGGGGTGCCGACCGTGTTCAACTTCCTCGGGCCGCTGTGCAATCCGGCCCGCCCCGAGGCATCCGCTGTCGGCGTCGCCCATCTCGATCGCGTGCCGCTCATCGTCGGCGTGTTCCAGACCCGCGGTGCGACCGCCCTGGTGTTCCGCGGGGACGACGGTCTGGACGAGCTCACGACGACGGGGCACAGCCACATCTGGGAGGTCTCGCGCGGCACCGTCAAGGAGCACGACCTCGACCCGCGCGAGCTGGGGATCCCGCGGGCGAGCATCGACCAGCTGCAGGGCGGCGACGCGCAGCACAACGCGAGCATCGTGCACGAGGTCTTCGCCGGTGCGCGCGGTCCGATCCGCGACATCGTCGTGCTGAACGCCGCGGCCGGCCTCGTCGCCTTCGAGCTCGCGAACGACCCGAGCCAGTTCCAGCGGACGATCCTCGAGCGGTTCCACGAGAAGATGGCCGTGGCCGAGGGCGCGATCGACAGCGGGGCGGCCGCGCGCAAGCTCGAGGAGTGGGTCGCCGCGACCCGGCGCTGACACGGCGGACGGGGCCCCGCCGAAGCAGGACCCCGTCCGGTGATCGGTCGAATCTCAGGTGACGTCCTCGTCGACCCAGTCGAAGGTCTTCGTGACGGCCTTCTTCCAGAGGCGGAGCTGCCGGTCCCGCTCGTCGGCGTCCATCTTCGGCTCCCAGCGACGGTCCTCCTGCCAGTTGGAGCGCAGGTCGTCGAGGCCCGACCAGAATCCGGTCGCGAGCCCCGCGGCGTAGGCGGCGCCGAGCGCGGTCGTCTCGGCGACGACCGGGCGCACGACGGGCACGCCGAGGATGTCGGCC
>NZ_WMLB01000018.1 GCF_009709675.1 Agromyces bracchium | reverse complement strand
CATCAACCCCTACCTGTAACCCCACGCCGATGACCGCTTACACAAACCACTTGACAGGCTCCTGGACGTACAGGGCCCGGTAGATCGTCTCGTGACTCACCCGCCCAGTCTGATCCTCGCCCGCGGTCACGGCGAGCATCCAGGCGATCAGACCCGGACTCCACCCGTCGCCCATCCACGCCTCGACCCGGGCCCGCAGCTGCGGGTTCGCGGCGAGCTTGAACGGTTTCGGGCGACGCCGTTTCGCGGCCGCGGCCCGATCCGCCAGCGCCGCCCGGTACACCCCATCCGCACCCCGGTTCCGGCGAACCTCCCGACTGATCACCGACTTGTCCCGGCCGATCATCGCGCCGATCTCGGCCAAGGTCAGCTGCCACGCCAACCCCGCCTGGATCACCGCCCGATCCGCGTCCGAGAGATACCGGCCCGACTTACCATGCGACGGTGGCAACGGCTCGACCAGCCCACCCCGACGCCCCTTCCGCAACGGCACACCCACGGCCGCAGCCTTCCACCACCGCTCCACCGTCGGCACCGGCACGCCGAGCAACCGTCCCGCGGACGAGACCGACTCACCCGCCAGCACCAACCCCACGAACCGCTCCCGCATCCAATCCGGATACAACCGCCGCCCAGCCATGCAACACCCCCCGCGTTGCAACGACCGTATGAATCTGCCCCGCCCATCACCCGGATTCTCATGCGCAATGAAGCGAGACGGCACGACGACGACGCGGCGACGGCGTGCGCGGGTCAGGCGAGGCGCGCGGCGTCGATCACGGGCACGACGCCCTCGAGGTCGGCGCGCTGCCCGGACGCGTGCACCCGCCCAGCAGCGCGGGCGTCGACCCACGCGAGCGAGCCCGTCGCGAGGCCGAGCCAGGTCGCGGCATCCGTCTCGACGACGTTCGGCGGCGTGCCGCGCGTGTGCCGCGGACCTTCGATGCACTGCACCGCCCCGAACGGTGGAACGCGGACCTCGACCGTGCCGCCCGGTGCGCGCTCGGCGAGCAGCTGCAGCGTGTAGCGCACGGCGAGCGCGAGCGTGCTCCGGTCGACGGATGCCGCGGCATCCGCTCGCACGAACGCGGCGACCGCGTCACGACCCTCGACGTCTCCGATCCTGCGCGCCATCCCTCCATCCTCCCCCAGCACGGCGGGCGACGGTGGCCGGTCGGCCGCCGTCACGCGCCCGATCCGGCGGGAGGGGGTCCGGTAGCCTGAGCGGGTGAGAATCCTCGTCCTCGGTTCGGGCGCGCGCGAGCACGCCATCATCCTCGCCCTGCTCGACGAGGAGGCCGGCCACGAGATCGTGGCGGCGCCCGGCAACGCGGGCATCGCGGCATCCCCCACCTCGTCTGCACGTGGCAGCGTCGAGACCATCGCGCTCGACCCGACCGACCCCGTGATCGTCGCCGACTACGCGATGGACAACGACATCGAGCTCGTCGTCGTCGGCCCCGAGGCGCCGCTCGTCGCGGGCGTCGCCGACGCGCTGCGCACGCGCGGCATCGCGGTGTTCGGCCCGGGCAAGGCCGCCGCTGCGCTCGAGGGGTCGAAGACCTTCGCCAAGCGCGTCATGGAGTCGGCGGGCGTGCCGACCGGCCGCGCGAGCCTCGTCGACTCGCTCCCGAAGGTGACCGAGGTGCTCGACGAGTTCGGCGCGCCGTACGTCGTGAAGGCCGACGGCCTGGCCGCGGGCAAGGGCGTGCTCGTCACGGAGGACCGCGAGGCGGCCCTCGCGCACGCCGCGCACTACCTGCAGCAGGGCCCCGTGCTCGTCGAGGAGTTCCTCGACGGCCAGGAGGTCTCGCTCTTCCTGCTCTCCGACGGCACGAACGTGCTGCCGCTCTCGCCCGCGCAGGACTACAAGCGACTCCGCGACGGCGACGAGGGCCCCAACACCGGCGGCATGGGCGCCTACTCGCCGCTGCCGTGGCTCGACGAGCGGTTCGGCAGCGAGGAGGCGTTCGTCGACGAGGTCATCGAGACCATCGCGCAGCCGACCGTGACGCAGCTCGCCGAGGAGCAGACGCCGTTCATCGGGCTGCTCTACGCGGGGTTGATCCTCACGAGCCGCGGCATCCGCGTCATCGAGTTCAACGCGCGCTTCGGCGACCCCGAGACGCAGGTCGTGCTGCCGCGTCTCGCGACGCCGCTCTCGGGCCTGCTCTACGCAGCCGCGACGGGAGGGCTCGGCGAACTCCCCCGCCCGGAGTTCCGCACCGACGCCGCGGTGACGGTCGTGCTCGCGAGCGAGGGCTACCCCGAGTCGCCCGAGACCGGGCGCCGGCTCGACGGGCTCGACGCCGCGGCATCCGTGCCGGGCGTGCACCTCGCCCACGCGGCGACCGCGGTCGGCTCGACCAGCGACGACGCCGAGCCGCACCTCATCGCGACGGGCGGCCGGGTGCTCAACGTGGTCGCGGTGGGCGACGACTTCGCCGAGGCGCGCCGACGCGCGTACGAGGCGATCGGGCAGCTCCGCCTCGGCGGCGGCCAGTACCGCACCGACATCGCCGCGCGCGTGGCGGACTGATCGGGTGCGACGACTGCCGGGCGACGGCATCCGCGACGCGAAGGAGACGGACATGACCCACGTGAACGACCTCACCGGCTGGACCCTCGTCTACTCGGGCAAGGTGCGCGACCTGTACGTGCCCACCGACCTGATGACCGACGACGACACCTGGACCGGCGACCCGATGGGGCTCTCGCCCGTCGTCCTCGTCGTCGCGAGCGATCGCGTGAGCGCGTTCGACGAGGTCCTCGAGCCCGAGATCCCGGGCAAGGGCGCGCTGCTCACCTCCCTGACCCGCTGGTGGTTCGACCGACTGCCCGAGGTGCCGAACCACCTCGCCTACGCCGAGGACGACCGCTACCACGACCTGCCCGAGATCCCGGCCGCGGTCGCCGACCGGGCGATGCTCTGCCGGACGCTCGACATGTTCCCGATCGAGTGCGTGGTGCGCGGCTACCTCACCGGCAGCGGGTACGCCGAGTATGTCGCGACGGGCGCGATCGGCGGGCTGCCACTGCCCGCGGGCCTGCAGGACGGCGACCGGCTGCCCGAGCCCGTCTACACGCCCGCCTGGAAGGCTCCGCTGGGGCAGCACGACGAGAACATCTCGTACGAGCGCACGGTCGAGCTCGTCGGCGAGACCGTCGCCGAGCAGCTTCGCGCGATCTCGCTCGCGGTCTTCCAGCACGCCTCCGAGGTCGCCGAGGAGCGGGGCCTGATCCTCGCGGACACGAAGTTCGAGTTCGGCGCCGACCGCGAGCTCGGCATCGTGACGCTCGCCGACGAGGTCCTGACGAGCGATTCGAGCCGCTACTGGGACCTCGAGGCGTACCTCACGGGTGCGACGCCGGAGATCCGCATGGCGAGCTTCGACAAGCAGATCGTCCGCGACTGGCTCGCGGCGAACTGGGACCGGTCCGCGCAGTCGGCGCCCCCCACCCTCCCGTCGGAGATCGTCGAGCAGACGGCCGAGCGCTACCGGGCACTCGTGGAGCGGCTCACGCTCGGACTGTAGGGCGGTCGCGCCCGCGCGCCGGGGCATTTCGGGGCCCGCGGGAATAGCCGCCGGGAGGACGTGGTTGAAATGGTTGTGCCTACAACTGATTCAGGCGCCGACGCCGGCGCCGCCCCCGACCGCCTCGCCGCCGACACCGCGATGGGGCCTGTGACGCTCCGCGTCGCCGACCTCGACGCCATGATCCGCTACTACCGCGACGGCGTCACGCTCGAGCTGCTCAGCCACGACGGCCCGGTGGCGGTGCTCGGCCGCGGCGCAGTTCCCGCCGTGATCCTCGAGCACGCGCCCGAGCTGAAGCACGCGTCGCCCCGCAGTGCGGGCCTCTTCCACACCGCGATCCTCTTCGACACCCGCGAGGCGCTCGCCACCGCCCTGTTCTCCGTCGCATCGAAGCACCCGGGCACCTTCACGGGCAGCGCCGACCACCTCGTGAGCGAGGCGTTCTACTTCGACGATCCCGAGGGCAACGGCGTCGAGCTCTACTTCGACCGCGACCGCTCGACCTGGAGCTGGACGCACGGCACGGTCGAGATGGCCACGATCTTCCTCGACCCCAACGGGTACCTGCGCGAGCATCTCACCGAGCGAGGGGCGGATGCCGCGGCCGCCGGCACCGGGCTCGGCAGCGCCGGCGTCGGACACGTCCACCTCTCGGTGGGCGACGTCGCGAGCGCGCGCGAGTTCTACGTGAACCGCCTCGGGTTCGACCAGACCGCGACCTACGGCGACCAGGCGCTGTTCGTCAGCGCCGGCGGGTACCACCACCACATGGCCATGAACACGTGGAAGAGCCTCGGCGCGGGGCGCCGGCAACTCGCGCTCGGCCTCGGCACGGTCGAGATCCTGGTCCCGACGGCCGACGACCTCGGCGAACTGGGCGAGCGGATGGCGCACTTCCGGGTGCCGTCGCGAGACGACGGTCGCACGGTCGCGTTCGACGACCCGTGGGCGAACGTCGTCGAGGTGCGCTCGGCGGAGTAATCGAGGTCCGCTCGGCGGAGCAGCGCGCGCCGCGCGCGGCGCTCGCGCTCAGTCCTCCGGGCGCTTCCGGTGCGACATGTCGTGGAACTCGCCGAAGTCGAGCGCGGCGCCGGGCAACTCGGCCGCGCCGGGCTGCGCACGCAGCCCGTCGAGCACGATGGCCAGCTGGCGCCGCCAGAACGGCAGGTAGGTGCCGCCGTACTGTCCGAGCGACCCGAGCATGTCGACGAGCACGCTGATGTCGACGGACGTCACGTCGGGGCGGAGCGCACCCTCGGCCTGCGCCCGCGCGACGATGCCGTCGGCGACGGCCTGGAACTCCGTTCCCGGGCGATGGTCCGGGTCGAGCTCGGCGACGCGGCGCATGACGGCCGGCAGGTACGGGCGCTCGATGAGCCACGACGAGAGCGCCTCGAGCCAGATCTCGATGGCACGCCATCCGCTCTCGGCCTGGACGACCTCGGCGGTGAAGGCGCGCAGGTCGTCGACGCCGGTGTCGTAGAGCTCGCGGATCAGCGCGTCGCGCGTCGGGAAGTGCCGGTACACGGTCCCCGCGCCGACCTGGGCGCGCGTGGCGAGTTCGTCGAGCGGCGCCTCGATCCCGCGCTCGGCGAAGAGGCGCCGAGCCTCGACGAGCAGGCGCTCATGGTTGCGGCGGGCGTCCCGCCGCGACGACACGGTCGTGGTCACGACTCCAGCGTACGCCCGGGGGATCGGCGGATGACGGGACCTACGCCCCCGTGACGCCGGAGGTTGTCCGGATCGGATAGTATTCGGAGCGTCGACTCCGCTTCCCTAGAGCGGGAGACGCGCGCCCACTCGGGGGAGGGGCGCCGGCGTGCGGCGGGCACGGGGTGGGTGCTCTGCTCTGGGGGATGCCCGCCGCACCCACATCCGATCCCGTCCGGTCGCTACTCGAGCGTCTCGAGGTGCACGTCGACCGGCTCGCCCGGCTCGATGCCCTCCGCATCGCGGACGGCTCGCTTGAGCGGCAGCGCGTAGCGTTCCCTGCCGGGGAAGATCGAGGTGCGCCACGTGGTCCGGCCGATGGTCGCCGACACCCGGACGGACCCGAAGCCGCGCGGCATCCGCGGGCGATCCCTGATCTCGTCGGACAGGTCCTCGGGAACGTCGACGAAGAACCACGAGTCGGCCGCACGCTCCTCCCACCGGTACACGACCGCGGTGAACCGGTACTCCTCGGGCATGGGACGACCCTACGCCCGAGCGCCGACGCCATGGGCCGACGACCGCTCGCCGGCGACCGCACCGGCTCACCGCCGCGCGTCCGGGTCCCCGGACTCGCGGGGCCTCGGGGCCCTGACGGTCGCACGCTCGCGGTGGCTAGGCTGGCCGCGTGGCAGCACCCAACGACGACCGATCGATCGCGGCGGACGAGACCGGCGTCGAGGCGAACACCCGGCGCATCGAGGCATCCGTCGTCACCGACTTCAGCGACCGCATGAGCTACGGGGGCTACCTCGACCTCGACACGCTGCTCGCCGCGCAGCGGCCGATCTCGCGGCCCGAGCACCACGACGAGCTGCTGTTCATCATCCAGCACCAGACCACCGAGCTCTGGCTGAAGCTCGTGCTGCACGAGCTCGCGACCGCGTGCGAGCTCATGCGCGCCGACGACCTCGCACCCGCCCTGAAGTGCATCGCGCGCGTGAAGCACATCCAGAAGACGCTCACGGAGCAGTGGTCGGTGCTCGCGACGCTCACGCCGAGCGAGTACGCCCAGTTCCGGGGCGTCCTCGGCAACGCGTCGGGCTTCCAGTCGTACCAGTACCGCGCGGTCGAGTTCACGCTCGGCAACAAGAACGCGAAGATGCTGCAGGTCTTCGAGGCGGATGCCGCGGCGAGCGCGATCGTGCGCCGGGCCCTCGAGGCGCCGAGCCTGTACGACGAGTTCCTGCGCCTCCTCGCCCGGGCCGGGTACGACATCCCCGCCGAGGTGCTCGAGCGCGACGTGACGAAGGCTTGGACCTTCCACGAGGACCTCGTGCCGGTGTTCGCGGCGATCTACGCCGACCCCGAGCACAACTGGGCCGCGTACGAGACGTGCGAGGAACTCGTCGACCTCGAGGACAACTTCCAGCTCTGGCGCTTCCGCCACCTGAAGACCGTCGAGCGCATCATCGGGTCGAAGACCGGCACCGGCGGGTCGAGCGGCGCGCCGTTCCTGAAGCGAGCGCTCGAGCTGACGTTCTTCCCCGAGCTCTACGCGGTCCGCACCGAGATCCCGGGGTGAGCGCGATGACGGATGCCGCGCACTCGCCCGACCCGGTCGGCCCGATCGAGCCCCTCGGCCCGCTCGCGCGCCGCGTGCGCCGGTCCCTGAACGGCGACCACCCCGGCGAGACCGGCACCATGCTGCCGCCGTTCATCGACCACCACGTCCACCTGCAGCTGGCGGATGCCGCGCCCGCCGTCGCGCGCGGCATCGCCGCGGTCGTCGACCTCGGCGCCGACCCCGGCGCGATCGCGACGATCGCCCGCGCCGACGGGCTGCCGCACGTCCGGTACGCGGGGGCGTTCCTCACCGCGCGCGGCGGGTACCCGTCCGGGCGCCCGTGGGCGCCGGGCGGAAGCGTGCGCGAGCTCGACCCGGTCTCCGGCGACGCCGACGACGTGCGCGAGCGACGGCATCACGCGCTCAGCGGCCCCGTCGAAGCGGCGGTCGACGAACAGCGCCGGTTCGGGGCATCCGTCGTCAAGGTCGCGCTGAACGCCGTCGCCGGTCCGGTCTTCGACCGGGCGACGCTCGACGCGGTGATCGCGGCTGCGCACGCGGCCGGGCTGCCGGTCGCGGTGCACGCCGAAGGCACCGGGATGGCGGAGCACGCGATCGACGCCGGCGCCGACGTGCTCGTGCACGCGCCCTTCACCGACCGACTCGACGACGACGTGATCGCCCGGGCCGCGGCCGCGGGCCAGGCGTGGGTCTCGACGCTCGCGATCCACGTGCGCGACGACGCCTCCGTCGCCGAGACCGCGATCGACAACGTGCGCCGCTTCCACGCCGCGGGCGGGCGCGTGCTCTACGGCACCGACGCCGGCAACGGCGAGCTCGATCCGGGCGTGAACCCCGACGAGGTCGCGGCGCTCGTGCGGGCCGGGCTCGCGGCATCCGCCGTCATCGCCGCCCTCGCCGACCCCTGGCCCGAGCGTTCGCCCGGGTGGGCGGACGCGGGCGTCGCGACCTTCGTCCCCGACCCCGCACCGGCCGACGACGACCTCGTCGACCCCGACGCCGTCGCACGATGGCTCGCCACCGCGCGCCTCGTGCCCACCGAGGAACTGGAGCCCCGCTGACCATGGACTCGCTGCTCGCCTACGCCCGCCGCCAGGACCGCGCCGACGGCCTCGCGCACCTGCGCAAGCGCTTCGTCGGGGCCGACACCGACCTCGTCTACTTCGACGGCAACTCGCTCGGCCGGCCGCCGGTCGCCGCGATCGAGCGCGTCGAGCGGTTCATGCGCGAGGAGTGGGGCGGCCGGCTGATCCGCGGCTGGGACGAGTCGTGGCTGCAGCTGCCGTACGAGATCGGCGACCGCATCGGCCGCGCCGTCATCGAGGCCAAGGCCGGGCAGGCCGTCATCGGCGACTCGACCACCGTGCTGCTCTACAAGCTCGCGCGCGCCGCCGTCGACGCGCAGATCGCGCGCGACCCGCAGCGCCGCGAGATCGTCGTCGACCGCGACAACTTCCCCACCGACCGCTACGTGCTCGAGGGCATCGCCGCCGAGACCGGATGCCGCCTCCGCTGGATCGACGTCGACCTCGAGCGCGGCGTCACGCCCGAGCAGCTCGCCGAGGTCGCCGGCCCGCACACGGCCCTGGTCGTCATCAACCACGTCTCGTACCGTTCGGCGTACCTCGCCGACGCGCCCGAGCTCACGCGCATCGCGCACGACGCGGGCGCCCTGATCCTCTGGGACCTCTGCCACTCGGCCGGCTCGGTGCCCGTGCACGCCGACCGCTGGGAGTTCGACCTCGCCGTCGGCTGCACCTACAAGTACCTCAACGGCGGGCCCGGCTCGCCCGCGTTCGCATACGTGCGCGACGACCTGCAGCAGGTGCTGCGGCAGCCCATCCAGGGCTGGTTCGGCACGGCCGACCTGTTCGCCATGGGCCCCGAGTACGTGCCCGCGTCGAACATCCGCCGGTTCGTCAGCGGCACCTCGCCGATCACCGCGATGATCGCCATGCAGGAGACCCTCGCGATGATCGAGGACGTCGGCATGGCGGCGATCCGCGCGAAGTCGATCGCGCTCACCGCGTACGCCATCGAGCTCGCCGACGAGTGGCTCGCACCGCTCGGCGTCACCGTCGGATCGCCCCGCGACGCCGAGGAGCGCGGCGGCCATGTGATCCTCCAGCACGACGCCATGCGCGAGGTCACCGCCCGGCTCTGGCAGCGAGACGTGATCCCCGACTACCGCGACGTCGGCGGGCTCCGGGTCGGACTCGCACCGCTGTCCACGAGCTTCGAGGAGGTGCACCGCGGGCTGGACGTCACGCGCGAGGTGCTCCGCGAGGTGCTCGCGGAGCGGGCGGGGCTGGGGTAGCGGAGGACGCGACGGTCGGCGCCGGAACGGCGCTCCTGGGCTCGCCGAGCACGATCGCGAGGATCACGGCGAGTGCGAGTCCGGACTCGAACACCGCCGAGAGCCAGAGCTCCGGCGCGGTGATGACGAGCGAGACGCCGAGGACCACGTGCATGGCGGAGACCGTGAGGATGATCGCACGCCCCTCACCGACCCTCGCCCGGCTCACCAGGACGAGTCCGGCGACGATCGCGACGCCCATCAGCATGTTGTACACGCCGACGTTCCGGGTCCAGAGCGCGACCGCGTCGTATTCGTCGGGCTCGATCAGGAAGATCGGATACAGCTCGGAGCTGCGGTGGAAGAAGGTCTCGAGCACGCCGATCACCACGAGTGTCAGCGCCTCGATGGCGGCGAGGACCTGTGCGAGGGGTTTCATGGCCGGATCATCGTCGGCGGCCGCGGCTCCCGCATCGGGGTCATCCCCGCCCATCGATGGGGGTACACCGGAGGCGTCGCGTGCGCGCGTCGGCCACGTGATGCTCCGGCTCGACGTCACGCGCGAGGTGCTCCGCGAGGTCCTCGCGGAGCGGGCGGGGCTGGGGTCGGGGACCTCGCGCGGCTAGCACGCGACGCACCCCTCGGCAATCCCTCCGGCGCGTTCACGCGACCGGAACACGTCGCGCGTAGCATGGCCCACCACACGCGACACCGATGGAAGGGATGTTCCATGACGGATGCGACCGACAAGAAGACCGCCGACCTCGACGACCGCGTCGAGGAGGCCGTGGAGAACGCGATGGCGGCGGCGGATGCGGCGGCGGACGACGCGGGCGACCGGATCGACGACCTCGCGGACGCCGCCAGCGACGCGATCGGCAAGGCCACCGCCGCGGCGTCGGAGGCCGCGAGCAAGGCAACGGCCGCGGCGTCCGAGGCCGCGAGCAAGGCGACCGCCGCGGCCGCCGACGCCGCGAGCCAGGCGAAGGCGCTCGCCGCCGACGCCGTGGACGACGCGGGCGAGTTCATCGACGACGCGTCGGACTGGATCCAGGAGAAGTACCGCGAGAACCCCGCGCTCGTACTGGGCGTGGCGGCCGCGGTCGGCGCGGTGCTGCTCGTGGGCGTCGGCGCGATCGTGCGCGCGATCACGCGCGACTGACGCGACGCGCGCCGGGGGCGGCATGCGGGCCGGCTGCACCGCCCCCGGCGGTACGTCGCCGCCGGTCCCTCGTGCCCACGGATCACGCCAAGGCGGCGATCCGGGCGAACTCGTCGGCGAGCGCGTCCGCGACGACGTCCGCCGAGAGCGCGTCGGCGTCGCAGTGCACGGCGCACCCCAGCACGCCCGCGTACGAGAGCGCCGCGAGCCCCAGCCGCACGTTCCCCTGGATCGCCGCGAGCGGCCATGCCCGTTCGAGAGGTGCGCCGGCGAGGGCGAGCGGATGCCTCGGCCCGGGCACGTTCGTCGCGAACATCACGATCAGGCGCTGGTACCGCACGAACCGCGCGAACACGCGGGTGCCGAAGCGGCTGCGCGTGAGTTCGAAGGAGCCGCGCGCGCGGGCGTCGGGCTTGCGCTCGCGGGTCAGCTCGGCGACGAGCCGCAGTCGGCGCGCCGTGTCGGATTCCCCGGTGGGCAGCGGCACGAGCATCACGCCGACGGCGTTGCCAGAGCGCCCTCGTTCGCCGAGGGCGACGGGCACGCTCACGGGGAGGACGGGCGGCACCGGCTCGCCGCGGGCACGGAGTGCGGCCTCGGCGGCGGCGGCCATCGCCGTGAGCAGCGCGTCGTTCACGGTGGCGCCAACGCTCGCCGCCCCCGCGGCGAGCGGCTCGAGCGCCGCGTCGACGAAGGCGACCCCGCGGCGCGGACCGATCGGGCCGAGCAGGACGGTGCGCGGGACGGCCGGCCGGAGGATCGCGACGGTGCGTTCCCAGCCCGAGACGAGCGTGCGCAGCCGGGCGCGGAGAGGGCTCGGCGCGGCGGGCGCGCGCGGCGCGGCATCCGTCGGCTCAGTGGCATCCGTCGGCGCAGTGGCATCCGCCATGCCGTCGGGGCCCAGCAGTCGCTCGACGAGGCGCACGGCGGCGAGCCCGTCGGCCATCGCGTGCTGGATGCGCAGCACCATGCCGACGCGCGCCGGCGCGACGCCCGGGACGAGCAGCAGCTCCCAGAGCGGACGATCGAGCGGGAGCGGCGTCACCATGAGACGGGCGCACAACGCCTCGAAGCCGCTGCGCCCGTCGACCGGCTCGACCAGCCGCACGTGGTGCTCGAGGTCGAGCGGCACGGCGTCCCAGGCGAATCGACGCCCCTCCGGCACGACCCGTTGCGAGAGTCGCGGCATCGCCGGGACGAGCGCAGAGATCGCCCGGCGCACGGCCGCGAGGTCGACGCCGCCGTCGGGCGCGACCGGCCTGCCCGGGGCGAGCACGCCCGCCATCAGGAACGCGTTCACCTGGTCGGGTGCATCGATCACGATGTTCGACGCGTCGGCCGCCGTGAGCCGCTCGCGCCGCAGTCCCGCTCGCGCCACGGCCGCAGTCTACGGCCGACGACGATCCACACCCGCGCGGCGGATAGAATCGACGGCATCCACCCCTCGACACCGAACGGAGAACCGCGGTGCCCACCATCGTCGTCGAAGTGATGCCCAAGGCCGAACTGCTCGACCCGCAGGGGAAGGCCGTCGCCGGCGCGCTCTCCCGCACCGGGCACGAGTCGATCAGCGGGGTCCGGGTCGGCAAGCGCTTCGAGCTGACCGTCGAGGGTCCGATCGACGACGCCGTCCGGGCCGAGGTCGCAGCCCTCGCAGAGCACGTGCTCTCCAACTCCGTCATCGAAGACGTCGTGGGCATCCACTACGAGCAGTCCAACATCGAGCTGGCCGGCGAGGCCGCCGAGCACCACGACGGCTACGACGCGCCCGCGGGCGAGACCCACTGAGACCGGGGAATCCACGCATGCGCATCGGCGTCATCACCTTCCCCGGCTCGCTCGACGACCGCGACGCGCAGCGCGCGGTGCGCCTCGCCGGCGGCGAGCCCGTCGCGCTGTGGCACGGCTCGCACGACCTCGAGGGCGTCGACGCCCTGATCCTGCCGGGCGGCTTCAGCTACGGCGACTACCTGCGGTGCGGCGCGATCGCCTCGCTCAGCCCGATCATGACCGAGGTCGTCGAGGCCGCGAACAAGGGCCTGCCGGTCCTCGGCATCTGCAACGGCTTCCAGATGCTGGCCGAAGCGCACCTGCTCGAGGGCGGCCTGATCCGCAACGACCACGGCTCGTTCATCTGCCGCGACCAGGTCCTCCGCGTCGAGAACGCGTCGACCGCGTGGACCTCCGACTTCGAGGCGGGGCAGGAGATCGTCATCCCGCTGAAGAACGGCGAGGGCGGGTTCATCGCCTCCGAGGAGACGCTCGACCGCCTCGAGGGCGAGGGTCGCGTGGCGTTCCGCTACGTGGGCGTCAACCCCAACGGGTCGCTGCGCGACATCGCGGGCATCACGAACGCGGCCGGCAACGTGGTCGGCCTCATGCCGCACCCCGAGCACGCGGTCGAGCCGGGCTTCGGCCCCGACACCGCGGCCGCGATGCGGTCGGGTGTCGACGGGTTGGGCTTCTTCACGAGCGTCATCCGCCGCACCCTCGTCGAGGCGTAGCAGCGGCTCGGTCGCACCGCGTCAAGGCCTCTCGCCGCGTCGCCCTCCTCCCCTAGGCTGACGCGCGGGAGGTGCCGATGCCGACGTCCGACGGAACCCGCCGCTGGTGGGCGACGCTCTCCGAGTCGATCTCGTCGCGGATCTGGCCGCTTCCGGTCGCGGCGATCATCGCCGCGGTCCTCGCCGGGATCCTGCTGCCGATCCTCGACTCGGCGGTCGACGAGCACCTCCCGGCCTGGCTCGGGGCGATCCTCTTCAGCGGCGGCACCGACGCCGCGCGCGCCGTGCTCACGACCATCGCGGGCTCGCTGATCACCGCGACCTCACTGACCTTCTCGCTCACCGTCGTCGCGCTGCAGCTCGCCAGCAACCAGGCCTCGCCGCGGCTGCTGCGCACCTTCTCCTCCGACCGGATGGTGCACGCCACGCTCGCGGTGTTCCTCGGCACCTTCGCCTACGCGCTCACGGTCCTCCGCACGGTGTCGGACACCGGCGAGTCCGTGCCGCGGATCGCAGTGACGATCGCCTTCGCGCTCACTCTCGCGAGCGTGGTCATGCTCGTGCTCTTCCTCGCCCACCTCGCGAGCCGACTGCGCGTCGAGACGATGCTGCGCGACGTGCACCGCGAGACGACGCGGACCATCGCCCTCGTCGGCGCCGACGACCGGCCGACGGCGCCCGCGCCCGAGCGCCCCGCCGATGCCCGGCCCGTCTTCGCGCGCCGATCGGGCTTCGTGACCGGGATCGACCGCGACGCACTGGTCGAGGCGGCGCGCGACCATGCGGCGGTCGTCCGCGAGCTCCGCCAGATCGGCGCGAGCGTCATCGAGGGCACGCCCGTCGCGGAGTGGTGGCCGGAACCGGACGCAGGGGCCGGGTCGGATGCCGCTGCCGAGCACGGCACGCGCGCCGATCGCGCCGCGCTCGAGGCCGCGGTCGTCGAGGCGTACCGCGTCGGCTACGAGCGGACCTCACCGCAGGACATCGGCTTCGGCCTGCGACAGCTCGCCGACATCGCGGCCAAGGCGCTCTCGCCGGGGGTCAACGATCCGACGACGGCGGTGCACGCCCTGAGTCACATCGCGGCCGTCCTGAGCGATCTGGCGGACCTGCCCGAGGGGCCGTCGGCGTATGCGGACGAGGATGGCGCGGCACGCGTCATCCCGGTACGCCACGAGTTCGCGGAGCTCGTCGAGGTCGGCGTGCAGCAGGTCCGGCGGTACGGCGCGGCCGATCCCGACGTCGCGGCGCGCCTGTTCGAGCTCGTCGACGACGTCGGCCGCCACGCGAACCGGCCGGAGCACCGACGGGTGCTCGAGGACCAGCTCGATCGCCTCGTGGCGAGCGTTGCCGCCGCGGACTACGACCCGCACGAACGCGCCGAGTTCGCGCGACTCGCGGATCGCGCCCGCGGCGTGCTCGCCCAGGAGGACGCGACGTCGGTGTAGCGAACGGCTGAGTTCGCAGGACGAGACGCACGGACCCGGCCCCAGCAGGGCTCCGCTTCATCTCATCCTGCGAACTCGCCGACTCACGCCTCGCGCCGTCGCCCTCCGTCAGGCGAGGTCGACGTCGGTGTAGCGACCGGGTTCGCCGGCCGGGGCGCCGGTGTACGAGCCAGGGGCGCCGGCGCCGGCGTCGCCCACGTACCGGCCGGGCACGGCCGGCTCCGAGAGCGGCACGTACTGTCCGCCGAGCGGGTGGGGCACCGCTGCGGGCACCGAGGCGGGCGGTGCCGAGGCGGGCCCCGCCGCGGACGGGAGCCCGGCGTGGTCGACGTAGGCTTGGAGGGATCCGTGGTTCATCGTTCGTCCTTCAACGGGGTTCGTGGACGTGGGTCCTGCGATGCCGGGGCTGCCACCCCGGCATCGCGCTTCTCCGGCCGCGCGGGTCGCACGACCGGTCCGGCCGGCGCCCGAGCCGCGCTGCCACGCGACCCGGACGCCCTGCCGATGCTCAGTGCGGCCGGCTCAGGCCGCGGCCTCCTCGGCTTCTGCCTCCTCGGCCTCGGGCTGCTGCGGCGCGCCGGCGTTCACGCCCGCGGCGTACGCCTCGCGGAGCGCCGTGCCGAGTCCGGCATCGACGTTCGTCCAGTACTGGAAGAACCGCTCGCGGATGTCGTCGACGGTGATGGCGTTCGCCTGGCCCGAGAGCGTCTCGAGGAAGCGCGCCTTGGCCTCGGCCGAGTAGACGTCGCGGTAGAGCGTGCCGGCCTGGCCGAAGTCGGAGTCATCCGCTCGCAGCGTGTAGGCCGTGCGCACGAGCGAGCCGTCGGCCTCCCAGCCGCCCTCGCCCGCGGCATCCGCCGACGCCACCGGGCCGCCGACCGAGTTCGGCGCGTAGACCGGCGCGGTCGGTGCGTCGAAGTGGTAGCGCGCGGCGCCGTCCTGCGAGTAGTTGTGCACGGATGCCGCGCGCGGCGCGTTCACCGGCAGCTGGTTGTAGTTCGTGCCGACGCGGTAGCGCTGCGCGTCGGGGTAGCTGAACACCCGGGCCATGAGCATCTTGTCGGGGCTGATCGCGATGCCCGGGACCGTGTTCGCGGGCGAGAACGCGGCCTGCTCGATCTCCGCGAAGAAGTTCTGCGGGTTGCGGTCAAGGGTCAGCGTGCCGACCGGGATCAGCGGGTAGTCCGCGTGCGGCCACACCTTCGTGAGGTCGAAGGGGTTGAAGCGGTAGGTCTTGGCGTCCTCGTAGGGCATGACCTGCACGTGGAGGTCCCACTTCGGGTGGTCGCCGCGCTCGATGGCCTCGTACAGGTCGCGGCGGTAGAAGTCGGCGTCGGCGCCCGCGATGGCCTCGGCGGTCTCGGCGTCGAGGTGCAGGTCGCCCTGCTGCGAGCGGAAGTGGTACTTGACCCAGAACTTCTCGCCGGCGGCGTTGATCCACTGGTAGGTGTGCGAGCCGTAACCCTGCATCTCGCGCCACGACTTCGGCAGGCCGCGGTCGCCCATGAGGTAGGTGACCTGGTGCGCCGACTCGGGCGAGAGCGTCCAGAAGTCCCACTGCATGTCGGCGTCGCGGAGGCCCGAGCCGGGCAGTCGCTTCTGCGAGTGGATGAAGTCGGGGAACTTCGCGCCGTCGCGGATGAAGAACACCGGGGTGTTGTTGCCGACGATGTCGTAGTTGCCCTCGGTCGTGTAGAACTTCAGCGAGAAGCCGCGCACGTCGCGCCACGTGTCGGGCGAGCCCTGCTCGCCCGCGACCGACGAGAAGCGCAGCAGCGTCTCGGACTCGGCGCCGGGCTGGAAGACCGCGGCGCGCGTGTACGCCGAGACATCCGCCGTCACCTCGAAGCGGCCGAATGCGCCGCCGCCCTTGGCGTGGACGATGCGCTCGGGGATGCGCTCGCGGTTGAACTGGGCGAGCTTCTCGACGAGGTACCGGTCGTGCAGCACCGTGGCGCCGTCGGCGCCGACCGTGAGCGAGTGCGCGTCGCTGGCGACCGGCGTGCCGGTCTGCGTCGTCGTCACTGCCTGGGCGGTCGTCACGGGCGGGGTCGTGGGGTTCGACATGTCGTCCTTCTCTTCTCGGTGGGTGGATGCCGCGGCGCGGCGGAGCACGACGTGCGGGCACGACGAGCACCGCCCCGGTCGGGCGGTCGGCGCGCGAGCGCGCCTGGGCGAGCGGATGCCTCCGGGCTAGCCGGCGAGCTCCCGCTGGCAGTCGGCGCAGAGGCCCCAGAAGGTGACCTCGGCGGTGTGGATGGCGAAACCGGCGGCGTCGGAGGGTGCGAGGCAGGGCGGCTCGCCCACCACGCAGTCGACGTCGGCCACGGCGTGGCACCTCGTGCAGACGACGTGGTGGTGGTTGTCGCCCGTGCGGCTCTCGTAGAGCGCGGGCGACTCGGCGGGCTCGATGCGGCGCAGCAGTCCGGCGTCGGTGAGCGCGCCGAGCACGTTGTAGACCGACTGCAGCGAGGTGCCGTGGAGCGTGCCGGTGACACGGGCGAGCACGGCGTCGGCGTCGAGGTGCCCGTGGCCGCTGACGGCGTCGAGCACCGCGAGGCGCGGCGCGGTCACCTTGAGGCCCGCGGCGCGGAGGCGCGCTGCGGCGTCGTCGCGGTGGGTCTCGGTCGTCATGCCCCCACCGTAGCAGTTGTTTTGAGTGATTCAAAACAACTTCGACCACGGCGTCGTGGTTCGCGGCGCACGCCGGGCTGCGCCAAAGCCCGCGCATAGCCTCACGTCGAAGCATGGGGGACAGGGCCGGTGCGCCCGCACCGCCCGAGCCAGCCCGAAGGACCGATCATGACCTCGCAGACCACGACGACGGACGCGGACGAGTCGGCGACGACGCCGGACGCTCCCGCCACCGCCCCGACCGAGCCGCTGTCGCCGACGGCGCAGACGCCTCCCGCGTCGCAGACGCCTCCCCCGTTCCAGCCCGCCTCGCCGGCCCACCCCGCGGCGGCCGCACCGCCCGCCCACGGCGGGCCGGCTCCCGTCTCCGAACCCACGCCGTGGTACCGCCGCGTCTGGGTCGTCGTCGTCGGCGCCCTCGTCGCGGCCCTCGTCTTCTTCGGCGCGGGCTTCGTCGCCGGCAACGCCGCCGCGCTCTTCAACGGCGTGGTGGGCGGCCAGACCGGGGTCCCGGCGGGCCCGGGCTTCGGCGGCGACCGGGACGGCTTCGCCCCGGGAGGCGGCCGACCCGGCTTCGGCGAACCCGGCGAGCGCCCGGGTCTCGAGGACCAGGACGGCGACGCCGACGCCGACTCGGGCACGGCCCAGTCGTTCTGACCCGACTCCCGGGCACGGCGAGGGCCGAGCCGCACGCGGCGGCCCGGCCCTCGTCGTTGCGGCCTACGGAACGGGGATGACCCCGGTGTCCGTCTGGTAGCCGGTGACCGGCGCGTGCGGGATCTCCTCCCAGCGCGCGGGGTCCTCCTGCTGCACCTCGCCGGTCGCCATGCCGGTCAGGAGTTCCTGCAGCGCGAGCACGTTCTGCTTGATCGACTTGCCGCGCGCCTTCTGGCCGAGGCTGCCGTCGCTCGTGTTGCCGCTCGTCTCGAAGAAGATGGCCGGGTTGCTGTGCCCCTCGGGGTTCAGCCCGTCGTGGTCGAGGCCGAGCATCATCGCCGAGACGACCCCGCCCTTGATGTCGATCTCGAGGCTGCCGCCGACCTGGTAGCGGTCCATGTTGACGTACCCGTACTTCGCGAGCTCGTCGTAGACGTGCACGTGCATCTGCCGGGTGAGCACGTCGTACGCGCCGCCCTCGACGCCCGGGAGCGTCGGACCGCCGGGCGCGAGCGAGATGCCGAGCGACAGGGTGACGTCGTCGCCCGTGCCGTACTCGCGCTTCAGGCCCTGGTGGTGGATGTCGACCGCGAAGGCCGGGTCGACCATCGTCCAGTACTCGTAGAACGCCTCCGACTCGGCGGCCGCGAACTTGCCCTCGCCCCAGTCGCGGTTCAGGTCGATCCGGGTGTCCGAGCCGTCCTGCAGGATCGTGTGGCGGATGTTCAGCTCCGACCCGTCGGGGTTGTACATCGGGATCACGTGGAAGGTGTACGTGTCGCGCAGCAGCGTCCAGTCGGGCGAGCCGTTGGTGCCGAGCTCCTTGAGGACGGCGAGAAGGGACTCGGTTCCGTAGGGCTCGTTGCCGTGGATGCGGCCCTGCAGCCAGACGGACTCGGGACCGTCGCCGACGGTGGCGACGTAGAGGTCGCGACCCGACTCGGAGGTCGAGACGGCGGTGCCGACCTCGGCGAGTGTCTGGACGTCGACGCCGAAGCGTGCGGTGTCCTCGAGCTTCTGGAGCTCGGCGATGAGGTCGTCGTAGGTCGCGATGCTCGCCGTGCTGGTGTTCCCCTCGGTGGAGGGGAAGTTCGGGTCGGCCACCGCCGGAGCGGCGGCGACGAGTGGTGCGGCCACCGCGAGCGCTGCGGCCGCGGCGAAGGTCGCGGTTCGGGATCGGTGGTGCGTCGGCGTCGGGCCTGTGGACATCGAGTACTCCCCTGTGAGTGCGACGTGCCGGTGAAGGCGGCACGGGCTCCGGGGATCACCCGGAAGAGGCTTTCCCATGAGCGTGCTGTGAGCCTACGGAGGATCGCCTCCGCTCATCAAGGGACACCCGTCCTCGGTTCGCGGCCGGTCCGCACCGATCGTCCGGCGTCCGGCGCTCAGCGCCCGCCCGCCTCCGGCGCGCGGCACCGGCGTCAGCGCGCCCGCTCGTCCGGCTCGGCCGGCCGTTCGGCGCCGCGGTCCTCGTCGGCCCCATCCGCCCCGGCGTCGCCCTCGTCCGCGCGCTGCACCGGGATCGCCTGCGTGAACTCCGACGCCCGCTGCTCGCCGTCCGCCGTCCCGGAGAAGAGCCCGGCGCGCGGCATGGAGCCCGTCGCGGGCCTCGACTCCGGCGCCTCGCCGACCGGTCGATCCGGCTCGGCCGCGGCATCCGTCGCCCCGCGCTGCACGGCGCGCTCGATCGCCTCGGTCCGATCGGCCGGCTCCGCACCGACGAGGACGCGCTGCTGCGGCAGCGCCCCCGCATCCTGCTCCCTGATCCACTCCACGAGGTCCTCGCGCACGAGGCAGCGGAGGTCCCAGAGCGCCGCCGAATCGGCCGCGCTCACGAGCACCCGGACGCGCACGAGCCCGCCCGTGGCCTCGGTGACCTGCAGCACCTTCGTGCGCCCATCGAAGAGCTCCTCGCCCTCGAGGATCCGGTCGAGCTCCTCGCGCATCGCGTCGGTCGAGATGCGCCAGTCGACGTCGAGCTCGACGGAGCCGATCAGCGCGCTGCCGTACTTGGTCCAGTTCTGGAACGGCTTGGTCGTGAAGTACGTGCAGGGCAGCACCACGGTCCGCTCGTCCCAGGTGACGACCACGACGTAGGTGAGCGTGATCTCGCGGATACGGCCCCACTCGCCCTCGACGACCACGACGTCGTCGACGCGGATCGCCTCGCTGAACGCGATCTGGATGCCGGCGAACATGTTCGCGAGCACCGACTGCGCCGCGAGGCCGGCGACGATCGAGGCGATTCCGGCGGAGGCGAGCACGCTGGCACCCACGGCACGCACGCCGGGGAAGGTGAGCAGGATGGCGCCCACCGCGAGGATCACGATGACGACGACCACGAGTCGGCGCACGATCTGGAACTGCGTGTGCACGCGGCGCGCGACCCGGTTGTCGGCGACATCCATGCGGTACCGGCTCACGCCCAGGTCGGCGAGGAACAGGAACAGTTGCGCGACGAGCCACGCGCCCGCCGCGATCATGCCGATGAGGAACGCGTGGTCGACCGGCGGCCGCCAACCCGCATCGGGGAACGCCAGAGCGATCGCGATCCACGTGCCGCCGACGAGCAGCACGGTGCGGAACGGCCACCTGGCGCGACGGATCAGGATGCCCGCCCAGTCGCGACGGCGCGCGACGGCGCGCACGATGATCGAGGCGATCGCCGAGATCACGAAGGTCGCGACGATCGCGATGACGAGCGCGATCGCGAAGACCATCACGGTCTCCCAGGTGGTTGCGTCGGGCACGGGGACTCCCTCCGGTCGGCCGACCAGCGTAGGCAGGGCACCACCGGTCGATGCAAGCCGAGCGGGCGGCTCTCGGGGTCTGCCCAGCGCATGCGGAGGTGACGGCCAGCGCGGCGCGCTCGAGCGGCGACGCGCCGAGGCGCCGAGCCCTCAGTCCGCGTCGCGGGTGGCGATCCAGGCGCGGACCAGCGCCTGCAGCGCGTCGCGCTTCTGCCCGAGCTCGGCGGCGTCCGCGAACTTCGCGACGCGCGAGACATCCCCCTCGCCCTCGAGGAGCCCCTCGGGGTCGGGCAGCTCCGCACCGCGATGGAACATCAGGCTCGCGTGCGCCTTCGCCTTCGGGTAGAACGACGCGATGTTGCCGCGGTACACGAAGGTCGGCGCCTGCCACTTGATGGTCTCGGTCACCCGCTCGTCGGCGTCGAGCACGGCGTCGCGCACCGCCATCACGAGCTCGCGCTGCGGGTTGTCGTAGCGTTCGAACCAGGCGTCCACCGTGGGATCGTGCCGGACCATGCCCGCAGTATCGCACCGGCCGACCCGAGCGACCAGAGGGCGGCGGATGCCTCCGCACGCGCGGGTAGCCTGAACGGATGGCGCTCACCGAGCTCGTCCCCCTCCCCGGCGGCACGTTCCGCATGGGCAGCGACGCCCATTACCCGGAAGAGGCGCCGCAGCACGAGCGTGTCGTCGCACCGTTCGCGATCGAGCGCCACCCGGTCACGAACGCGCAGTTCGCCGAGTTCGTCGCCGCGACCGGCTACGTCACGACCGCCGAGCGCCCCCTCGACCCGGTCGAGTTCGCCGACGTCCCCGAGGCCGAGCGCGCGCCCGGATCCCTCGTCTTCACGCCGACCGAGGGTCCTGTCGACCTGCGCGACTGGCGCCAGTGGTGGCGCTGGGTGCCGGGCGCCGACTGGCGCCATCCGTTCGGCCCCGACTCCGGCATCGACGGCCGGGCCGACCACCCCGTCGTGCACGTCGCCTTCGCGGATGCCACGGCCTACGCCGAATGGGCGGGTCGCCGCCTGCCCACCGAGGCCGAGTGGGAGTTCGCGGCGCGCGGCGGCCTCGACGGCGCCGAGTTCGCGTGGGGCGACGAGCGCACGCCCGACGGCGTCGTCATGGCGAACACCTGGCAGGGCAGCTTCCCGTACCGGAACACCGGCTGGGGCGGCACGTCGCCCGTCGGCGCGTTCCCGCCCAACGGGTTCGGGCTCGTCGACCTCATCGGCAACGTCTGGGAGTGGACCTCGGATCCGTTCACGCCCCGCCATGTTCCCCCCGGTGCGGCATCCGTCGACCGCGGCGAGCGCGCCGACCTGCTCACGGGCACGGCCCCGTCGCGTGCGCTGCACGTGACGAAGGGTGGCTCGCACCTCTGCGCGCCCGAGTACTGCCGGCGGTACCGGCCCGCCGCGCGCTCGTCGCAGGCCGAGGACTCGTCGACGACGCACCTCGGGTTCCGCTGCGCGGCCGACCCCGCCTGAGGCCGCGCCGGCGCGGCCGCCCTCAGCGGTACTCGGGATTCGGGTGGTCCGGCGTGGGCCGGTAGCCCCAGCGCTCGCCCGAGTCCCACTCGTCGCGGACGTTGCCGATCGCGGGGATCCCGCCGGCGTCCTTCAACAGCCGGGCGAGGTGCATGAGGTTGTACGTCATGAAGGTGGTGTTGCGGTTGGTGAAGTCGTTCTCGGGCCCGCCGGAGCCCTCGTCGAGGTAGCTCGGCCCCGGACCGGCCTCGCCGATCCACCCGGCGTCGGCGGCCGGCGGGATCGTGTACCCGATGTGCTGCATCGAGTAGAGCAGGTCCATCGCGCAGTGCTTGATGCCGTCCTCGTTGCCGGTGATGACCACGCCGCCGACCTTGCCGTAGAAGGCGTACTGGCCCTTCGCGTTCCGCTCGCCGCTCATCGCGTACAGCCGTTCGACGAGGCGCTTGGTCACCGACGAGTTGTCGCCGAGCCAGATCGGGCCGCCGATGACGAGGATGTCGGCGTCGCGGACGCTCGGCCAGATCTCGTCGGGCCAGGCATCCGTCGCCCACCCGTGCTCGCGCATGTCGGGGTAGACGCCCGTCGCGACGTCGTGGTCGACGAAGCGGAAGGTCTCGACCGCGACGCCGTGCTGCCGCATCAGGGCGATGCTCGCGTCCATGAGGCCCTGCGTGTTGCTCACCTCGGGTGATCGCTTGAGCGTGCAGTTGACGTACACCGCGCTGAGGTCGCTGAAATCGGGTGCTGCTGCCATGGGGCCGACGGTACTCCTGAGACGAGCGGATGCCACGGGGGTTGCGGTCGGGCGGACCTCGCCCCCTTCCGCGGCCGGCCGCGCCGCCCCGCCACGGCCCGCCCCGCGGGGTCAGTACTGGAGGAGGCTTCGGATCTCGATCCGATCGCCGAGCCGGGCCCGCCCGCCGAGGGCCGGCAGCTCGATCGCGACCGAGACGCCGGCGACGAGCCATCCGGCCCGCTCGATCAGCGCCGCTGCCGCCTCGACCGTGCCGCCCGTTGCGAGCACGTCGTCGATGATGAGCACGCGCGAGCCGGGCGGCAGCTCGCCTTCGTGCACCTCGAACGCGGCCGTGCCGTACTCGAGGTCGTACTCCTCGCGGAGCACCGCACGCGGCAGCTTGCCCGCCTTGCGGATCGGCAGCACGCCCGCGCCGCACAGCGCCGAGGCGGCGCCGGCGAGGAGGAACCCGCGCGCCTCGAGGCCGGCGAGGTGGTCGAACCGGCCGGCGAAGGGCGCCGTCAGCGCCTCCGACAGCGCGTGGAACGCGGGCCCGTCGGCGAAGACCGGGGTCAGGTCGCGGAAGATCACGCCGGGCTCCGGGAAGTCGGGGATGGTCGCGAGCTTCGACTCGACGAGGTCTCGGACCTGCGCTTCGTTCACCGGTTCACCCTACTCTTGCGCGTCCCGGCGGCTCGCGCGCTCAGTGCACCAGCGAGCTCAGCCAGATCACGAGCAGGCCGAGGCTCGCCGTCACGAGCGCGCTGAGCAGGTGCCAGCCGCGGTTGCCGCCGCGACGAGCCGCGACCGCCCAGCCGATGATCGCGAGGACGGCCGTGCCGGCGAACAGCGCGATCCAGTACGCGACGTACTCGTCGAGCCATCCGATCGCCGCCATGCCGAGGAACACGATCGGCACGACCATCGCGAGCACGATGCCCGACGAGTCGACCGCCGAGGTGCGGGCGGCGCGCGCGATCGCCCGCCACCTCGGACGCCCGGACTCCGGGCCCTCCTCGCGCGCGATCGTGCCCGAGTAGACGTGCGCGAGCCAGAACACCCCGGTCGCGCCGAGCGTGAACAGCAGCACGTCGAGGTCGGTGTCGTCGTTCCATCCGACCGCGATCACCGCGCTCACGAGCACGACGCCGTAGATCGACGACTCGCTGCGGTAGGCGCGGAGCATCAGCCCCGCGGTCGCGCGGCCCGCGCGCGTCACGGTGCCGCGTCGCGACGATCCGTGCGCGGCACCCGGCTCCGCAGCGGCCTCCGGGCGCCGTCGCTCCCCCTCATCCCCCATCGCCACACCCTACGCCGTGCCGGTCGCGCCGTGCGAGGCATCCGTCAGCGTCAGGACCTCGCCGGATCAGTCGATCGTTCGATGCCGCCGGTCGGGCCCGTTTGCGAGGATGGTCGGGTGACTTCTCCCGACCCGACCCCGACCTCCCCCGACATCGCGGCAACGGCGTCCGAGGCGCTGCGCGTGCTCGCGCCGCCGGTGACGACGCCCGTGACCTCGGTCGCGCCGGGCCTCACGCCGAAGCGACTGTTCCGCCTCCTCGCGATCGCCGAGGCGATCACCTGGACGATCCTCATCACCGCGCTCATCATGCGCGCGACGCTCGGCCTCGACTGGGCCGTGCTCGTCGGCGGATCCATCCACGGTTTCGTGTTCCTCGCGTACGCGTTCACCGCGGCGCTCGTCGGCGTCAACCAACGCTGGCCGTTCGGGCTCATCGTGCTCGGCGTCGTGTTCGCGATCGTGCCCTACGCCACCATTCCGTTCGAGGTGTGGCTGCTCCGTCGCGGACGGCTCGACGGGCCCTGGCGGCGCGAAGCGACCGACCACCCCGCCGACGCGAACGTGATCAACCGGATGCTGCGCTGGTTCCTCGCACGCCCGCTGCTGCTCACCGTGGCCGCCGTGCTCGGCATCGCCGCCGTCTTCGCGATCCTGCTGCTGATCGGCCCGCCCGGCGGTCGCGAGGCCTGAGCATCTCGCGCCGAGACGCAGCACACGGCGTCCGGACGCCGTCACCGAGCCCGGTGGTCGAGGAGCCGAGCGAGCTCCAACGGGTTCCCCCGCGAGCGCTCGGCGAACTCGGCGACGGTCTCGGGATCGGGCATCCCGCCCAGCCGGTACGTCAGGTAGGCCCGCACAGCCGACTCGTCGAAGGCGGCGAGGGTCATGACGCGAGCGGCACCGTGCCACTCGAGGTCGCGCACGACGGAGGCGATCCGGGCCCCGGCCGGGCCGTCGGGGTCCCGATAGGTCGCGAGCACGAGCACTCGGTCGCCGGCCCCGCCGGCGGCCAGCGACGCGATCAGTCCGACCGTCGCGGTGTCGCCGGCGTGCAGGTCGTCGAACACCAGCAGGACCGGCGCTGCGTTCGCGAGTTCGGCGAGCGCGTCCGAGAACTCGCGGAGCATGCGCTCGAAGCGACCGTCCTCGGGAGCACCCGCGCGATCGCGCAGCCGAACGGCCTCGTCGTCGTCGAGCAGCCCGGGAAGGAGCAGGAGCCACGTCGGCGCGTGCTGCCACAGCACATCACGGGCGCGACGCCCGCCGGGGCCTCGGCACACGGCGTCGAGGGCGTCCAGGAACGGCGAGTACGGCTCGCCGCCGGCGCGATGCCCGACGCATCGGCCGACGCCGACGTACGCGTCTCCCCCCGCCTGCACCTCGTCGGCGAACGCTCGAACGAGCGAGGTGCGGCCGACCCCCGACTCCCCGGCGACGAACCCGACGATCCGGCGACCCGCGTGCACCTCGGCCCACCAGCGGCGAAGCTCGGCCGACTCGGGCTCGCGGCCGAGAAGAAGCCGGCCGACCGATCCTCGTGCGGAGGGCGCCTCCGACACGGCCGCCACGAATCGGTAGCCCCGACGGTGCGCCGTGGCGATGAATCGGGGATGGCGGGAATCGTCGCCGAGGATGCGCCGCAACTCGTTGACGCACACGGCGAGCACGTCGTCGCCCGTCGCCGAGGTGCCCCAGACCGCCTCGAGCAGGTCGCGCTTCGCGACGACCTCGCCTGCGGCATCCACGAGCGTGCGGAGCACGCCCGCGGTCTTCGGCCGGAGGTAGACCTCGACCCGGCCGCGAGCGAGTCGTCCGTCGGTCGGATCGAAGCTCCATCCGGCGAAGTGGCGCGCCTCGGATCGGGCGCCCCGGGTCGCCGTCGCGGTGCCCGCCCCGATGCTCACGCCCGCCCCCGATCCGTGCGGCGCAGCGGCGGCCCGTCGGGACGTCGGCGGCGGCGCACGACGCTGAGTCACCCGCTGTCCAACCGCCTGAAGCCTAATCGAAGAACTCCGTAAGGACACGGAGTCGGAGATAGGTGTCCACTTGCCTCATACGCGCGCGGTGGCCCGACGTGAGCGCGTCGCCCTCTGAAAGGGGACGCTGCCGTGACGTCTCGACCGAGCACGCACAGGACCATCATCGCGGGTGCCGTGACGCTCGCGCTCGTGGCCGGGGCCGGCGCCGTGGCGGCGGAGTTGATGGGCGGTTCCGGTCCCGGCGACGACGGGCAGGTGCTTCCACGCGAGGAGCAGGTCACGCCGGCCGACCTCGGCGACGGCCGCGTCGACTGGCTGCAGTACGCGGATGCGACGGAGGGCCTGTCGCTCGTCGGCGCGCCCGAACCGTCGAGCGACGGCGCTGCGCGGCTCAGTTACCCCCTCGTCATCCCCGAGGGCCGCGGACTCACGCCCGAGCTCTCGCTCGAGTACGACTCGGGAGCGGGTAACGGCTGGGCCGGTCGCGGGTGGGACCTCTCCGTCGGCGAGATCGCCGTCGACACCGCGTTCGGCGTGCCGCACTTCGATCCCGACAGCGAGAGCGAGAGCTACCTGCTCGACGGTGCGATGCTCGTGCCCAACGCGCTGGGCGACAGTTGGGCACCGCGCACGCGCGGCGACCGCGAGGATTTCACCCGGCAGGTCGAGGGCGAGTACGAGCGCATCATCCGGCACGAGGTCGGCAACGGCGGTCCCGACGACTACTTCTGGGAGGTGCGCGACAAGGACGGCGGCGTGCGCTGGTACGGGGGCACGCTCGACGGCGGCGGCCCCGACGGAACGGTGTCCGACGAGACGACGGCCGATCCCGACGACCGGATCGCGGTGGAGCCCCGGATCGACCGGAGTGCGATCGTCGACGACGATCCGGCGGGCAACGGCAACCAGGTGCGCTGGCTGCTCTCTGCGCAGCGCGACGTCGGGGTGAACACCATGACGTACGGCTACCGGACGCTGAAGTACAAGTGGGACGGGAAATGGGTGCGCGACGACGCCTGCGTCGCGTCCGAGACCGTGCTCTGCGCGCAGCACACCTACCTCGACACCATCTCGTACACGGGCGCCGCGCAGGCGTCCGGCGAACCCGCCGACCCCGCGTACCAGGTGAAGTTCATCCTCGAGACCGACCCCGATCCGGTGGCGCCCGGCACCGACCCGACGCTTCGAGACGACACCGTGCTGGATGCGACGGGGGGCTACCTCGATCTCGTCGCCGAGCGCCTCGCCTACATCGAGGTGCGGTACGGCGACCCCGTCGACAACCCCGACTACGACCCCGACGAGGACGGCGCCTACGCCAATCGGCCGTTCGATCCCGCGCAGCCGGAACTCGGACCGAGCCGCTTCGACCGCACCCACGCCCAGGTCGCCGCAAGGTACCGGCTCGACTACGCCGACGACAGCCCGTTCGGCACCTCGCTGCTCGCATCGGTCACGCAGGGCACGGACCCCGCGGCATCCGCGACCCACACCTTCGACTACCACGACACGGTCACCGACGGCGCCGGCACGTATGCGGGCTTCGACACGACGGAGCAGACGTGGGACACGGGCGAGGACGTCGAGTCGCGCGAGATGCTCACCGCCGACTCGGATGGCAGCGCGCTGGGGATGTCGACCTCGAACTCGGCCGAGGGGCATGCCTACATCGGGTTCAACCCGACGATCCCGCAGAAGGTCGGCTCGTTCGGCGGTTCCTTCCAGGTCGGCGGCGGACGGACCGAGGCGATCGGCGAGTGGCTCGACCTCGACGGAGACGGGCTGCCGGACAAGGTGTTCCGGACCGACACGAACCAGGACGGCCTGCTCGACGCGGTGAAGTTCCGGCTGAACGCGAGCGGACCGGACGGCGGCACGATCTTCGGGCCGGCGTCGACGGAGAAGATCTCCGGGCTCGACACCCTCTCGGGCGAGAGCGAGCTCTCGTTCCAGCTCTCGGGCGAGGCGTACCCCATCGTCACCGTCGCACTGGGCATCGGCGTGTCGGTCGCCTGGAGCGACTCGTACTTCATGGACGTGAACGCCGACGGCCTTCCGGACTTCGTCGCCGGGGCGAAGGTGCTCTTCAACCGGCTCGAGAACGGCGTGCCGACGTTCAAGGAGGGCAGCGGCGGCACCGAGGTGCCGATCATCGACGGAGAGACGCCGACGTCCGTCGATCCGGAGATCCAGGCGATCCGCGACCGGCTGGCCGCCCAGTCCCCGCTCGTCGACACGGTGCGCCGGTGGATCGCACCGTTCGACGGCACCATCGACATCGACGCCGTCGCGACGCTCGTGGGCACCTCGGTCGACGGCGTGCGCGTCTCGATCGAGCACGCCGACGGCGCGACGAACGCCGACGTGGTGGATCCGGTGACCCTGGCGATCGGGCAGTCCGCCTTCACGTCCACGATCGAGGACGAGGAGGTGTCGGCCGGCGACCGCCTCTACTTCCGCGTGCACTCGATCGACGACGGCGTCGGCGATGAGGTGACGTGGGCGCCCGCCATCCGCTACACGGCCATCGACGGGTTCGACCTCGCCGACGTGCCGCTCGACGTCAACGGCCTCTCGCAGGTCGAGTTCGATTCGGTCGACGACTTCACGCTCAGCGGACGGCCCGGCACCGCGGTCGGCATGCCGCTCCGCGGCGAGGTGCGCTTCAGCGCCACGATCGAGAAGACCGCGGAGACCACCGACGAACTCGAGCTGCAGCTCCAGCGCGCCCGGGTGGTCTCGCTGGACACGATCGACACGTTCGACGTGGACGGCTTCGAGGTCACCCGGACACCCGACGGCGGTGCGGCGACGACCACGACCGAGGACGACGTCGTGATCGCTGCGGACTTCGTCGGCACCGTCGAGGTCGAGGCGGACTTCGACGTCCAGACGCCGGGACTGCCCTCGGCCTCGAACCCCCAGGCCGGCCCCGACCGGGTCGCCGCCTGGCTCGACGTCGACTCGCCGATCGACATCCACGCCATCGCGTGGCAGCCCACGCTCGACTACCTCTCGGCGTTCGACCGCGACGGTGCGCCGGTCAACACCGCACAGGCCTCCGTCGAACTCGCGCCGGAGATCGACCACTACCCCGAGAACGACGGCGGGGTCTCGGAGCCGTGGACGCCCGACGAGTCGGGGTCGGTCGACGCGCTCGTGAAGCTCGAGCCGACGGGCGAAGAGGTACCCGACGAGCACGCGTGGGGCGACGCGGTGCTGACGATCAAGTCGGCAGACGGACTCGTCGCCAAGGGGTCCTTCAGCCTCGACCCGGCGCCCGGCGAGGATCCGGACACGAATCCCGACGCCGCCCTCACCGAAGCGGCCCTCGAACTCGACGCCGAGCTCGAGGAGGACGAGGAGTACTGGATCGACCTCACGTTCGCCAGCACCGCCGACGTCGGGCTCGTCGAGCTCGAGCAGGTCGACCTGCAACCGTCCGAGTCCGACGACGACCTCGCGGTGACCGACGCACCCGTGACCGTGCACTGGACCGGTGCGCAGGGATACTTCGCCCTGCCGTACCGCGGCTGGGCCGCGGCGGGGTACACCGCGGCGGGCGCCCGCGCGACCACTCCGATCGTCGAAGCGGGATTCGTGCTCGACGCCGACACGGTGCAGGCCCCGACCGGGCTGAATGGACCGCAGAACGTCGGCGACGTCGAGGCGCAGGAGGCCGAGCCCGACCCGGCGCACGCCTACCTCGCCGTCGTCGAACCTCCCGTGCTCGGCTGCCAGCCGGTCGCCGGGTCGGCGGTCGCGACCTGCCCGCCGGCCCCGCTCGGCGGCGCGCAGTGGCAGGGCCCGCGCGTCAACCTCACGGCAGGCCCGGAGCGGATGCGTTCCTCGCGGCTCGGTGCGGACAGCATCGCCATCGCCGCGAGCGCCACCGGCTCGGGCGGCGGCGGCTCGCAGCCGGGCAGCGGCACGCTCGGTGCGCTCATGACCCGGCTGAGCGTGGCGGGCCCGTCGGTCTCGATCGCGGCGAGCCTCGGTCCGCTCGGCGGCTCGGTCGGCACCGGCCCGAGCTTCGGCTACCAGGATTACCAGGACATGAACGGCGACGGGTTCCCCGACTCGATCCGACGCAACACCATCCAGTACACCGGACCGCGCGGAGGGCTGCTCCCGGAGACGAAGATCCCGGCCCCCCTGGCGCAGTACACGAGCCAGAACTTCACCGTCAGCTCCCAGCTCGGGTTCTCGGCGGGCCTGCTCGACGTCAAGCCGAACAGCTCGGGGAACACCAACGCGACCAAGAACAACGGCTCCAGCGGCACGGGGACGAAGTCGTCCTCGGCGACCAGCGGCCAGCAGGCGAACGCGAGCGACTCGGGGCTCGGCGGCAGCTTCGGCATCGACTTCGGCGGGAGCGCGAACTTCAGCTGGACCAACCCGAACGAGTCCGAGGCGCACGACCCCGACGGTCCCGCTGCGAAGGTCGGCGACGACGTCACGAAGATCGGCGAGAAGGGCGGCCAGAAGGACCCGCCGATCCTCGAGCAGCAGTTCGCCGACATGAACGGCGACGGGCTGCCCGACCGGGTCGTCGCGAACGCCCAGGGCGTGCTCGTGAACTACAACCTCGGCTACGGCTTCGCGCCCGCGGCGGTGCAGATCGCCACCGGCGGGTTCGAGACCCAGACCTCGAGCGGCGCCTCGTCCACCCTCGGGTTCTCCACGCCCAAGGGCGAATTCTCGGGCGGGCTGGCCCTGAACTGGGACTGGGACCGCACCCAGTACGCGTGGATCGACGTGAACGGCGACGGCATCCTCGACAAGCTGCACCAGCTCGGCACCACCGGCAGCCCGACGGTCCAGTACGGCAACGGCTCGGGCTTCAGCGTCGACACGGCGGAACCGTACGGCGACTTCGTCGACGCATCCGACATCGCCGGCGTCTCGCAGGGCCAGCAGGTGACGTTCGACCGCAGCGACAGCGTCGGCGGCGGGTTCGACTTCACGCTCTACATCGGGCCGCTGTGCCTGCCGGCGCCGGTCTGCTTCCTCGTCATCAACCCGGGCGCGTCCTACCAGAACTCGCTCAGCGCGAGCGAGGTGACCCTCGAGGACATCGACGGCGACGGCTTCCCCGACTCCCTCCGGTCGACCGACGACGACGAGGTCACGGTCCGGCTCAACCGGCACGGCGAGACGAACCTGCTCGCCGCGGTGCACAATCCGATCGGCGGCACGATCGAGATCGACTACGGCCGGGAGGGCAACGAGCGCGACCACGCCGATTCGGTGTTCACCATGTCCGCCGTGCGCCTCGATGACGGTCGTCCCGACGCCGACGCGAACGACCTCGCGTTCTCCTACGAGTACGAGGAGCCGAACTTCGACCGCCTGTTCCGGCAGCCGCTCGGCTTCGCCGAGGTCGTCGAGAACGAACTCGACGCGACGGACGGCTCGACGCAGCGCTCGACCGTTCGCACCTACCTCAACGACGACGTGTTCGTCGCCGGCCTGCAGACCTCCGAGACGGTGCAGGATGCCGCGGGCACTCCGCTTCGCAGCACCCTGCAGGAGTGGCGCTTCCGCGACGTCCGCGACGTGCCGGGCGACTTCTCGCCCGTCGACGCGGTGGACCCGAAGGCCGCGAGCGACCTCGGCGCCCTCACGGGCACGGGCGCGCTCGGCCGGTCCATCGCCGCGCTGATGGTCGAGAGCGAATCGCGCTTCCACGACGGCGCCGGCGTCGTGCGGCAGGAGACGCGCACCGACTACGTCTACGACGGCTACGGTGACGCGCTCCGCACGCACGACCACGGCGAGCTCGAGGATCCCGACGACGACCTGGTGACCGAGATCACCTGGTCGGACTGCGGCATCTCGTCCTCCATGGACCCGCAGTGCCCGCCGCAACCGGATCGCCCCTCGCCGCTCTGGTCGGCGGACGCCTGCCCGACGTGGGTGCACACCCCGGCGATCCTCACCGAGCACAACGGGAAGTCGGGCTTCGATCGCATCGAGTACCGGGAGGTCGACGGTTCGCTCGACCTCTGCAACAACCAGTCGGTCACGCGCCTCGTCGAATCGACGGACGGCTCCGGCGCCGTCGCGATCACCGAGCTGCAGTACGACCCGTGGGGCAGCTACGACCGGATCGTCAACCCCGAGGATGCGAACGGGATCCGCTACGCCGTCGAGTACGTCTGGGACGAGGATCGCCATTCGGACATCGCGCAGACGACCGAATTCGACTTCACCGACGACGAGGCCCAGGTCTTCCTCGACTACGAGGACGACACGACGCCCGTCGCCGAGCGCGAGGGCCTCACGAGCACCGCGACCTTCGACCCGATCGCCGGCAAGGTGCGCACCCGCACCGACGGCGGCGGACTCGTGACCGGATACGCGTACGACTCGCTCGCGCGGCTCATCCGGATCGACAACCCGAAGGCATGCGGCGTGGTCGAGTTCACCTACGCGCCGAACGCCGCCGGGTACTCGTACGGCACCGCCGCGCACCTCGACGACCCGTCCGCACCGAAGCCCGACCGCAGCCAGGCGGACCCGTGCGCACCACCGACCCCGGCGCCGCCGAAGCCCGCGTCGATCGACACGGTGCAGTTCGTCGACGGCCTGGGCCGCGTCATCCAGACCAAGCGCGATGCGCGGGTGACGGATGCCTCGGGGCAGGCGGTCGAGACCCGGATCGTGAGCGGACGCATCGTGGCCGACCCGCTCGGACGCACGGCGGAGGAGTACCGATCGACGGTCGACACCGCGGCATCCGCCACCGAGTTCGAGGACGGCGCGCCCGCGACGCCGAAGACCACGACGGAGTGGGACCTGCTCGACCGGGAGACCCTGCGCGTCGAGCCGTCGCTGACGAAGCCCGGCGGCCGCGACACGGCCACCGCCTACGGGTTCGACGTCGTCGACGGGATCACGGTCATGACGGCCACCGAGAGCGACCCGCGCGACCGGGTCGGCACGGGGTGGATCGACGTGCGGGGCAACGTCCGGGCCTTCGAGGACGACCCGGCCGACGAGGACGCCCGGACGACGTCGTACGAGTACGACGGGACCGGCCTGCTGATCGAGGTCGTCGACTACGCCGGCCGCACGACGACGCACGCGTACGACCTGCTCGGCCAGCGCACGGCCACCACGACGCCCGACGGCGGTCTCGTCGAGTACGGCTACGACCCGGCCGGGCGGCTCTCCACCGAGCTCACGCCAAACCTGCGCGAGGCGGGCGACGAGCCGACGCGGTACGGCTACGAGCTCGACCGGCTCGTGTCGGTCGACTACGCCGAGGGCACGCCGTCGATCCGCTACGAGTACGGCGACGCCGCCGACGGCGGCGGAGCCGGGCGCGTCGTGGGCATCGACGACGGCGCGCGCATCCTCACGCGCGTCTACGACGAGCTCGGGGAACCCGCGATCGAGACCGCCGAGATGAAGCTGCACAACTGGGAGCCGGACGTCGCGGATCCCGAGCGCTTCCAATGGACGACGCGCTTCACGCGCGACCCGCTCGGACGGCTCACGACCGTCACCCTGCCCGACGAGGAGGTCCTGCACTTCGGGTACGACTCCGGCGGACTCGCGCAATCGGTGCACGGACTGGAGCAGGGGCTCGAGCGCGAGCTCGTGGGCGTCGACGCGTCCGGCGAGCCGATCTACGTGGACCGTGCCGTCACGCGCCGCTACGACTACGTGCTCGACCGGGGCTACGACGAGTTGCTGCGGCCGACCGCGACCGCCCTCGGCAACGGAGTGGAGACCGACTGGACGTACGAGGAGGACACCACCTGGTTGAAGGCGGTCCGAACGGTGTCGCCGAACCGCAACGTGGGGAGCCAGGGCTCCGCGTACCAGGAGGTGCAGGACCTGCGATACACCTACGACCTCGTCGGCAACCCGAAGACCTACCGGAACGACCTTCCGGCCGACGTGTCGAACCTCTTCGGAGGGCTGGTCACCCAGACCTACCACTACGACGGCTACGACCGGCTCGACTTCGCCTCGGGCGACTGGACGCAGGCGCCGAAGCAGAACCACCGGTACACGTTCGACCTCGAGTACGACGACGACGGCAACGTCGAGTCGAAGACGCAGGTGCACACGGTCAACGGCAAGCGGCAGAAGGAGACCTCGTACTCGTTCGATCGCACGTATGCCGCCGATCGCCCGCACCAGGTCGCGACGCAGGGCGGCGACCGGTTCCACTACGACGCCGACGGCAACCTCACCGGCATCTCGGACTCCCGCGACCGGTGGGTGCGGCAGATCACGTGGAACGCGGCCGACCGGATGACCGAGGTGATCGACGGGAACACCTCCACGGAGTACCGCTACGACGACGCGGGACGGCTCGCCATCGAACGCGGGCCGAACGGCGAGACGGCGTTCATCAACGAGTGGGCGACCGTGCGCAACGGCAACGAGCTCGTCAAGCACGTCTGGCTCGACGACGAGCGGGTCGTCAGCCAGCGCGACCCGGGCGACGACCCGTACGAGGAGGAGACGCAGCGGTACTGGCTCCACACCGACCTGCAGGGCAGCACCAACCTGCTCACCGACGCGAACGGCGACACGTTCCAGCACCACGAGTACTTCCCGACGGGCGAGGTCTGGGTCGACGAGTCGAGCAACGTCTACCGGACGCCGTACCAGTACGGCGGCGGGTACACCGACGAACGCCGCGACCTCATCGCGTTCGGCCAGCGCTGGTACGACCAGCGGCGCGAGCTGTTCACCGCGCCCGATCCGGTGCTCGTCGACGATCCAGAGGCGATCGTCGGCCAACCCGACCTCCGAGCGGCGTACACGTACGCGGGTGCGAACGCCCTCGCCTTCGTCGACCCGGGCGGCGATCGATTCGGCAGCGTGCTGAAGAACGTCGCACGGCCGTTCACGCAGCTGAAGTCCAAGATCGGACAGCTCGTCGCGAAGGTGCAGGCCAGTCGCGCGGCCGCGGTCGCGGCGAAGCCGACCTCGGTCGCGACGCCCGCGAAGGCCGGGGTCACGGCCAAGGCGGGCACCAAGCCGGGTGCGAAGGCCAAGGCCGGGAAACCGCCGACGCAGAACCAGCAGCAGGCGGGCCCGAACAAGCTCAAGGCCAAGCTGTTCACCGCCGATACGGCCGAGTCCGTCGTGCAGAAGGCGAAGCAGAACTTCGGATCCCAGGCGATGCCGGGCTGGTACTCGAAGTACCACGCGAACTACAAGCTCGCCGACAAGGCCGATCCGGGCGCGCTGTTCGAGTACGACGTCAAGACGAAGACGCTCGAGTTCGGCGCCTTCAAGTGGAGGAAGAAGATCAACTGATCCGAGGCGAACGAGGGGCGGATGCCGCGGCATCCGCCCCTCGCCCTCACCGTCAGTCGACCGTCACGCGGTCGATCGACGCCGTCCCCTTGCCCGCGAACGTGAGGGAGTAGCCCTGCACGTCCGTCAGCGTGAGGCCGTCGTCGGGCGCGCCGTCGGGCTGCTCGTCGGCCCGCTCGAACGCGTCGAACGGAATGGTGACCTGCTGCCATCCGGTGCCGCGCACGACGGTGCTCGCGGTGAACCGCTCGGCCGTGTCCGGCGCCTGGTAGACGCGGACGTAGTCGACCGTGAGCGACTGCGGGAACTCGAGGTCGTCGCCGAGGGCGCCGCCGAAGTTGCCGCCGACCGCGATGTTCGTGATCAGCGAGAACGGGTGGTCGAACACCCACTCGTTCGGTGCGACGTCCGCCGGCACGGCCTCGTGGTACTCGATGCCGTCGACCGACCAGACGATCTCCTCCGGGGTCCACTCGACGGCGAACTCGTGCCAACCCTCAGGCACCGGCTGACCGAAGTCGTAGATGCCGCCGTAGGACTGCCCGCCCGAGTAGCCGGGGCCGTGGATGGTGCCGAAGATCTCGTTCGGCAGGCGACCGACGTACTCCATGATGTCGATCTCACCGGTCTGCGGCCAGCCGACCTCGCGGAAGTCGGTGCCGAGCGACCAGACGGCCGGCCAGATGCCCGAGCCCTCGGGCAGCTGCACGCGCGACTCGATGCGGCCGTACTCGAACTCCTGCTTCTGCTTCTGCTCGGTGATCAGACGCGCCGACGTGTACTCGCACGGGCCGTACCAGCACTCGAGGCCTTCTGCCTCGCCGTCGACCTCTCGGGCCGTGATGACGAGGTTGCCGTCGCCGTCGAGCCCCGCGTTGTCGGTGCTGTCGGTGTAGTACTGCAGCTCGTCGTTGCCCCAGCCCCAGCCGCCGGTCTCGTACGTCCAGTTCTCGGGGTTCGCCGGCGCGCCGGCGGGGCCGTCGAACTCGTCGCTCCACGCGAGCTCCCACGTGCCCGGGCCGTCGTCGGGCGCCGGGTCGTCCTGGATCTCGACGGTGACGGGCGTGGCCTTCGCGGAACCGTTCACCCAGAAGCTGAGTCCCTCGGCGTCGGACCAGTCCTCGCCGCCCGCGAATCCGCGGCCGAGCGTCGACTCGCCCTTGTAGGCGAAGTCGGCGACGTTCTCGTAGGCGTCCTGACCCTCGTAGCCGTCGCCGGAGTCGGCGGCGATCTCACGCGTGGTGAGCGTCGACTTCCCGGTCGTGTCGTACAGCCACGGCGTCGCCTCGAAGTCCTCGACGAGGGTCGGGTCGGCCAGGTCGTCGTCCTGGATGCTCACCGTCGCGGTGCGCACGAAGCCGAACTCGGCCCCCTGCGGGTCGGACAGCCGTACGACGAAGGTCTCGTCGACCTCGTTCTTGCCGTCCTGCAAGGTCGGCAGTTCGATCGTCGCCTCGCGCTCGCCGGCCGGGATCGTGACGGTGCCGCTGACCGGAGTGAAGTCGCGGTCGGCGGTGGCCGAGAGGTCCTCGGTCGCGGTTCGCGCCTCGATCGAGAGCGACTCGTAGGCGACCGTGACATCCGTCTCGGCCACGCGGTTGAGTCGGATGACGCCCGCGAGCGTGTCGCCCTCGGTCACCTCGTACCCGGCCCGGTCGAACCCGACCGAGAGGGCCGGCGGCTCGACCTCGCCGTAGAGAAGCACGTCGTCGTAGAGGAAGGTCTGCGGCGTCGTCGTGCGGAGCGAGCCGAACGCGTAGCCGTGCATCTCGGTGAGGGTGAGGCCGTCGTTCGGCGCGTTGTTGCCGATGTTCTTGCGCGAGAAGTCCGCGAAGTCGAACGTGAGGAACTTCCAGCCGCGCCAGTCGTCCTCGTACGACACGACGAAGCGCTCGGCGTCGTCGGTCGTCGAGCCCGGGTTGCGGTTGTCGAGCAGGTCGAGGAACAGGTCGGTCCCCGAGCCGTTTCCGTACTGCCAGAAGCCGATGCCCTCGTAGGTCGACCAGTCCTGCGTGGTCCACGCGTCGGCGGCCTCGTTGGTGAAGTTGCGCACGACGACTCCGAAGCTCGTCACGTCGAAGTCGGCGCGCAGCACGTCGTTGCCGTCGGGGGCGCCGGGAACCGGCGCCGGCGGGGCGTCGGTGCGCTCGAACGCCACGGTGCTGCTCGGGTCCTGCGCCTCGAACCAGCCGACGGGGATGCCGCCGGCGTCGCCACGCACGAGCGGCGACTCGTGGTCGTCGACGATGGCGGCGCGGCCGCTCGGCGGCCCGACGACCTCGCCGTCGTCGTCGAGGATCGTCACCTCGAGCGCCGTGACCGAGCCGAGCTGCGCGCCTGACGGCGCAGCGAGTCCGAGCGTGAAGGTCTCGTCGGACTCCTCGACGTCGTCGCCGGTCGTCGCGACCTGGATGGTGCGGGTCGTCTCGCCCGGCGCGAACTCGACGGTCGCGGCGGGGTCGGCGTAGTCGCCGTCGGCGAGCGTCGCCGTGCCGTCGACGGCGCCGAGCTCGACCGTCACGGGCGCGTCGGATGCGAGGTCGAGCCGCACCTCGACGTCGAGCGCGTCGCCCTCGATCGCCGATGCGGCCGCGGCCGAGAAGGAGACCGACGGGGTCAGGTCGGCGTCGGAGTAGACGGCGATGTCGTCCACTCGGATCGTGTCGGCGCCGTTCACGGCGGGAATCGCGTAGCCCCAGAGCGTCGTGAGCCCGAGTCCGTCGTCGGGCGCACCGCCGGGCTGGAAGTCGGTCGCTCGCGTGAAGGCCGACCAGGGCAGGCGCACCTCCTTCCATCCGCCGGTGTCGTCGACGAGGTCGACGTCGAAGCGCTCCGAGGCGTCGGCGTTCGGCCCGCCGTCGAAGAGCTCGACCTGGTAGGACGCGCCGTTGCCCGAACCGTCGACCATGAGGGTCACGCCGTCGAAGGCGCTGACGTCGCGGGCGCCGGCGAACGTCTGGCCGACGCCGCCGAAGGAGCCCGGCGCGGTGACGTCCCACCCGTAGGAGACGACCTTCGTCGGGTCGGTCTGGCCGGGCTTGGCGTCGGGCGAGTCCGCGGCGACGTCGACGATGCCGAATCCCGCCGCGCCGTACGAGAAGAACCCGTCCGGTGCGCCGCCCTCGAAGTCGGCGAGGACGGAGATGCTGCCGGCCGCTGAGGCCGGGGCGGCTGCGGCGAGCGGCGCGGCGACCACGGCCGCAGCGGCCAGGGTCGCGGCCGTTCGCCGTGAGAGCGCTCTCTTTTTCGAGTCCATTCGTGCTCCATTGCAGTAGGTGAAGGGATCGACCGAGGTGGTCCCCGACAGGGTAGGCAGGCCCTGACGATTCCCGCAAGCCCCTTGTGGATACTGGGATCGATGGCGGATCGTCCGGTTCCGTCCGATCGGCGTACAGGAAACCGCTCACCGGGCCTTCGATGAAGAGAGCGCTCTCACAACATATTCACCGCCGGGCGACGAGGAGAATGGCGTCATGCCGATCCTCAACAAGGACATGCAGGTCTGCATCTCGCTCTCCGGTCGCCCGTCGAACCTCGGCACGAGGTTCCACAACTTCCTCTACGACGAACTCGGGCTGAACTTCCTCTACAAGGCGTTCACGACCGACGACCTCGAGGGCGCCATCCGCGGCATGCGCGCGCTCGGGTTCCGCGGCTGCTCGGTGTCGATGCCGTTCAAGGAGGCCGTGATCCCGCTCGTCGACGTGCTGGAGGACTCGGCCGCGGCCATCGAGTCCGTGAACACGATCGTGAACGACGGCGGCCGGCTCACGGCATCCAACACCGACTACGAGGCGGTCGCGCAGCTGATCGCCGAGCACGGGCTCGACCCCGCCGCGCGGGTCGCCGTGCGGGGGTCGGGCGGCATGGCGAAGGCCGTGGTCGCCGCGTTCCGCGGCGCCGGCTTCGACGACCTCACGGTGCTCGCGCGCAACGCGGAGGCCGGGCCGGCGCTCGCGGCGAAGTACGGCTACACGTGGGCTTCGTCCGACCCCGCACCCGACTTCGACGTCATCGTGAACGTCACGCCGCTCGGCATGCAGGGGGCGGATGCCGCTGCGCTGGCGTTCGACGAACGGTTCATCGAGCGCGCCTCGACGGTCTTCGACGTGGTGGCGTTCCCCGCCGAGACGCCGCTCATCGCGGCCGCGCGCGCCACCGGCACTCCCGTCATCACGGGCGCCGAGGTCGTCGCGCTCCAGGCCGCGCGCCAGTTCGAGCGCTACACGGGCGTCGCGCTCACGCGCGAGCAGGTCGAGCGGGCCGCCGCGTTCTCCCGCGCCGAGTAGCGCCGCGCCGCGGCATCCGCCCACCGAATGCTCTTCTCAGGAACCCGCTCCGGATCTGCACCCTTCTCAGGAAGACACGCCGCCGAATCCGGCGACACGCCGAAAGACTCCTGAGAACGGCAGCCGACGACCGTCGCGAGGCGGGGGTGGAGCCGCGGGTAGACTCGGGGCGACCGGCATCCGCCCGCGGCATCCGTCTCGCCGCCGTTTCCAGGAGCTCGCCACACCGTGACTGACGCACCCGCCACGACCGCTGCCCCCGACCAGGCCGCAGCCCCCACGACGCCGGTGCTCGACACCGTCGAGGTCGCGACCGCGACCCCCGAGAAGGAGCAGCCGTACGCGGCGCTCGGCGTGAAGCCCGACGAGTACGAGCGCATCCGCAACATCCTCGGTCGCCGCCCGACGAGCGCCGAGCTCGCCATGTACTCCGTCATGTGGAGCGAGCACGCCTCGTACAAGTCGAGCAAGGTGCACCTGCGCCAGTTCGGCAAGAAGGTCACGCCCGAGATGAAGCAGCACCTCATGGTGGGCATCGGCGAGAACGCGGGCGTGCTCGACATCGGCGAGGGCTGGGCGGTCACGTTCAAGATCGAGTCGCACAACCACCCGAGCTTCATCGAGCCGTTCCAGGGCGCCGCGACCGGCGTCGGCGGCATCGTGCGCGACATCATCTCGATGGGCGCGCGCCCGGTCGCCGTCATGGACGCGCTGCGCTTCGGGGAGATCGACGACCCCGACACGGCGCGCGTCGTGCACGGCGTGGTCGCCGGCATCAGCTTCTACGGCAACTGCCTCGGCCTGCCGAACATCGGCGGCGAGACCTGGTTCGACCCGGTGTACCAGAAGAACCCGCTCGTGAACGCGCTCGCCGTGGGCGTGCTGCGGCACGAAGACCTGCACCTCGCGAACGCCAAGGGCGTCGGCAACAAGGTCGTGCTCTTCGGCGCCCGCACGGGCGGCGACGGCATCGGCGGCACGTCGATCCTCGCGTCGGACACGTTCGCCGAGGGCGGCCCGACCAAGCGCCCGGCGGTGCAGGTCGGCGACCCGTTCGCCGAGAAGGTGCTCATCGAGTGCTGCCTCGAGCTCTTCGCGGGCGACCTCGTCGAGGGCATCCAGGACCTCGGGGCGGCCGGCATCTCGTGCGCGACCTCCGAGCTCGCGGCGAACGGCGACGGCGGCATGTCGATCGTGCTCGACGACGTGCTGCTGCGCGACCCGTCGCTCACGCCGGAAGAGATCCTGATGTCGGAGAGCCAGGAGCGCATGATGGCCATCGTGCGCCCCGAGAAGCTCGCCGGGTTCATGGAGGTCGTGGGCAAGTGGGACGTCGAGACGAGCGTGCTCGGCGAGGTCACCGACACCGGCCGCCTCTCGATCACGTGGCGCGGGCAGGAGATCGTGAACGTCGACCCGCGCACGGTGGCGGTCGACGGCCCGGTGTACGAGCGCCCGATGACCTACCCGTCGTACCTCGACGCGCTGCAGGCCGACACGGCGGCCGCACTCGAGCGTCCGGCCGACGACGACGTCGACGGGCTCCGCGCGCAGTTCCTGCAGTTGGTCGGTTCGGCCAACCAGGCGGATGCCGCGTGGATCACCAACCAGTACGACCACTACGTGCTCGGCAACACCGCGCTCGCCGCGCCCGATGACGCGGGCATGATCCGCGTCGACGAGGAGTCGGGCCTCGGCGTCTCGATCGCGACCGACGCGAACGGCCGCTACTGCCAGCTCGACCCGCGCCGCGGCGCGCAGCTCGCGCTCGCCGAGGCGTACCGCAACGTCGCCGTGACCGGCGCGACCCCCATGGGCATCTCCGACTGCCTGAACTTCGGCAGCCCCGAGAACCCCGAGGTCATGTGGCAGTTCGCCGAGGCGGTCACGGGCCTCGCCGACGGATGCCTCGAGCTGGGCATCCCCGTCACGGGCGGCAACGTCAGCTTCTACAACCAGACGGGCGACGTGCCGATCCACCCGACGCCGGTCGTCGCGGTGCTCGGCGTGATCGACGACGTCGCGCGCCGCATCCCGTCGGGGTGGCAGGACGAGGGGCACAACATCTACCTGCTCGGCGAGACCTACGCCGAGCTCGACGGTTCCGCGTGGGCCGGCGTCGTGCACGACCACCTCGGCGGCATCCCGCCGTTCGTCGACCTCGGCCGCGAGAAGCAGCTCGCCGAGCTGCTGCGGGCGGCGGCGCTCGAGGGTCTCATCGACTCCGCGCACGACCTCTCCGACGGCGGCCTCGCGATCGCGCTGGCCGAGGGCGTCGGCCGCTTCGGCGTGGGCGCCCGCGTGTTCCTCGGCGAGGTCACGGAGGACGCCGGGATCGACCTCGCGACCGCGCTCTTCTCGGAGTCGACGGGCCGCGTCATCGTCACCGTGCCGCGCGAGGACGACGTGAAGTTCCGCGGCCTCTGCGAAGGTCGCGGCTACCCGGTGCGCCGTATCGGCGTGACGGATGCCGCGTCCGGCTCGCTCGAGGTCCAGGGCGCGTTCACGGTGTCGATCGACGAGCTCCGCGGCGTCAACCGCGCCCCGCTTGCCGACGCGTTCGGCCCGGTCGTCGGGTACTGAGCGGGCGGATCGGCGGCCGATGTCCGACGAGCCGCGGCAGTCGTACCCGGCGGCGTACGCCGCCGAGCACGGCACGTTCGCGCTGATCCCCGCGGCGTACGTGTTCCTCGTCGAGGGCGACCGGGTGCTCCTGCAGATGCGAGCGGGCACCGGGTACTACGACGGATGGTGGGCGGCCTCGGCCGCCGGACATGTCGACCCCGGCGAGACGATCATGGCCGGCGCGGTGCGCGAGACCCTGGAGGAGATCGGGGTCGAGGTCGCCGAGGCCGACCTCGAGCCGATCACGGCGATGCACCGCACGGCGCCGACCGGGCTGCCGATCGACCAGCGGCTCGACGTGTTCTTCGTGGCGCGCGCCTGGCGCGGCATCCCGTCGCTGCAGGAGCCCGACAGGGCGAGCGCGCTCGAGTGGTTCGCGCTCGACGACCTGCCGGAGCGGCTCGTGCACCACGAACGCTTCGCGCTCGAGGGCTGGCGCGACGGCGGCCTGCCCGCGGTGACGGCGTTCGGCTTCTGATGGAGGTCGTCGTCGGAGTGCTCGCCGCGCTGTTCGTCGCGGTGCTCGCGGTGGGCATGACGGTACGAGCGATCCGCGCGCCGCGCGGGCGGCGCGCCCGCGCGGCGTTCGGTCCGATCATGAGCGCCGGCGAGACCTACCAGGAGCTCCACACCGGCCAGCGCGGGCTCCAGGACTCGGTCATCGAGTCGATCGCCGAGCAGGAGCAGCGCCCGAGCCGCACGGACGCCGACGGCGAGGAGCTGCGAGGCTGACCACCCGCCTCACGCGCCCTGCGGCGGGTGCGCGAGCAGCTCGACGCGCTCGGAGAGGTAGGCGCCGAGCGGGAGCACCGCCGCCGGGGAGTTCGGATTCCAGCGCACGCCGACGGCGGCCGTCCCGTCGTCGAGCGACGTGAGCACGAGCGGCCCGGCACCCACGGCGAGCGCGTCGGCATCGAGGTCGAGCGGCTCGGCGTCGAACACCACGCTCGCCCCCTCGGCGATCCCGCCGCGGATCGCGGCCGCGCGGTAGGCGCGCTGCTCGGCGACCGACTCGGCGAGCACGCTCTGCCGCACCGCGCGCTCGGCGCGCACCACGCGCCCGGTCGAGTAGAGCCGCCCGTCGGCGTCGAGCAGCAGCACGCCGAGGCGCCAGATCGGCCCGATCACTCGCATGCGCGGCGCGCGAGGGATGCCGAGGACCCGACGCGCAGGTACGAACTCGGCGAGCGTCTCGGTGCGGGCGGATGCCTCGACGAGCACCCGGACGGAACGGTCGACCGCCTCACGCGCCCGCGCGGCCGCGGCCGCGGCATCCGTCGACCCCATGGCCCGAGCCTATCCACGTGCCTTTGGTCCCGTCTGCGCCCGTTCGGCGACCGCTAGCGTTCGCGCAACACGGGGCGAATCCCGCACCCGCGAACGAAGGGAACGGCCGTGAACAGCCTGTGGGACTTCATCGTCTGGATCTTCTGGTTCTACGTGATCGTCGCGTGCATCTGGATCTTCATCACCGTGTTCATCGACATCTTCCGCGACCACACGTTGAACGGGTGGGCGAAGGCGCTGTGGGTGATCTTCCTCGTCTTCGTGCCGTTCCTGGCGGCCTTCATCTACCTCATCGCGCGCGGCGACGGCATGACCAAGCGCAACATGGCTCGGGCGCAGGAGATGAGCGCCCAGCAGGACGCGTACGTGCGCTCGGTCGCGGGCACGCAGCAGTCGGCCTCCGCGGAGATCGAATCCGCGAAGAAGCTGCTCGACAGTGGCGCGATCACGGCCGCGGAGTACGAGGCGCTGAAGGCGAAGGCGCTGCAGTAGGCCCGGACGGCCGGCCCGCTCCGACCGACCCGGGCCGGCCGTCCGATCACCGGCGCGCCCGATCACCGGCGCGCCCGGCCGCCGGCGCGCCCGATCAGCGCGTGCGCTCGATCAGCGCGAGGAGGGCCATGCCGTACGCCTCCGCGGCGTCGGGATGCTCGAACGCGAGCTGGTCGCCCGCGACCTCGATCGCCACCTCGAACGCGTCGGGCAGGCGGCGGAGGCTCCGGAACGTGGCGCGGAGCAGCTCGCGCAGCTGGTCCTCGCGGGGCAGCCAGACCGCATCGGCGAGCGCGACGGAGTCGAGCGCCCACTCGGTGGTGCCGTTGAAGGCGAGGATCGTGCCCGTGGGGTAGCGGCGCGTCTCGATCGTCATCTCGCTCACCGTGAAGGTGTCGGCCTCGACCTCGGCCTCGACGTCGCTCGGCAGGTCGAGCTGGAAGCGGTCGCCCGAGTCCGGATGCCACACCAGCCCGGCGTCGCGCAGCTGCAGGGCGAGGTCGCGGCTGATCATGCGGACACGTTACGCGGTCGGGTCGCGCGGGCCTACTCGCGACGCTTGCGGATCCGCGCGGGCCCGAGTCCCGCACCGAGCCCGACGATGATGATCCCGGCGAAGAGGAAGCCGTAGCGCGCGCTGAACACCCCGAAGACGCCGAGCACGACCCCGATGACGACGACCACGCGAGCGATCCGCATGCGGACGCCCGGCTGCGACCACCAGCGCGAGACCATCCCCCGGATCACGAGCGGCCCCCGACGTCGAACGTGCGGCCGACCGCGTCCTCGGCGAACGCCCACACCCGTGCCCCGATGCGCGCGTCGCGGCTCGTGCGCGTGGGTGTCGCCAGGCGCGGCGCGCCCTTGACCATCCACTGCGGCCCCCAGAACTGGCCGCCCTCGACGTCGTCGGCGGTGACCGCGTGCACGATCGCCTCCGCGCCCCGGTGCTTGCCCTGCGCCCACGCGGCCTGCAGGGCGTCGGCGAACCGGTCGGCGGTGGGCGGCTGGTTGACGCCGGGCACGCGCGGCGTGCGCCCCGAGATCGCGTAGCCCGGGTGGGCGACGACGCTGTGCACGCGGGGCGTGACGGATGCCGCGCCCACGGCCTCCGCGGCATCCGTCGCCGCACGGCGCAACCGCCGATCGAGCTCGAACCCGAGCGAGGTGGCGGCGATCTTCGACTGCGCGTACGCGCGCCACGAGTCGTACGACCGGGTGAGCTGCAGGTCGTCGACGCGGAACGAGGAGAGCCTCGTCGACAGGGAGCCCACCGAGACGACTCGAGCACCGCGCGCGAGGTGCGGTACGACGTCGGCGAGCAGGGCGAAGTGGCCGAGCACGTTGGTGGCGAGCACGAGTTCGTTGCCGTCGACCGACTCGCGCCGTTCGCTCGGGGTGTGCACCATGCCGGCGTTCAGCACGACCGCGTCGAGCGGCGCTCGGTCGAGCAGCCAGTCGGCGCCGGCGCGCACCGACTCGAGCGAGGCGGTGTCGATCACGAGCGTGTCAACGGAGGCCCGCGGCATCCGGGTGCGGATCGCGGCGACGGCCGCGGCGAGCCGCTCGGGGCTGCGGCCCGACAGCGTGACGTGCGCGCCCGCGCGCGCGAGCCGCGCGGACGTGAAGAACCCGAGCCCGGCGTTCGCGCCCGTGACGAGCACCTGGCGCCCCGCCTGCGGCGGCAGCCGGGTCGGGTACCAGTTCACGCGCGGTCCGGCCCGGAGCCGTCGGCGATCTCCTCGTGGTGGCGGATCACCTCGGCCACCACGAAGTTGAACCACTTCTCGGCGAACGCCGGGTCGAGGTGCGCGTCCTCCGCGAGCGAGCGGAGCCGCTCGATCTGCCGCTTCTCGCGGTCGGGGTCGCTCGGCGGCAGGCCGTGCTCCGCCTTCAGGCGACCGACCTGCTGCGTGAACTTGAACCGCTCCGCGAGCAGGTGGATGAGCGCGGCGTCGATGTTGTCGATGCTCGACCGGATGCCGAGCAGGGTCGTGATCGCGGCGTCGCGTTCGTCGGGAGTCTCGGCGGTCATGCTTCGACCCTAGGCGGTCGGGGCCGCCGATCGGAACGCGCGCAGGCGCAGGCTGTTGCCGACGACGAACACGCTCGAGAACGCCATGGCCACGCCGGCGAGCATGGGGTTCAGCAGCCCGAGTGCCGCGAGCGGGATCGCGGCCACGTTGTACGCGAACGCCCAGAACAGGTTGCCGCGGATGATGCCGAGCGTGCGGCGCGACAGCCGGATGGCGTCGACCGCGGCGAGCAGGTCGCCCCGGACGAGCGTGAGGTCGGCGGCCTCGATCGCGACGTCGCTTCCGGTGCCCATCGCGATGCCGAGGTCGGCCTGCGCGAGCGCGGCCGCGTCGTTCACTCCGTCGCCGACCATCGCGACCGAGCGGCCCTCGCCCTGCAGGCGGGCGACGACGTCGGCCTTGTCGGCGGGCAGCACCTCGGCGATGACGCGCTCGATGCCGACCTCCGCGGCGACCCGCCGGGCCACGGTCTCGTTGTCGCCCGTGAGCAGGATCGGCTCGAGACCGAGGCTCCGCAGCCGCGCGATCGCGTCGGCGCTCGTCGGCTTCACGGCGTCGGCGACGGTGAGCGCACCGCGCACGCGGCCGCCCCAGGCGACGACGACGGCCGTGCGACCCTCGGCCTCGGCGGCGGTGACGGATGCCGCGACCCGCGCGTCGGGCTCGATCGCCCATCCGGCCAGCAGCGCGGGCCGGCCGACGACCACCAGGTGCCCGTCGACGACGCCGTGCACGCCGAGCCCCGGATCGTTCTCGAACGACTCGGGCGTCGGCAGGACGCCGACGCGCGCGGCCGCGCCTTCCGCGATCGCCTTCGCGACCGGGTGCTCGGAGGCGTGCTCGAGCGCGCCCGCGAGGCGCAGCAGGTCGGCCTCGTCGACGCCGTCGGCGGCGTGCACGCTCGCGAGCGACATCCGCCCGCTCGTCACGGTGCCGGTCTTGTCGAGCACGATGGTGTCGACGCGGCGCGTGGACTCGAGGACCTCCGGCCCCTTGATGAGCACGCCGAGCTGGGCGCCGCGACCGGTGCCGACGAGGAGCGCCGTCGGGGTCGCGAGGCCGAGCGCGCACGGGCACGCGATGATGAGCACGGCGACCGCTGCCGTGAACGCGGCGGTCGCGGGGAAGCCGGCGCCGAGCCACACGCCGAGCGTCGCGATCGCGATGACGATCACGACCGGCACGAACACGCCGGCGACGCGGTCGGCGAGCCGCTGCACCTGGGCCTTGCCCGCCTGCGCGTCCTCGACGAGGCGCGCCATCTGCGCGAGCTGCGTGTCGGCACCGACGCGCGTCGCGCGCACCACGAGGCGTCCGCCCGCGTTCACGGTCGCGCCGATGACGGCGTCGCCGACCTCGACCTCGACCGGCACCGACTCGCCCGTCACCAACGATGCGTCGACCGCGCTGCGACCGTCGACGACGACGCCGTCGGTCGCGATCTTCTCGCCGGGGCGGACGACGAACGCGTCGCCGACCGCGAGCCGCTCGACCGGGATGCGGGTCTCGACGCCGTCGCGGAGCACCGCGACCTCCTTCGCGCCGAGCTCGAGCAGGGCGCGGAGCGCCGCGCCCGCCGCCCGCTTGGACCGCTTCTCGAGGTAGCGGCCGAGCAGCACGAACATGGTCACGCCCGCGGCGACCTCGAGGTAGAGGTTCGATGCGCCGTCGCTCGGGGCGACGGTGAGCTCGAAGCCGTGCACCATGCCGGGCGCGCCCGCCGTGCCGAGGAAGAGCGCGTACAGCGACCAGAGGAAGGCCGCCGTGACGCCCAGCGAGACGAGGGTGTCCATGGTCGCGGCGCCGTGCCGCAGGTTCACGAGCGCCGCGCGATGGAACGGCCAGGCGGCCCACGTCACGACCGGAGCGGCGAGTGCGAGCGACGCCCACTGCCAGTACGTGAACTGCAGCGCGGGGATCATCGCCAGGAGGATCACGGGCACCGAGAGCACGACGGAGGCGACGAGGCGCGTGCGGAGCGAGCGGAGCTCGGCGTCGGCCCGGGTGTCGGCGGACTCGGCCGCGGCGCCATCCGGACCGCCGGCACCGCCGGCGTCGGCGGCCCGAGCCGGAGGCGGCGGGAGCTCCGCGCGGTACCCCGCCGCCTCGACCGTCGCGATGAGCTCGGCCGCGTCGACTCCATCCGGCGCCGAGACCCGGGCCTTCTCGGTCGCGTAGTTCACGGTCGCCGTGACGCCGTCGAGCCGGTTGAGCTTCTTCTCGATGCGCATCGCGCACGAGGCGCAGGTCATGCCGCCGATCTCGAGCTCCACGACCCGCTGGTCGGCGGATCCGGTCGCGAGCTCCGTCACCGGTGACCTCCGCCGTGCGGGCCGGCGCCGTGCGCGCCGGCGCGCGCGGCATCCGCCGCCCCTTCGTCCGCCGTCGGCGCGGTCGCGGTGACGACGAACGGGATCGAGCGGACGACGCCGCCCTCCTTGAGGTCGAGGTAGAGCAGGTAGCGGCCGGCCGTCGGCGCGATCGCCATGAAGGCGATCTCGGGCCCGGGCTCGGTGACGCCGTCGCCGGGCTCGCCCATGGGGTGCACATGCAGGTAGGCGAGGTCGCCCTGCCGCAGTGCGATGAGGTGCCCGTAGGCGCCGAGGTACGGCTCGAGCGCGGTCACGGGCTCGCCGTCGCGGGTGACGGTGAAGACGAGCTCGCTCGGCGTGCCGGCGACGAGCGCACCGGAGAGGTCGACGTCGAGGCCCTCGACGGTCGAGGTCGTGAGGTCGGCGACGCGCGGCTCGGGGCGGAACTCGCCCGCCACCTCGATGGTGCTCGTCAGCGTGATCGTCTCGCCGAGCGCCGACGGCGTGACGTCGGCGAACACGCGGTGCGCGCCCGCGGCGTCGAACGTGTACGGGATGCGCCACGTGCCGTCGTCGCCCAACTCGGGGTGGACGTGCCGGAAGTGCGCGCCATCGGTGCGCACCACGATGAGGTGGAGCGGCCGGTCGTGCGAGATCTCGACCTCGGTGACCGCGGCCCCCGAGGCATCCGTCAGGGTGAACGAGATCTCGCCCGCCTCGCCCGCCCGGGCGGGCGCGGCGAGGCCGGAGAGGGTGATGCCCCGGTGCGAGACCGCGAGACCGCGCAGGTCGTCGGCGGATGCCGCGGCAGCGGCGTGGTCGCCGTGCCCGGAGTGCTGGTGGTCCATCGGATCCTCCTCGTACGAGCGCCTAGACGCGCACGGCGGAATATCCGGCCTCCTCGACGGCGGCGATCACGCCGGAGTCGTCGAGGTCGGCGGGGGCCGAGAGGGTCAGGGTGCCGGCGGCGGCCGAGACGCGGATGCCGGTCACGCCCGACACCTGCTCGACCTCTTCGCGCACCGACAGCTCGCAGTGCCCGCACGTCATCCCGGTCACCTGGTACTCGCGCTCGGTCATGGAGTTCTCCTCATCTGGATCGGATCGTGTTCGAGGGTACCCCGATGGGGTACCTCTTCCAAGTCGAACGTGATACCCTATATGGGTATTCCGGTTCGACGGCGCGAATCACGAAGGGCGCGACATCCGCGTCGGATGCCGCGCCCTCGGGACGCCGCGGCCCCCTACCGCGGCGTCGCCCGCCGGATCACGAGCAGGCCCGCCACCGCCCAGAGCAGGGCCTTCGCCAGCACGAGCGTGAACACCCCGACGACTCCGATCGACGCCAGCCAGGCGCCGAGCGCCTCCCACGCCTCGGTGAAGGTGAGCACCGCGATGATCGCGAGGATCAGGGCCACGCCGCCGAAGAGCACGGTCATCATGCCCTTCATGCGCCAGCGCATGAACACGGTCGTGATGCCCGCCCCGATGAAGAGCACGAGGAGCTGGAGCGCGAAGGTGCTGTAGAACGCCGTTGCCCAGTCGGCCCCGACGTACCAGAGCGCGTCGAACATGCCGGCGCCGATCCCCCAGCCGTTCGTCGCCCGTTCGATGAGCAGCAGCGTCGCGATCGCCGCGGCGTTCAGCACCGAGACGATGGCGAACATCAGCCCGGTGCCCAGCCAGTAGTCGCGCCGGGTCGCGCCGAAGCCGAGTGCGAACGGGAACGTGTACGACACGGCCTGGACGCCGACGACGATGAGGTACCACTGCGGCGAGAGCACGGCCCAGCTGTACTCGAAGCCGGTCTCGGCCTGGTCGAGCGGGCCCGCCGCGCCCTGGATGATGAGCGCGATGATCATCGTGACCGCCCAGGCGCCGCCGAGGATCATCCACGGCACGCCGAAGAAGATGGCCGGGTTGACCGTGTGCAGGCGCACGATGCGCAGGATCTCGTTCGGCCGCACGCGGCTCGGCGCGTCGGTCGCCCGCGCGCGGGCGGAATCGGTGGCGCTGGCGGTGGCGGTCATGCCGCGACCTCCTTCTCGGTCGACTCGGCGAGTTCGGCGCCGGTCAGGTGGACGATGAGCTGCTGGAGCGAGACGGGCGCGAGCTCGAGGCCGAGTTCGGCCGCCCGGACGCGCTCGTCGTGGTCGAGGCGGCCGTCGACCGTGACGGATGCGAGCCCGCCGATGCCCTCGCGCCCGATCACCGGTCGGCCGGCGACGAACTGCTCGACGGCGGCGCGGGCACCGGCGACCGTCGTCGCGCTGCCCCGCACCTCCTCGGCGTCGCGGTCGAGCAGGATCCGCCCCTGGTCGATGAGGATCACGTGCTCGAGCAGGTTCGCGACCTCGTCGATCAGGTGCGTCGAGAGCACGACGGTGCGCGGGTGTGCCGCGTAGTCCTCGAGCAGCCGGTCGTAGAAGATGTGGCGCGCGACGGCGTCGAGGCCGAGGTACGGCTCGTCGAAGAACGTCAGCGGGGCGCGCGACGCGAGACCGACGATGACCCCGACGGCGGACAGCTGCCCGCGGCTGAGCTTCTTGATGCGGCGCTTCACCGGCAGCCGGAAGTCGGCGATGAGCCGCTCTGCGAACTCCGCATCCCAGTGCTCGAAGAACCACGGCGCGGCACGGAAGACGTGCGCCGGCGTGAAGTCCTCGGGGTAGCGCTGGGCCTCCGCGATGAAGCACATGCGGCGGAGGACGTCGGCGTGCTCGGCCGGCTGACGGCCGAAGACCTCGAGCTCGCCGCCGTTCGCGAAGATCTGCCCGGTGAGCAGCTGCATCACGGTCGTCTTGCCGGCGCCGTTGCGACCCAGCAGGCCGTAGATGCGGCCCTCCTCGAGCGAGAGGTCGATGCCGTCGATCGCGGTGAACGATCCGTAGCGCTTGGTGAGCCCGCGCGCACGGACGACGGTGGTGGTCATGTCAGGATCCTTTCCTCGCGGACCATGCCCGCGAGCTCGTCGACGCCGATGCCGAGCTTGGCGGCCTCGACGATGAGCGGTCGGAGGTACTCGGCCGCGAACTCGGCGCGGCGACGTTCGATGAGCCGCTCGCGCGCGCCCGGCACGACGAACATGCCGACCCCGCGGCGCTTGGCCACGAGCCCCTGCTCGACGAGTCGGTTCACGCCCTTGAGCGCGGTCGCGGGGTTGATGCGGTGGAACGCGGCGAGTTCGTTGATCGACGGGATCGCGGCATCCTCGGCGACGTGGCCGTCGACGATGTCGTTCTCGATCTGCTCCGCGACCTGCAGGAAGATCGGCCGGGATTCGTCCACGGCACCTCGCTTCGGTTCATTGGTTAGTTACTTCAGTAATTAACCAACCATGTTGCCGAGCGGATGTCAAGACTCCTCGGGCACGGCCGGCACCGCGGCATCCGCCGGCCGCTCGCGCTCCCACCACGCGGCGAGCGCGAGCACCCGCAGGTCCGCGAAGCGCGGGCCGGCGATCTGCAGCGCGATCGCGCGCCCGTCGGCCGTGACGCCGGCGTTGATGCTCGCGGCGGGCTGGCCCGACATGTTGTACGGGAGCGTGAACGCGATGTGCGCCATCCCGAGGTCCTCCTCGCCCCATGGCATCGGCCGCTCGGCGGGGAACGCCGCCATGGGCGCGACCGGCGAGAGCACCGCGTCGAACGGCGCGGTCGCGAGCACCGTGCGGTGCCGGAGCTCGCCGATGCCGTCGTAGGCGGCGAGCGCGTCGACGCCCGAGACGCCGCCGCCGGGTGAGACCCAGCGCGCGATGTACGGCAGCACGCGGTCGCGGGCCTCCGGAGACAGTTCGTCGTACGTGCGCCGGAACCGCACACGCCAGAACCGGTCGACCTGCCCGAGCAGGCCGTCGTCGAGGACCGGCGCGAACTCGACGACCTCCGCGCCGGCCTCGGCGAACCGCTCCGCGGCCGCGCGCACCGCGGCGGCGATCTCGGGGTCGACGGGCAACCCCGCCCCCGCGTCGGTGTGCACGGCGATCCGGAGGCCTCGCACGTCGAGCCCCGGATCCGACCAGTCGAGCTCCTCGTACGGCAGCGACGTGTGATCGCGCACGTCGGGCCGCGAGACGACCGCCATCGCCGCGGCCAGGTCTGCGACACGGCGCCCGATCGGGCCGCCGGCTCGGCCGAGGTAGGGCGGGTCGATCGGCACGCGCCCCGCGCTCGGCTTCAGCCCGACGAGGCCGAGCCACGCCGCCGGGAACCGGATCGAGCCGCCGATGTCGGTGCCCAGGTGGATCGGTCCGAGGCCTGCGGCGGCGGCCGCGCCGGCTCCGGCGCTCGATCCGCCGACCGTGAGCGCCGGGTCGAGCGGGCTCCGCGTGATGCCGTGCAGGCTCGAGACGCCCGACGAGAGCATGCCCCAGTCGGGCATCGTCGTCGAGCCCAGGATGATCGCGCCCGCCTCACGCAGGCGGGCGACGATCGGCGAGTCGGCGTCGGGCACGACCGGGGCGGATGCCGCGGAGCCCGACCGCGCCGGGACGCCGGCGCGCAGCATGTTCTCCTTGACCGTGACCGGCACGCCGTCGAGCCGGCCGAGCGGCGCACCGCGCCGGAACCGTTCGGCGCTCGCCGCGGCATCCGCTCGCACCTGGCCCGGATCGTGATCGGAGAACGCGTTCACGACCGGCTCGAGCCGCGCGATACGGGTGAGCGCGTCGTCGGCGACCGCCTCGGGCGTGGCCGCGCCCGCGCGGTACGCCGCCGCGAGTTCGGCCGCGGAGGAGGTCGCGTCGGCGGTGGGGCCGGGGGCGGGCTGCGAGGCGCTCGTCACCTGCTCACCCCATCACATCGAGCGGCGGCTGCACAGGGCCCCGTCGGTCATCGGGCGGGGAGCAGCGGCCCGCGACCGTGCGCGGGCGCCCGCCTCACGCGGCCGTCGCCGAGCGGCGCGCGAGCGGCATCCGCACCCGACCCTGCGCCAGCAGGATGCCGAGCATGACGACGAGCGCACCGACGGGCTCGTTCCACGACAGCGGCTCGCTGAGCACCAGCACGCCGAGCACCACGCCGACGACGGGCGTGACGTAGGTGACGGTCGACGCGTTCGTCGGGCCCCAGTCGCGGATGACGCCGATGTTCCAGACGTAGGCGAGCCCCGTGCCGAGGACGCCGAGGATCGCGAGGCACACGACGATCGCGGCGTCGAGCCGCACCGGACCGACGGCGAGCAGCGGCGTGAGGAGCAGCATCACCGCTGCGCCCATGCCCACCTGCAGGAACGCGAACGTCGTCTGCGCGATCGGCCGGCCGCTCAGGAACTTGCGCGTGTAGCCGAACATGACGCCATAGCAGGCCGTCGCGCCGAGGCACGCGAGCTGGCCCGCGAGGCTGCCGGCGAGCTCCGAGCGCCAGGGCGCGATGATCACGACGACGCCCCCGATGCCGACGAGGACGCCCAGCCAGCGCGATGCGTCGAGCTTCTCGACGCGGAACGCGAGGGTCGCGATGATCGCCGTCATGATCGGCGTCGTCGCGTTGAGGATCGACGCGAGGCTCGAGGTCACGCTCTGCTGCGCCCAGGAGAACAGCAGGAACGGGATGACGCAGCCGAGCACGCCGATGACGAGGAAGTGCAGCCACACGACCGGCTGCCGCGGCAGCACCGGCCCGCCCTCGACGCGCGGCCGGGCGACCAGCACCACGAGGCCGAGCGTGAGGCCGCCGAGCACGGTGCGCGTCCAGGCGACCTGGGTGAACGAGATGCCCGTGAGCGCCACCGCCATGAAGAGGAAGCTCGCGCCCCACACGAGGCCGGCCGCGAGGAACTGGGCCCAGGTGCGGATGCCGCCGCGGCGCGGTGCCGTGGCGGCGGCGCTCGTCGTGGCCGATGGGCGGTTCGCGGCGGGTGCGGTCGAGGTGGTGCGGGTGCTCACCGGATCACGGTACGTCGCCGGAGCGGCGCCTGCGAGGGCTCCGGAACGCGATGTCCGGAACCCGCCGAACGTTGGCAGGCCTCGCCCGGCCCTGGGGCTCAACGTGCGCATCCGACCCGTGCCGATCCGGCGGCCCCCGCCTAGGCTGGGCGCCATGACCAGCCATTTCGACGTCATCGTCCTGGGTGCGGGTCCGGGCGGCTACGTGGCCGCCATCCGCGCCGCCCAGCTCGGCCGGAAGGTCGCCGTCATCGAGGAGAAGTACTGGGGCGGCGTCTGCCTCAACGTCGGCTGCATCCCCTCGAAGGCGCTGCTGCGCAACGCCGAACTCGCCCACATCTTCCACGCGCAGGCCCAGACCTTCGGCATCTCGGGCGACGTGCACTTCGACTTCGGCGCCGCGTACGACCGCAGCCGCCAGGTGTCGGAGAAGCACGTCAAGGGCGTGCACTTCCTCATGAAGAAGAACGGCATCACCGAGTTCGACGGCCGCGGCTCGTTCACGGGCCCGAACGCGATCGACGTCGCGAAGGCCGACGGGACGGTCGAGCAGCTGACCTTCGACAACGCGATCATCGCGACCGGCTCGAGGGTGCGGCTGCTGCCGGGCGTCGAGCTCTCCGACAACGTCGTGACGTACGAGACGCAGATCCTCACGCGCGACCTGCCGCGCTCGATCGCGATCGTCGGCGCGGGCGCCATCGGCATGGAGTTCGCGTACGTGCTGCGCAACTACGGCGTCGAGGTCACGGTCGTCGAGTTCCTCGACCGGGCGCTGCCGAACGAGGACGCAGAGGTCTCGAAGGAGATCACGCGCCAGTACCGCAACCTCGGCGTCCCGATCCTCACCTCGACGAAGGTCGAGACCGTCACCGACCAGGGCAGCCAGGTCACCGTGACCTACACGGGCGCTGACGGCCAGCCCGGCTCGCTCGTCGTCGACAAGGTGCTCATGGCGGTCGGCTTCGCGCCGAACGTCGAGGGCTTCGGCCTCGACGCCACGGGTGTGCAGCTCACCGAGCGCGGCGCCATCGCGATCGACGAGCGCATGCGTACGAACGTGCCCCACATCTACGCGATCGGCGACGCGACCGCGAAGCTCATGCTCGCGCACGTCGCCGAGGCGCAGGGCGTCGTCGCGGCCGAGACCATCGCCGACGCCGAGACCATGGAGCTCGGCGATTACCGGATGATGCCCCGCGCGACGTTCTGCTCGCCGCAGGTCGCGTCGTTCGGCCTCACCGAGCAGCAGGCGCGCGACGAGGGCTACGACGTGGTCGTCGCGAAGTTCCCGTTCACCGCGAACGGCAAGGCGAACGGCCTCGGAGACCCCGTGGGCTTCGTCAAGCTCGTCGCCGACAAGGCCCACTACGAGCTGCTCGGCGGCCACCTCATCGGCCCCGACGCCTCCGAGCTCCTGCCCGAGCTCACGCTCGCCCAGAAGTGGGACCTCGGCGCGCTCGAGCTCGCCCGCAACGTGCACACGCACCCGACGCTGTCGGAGGCGCTGCAGGAGGCGTTCCACGGCCTCACGGGCCACATGATCAACATGTAAGTCCTCGGTGGTCGAGTAGGGCGCCTGCGCCCGTATCGAGGCCCGCGGAAGGAACGACCGATGAACCTCTTCATGATCATCCTCGGCGCCGTGCTCGCCGTGGCCGGCGCGATCTGGACGCTTCAGGGCATGGGCGTGCTCCCCGGCTCGGTCATGTCCGGCGTGACGATGTGGGCCGTCATCGGTCCGATCGTCGCGCTCGGCGGGCTCGCACTGCTCTGGGTGGGCCTCGCGCGGCGGCGCCGCTCGCGCTGAGCGACGCCGCCCGGGCGCAGCGCAACGGGGGCGGATGCCGGGCCCGTGGCCCGAGGCATCCGCCCCCGTCGTGCCGGCGACGAGGTCGTGGGCAGGCGGTCCCACCCCGTCGCAGTCGTGTCCGGCGGCCGTCCATCCACCCCATCCCGGGCGGCCGCCGGAGTCTCTAGTGGTGCACCGCCTTCTCCGCGCCGAGCCCGGTGAGCGAGCGCACCTCCATCTCGGACTGCTTGAGCGGGTCCTCGCGACGCTTGTCGAGCACGCTCACGATCCAGCCGAGGAAGAAGGCCAGCGGGATCGAGACGATGCCGGGGTTCGACAGCGGGAAGATCGCGAAGTCGATCGCCTCGGTCTTCAGCATCGACGTCTCGGAGCCCGACACGACCGGCGAGAACGCGATGAGCACGATCGCCGAGACCAGGCCGCCGTACATGCTCCACAGCGCGCCGCGGGTCGTGAAGCCCTTCCAGAAGAGCGAGTACACGATCGTCGGCAGGTTCGCCGAGGCGGCGACCGCGAACGCCAGCGCCACGAGGAACGCGATGTTCTGGCCGTTGGCGCCGATGCCGCCGATGATCGCGACGATGCCGATGATGACCACCGTGCGGCGGGCGACCTTGACCTCGGCGCCCGGCTCGGGCTTGCCCTTCTTCACGACCGACGCGTAGATGTCGTGCGCGAATGACGCGGCCGCGGTGATCGTGAGCCCGGCGACGACCGCGAGGATCGTCGCGAACGCGACCGCCGAGATGAGGCCGAGCAGCAGCGGCCCGCCGAGGGCGAAGGCGAGCAGCGGCGCCGCCGAGTTCGGGCCGCCCGGAGCCGCGGCGATGACCTCAGGGCCGACGAGCGCGGCAGCGCCGTAGCCGAGGACCAGCGTGAACACGTAGAAGATGCCGATGAGCCAGATCGCCCAGACGACCGACTTCCGGGCCTCCTTGGCCGTGGGCACCGTGTAGAAGCGCATGAGCACGTGCGGCAGGGCCGCGGTGCCCAGAACGAGCGCCAGGCCGAGCGAGACGAAGTCGATCTTCGCGATCTCCGAGACGCCGTACTTCAGGCCCGGGTCGAGGATCGCCGGGTTCTCCGTGACCTCGACCGCACGGTCGAGCAGGGCCGAGAAGTCGAAGCCGTTGAGCGCGAGCACCCACACGGTCATCACGCCGGCACCGGCGATGAGCAGCACGGCCTTGATGATCTGCACCCAGGTGGTGCCCTTCATGCCGCCGACGAGCACGTAGAGGATCATGAGCGCGCCCACGACGGTGATGACCACGGCCTGTCCGACCTGGTCGCCGATGCCGAGCAGGAGCGAGACGAGGCCGCCCGCGCCCGCCATCTGGGCGAGCAGGTAGAAGAAGCAGACGACGAGCGTCGTGGTCGCCGCGGCGATGCGCACGGGGCGCTGCTTCAGGCGGAACGAGAGCACGTCGGCCATCGTGAACTTGCCCGTGTTGCGGAGCAGCTCGGCGACGAGCAGGAGCGCGACCAGCCAGGCGACGAGGAAGCCGATCGAGTAGAGGAACCCGTCGTAGCCCGTCATGGCGATGGCGCCGACGATGCCGAGGAAGGACGCCGCCGACAGGTAGTCGCCCGCGATGGCCGAGCCGTTCTGGCCGCCCGTGAACGAGCGTCCGGCCGCGTAGTAGTCGGCCGCGGTCTTGTTGTTCCGGCTGGCGCGGAACACGATGACCATCGTGATCGCGACGAAGGCGCCGAAGATCGCGATGTTGAGCCAGGGCTCGCCGGGCGATGAGCTCGCCGCTTCGAATCGCAGCATCAGCGGTTCACCTCCTCGCCGGCCTCTTCGAAGAGGCCGGTCTCGATCTCGTCGCGGATCGCCTCGGCCTTGGGGTCGAGGCGCTTGTTCGCGAAGTGCACGTACCACATGGTCACGGCGAAGGTCGTGACGACCTGGGCGAGGCCGAGGATCATGGCCACGTTGATGCTGCCGAACACGCGCGTCGACATGAAGTCGACCGCGTACACGGCCAGCAGCACGTAGGCCAGGTACCAGGCCAGGCAGACCCCGAGCACGGGGAAGACGAAACTGCGGTGGGTCTTCCGGAGCTCCTGGAACTCCGGGGATTGCTGCACGGCGGGGTAGTCGACGTGACTCAGGTCGACGTCCGCACTCAGGGCTTCTTTGCCCATGGCGTCTCTCCTTCGAGGGGGTGCGGCCGGGGCAAGCCCGCGCCGCTGCGGTCGCAATGCGTCCATGCTGAACCTGCGGATGCCGCGCCGGGGGGCCCGACCGCTCGTCGTCGGTGAACGGCGCCGACCGTGCGACGAACGGCGCGGGGCGACGACGAACGACGGCTACAGTCACATGCATGCCCGAGTCGATGCTGCTCGCCGCCGCTGCCGGCGTCGTCGCGGGCGCGCTCGCGGTGGGCGTCGTCGTGCTGCTGCGGCGCCTCGCGGTGCAGTCGAAGGAGCTGGGCACCGATGCCGAGCGCGCGACCTACGAGACGCTGCACCTGGCGTCTCGAGCCGCGAAGCACCTGCGCGGCGACATGACCGAGGCGGATGCCGCGCGCGCAGCGCGGCACCTGAGGTCCATGCTCGGCGCCGACACGGTCGCGCTCGTGATGACGGGCGGGCCGGTCGCGGTCGACGGCGACGAGACGCTCGTCTCCGTCGCGGAGCGGCTCGCCGACGAGGCGGTCGGAACCGGCAGGCCCCAGGTCGAGCGGCGCGTGCCGACCCCGTCGGGCGATGCGGATGCCGCGGCCGCGCCGATCCTCGCCGACGGCGTCGCGGTGGGCGCGGTCGTCGCCTTCGCGGGGCGGGTCCGCGCCGGGCTCGTGCGGGCGACGGGCGAGGTCGCCGAGTGGGTCGCCGCGCAGGTGGAGCTCGGCGAGCTCGACGCGTCGCGCGCGGCGCTCGCGGAGCTCGAGGTGCGCGCGCTCCGCGCGCAGATCAGCCCGCACTTCATCTACAACTCGCTGAACGCGATCGCGTCGTTCATCAACACCGACCCGGCCAAGGCGCGCGAGCTCGTGCTCGAGTTCGCCGACTTCACGCGCTACTCGTTCCGCCGCCACGGCGACTTCACGACCGTCGCCGAGGAGCTGCGCTCGATCGACTCGTACCTGAAGCTCGAGCGGGCGCGCTTCGGCGACCGGCTCCGCGTGACGCTGCAGGTCGCGCCCGAGGTGCTCTCGACCGTGATCCCGTTCCTCTCGATCCAACCGCTCGTGGAGAACGCCGTGCGGCACGGGCTCGAGGCGAAGGAGGGCGGCGGGCGCATCACGATCATCGCGGAGGACCGCGGCGCGTTCGCCGAGATCACCGTCGAGGACGACGGCGTCGGCATCGACCCCGAGGTCGCCGCGCAGGTGCTCGCGGGCGGCACGCCGGGCGAGCACGTGGGCCTCCGCAACGTCGACGCGCGCCTGCGGCAGGTGTACGGCGACGAGCACGGGCTCGTCGTGGAGACGAACGTCGGTGCGGGCACGCTGGTGCGCATGAGCGTGCCGAAATCGCAGCCGGGCCGCTCCGCGGCATCCGTCGACGCCCGCTCGGGCCGCCCCGCCGAACCGGATGGGAGACTGGTGCCGTGATCTCGGTCCTCATCGCCGACGACGAGCAGCCCGCCGTGGACGAGCTCGCGTTCCTCCTCGGCCAGGACCCGCGGATCGGCACCATCCACCGCGCGACCTCGGGCGCCGAGGCCATCCGGATCCTCACGCGCGAGCCCGTCGACGCCGCCTTCCTCGACATCCACATGCCCGGCCTGTCGGGCTTCGACCTCGCCCGCGCGCTCCAGCGCTTCGAGCACAAGCCGGCGTTCGTCTTCGTCACCGCCGACGAGGAGGGCGCGCTCGAGGCGTTCGACCTCGCCGCGGTCGACTACCTGCTGAAGCCCGTGCGCACCGAGCGGCTGCACCGGTCGGTCACGCGCGTGGTCGAGTCGATGGGCCAGGGTCAGGCGACGGATGCCGCGGCCGCGCGCCCCGAGATGATCGCCGTGACCCTCGGCGGCACGACCCGCATGATCCGCCGCGACGACGTGCGCTACGTGCAGGCGCAGGGCGACTACGCGCGGCTGCACACCGACGAGGCGAGCTACCTCGTGCGCGTGCCGATGTCCGACCTCGAGCGGCAGTGGGCGGAGGCCGGCTTCGTGCGCGTGCACCGGTCGTACCTCGTGGCGCTCCCGCACGTGACGCGGGTCCGGCTCGGCGGCGACCGGCCGACGATCGTCGTCGGGCAGGCCGAGCTGCCGGTCAGCCGTCGGCTGCTGCCCGGCCTTCGCGAACGACTCGAGGCGGCGACGCCGCGGGCGCGGCCGTGAGCGACGAACCGCGCGACGCCGACGGTGGTCGAGTAGGACGCGAAGCACCCGTATCGAGACCACCCTCCGCCGACGACTCCACACCGCAGGCCCCACCGCCCCGCGTCCGCGTCACCGCGCCGCGCAACTCGCACGCCGCGACATCCGACCGCCGCCCCGCCGCGCGCACGCGCGGACCCGGCACCGACACCGGGCCGACCGACATCCAGTCGGTCTACGTGCGCTCGCTGATCCGGTCGCAGTTGCGCCTCGCGCTGATCTGCGCGGGCGGGTTCGTGCTCGCGACGATCGTCTTCGTCGGCGTCGTCGTGCTGGCTCCCGCGCTCGACGACGCGTTCGTCGCGGGCGTGCCCGTCTCGTGGCTGCTCCTCGGCTTCGGGGTGTACCCGCTCGCGATCAGCGTCGCGGCGCTCTACGTGCGCGCGGCGTCGCGCAACGAGGCCCGCTACCGCTCGCTCGCGGAGGACGCGTGAGCCCCGCGATCGGGTACGCGGCGATCGTCGCCGTGGCCCTCGTGTCGGTGCTCATCGGGTTCTACGGGCTGCGCATCTCGCGCACGACGAGCGACTTCTACGTCGCGAGTCGCACCGTGCGGCCGTGGTGGAACGCGTCCGCCATCGGCGGCGAGTACCTCTCGGCGGCGTCGTTCCTCGGCATCGCGGGGCTGATCCTGCTGACCGGCTCGGGCGGCATGTGGTTCCCGATCGGCTACACCGCCGGATACCTCATGCTGCTGCTCTTCGTCGCCGCGCCGCTGCGCCGCTCGGGCGCCTACACGATCCCCGACTTCACCGAGGCGCGGCTCGAGTCGCTCGCGGTGCGGCGCGTCACGAGCGTCCTCGTCGTCGTCATCGGATGGCTCTACATCGTGCCGCAGCTGCAGGGCGCCGCGCTGACCGTGCGGATCACCACGGGGCTGCCGAGCTGGGTCGGCTCGGTCGCCGTCGCGGCCCTCGTCGCGATCGTCGTCGCAGCGGGCGGCATGCGCTCGATCACGTTCGTGCAGGCGTTCCAGTTCTGGCTGAAGCTCGCGGCGATCGCGGTGCCCGTCATCGCGCTGCTCATCGTCACCGGCGCGGTCGAGCCCGAGCTCGCGCCCGCACAGGCGTTCCCGGCGTCCGACGGCCCCGGCGCGCTCGATGCCTATCGGACCGTGTCGCTCATGGTCGCGCTGCTCCTCGGCACGCTCGGCCTCCCCCACGTGCTCGTGCGGTTCTACACGAACCCCGACGGCCCCGCCGCCCGTCGCACGACCGTCATCGTGCTCGTGCTGCTGTCGGTGTTCTACGCGTTCCCGACCCTGTTCGGGCTGCTCGGCCGCGCCTTCGCGCCCGACCTCGCGACGCCCGGAGATGCGGACGCACTCGTCCTCGTGCTGCCCGACCGCCTGCTGCCCGGCGTCTGGGGCGACCTGCTCACCGCGCTCGTCATCGGCGGCGCGTTCGCCGCGTTCCTCTCGACGTCGTCGGGCCTCGTCGTCTCCGTCGCGGGCGTCATCTCGCAGGACCTCCTCGGCGGCAGCGTCCGCGGCTTCCGCATCGCCGCGTTCGCCTCGACGGCCGTGCCGCTCGTCGTCGCGTTCGCGACCGAACCCGCAGGGCTCGCGGGCAGCGTCGGACTCGTCTTCGCGTTCACGGCGTCGACGCTCTGTCCGGTGCTCATCCTCGGCATCTGGTGGCGCGGGCTCACCGCGCGGGGCGCCATCGCGGGCATGGCCACCGGCGCGACGCTCTCGGGGGCGGCGATCCTCGGCGGCGCCCTCCTGACGGCGGCGGCGCCCGCCATCCGCCCGCTCATCGAGCAACCTGCCGCCTGGACGGTGCCGATCGCGGTGCTCGTGACCGTGCTCGTCTCGCGCGCCGACCGGCGACGGATGCCGCGGGGCACCGACGCGTTCCTCGCGCGGCTGCACCTGCCTGAGCGCGACCGCGGCTGAGCGCCGTGCGCGCCGGAATGCGGCCCGGCGTGCGGTCGTCCCACCGAGAGAGGGCCGTCGACGAGAGGTCTGAGCGGATCTCCGCGAGCCACCCCGCGGAACGGGCGATCAGCCACCGGGATCCGGCAGAAAGGGCCGCACGACGATCACCCATCGGGATCCGGGAGAAAAGGAGAACGGGACCACCTTTCCCCCACGTTTCACGAGGACACCCCCTCAGCGAGACGGGGTGCGGTGCTCCCGTCACGACGCGTCGGTGTCCTGGAGGAGCAGGCCGGCACTACCCGCGCAACGGCCCTGCGTGTCCTCCGTTAGCGTTCGCGCGGCGATCCTGCCAGCGTGACCGGCCTGTCGCCCCACGCCGCGAGCCGCGCCTCGAGGCCGGCCCGCACGGCGGGCCACTCGTCGACGACGATCGCGTACACCGCGGTGTCGCGCCACGTGCCGTCGGGGCGGCGCATCGCGCGGCGGTGGACGCCCTCGAAGCTCGCGCCGAGCTTCGCGATCGCGGCGCGCGAGCGCGCGTTGACGGCATCCGCCTGGAGCTTCACGCGACCGAAGCCGTGGTCGAACGCGAGGCCGAGCATGAGCAGCTTCACCTCGGGGTTGACGGCCGTGCCCCACACGCGCGGGTCGAAGCCGGTCCAGCCGATGTGGGCCGACTCGTTCGGCAGGTCGAGGTCGCCGAGCTTGGTGGCGCCGACGAGCGCGCCGTCGTCGGGGCCGCCGCGCAGCCGAACCGCGAACGGGATCGCATCGGACGCCGGGGTGTAGGAGACGCGGGCGAACACCTCGAACGCCGCATCGTCGGAAGGGAGTCCGGACGGTCCGCCGCCGAACCCGCCGGCGAAGACCTCAGGCCGCCCGATCGCCTCGCGCAGCGAGGGGAAGTCGTCCTCGCCGAGCGGCGTCAGCGCGACGTTGCGACCTTCGAGCGTGTGGACGAGCGGGCGACGAGCGGGCATCCGGCAAGTCTGGCACGCGCGACGGCGACGCCCGGCCTGTGAATCGGCCGCGACCCGTGCGGCTCGGCCTTCCGAGCCGCCGCGGCACGTACGTACGATTCCCGGGACACCGTTGTCGAGGGAAGGGGACACCCATGGGAGCGATGGACGACCTCGCGAAGAACGCGCAGGAGTTCGTGGAGCAGAACAAGGACAAGATCGACGAGGCGCTGAACAGCGAGCAGGCGGAGGACGTCAGCGACACGGTCCTCGACGCCGTCGCCGACGCCGTGAAGAAGGTCCTGCCCGACGAGCACGACGGCGTGGTCGACGACGCCCGCGCGAACATCGACAAGTCGATCGGCACCGAGCCGTAGGCGGCACGAGCGACGCGCGTCCCGCATCGAGACGAAGCGAGGGGCGGATGCCACGTGGCATCCGCCCCTCGTCGTCGCTGCAGGCCGGTACGGGCGCGCGGCCGCTAGTCGAGCAGGTCGTGCAGCTGCACGATCTCGTCGCGGCCGGGGCCGACGCCGATGGCGGAGAACCGCGCGCCCGACATCGCCTCGAGCTCGCGCACGTAGCTCTGCGCGTTCGGCGGCAGGTCGTCGAAGGACCGCGCGCCCGAGATGTCCTCGGTCCAGCCCGGGAACTCCTCGTAGACGGGCTTGGCGTGGTGGAAGTCGGACTGCGACACCGGGACCTCCTCCATGATCACGCCGTCGACGTCGTAGGCCACGGCGACCGGGATGCGGTCGATGCCGGTGAGCACGTCGAGCTTCGTCAGCACGAAGTCGGTGACGCCGTTGACGCGTGCGGTGTACCGCGCGATGGGCGCGTCGTACCATCCGGTGCGCCGGCGGCGGCCCGTGGTGGTGCCGAACTCGTGGCCCTTGTCGGCCAGGAACTCGCCCCACTCGTCGAACAGCTCGGTCGGGAACGGACCCGAACCGACGCGCGTCGTGTACGCCTTCACGATGCCGATGACGCGATCGATGCGGTTCGGCGCGATGCCCGAGCCCGTGACCGCGCCGCCCGAGGTCGCGTTCGACGACGTGACGAACGGGTACGTGCCGTGGTCGACGTCGAGCATCGTGGCCTGGCCGCCCTCGAAGAGCACCGTCTCGCCGGCCTCGAGCGCGCGGTGCAGCAGCAGCGACGTGTCGGTGACCATCGGGCGGAGCCGCTCGACGTAGCCGAGCAGGTCGTCGACGATCTCGTCGACCTCGATCGCGCGCCGGTTGTAGACCTTCAGCAGCAGGTGGTTCTTCTGGTCGAGGGCGCCCTCGACCTTCTGCCGCAGGATGTTCTCGTCGAAGAGGTCCTGCATGCGGATGCCGACCCGGTTGATCTTGTCCGCGTACGCCGGGCCGATGCCGCGGCCGGTGGTGCCGATCTGGCGCTTGCCGAGGAAGCGCTCGGTGACCTTGTCGAGCGTGCGGTGGTACTGCGTGATCACGTGCGCGTTCGCCGAGATCTTCAGCTGCGACGTGTCGACGCCGCGCGACTCGAGCCCTTCGATCTCCTCGAAGAGCACCTCGATGTCGACGACCACGCCGTTCGCGATCACCGGCGTGACGCCGGGCGTGAGGATGCCGGAGGGCAGCAGGTGCAGGGCGTACTTCTCCTCGCCGACGACGACGGTGTGCCCCGCGTTGTTGCCGCCGTTGAACTTCACGACGTAGTCGAGGCGCGAGGAGAGCAGGTCGGTCGCCTTGCCCTTGCCCTCATCGCCCCACTGTGCTCCGATCAGCACGACTGCGGGCATGTCAGTCCTCTCCTGCCGCGTCGGCGGCGTCGGGTTCGGCGAGGGGTTCGCCGGTGCGGGCCTCGGTGCCGACGGCCGGGGCGAAGAGCCCGGCTGCGGCCCCGACGACGGTGATGACCTGGGTGGGCGTGAACTCCGATGCGATGCGGGCGGGCGCCTCGGCGTCGGCGCCCTCGAGGTCGGATGCCGCGCGCGCAGCACGCTCGTCGAGCCCGAGCCGCGCTGCGGCACGACGTTCGGCGTCGAGCGCGCGCAGGTAGGCCCGGTTCGACTCCTCCGACCAGGGCACGGGCTCGCCAGGGCGCCATCCGGATGCCTCGAGCGAACCGCGTGCGAGGTCGACGGCGACGACGGCGTAGGCGAACGCGTCGAGCGCGCGCCCCTCGGAGTCGGCGAGGTCGGCGAGTTCGGCCCAGGCGAGGGGCGATGACGGGTGGTGGGCGACGACCCCGGCGACCGACCCACGGTCGGCTTCGCTCAGCGCCCGCCTGACCTCGGGTTCGTCGGCGAGCACCGCCTCGGCCTCCGGTGGGGTCTGTTCCTGAGTCACACTCAACCGTAACCCATGGGGTTCCGGCGGCCCGGGAGGGCGCCGTCGGCATCAGGGCAGCTCGTGCCGCCATCCGCTCGTGACGACCGGCTGCACCCCGGCGAGCGCCGGGCCGAGCCCGAGGTCGACGAGCACGATGCGCCCGACCAGTTCCACCGCGGGTCCGAACAGCAGTCCGGCCTTCACCGCACCCATCGTCACGGTCAGGTCTGCGGGCAGCACCGTCGGGTCGGGCACGCTCCCGTCGTCGGGCGAGATCCCGCTCGGCAGGTCGACCGCGACGACGAGCGGATGCCGCGTGCCGCGACCCGCACGCGCGACCCACTCCGGCCCGAGCACCGCGCGCACGCGCGCCACGACCTCGCGCGCCGTCCCCCGCAGCGCGGGGCTCGCGGCCGCCCCGATGCCGAGAATGCCGTCGATCAGCACGTCGGCCGCGCGGACCACCTCGTCGAACTCGATCGGGTCGTCGCCGAGCCCGGGGTCGAGGTCGCGAGCGCCCGCCGCGTGGGCCGCATCCGCCCCGGCCTCGTGGAGGCGCGAGCCGACCGCGACGATCCGCACGTCGGCGCCGCGCGCGGCGAGGTGCGCGCCGGCGAACAGCGCGTCGCCGCCGTTGTCGCCCGACCCGGCCATGACGACCACGAGCGGCGGCGGCGCCGCATCCGTCGTCTCGTCAGGCGCCCGAGTGTTGCCGGTTTCGCCGAATGATGCCGGTCTCGCGGTATCACTCGGCGCGAGCGGCATCACTCGGCGCCGCGGGACGGCCTCGGCCAGCAGCCGCGACACCTCGTCGGCGAGCGCCTCGGCCGCGCGTTGCATGAGCGGTTCCCCCGCCGCGAGCAGCGGGCGCTCGGCGGCGCGGACCTGCTCGGCCGTGTAGCCGTCGCGCGGCGACGGCCCGGCGGCTCGTGGATCAGAGGCGCTCACGTGCCGAGCCTACGCCGAGGCATCCGCCCCGCCAGGCGCACGTTTCTCAGGACCTGCCGACCCGCACGTCACCGTTCTCAGGAGGACACGCCGACGGATTCGGCGACGCGCCCGAAACATCCTGAGAACGGCATGGAACGCGACACGCGAGAGGGGCCGGGCCCGGACGGGCCCGACCCCTCAGGATCGATCGCTCAGTGCGTCACTGGACGACGTTGAAGGCGTTGACGTTGCCGGCTCCGTAGAAGCCGTTGCGCTCGCCGCCCGTGCAGGTCGCGGGGTAGCCCGGGCGCGGCTCGTAGACGCCCTCCGGGCACTCCAGCGCGGTCGCCGTGCGCTCGAGGAACGACGCGAGCTGGCCGACCTTCATGTCGGGGTGCGCCGAGATCGCGAGCGCCGCGACGCCGGCCGCGTGCGGCCCGGCCATCGAGGTGCCCTGCGACCAGCCCCAGCCGCCCGGGACGGTCGAGAGCACGGCGTCGGTGATGGTCGACGACGCGCCGCCGGTACGGAAGCGCGTGTCGCCGCCCGGAGCCGTGACGTCGACGACGCCCTGGCCGTAGGAGGAGTAGTAGCTCTTCTGCTCGGTCGGGCCGACGGCCGAGACCGTCACGACGCCGGGCGCCTCGGCGGGCAGGTCACGGCACGCGCCGTTGACCTCGCGCTCCTCGACCGGGCCGCTGCCGTCGTTCGGGCTGCCCGAGTCGATGAACTTGTGCTGCAGGTCGACGTTGCTGTTGCCGGCCGACGCCACGGTGAGCGTGCCCTTCGACTGCGAGTAGCTCAGCGCGCGCTGCACGGCCTGCCAGACCGGGCGCTGGCGCGGGTCGTTCACGCAGTTGAACTCCCACGGGTCGATGTAATAGCTGTTGTTCGTGATCGGCATGCCGTGGTCGGCGGCCCACAGGTAGGCGCAGATCGCGGCCTCGGGGTAGATGAAGCCCTCGTCGCTCACGACCTTGACCGAGGCGACCTTCACGCCGGGCGCGACGCCCGCGATGCCCACGCCGTTGATCGCCGCGGCGATCGTGCCGGCCACGTGCGTGCCGTGCGACGAGGTCGTGTTCTTCCATGCGGCCGGGTCGGTGTCGACGACGCCGCCGAGGCACGAGGCGCTCTGGTCGAACGCGACCTGCGACGCGAGGTCGGGGTGCGTGTAGTCGATGCCCGAGTCGAGCACGCCCACGACGACCGACGGGTCGCCGGTCGTGACGGCGTGCGCCTCGGGCACGTCGATCTGCTCCATGTCCCACTGGTTGGCCCAGAGGGGCTCCGCCGTGGGGTCGCCGGTCGCCTCGACCGCGGCCGAGTCGACCGTCTCGAGGATCTCGTCCTCGATGAGCGTCGTGCCGAGCCCGTCGGTCGACGCGACGGACTGCACGCCCCCGCCGACGACCGCGGTCTCGAACGCGGTGCTCGTCGACGTCGCGACGAGCACGCCGATCTGGTCGTAGCTGGCGACGACGGTGCCGCCGGCGGCCGCGACGCGCTTGGCCGCGGCCTTCGTGTTCGCGCCCTGCGGCGCGAGCACGAGGTAGGTGCTCTCCGGGCCGACCGCGGCGGCGGGGGCGACGGCTGCCGTCCCGACCAGGCCTACGGCCAGGGCGACGGCGGTTGCCGCGCCGATCACCTTGTGGTTCCTCATCCTGTCTCCGTTCGATGTGCGTGGAGTGGTGCACCGACGGCAGCATGGACCGTCGGACCGGCGTGTCCAGTGGATGCGACGAACGGCGGCGACGGTGTAGGGCCGCGCAGCCGGCCCGGCGAGCCTATCGGCGACCCCCGTCCGGGGGATAGCCCTTGCCCGATCGGCGCGTCGGCTGCACGTCGTCGCGCGCGCACGCGCGCAAGTAGGCTTGTCGGCATGTCGAAAGTCCTCTCGAGCCTTCCCGTCGGCGAGCGCGTCGGCATCGCCTTCTCCGGGGGTCTCGACACCTCCGTGGCGGTCGCCTGGATGCGCGAGAAGGGCGCTGTGCCCTGCACGTACACGGCCGACCTCGGCCAGCCCGACGAGCCCGATGTCGAGGCCGTGCCCGGCCGCGCCCTCGAGTACGGCGCCGAGATCAGCCGGCTGGTCGACGTGAAGACCGCGCTCGTCGAGGAGGGCCTCGTCGCCCTGCAGTGCGGCGCGTTCCACATCCGCTCGGGCGGGAAGACCTACTTCAACACGACGCCGCTCGGCCGCGCGGTCACGGGCACGATGCTCGTGCGCGCGATGATGGAGGACGGCGTCGACATCTGGGGCGACGGCTCGACCTACAAGGGCAACGACATCGAGCGGTTCTACCGCTACGGCCTCATGGCCAACCCGCGCCTGCGCATCTACAAGCCGTGGCTCGACAGCGCCTTCGTCACCGAGCTCGGCGGTCGCACCGAGATGAGCGAGTGGATGCAGGCGCGCGACCTGCCCTACCGCGCCTCGGTCGAGAAGGCGTACTCGACCGACGCGAACATCTGGGGCGCGACGCACGAGGCCAAGAAGCTCGAGGACCTCGACGCGGGCGTCACGATCGTCGAGCCGATCATGGGCGTGCGCTTCTGGGACGAGTCGGTCGCGATCCCCGCCGAGGACGTCTCGGTCCGCTACGACCAGGGCCGCCCGGTCGCCCTCAACGGCGTCGAGTTCGACGACCCGGTCGAGCTCGTGCTCGAGGCGAACCGCATCGGCGGCCGCCACGGTCTCGGCATGAGCGACCAGATCGAGAACCGCATCATCGAGGCGAAGTCGCGCGGCATCTACGAGGCGCCGGGCATGGCGCTGCTGCACATCACGTACGAGCGGCTGCTCAACGCGGTGCACAACGAGGACACGGTCGCGAACTACCACAACGAGGGCCGCCGTCTCGGGCGCCTCATGTACGAGGGCCGCTGGCTCGACCCCCAGTCGCTCATGCTCCGCGAGTCCATCCAGCGCTGGGTCGGCTCGGCCGTGACCGGCGAGGTCACGCTTCGCCTGCGCCGCGGCGACGACTACACGATCCTGAACACCGAGGGCCCGGCGCTCAGCTACCACCCCGACAAGCTCTCGATGGAGCGCGTCGGCGACCAGGCGTTCGGGCCGGAGGACCGCATCGGCCAGCTCACCATGCGCAACCTCGACATCGCCGACTCGCGGGCGCGCCTCGAGCAGTACGCCGCACTCGGCATCGTCGGCGGTGCGACCGCCCAGCTCGTCGGCGAGATCGCCGCGGGGCGGGCGGCCGAGATCCTCGAGGGCGAGGCCGAGACCGCGCTCGATGCGGCGACGGATGCCGCGAACGAGGCGGCCGCGTTCGACCTCGGCACCGACTGACGACGGGCGTACGTTTCTCAGGAGTTCTCCGGCGTGTCGCCGCAGGCGACGGCGTGTCGTCCTGAGAAGCGTCGGATCCGGCGCGTGGTTCCTGAGAAAAGAACCACCGCGGTCGTCGGGCGAGGCGCTCGCACCAATACGATCACCTCAGGACTCGTGGACTGGGGGCGATCGTATGGGTGCTGTCGAGGTGACGCCGTGAGCGGCGGCGAGTGGGCGGCGGTCGTCGGGGGTCTCGTGATCCTCGTCGACCTCGCGATCCGCATCACCGCGCTCATCATCATCCCGCGCGACCGCAAGCCGACGGCCGCGATGGCGTGGCTGCTCGCCATCTTCCTCATCCCGTTCGTCGGGATCCTGCTCTACCTGCTGATCGGCAACATCAGACTGCCCAAGCAGCGGATGGCGCGACAGGACGAGGCCGACCGGATGATCGCCGAGCGCACCGCCGGCGTCGACCTCGTGGCCGACCACGCGACGTGGCCCGCGTGGTTCGACTCCACCGTCGAGCAGAACACCCGACTCACGGGCCTGCCGGCGACCTCGGGCAACCGCGCGACCCTGATCGACGACTACCAGGGCTCGATCGACGCGATGGCGGCCGACATCGCGACCGCGACCCGGTTCGTCCACGTCGAGTTCTTCATCGTCGCGCTCGACGACACCACGCGCGGCTTCTTCGCGGCGATGGAGGACGCCGTCCGCCGCGGCGTCCGCGTCCGGCTGCTGATGGACCACATCGCCTCGTCGAAGGTCCCGCTGCACAAGGCCACGGTCGCGGAGCTCGATCGCATCGGCGTCGAGTGGCACTACCTGCTGCCCGTCCGCCCGTTCAAGGGCGAGTGGCAGCGGCCCGACCTCCGCAACCACCGCAAGATCGTCGTCGTCGACGGCGTCGTCGGGCACATGGGCTCGCAGAACCTCATCGACCGCAGCTACGACTCGCCGAAGAACCTGAAGCGAGGCCTCAAGTGGCAGGAGCTCGTCGCCAGGGTCACGGGCCCCGCCGTCGCCGAGCTCAACGCGGTCTTCCGCTCCGACTGGTACGCCGAGACGGGCGAGGTGCTCGGCGAGGACGCCAACGTGCCCGCGACCGACCTGCCGATCGACACCTCGGCCGAGGCGCTCGACTGCCAGGTCGTGCCGAGCGGCCCGGCGTTCGAGAGCGAGAACAACTTGCGGCAGTTCCTCACCCTGGTGAACTCGGCGCAGGAGCGGGTGATCATCACGAGCCCCTACTTCGTGCCCGACGAGGCGATGGTCTACGCGATCACGTCGGCGAAGCTGCGGGGGCTCGACGTGCAGCTGTTCGTGTCGGAGATCGGCGACCAGGGCGGCGTGTGGCACGCCCAGCGTTCGTACTACCGCGCGCTGCTCACGGCCGGAGTGCGGATCTGGCTCTACCCGGGCCCGTTCATCCTGCACGCCAAGCACCTGTCGATCGACGACGACGTCGCGGTGATCGGCTCGAGCAACATGGACATCCGGTCGTTCGCGCTGAACTTCGAGGTCACGATGCTCGTGCGCGGCGCCTCGTTCGTGGCCGACATGCGCGCGGTCGAGGCGAAGTACCGTGAGCTCGGCCGCGAGCTGACGCTCGAGGAGTGGAACCGGGAACCCGCGTCGGCCACGTTCCTCGACGGCATCGCGCGGCTCACCTCGGCACTGCAGTAGCGACGAGGGCGACGGATGCCGCTACGCCGGCGTCTGCTGGTGCGCGGCCACGTGCCACGCGCCGTCGTCGTAGAGGTAGGTCGTCGACATCCGCAGGTCGGCGACGTCGTCGCCGCGGCGCGCCACCGCACGGTACGCGAGGATCCCGGCCCGGTCGCCGAGTCGGACGATCGCCGGCTCGTGGATCTCGTACGCATCCCACGGGGGCGCGGCGCGGAAGGCCGCGATCACGTCGTCGCGGCCGAGCACGGCCCCCTCGACGATCATGACGGCGTCGCGGGTCATCGCGCGGGCGTAGTGCTCGCCTCCGTGGCCGTCGAGGATGGCGCGCCATCCGGCGTGCTCCTCGTGCAGGAGCCGGGCGGGCAGATCGTCGGTGATCTCGGTCATGCGGACACGCTACGCCTACATCCAGTTGCGGCGCTTGAAGATCACGTAGAGCACGACCGCGAACGCCGCCATGCCGGCCAGGGTCAGCGGGTACCCGAGCGGTTGGTCGAGCTCGGGCATGAACCGGAAGTTCATGCCGTAGATCGAGGCGATGAGCGTCGGCGCGAAGATGATCGCCGCCCAGCTGGAGATCTTCTTCACCTCCTCGCTCTGCCGGAGGCTCGTCTCGGTGAGCCGCTGCATCTCGTCGTTCTGCCGTTGGGTGACGAGCGTCGAGTGCACGGCGAGCGCGTTCTGCAGGAGCTGTCGGAACGACTCGCCGCGGTCGACGATCCGGAGCACGTGGTCGTCGGCGTCGCGCAGGTAGCGCTGCAGCTCGAGGTCGACGCCGTACTTCTCGAATCCGCGCTCGAGCGCTTCGAGGATCCCGACGATGGGCTTCGTGGCGCGCTGGAAGTCCATGACCTCCGAGGCGAGGTCGTAGATGCGGCGCGTCACCGCGGGATCGCCGTCGAAGAGCTGCTGCTCGATCTCGTCGATGTCGTTCTCGAGGCCCGACACGACCGGGCCGTACTCGTCGACGACCTCGTCGATCACCGCGTAGAGGACTGCCTCGGGACCTCGGGCGAGCAGTTCGGGCGCGCCCTCCAGGCGCCGGCGCACCCGGGCGAGGTCGGGCGACTCGGCATGGCGGATGGTGATGGCGAAGCCCGGCCCGACGAAGACGTGCAGCTCGCCGAACTCGACCTCCTCGGCCTCGTCGAGGTACCGGGCCGGTTTCAGGACGGCGAAGAGCGTCTGCCCGTAGCGCTCGAGCTTCGGGCGCTGATGCCCCTTCCGCGCGTCCTCGACGGCCAGGTGATGCAGCTCGAACTCGGCGGCCACGGCGTCGAGCTCGGCGTCGGTCGGCCGGTACAGCCCGATCCAGGCGAATCCGCCGCCGTGGCGCTCCCGGGTCTCGAACGTCTCCTCGAGCGACGCGGGCGTCGCGACGCGGCGCCCGTCGCGGTACACGGCGTTGTCGATGATCGGCACGGGACCAGTGTCATCCCGTCGTCGCGTGAGGCCGCGGCGACACGCACGCGGGGCGGCACCGATACCGGCGCCGCCCGCAGGCCCGGCCGCGGGTTCTGCGCGGCGGTCGCCGTACTCGTCAGTGAGTGACGGCCCAGCGGCTGGCCTCGGGCGTCGCGCGCGAGCGCACCAGCACGCCGGGTTCGAGCCCGAGCCGCGCCTCGGCCGTGCGGAAGGCGATCCGGTCGGCCTCCGCCTCGTCGATGAGGCCGAGCGCGTGGTGCTGCACGGCGACGCCGTCGATCAGCGCGGTGAGCGTGCGGGCGTCGGCCTCGGGGTCGGCGCTCGTGCCGTCGCCCGCGTCGACGATGCGTCGGATGATGCCCGCGAGGCGGGCATCGGACTCCCGGTGGTGGCGCGTGAGCGACGCGTGCAGCTCAGGGTTGCGCGGCGCCTCGCTCCAGGCGTCGATCCAGACGAAGTAGTGGTCGCGAGGCGTGGTCGAGAGCCAGTCGGCGAGCGCGGGGATGGGCTCGAGTCGCGTCGCGAGCTCCTCGTCCTCCTTCGCCTCTTCGAGCACGGCCGCGTCGAACGCGGCGGCGACGAGCTGCTCGCGCGTAGCGAAGTAGTGACGGATCAGGCCGTGGACGACGCCCACCTCTGCCGCGACGTCGCGGAGCGTGACACGCGCGAAGCCGTCGCGGGCGACGAGGCGCAGGGTCGCGGCGATGATCTGCTCGCGGCGCTCGGCGGGGTCGAGTCGGGTGGCCATCCTCCGATGGTAGGGCGCTCTTGTCCGCGCGGCCAACCGATCCGCGTCAGTGCCGGGCGTGCCGCCGCGCCCACTCGTGCATGACGATCGCCGCCGCGGCGCTCGCGTTGATCGAGCGGGTCGACCCGTACTGCGTGATCTCGACCACCCGATCGGCGGCCGCGAGCGCCTCGTCGCTGAGCCCGGGTCCCTCCTGTCCGAAGAGCAGCACGCAGCGCTCGGGCAGCTCGACGAGGTCGACCGGCTCGGAGCCCTCGACGTTGTCGACCGCGACGACCGGCAGCCCCTCGGCCGCCGCCCACGCGGTGAAGTCGGCCACGTCCGGGTGGTGCATGAGGTGCTGGTACCGGTCGGTGACCATGGCGCCGCGCCGGTTCCACCGGCGTCGACCGATGATGTGCACGGTCTCGGCGGCGAAGGCGTTCGCCGTGCGCACGATCGAGCCGATGTTGAGGTCGTGCTGCCAGTTCTCGATCGCGACGTGGAACGGATGGCGCCGGGTGTCGAGGTCGGCCACGATCGCGTCGAGCGACCAGTAGCGGTAGCGGTCGACGACGTTCCGTCGGTCGCCGTGCTCGAGCAGGTCGGGGTCGTAGCGCGGGTCGTCGGGCCAGGCCGCGCGACCGCCCGGCCACGGGCCGACGCCGTGCAGCGGGAGTTGGGGCTCGTCGTGGGCGTCGGCACCGGCGTGCGACGCGGCACCGACAGGCGGCTCCACTCCCGCGATATCCGCTCGGTCATCGGTCACGCGACCACGGTAGTCGCCGCGCCGCGCCCACGTCGCCACGGCAGGGACGGGGTGCCGCGAGGCGTGGTTTCGGTGCGCCGAAAAGCCGCTACGATTTCGGTATGCCGAAACGTGTCGTCGTCGCCACGAGCCTGATCGCCGCCGCCCTCGCCCTGAGCGGGTGCTCGGGCCTGTCCGCGAACGGGCAGGGAGACGGCCGCCCGGTCGTGCTCACGACCTTCACGGTGCTCGCCGACATCGCCGAGGAGGTCGCGGGCGAGCACCTGCGCGTCGAGTCGATCACCAAGGTCGGTGCCGAGATCCACGGCTACGAGCCGACGCCGGGCGACCTGCGGCGCGCGTCCCAGGCCGACCTCATCCTCGACAACGGCCTCAACCTCGAGGCGTGGTTCGAACGGTTCGTCGCCGACCTCGACGTGCCGCACGTGGTCGTCAGCGACGGCGTCGAGGTCATGTCGATCGCCGACGGCGAGGCCGAGGGCCTGCCCAACCCCCACGCGTGGATGTCGGCCCTCAACACGCAGGTCTACGTCGACAACATGGTCGAGGCGTTCTCCGAGCTCGACCCCGCGCACGCCGACGACTACGCCGCGAACGGCGAGGACTACCGGGCCGAGCTCCAGACCGTGCACGACGAGCTGATCGCCGAGCTGTCGGCCCTGCCCGACAACGAGCGGGCCCTCGTGACCTGCGAGGGCGCCTTCTCGTACCTCGCGCGCGACGCGGGCCTCACCGAGCAGTACCTCTGGGCGGTGAACGCCGAGCAGCAGGCGACGCCGCAGCAGGTCGCCGGGACCATCGAGTTCGTCGACGAGCAGCAGGTCCCCGCCGTGTTCTGCGAGTCGACCGTCTCCGACGAGGCCATGCAGCAGGTGGTCGAGGCGACGGATGCCGCGTTCGGCGGCGTCCTCTACGTCGACTCGCTCTCCGAGCCCGACGGCCCGGTACCCACCTACCTCGACCTGCTCCGCCACGACGCGGAGGTCATCACCGAGGCGCTCACCGGAGGCGCGCGATGAGCGGCCCCGCGACATCCGCTCGCCGCCCCTCGACGGACGGACCCGCACTCGAGGTGCGCGGCATCACGGTGCACTACGGCGACGTGCTCGCGCTCGACGACGTGAGCCTGACGCTCGACCGGGGCACGATCTGCGGCCTCGTCGGCATGAACGGGTCGGGCAAGTCGACGCTCTTCAAGGCGATCATGGGCAACATCCGCCCCGACCGCGGCACCGTCTCGATCGGCGGCCGGTCTCCTCGCCAGGCGCGGCGGGCGGGCATCGTCGGCTACGTGCCGCAGAGCGAGGAGGTCGACTGGTCGTTCCCGCTCAGCGTGCACGACGTCGTGATGATGGGCCGGTACGGGTTCCAGGGCTTCACCCGTCGGCCCCGGCGGGCCGACCGCGAGGCCGTCGCCGAGGCGCTCGATCGCGTCGAGCTCGCCGACCTCGCCGACCGCCGCATCGGCGCGCTCTCCGGCGGCCAGCGCAAGCGCGCCTTCGTCGCGCGCGGCCTCGCGCAGGGCGCCGACCTGCTCCTGCTCGACGAGCCGTTCGCGGGCGTCGACAAACGCAGCGAGGCGACGATCACCGACCTGCTGCGCGAGCTCGCCGACGGCGGCGCGACCGTGCTCGTGTCCTCCCACGACCTCGAGGCGCTGCCGCGCCTCGCCGACGAGGCGATCCTGCTCCTCCGCCGGGTGCTGCTGCACGGCACGCCGGAGGAGGCGCTGCGGCCCGAGCAGCTCGCCCGGGCGTTCGGGCTCGACCTCGCTTCCGGACGCCCCACCGACGGAGGCGACTGAGATGCCGCTCGACCTGCTGCTCGAACCGCTCGGCTACGACTTCATGCAGCGCGCGTTCCTCGTCACGATCACCGCGGCGATCGTGTGCGGGGTGCTCAGCTGCTGGCTCGTGCTGATCGGCTGGTCGCTCATGGGCGACGCGGTCTCGCACGCCGTGCTGCCGGGCGTCGTGATCGCGTACCTGATGGGCACTCCGTTCGCGGTCGGAGCCCTCGTGTTCGGGCTCGGCGCGGTCGCGCTGATCTTCCTCGTCCGGTCGACGAGCCGGGTCAAGGAGGACGCCGCGATCGGCGTGGTCTTCACCACGCTCTTCGCGCTCGGGCTGGTGCTCATCTCGGTCGTGCCCAGCCAGACCGACCTCGGGCACATCCTGTTCGGCAACCTGCTCGGCGTGAGCGCGGCCGACCTGGTGCAGGTGCTCGTGCTCGGGGCGTTCACTCTCGTGGTCCTGGTGCTCAAGCGCCGCGACCTTACGCTCTACGCGTTCGACCCGACGCACGCGCACGCCATCGGACTGAACCCGAAGGTGCTCGGCGCGCTGCTGCTCGCGCTCCTCGCGCTCACGGTCGTCGTGGCGCTGCAGGCCGTCGGCGTGGTGCTCGTCGTCGCGATGGTCATCATCCCGGGAGCGACCGCGTACCTGCTCACCGACCGGTTCGCGCGGATGCTCGTGATCTCGCCGGCCATCGCCGCGGGCTGCGCGATCGTCGGCATCTACGCCAGCTACTACCTCGACGCGGCCTCCGGCGGCATGGTCGTGCTGACCATGGGGGTCGTGTTCGCGCTCGTCTATCTCTTCGCGCCGCGGCACGGGGTCATCGGCCGGAGCCTGGCCGCCGCCCGCCGCCGTCGCGCCGGGGTCGCGCGGTCCGCCGAGGCCGAGCGCCAGCCCGCCTGACGCGGAACCGCCCCGGGAGCGCGGCACGGATCGCGCCCCCGGGGCGGGGTCGTCGGGCGGTGACGGATGCCGCGGCGCGCGGCACGCGGCATCCGTCACCGCATCACGGGCTCAGTCGTCGAACACGACCGTCCACTCCGCGTCGGCGCCGTCGGCGATCGACACCCAGGCCTTGGGCACGGCCACCACCGTGACCTCGCCGTCGGCGTCGAGCTTGCCCTTCTCCACGAGCTCGCCGTCGACGGAGTACGCGAACGCCGGGTCGTGCGGGATCTGCACCTCGTCGTGGTCGGTGCCGGGGCGGTCCTTGAACGTCGGGCCGACCGGCGTCGCCGGGGCCGTCAGCACGGGCACCCCCGCGAAGTCCATGTCGCTCGCGAGGTAGTAGGACGTGTACGACGGCTGGTTGTACGTCGTGTTCTGGCGGGCGACCTCGGCACGGTACTGCGGGTCGTGCATCAGGGTCGTGAGCTTGTGGCCGGTGACCTCGGTGCTCGTGTAGATGCGCAGGGCGTTCGAGTCGACGGTGCGGACGAGCAGCTCCTCGCGCCAGTCGCCGAACACGTCGGCGACGAGCGACGGGTTGCCCTTGGTCGAGTTGTTCGTGCGCGTGCCCTCCGCCGTGAGCACGGTGCCCCGCGTCCAGTCGTCGATCGTCGGCGTCGCGTTGCCGCTGCCGTTCACGATCTGCGTCGTGAGGTCGGCCGCCCAGCGGATCGACATGTTCGTGCCGGGCGTCGCCGCCGAGAGGATGTCGCCCTCGGTCGAGAGCAGGCCGCTCGCGTCGGTGCCGCCGGGCATGCTCGCCCAGACCTCCGTGCCCGCGACATCCGCCCGCACGTCGCCGATCATGCCGCGACCGGTGTCGCGACCCGAGTAGGCGCCGAACAGGATCTCGCCGGTGGCGGCGTCGCGCATGACCGAGCCGTACGGCGCCCACGTGCCGCCCTCGTGCACGGTCCAGATCTCCTGGCCCGGGCGGTTCGGGTCGATGTCGGTCACGTGCATGGCGTCGCCGTGGCCGAGGCGCGCGAGCGTGCCGGGTGCCGCGCTGCCCTCGGGCAGCACGTCGTACGAGCTGTAGAGCACGCTGCCGTCGTCGTCGATCGTCGCTGCGCCGTAGACGATCTCGTGCTTGCCGTCGCCGTCGACGTCGGCCGCGCTCAGCGAGTGGAAGCCCTGCGTCGTGATGCCGCCGTACTCGGGGTCGGTGCCGTCGACGCCGTGCGGCGAATCGTTGAACGGGTTCGACATGGGCGCGTGGCCGGAGTCGACGAAGAAGCGCTCCTGCAGCGCCTCGCCGTCCCAGTCGTAGGCGACCATCGTGGTGCGCGTGTAGTAGCCGCGTGCGAAGACCGCCGACGGGTGCTCGCCGTCGAGGTAGGCGACGCCCGCGAGGAAGCGGTCGACGCGGTTGCCCGGCTCGATGCGGCTCATCGCGTAGTCGCCCCACAGGAGGCCGTCGTCGCCGCGGCCGGGCCTGTAGGGAATGGTCTGCAGCTCCTCGCCCGTGGCGCCGTCGAAGACCGTGAGGTACTCGGGGCCGTCGACGATGAAGCCCTCGAACGTGGTGAGGTCGTTCCGGCTGCTGCGGCTCGGCGCGTAGACGTCGATGAAGTGGTCGACGAGCTCCTCGGCGGACTGCTCGCTCAGCGGGTACTCGTGGGCGACGGGAATCCCGAAGGCCTCCTCGAGCGTCGCCGGCCAGTTCCCGGCGACCACCTCGGGGTGCTCGCTCCAGCCCTGGAACATCTCGACGAGGTGCTGGCGGTAGTCGTCGGCGCTCATGCGGTAGTCGTCGTCGTGCGCGTAGCCGGCCGCGACATCCGCCTCGGGCATGGTGACGAAGGCCTCGGCGGCGACCGAGCCGTCGGCGTCGTAGGTGATCGACTTCGTGCCGGGTGCGGTCTTCAGCATGGTCTCCGCACGGCCGTCGCCGTCGAAGTCATAGGTCATGAACTGCGTGTAGTGGGCGCCGGCGCGGATGTTCACGCCGAGGTCGATGCGATTCAGCAGCGTGCCGTCGAGCTCGTAGGTGTCGAGGTAGACGGTGCCGGTGTAGCCCTTCTGCGAGACGTCCTTCGAGTTCGACGGGTCCCACTTGACCTGGAACTCGTAGGCGCCGTCGCCGTCGACGTCGGCGACCGTGGCGTCGTTCGCCGAGTAGGTGAAGGCCTCGCCGACCGGCGTCACGCCGTCGGCGGGCTTCTGCAGCGGCAGGTCGTAGGCGCCGTCGGCCCAGGCGGATGCCGCGGCGCTCGCCTCGAGTTCGACGCCGTTCACGATCGGCGCCACGGCGTACTCGGCGGTGGCCGATCCGTCCTCGTCGAGGTGGTTGGTGCTGTCGGAGACGGTCGCGATCTTCTCGCCGTCGCGGTAGACGGCGAAGTCGGGCCCGGCCATGCCGGTGTCGGTGGAGCCCGTCGCCTCGGAGCCGAGCAGGCGCCACGAGAGGAACACGCCCTCGTCGGTCGAGACGGCCACGAGGCCGCGGTCGAGCGCCTCGAGCTGCGGGGTGCCCGCGGGCGGGCCGGCGTCGGGCGGTGCGGCGTTCGCGGTCTGCGCGACGCCGGCGATCAGGCACCCGGCGGCGGCGACCGCCAGGGCTGCGCGGAACGGATGGTGTCCGAGATTCATCGTCGAATCCTTTGCTGGGCGTAGGGCCCGTCGTGGGGATTGAGCCGTCCCGATCTGGGATAGCGCTTTCCGTGCCCGAGCGACGCTACCCCCGAACGGGGGCGCGGTCAACCCCGCGGCATCCGCCCGGCCCGCCTGCTCGCCCCGCCCGCGCCGGAACGGACGCGGGTATCGTGGGGCCCGATGCCGACGACCCCCAGCCCCGCGATCGAGGACTACCTCAAGACGATCTACGGTCACACCGAGTGGCAGCCCGAGGCGATCACGCCGTCCGGGCTCGCCGCGGCGCTCGGCGTCGCCCCCTCGTCGGTCACCGAGATGGTGAAGAAGATGGCCGCCCAGGGGCTGGTGCAGCACGTGCCCTACGGTGCCATCCGGTTGACGGATGCCGGGCGCGCCCGCGCGCTCGCGGTCGTGCGCCGCCACCGGCTCATCGAGACCTGGCTCGTCCGCGAGATGGGCTACGCGTGGGACGAGGTGCACGACGAGGCCGAGGTGCTCGAGCATGCGCTCTCCGACCGGCTGCTCGAGGCGATCGACACCCGGCTCGGCCGGCCCGAGCGCGACCCGCACGGCGATGCGATCCCCCGAGCCGACGGCTCGCTCGTGAGCGAGCCCGCGATCCGCCTCGACGAGGCCCCGACGGGGCACGTGGGCCGCGTCATCCGGATCAGCGATCGCGACCCCGCGGTGCTGCGCGAACTCGAGACGGCCGGGGTCGGGCCGGGCCGCGAACTGCGGGTGACGGATGCCGCGGCGACCGCCGCCGTCGGCGTCGCGCTCGACGGGGCCGACCACGCGATCCCGCGCGCCGCCGCGGCCGGGATCTGGATCACGGCCTGAGCAGTCGCTGAACCCCCTCCCGGAAGCGCCTTCCGTCGGCGAGGATGGGGGGATGGGCGGTGCCGTCGAGAAGATCACCCCGGAACTCACTGACGCGCAATGGTCGCGACTCAGACGCTACGGCGTGCCGCAGGACGTCGCCGAGGGCGACGTCCTCTTCAAGGCCGGCGATCGCTCGTACGACCTGATCCTCGTCGAGACCGGCGAGGTCGAGGTGGTGCGCGAGGCCCTGTGGTGGACCGAGGAGACGCAGCTGGCCCGGCTCGGACCGCGCACGTTCGTCGGCGAGCTCGGCCTGCTCAACGGGCAGCGCGCGTTCCTCACCGCCCGCGTCACCGTGCCGGGGCGCGTGCTCCGGATCGACCACGACGCGCTGCAGAAGATGATGGCCGACGACGACGAGCTGTGCGACCTCATGCTGCGCACGCTGTGGGCGCGCCGCGAGATGCTCCGGCACGGCCCCGCCGCGTGGACCCTGAAGCTCGTCGGCTCGCAGAGCCCCGAGTCGCAGGCGCTGCGACGTTACGCCGACCGGCTCGAGCTCGTGCACACCTGGATCGACGTCGACGACCCGGACCTGTCGCACGACATCTGGTCGCACGGCTACACGCGCGACGACCTGCCGGTCGCCATCGTGCAGGGCGAGATCATCCGCAATGCGACGCCCGGCCAGATCGCCGAGATGCTCGGGCTCGCGTACACGGCCGAGGACGACACCGAGTTCGACCTCGCCGTCGTGGGCGCCGGGCCCGCGGGCCTCGCCGCGGCGATCTACGGCGCATCCGAGGGGCTGCAGACGGTGCTGCTCGACGCGGTCGCGCCGGGCGGGCAGTCGGCGACCACGTCGCGCATCGAGAACTACCTCGGCTTCCCCTTCGGCGTGAGCGGCGACGCCCTCACCTCGCAGGCCTCGCTGCAGGCCTTCAAGTTCGGCGTGCGCATCGCCTCGCCGTGCCCGGTCGTGAAGCTCGACGCCGAGAGCGGCGTGCACCGGCTGCTCCTCGCCGACGGCGCGATCGTGCGTGCACGGGCCGTCGTCGTCACGACCGGCGTCGCCTACCGCGGGTTGCCGATCGCGCGCTGGGACGACTTCGAGGGCGCCGGCATCCACCACGCCGCGACCGCGCTCGAAGTCCGGCAGGCCTCCGGGTCCGACGTGGTCGTCATCGGCGGCGCGAACTCGGCCGGGCAGGCGGCCCTCGCGCTGGCCCAGGGCGGATGCCGCGTGCGACTCGTCGTGCGATCCGGCGACCTCGCCGACCGGATGTCGAGCTACCTGGTCGACCGGATCCGCGAGGACCCGCGGATCGACGTCCACACCGGCACGCAGGTCTCGGCGTTGCACGGCGACGACACGCTCGCGCGCGTGACGCTCACCGGCGCCGTCGACGAGACCGTCGACTGCCGGGCCCTGTTCTGCTTCATCGGCGCGGTGCCCGCGACCGACTGGCTCGCCGACCTCGAGCGCGACGACGACGGGTTCGTCCACACGGGCGCCGACGTGCTCGCCCTCGGCGACGCCTGGCGGGCGGCGGGGCGGATGCCGCTCCCCTTCGAGACCTCGGTGCCACGCGTGTTCGCGGCGGGCGACGTGCGTCGCGGATCGATGAAACGCGTCGCGGCCGCGGTCGGCGAGGGATCGAGCGCGGTGGCGTCGGTGCATCGGGCGCTCGCCACGGCGGAGGTGTACGCATGAGCGCGGCAGCGTCGTCGGCGCCCGGGTCGGAGCCGACGCCCGGCGCCGAGCCCACGCCCGACGGGGTCGCCGAGCCCGTGCTCGCGCCCCCGCCGTCCGGCACCGGCTGCGCGGAGTGCCTCGACCTCGGCGGCTGGTGGTGGCACCTGCGACGCTGCGTCGAGTGCGGGCACATCGGATGCTGCGACGCGTCGCCCGGCCAGCACGCGCGTCGGCACGCCGAGGAGACCGGGCATCAGGTCGCCGCGTCGTTCGAGCCCGGCGAGGGGTGGTTCTGGGACTACGCCGCGGAACGCGGGGCGCGGCACGTGCCGCTCGCCCCGCCGCGCTGGCGGCCGGAGGACCAGGCCTGCCCCGGGCCGAACGGCAGCGTCCCCGAGAACTGGGAGGAACTGCTGCACCCCTGAGGGCCGTGCATGAAGATCCGGTGCACAGGCCGGCCAGCCGACCCATGGGGCGGAATCTCATGCGCTGGCGTCCGCGGCGGCGCTCGGGGCCCGTCGCGCGCGCGGCATCCGCCGTTCATCGTGCTGTGATGCGCGCGGCCTAGGCTTGGCGCATGGCGAAGCGTGAAGAGGTCGAGGCCTGGCTCACCGACATGGACGGCGTGCTCGTGCACGAGAACCACGCCCTCCCCGGCGCGGCCGACCTGCTGCAGCAGTGGGAGGACTCGGGCACGCCCTACCTCGTGCTCACGAACAACTCGATCTTCACGGCCCGCGACCTCTCGGCGAGGCTCCGCGCCTCGGGCCTGAACGTGCCCGAGGAGCGCATCTGGACCTCGGCGCTCGCCACCGCGGACTTCCTCAAGCAGCAGGTGCCCGGGGGGTCGGCGTTCGTGATCGGGGAGGCCGGCATCCTCACCGCGCTGCACGAGGCCGGCTTCATCATGACCGAGACCGACCCCGACTTCGTGGTCGTCGGCGAGACCCGGAACTACTCCTTCGATGCGATCACCAAGGCGATCCGGCTGATCGGCGCGGGCGCCCGGTTCATCGTCACCAACCCGGATGCCACGGGGCCGAGCGCCGACGGACCGTTGCCCGCGACCGGGGCGATCGCCGCCCTCATCACGAAGGCGACCGGCAAGGAGCCCTACGTCGTCGGCAAGCCGAACCCGATGATGTTCCGGTCTGCGCTGAACAAGATCGGCGCGCACTCCGAGCACACCGCGATGATCGGCGACCGCATGGACACCGACATCGTGGCGGGCATCGAGGCCGGACTGCACACCGTGCTCGTGCTCACGGGCATCAGCGACCAGCGCGAGATCGAGAAGTACCCCTTCCGGCCCGACGAGATCCTCGACGGCGTGTTCGAGCTCGTCACGGCCGAGCCGGTCGAGAGCGACCTGTAACCGGAGGGCGGCAGCCGACCGGCACGGGCGACCGGCGACGGCGACCTGCGGTCGCTCAGTCCACGTCGATCTCGCGCGCTCGATCCCACGGCTCGGTCCAGGCGAGCGCCTCGAACATCGCATCGAGCACCATCGCGGTGAACCCCCAGACCAGGCGGTCGGCCCCGCCCGACGTCACGAGGAACCCGGGACCGCGCCACTCGTCGCCGTCGCGCCGCAGCACCGTCGTGCGACGGTTCGCAGGATCGAGGAGGTCGGCCACCGGCGTCCGGAACACGGCGGACGACTCGGCGACGTCGACCGCGCGCACGGGCGACGGCTGCGACCACCAGCCGAGCACCGGCGTCACGAGGTGGCGGGAGTACGCGAGCGGGATGGGGTCGAGTTCGCCGAGCACGTCGACGCCCGCCGGGTCCAGCCCGGTCTCCTCGCGCGCCTCGCGCAGTGCCGCCGAGACGAGATCGGCGTCGCCGGGTTCGACGCGACCGCCCGGGAACGCGATCTGCCCGGCGTGCGAGCGCAACGTGTCGGCGCGCGCGAGCAGCAGCACGTCGAGGTCGCGCGAGACGGCCCCGGCCTGGGCCTCGTGGTCGCTCGGCAGCCCGTCGAGCACGCCGAAGAGGATGAGCACGGCGGCGGCCCGTGCGGCCTCGGGATCGATCGGCGGCCGCGCCGCGCGCCACAGGTCGCGCAGCTCCTCGTCCGCGGCCAGCGCGGCCAGCTGCGTGCGGGCCGATCGGCTCGCGTCGTCGCGGGAGTTCACCCGACGAGCGTAGCCCGCGCGGTCGTGGTCAGCGCGAGCGATCGCCGTCGCCCTCTCCGTCGGACGGCGCGACGGAGGGCGGCTCCGACGACGGATCCTCCGGCGCGTCCTCGGGCGCTCCATCGCCCGACGCGTCGGCGTCGATCGGCTCCTCCTCGCGCGGTCGGCGCGACCACCGGCTCTCGTGGAAGAAGACCTGCGTCACGATCACGAGCCCGACGATGACGATGCCGGCGACCCAGAACGTCCAGTCCATTCGCGCCCCCTCAGGCCAACCGTGCCACGGCGGCCTCGACATCCGCCCAGAACCGCTCGACGTCGAGCCCGACCGCGACGAAGGCGTTCGGCTCGCGGGCGAGCATGCCGTCGAGGTCGACGCTCGTCGCGCCGACGGTCTCCGACCCGATCAGCTCGACGTCGAGCCGCGTGCGCACGATCTCGACGGCGTCGGGGTCGGCGAGCACGGCGACCGCGACCGGGTCGTGCAGCGGCCCGTCGGGCATGCCGAACACCTCGTCGTTGGTGCGGCAGAAGAACTCGAGCAGCTCGTCGCCGAAGCCCGCGGTGCGGGTGCCGATCGCGGCGAGGCGCTCGCGCACGCGACTCGTCACGAGTGCCCGGTGCGTGACGTTCAGCCCCACCATGGTGAAGCGGATGCCGCTCTGCAGAACGAGGTCCAGCGCCTCCGGGTCGACCCACGCGTTGAACTCGGCGTACGGCGTCGCGTTGCCGCGTTCGGTCGAGCCGCCCATCCAGACGACCTCCCGGATCCGCGGTGCGAGGTCGGGCCGGTCGCGGAGCAGGACGGCGACGTTCGTGATGGGTCCGGTCGCGATGATCGCCACGGGCTCGGATGCCTCGGCGAGCGTGTCGGCGATGAGCTCCGTCGCGCTGCGCGGGTCGAGCGGCACGGGCGTCGGGCCGGCGTCGGGGTCGGGCAGCTCGGGGCCGCCGAGCCCGTTCTCGCCGTGGATCCACTCGGCCGTCGAGAGCTCGCGGGCGAGCGGCCCGCGGGCGCCGGCCGCGACCGGGACGTCGACGACGCCGGCGACCGACAGGGCGACGCGGGCGTTGCGGCTCGTGTGCTCGAGCGGGACGTTGCCGCCGACCGTGGTCACCGCGAGCAGCTCGAGCGACGGATGCCCCGCGGCGAACCAGAGGGCGAAGACGTCGTCGTGACCGGGGTCGCAGTCGACGATCACGGGAACGGTCATCCGAGCTCCAACCGGTCGGCCAGCGCGAGCACGTCGGCGCGCCCGGCGTACGAGTCCACGGTGCCGCGCGAGCCCACGGCGATCGCGCCCGCGGCCACGGCGACGCGCACCGCATCGGGAAGGGCGCGCCCCTCGGCGAGCATCGCGGCCAGGGCGCCGGTCGCGGCATCCCCCGCGCCCGTCGTGTCGACCGCGTCGACCTCGGGCGCCGCGACGGCCCACGCACCGTCGGCGTCCGCCGCGACCGCACCGCGTGCACCGAGCGTCACGACGACCGAGCGAGCGAGGTCGCCGACGACGGATGCCGCGGCATCCCGCCACGCGTCGACGTCGGCGTCGTCGGCCAGCGTTCGGCCGATGCCGACCGCGCGCGCCTCGTGCACGTTGACGACGAGCGGGTCGGCGACCGACGTGGCGTCCGCGGTGACGCCGACCGGGGGCGCGAGGTTCAGCACGAATCGCGTGGCGGCGTCATCGCACGCGCGCGCGAGCGCCTCGATGGTCGCCACGGGGAGTTCGCCCTGCGTGAGCACGACGTCGGCGGCCGCGATGCGCTCGGCTTCGGCGGCGACGACGTCGGGCCCGACTGCGGCGTTCGCCCCGGCCGTGACGACGATGGTGTTCTCCCCCGTCGCGGCCACGGTGATCTGGGCGACGCCGGTCGGGCTGCCCGGAACGGTCGCGACCCCCTCGGCCGGGAGCCCGAACCGCGCGAACGCGGCGCGCGCGACCTCGGCCGCGGCGTCGTCGCCGAGGCGCGCGACGAAGGCGACGTCGGCACCGCACAGGTGCGCGGCGATCGCCTGGTTCGCGCCCTTGCCGCCGAGCGACATCCGATAGTCGTGCGAATGGATCGTCTCGCCGGGCTCCGGGAACGCGTCGACGTAGCTCGTCGCGTCGACGTTCACCGACCCGAGGACGACGAGGCGGCTCACGCGGCGGCGGGCCCGGCCCCGGCGAGGCTCACCGTCAGCGGCTCGCCGCTCACCTGCTCGACGAAGCAGTAGTAGCTGCGCTGTCCCGCGTCCCACTGCTCCGCGGTCACGGGGAACGCCGTCACCATCTGCAGTTCGCCGACGCCTCCGGCCGCGGCCGGGTCGATGACGCCCTCGGCGGCGCAGAGCTCCTGCGACTGCGCCGCGAGCGCCTCCTCACCCGGGAACTCGGCGGCCTCGTCGCCCGCGAACGTGCCGCGGTAGGCGAGCTGCGCCGTGTGCGGGCTCGCGCAGTCGACCACCGTGAACTCCTCGGCCCACGGAGACTCGAACGGTTCGAGGCACTCGGTGCCGAACAGCGCCTCCCACGAGTGGACGCCAGCCGGCTGGGGCGCGGTCGGCGCCGCGACGGGTTCCTCCGTCGCGACGGGCGCGGCCGTGCCGGCGTCGCTCGGCGCGAGGAACCGCGTGCCGAAGGCCACGACGGCGACGATGAGCACGACGAGCGCGAGGCCTCCGGCCACCCAGGTCAGGACCTTGACCGGCGAGCGGCCGGTCGCGTCGTCGTCGGTGCGCGCGGCGGGCGTCGCCCGGTATCCGCCCCGATCGTCGTCGCCGGGGCGGGGCGGGGTCGCTCGGGCGGCACCGTACCCGTCGTCCCATCCGCCGCGGTCGTCACGGCCGAAGGGGTCGGCGGCGGGGGACTCGTATCCGTAGCCCGACTCGCGAGCCGGCGACCGGTCGAGCGCGGCCTGCTCGGATGCGTCGACCACCGACATCGGGCCGGTCGCGCCGAAGCCGGCGCCGCCGAACAGCGCGGCGAGGCCGTCGTCGCCGGCGCCGTTCGACTCGGGCCGGCCGCGCTCGGGGCGCTCGGTCGTGCGCTCGTCCACGTCGTACGCGGCCCAGGGGTCGTCGAACGCGGGCCGGTCGTCGTGGGCCGGTCCGTCGTCGAGCGCCGGCTGGTCGTCGAAGGCCCGGCGGTCGTCGTACGCCTGGCGGTCGTCGACCCGATCGTCGGGCGCGCCGAGGCCGAACGGGTCGTCGTCGACGGTGCCTGGGACGGCGGGCGTCGCGGCGCCGCGACGCGGACCGGGCGTCTCGTCGTCGCCGGACTCCTCGACCGGGACCTTCGGGTCGCGACCCTCGGGGTCCGGGGTCAGGTTCCAGAGGTAGCCGGACTGCGCGAACTCCCGCGCGCGCGGCGACTCGTCGGCGTTCCACGGGTCGGCCTCGGACCGCTCGTCGGCTGACGGCTGGGCGGCCTCGGGGGCACGTCGACGGTCGGCGAGGTCGTCGGCGTACCAGCGCACGTCGTCAGCCGCGTCGGCCGCCGGCTGGCCGACGTCCTCGCGCCAGTCGGTCGGCTCGTCGGACCATGCGCCGTTCGCCTGCTCGGCCTCGTCGCTCTCGCGCCACAGCTCGCGCAGGTCGTATCCGTCGTCGTGCGCCGCCACCTCGTCGTGCGCGCCGAACCGGTCGGCGCCGTAGTCGCCGGTGTCGGCGTAGGCGTCCGGGCCGAATCCGTCCGCGTCGTTCCCGTACGCGTCGTTCCCGTACCCCTCGGTGGGGAACGCCGCGCCGTCGAACGGACCGGGCCGGGTCTCGTCGTCGCCGTCGCCTCGGCCGTCGTCCGCGCCGTTCGCGCGGTGACCGGCTGCATCGTATGCCGGCCGCGTGTAGCCCTGCCGGTCGTACCCGTCGCGGTCGTAGCCGTCCTGGTCGTAGCCCTCCCAGTCGTAGCCCTGGGCGTCGAGTCCGTCGCCGTACCCCCGGGCGTCGCCGTCCCCGTCGTACGAGCCACCCCGCGCGGCGAAGTCCTGCACGTACCCGTCGAGTCCGAAGTCGCCCTGGCCCGCGCCCACCGCCGGACCGACCGGGTCCGCGTGGCCGGCGCCATCCGCCCAGCCCTGATCGGAGCCCGGCTGCTCGTAGCCGGTCGGGTCGTAGGCGCCCTGGTCGTAGCCCGGCTGCGCGTAGCCGGCCCCGTCGTATCCGGCGCGGTCGTAGGCCGCCGCGCGGTCGTACGCGCTCTGCTCGGCGTAGGCGCGCTGCTCGGCGTAGGCACCGCGATCGTCGTACGCACCGCGCTCGACGGGCTCGTCGAACGCCGGTCGATCGTCGTACGACGCGTGGTCGTACCCGTCGGCGGCCGGCTCGGTCTCCGTCGGCTGCTCGTCCTCGTGCAGCGCCGACCACAGCTCGTCCGCGAAGTCGTCGGGTGATCCCGGCGCCGGCGTCACCGGGGTGAACGAGCGGCGAGCGACCGGCGGTGGCGTGAATCCCTCGAACGGCGATCCCGCCTCGGGCTGCTCCGGCCCCGGCTCCGGCCGGGCCTCGGTCTCGCGGACGCGGGGCGGCGTGTTCGACGGGTCGGCGAGCTGCCGGAAGGCGGCGCGCAGCCCCGCTTCCGTGTCGAGCGACTGGGGCTCCGGCGACTCGCCCCAGGTCAGCGCGAAGTTCGCGGGCGGGGTGACCGGCCCGGGCGGAGCGTGCGGCGGCTCGGGCTGCCGCGCGAACGCGGGCGGCACGATGCCGCCGACGGGCGGCTCGACCGACGTCAGCCGGTCATCGACCGGCGGCTCGGGGATCCGGGGCCGCTCGGCGGGCGGGTTGGTCCAGGCCGGCTGGTTCCAGGCCGGCGGGTTCCACGCCGGCGGATTCGAGGTCGGCTGGTCCCAGGCCGGCGGCGCGTCCACGCGCCCCGACACGGTCGGTTCGATCGGCTCGCCCACGACGGGGAGCGCTCGCGTCGGCGCGTCATCGGACGCCGCGGGCTCGGCGACCGAGAACCAGTCGAGCGACTCCTCGCTGCGACGGCGGGGGCGCGACGGCGACGCGGGCTCGACGCGTGGCGCCTCGGCCTCGGGTGCGACGGGCGGCTGCGGGGCCTGACGGCCCTCGAGATCGGGTCGACGGCCGCTGCCGAGCTGGCTCATGAGCCAGTCGGTGTCGTCGTCGAATCCGTTCGCGCCGAAGCGTCCGTCGCGTTCGTTCATGACAGTCCCAGATCCTTCAAGCCGATGGCCGCGAGGTAGGGGACCCCCGCGGCTTCGATGACCTCGCGTGCGCCGGTGTCGCGGTCGACGACGACCGCGACGGCCGCGATCTCGGCGCCGACGGCGCGGAGCGCCTCGATCGCCTTGAGCGGCGAACCGCCCGTGGTCGAGGTGTCCTCCAGCACGATGACGCGCTTGCCCGCGACATCCGGCCCCTCGACCTGCTTGCCGCGGCCGTGGTCCTTGGGCTCCTTGCGGACGACGAACGCGTCGTACGCGAGGCCGCGCGCGGCGCCCTGGTGCAGCACGGCGGTCGCGATGGGGTCGGCGCCCATCGTCATGCCGCCGACGGCGACGACGTCCGGGACGTCGGCGATGAGGTCGAGCATCACCTGGCCGATGAGCGGCGCGACGCGATGGTCGAGGCTCACCTTGCGGAGGTCGACGTAGTATGACGCCTTCTTGCCGCTGGTCAGCGTGAAGTCGCCGTGGAACACCGCGTCGCTCGAGATGAACTCGATGAGCTGTCGGCGGGCCTCGGCGGACTGGGGATTCCGGGAAGTCACCCGAATACTCTAAGACTCCACCGCCTGAGAGGAACGTGCGGATGTCTCGGGAACCGCCCCGGCGACCTCGCCGGGGCGCGCACGCCGCCTCCGCCCGCCGCCCCAGAACGACCGCGGCATCCCCGGGACGAAGCGCGCCCACAGCGGGGCGTCCTCGTCCTGCAGGGCCGCGGGCATGTCGACGTGGAACTGCGCGATCTCCTCGGCGCCGTGGTGCACGACGCGGTAGAGCGCCGTGCCGATGAGCACGCCGAGCGCGATCGACATGACCGCGGTCAGCGCCGTCGCGAAGTCCTCGAGCCCGGCCGCCGTGCCGACGGCCTCCGTCAGTCCGACGAGTCCGGCCGCGCCCGGGACCAGGATCCAGAACGCGGGGAGGAAGGTCAGCTGCGACGGCGCTCCGCGCCGCAGGCTCGCGATCCACAGCACGACCGGGGTCATCGCGAGCGCGCCGATGAAGCCGCTCACCGTCGCGCCCACGAGCGCGGCGCCCGCTACCTGTCCGGCGTAGGCCACGCCGACCGCGAGCAGCACCCAGCCGAACGTCGACGGCGGCGAGGAGAAGTGCAGGTGGTTCCCGATCGCGAACAGTACGACGCCGACCGGTGCGACCCACCACGCGAGTCCGGACGACGGCTCGAGGGGCACGTACGTGGCGCTGGAGACGCCTACGACCGTGCCCGCGGCGAGGATCCCGAAGGAGAGGAGCGCGAGCTGGACCATGCCGAACACCAATCGGGCGGCCCCTGCGATCATCTGCCCGGCGGCGAGCTCCATCGTCGCCGTCGTCAGCACCCCGCCAGGGAGGAAGGTCGCCAGCGGCGCGATGAGCAGGCGGATCGGATCGCCGATCTCGATGTACTGCGCTAGGAGGAAGACGCTGAGCGCGCACGCGAAGGCCGCGAACACCGGGAACACGAGCTGGAGCGTCGGCGACCGCACGAGCTTGGCGAGCCCGACGAAGGCGCCCAGCGCGAACGCGACCACCGCGCCCTCGATGGTCGGTGCGAGGAGGAGGGCGAGTCCGGTGGTGAGGAGGGCGTGCCCGAGCGTGCGGACGAGCCATCCGTGCCTCGGATGCATCGCACCGATCTCGTTCAGGCGGCGGATGCCCTCGACCGGGGCCACCGCCGCCCGTCGGGCCTCCTCGATCAGCCGGTACAGCGCGGCGATCTGGTCGAAGCGGAAGTTCGCCCGGACCGACCGGATCGCAACTCGGCCCTCCTCCGCACCTCCGACCTGGACGAGGATCACCGTCGGCAGCACCACGAAGTCGGTGTCGTCCCGCCCGTAGGCGCGGGCCACGGCGTCCACCGTGTCGTTGATGCGGTCGACCGCCTCGCCCGCGGCGTTCATCCCCTCGGCGAGGCCGAGGAGGAAGCGACGGAGGACGGCGCGCTCGTCGACGTCGGACATCGGTCCCCCTCGCGTCGCCGGCCCTTGCCCACACGGTACGACGGGATGCGGGCGCCGCTGCGGTGCGACGCGCGATCGGCCGACTCCGGGCCGCGCCGAGGACGGGCGTGGACGACGAGCTCAGCCTTCGGGACCGGTGGGCTTCGGGTCGGGCTCGGGTTCACGGTCGCGCGCCGCCGCGTCGGCGACTCCGACGCCGGTGCCGGGCGACCGGTCCGCCGTCCCCAGCATCGCAGGCAGGTCCACGTGGAAGTCCGCGATCTCCGCCGCACTGCGCCGGAGGAAGCGGTAGAGCGCCGATCCGATGAAGACGCCGAGCGCGATCGACATGACTGCGACGAAGGCGGTCGTGACGTCGTCGATGCCTGCCGACTGCGCGACGGCGCCCTCGGTGACCCCGACGAGGCTCGCGGCGCCCGGCACGAGGATCCAGAACGCGGGGGTGAACGTGAGCTGCGACGGCACCGCGCCCCGACGGAGGTCCTCGATCCACAGCACGAGCGGCGTGGCGGCGAGCGCACCGATGAACCCGCTCGTCGGCGCGCTGAGCACCAGCGCGCCCAACTGCTGGGCGGCGTACGCGACGACCAGCGCGAGCAGCACCCACCCGAAGGAGCGGCCGGGCGCTGCGTAGTGCAGGTAGACGCCCAGCCCGTAGAGCGCAAGGCCGATGCCGGCGACCCACCAGGGCAGCGTCTGCTGGACCTCTCGGGGCACATACTCATCCTCGCCGACGCCGATCACGGTGCCCGCGGCGAGGATGCCGAGGGCGAGCAGCGCCAGTTGGACGACGCCCGCTCCGAGCCGTGAGGAGCCCGCCACCATCTGACCGGCGGCCAGTTCGCGCACGCCGGTCGTGAGCATGGCTCCGGGCAGGAAGGTCGCGAGCGGCGCGATGAGCAGCCGAAGCGGATCGCCGATCGCGACGACGGGCGCGAGGAGGAAGACGATGAGCGCGCAGACGAAGGCCGCGGCGACCGGGAGGATGAGCGCGAGCGTCCTCGACCGGGTCAGCTTGGCGATTCCGACGATCGCGCCGAGGCCGAAGCCGACGACCACGGCCTGCCAGCTCGGGGCGAGCAGCAGCGCGAGGCCCGCGACGAGCAGCGCGTGCCCGAGCGTGCGCATGAACCAGTGGCGGGACGGCGGCATGGCGCCGATCTCGTTCAGGCGACGGATGCCGTCGGCCGGCTCGATCTCGGCGGACTTCGCCGAGCGGACGAGGCGGGCCATCGCCGCGATCTGGTCGAACCGGAACGACGCACGGACCGAGGTGAGCGCGAGCCGGGCGGACTCGGCGCGACCGGTCTGGACGATGGCGATGGTCGGCAGCACGACGACGTCCACGTCGTGGAGTCCGTACGCGTCGGCGACCTCGACGACCTCGGCTCGGATCCGGTCCGTGGTCTCGTCGGAGGCCGTGAGGCCCTCCGCGATGCCCAGCAGGAACGCCCTGAGCAGTGCCGGGTCCTCCGACGTCGGTGCGGCCTCTGCCGATGGCGGGGGCGTGGGGGTGATGGGCATCCGCTCGTTCCTCCGGTCGTGCCGGGGCATCATGTGGGCGGGCGTCCGGGCCCCGGTGGTGCGGTCACGGTAATCCCGGCGGGGAGTCCATGTCGAGGGGGTCCTCCCCGCGTCCGGGACATGCGAAGGGCCGCCCTGCGGGGTGTCCCTCCCCCGCACGGCGGCACTGCTCGGAGCCCTGACGGCCCCGCGACGCGCGACCTAGACGGTGCGCGCGAAGGTCTCGCGCGGCTGGCGACGGTATCCGTCGCGCGCGGTGACGACGAAGGAGCTGACGATGCCGGCGATCGAGGCGGCGGCGAGCATGGCGAAGACGGTGAACACGGCGGTTCCTTTCGAGAGTTCGTTGGAATGTCGGGCGACTCGGTGCGCCCTTGCACGTGTCCGACATGAACCATTGTGCACCTTCGAACAGTTCAGCACAATCTCACGGAACTACACTGATGATGTAGCATTGCTACATGGACGTACGCCGCCTCGACCTGCTCCGCGAACTCGCCGAACGCGGCAGTGTGACCGCCGTCGCCGAGGCGACCGGTCGCACCCCCTCCGCGGTGTCCCAGCAGCTCAAGGTGCTCGAGCGCGAGGCCGGCATGCCGCTCACCGAGCGCAGCGGTCGCGGGGTCGTGCTGACGAGCGCCGGGCACGCGCTCGCGCGCAGCGCGACCGAGGTGGCGGTCGCCCTCGAACGCGCCTCGGCGCTCTGGGACCAGTTCCGCAACCACCCGAGCGGCGAGGTCTCGCTGCTGACGTTCCCCACGGTCGGAGCGACGCTCCTGCCGCAGGTGCTCGCCGACCTCCGCTCGGTCGCCGGCCTCGTCGTGCGGGCGACCGACCTCGACCCCGAGCTCGCCGAGTTCCCCGACCTGACGAACGAGTACGACATCGTGCTCGCGCACACCATGCCCGGCGAACTGCCGTGGGGCGGCCGCGGCCTCCGTGCGCTCCCGCTCCTCACCGAGCCGCTCGACATCGGCCTGCCGGCCGATCACCGGCTCGCGGGGCGCGCGCACGTGACGCCGGCCGACCTCGTCGAGGAGACCTGGCTCGGCGTGCCGCCCGGCTTCCCGTTCGAACGGATCCTGCACGCGATCGAGCAGGCCGGGGGCCGACGCGTCGAGGTCAGCCAGCACTTCAGCGACATGCGCATCATCGAGGCGTTCATCGCGGCCGGCCTCGGCATCGCCTTCGTGCCGCGCTACACCTCGGGCGCGGTGCCCGAGGGGATCGTGCTGAAGCCCCTGCGCGGCGTCGCGTCGGTCCGCCAGATCTTCGCGCTCGTGCGGCCGGATGTCGCGGAGCGGCTCGCCGTGCGGACCGTGCTCGAGGTGCTCGTCGACCGGGCCGCACGGCTCGAGCGGTCGTACGACCACCCGTCGCGCGGCGCGGTCACGCCGGCGGAGTCCTCCGCGACGGCGACCGACTGACCCGGCCCGCGAGCGCGCGACCTTCGGAGATCGCCCGCCGGAGGCGACGGGCCAGCGGGGTAGCATCCGAGCATGCCCGACGACGTGATCCTGTTCGACGTGCGCGACGGCCTCGCGCACCTCACCCTCAATCGACCCGAGCGGCTGAACGCGGTCGATCCGGCGGCGATCGACCGGTGGCAGGCGCTCGCGCACGAGATCGCGGAGCGCGACGACATCGGCGCGGTGCTCTTCGACGCTGCGGGGCGTGCGTTCTGCGCGGGCGGCGACGTCGTTGCGATGGCGCAGCTCGCGGCGACCGCGAGCAGAGACGGCGACGGCGGCCCGGGCGCGCTCATCGAGGCACTCGCCGACCGCATCCACGACGGTCATCGCGTGCTGCGAGAGAGCACGAAGCCCATCGTCGCGGCCGTGCAGGGCCCCGTGGCCGGCGGCGGCCTCGGCTTCATGCTCGTGGCCGACGTCATCGTGGCGTCCGAGCGGGCGACGTTCGCGAGCCGCTACAGCGACGTCGGGCTCACGCCCGACTGCGGGGTGAGCACGCTGCTTCCCGAAGCCGTCGGCGTGCGCCGCGCGCTCGAGCTCACGCTCACGTCGCGGACGCTCTCGGCGACCGAAGCACTCGAGTGGGGGATGGTGGCCGAGGTCGTCGCGCCGGATGCGCTCGTGGCTCGCGCACGCGAGATCGCCGACGGATGGCTCGCAGGCGCGACGCACGCGTTCGGCCAGGCGAAGCGCCTCGTGCACGCGGGCCGCGCGCGGTCGTTCCAGGACTCGCTCGACGATGAGGCGGCGACGATCGCCGCGGCGTTCACGACCCCCGACGCCCAGCGCCGCATCGCTGCGTTCGCCGGCCGCTGACCCGCCTGACGCTCACCCCTCCCTCCACGTCCAAGTGCGGTTCCTGCGGTGGAGTGCGGTACGGAACCGACCTCCACCGCAGGAACCGCACTCGGACGCGGGCGGGCGAGCGCGTCAGCCGGCGGCCGGCGTCGGGAGCTCCCCGAACCCGTCGGCGAGCAGGCGGCGCAGCGCGTCGACCGCGGTGGCGGCGTCGGGTCCGCTGCCGTCGAACCGCACGGCATGGCCCTGCTTCGCCCCGAGCGACATCAGCCCGATCATGCTCCTCGCCGGCACGGGCCCGGTCCCCGTCGTGAGGTTCGTCACGTCGACGACGGCGTCGAACGCGCCCACGGCCTGGACGAGGAGCGCCGCGGGCCGGGCGTGCAGCCCCTCGGGATTGACGACCACCTCGTCCGCCGACCGCGGATCGTCGACCTCGACGGCCTCGGCGGGCGCCGCTGCCGGCGCCGCGTCACCCGGCGCGGCGTCGACCGGCTGCACGACCGGCTCCACGACCCGCTCCGCGGGCGCCGCCGCGGCCGTCGCATCGGACGACCCCCGCTTCGCGTCCAGCGCCGCGGCCGACTCGCGTGCGACCTCGTCGAGCGCCGCGCCCGTCGCCGCCAGCACGAGTCCCGCCGTGATTCCCTCCACGAACGGCCCTGCACCGACCACGACCTCCGTCGTGGACTCCCGGAGCTCGAGCGCGAGTCCGGCGCTCAGCACAGCCGAGCCGAGGTCGGTGACGACGAGCACGCCCGGGACGCCCTGACCGGCGAGTTCGTCGATCGCGGCGGCGACCGCCGTCGCATCCGTGCCGAACCGGCCGTCGGAACCCGCGGCGATGCGCACCGGCGGCGCCTCGCCGTGCACCATCTGCATGCCGAGCTCGACCGCGGCCTCGGCGAGGCCCGGGCTGTGCGAGACGACGACGAGCCCGATCATCCGATGCGCTCCGATCGAGCGTCGGCGAGGGCCTGCACGAGGATGGCGGCCGAGGTCGCCCCGGGATCGAGGTGGTCCGCGCTGCGCTCGCCCAGGTAGCTCGCCCGCCCCTTGCGGGCGACGAGCGGGATGGTCGCGTCCCGCCCGAGGGCTGCGGCGGCGGCCGCCTCCCGCAGCGACTCGACGATCGGGCGGCCGCCCTCGGCCGCCGCACTCAGCGCCTCGGCCGCCGGCTGGAGCGCGTCGACCATCGTCTTGTCGCCCGGCTCGGCCCGGCCACGGGCGACGACCCCGGCGACACCCGCGCGGAACGCGTCGGCGAGGCCGGCGGTGTCGAGCTCCGGAGTCGGACCGACGGACTTGGCCATCTCGAGGAACAGCGTGCCGTACAGCGATCCGCTCGCACCCCCGACGGTCGACACGAGCGCCATCCCGGAAGACTTCAGCAGTGCGCCCGCGTCGTCCGGCGGCGCGTCCGCGAGTCGCTTCCGCACCGCACCGGTGCCTCGCGCGATGTTCGTGCCGTGGTCGGCGTCGCCGATGGCCGAGTCCAGCGCGGTCAGCCGATCGGCCTCGGCCGCGATCCGCTCGTCGAAGCGGAACATCCACGCCACGAGGTCGTCGACCGTCAGGCGGCCGTCGTCGGAGCCCGCCATGCCTACACCCCCCACCGGAGTGCGGCGGTGCTCACGGGCGCGTCCCAGAGTCGCAGCATCTCGTCGTCGGCGCGCAGCAGGGTGAGGGAGCATCCGGCCATGTCGAGGCTCGTGATGTAGTCACCGACGAGGACCCGAGCGACGGTGACGCCGCGCTGCTCGAGCAGGGAGGCGACGGCGCCGTACATCAGGTAGAGCTCGATGAGCGGCGTGCCGCCGAGCCCGCTGAGCATCGCGATCACCGGCGCACCGGTGAAGTCGTGGTCGGCCAGGATCGCCGACACGAGCGTCTCGGCGATCTCCGACGCGGAGGTCAGCGGGGCGCGCGTGCGTCCCGGTTCGCCGTGGATGCCGACGCCCATCTCGATCTCGTCCTCAGGGAGGTCGAAGCTCGGCTTGCCCACCGACGGCAGCGTCGCGCTGGTGAGGGCGACCCCCATCGACCGGCCGTTCTCCGAGACACGGGTCGCGACGGCGTGCACGGCATCGAGGTCGGCCCCCTCCTCCGCTGCGGCACCGGCGATCTTCTCGACGAAGACGGTCGTGCCGACCCCGCGACGCCCGGCGGTCCAGGTCGAGTCCTCGACGGCGACGTCGTCGGCGACGAGGACGGTCTTCACCGCGATCCCCTCCGCCTCGGCGAGCTCGGCGGCCATCTCGAAGTTGAGCACGTCCCCCGTGTAGTTCTTCACGATGAAGAGCGCACCGGCTCCAGTGCTCACGGCCTGCGCGGCGGCGAGCATCTGGTCGGGCGTCGGCGAGGTGAAGACCTCGCCCGCGCAGGCGGCGTCGAGCATGCCGGGGCCGACGAACCCGCTGTGCAGCGGTTCGTGCCCCGAGCCGCCGCCTGAGATCAGCGCGACCTTGCCGGGTTTCGGGTTCGCTCGTGCGACGACCCGGTCGGCGAAGTCGACGGCGAGCTCGGGGTGGGCTGCCGCGACGCCCTTCAGTGCGTCGGCCAGCACCTCCGACGGTGCATCGATGAACTTCTTCATGCGCGTGCCTCCTCTTCGACGAGCGCTTCGGTCAGGGTGGTGCGGTCGGCCCGGGTGCGGGAGACCAGGCCGAACGCGAGGCCGGCGAGGACTCCGCCCGCGAGCTCGGCGATGACGTAGACCGGCCACTGCTCCCACTGCACCGTTCCGCCCAGGAGCTGCTGCACGAGCATCGGGCCGGTGGTGCGGGCCGGGTTGATCGACGCACCGGTCGCGGGCGCCACGGGGATGATCGCGGCGAACACCACGAGGCCGATGACGAGCCCGGCGAATCCGGGGGCCGCCTTGCGGTGGATCACCCCGAAGACGGTGAAGACCAGGAGGAAGGTGCCGAGGAACTCGGCCGTGAACGCCTGCCAGATCGGGATGTCGCCGTAGGATGCCACGCCGAGGCCGAGTTCGCTCGCCTGCGGGCCGAGGGCCCCGACGATGGCGAACGCGCCGACGGTCGCGCCCAGCACCTGCGCGATCACGTACCCGGGTACGTCGCGCCAGGCGAACTTGCCCGTCGCGGCGAGGGCGAGCGTCACGGCGGGGTTGATGTGGTTGCCCGAGATGTAGCCGAACACGTACACCGTCGCGACGACGATGGTGCCGAAGGCGAGCGAGATGAAGCCGAGATCGGCGGGGGCGAAGGGCGCGTCGCCCCTCACCAGTGCGAAGGCCGGCACGGAGCCGACGCCGACGAACACGAGGAAGGCGGTACCGAGGAACTCGGCGGCGAGCCGCTGCCAAGTCCGGTTGTCATCCATGATCTGCGTTCTCCCTTGAACGAGGTTTCACCAATCGATTCGGTATTATCGAATGGCTTTCGGTAATACTGAATGGTGGACCTCTCGCTCCTCGCTGTCAAGAACCAGACAGAATGGGGATGCACGGTGGGCGCGACGATGAGGGGGAGCCGGTGATCCAGTCGATCGACCGTGCGGCGAAGATCCTCACGCTCCTGCAGGGCTCGCGCCGCATGGGCATCTCGGAGCTCGCCGCCGCGCTCGACCTGCCGCCGTCCACCGTGCACGGCATCGTGAAGTCGCTCCAGGCGCACGGGCTCGTGGCTCAGCAGCCGAGCGGGAACCGCTACGTGCTCGGGCCGGCGCTCCTGAAGCTCTCGAGCGTCTACCTCGACACGCTCGACGTACGGGCGCGCGCGATGCGCTGGATGCACGAGCTCTCCAGCCGCACCGGCCTCGCGACCCGTCTCGGTGCGGAGCTGTTCGGCGAGGTCATCGTGATCCACCACGACCGTCGCCCCGACGGCACCGAGCAGATGCCCGAGACCGGCCTGACGATCCCGAGCCACGCCTCGGCGCTCGGGAAGGTGCTGCTCGCCTACGACTCGGCGCACGCCGCGGACGCCCTGTCGCGCCCGTTGGCGGCGCTCACGGCGGACACCGTCACCGATCCCGAGCAGGTACGGGCCGGCCTCGAGCAGGTCCGCAGGGAGGCGCTCGGCTTCGAGAACGAGGAGGCCGTCATCGGCGAGTCATCCGTCGCCGCACCGGTCTGCTCGGAGGACGGCGACGTGGTCGCCGCGGTCGCGGTGGTCATGCCCTCGACCGACTGGCCGCCGTCGGACGCCCTCATCGGCGCGCTCCGCGACGCCGCGCGGAGCATCTCGCGCGACCTCGGCGCGCCCACCTGGCCGCCGCGCCCGCCCGCGCCCGCCCGCGCCTGAGTGCGCCCGAGCGCGCCTGAGGGCGATTCCTGCGGTGGAGTACAGGAAGAGCACCACCTCCACCGCAGAAATCGCCCTCGGTCGCGCGGCGCGGGGCCGCGTCGGCGCGACCCGCGTCGGATCAGTCGTGCTGCGGGAAGCCCAGGTTCAGCCCGCCGTGGCTCGGGTCGAGCCAGCGCGAGGTGATCGCCTTCTCCTGCGTGAAGAAGTCGAAGCCGCGCGGGCCGTAGGCCTTGGCGTCGCCGAAGAGCGAGTCCTTCCAGCCGCCGAACGAGTGGTACGCGACGGGCACGGGGATCGGCACGTTGATGCCGATCATGCCGACCGTCACCTCGCGCTGGAAGCGCCGCGCGGCGCCGCCGTCGTTGGTGAAGATCGCCGTGCCGTTGCCGTAGCGCGAGGAGTTGATCAGGTCGACGCCGTCCTCGTAACCGTCGACGCGGACGACCGAGAGCACCGGGCCGAAGATCTCGTCGCGGTACACGGCCGACGAGGTCGGCACGTGGTCGATGAGCGTCGGCCCCATCCAGAAGCCGTCGGGTTCGCCGTTCACGTCGGGGTCGCGGCCGTCCACGACGACGGATGCCCCGTCCGCGCCGGCCACGTCGAGGTACCCGGCGACCTTGTCGCGGTGCTCGCGCGTGATGAGCGGACCCATGTCGCAGCCCCTGGTGCCGTCGCCGGTGACGAGCCGCGACATCCGCTCGCTGATCTTCGCGACGAGCTCGTCGGCGATCGAGTCGACCGCGACGACCGCGGAGATCGCCATGCAGCGCTCGCCCGCCGAGCCGAAGCCCGCGTTGACGGCGGCGTCGGCCGCGAGGTCGAGGTCGGCGTCGGGCAGCACGAGCATGTGGTTCTTCGCGCCGCCGAGCGCCTGGACGCGCTTGCCGTTCGCGGTCGCCGTCGCGTAGATGTACCGCGCGATCGGGGTCGAGCCGACGAACGAGATCGAGCGCACGGTGGGGTGCTCGAGCAGCGCGTCGACCGCGACCTTGTCGCCGTGCACGACGTTGAAGACGCCGTCGGGCAGTCCCGCCTCCTGGAAGAGGCGCGCGAGCCAGACCGAGGCCGACGGGTCCTTCTCCGACGGCTTCAGCACGACGGTGTTGCCCGTCGCGATCGCGAGCGGGAAGAACCACAGCGGCACCATCGCCGGGAAGTTGAACGGGCTGATGACGCCGACGACGCCGAGCGGCTGGCGCAGCGAGTACACGTCGATGCCGGTCGAGACGTTCTCGGAGTACTCGCCCTTCGTGTACGCGGGCATCCCGCAGGCGAGCTCGACGACCTCGAGGCCGCGGGCGATCTCGCCGAGCGCGTCGGCGGTCACCTTGCCGTGCTCGCTCGTGAGGATCGCGGCGAGCTCGTCGGTCCGTGACGCGAGCAGCTCGCGGAAGCGGAACATGATCTGCTGGCGCTTGGCGATCGAGGCGTCGCGCCACGCGGGGAACGCGCGGGCGGCGGCCTCCACGGCGAGGTCCACGTCCTCCGTCGAGGCGAAGCGCACGCGGCGCTGCTCGATGCCGTGCGCGGGGTTGTAGACGGGGCCGGTGCGCTCGGAGGCGCCCGACGCGGGCGCGCCGTCGATCCAGTGCTCCACCATCTCGGCGGTCGCGGTGCCCTCGGCGCTGGGGGCGGTCTGGGTGTCGGTCATCAGTCTCGTTCCTTCCGAATCGAGTGTCCGGGTCGTGTTCACAGGGTGGTGGCCGGGTGGTGCGTGCCGCGGTGCCCCGGGATGCCGCGGCATCCGTCTCACACGGCGACGGTGCCGAGCACCTCGTCGTAGATCGCGGTGGCCTGCTCGACCTCCTCGGCCGTCACGACGCACGGCGGCACGACGTGGATGCGGTTCTCGGCGACGAACGGCAGCAGGCCGCGCTCGACGAGCGCGCCCTGGATGCGGCCGACCTCGGCCGCGGGCAGCGGCTCGCGCGTCTCGGGGTCGGCGACGAGGTCGAGCGCCCAGAAGACGCCCTCGCCGCGCACCTCGCCGATCACGGCGTGCTTCTCGGCGAGCTCGGTGAGGGCGGGGGCGATCGCCTCGGCGCCGACGCGGCGCGCGTGGTCCACGATGCCCTCCGACTCCATGGCGTCGAGCGCGCCGACGATCGAGGCCATCGCCAGCGGGTGGCCCGAGTAGGTGAGCCCGCCGGGGAACACCTTCTCGTCGAAGTCGGCGGCGATCTCGTCGGAGATGACGACGCCGCCCACGGGCACGTAGCCCGAGTTCACGCCCTTCGCGAAGCTGATGAGGTCGGGCTTCACGTCGTAGCCGTCGAACGCGAACCAGCGCCCGGTCCGGCCGAAGCCGCACATGACCTCGTCGAGGATCAGCATGATGCCGTGCCGGTCGCAGAGCTCGCGCACGCCCGCGAGGTAGCCGGGCGGCGGCACAAGCACGCCGGCGGTGCCGGGCACGGTCTCGAGCAGCACGGCGGCGATCGTCGCCGGGCCCTCGGCCTCGATCACGCGCCGCAGGTGGCGAAGGGCGCGCTCCGACTCCTCCTCGGGCGTCGTCGCCCAGAACTCGGAGCGGTAGAGGAAGGGCCCGAAGAAGTGCACGTGTCCGCGCGCGAACTCGTTCGGGATGCGACGCCAGTCGCCCGTCGACACGATCGCGGCGCCGGTGTTGCCGTGGTACGAGCGGTACGTCGAGAGCACCTTGTCGCGGCCGGTGTGCAGGCGCGCCATCCGGATCGCGTTCTCGTTCGCATCGGCGCCGCCGTTGGTGAAGAACACCTTCGACATGCCCTCGGGCGCACGGTCGGTGATGCGCTTCGCGGCCTCGCCGCGGGCGAGGTTCACGGTCGGCGGGCCGATCGTGGTCAGGAGCTCGGCCTGCTCGCGGATCGCCGAGACGACCGCGGGGTGCTGGTGGCCGATGTTGACGTTGACGAGCTGGCTCGAGAAGTCGAGGTACTCGCGACCGGAGTGGTCCCAGACCTTCGTGCCGCGCCCGCTCGCGACGACGAGCTGCGGGGGGCTGCCCTGCGCCGACCAGGAGTGGAAGACGTGTTCGGCGTCGAGCTCGCGCGCGAGCGCGTCGAGGTCGGCGGTGAGGTTCTCGGTCATCAGCGTCGTCGCCTTTCTTCAATGATGCACCCGGCCCGGTGATCGAGTAGCGCCCGGCGGGGCCGGACGCGTATCGAGATCCCGCACGGGTCTCGATACGGCGCTGCGCGCCTACTCGACCACCGGAGGTGCCACTAGTTGCCGCCCTCGGTGAGGGTGACCTCGATGGGCTCGTAGGACTCGCCCATCACGTCGACGCCGTCGGCCTCGAGGTTCGCGATGGCCTCGTCGACGTACTCGTTGGTGTACGAACCCTCCGGCGGGTCGGTCGTGATGACCTGCGCGCCGTCCTGGTTCTTGGTGGCGAGGGCCATCTCGACGGTGGCGTCCCACTGGTCCTCGTTGATGTGGCCGATGCCGCTCGACGACGGCCAGATCAGCTTGTTGATCTCGTTGGCCATCCAGAGCTGGTGGCTCGTGCCGAGCGTCGAACCGGCGGCCGTGACCGCGTCGGCCGCGGCCTGCGGGTCGTCGCGCTGGTCGATCCAGCCGAGGATCGCGCCCTGGATGAGCTTGACCGCGGTCTCGGCGTACTCGGGGTCGTCCGCGAGGCGGTCGGAGTTCGCCCAGATCGCATCCTGGAGCATGGCCGTGCCGACCTCGTTCCAGTCGATGACCGAGAAGTCCTCGGGCTGGTAGAGCTCCCCCGTCTCGGGGTTCACGGCCTCGAGCAGCTGCGCGTACTCGTTGTAGGTCATCGCCTGCGCGGCGTCGATCTCCTTGTTGAGCAGCGCGTTCATGTCGAAGTTCTGCTGCACGATGGTGTAGCCCGACGCATCGACCTCGGTGAGGCCCGCGAAGAGCTCCCACTCGTTGCCGAAGCCCCAGCTGCCGATCTGCTTGTCCGAGAGGTCCTCCGGGCCCTCGATGCCGCTGTCGGCCCAGGCGACCTGCAGCGTGCCGCTGCGCTCGAAGACCTGCGCGATGTTCGTGATGTTCGCCCCCGCCTCGATCGACGCGAGCGCCTTCGGCACCCACGCGATCGCGAAGTCGACGTCGCCGGCGGCCAACACGTCCTGCGGGACGATGTCGACCGCACCCGGGATGATCTCGACGTCGAGGCCGAGCTCCTCCCAGTAGCCGTTCGCCTCGGCGAGGTAGTACCCGCCGAACTGGGCCTGCGTGAGCCACTGCAGCTGCAGGGTCACGGGTGTGAGCTCGCCGTCGGCGGTGTCTCCGCCGTCGCCCGAGTCGCTGCCCCCGCCGGAGCAGCCGGCGAGCACGAGCGCGGTCGCGGCTGCTGCCGCCGCGCCCGCGAGGATCCGGTTGCGCTTCATGTGCATTCCTCTCTTGGTGGTGGTGCTCGTGGTGCGGGATCCGACCGGCGGTGCCGGTGGCTGGGGCCGGACGGCGTCGGCCGGCGAGGCGTTGGCGGGGTCCCGGGTTCGGGCCGGGTCCGAGGTCATCGGTGGCGCGAGGCGATCCTCTCGATCAGGCTGGTGAGGACGAAGAAGACGAGGCCGAGCAGGATGGCGCCGATGACGAACGCCCACGCGCGGGCGTACGCGCTCGACGCGGCGGCGGTCGTGATCGCCGAGCCGAGCCCCTGGCGCGGGCCGCCGAAGTACTCGGCGACGAGCGCGGAGATCACGGCGAGCGACGAGGCGATGCGGAGGCCCGTGAAGAAGTGGGGCAGCGCCGATGGGATCGTGACGAGCCGCGTGAGCTGCGACGGCGTCGCCGCGTACGACTTCATGAGGTCGCGGTGCACCGGCCGCACCTGGCGGAGGCCGCGGAGGGTGTTGAGGAAGACCGGCACGAACGCGGCGATCGAGGCGATGAGGATGCGCGCGACCTCGGAGGTCGAGCCGAACATCGTGTAGAACACCGGCGCGAGGGCGACGATCGGCACCACCGCCACCGCGGCGACGACCGGCGCGAGCATGCCGTCGACGGGCCTGCCGACGGATGCCGCGATCGCGAGCAGCACGCCGATGACCGCGCCGATCACGAGGCCGATGAGCGCGTTCAGCCCGGTCGCGAGCGTTGCGGCGAGCACCTGCGGGGCGTACTGCACGAGCTGGTCGAGGATCGCGGAGGGACTCGCGAGCACGAACGGCGGGATGCCGGCGGCGACCACGACGAGCTCGGCGAGCAGCACGAGCACGATGAACAGCGCGACGGGCGGCAGCACGAGCTTCGCGAAGCGGGCGAGCGGGCCGTCGCCGGCCGCGCGGCGGCGCGGGGCAGCGGATGCCGCGAGCCCGGGCATCGCGATCGTCGGGTCCGCCGCGGGCGGCGGCGTGGTCTCGACGCGCTCGGGTGCGGCACTCGTCATCGCACGTCCACCCCCCTCGCCGCGCCGGCGGCCGGCGCGGTCTCGGGCCCGTGGAGGGCCTCGCGCACGGCGGTCACGCCCGCGAAGAACGCGGCGTCCTCGCGGAGGTCCTCGCCGCGGTCGGCGGCGTCGCCGAGGCGCACGTCGATCTCGTCGGTGATCCGGCCGGGCCGGGGCGACATCACGACGACGCGGTCGGAGAGGTAGACGGCCTCGGGGATCGAGTGCGTCACGAACACGACCGCGGCGCCGGTCTCGGCGCGGATGCGGAGGAGTTCGGTCTGCATGCGCTCGCGCGTCATCTCGTCGAGCGCGCCGAACGGCTCGTCCATCAGCAGGAGCCTCGGCTGCTCGGCGAGCGACCGGGCGATCGCGACGCGCTGCTGCATGCCGCCCGAGAGCTGGTCGGGGTAGTGCTTCGCGAAGTCGGCGAGGCCCACGAGCTCGAGCAGCTCGGCGACGCGCGAACGGCGGGTCGCGGCATCCGCCCCGTGCAGTTGCAGCGGGAGCTCGATGTTCGCGGCGACCGACCGCCAGGGCAGGAGTCCGGCCTGCTGGAAGGCGATGCCGTACGACTGGTCGATGCGAGCCTGCTTCGCGGTCTTGCCGAAGACCCGGATCTCGCCGGCGGTCGGCTCGTCGAGGTCGGCGATGAGACGGAGCAGCGTCGACTTGCCGCAGCCCGACGGGCCGATGAGCGAGACGAACTCGCCGTCGTGCACCGCGAGCTCGATGCCCGTGAGCGCGGTGACCTCTGCACCTTTCGCACCCGCGAAGACGCGCTCGACGCCGCGCGCGACGACGGCCTCGGTGGCATCGGCGGTCGCGGTGGCCGTTCCGGCGGTCGCGGTCGCGGCGGTCGCGACGGACGTCGACTCGGCTGCCGGCGTCGGCTCGGGGGCGGGCATGCTCGGGGTCGGGCTGCTCATGCGACGGTCTCCTGTCGGCGGAACGGGCTGAGGAAGGCGGCGAGGAGGGCGACGAAACCGGCGGCGACGAGGCCGAGCAGCACCGCACCGAGGATCGGCGCCCAGGGCTTGGCGGGGTCGCTCGAGGCGGCGACCGCGGTCTCGAGGATGAGGCGGCCGATGCCGCCCGTGAAGCCGACCGAGATCTCGGCGACCACGGTGCCGACGACGGCGTTCGCGGCGGCGAGCCGCAGTGCGGGGATGAGGAACGGCACGCTCGCGGGCAGCCGCAGGCGGAAGAGCGTGGTCCACCACCCGGCCGCATAGCTGCGCATGAGGTCGAGGTGCGCGGCATCCGGCGACTGCAGGCCCCGCAGGGCGCCGACGGCGACCGGGAAGAACGCGAGGTAGCTCGCGATGATCACGACCGACATCCAGCTCTCCCACGAGAACGCGCCGAACTCGAGGCGCGAGCCCCAGTTGCGGATGAGCGGTGCGAGCGCGATGAGCGGCACGGTCTGGCTGAGGATCACGAACGGGAGCACGGCCCGCTCGGCGATCCGGAAGCCGAGCATGAGGAGCGCGAGCGCGAAGCCGACGACGACGCCCACGAGCCATCCGAGCGCCGCGACCCCCAGGCTCGTCAGCGCGGCGAGGAGCACCACGACGCCGAGCGGGAGCGCGCCCTGCGCGCGGGTCACGGGTTCGATGACCCGCGCGACCATGTCCCAGGTGTGCGGCATCGCCTGGTCGCTCGTGCGCGGGAGCAGGCGGATGCCGCTGCCGGTGACGCCCTCCTGCGCGCCGACCAGCCAGCCGTCGGCGGGGCCGACGAGCTTGTACAGCTCCCACAGCGCGGCGAGCGCGAGGACGCCGACGACGCCCCAGACCACGGCGCGCCAGCGGTTCCCCGTCGGTCGAGGTGCCCGGCGCGGAGCGTCGCGCGTACCGAGACCTCCACGTGGGGATCTCGAACCGCGTCCGCCTGCGGCGGGCGCCACTCGATCAGCGGGAGCCGTCATCGCTTCGCCGTGATGTGCTCGGAGAGCGCCGGGATCACGGTCTCGCCGTAGACCCGCAGCGTCTCCTCCTTGTTGTCGTGCTGGAGGTAGCCGGCGAACTGGTCGACGCCGAGCTCGGCGAGCGCCTTCAGCTTCTGGATGTGCTGGTCGGCCGTGCCGAGCACGCAGAACCGCTCGACGATCTCGTCGGGCACGAACTCGGTGTGGGTGTTCCCCGCGCGTCCGTGCTCGTTGTAGTCGTAGTCCTGGCGTCCGCGGATGTAGTCCGTCAGCGCGTCCGGCACCGTGCCGTGCGCGCCGTACTTCGCGACGATGTCGGCGACGTGGTTGCCGACCATCCCGCCGAACCAGCGGCACTGGTCGCGCATGTGCGCCCAGTCGTCGCCGATGTACATCGGTGCGGCGACGCAGAACTTCACGGATGCCGGGTCGCGCCCGACCTTCTCCGCGGCGTTCCGCACCGTCGTGATCATCCACTCGGCGATGTCGAGGTCGGCGAGCTGGAGGATGAACCCGTCGCCCACCTCGCCCGCGACGCGGAGCGCCATCGGGCCGTAGGCCGCGACCCACACCTCGAGCTCGGAGCCCCGGCTCCAGGGGAACTGGATCTCCGAGCCGTGGTACTCGACCGAGCGCGAGTTGCCGAGCTCGCGGATCACGTGGATCGACTCGCGCAGCTCGGTCATCGTCGTCGGCTTGCCGTTCGTGACGCGCACCGCCGAGTCGCCGCGGCCGATGCCGCACACCGTGCGGTTGCCGAACATCTCGTTGAGCGTCGCGAAGACGGACGCCGTGACCGTCCAGTCGCGCGTGGCCGGGTTCGTCACGAACGGGCCGACCTTGATGCGCTGGGTCTGCGCGAGGATCTGGCTGTAGATGACGTAGGGCTCCTGCCACAGGATGTGCGAGTCGAACGTCCACACGTGGCTGAAGCCGTGCACCTCGGCGAGCTTCGCGAGCTGGATGGTCCGCGATGCCGGGGGGTTGGTCTGGAGGACCGCTCCGAATTCCATGGTGTTCCCTTTCCTCCCGGTGGTCGAGTAGCGCGAAGCGCGTATCGAGACCTCGTGACGTGATCTCGATACGGTCGCTTCGCTCCCTACTCGATCACCGGTGCCGGACGTTTGGTCAGATCAGGTACTGGCTCAGGCCGCGCTTGAGGTAGCGACCGTCGCCCTTGGCGCCGACGTAGGCGTCGTCCTCGACGACGACCTTGCCGCGGCTCATCACCGTGTCGACCTTGCCGTCGATCTCGTAGCCCTCCCACGCCGAGTAGTCCATGTTCATGTGGTGCGTCTTGTCGAGGCCGATCGACGTGTGGCCGTTCGGGTCGTAGACGACGATGTCGGCGTCGGCGCCGGGCTGGATGACGCCCTTGGTGCCGTAGAGGCCGAACATGCGCGCGGGCGTCGTCGAGGTGAGCTCGACCCACCGCTCGAGCGTGATCTCGCCGGTCACGACGCCCTGGTACATGAGGTCCATGCGGTGCTCGATCGAGCCGATGCCGTTCGGGATCTTGCGGAAGTCGCCGAGGCCGAGCTCCTTCTGGTCCTTCATGCAGAACGGGCAGTGGTCGGTCGAGACCATCTGCAGGTCGTTCGTGCGCAGCGCCTGCCACATCGAGTCCTGGTGGCCCTCGGCGCGGCTGCGGAGCGGCGTCGAGCAGACCCACTTGGCGCCCTCGAACGCGCCCCACTCGTCGCTCCTCGCGCCGAGCTGGTCCTCGAGCGAGAGGTAGAGGTACTGCGGGCAGGTCTCGCCGTAGACGTTCTGGCCCTTGTCGCGCGCCCAGGCGAGCTGCTCGACGGCCTGCTTGGCCGACACGTGCACGACGTAGAGCGGTGCGCCCGTGAGCTTGGCGAGCATGATCGCGCGGTGCGTCGCCTCCTCCTCCATCTCCCAGGCGCGGGCGATGCCGTGGTAGTACGGGTCGGTCTTCCCCTGGTCGACGAGTTGCTGGGCGAGCACGTCGATCGCCGGGCCGTTCTCGGCGTGCATCATCGTGAGCATGCCGGTGTCGCGCGAGACCTGCATGGCCTTCAGGATCTGCGCGTCATCCGAGTAGAAGACGCCCGGGTAGGCCATGAACAGCTTGAAGCTCGAGACCCCCTCGTCGGGCAGCTTCTTCATGGCCTCGATCGAGGCCTCGTTGACGTCACCCACGATCTGGTGGAAGCCGTAGTCGATCGCGCAGTTGCCGCCGGCCTTCTCGTGCCAGGCGGCCAACCCGTCTTCGATGCGCTGGCCGTAGGTCTGCACGGCGAAGTCGATGATCGAGGTCGTGCCGCCGTGGGCGGCGGCGATGGTGCCCGACTCGAACGTATCGGACGCCTCGGTGCCGCCGAACGGCAGCTGCATGTGGGTGTGGGCGTCGATGCCGCCGGGGATGACGTACTTGCCGGTGGCGTCGACGACGCGGTCGACGGATGCCGCGACATCCGTGCCCAGCAGTTCGCTGCCGGGCTGCAGGACGGCGACGATCTTCTCGCCGTCGACGAGCACGTCGGCCGCGGCGCGGCCGGTGGCGCTGACGACGGTGCCGCCGGAGATGAGGGTGGTGGCCATGTGTGGAGCTCTCCTTCCTTCGGTGATCGAGTAGGACCGAAGGCCCGTATCGAGATCACGCCGGCGTGGTCTCGATACGCGCTTCGCGCTACTCGACCACCAGATGACTTACGGCTTCGGGATGGACGTGTACGAGTCGGGGCGGCGGTCGCGGTAGAACTGCCAGGCGTTCCGGACGTTCCGGATCATGTCCATGTCGAGGTCGCGGACCACGACCTCCTCGGAGGTCTCCGAGCCGTAGTCGCCGACGATGTTGCCCTGCGGGTCGACGAACTGGCTCTTGCCGTAGAAGTTCACGGCGAGGTCGCCGTACTCGTTGTCCTCGAGGCCGACGCGGTTCGCGGCACCGATGAAGTAGCCGTTCGCGGCGGCCGCCGCGGGCTGCTCGATCTCCCAGAGCCGGTTGGAGAGGCCGGGCTTGGTCGCGTTGGGGTTGAACACGATCTGCGCGCCGTTGAGGCCCAGCTCGCGCCATCCTTCGGGGAAGTGCCGGTCGTAGCAGATGTACACGCCGATCGGGCCGACCGCGGTCTGGAAGACGGGGTAGCCGAGGTTGCCGGGGCGGAAGTAGAACTTCTCCCAGAACTTGTCGAGGTTCGGGATGTGGTGCTTGCGGTACGAGCCGAGGATCGTGCCGTCGGCGTCGACGACGACCGCGGTGTTGTAGTAGACGCCGGGCTGCTCCTCCTCGTAGATGGGCAGGACCATCACCATCTCGAGCTCCTTGGCGAGCGCGGCGAAACGCTGGACGATCGGGCCGTCGGCCGGCTCGGCGAAGTCGTAGTACTTCACGTCCTCCGTGATGCCGAAGTAGGGCCCGTAGAAGAGCTCCTGGAAGCAGATCACCTGGGCGCCCTGCTGCTTGGCCTGGCGCGCGAACTGCTCGTGCTTGTCGAGCATCGACTCCTTGTCACCCGTCCACGTGGTCTGGGTGATGGCCGCTCGAACGATCGTCATGGTGCCTCCTGTGTCGGTCGGCGTCGTTGCCGCCAGCAGCCAGACCCGGGCGCATGGTGCTTCGTGCGCTAGTGCCTGCCGTGCGTGCGGTGACGCCGAGCAGTGGTGCCGAGAATCGACGCCGGCTGGGGACCGGCGGCAGGTGCCAGATCGGGGTAGCGACCCGTTCTGTTATTCTTCGGCGTGAACATTTCCCTTGTGTTTCACTCTGTGACGTGGTGGTTAAACATCCTGTCCCTTGCTTCGTGAGGAGGCAATGGTGCGATCAGGTATTCGAGTGGATGTCTCCGAGCTGACGGCGTTGGCGCCCTTCGCCGACACGACTCCGCGAGGCATCGCGGCCGACCTCGCGCGCCTCGTGAACAGCGGCGAGCTCGAGGCGGGCGACCGCCTGCCCACCGTGCGCGAACTCGCCGCGTCACTGGGCGTGAGCCCCGCCACGATCAGCCAGGCGTGGCAGGCGCTCGCACGCGCCGGGCTCATCGAGTCGCGCGGCCGTGCCGGCAGCTTCGTGCGACGGGATGCCGCGGCCGGCCCCGCCGTGCGCATGCGCGGGATGGCGGCGCCCGACGATCCGGTCCGGCTCGACCTCTCGCGAGGGACGCCCGATCCGCTCCTGCTGCCCCCGCTCGGCCCCGCGCTCTCGCGCGTGTCCGCCCGTGCCGACGTCGGCAGCTACCAGGCCGAGCCCGTCATTCCGGCACTCGCCACGGTGCTCCGGGACTCGTGGCCGAGCGAGGCGGAGTCGATCGTCGTCGTCGACGGCGCGCTCGACGCGATCTCGCGCACGCTCGACCAGGTCGTCCGCTTCGGCGACCGAGTCATCGTGGAGCATCCCGGCTTCCCGCCGTTCCTCGACCTCCTCGACCTGCTCGGCGCCGAGGCCGTGCCCGTCGCGATCGACGAACAGGGGATGTCGCCCGAAGGGCTCGCCACCGCGCTGCGGCGCCGGCCGGCGGCCATCCTGCTGCAGCCTCGCGCCCAGAACCCGACCGGGGCGTCGATGACGCCGTCACGCGCGGCGGCGCTGGCGGGAGCCATCCGCTCGGCCGTCGACGAGCACGGGCTCGACCTCGTCGTCGTCGAGGACGACCACTCCGGACTCATCTCGACCGAGGGCGACGTCACGCTCGGCACCCACCTGCCCGACCGCGTCGTGCACGTGCGCAGCTTCTCGAAGTCGCACGGCCCCGACCTGCGCATCGCCGCCGTCGGCGGCCCGCGCGACCTCATCGGGCGCATCATGGCGCGACGCATGCTCGGCCCCGGCTGGACGTCGCGCATGCTGCAGTCGATCCTGCTCGACCTGCTGACGGATGGCGCGGCCATCGACGCCGTCGCCGAAGCGCGCCGCGCGTACTACACGCGCCAGCGCGCGCTCGGCGACGCGCTGCGTGCTCGGGGCGTGCCGGTGATGCACGCCGACGGCATCAACCTCTGGATGCCCGTCGAGTCCGAGCGGTCGACGCTCGTGCAGCTCGCGGCGGCGGGGATCCGGGTGGCCGGCGGGACGCCGTTCCTGGCGGCGGCGAACGGGTCGCCGGTGGCGGGAGCGTCGTCGGTGCGCGGGTCGTCGGCGGCGCGGGGATCTGCCCGCGAGCGCGAGTACGTGCGGGTCACGGTGGGCGCGGTGCGCGAGGGGGCGGCGTCGCTGGCGGATGCGCTCGCGGTCGCGGCGCAGCACCTCGCGGCGGGCGGGTACTGAGGGGAGCTGCGCTCGTCGGCTCGTCGGCTCGTCGGCTCGTCGGCTCGTCGGCTCGTCGGCTCGTCGGCTCGTC
>NZ_WMLB01000017.1 GCF_009709675.1 Agromyces bracchium | reverse complement strand
TGCCGTAGAGCTGCGACGCCTGCGCGGGCAGGCGCGAGGCGAGGTCGGTGTAGCCGAGGATGACCACGCCGTTCGGGGTGACCGTGCGCTCGCCCGCGACCGAGCCCTCGACGTTGCCGCCCTGGCCCGCGGCCATGTCGACGATGACGCTGCCGGGCTTCATGCTCGCGACATCCGCCGCCGTGATCAGCCGCGGCGCCGCGCGGCCCGGGATCAGCGCCGTCGTGATGATGATGTCGACGTCGCGCGCCTGCTCGGAGTAGATCTCGGCCGCACGCTTGTCGTACGCCTCGCTCGTCGCCTTCGCGTAGCCGTCGGTCGACTGCTCGACCGCGACCTCGACCTTGAGGTACTCGCCGCCGATCGACTTGACCTGGTCGGCGACCTCGGGCCGCGGGTCGGTCGCTCGCACGATCGCGCCGAGGCTGGATGCCGCGCCGATCGCCGCGAGCCCGGCGACGCCGGCACCGGCGACGAGCACCTTCGCGGGCGGGACCTTGCCCGCCGCGGTCACCTGGCCCGTGAAGAAGCGGCCGAACTCGTGCGCGGCCTCGACGACGGCGCGGTACCCGGAGATGTTCGCCATCGAGCTCAGCACGTCCATCGACTGCGCGCGCGAGATGCGCGGCACCGCGTCGAGCGCGAGCGCCGTGACCCCCTGCGCCGCGAGCGCCTCGATGAGGTCGGGCCGGAGCGCCGGACTGAGCAGCCCGATGAGCGTCGTCCCGGGCGAGAGCGCCGCGATCTCGTCGGGCGTGGGCTGGTTCACCTTGAGCACGATGTCGCTCGCGAACGCGGCCTCGCGCGTCACGAGTCCCGCGCCCGCGATGTCGTACGCCTCGTCGGGGAACGACGAGTCTGCTCCCGCGCCCGTCTCGACGACGACCTCGTAGCCCAGGCCGATCAACTGCTTCACGGTCGCCGGCGTGGCGGCGACCCGGGTCTCCGAGCCCTGCTCGGTGACGACGCCGATGCGCGTCATGCGTACTCCCTCTCATCGCTCGACCGTCAGTCGATGCGATGCGGCACCTCGTGGACGGGTCCGTGCGAGCCCGTCGTCCGGTGGGGGCCGGAGCGGCGACGGTGCTGCACGCGATCACTTTAGGTCCCCGGATGCCGGTGACTCCATGTTTCACGGTCCGTGACCGGGAAAGACCGGGCATTCTTTCGCGAATCGGAAAGTGCCGGGTCGCTCACGCCCGGGTCGCTCGCGCCCGGCTCGACGCGCACGGGCGAACCGGCTCAGGCGAACTCGGCCCGGAAGAGGTGCATCGAGTCGGACACGCCCTTGAGCTCCGCCGGGCCGACGTCGCGGAAGACGATCCCCTCCTCGTCGCCGGCCTCGGCGACCGCCTCGGTCACGAGTACCTCGCCGGGCCTCGCGTAGTCGGCGATCCGCGACGCGAGGTTCACGGTCTGGCCGAAGTAGTCGCCCTGCTGGAACAGGACCGGTCCGGTGTGCAGTCCGACGTGGGCCGGCGGGAGCCCGGCCGTCGTCAGCTCGTCGACCATCTCGAGCCCGGCCCGGACGGCGGGACCCGGATCCCGGAAGTGGAACATCACGCCGTCGCCGAGCCACTTGATGGGCTTCCCGCCATGGCGGACCGATCCGCGCTGGACGAGACGTGCGAGGGTGGCGGCGAGGTCGGCGGCGGCCTCGTCGCCGCGTTCCTGGGTGAGCCGCGTGTAGCCGGTGATGTCGAAGAAGCAGATCGCGGGCGGCCGCTCGAGGTGACTGTGGATGCCGGCTCTCGCCATGAGCACCTCGAACCCCTCGATGATGTTCGAGGTCCACGCCCGCGCCTGCTGCGCGTGGTAGAGCCCGAGCATCGCCTGCTCGGCGAGGGGGCTGCTGCGATCCGCGAGGTCCGGGTTTCCGATCTCGTCGACCGAGCGTCCGGCTGCCATCGAGGGCTCGATCACCTCGGACTGCCACCACGCGCCTTCGGCCTCCGCCATGCGGCGCGTGCTGTCCCCTTGGACCCGCAGCAGGCGCTCGATCGATTCCGGCCGGAATCCCTCGGCGACCTGCATCTCGAGGAACGGCACGACCGCCATCTCGTCCTCCCGCACCAGGTCGTCGGGTGACGGCAGCGGTGATCCGATCGCCTCGCGGATGGTCGTCAGGAGGTCGAGCGGCACCCCGGTGCGTGCGCTGACCTGCTGGAAGGTCTCGCCGCTGAGCGGAGCGAACCGTTCGTAGGCCTCCGCGTCGAAGAAGCCGAGTGAGAGCGCGCCGTGCTCGATCGCGGCGGCCAGTCGCTCGAGCGGGATCGCGGCATCCTCGAGCGAGCGCGCCATGATCATGCGACGCACGTCGCCCGCCGAGAAGCGCGATCGTTCCGGCACGACGATGCCGAGTTCGACCAGGCGATCGACGTAGGCAACGTCGACCCCGGCGCGCTCGGCCGCCTCCTCGCGTGAGAACCCGCTCACGCCCGTCAGCCTACGCCCGGAACCGATCGGGGCGTTCGGATTCCGTGCGACGCGTTCTACTATCGACCGAGTGCCCGTGGCATCCGCTCGGGCCATCGAGGGTCGGAGGATCGACGTGGACCGAGCGAAGCCGACCGCGCCGGCCGGATCGCAGACCCTCAGCCGCGGCATCCGCGTGCTCGAGGTGCTCGCCGACGCCGACCGGAACCTGACGATCGACGAGGTCGCCGCGGCGCTCGGCGTGCACCGCTCGGTCGCCTACCGACTCGTCCGTACGCTCGAGGAGCACACGCTCGTCACGCGCGACGCCGCGGGTCGGCTCGCCCTCGGCACCGGGCTCGCCGCCCTCGCCGCGGGCGTCGCCCGCGACCTGCAGCAGGTGGCGCTCCCCGAGCTCACGGAAGTCGCGAACGAGCTCGGCATGACCTGCCTCATCGCGGTGCTCGCCGACAACGAGGAAGCGGTCACGCTGCTGAGCGCTGCGCCGCGCCAGACGATGACGGTCGTCTCGTACCGCCCGGGGCACCGCCACCCGATCACGCGCGGCGGTCCGGGCAAGGCGATCCTGCTCGCCATGCCCGAGAGCTCGTGGCCGGTCGAGGTGCCCGACGCGCTGCGCGTCGAGATCGCCGAGAGCCGGGCGCGCGGGTACGCGCTGAGCCACGACGAGGTCGTGCCCTCGCTGCGCTCGGTCGCGGTGCCGCTCACGCTGCCCGGGCAGCCGCCGGCCGCCATCGCGGTGATCCACGTCTCGATGCCGCGGCCCGAGGCCGAGATCGCTGCGCGACTCACCGCCGCGGCGCGTGCGGTGTCCCGCAGCTACGGGGCCTGAGCGCGCCGCGAGCGGCCGGGCGGCGTCGGCCGACGTGCGGCCTGCCGGCGTGCGGCCTGCCGGCCGTCAGCGACTGACGAGGTCGCCCTCGACGGCCGCGTCGGACGAGGCATTCGCCACCGCCCGCTGCGGCAGCAGGTGCTGCTCGAAGAACGCCGCGAGCTCGTCGGTCGCCGTCAGGGGCAGGATGCAGGCGACGTACTGGTCGGGACGCACCACCACGACGGCGCCGTCGCGCGAGATGCCCCGCTCGTCGAAGATGTCGGTCGGGCACCACGCGCTCGGCCCGGCCGCGAACACCTTCTCCCAGTCCATGAGCGCGAGCGGCCCGGTCCTCGGCCGGAACACCTCGGGCGCGGCCATGATGTCGACGCCCTCGTGCGGCTGCTGGTAGATCACCTTCAGGTCGAACACGGCGTCGACGTCGACCCCGTCCGGCGTGAACCGCGCCAGAGGAGCGTCGGGCGACGACATCCACTCGGCCCAGTCGCCGAGGGCGGATGCCTCGCCGGCGGCGGGCGCGTCGGCGAACGCGTAGATCCGCCACCGCCCGTCGGCCCTCGCGTGGTGACCCAGGTGCACGACGTTCCCGTCGCACACGAGCGACACGGGCGACGACTTGAAGCGCATGCCGATCGGGAAGCCGGTGGCGAGCGACTGGTGCGTCGCGTCGCCGGTGATCATGGACGGACCGTAGTGCGTCATGAACCCCGACGGGAACTCGGCGGTGCCGAGGTAGTGCTTGGCCAGTTCCTGCGGGTCCGAGATCTCCTCCGGCTTGCGCGCCATGAGCGAGGACCACTCGCGGTCGAAGTCGATCAGCTGCTGCGCGACCGGCTGCCGTTCCGACGAGTAGGTCGCGAGCAGGGCGGCGGGCGCCCGGCCGGTGACGACCGAGCCGAGCTTCCACCCGAGGTTGAACCCGTCCTGCATCGAGACGTTCATGCCCTGCCCGGCCTTCGCGCTGTGCGTGTGGCACGCGTCACCGGTGAGGAACACGCGCGGAGCGGCATCCGCCCCCTCTTCGCGGTCGTCGAAGTGGTCGGTGACCCGATGCCCGACCTCGTAGACGCTGAACCATGCGACGTCGCGCACGTCGAGCGTGTACGGGTTCAGGATGTCGTTCGCCTTGGCGATGATCGTCTCGATCGGCGTCTTGCGCACCTCGTGGGTGTCGTCGGCCACCTCGCCGAGGTCGATGTACATGCGGCAGAGGTACCCGCCCTCGCGGGGGATGTGCAGGATGTTGCCCGCGGCGGAGTTGATCGCGCACTTCGTGCGCCAGTCGGGGAAGTCGGTGTTCACGACCACGTCCATGACGCCCCACGCGTGCGCCGAGATGCCGCCGACGTGCTTGCGGCCGATCGCCTCGCGGACTCCGCTGCGGGCGCCGTCGCTGCCCACGACGTACTTGGCGCGCACCGTCCGCTCCTCGCCCTCGCGCTCGCCGGCCGTGTAGCGCACGCGCACCTCGACCGGGTACTCGCCCGCGGAACCGGAGCCCTCGTCGTGCACGGTGAGTCCGGTGAACTCGACGCCGTAGTCGGGCACGATCCGCCCCGGCCCGTTGGCGGCGGCTTCGGCGAAGTAGTCGAGCACGCGCGCCTGGTTGACGATGAGGTGCGGGAACTCGCTGATCTTGTATCCATAGTCCTCGGTGCGGGAGGTCCGGATGATCTTCGTCGGGTCGGCCGGGTCGGGGCCCCAGAAGTTCATGTAGCCGATGTTGTAGGCCTCGGCGATGATGCGCTCGGCGAACCCGAACGCCTGGAACGTCTCGACGCTGCGCGGCTGGATGCCGTCGGCCTGGCCGAGCACGAGTCGCCCGTCACGGCGTTCGATGACGCGGGTGACGACATCGGAGTACTGCGAGAGCTGCGCGCCGAGCAGCATGCCGGCCGGGCCCGAGCCGACGACGAGCACGTCGACCTCGTCGGGCAGCTCCTCGGGGCGGTCGATGCCGACGCCGGCGGCGGGCTTGACCCGGGGATCGCCGGACACGTAGCCGTGGTGGTGGAACTGCACGTGGTGCTCCTCACGTCGTCGTGGTGCAAGTCGGTGCGTTCGATAATTGAATGTAGCTTTCGATTATCGCGCGGGGACATGGTAGGCCGCGATCCGGCGGGACACAAGCGCGCCATCCAGGACGGGCTCTGGATGCCGCGGGGCCGGTGCGTTAGCGTCGCGTTCATGTCGCTCGCCGAATCCTCCCGCCCGCGCTCCGACGCCGACGCCGACGGCTTCTGGTCGGACGTCGACCGTCACCTCGTCCGCTACGGTGCGCGCTTCACGCCCGAGATCATCGTGCGCGCCGAGGGGAGCTGGGTCGAGACCGAGGGCGGGCGGCGGCTGCTCGACTTCACGTCCGGCCAGATGAGCTCGATCCTCGGTCACGCGCACCCCGAGATCGTGGCGACCGTGCAACGGCAGGTGGCGACGCTGGACCACCTGTTCAGCGGCATGCTGTCGCGGCCGGTCGTGGACCTCGCGCATCGCCTCGCCGACTCGCTGCCTGACCCGCTCGAGAAGGTGCTGCTGCTCACCACCGGCGCCGAGTCGAACGAGGCGGCGATCCGGATGGCGAAGCTCGTCACCGGCCGGCACGAGATCGTCTCGTTCGCCGGGTCGTGGCACGGCATGACCGCGGCCGCGGCCGGCGCGACCTACAGCTCGGGACGGAAGGGGTACGGGCCGACCGCGCCCGGGAACTTCGCCATCCCCACGCCCAACGCCTACCGGCCCGACTTCACGACGCCCGACGGCGCGTTCGATTGGCGGAAGCAGCTCGACCACGCCTTCGCGCTCGTCGACGCCCAGTCGGTCGGCAGCCTCGCGGCGTGCATCGTCGAGCCCATCCTGAGCTCCGGCGGCATCATCGAGCCGCCGCCCGGGTACCTCGCGGCGCTGCAGCAGAAGTGCCGCGAGCGGGGGATGCTCCTGATCCTCGACGAGGCGCAGACCGGCATGTGCCGCACCGGCACCTGGTACGCCTTCGAGCGCGACGGCGTCGTGCCCGACATCCTCACCCTGTCGAAGACCCTCGGGGCCGGACTCCCGCTCGCGGCCGTCGTCACGAGCGCCGAGATCGAGGAGGAGGCCGCCGACCGGGGCTTCCTGTTCTTCACCACCCACGTGTCCGACCCGCTCGTGGCGGCCGTGGGCAACACCGTGCTCGACGTGCTCGAGCGCGACCGGATGGACGAGCGGGCGCGCATGCTCGGCGACCGCCTGCGGGCGGGGCTGCTCGAGCTGCAGGACCAGCATGCGGTCGTCGGCGACGTGCGCGGGCGCGGGCTCCTGCAGGGCGTCGAGCTCGTGCTCGACCGAGAGACCAAGGAAGGGTCCGACGAGCTCGGCGCCGGGGTCACGCGGCGCTGCCTCGAACTCGGCCTGCACATGAACGTGGTGCAGTTGCGCGGCATGGGCGGCACCTTCCGCATCGCGCCGCCGCTCACCTCGAGCGAGGAGGAGATCGACCTGGGCGTCGAGATCCTGGACCGCGCGATCGGGGAGGTCTCGCGCGAGCTGCTCGGCTGAGCACGGCGGAGACCGAAGGGCGACAGGAACATGGACGCATCGGAGGAGACCGACGTCGTGGTCGTCGGCGCCGGCCTCGCCGGCCTGCGCTGCGCGACGCGCATCGCGGAGTCCGGCCTCGGCGTCACGGTGTTGGAGGCCGCCGACGTGGTCGGCGGTCGACAGCGGACGGACGAGGTCGACGGCTTCCGGCTCGACCGCGGCTTCCAGGTGCTGAACCCCGCGTACCCGGGGGTCCGCCGCTGGGTCGACGTCGACGCGCTCGACCTGCAGAGGTTCCCGGTCGGCGTGGAAGTGCGCCGCGTCGGGCGGGCGGATGTCGCGGTGCTCGCGCACCCGCTACGACACCCCGGCATGCTCCCGGCGACGCTCCGGAGCGGCCTGGCGGCACCCCGCGACGTCGCCGCCCTCGTGCGCTGGCTCGCGCCCGCGATCGTGCGCCCGCGTTCGGTCATCGCCGGACCCGACCGCACGCTGGCCGAGGCGTGGGACCGCGTCGGACTCCGCGGACCACTCCGCGCCGAGGTCCTCGAACCCTTCCTCGCCGGCGTCCTCGCCGACGACCGCGGCGACACCTCCGACGCGTTCGTGCGCCTGCTCATGCGCATGTTCGCGCTCGGGCGCCCGGGCCTGCCCGCCGCGGGCATCGGTGCGCTTCCGGCACAGCTCGCCGACGTCGCGCGCGCCGCCGGCGTGCAGGTGCGCACGGACGCGGAGGTGGTCCGGGTGCTGAGCGGCGGACCGGCGACCGGCCGCGGGCGCGTCAGGGTCGAACTCGCGGGCGGCGGCGGCGTCGAGGCATCCGCCGTGGTGGTCGCCGTCGGACCGGAGGCGCTGACCGGTCTCGTCGACGTGCCCGCACCGCCGACGCGCGGCCTGCAGACGTGGTGGTTCGCCGCCGACGAGCCGCCCACGCCGTCCGCGATGCTGGCGGTCGACGGTCGGCGCAACGGCCCGATCGTGAACGCGGTCGTGCTCTCGCACACCGTGCCGGGCTCGGCGCCGGCCGGCGTGCACCTGATCTCGGCGACGAACCTCCTGCCCGCCGCCGCGCGCAGCGACCCCGGTGCGGCGCCCACCGAGGCGGACGTCCGCCGCCATCTCGGCGAGATCTGGGCGACGGACGCCTCGGCCTGGCGGCTGCTCCGGCGCGACGACCTGCACGACGCCCTCCCGGCGCAGCTCCCGCCGCTCAGCATCCGGCGTCCCGCACGGATCGGCGGCGGCCGCTACACCGCGGGCGATCATCGGGACACCGCGTCGATCCAGGGCGCGCTCGTCTCGGGCGACCGCGTCGGTCGCGCGGTCGTGCGCGACCTCGGCGTGGCGACGACGCACGGCGACGTCGCCTGACCACGCGAGCCGGGAACGCCACGGCGGCGCCGACCCGCACGGTCCCCCGCACCCGTCGGCGCCGCCATCGGCGCGGATCCTGCGTCACATGGGCAGGAGCACGCCGTCGATCAGGTAGACGGTCGCGTTCGCCGTCTGCACGCCGCCGCAGATCACGTTCGCGTCGCCGACCACGAGGTCGTCGCCCGAACCGGTCACCTCGACGGTGCCGCCCTGGACGGTCGTCTGGGTGCCCACGACCTCGTCGGGCGAGAGCTGCCCCGGAACGACGTGGTACGTCAGGATCGAGGTGAGCGTCTCGGAGTCGGTCTTCAGCGACTCGATCGTGGCCGCATCGATCTCGGCGAACGCATCGTCGACCGGCGCGAACACGGTGAACTCGTCGCCGTTCAGCGTGTCGACGAGGTCGACGTCGGGGTTCAGGCCGCCCGAGACCGCCGCCACGAGCGTGGTCAGCAGCGGGTTGTTCGATGCCGCGACGGCGACCGGGTCCTCGGACATCCCGGACACCGAGCCCGGACCGTCCGGCACCGCCTCGGCGTAGTCGGCGCACCCCGGCCCGACCAGGTCGGCGGCCGGGTCGGCCTCCATCGGCTCGGCCTCCTCGCTCGTCGTCGGCTCGTCGGACATCGAGTCGGACGACTCCTCGGTGCCGCCGCTGCTGCAGGCGGTCAGGCCCAGCGCGAGGACGGCCGTGATCGAGAGCGCCGTCCCGGCGGAACGGATGCTGCGCATGGATCGCATGGATCTCCCCTTTCGGTTCGTCGGCCCCGGCGGGCCGACACGTGGGGTTCGGCGTGCTCACCGATGCGGTTTGCCCCCGATTCCGATCGCTCGAAACCCGGACGCCGTTCCGATCCCTGCTCGTGATCCTGCTAGCGCGCAGTCTGCCGGTGCATGCCCTCCGCCGCCTCGAGCACCGGCAGCGCCCTCTCGATCATCTCCATCGTGGCCGTCAGCGAGATTCGCCAATGCGCCGGCTGGTCGAAGAGCGTGCCTGGCATGACGAACACGCCCTGCTCGGCGAGCGCCCGGCAGAACGTCGCGGCATCGCCACCCGGAGCACGCCCCCAGAGGTAGAAGGTGCCCTCGGGCTTCGTCAGCGTGTACCCGGCGGAATGCAGCGCATCGAACATCCGGTCGCGCTTGCGCGTGAGCTCGGCGACGTCGATCGACACGGACTCGAGCGCGGGCACCGAGTACTGCATCAGCGCATCGGGGAAACCCCACCCGATCGCGAGCTGCACCGGGTTGCACGCCTCGCGCAGCGCGCTGCGCTCGGCAGGCTCGAGCAGCGGCGAGATGGCGAGGTATCCGAGCCGCTGCCCGGGCGCCAGCAGCACCTTGCCGTAGCTGTAGTCGATGAGCGTCCACGGATACGAGCCCGCCGGGCTCGCGAAGCCGATTCCGTCGAAGCGGATGCGTCGGTACGGCTCGTCCGACAGCAGCCAGATGCGCCGGCCGTGGCGACGGGATGCCTCGTCGAGCACCTCTGCGAGCGCATCCCACGTCTCCTTCGGGTACACGCGCCCGGTCGGGTTCGCCGGCGAGTTCACGATCACGAGGCGCGTGCGCGGCGTGATCGCCCGGGCGATCTCACCGACGTCGAGGCTGAAGTCGACGGGCGCGAGCGGGGCGCCGACGGGGACGAGGTTCGCGGCATGCAGCATCGGCGCGTAGCAGAACCACCCCGGCACCGGGATGACGACCTCGTCGCCGACATCCGCCAGCAGGGCGAACGCGAGTGAGATCGCACCGAACGCGCCCTGCGTCATGGCGATGTCGGCCGGCTCGAAGTCCAGGCCGAGCTCACTCCGCAGGCCGGACGCCACGACCTCCTGCGCCGACCTTTCGCTCGTCTTGTAGGCGTACCAGTCGACCGACCTCGGTTCGAGCTGTTCCTGCATGGCCGAGACGAGCCCCGGCAGCGCCATCTCGTGCGGGTTGCCGAACGTGAAGTCGAGCGCATCGGGGTCGTTCCCGCGCTCCTGTGCCTCCGCGAGGAACGACGACACCGTCATGATCGCGTCCTTCGCCTGAGTCGCCCGCGTTGACAGCACCATCTCGACCGCCCTCCGGCTGTTGCACGTCAGGATCGGTGCCAAGCATCCCAACGACCACCCGCGCCGTCAACGGCTGTTCACCGCGCGCATCTGGCCGCAGCGGGTGAACCGGCGTACGGTCGGCTCACATGGGCAAGCTCATCGAGAACCTGGCGGAATCGGTCCCGTCGTGGGGCGCACGCGTGGCCTACGGCGAGAAGACCACGGTCGACGGACAGGAGGCGGTGCCCGTCGCGTTCGTCGTGTTCGGCTTCGGCGCCGGCGAAGGATCCGGCGACATGCCGGAGGGCGGCAAGGCGCTCGCCGGTCACGGCGAGGGCAGCGGCGGCGGCGGGGGCGGGTTCGCCGTGCCGATCGGCGCGTACATCAACGGACCCGACGGCCTCCGGTTCCGCCCGAACACGATCGCGCTCGCGGTGGCCGCCGTGCCGCTCGTCTCGGCGATCGGCGGCGCGCTCGCGCTGATCGTCGGCGCCTCGCGGTTCCGCGGCATGCGCTGAGCCGGAGTCCGCGGCCGGTCCCGCGGTCCCGCGGTCAACGGGCGCCGTGGCGCGTGATCACGTCGCCTCCGGCTCGGATGCCTCGTCCGGGCGTGCCGTGTCCGCCGGTGCCTCGTCGGCGGGTGCCTCGTCGACGGTCCCTTCACCAGGCCGATCCGCCATCCGCGCGTACACGAGCTGGCCGAGCACGAACGCGGCCTCGAACAGGTGCACCACGAGCGCCGTCGTGTAGAACGCCCGCGCCAGGTCCTCGACCACGCCGAGCACCGCCAGCAGCAACGGCACCTGGATCGCGACCTCGAGGACGCCCCAGAACACCGCGGTGAGGCCGGGGCTCCGGCGTGCCTGGGTGCGCGCGGAGCGGCGATTCTCGGGCCGGCGCAGCGCCAGCGCCATCACGACCCACACGAGCACGAGGAACAGCCCGCTGCTCACCCGCCACAGCACGGGCGCGTCGAGCCCGTATGCCGAGAGGGCGACCGGGAGGAGGGCGGCGACGATCACCACGAGGCCGATCGTCACGACTGCGCGTACCTGCGCCAGTTGCGACGGGGCGATCTCGTCCCGTCCGGTCACGCTGATGAGCGCCGCGAAGCCCACGAACACCCCGGCGATCTCGGCGATCCCCACGAACAGCGCCGCGTCGCTCATCCCCGCCTGCTCCGCGTGCTCCGCTGGCTCCGTCGACACGTGTCCACGCGGGCACGGTACTGCCGCGGCGGGCGCGCGGCAACGCGCACACGCCTGCGCGTCGCATCCGTGCCGGAGCTCGGTCCTGGTCGCGAGCGCGCGGCCCGTCGGGGACGGGCCGCGCGCAGTGGGGGCAGCCGGGTTACACCTGCACCATGTCGGCGAAGCGCGAGAAGTGGCCGTGGAAGGCCACGGTCACGGTGCGGGTGGGGCCATTGCGGTGCTTGGCGACGATGAGGTCGGCCTCTCCCGCGCGCGGGCTGTCGCGCTCGTAGGCCGATTCGCGGTGGAGGAGGATCACCATGTCGGCGTCCTGTTCGATCGAGCCCGATTCGCGGAGGTCGGAGAGTGCGGGCATCTTGTCGGCACGCTGCTCGGGACCGCGGTTCAGCTGCGACAGCGCGAGCACCGGGACCTGGAGCTCCTTCGCGAGCAGCTTCAGCGCACGCGAGAACTCCGACACCTCTTGCTGGCGGCTCTCGACGCGCTTGCCGCTCGTCATGAGCTGGAGGTAGTCGATGACGACCATCTTGAGGCCCACGCGCTGCTTGAGCCGCCGGCACTTCGCGCGGATCTCGACGAGCGTCATGTTGGGGGAGTCGTCGATGTAGAGCGGCGCGTCGTTGATGCGGCCGCGCGTCGAGGCGATCGTGGTCCAGTCGCGCGTGTCGACGGTGCCCTTGCGCATGTTCTGCAGGGGCACGGATGCCTCGGCCGAGAGCAGTCGCATCGCGATCTCGCTGCGCCCCATCTCGAGCGAGAAGAAGATCGTGGGCAGGTCGTGCGTGATCGCGGCCGACCGCGCGAAGTCGAGCGCGAGCGTCGACTTGCCCATCGCGGGTCGCGCGGCGACGATGATCATCTGCCCGGGGTGGAAGCCGTTCGTGAGGTCGTCGAGGTCGGCGAAGCCGGTCGGCACGCCGGTCATCTTGCCGTCGGTGTGCTTCGCGGCCTCGATCTCGTCGATCGCGGTGCCGATGGCATCCGTCAGCGGGACGTAGTCCTCGCTCTCGACCGAGCCCGTCACCGAGTAGATCTCGGCCTGGGCGTTGTTGACGAGCTCGACGACCTCGCCCTCACCGGCGTAGCCCATCTGCACGATGCGCGTGCCGGCTTCGACGAGCCGGCGGAGGAGCGCCCGCTCGGCGACGATCGCCGCGTAGTACCCGGCGTTCGCGGCCGTGGGAACGAGGCTGGTCAGCGTGTGGAGGTACTCGACCCCGCCGGCCCGCTGCAGCTCGCCGGACTTGGTGAGCTCGTCGGTGACCGCGATCACGTCGGTCGGCTCGCCGTGCGAGTAGAGGGCGAGGATCGCGTTGAAGACGACCTCGTGCTTCGGCACGTAGAAGTCGATGCCGCGGAGCGTCTCGATGACGTCGGCGACCGCGTCCTTCGAGAGCATCATGCCGCCGAGCGCGCTCTGCTCGGCGAGGAGGTCGTGCGGAGGGGTGCGCTCGCCGCGGCGGGCGTCGGACTCGTCGACCGGTTCGGCGATCCCGATATGCGCGATCGACACTTCCTACCTCCGCTCGCCCGCCGGGCATGTTCCATCGCCCCGCGACCAGTCTCGCCGGACCCCCCGACACCTCGTCGAACGGCGTTGGCGGGGCCCGTTCACGGCGTCATTCCGAAGGAGACTGACTCACCATAAGGAAGGGGTTCCCACAGCACAAGCCAGCCTGTGGATAACTCTGTGGACGACGTGGGCGAAACGCCGTCGAACGTGTGCACAAACCCTGTGGAGAACTGTGGAAATGTGGTGAATGACATGGCGTGAATTCGCACCTGATCGGGTATTTCATGAATCTACACCTGTGGGGGGAAAATTCTTCCGTTTCCCAACCGACGCCGCGCCGGTCCTGTGTACAAACCTGAGGACAGCACCCCAAAGTGCGGACTTGCGGCGGCCCTCTCCACGGGTGTAGTGCGGCCGACGCACCCCGCACACGACGACGCGGCGGGGGCCTCAGCCCACCGCCGCGTCGTACGCTGCGTCGGAAGCGATTACTTCGCCGCGACCACCTGGAGGGTGATCGTCGCGGTGACCTCGTCGCGCAGCTTGACGGTGACCTCGTGGTCGCCGACCGACTTCACCGGAGCGGTGAACTCGACCTTGCGCTTGTCGATCTCGCCGAGACCGGCGTCGGCGACGGCCGCCGCGACATCCGCCGGCTTGACCGAGCCGAAGAGGCGACCGCCGAGGCCGGCCTTGACGCTCAGGCGCACCTTGGTGGACTCGAGCTTGGCCTTGAGGGCCTGCGCGTCCTCCAGCGAGTGCAGCTCGCGCGCGGCGCGCGCGGCCTTGATCTGGTCGACCTGCTTCTGGCCGCCACGGGTCCACGGGGTCGCGAAGCCCTGGGGGACGAGGTAGTTGCGGGCGTACCCGTTCTTGACCTCGACCACGTCGCCGGCCTCGCCGAGACCGGAGACCTCGTGCGTGAGGATGATCTTTGCCATTTCCGTGCTCCTTAGCGGCCGGAGCCCGAGTAGGGCAGGAGCGCCATCTCGCGCGCGTTCTTCACGGCGCGGGCGATGAGGCGCTGCTCCTGCACGGAGACACCGGTGATGCGACGGGCGCGGATCTTGCCGCGCTCCGAGATGAACTTCCGAAGGGTCGCGACATCCTTGTAGTCGATGACGCCGACCTTGACGGACTTCGCGGGGGCGGCGTTCTTCGCGCCCTTGCCGCCGCGAGGCTTGCGGCGGTCGCCGCTGCTCTTTCCAGCCATGGTTCTTTCCTGTCGTGTGTGAGTTTCTGGTGCGAGCGGATGCCACGTGGCATCCGTCGCCGGCCTGACGGCCTAGAAGGGCGTCTCGTCGCCGTAGTTGGTGCCCGGGGTGTTCCAGACGTCGCCGCCGCCCGAGGACTGGGCGGGAGCGCTGGGCGCCCACGCGTCGTCGGACGACTGCTGACCGCCCCCGAAGGAGCCGCCTCCGCCGACGCCGCGGTTGGACTGGGCGCGCGTCACGGACGCGGTGGCGTAGCGCAGGCTCGGGCCGATCTCGTCGATCTCGAGCTCGATGCTGGTGCGCTTCTCGCCCTCCTTCGTCTCGTAGGAGCGCTGCTTGAGACGTCCGGAAGCGATGACCCGGGTTCCCTTGGTGAGCGACCCCGCGACGTGCTCGGCGAATTCACGCCAGCAGCTCGCACGGAGGAAGAGGGCTTCGCCGTCCTTCCACTCGTTCGCCTGACGGTCGAACGTGCGGGGCGTCGACGCGATCGTGAAGTTCGCGACAGCCAGCCCGCTCTGCGTGTAGCGCAGCTCGGGGTCGGCGGTGAGGTTGCCCACCACGGTGATGACGGTCTCGCCGGCCATGGGGACTAGGCGTCCTTCTTGGCGGAGGCCTTCGCGGCGGCGGCGGCCTTCTTGGCGGCCTTCGCCTCCTCGGCCTTCTTCGCGGCGGCGACCTGGGCGATGCCCTCCTCGGCACGGAGCACCTTGGTGCGCATGACGGCCTCGCTGAGGTTCAGCTGGCGGTCGAGCTCGTTGGTGGTCGCGGACTCGGCGGTGAAGTCGACGACGGCGTAGATGCCCTCGGACTTCTTGTTGATCTCGTACGCCAGGCGACGCTTGCCCCAGATGTCGACGTTGTCGACGGTGCCGCCATCGTTGCGGATGACGTTGAGGAACTTGTCGAGGCTGGGAGCAACGGTGCGCTCGTCGATCGACGGATCGAGGATGACCATCAGCTCGTACTGGTGCATGACAGACCCACCTCCTTCGGACTCAGCGGTCACAGACGGTCTGTGACAGGAGGGTGTACATGCGTCGTACTGCGGAGGCCCGGAGTCGGGCACGCAGACAACCGGTCAAGTGTAACGGATGCCTCGCGCCCGCGCACATCGGCGCCGCGCGCCGCGCGCGCCGCGCGCCGCCGATCGCAGGTGCGCGCTCTTGCGACCAGTGCGCGGGCACGAGCCTGCGCACTCGTCGCCGAACCGCGCACTCATGATCTGCTGCACGGCAGCCCAGCGGCGATGAGTTCGTCGCGCAGACCGATTGCGCCCGACCCGAGGTCCGACCATACCCACCGTGCGACGTCGCGGTCGTGGTAGCGCTTGAGCCGCCGCTCCCGCTCCTTCTCACGCCAGAGCACATCGGCGGGCAGTGAATCCTTCAGGTACTCGTCGGTCGAGTACTTCACGAACCCGTCGAACTCGCCGCTCACCCCGAATTCGGGCCAGTCGAAGTCGACGACGGCGACCGAGCCGTCCGGGTCGACGAACCTCTGCTGGAGGCGGGGGTCGGGGAATCCGAGCAGGCGGATGTGCGCCCTGCTCATCGATTCGCCGGCGCTTGCCGCGAGCGCATCGCCGAACCCGACCGCGGCCCGTGCGGTCCGGGCTCCGCTTCTCGGCGGCTCGGCGATCCGCGCGAGGTCCTCGCGCCGAGCGCCGTCGTGTCGGAGCACTCCCGCCGGACGTACCTGCCCGTCGACGAACCTCCAGGGCAGCGCCCGAACGACGGTCTTGAGCGCGGCATCCACCGCGGTCACTGCCGCGGGAAACGACCGGGACCGTGCGACATCCACCGTCGTCCGGGCCACGCTCGTCACCCGCACACCGTGAGCGCGGATGATCTCCTCCTCTGCCAGGGGTCCGCGATACCAACGCACGGAGGTCGTCGATGGTGGCGGCGTCCGATCCGTCGTCGCAAGGTGGACCCACGTGGGCAGCGGACGCAGCGTCGGGATGCCGAGTACGAGTGCCGCGCTCTCGCCGACGAGAACCGGGTCGTCGGATCGGCGACGCAACGTCGCCGCGATCTGGAGGAGGTGCCGCTGTTCGGAGGCCAGGGCGTCCCAAGCTGACGCGTCGACGTACGCTCCGGGCAACACCCGGCGGTGACCGTTCGACCGTGCCGAGCGTTGCACTCGACGCGCGGACGGTTCTGCGCCGAGCTCATCGCCGACGTACGACAGGGTGATCGGAAACGCGACAGCGGACATACGGCCACCGTTGCGCGATCAGCCGGCCCCGAGCCGGTGCTCGACGCCGCCCCCGGACGCCGTCGACGTTCGGCCGGATGTGGAGGACGACTCGACCATCCGGTCCGCAGTTGCACGACCGATGCGCAGCCTCGGACCTGCGCACTTGTCGCGGATCCGCGCACCCCGGACGGAAGCGAGTGCAGCGATGCGCGCACGCGGCGGCGCGGCGGCGCGCACGCGGCGCGGCGGCGCGTGTCAGGCGTCGCCGCGGGCGGCCCACCAGGCGAGCAGACGCTCGCGCGCGGCATCCGCCCCGATGGGGCCCTCGTCGAGCCGCACGTCGAGCAGGTACTTGTACGCCTCGCCCACCACCGGCCCGGGGCGGATGCCGAGCGCCGCCATGATCTCCTGCCCGTCGAGCTCGGGGCGCACGGCCGCGAGCTCCTCCTCCTCGGCCAGGCGCGCGACGCGCTCCTCGAGGTCGTCGTACGCGAAGCCGAGGCGGTCGGCCTTGCGTCGGTTGCGGGTCGTGACATCCGCCCGGGTCAGGATGTGCAGGCGCTCGAGCTGGTCGCCGGCGTCGCGCACGTAGCGGCGCACGGCCGAGTCGGACCACGCGCCATCCGTGTACCCGAAGAAGCGCAGGTGCAGCTCGATGAGGCGCGAAACCGCCTTGATGGTGTCGTTGTCGAAGCGCAGCGCGCGCAGTCGCTTGCGGGCGAGCTTCGCGCCGACCATGTCGTGGTGGTGGAACGAGACCGCACCGCCCGGCTCGAGCCGGCGCGTGGCGGGCTTGCCGATGTCGTGCAGCAGCGCGGCGAGGCGCACGACGAGGTCGGGGGAGTCGAGCACCGCGCGCGAGGCCTCGTAGTCGATCGCCTGGTCGAGCACGGTCAGGCTGTGCTCGTAGACGTCCTTGTGGTGGTGGTGCTCGTCGATCTCGAGGCGGAGCGCCGGGATCTCGGGCAGCACGCGCGCCGCGATCCCACTGTCGACGAGCAGTCGGATGCCGCGGCTCGCCGCCGCCGTGCACAGCAGCTTCGACAGCTCGTCGCGCACGCGCTCGGCGGAGATCCGGTCGATCTCGGGCGCGAGCTCGGACATGGCGGCGTGCGTGCCCGGCTCGACCTCGAACCCGAGCTGCGCCGCGAAGCGCGCGGCACGCATCATCCGCAGCGGGTCGTCGCCGAACGAGACCTCGGGCGCCGCGGGCGTCCGCAGCACCTGCGCGATGAGGTCCTCGACCCCGCCCGACGGGTCGACGAGCGTCCGCTGCGGCAGTCGCAGCGCGAGCGCGTTCACGGTGAAGTCGCGGCGGACGAGGTCGTCCTCGAGCGACGTGCCGAAGACCACCTCGGGCTTGCGCGAGGTGCCGTCGTACGCGTCGGCACGGTAGGTCGTGATCTCGACGGTGTGCCCCTGCACGATTGCGCCGATGGTGCCGAAGGCGCGCCCGATGTCCCAGTGCGCCTCGGCGACGGGCTTCACGACGGCGAGGATCTCGTCGGGCGTGGCATCCGTCGTGAAGTCGAGGTCGTTCGTCGACCGGCCGAGGAACGCGTCGCGGACCGGACCGCCGACGAGGGCGAGCTCGAAGCCGGCCGCCTCGAAGGCGTCGGCGAGCGTGGCGACCGTCGGCGAGGCCGCCAGACCCGCGAGCCGGTCGAGGGCCTCAGCGACACTCTGCATTGCTCCATGTTAGGCAGGACGCCGTGAGCGCCGCCGCCCCCGACGGCGGCATCGGCCGGCGGCATCGGCCGTCGGCACCCCGGCGCCGCCCCGGCGCCGCCCCGCAACCTCCCGGTTCGCTCCCCGTAGAATCGCCTCCATGCCGGCCGAGTCGACCCCTCCTCGACGCCTGCGCCGACTCCTCGCCCTCCTGTTCGCCGGGGCCGCGACCGTGGCCCTCGGGGTCGCCGGCGCGGTCGCGCCGCTCGACGGTCCGACGGGCGCTCCGGCCGCCCGCGCGGCCGAGCCCGAGAGCGGAGTCAGCGTCAGCGTCGCCCCTGCCGACGGCACCGCGGTCGCGGCCGGTGCGCCCATCGACGTGGTCGTCGAGATCGTGAACGGCGGCGACGCCGAGGTCGCGGCCGGCACGCTCTCGCTCGGCGTGGCCGCCTCGGGGCTCGACGACGTCGGCGACCTCGACGCCTGGGCGAGCGACGGGGGTCTCCCCGCGTCGGCGCGCACGGTGTTCGAGCGCGCGACCGCAGCGCTCCCCGTCGGCGCGGTCACGACGCTGGAGTTCACGCTCCCGGCGAGCGCCACCGGCGCGGCCGACCCGGCGGTCGGCCTCGCCGCGTCCCTCGAATCCGGTGGGGCGGATGTCGCGTGGGGCACCACCGCGGTCGCCAACGCGCTCGTCACCGACGAGGACCGTCCCGGGCTGGCGCTGGTGTATCCGCTCACGGTCCCGGTGAACGAGGGCGGCATGCTCCCCGCCGAGCGACTTGAGTCGTGGACCGGTCCGACCGGCCTGCTCACCCGCCAGCTCGAGGCGGTGTCGGGGACCGGCGTCGCCATCGGCATCGACCCCCGGATCCCCGTCTCGATCCGCGCGCTCGGTTCGTCGGCGCCCGAGTCCGCCGTGGCATGGCTCGAGGCGCTGGCGGAGATGCCCAACGAGGTGTTCCCCCTCGCCTACGCCGACGCCGACATCGCCGCGCAGTCGCAGGCCGGACTCGACGCACCGCTCGAGCCGCTCGGGTTCGCCGACGTCGTCGACGCGGCGGACTTCGCCGACGCCCAGGGTCCCGCCGGAGCGACGAACGCCCCGGGCGAGGCGCCGACGGATGCCGAGCTGCTCGACTGGGACTTCACCCGGACCGACCTCGCCTGGCCCGCCGACGACACCGTGGCATCCGGCGACCTCGACCGCTTCGCCGCGGGCGGCCTGACCACCGCCATCCTCGCTCCCGGCAACGTCGAGATGACGGATGGCGCGTCGAACGCGGCGGCCACGATCGACGGCCGCGGGGCCGTCGTGGCCGACGCCCGGCTGCAGGCTCCGCTCCGCCTCGCCGCCGCCGCCCAGACGGACGCCGAGTGGCGCAGCGCGACCTCGCGCCTGCTCGCGGAGCTGGCGCTCGGCCCGGGTGACGCGTCGGCGACCCTCCTCGGCTCGTTCGCACGCTCGGCCGGGGCCGACGCCGAGCGCGTCGGCGAGACGCTCGCCGCCCTCGACGGATCGCAGTGGTCGCGCACCGCGACGCTGACCGAGGCCGTGGGCGCACCGCCGGTCTCTCGCACCCTGGTCTCGCTCCCCGAGGACGCCCAGCGTCTCGAGAACGTCGACCGCCTGCTCGGCGCGGAATCGGCGGTCGACGAGTTCTCCGACGTGCTCGACGACCCGACCCTGCTCACCGCGCCGACGCGACGCGACCTCCTCGAACTCCTCGCCGTCGGATGGCTCGACCTCCCGACCGAATGGACCGAGGCGGTCGGCCGATGGCTGGTCGACCAGCGCGCGATCACCGACTCCGTCTCGGTCGTGCCGACGAGCAGCGTGCTCGTGGTCGCGAGTGAGACGGGCATCCCGATCACGATCGAGAACGACCTGCCGTTCGCGGTGAACGTGGTCGTGACGGTCGACCCGTCGAACGGACGGCTGCTCGTCGAGGACACCGTCGAGGCGACCGTCGAGGGCGAGAGCCGCCGCACCGTCCAGGTGCCGGTCGCGGCCGGCGTCGGCAGCGGCGAGGTCGACCTCGAGGTCTCGCTCACGTCGCCCGGCGGCACCCCGCTCGGTTCGGTCGTCCGGATCCCGGCGAACGTGCACGCCGACTGGGAGGGCGTCGGCGCGACGATCCTCGCCGTGCTCGCGGTCGTCGTCTTCGGCGCCGGCATCCTGCGCACCATCCTGCGCCGCCGCCGCCAGCGCGCCGCGGCGGGTGAGGCGACGGATGCCGCCTCGGAGGCCTCGCCCGACGACGCCGGGTCGAACGGCGACGCCGACGCCGCGACCCGACCGGAGGACCCCTCGAATGGCTGACGATCGCATCGCCCGGGCGAGCCTGTTCCTCGCGTCGGGGACGATCGTCTCCCGCATCCTCGGGTTCCTGAAGGCGATCGTCCTCGCCGCGACCATCGGCGTCGTGGGCTCGGCGAGCGCCGACGCGTTCGCCGTCGCCAACGGACTGCCGAACACGGTGTACGTCATCGTCGCCGGCGGGGTGCTCTCTGCGGTGCTCGTGCCGCAGATCGTGCGCGCGAGCGCGCACGCCGACGGCGGCAGCGCGTACATCAACAAGCTCGTCACGCTCGCGCTCGTCGTGATCGGGGCGGCCACGATCGTCGCGACCGCGCTCGCGCCGGTGCTCGCGTGGATCTACGGCGGGAGCTTCCCGCCCGACACGCTCGCGCTCGCCACGGCGTTCGCGTTCTGGTGCCTGCCGCAGATCTTCTTCTACGGCCTGTACACCCTGCTCGGCGAGGTCCTGAACGCCCGCCGCAGCTTCGGCCCGTTCACCTGGGTGCCCGTCCTGAACAACGTGGTCGCCCTCGCGGGCCTCGTCGCCTTCGGCCTGCTGTTCGGGTTCGACCCGGACGGCACCCGCACGGCCGAGGAGTGGACGCCCGGGATGATCGCGCTGCTCGCCGGCTCGGCGACGCTCGGCATCGCGGCGCAGGCCGTCGTGCTCTTCTGGTTCTGGCGCCGGATCGGACTGCGGTACCGCCCGGACTTCCGCTGGCGCGGCGTCGGACTGCGTTCGGCGGGCCGCATGGCGGCGTGGACGTTCGGGATGCTGCTGCTCACGACCTTCGCCGGCATCGTGCAGACCCGGGTCGCGGCGACCGCGTCCGAGCAGGGCGCATCGGTCGCGGCCATCGAGAACGCGTGGCTCATCTTCATGCTCCCGCACTCGGTGATCACGGTCTCGATCGCGACCGCGTACTTCACCCGGATGAGCGAGCACGCCCGCGACGGCTTCCTCGACCGCGTGCGCGACGACCTCTCCGGTGCCGTCCGGGCGGTCGCGCTGATCCTGGTGCTCGCCTCGGCCGTGCTCGTCGTCGTCGCCTACCCGTTCGCGGCCGTCTTCCAGCCCGGCAACCTGGCCAATGCGGCCGCCCTCGGCAACGTGATCGTCGCGTTCGCGATCGGCCTGGTGGGCTTCAGCATCCTGTTCGTGGTGCAGCGGACGTTCTACGCGCTCGGCGACACGCGGACGCCGTTCATGTTCACGCTGGTCCAGGTCGTCGTGTTCACGGCCCTGGCACTGACCGCCCTCCTGCTCCCGGTCGAGTGGACCGCCGTCGGCGTCGCGCTGGCGACCACGATCTCCGGAACGGTCCAGCTCGGCCTCGCACTGCTGCTGCTCCGGCCGAAGCTCCAGCGCCTCGACGCCACACGGGTGCTCGCGAGCCTCGCGCGCGACATCGCCGCGGTCATCGTGCCCGTCGTCGCCGGCTTCGCGATCGTCTCGGCGTTCGGCGCCTTCACCGAGGGCGGCTTCGCGATCGCCGACCGCTGGGGGGCGATCCTCGTCATGGCCCTCACGGGAACAGTGATGGCGCTGCTCTACGGCGGCATCCTGTGGCTGCTCCGCTCACCCGAGCTGCTCGGCTTCGCCGGGCCCGTGCTGGCCCGTCTCCGGCGCCGATGACGGCGGATGACGCGGGGCTCGAGCCCGCGGCATCCGCTCGCTCGCTGCCCAGCCTGTGACCCGCCCGTGAGCGCCATCGGGGCCGGAATAGGCGCCGCCTAGACTGTGTTCACCATGTCGTGGCATCCGGTGAGTAGGATGCCGCGGCATCGCACGGAACGACAGGAGCGGGTTTGCGCGACATCATCATCATCGGGTCAGGGCCGGCGGGATTCACCGCCGCCATCTACGCGGCCCGCGCCGAGCTGAAGCCGCTGCTCATCGCCAGTTCCGTCGAGATCGGCGGCGAGCTCATGAACACGACCGAGGTCGAGAACTTCCCGGGCTTCCCCGAGGGGATCATGGGCCCCGACCTCATGGGCAAGATGCAGGCCCAGGCCGAGCGCTTCGGCACCGAGGTCGTCTACGACGACGTCGTGGAGCTCGAGGTCGAGGGCCCGGTCAAGCGCGTCAAGCTCGGCAACGGCGGTGAGCACGAGGCGAAGGCGATCATCTTCGCGACCGGCTCGGCGTACCGCAAGCTCGGCCTGCCCGAAGAGGAGCGGCTCTCGGGCCACGGACTCTCGTGGTGCGCCACCTGCGACGGCTTCTTCTTCCGCGAGAAGACCATCGCGGTCGTCGGCGGCGGCGACTCCGCGATGGAGGAGGCGACCTTCCTCACCCGCTTCGCCGACAAGGTCTACGTGATCCACCGCCGCGACCAGCTCAAGGCGTCGAAGATCATGCAGCAGCGCGCCTTCGACAACCCGAAGATCGAGTTCGTCTGGAACGCCGCCGTCGACGCCATCCACGGCGACACCGCCGTGACGGGTGTCACGCTGCGCGACACGGTCTCCGGCGAGGTCAGCGCCCTCGACCTCGACGGCCTGTTCGTCGCCATCGGCAACGATCCCCGCACGCACCTCGTGCACGGCAAGCTCGACCTGACCGCCGAGGGCACCATCGCCGTCGACGGCCGCTCGTCGCGCACGTCGGTGCCCGGCGTGTTCGCCGCCGGCGACGTCATCGACCCGACCTACCGGCAGGCCGTGACCGCGGCCGGTTCCGGCACCGTCGCCGCCCTTGACGCCGAGCACTACCTCGCCGCGCTCGAGGACACGCACGGCGAGCCCGTCGCAGCGGCGGCGGAGGCCGCCGAGGTGGACGAGCTCGTCGCCGTCGACCTCGCGGACGCCGCCCGCTGACCACGCTTTCCGGGTCTGATGCCGACATCGACATGTATGCCGGCGGACGCTCCGGGCCATCGCTTCCACCAAAGGAGATATCCATGACTGCACGTGCAGTGTCCGAGGCCACCTTCGAGCAGGAGGTCCTCCAGAACGAGAAGGCCGTCCTCGTCGACTTCTGGGCCGAGTGGTGCGGCCCGTGTCGCGCGGTGAGCCCGATCCTCGACCAGATCGCGACCGAGCACTCCGACAAGCTCGACATCGTCAAGCTCAACGTCGACGAGAACCCGGGCCTCGCGATGAAGTACCAGATCACCGCGATCCCCGCGATGAAGGTCTTCAAGGGCGGCGAGGTCGTCCGCACCGTCATCGGTGCGAAGCCGAAGCCGATCCTTGAGCAGGACCTGGCCGAGTTCATCGGCTGATCATCGCCTGATCGGTCCGAGGGCCCGTAACCGTATTGATCGGTTACGGGCCCTCGGCGTCTGCGCGGCTGGCCCGGGCGCTCGGCGTCACGCAGTGGCATCCGGTTCGGGCGCCCCGACGCGGCTGGCTAGCATGGAGAGCCTGAGCAGAACGGAATCCAGCAGTGACCTCTGACGGAGTGCCCGAGCGGGCCGGCAACAACCTCGATCCGTGGTACGCGAACTACGCCGAGCGAGCCGCCGGCTTCGCCGCCTCCGAGGTGCGTGCCCTGTTCGCCGTGGCGTCGCGGCCCGAGGTGGTGTCGCTCGCCGGCGGCATGCCGTTCGTCTCGGCGCTTCCGCAGGAGCTCATCACCTCCGCGTTCGAGCGGACGATGCGCGAGCAGGGGCCGGTCGCCCTGCAGTACGGCTCGGGCCAGGGCATCCCGTCGCTCCGCGAGCACATCCTCGAGGTCATGTCCCTCGAGGGCATCCGCGCCTCGGTCGACAACGTCGTGACCTCGACCGGCTCGCAGCAGGCCCTCGACTTCGTGGCGAAGCTCTTCCTCGACCCCGGCGACGTGGTCCTCGCCGAGGCCCCGTCCTACGTCGGCGCCATGGGCGTCTTCCGCTCGTACCAGGCGTCGGTCGTGCACGTCGCGATGGACGACGAGGGCCTCATCCCGGAGGCGCTCCGCGAGACGATCGCGCACCTGCGCGGTCAGGGGCGCCGCATCAAGTTCCTCTACACCATCCCGAACTTCCACAACCCCGCCGGCGTCACGCTCTCCGCGGCGCGGCGACCCGAGATCCTCGAGATCTGCCGCGCGAACGAGATCCTGGTGCTCGAGGACAACCCGTACGGACTCCTGCACTTCGACGAGCCGGCGCCCGACGCCCTCCGATCGATGGACCCCGAGGGTGTCATCTACCTCGGTTCGTTCTCGAAGACGCTCGCCCCGGGTTTCCGGGTCGGCTGGGCGCTCGCTCCGCATGCGATCCGCGAGAAGCTCATCCTCGCCGCCGAGTCCGCGATCCTCTCGCCGTCGTCCTTCAGCCAGCTCGTGGTGTCGGAGTACCTGTCGCAGGCCGACTGGCGCGGGCAGATCGACGCGTTCCGCGGGGTGTACCGCGAACGCAAGGACGCGATGATCGAGGCGCTGGGGGAGTACCTCCCGCAGCTCTCGTGGACCAACCCCAACGGCGGGTTCTACGTCTGGGTGACGCTGCCCGACATGCTCGACTCGAAGCAGATGCTGCCGCGCGCCGTGCGGGAGCTCGTCGCCTACACGCCCGGCACGGCCTTCTTCGCCGACGGGCGGGGTCGGCACGCGATGCGGCTCTCGTTCTGCTACCCGACTCCCGACGCCATCCGCCTCGGGATCCGCCGCCTCGCGACGGTCGTCAACGGCGAGCTCGATCTCCTCGACACCTTCGCCGGCACCGGCACCCTCCAGCTTCCCGATCGCCCGGGCATCGAACTCGCCCCGCCCACCGACCTCAAGTAGTGGAGAACCCCTGATCATGAGCGATTCCACCGGCCTCTCCGTCGTCGTGCTCGCCGGGGGCATCTCCCACGAGCGCGATGTCTCGCTGCGCTCCGGCCGACGAGTCGCCGACGCCCTGACCGAGGCCGGTCATCGCGTCGAACTGCGCGATCCCGACGCCGCCCTCCTGCCGTACCTCGCCGAGCACCGACCCGACGTCGTGTTCCCGGCGCTGCACGGGTCGAGCGGCGAAGACGGCACGTTGCTCGAACTGCTCGCCGCGCTCGACATCCCCACGGTCGGCTCGACCGGTGCGGCAGCCCGTCGGGCATGGTCGAAGCCGGTGGCGAGCTCGCTCGTGGCCGCCGCCGGCGGCGCGGTTCCGAAGTCGATCGTGCTGTCGCACGAGGCGTTCCGAGAGCTCGGGGCCGCGAGCGTGCTGCGGGTCGTCCGCGACGCATTGCCCGGAGACCTCGTGGTGAAGCCCGGCTCGGGCGGGTCGGCGCAGGGCGTCACGATCGTCGAGGCGCCGGCCGACCTTCCGCGGGCCATGGTCGACGCGTTCACCTACGCCGACGTCGCCGTCGTCGAGCGACGCGTGGTCGGCACCGAACTGGCGATCGCGGTCGTCGAGACGGATGGCGCGCCGCGCGCGCTCACGGCGGTCGAGATCGTTCCGTCCGCCGGCGTGTACTCGTTCCAGGCGAGGTACAACGCGGGGGAGACCACGTTCTTCTCGCCGTGCCGCCTTCCGGAGGAGTCCGTCGAACGTGCAACGGCTGCCGCGCTCGCTGCGCACCGCACGCTCGGACTCCGCGACATCTCACGCGTGGACCTCATCGTCGACGACGAGGGTACGCCGTGGTTCCTGGAGGCGAACGTGCTGCCCGGGCTCACCGAGACCTCACTCGTGCCGCTCGCGATCGAGGCGTCCGACACCGATGCGTCGACGGTCTACGACGCGCTGGTGCGCACGGCGGCTCGGCGCGGCGCCTGAGTCGCGACCCGGCGGTGCGTTCGGGCCGCCTCGCTCCACGCTGGCGCTGTCGTGCTCAGAGCCCTTCGAGGTTCTCGCCGAGTTCCGACAGGATCCGCCGGAGGTCCTGGACGGTGGCGAAGTCGATGTTGATCTGGCCTTTTCGAGCACCGAGCGAGATCTTGACGCGCGTGTCGAGACGGTCGCCCAGCCGGGTCGACAGGTCGTCGAGGAACTCCTGGCGCTTGCCCGCGGCGGGCTTCACCCGGGCCTGCTTCGGCGCCGCCGAGACGATCGCCTCAGCGGCGCGCACCGAGAGGTCCTCGTTGACGATCTTGTCCGCGAGGCGCTGCATCGCCTGCGGGTCACCGGCCGCGAGGATCGCGCGTGCGTGCCCGGCACTCAGCACACCGGCCGCCACCCGCACCTGAACCGGCTCCGGGAGTTTCAGGAGGCGCAGCGTGTTCGAGATCTGGGGTCGGGACCGTCCGATCCGCGACGCCAGTTCCTCCTGGGTGATTCCGAAGTCGGCGAGCAGTTGCTGGTAGGCGGATGCCTCTTCGAGCGGGTTCAACTGCGAGCGGTGCAGGTTCTCGAGGAGCGCGTCGCGGAGCATCGCCTCGTTCGCCGTGTCCTTGACGACGGCGGGGATGCTGTCGAGGCCGGCCGCCTTGGTCGCCCGGAGACGTCGCTCTCCCATGACGAGCTCGTACTTGCCGGGCTCATCGGGATGCGGCCGGACGACGATGGGCTGCAGGACGCCGAACTCGCGGACCGAGTGGACGAGCTCCTCAAGATCGTCGGCATCGAACACCGACCGCGGCTGCTGCGCGTTCGGGACGATGTCGTCGGGGTTCAGCCGCGCGAGATGGGCACCGGGCACCGTCACGAGGTTCGCCTCGACGGCGTTCTCGACGGCCGCGACCGCCGTCTTCGGCGCCTCACTGTCCGGGAAGAAGACATCGACGGGCCGAGTCGCCCGCGGTGCCGCGTCCTCCGTCGTCGGGATCAGGGCGCCGATCCCGCGGCCGAGTCCAGTGCGCTTGGTCGCCATCAGTCGGACTCCTTCTGTTCGGACGCGTTCCGCGTCCCACGCCAGGCGATCTCCGCCGCGGCTTCGCGGTAGGAGAGCGATCCGGTCGACGCGAAATCGTAGCTGATCACACTCTGCCCGTAGCTCGGTGCCTCGGAGACGCGGACCGAGCGGGGGATGATCGTGTCCAGGGTCTGCGTGGGGAAGTGGTCGCGGACCTCCTGGGCCACCTGCTGGGCCAGGTTCGTGCGCGAGTCGTACATGGTGAGCAGGATCGTCGTCAGGCGCAGCTCGGGGTTGAGGTGGCGCTCGATGAGCTCGATGTTGCTCAGCAGCTGCGACAGGCCCTCGAGCGCGTAGTACTCGCACTGGATCGGGATGAGCACCTCGCGCGCGGCGACGAAAGCGTTGATCGTGAGGAGGCCCAGCGACGGCGGGCAGTCGATGAAGACGTAGTCGTAGGGATGCTCCATCGCGGCCAGGTGCGCGTCGAGCGCGCGGCGCAGCCGCTGCTCACGGGCGACCAGGGACACGAGTTCGATCTCGGCGCCGGCGAGGTGGATGGTCGCCGGCACGCAGTCGAGGTTCTCGTGCTCGGTGGACGGCTGCACGACGTCAGCGATCGGCAGGTCGGAGACGAGGACCTCGTAGACGCTCTGCAGCTCGGAGCGGTGATCGACGCCGAGGGCGGTCGACGCGTTGCCCTGCGGGTCGAGGTCCACGACGAGCACGCGCGCTCCGGCCCGAGCCAGCGCCGCAGCGAGATTCACCGCGGAGGTCGTCTTCCCGACGCCGCCCTTCTGATTGGAGATCGTGAAGACGCGCGTGGCCTCGGGAAGCGGCAGCACGGCCTGGTCGAGCGCGAGACGGCGCCGGGTCTCGTCGGCAAGCTGATCGGCCAGTGGAGTTCCTCCGTGTGATTCTGATGTTTCACGTGAAACCGACCCGTGCGGACCGGCGGCGACGGCGTGATTCATGGTTGCGGCGTAGGGGTGGAAGGCCGGCTCGGCTCGCTCGACGCCGTCCCCATGGGACGTGTCCGACGGCTCATCTCCCGCCCCGACAGCATACGACTCCTCGGACTCGGATTCCGATTCGGGGCCGGCCTCGGGAGCGACCCCGTGGTCGACCTCTGGGGCGCCCTCGGGGCGATCGACGTCGACCCCCGCGGGCACGGCGTCTCCGCCGCTGATCTCCGCGGCCTCGTTCCTGTCCCGCGGCACCTCGGGTGATCCTTCGGGACCGGGCATCGATCGCGATACCGAATCAGCGACATCGGCGATGCCGGTCTGCGAGTCGGTTCGAGTGGCGGCTCGTGGCTGGTGCAGGCTCGAGACCGTCTCCGCGGTCGCGTCACCCACGATCTCGCGGATGATGTCCTCGAGCAGCTTGTCCGGGTCGCTGTGGGGGAGCGGAGGGTTCGCCGGCGAGACCTGCGGCGCCGCTTCTTCGGAAAGCGCGGCGGCGGTCGCCGCATCCCAGTCGTATCGCTGGGCGGACGGACGGCTGCCTGAATCGGTGCGCGATGCATTCCCGTTCGAGGTCTCCTCGGCCTGCTCCGATCCGTCGGTGCCGGTCGAGGCGGAAACCTCGGCGGGCTTCGGCGTCTCGCGCGCCGCCGCCGTCACGTCGGTGGCCGAGGGCGGCCTGGGTTCCGCCGCACCCCGCCAAGCGGTCTCCGGGGGAGCCCAGCGGCGGTCTGTCTCAGAGTCGGCTCGAGCGGCAACGCCGCTCGGATCGTTCCGGGTCGGCGTCGATGCGAGCACACCGGCGTGTGCGTCCTCGCTCGGACGACTCGGTGCGGCGGCGGGTCGCAACAGCGAGTCGAAGTCAGGCTGTCCGCCCTGCGAGACCCGACTCCTCGCCGCCTCGGCGGCCTCGGCGGCCTCGGCACGACGCTGGGCTTCGTAGGCCTCGATGCGTGTGAGCTCGGTCTCGCGCTTCTCCGGCACCGCTTGGACTGGGTCGGACTGCGGCTTCCTTCGCTGGAACCAGCCGCGGCCACCGTTCGCCATGCCCCACTCCTGACCCGTCCCGAGATCTCGCACCATGCACCAGCGTGCGATCGCTTCGAGCGTCAAGCCTAATCGTCGACGCCGACGCTCGAGCAGCGTCTCGCCGTGGATCGGTGAACTCGACGAATGCTGCAGTCGCCGGATCGGGGATTGCACTGTTCACGTGAAACGCCTCGGTGCCTCCGTCGTGGTGATGGCCTTCTCGTCGGCCGGTCACGATGTCGTGTGCTGCGATCACCTCATCAGCTCACTCGTCGTGGAAGATAACCGGGGCGGCCTCGATCCCGGTTGGTGCCCTCCCGAGCCGAACGCACCGGGATGGCGAAGTATCGGGCATGGAACGGGATCTTCAGGCGAACAGCTCCCCGGGTCGGCGTATGGCGGTCGTCCGCCCGGAATCAGGCTCGGGATGGCGATCGTCGTCAATGATCGTGCGCGTCGTCGCCGTTGCTGCGTTGCCATGTTTCGGTGCCCTCGCGTCGGACATGGATCTCGTCGCCCACGAGCCGTTGCGTGGGGATGTCGGCGGTGTCGCCGCGAGGCGTCGCGGAACCGTGGCGGCGCGATCCGCGCCTCGCCCCTCGCCCTGGCTACGGACCCCGTGCCCCTGCCCCTGCCCCTGCCCCTGCCCCTGCCCCTGCCCCTGCCCGATTGTTCCGAGCCGTCCGCGATGCGTGGGCGCCGACCTCTGCGGCGGGGAGGCGATCGTGCGTGGAACCTGCCGGCATGACGTCCATGGGATCGCGCTCGGCACCCGGGCCATCGCACGGCGATCCGACACACGAACGTCCATCGTCCAAACGACAGCCCATCTGATCAGGGCAGCACGATCCGAGTGGGAGGACCGATCGCTCAGCGCTTCGCTGTCCCGCCCCGCGTGACCTCCTTCCACCGGCGAGGGCCGACTGCCCGGTTGACGGACGTCACGAGATCATCGTCACGGGCTTTCGACGGAATCGATCCCGATCAGCCAACCTGCATCCTGCACCCCGGTCGCTGTCGCGGCCGATTCATACGGGTATTCGACGAGGGGAGCGCACTCGGCATCGTGCCACGGCTCGGCCACGACGAAGAAATCCTGAATCGCTCGGTACGCCGCTGACTGCTGCCCCGTTCGCGGCACCCATGCTCAGGAGGTCGCTTCGGACGGGCGGGATCGAACCGCCGCGACTGCACCGACGTCCGACCGGACCCTGGCACCGCCGGAGCGTGACGCGTGGAGGTCGCACTCACCGACGATGCACTCCTCCTCGCGCCGCGTGCTCGACGCCCAAGTGGCCGGCACCGATCGGGCGGGCGGGATCGTCGTGAGCCGGGCTGAGCGCACGGACGCGCCCTTCGTCGAAGCGACCCCCTCGGATGAACCCGCGACCGCAGGGAGAACACAGTGCCGTGCAGCACGGATCACGCAGGGAGAACTGAGCCGTGTTTCACGTGAAACGCCAGCCGCGCGGCGCCCCGGTGCACAAGCGAATCAGCGTGCGTGGCGCCGAAGCGCTGTTGTTCCGAAAGTGCGCAAGGTGGATCGGACCAACCGGGACTGGACAGCCGCGCGTCCGCACAGATCCGGTCTCGCGATCGAAGCCTGTTTCACGTGAAACGCAGGAGGCTCGACCAGTGGAGCTCCTGCCACGCGGTCGACACCGTCGGTGGCGTGCGATCCACCACGCGACGCTATCCCTCGACGGCGCGACGAGCAACCGCGCCGCACAGGTCTCGCTCCGCACCCCGTTTCACGTGAAACGCTGGCGGATCCAGTCCGACGGCTCTCGGCCCGAGTCTCCGGTCCATCGCATGCCCTTGCTCGATCGATCACCGGAAGGCCAGGAGGGCGACCCTGGGCTGACTGCCCCCTTGGCTGACTTCAGTCCGTCACCGGGTCCGTCCGCAATGAACCTCCGGGGTGACGTGCGAACCGAACAGTCCGTCCGGCGGTCGCCGCGGAACGGCCGCGGTGAGACGGACGGTGCCGCGCGAGGCAGATCGCTGAGTGCATCACTCAGGGCCCAGCCGAAGCCGACTGACTCGAGTCATCGGGCCAGACGCCACTGCACGGCGGGTGCAGTGGCCCATGACGCGGAGCTCTCGTCGCTCTCGATTCCGATCGTGAATCCGGGCGATCCCGGACCAGACCGACCGGCATCCCGTCTCGATGTTTCACGTGAAACGTCAGGTCGGCCCAACCGTCAACGCGCCGCGGCGGGGCCGTAATCGGCGGTGATCGATCGTGTCGTCGGGTCGAGGCTCATCACGCCACCATGGGGGAGGATCCACTGCGGCCGCGTATGTCCGAACGGCGGTCCAATGCACACGACGGCGTGCGGGTTGTACCGCGCCACCTCGGCGACGATGGCGTCCCTCTGCGCGGTTCGTCGAGCGACCCGGGCAGAGGGCGACGGCAGTTCGTCGTGAGAGCTCGTCGGCGGACGAGCGGCAACCACGGCAGCGAGCGGTTCGAGTAGGCCGCGTTCACCCATCGCACGGAGGATTCTCGCGACCCAGTCTGCAGGCGGAAGCAACTCGCTCGTTTCGATCAGCAGCACGGCGCCTTCCAACGCATCCGGCGGGACTGGGAACCGGTCCGCAACGAGGATCTGGTCGATGACCTCGAGGCAACCGTCCCACGTCGGACCGCACACGGGCGTCGATCCGCCGGCCCAGACCCACGGTTCCGTTCGCTCACGCGGGGGAGACTCGGTCAACGAACGCGGATCGTCCCAGGGCAGACCGAAATCCTCGGATTCGACGGGATCGACGACCGCGAGCTCACCGCCGTCGAGAAGCGCGGCACGTAACGATCGCGCATGCACCTCATCCACCCGCGGACCGGCACCCCAGGTGGACTTGGGTGCTTCCCCCGTAGAAGCTTCCGATCCCGTGCGTCCACAGCCAGTTGTGAAGGTTGGTGTTGTCGCTGTAGCCGACGAAGGGCTTCGGATCATCGCTGATCGCGGCCACGTCCACATGCGGGATCACGAGGATCTGATCGTCTCCGCCGATGGTGGCCAGCACGGCACGGATCGACCGATCGGTGAATGCGGTCATCAGGTCCGCCGCGCGGTCAGCGGGCGACGCATCGGGGCATCGAGTGGTGGGGTACTCCACCGGGACCAGACCGGTGAGTTCGGTGAGACGCCGCATCGCCTGCTCGTGGGTCGCGGGGAAGTAGGCAGGCGCCGCCCATGCGGGTGAGAGCACAGCGACCCGATCGCCGGGGAGCGCCTTGGTTGGCTGGATCACGCGGTCGGGCGCCATCGGCCGATCATCTCGCACTGCCGTGCCGGAACGCCACGGCGCCGGTGTGCCGGACCGGCGCTTACTCCGACGGCACCCGCGCCCGGAACACGCGGGTCACGTCGTCGACGATGCCCTCGCCGAGCACGACGACCTCGACATCACTGAGACGGAACTTGCGGATCGCCTTCTCTGCGGCCCCGATCTCGCCGTCGACCCCGCTGCCCTTCATGAGCACGAGCTCGCCGCCGGGACGGAGCAGGGGAGCGGTGATGGGGATCAGCGTGCGCAGGGCGCTGACAGCGCGGGCCGTGACCTGGTCGAGTCTCCCCTTCAGCTTGACCTCTTCGGCCCGAGCACGCACGACGTCGACGTTGCCGAGCGCGAGTTCGGCGACCTGCCGCTCGAGCCATGCGACGCGACGTTCCATCGGCTCGATCAGCGTGAGGTGCACGTCGGGACGCGCGATCGCGAGCACGAGACCCGGCAGGCCGGCTCCGGAGCCGACGTCTCCGACGCGACCCGGACGAAGGAGGGGAGCGACGAGACCCGAGTTCACGACGTGTCGAGACCACAGACGTGGGAGCTCGAGCGGGCCGATCAATCCCAGCTCCTCACCGTGCCGGGCGAGGTTCTCGGTGAACGTGCGCGCGACGTCGAGGCGGTCGCCGAACACGGCGGCGGCCGACGGCGGCTCCGGCTCGAGACCGGTCGACGGGGCAGGGGTGGGATCAGTCATGTTTCACGTGAAACGTCAGCGAGTGATCAGCCGACGCGGGTGATCACCGTGTGCCGGTCCGCGCCTTCACCGCGCGACTCGGAGTGCAGGCCACGCTCGGCGACGAGGTCGTGCACGAGCTTGCGCTCGTACGACGACATCGGCGGAAGCGCGGCCTCCGAGGCACCGGTCTCGATACGCTCGGCCGCCCGCGCGACCAGTCGGCCGAGCTCCTCCCGGCGCGCATCGCGCGATCCGCCGACGTCGAGGATCAGCCGGGAGAACGCACCGGTCTTCGTCTGGACGGCCAGGCGTGTGAGCTCCTGCAGGGCGGTCACGGTGTCTGGCCGCGAGAGCACCGTGAGGCTCGCCGCCTCGGCGGCGTGCACCGAGACGTACGCGCGACCGTTGCGGGCGTCGATGTCGATGTCACCGTCGAGGTCGCAGATGTCGAGGAGCTCCTCGATGTAGTCGGCCGCGATGTCGCCCTCCTCCTCGAGCTGCGCGAGGGTCCGGGTCGCGGCGTCGTGCTGGACGTCCGTCATCGGGGTCACTTCCTGTTCTGCTTCTTCGAGCGGTTCTTGCCCATGGGCTGCTGCCGCTGCGTCGGGGCGGGCTTCTGCGGTTCGGCGTCCTCGCCGTCGGACTTGGTCTCGACGACGAGCTTGCCCTTGCGCGCGAGGCGCGCCTCGCGCGCCTTGGCGGCGTCGCTGCCGGGGGTCGGCATGTTGCGGATGACGATGAACTGCTGGCCCATGGTCCAGAAGTTCGAGACGAGCCAGTAGAACATCACGCCGAGGGGGAACGCGACACCCGAGAACGCGAAGACCAGCGGGAGCAGGTAGAGCAGGATCCGCTGCTGGCGGAACATCGGGCTCGCCTTGGTCTCGGGCGACATGTTCTTCGAGACGATCTGCAGCTGCGTGATGAACTGCGAAGCGGTCATCAGGATGATCATCGTGACGGCCACGAACATGGTCGAGGCGCTGAACGGGTCGCCGGCAATCATCGCGTTCCACTCGCCGATGAAGGTCGAGTTGAGCGGCGCACCGAGGAACGTCGCGTTCGAGAACTGCGAGGCGAGCTCCGGGGTCATCGCCCCGACGCCGCCGCGCTCGGCGTGGATCGACGCGTCGTTCAGCACGGAGAAGAGGCCGAAGAAGATCGGCATCTGGAGCAGGAGCGGAAGGCACGACGACAGCGGATTGGTGCCGGTGCGCTTGTAGAGCTCCATCGTCTCGCGCGACATCGCCTCGCGCGAGAACTGGTCCTTCTTGCCCTTGTACTTGTCCTGGATCTTCTTCAGCTGCGGCGCGACCTCGAGCATCCGCCGCTGGCTCTTGATCTGGCGCACGAAGATCGGGATGAGCGCGGCACGCACGACGATGACGAGGCCGGTGATCGCGAGCACCCAGGTGATGCCCGCGGCGGGGTCCATCCCGAAGAACGTGAACAGCGAGTGGAACGCGACGAGGATCAGCTCGATGGCCCATTTGATGGGCCACAGGAGAATGCTGAAGATGTCCATGGGAGCGGGTCAGTCCTTCCGGGACGTGATGGGGGAGAGTTCGGGTTCCGCGAGACGGGGCGGGGCGGATGCCACGGAGTCGCCGGCCGGGGAGTGGTCGTGGGTGTGCGCCGCTTCGCGCGGCGCGTGGGTGTGCCCGCCGTGGGCATCAGCGGTGACCGGGACGCCGACCCGTCGGCGCCCGCTGCGTGCGTGAGGGCGGTCGGCGGCTGCCGCTCCGGCCCAGCCGGCCGGGATCACGAGACCGAACCGGGTGACATGGAAGCGTCGGACGCGAGGCAGGGGCACGTCGTCGACACCGCCGGCGGACCAGGGGTTGCATCGGACGATGCGCCACGCCGTGAGGACCGACCCGACGACCAGTCCGCGGTGCTGCACCGCGCCGAGCCCGTAGGCCGAACACGAGGGGTAGTACCGGCACACGTCGCCGTAGAGCGGGGAGACCACGGCCCGGTAGGCGCGGATGAGCAGCACGCCCGCGTTGCGGGGCAGGAGCCAGACGAACCAGGCGAGGTCCTTCACGTCAGCGCTCTTCCAGTCGGACGGCGGTGACCGGCGCGTCGGAGCCGGAACTCGACGACGGGCGTCGGGCGGGGGCGGCCGGACCCGGCCGACCGGAACGAGACGTCAGCGCCGCGCCGAGCTCGTCGCGGAGCTCGGCGAAGCCGGCGGCGGATGCGGAGGGCAGCGCACGGACGACGACGTCGACGGCGGTGACCCCGCCGTCGACGAACTCGCGGCCGGCCGCCTTCAACCGCCGCCGAACCAGGTTGCGGCGGACGGCGGTGCCGACCTTCTTGGACACGATGAAGCCGAAGCGCGCGTCGGAACCCGCCTCCCGCGAGCGGATGTAGCTCACGGTGTGGGCACCGGCGACCTTCGCACCACGGCGCACGATGAACCGGTAGTCATCGGCGCTCGTGATGCGGTTGGCTTTGGCGAGCACCGAGGAACTTACGCGGAGAGCTCGGTGCGGCCCTTGGAGCGGCGGGCCGAGAGGATCGCGCGGCCGGCACGCGTGCGCATGCGGGCGCGGAAGCCGTGCTTCTTGGCGCGACGACGGTTGTTGGGCTGGAACGTACGCTTGCTCATCTTCTTCTCCGGCTGGGAAATTCCGCGCACGGACGCGTCACAGGTGCGCCGGCGGGGAGAACTCGGTGCCCGAAAGGGCTGCGGTCAACTGATTAAAACTACGGCCTGCGGATGCCACGGTCAAACCGAGCGCACCACGAAAGGGACATTCTGCACCGATCCACAGGTTGCCGTGCGGAACGACACGCCGGGGCGCGGCGGATCCTCGAACCGGCATTTGTCCGAGCAGGTCCGATTCGCTAGCGTGTGACACCAGTTATCCCCAGCCTGTGCGGCGGAATCCCGCGGTTCTCGCAAGTCTGCCCACAGGCGGTGGAGAACGCTGTGAACAGACGCCTTCGGGCCGCTCCGCCGAATCGCTCGGGGGAGCGACGAGCGGCCGCCGAACGGTGCGAGAGATTGCGGGGAGCGATGACGGAACAGCCCATCAGCGAGACGTGGGCGACGGTCCTCGAGCGACTCTCCGACGACGAGGCGATCACGCCGATGCTCCAGGGCTTCCTCAACCTGGTCGAGCCCAAGGGCATCGCTGCGGGCACCTTCTACCTCGAAGTCCCGAACGACTTCACCGCGAGCATGCTCAACCAGCGCATGCGGGTCTCGCTGCTCTCCGCGATGAGCGCGATCGAGGCGCCGTCGCCGGTGACCTCCTTCTACGTGGTCGTGAACCCCGAGCTCGATCAGTTGCGGCAGGTCGAACCCGATGCGGTCGGACCCATGGGCGCCGCGGCATCCGTCGGCCCGACCGCACCCGGAATGGGCGGCGTCGGCATGACCGCCGGCCCGATCGGCCTGGACGGCACCGATGACATGCCGCCGGGCCCGCAGCCGATCTTCGACAGCGGCAGCGGCAGCGTCGACCGCCCGCGCGACGCTCGGCTCAACCCGAAGTACTCGTTCGACAGCTTCGTCATCGGCCAGTCCAACCGCTTCGCGCACGCTGCGGCCGTCGCCGTGGCCGAGGCGCCGGCGAAGGCGTACAACCCGCTCTTCATCTACGGCGACTCGGGCCTCGGCAAGACGCACCTCCTGCACGCAATCGGCCACTACGCGATGAGCCTGTACCCGGGCATCCGCGTGCGGTACGTCTCCTCCGAGGAGTTCACGAACGACTTCATCAACTCGATCGCGAACAACCGCGGTTCGCTCTTCCAGCAGCGCTACCGCAACATCGACATCCTGCTGATCGACGACATCCAGTTCCTGCAGGGCAAGGCGGAGACGCAGGAGGCGTTCTTCCACACCTTCAACACGCTGCACGATCACAACAAGCAGGTCGTGATCACGAGCGACGTGCCGCCGAAGCACCTGACGGGCTTCGAGGACCGGATGCGCAGCCGCTTCGAGTGGGGCCTGATCACCGACGTCCAGGCGCCCGACCTCGAGACGCGCATCGCGATCCTCCGCAAGAAGGCGCAGAACGAGCACCTGCAGGTGCCCGACGACATCCTCGAGTACATGGCCTCGAAGGTCTCGAGCAACATCCGCGAGCTCGAGGGGACGCTCATCCGCGTGACGGCGTTCGCGAGCCTGAATCGCACGCCGGTCGACATGCCGCTCGTGCAGACGGTCCTGAAGGACCTGATCACGGACGACACCGACAACGTCGTCGCGCCGGTCGACATCATCACGGCGACCGCCGACTACTTCAAGCTCACGGTCGACGACCTGTACGGCTCGAGCCGCTCGCAGGCGGTGGCGACGGCGCGCCAGATCGCGATGTACCTCTGCCGCGAGCTGACGAGCCTCAGCCTGCCGAAGATCGGGCAGCTGTTCGGCAACCGCGACCACACGACGGTGATGTACGCCAACAAGAAGATCTCGGAGCTCATGAAGGAGCGCCGCTCGATCTACAACCAGGTCACCGAGCTGACCGCGCGCATCAAGCAGACCGCCCGCTACCGCTGACCCGGCCCGGTAACGGATGCCGCGCGCCCGCGCGGCTCGTCGGCGCGCCCCGCGACGGCTCGCGAGCCGTTCCTGAGAGCCCGCCGACACGATTCCGCACAGGTGTGGAAAATCTGTGGATTGTTAACGAGCAACCGCGCCACGACTGTTGAGACGGCCCGTCGGCCTGTGCACAACTCCGTGCACCGGTCGACGACGACGGATGCCGCTCCCACGGGTTTCCACACACCGTGCACAGCCCCGACGGCCCTCGATCGGCACCAGCTCGCGGATCTCCGAACACCATCCACAGTTTCCACACCGGTTAACACCGTTAAGAGATAGATGGATTAACCCACGGCGTTCGGCAACCTGGGACCGGGCCGGTCGGGCGAGCGGCGCCGCCGCGTCGCAGCCCTCGAAAACACGCCGCCGGAAACGGGCGTCCGGATAGCATGGGAGCCACCCAGCACCTCCACGACGGGAGAACCGTGAAGTTCCAGGTCAATCGCGACGTCTTCAGTGAGGCCGTGTCGTTCGCCGTCAAGCTCCTCCCGCAGCGCACGACCCTCCCGATCCTCTCCGGGGTGCTGATCCAGGCCGAGGGCGACGGGCTCGTCCTCTCGTCCTTCGACTACGAGGTGTCCTCGCGCACCGAGATCCAGGCCGACGTCGAGGAACCGGGCACCGTGCTCGTGTCGGGCCGACTCCTCGCGGAGATCGCCGGCCGCCTGCCGAACGCGCCGGTGCGCGTCTCGACCGAGGAGTCGCGCATCTCGGTGACGTGCGGTTCGGCGAGCTTCACGCTGCTGTCGATGCCCGTCGAGGAGTACCCGTCGATCCCCGAGATCGGCGAGCAGACCGGCGTCGTCCCGGCAGAGGAGTTCGCGTCGGCCGTCGCACAGGTCGCGGTCGCGGCATCCCGCGACGACGTGACGCCCGTCATCACGGGCGTGCAGCTCGAGGTGCGCGAGACCAACCTGAGCCTCGTCGCCACCGACCGCTACCGCGTCGCGATCCGCGAGATCGACTGGGACGGCGGGGGCGTCGCCGGCGAGGGCGACGCGGCGACGACCGCGCTCGTGCCGGCCCGGACCCTGCAGGAGGTCGGCAAGACCTTCGGCCACTCGGGCACGATCTCGGTGGCGATCACGAGTCGCGACGACCGCGAGCTCATCGCGTTCTCGGCCGATCGCAAGACGGTCACGAGCCTGCTCATCAAGGGCAACTTCCCGCCCGTCCGCCGGCTCTTCCCCGAGACCGTCGACAACTACGCCGTCATGAACACCGCCGAGCTCATCGAGGCGACCCGCCGAGTGGCGCTCGTGCTCGAGCGCGAGGCCGCGCTGCGCTACTCGTTCACGGCCGACGGACTCACGCTCGAGGCCATCGGCAGCGAGCAGGCCCAGGCGTCCGAGTCGATCGATGCCATCCTCACGGGCGACGAGACCGTCGTGTCGCTGAAGCCGCAGTTCCTCCTCGACGGCCTGCAGGCGGTGCCGAGCGAGTTCGTCCGGATCTCGTTCACCAAGACCGAGAACCCGAACAAGCCCGGCCCCGTGCTCATCACGAGCCAGACCTCGCGCGAGCAGGCGGGCGCCGACAGCTACCGCTACCTCCTGCAGCCGAACCTGCTCCTCCGGTAGGCCGATCCCGCGGCCGCGATGTCGGCGCGGGCGGGTACCGTGGTGGTTCGCGAGAAGGGAGCCGCACCGTGCACGTCGCGAGGCTCTCGCTCACCGACTTCCGCAACTACCGTTCGGCCGAGCTCTCGTTCGAGCCGGGCGCGACGGTCATCGTCGGGCGCAACGGGCAGGGCAAGACGAACCTCGTCGAGGCGATCGGCTACCTCGCCACGCTCGGCTCGCATCGCGTCTCGAGCGACCAGGCCCTCATCCGGTCGGGGGCGGATGCCGCGATCGTGCGGGCCCTGCTGTCCTCCGGCGGTCGCGAGGTGCTGCTCGAGCTGCAGCTCAACCGCCAGGGCGCGAACCGCGCCCAGGTGAACCGCGGTGCGGCCAAGCCGCGCGACCTGCCGCGCTACGCGCACACCGTGCTCTTCGCCCCGGAGGACCTGGCGATCGTCCGGGGCGAGCCGTCGGTGCGGCGCCGCATGCTCGACGGTCTGCTCGTGCAGCGGATGCCGCGGCTCGCGGGGGTCATGGCCGATTACGACCGCGTGCTCAAGCAGCGCAACTCGCTCCTGAAGAGCGCGCGGGCGCGCGGGCTCGCGGCCTCGCAGCTCACCACCCTCGACATCTGGGACGAGCGGCTCGTCGCGCTCGGCGCCGAGCTCGTCGACCGGAGGGAGGAACTCGTGGCCGAGCTCCGTGACCCGCTCGCGGCCGCGTACCGCTCGATCGTCGACGACGACCACCGCCCGGAGGTCCGGTCGGTGCTCTCCATCGACGGCGCCGATCCCGACGACGAGACGACGGAAGCCGACACCGCGACGGACGGCGACGAGCCCGCTGCCGCCTCGAGCGGCCCGGCACCGACGGCCGAGCGATTCGCTTCGGCGCTCACGTCGCTTCGCCGGAAGGAGCTCGAGCGCGGCGTGACGCTTGCGGGCCCGCACCGCGACGACGTGCTCCTGCTCCTCAACGGCCTGCCGGCCAAGGGGTACGCGAGCCACGGCGAGTCCTGGTCGTTCGCCCTCGCGCTGCGACTCGCGTCGGCCGAGCTGCTCCGGCGCGACTCGACCACGGGCGATCCGGTGCTCGTGCTCGACGACGTGTTCGCCGAGCTCGACCGGTCTCGCCGAGAGCGATTGGCCGCGGCGGTCGGCGGCTACGAGCAGGTGCTGATCACCGCGGCCGTCCTCGAGGACGTGCCCGAACCGCTCTCGCACCGCGTGATCCGCATCGCGGGCGGCGAGGTGGTCGAGACTCCGCCGGCGACGAGCGGGCACTCGTCGCACGACGAGCCAGCGGCGTCCGCCGAACGCATGCCGTCGGAGGCATCCGGTGTCTGAGGCCGCGCGCACCTACCAGCACTTCCGCGAGATCTTCGGCGGAGAACCCCGCATCCGCCCCGGGAGGGCCCGAACGCGCGTGCGCGAGGTCGAAGGCAGCGAGCCGTTCGCGCCCGGACGAGACCCCAAGCCCCTGGGCGCCGCGATCGACGCGTTGACCGCGCAGCTCGGCTGGACCGGCGCGCTCTCCCAGCAGGAGCTGCTCTCGGCCTGGCCCGAGATCGCCGGCGAGGACATCGCCCGGCACTCCGAGCCGATCGCGATCGAGGGCGGCGTGCTCCAGGTGCGCTGCGAGTCGACGGCCTGGGCGACGCAGCTCCGGATGATGCGCGAGGAGCTCATCCGCGCCATCCTCGAGCGGCACCCGCGGGCGGGGGTCGACACCATCCGTTTCCAAGGCCCGGATGCCCCCACCTGGAAAAAGGGTCCCAGATCGGTTCCAGGGCGCGGTCCGCGCGACACCTACGGCTGAGACGGCAAAATCGGTCACTTCGCCGTCTCGAGCCCTCAGATCGGCGCGGAGCGATTCTGGGGGCGACCGGGAGTTGATAGGATCGAGAGTCGCCAGAACGACGGTTTGGAGCCCGATTCACCCATGACAGCGGAACCGACGAAGGCCCAGGGTGCGCCTGAATACGGCGCCGACGCGATCCAGGTTCTCGAGGGCCTCGAAGCGGTTCGGAAGCGGCCCGGAATGTACATCGGCTCTACAGGGCCACGCGGGCTCCACCACCTCGTGTACGAGATCGTCGACAACTCCGTCGACGAGGCGCTCGCGGGGTACGCGACGAACATCGACGTGACCATCCTCGACGACGGCGCGGTCCGCGTCGTCGACGACGGCCGCGGCATCCCGGTCGACATCCACCGCACCGAGGGCCGGTCGACCGTCGAGGTCGTCCACACCATCCTCCACGCCGGCGGCAAGTTCGGCGGCGGCGGGTACGCGGTCTCCGGCGGCCTGCACGGCGTCGGCGCATCCGTCGTGAACGCGCTCTCGAGCCGGTTCGACGTCGCGGTCAAGCGCCAGGGGCACATCTGGCGTCAGTCGTACACGGTCGGCGTGCCCGACGCACCGCTCGCGAAGGGCGAGGCGATCGCCGAGTCCGAGACCGGCACCACGACGATCTTCTGGCCGAGCGCCGAGATCTTCGAGACGGTCGAGTTCGACTACGAGACCCTGCGCGCACGGTTCCAGCAGATGGCGTTCCTCAACAAGGGCCTCCGCATCACGCTGACCGACCTCCGTGCAGGCCACGTCGAGATCGACCCGGAGGACACCCCGACCACGGGCGCGATCACCATCCCGGTGCAGCGCACCGACACCTTCCTCTACGAGCGCGGACTCGTCGACTACGTCGAGTACCTCAACAAGACGAAGAAGGCCGAGCTCGTCAACGACGAGATCATCTCGTTCGAGGCGGAGGACACCGAGCGCAACATCGCGCTCGAGGTCGCGATGCAGTGGACGACCGCCTACACCGAGTCGGTGCACACCTACGCGAACACGATCAACACGCACGAGGGCGGCACGCACGAGGAGGGGTTCCGTGCGGCGCTGACGACGCTCGTGAACCGCTACGCGCGCGAGAAGGGCATCCTCAAGGAGAAGGACGACAACCTCTCCGGCGACGACGTGCGCGAGGGCCTCACGGCGGTCATCTCCGTCAAGCTCTCCGAGCCGCAGTTCGAGGGCCAGACGAAGACCAAGCTCGGCAACACCGAGGCGAAGTCGTTCGTGCAGCGCGTCGTCGGCGACCAGCTCGGCGACTGGTTCGACCGCAACCCGAACCAGGCCCGCGACATCATCCGCAAGGCGCAGCAGGCGGCCACGGCCCGCATCGCGGCCCGCAAGGCGCGCGAGGCGACCCGCCGCAAGGGCTTCCTCGAGACCAGCGGCATGCCGGGCAAGCTCAGCGACTGCACGAGCAAGGACCCGACGGTGTCGGAGATCTTCCTCGTCGAGGGCGACTCGGCCGGCGGCTCGGCCAAGACCGGTCGCAATCCCGAGACGCAGGCGATCCTGCCGCTCCGCGGCAAGATCCTGAACGTCGAGAAGGCGCGCCTCGACCGGGCGCTCGGCAACGCCGAGATCCAGGCGATGATCACCGCGTTCGGCACGGGCATCGGCGAGGACTTCAACCCCGAGAAGGCCAGGTACCACAAGATCGTGCTCATGGCCGACGCCGACGTCGACGGCCAGCACATCACGACCCTGCTGCTCACGCTGCTGTTCCGCTACATGCGCCCGCTCATCGAGATGGGCTACGTCTACCTCGCGCAGCCTCCGCTGTACCGCATCAAGTGGTCGAACGCCGACCACGACTACGTCTACTCCGACCGGGAGCGCGACGCGGTCATCGCCGACGGCCAGGCCGCCGGTCGCCGCCTGCCCAAGGAGAACGGCGTCCAGCGCTACAAGGGCCTCGGCGAGATGAACCACCAGGAGCTGTGGGACACGACGATGAACCCCGAGACCCGCACCCTGCTGCAGGTCACGATGGACGACGCCGCGGCGGCCGACGAGATCTTCTCGACGCTGATGGGCGACGATGTCGAGTCGCGCCGCGCATTCATCCAGAAGAACGCGAAGGACGTGCGTTTCCTTGACATCTGACACCATCGAGCCCGGCGTTCCCGACGGCGAGGGCTTCGGCATCCACGGGCGCATCGACCAGGTCGACCTGCACCTCGAGATGCAGCGCTCGTACCTCGACTACGCGATGAGCGTGATCATCGGGCGCGCGCTGCCCGACGTCCGAGACGGCCTGAAGCCCGTGCACCGCCGCGTCATCTACACGATGTACGACGGCGGCTACCGCCCCGACCGCGCGTTCTCGAAGTGCACGCGCGTCATCGGCGACGTCATGGGCCAGTTCCATCCGCACGGCGACTCGGCCGTCTACGACTCCCTCGTCCGCCTCGTGCAGCCGTGGGCGCTGCGCTACCCGCTCGCGCTCGGGCAGGGCAACTTCGGCTCGCCCGGCAACGACGGCGCGGCCGCGCACCGGTACACCGAGACGAAGATGTCGCCGCTCGCCATGGAGATGGTGCGCGACATCGAGGAAGAGACCGTCGACTTCCAGGACAACTACGACGGCCGCACGCAGGAGCCGACGGTCCTGCCCAGCCGGTTCCCGAACCTGCTCGTCAACGGATCGGTGGGCATCGCGGTCGGCATGGCCACGAACATCCCGCCGCACAACCTGCGCGAGGTGGCCGACGGCGCCCTGTGGGCGCTCGAGAACCCGGATGCCACGCGCGAGGAACTGCAGGACGCGCTGATCCAGCGCATCAAGGGCCCGGACTTCCCGACGGCCGCGCAGATCCTCGGCGTGAAGGGCATCCACGACGCCTACCGCACGGGTCGCGGGTCGATCACCATGCGCGCGGTCGTCAACGTCGAGGAGATCCAGGGCCGCACCTGCCTCGTCGTCACCGAGCTGCCGTACCAGGTGAATCCCGACAACCTCGCGATCAAGATCGCCGACCTCGTCAAGGACGGCAAGCTCGCCGGCATCGCCGACATCCGCGACGAGTCGTCGGGCCGGACCGGCCAGCGTCTCGTGATCGTGCTGAAGCGCGATGCGGTCGCCAAGGTCGTGCTGAACAACCTGTACAAGCACACGCAGTTGCAGGACAACTTCGGCGCCAACATGCTCGCGATCGTCGACGGCGTGCCGCGCACCCTGTCGATCGACGGCTTCATCTCGCACTGGGTCGACCACCAGGTCGACGTCATCGTGCGCCGCACCGAGTTCCGGCTCCGCAAGGCCGAGGAGCGGATGCACATCCTGCGCGGCTACCTCAAGGCGCTCGACGCGCTCGACGAGGTCATCGCGCTGATCCGCCGCTCGGCGACGGCCGAGGATGCACGCGACGGGCTCATCGAGCTCCTCGACATCGACGAGCTCCAGGCCCGCGCCATCCTCGAGCTGCAGCTGCGTCGCCTCGCCGCACTCGAGCGCCAGAAGATCATGGACGAGGCGGCCGAGCTCGAGCGCCAGATCGCCGACTACCGCGACATCCTCGCGACGCCCGCGCGCCAGCGCACGATCATCGCCGACGAGCTCCGCGAGATCGTCGACAAGTTCGGCGACGAGCGCCGCACGCACATCGTGCCGGGCTTCGACGGCGACATGTCGGTGGAGGACCTGATCCCGGAGGAGGAGATGGTCGTCACCGTCACGCGCGGCGGCTACATCAAGCGCACGCGCAGCGACAACTACCGCTCGCAGCACCGCGGCGGCAAGGGCGTGAAGGGCGCGCAGCTCCGCGCCGACGACGTCGTCGACCACTTCTTCGTGACCACGACGCACCACTGGCTGCTCTTCTTCACGAACATGGGCCGGGTCTACCGCGCCAAGGCGTACGAGATCCAGGAGGCCGGCCGCGACGCGAAGGGCCAGCACGTCGCGAACCTGCTCGAGCTGCAGCCCGACGAGGAGATCGCCGAGATCCTCGACATCCGCGACTACGAGGTCGCCCGCTACCTGGTGCTCGCCACGCGCGACGGCCTGGTGAAGAAGACCGAGCTGACCGCGTACGACACCAACCGGTCGCGCGGCGTCATCGCGATCAACCTCCGCGAGGGCGACGAGCTCGTCTCCGCGATGCTGGTCGACGAGCACGACGAGATCCTCCTCGTGTCGAAGAAGGGCATGTCGCTGCGCTTCGAGGCGACGGATGAGGCGCTCCGCCCCATGGGGCGCTCGACCTCGGGCGTGAAGGGCATGAGCTTCCGCTCCGGAGACGAGCTGCTCGCGGCATCCGTCGTGCCCCATTCGAACGGCGACGACGGGGCCGATGCGCCGGCGGATGCCTCGGGGCAGAAGCACAGTGCGGCGAACACGTACGTCTTCGTCGTGACCGAGGGCGGGTACGCCAAGCGCACCCGGATCGAGGAGTATCGAAAGCAGCAGCGCGGCGGCCTGGGCATCAAGGTGGCCAAGCTGAGCGACGATCGGGGCGACCTCGCGGGTGCGCTGACGGTCGCGCGAGAGGACGAGGTCCTCGTGGTTCTTGCCAGCGGCAAGGTGGTACGCTCTGACGTCGCCGAGGTCCCGGCCAAGGGCAGGGACACGATGGGCGTCGTGTTCGCGAAGTTCGTCGCGGACGATCGCATCATCGCGATCGCGAAGAATTCCGAGCGGAACCTGGTGGAAGAGGCCGCTGAGTCCGAAGCGGCGGAGACCGCGGGAGAGGAGTGAGCGTCATGAGCAGTGTCGCCGAGAAACTGGCCGGGAAGTCCAACCGGAAGCCCCCGGCCAAGCAGGTGCGCCTGCGCCTGGTGTACATCGACTTCTGGTCGGCGGTGAAGCTGTCCTTCCTGGTGGCCGTGTGCCTCTCGGTCGTGAACATCGTGGCGACGTTCCTGGTCTTCACCATCGTCCAGTCGACGGGCCTCTTCGAGAACCTGAACAGCCTGGTGCAGGATGTCGCCGGTGCGGGCACCGACCTGCGCTCGATCCTGTCGGTCGGCAACGTCATGGGCTTCGCCGTGGTGGCGTCGCTGCTGAACCTCGTCGTGACCACCGCGCTCGGCGCGGTCGTGGCCGTGCTGTACAACCTCAGCGTCAAGATCACGGGCGGCATCCTGGTCGGTTTCACCAACAACTGAGTCGCCCCGGACGCGCCAGCGTTCGGCCGGCTCAGGTCGAGTCGCGGCCCCTTCCGGGCCGCGGTATCGAGACCTCAACGCCGAGGTCACCGGCTCGATTTCACGATCCCGAACCCTTCGGGTAGTCTGTCCTTCGGCCGAAATTCGGGGATATAGCTCAGGCGGTTAGAGCGCTTCGCTGATAACGAAGAGGTCCGAGGTTCAAGTCCTCGTATCCCCACTCCGATAACTCCACAACCGGGTGCCCCAGGGCATCCGCCACGGGGCCTTAGCTCAGTTGGTAGAGCGCCTGCTTTGCAAGCAGGATGTCAGGAGTTCGAATCTCCTAGGCTCCACAGTCCAGTCCCTGATCGGTACACCGGTCACCGGTCGTTTCCCCTGTCATCGACGCCCGTCGGAGATTTTCTCGACGAGGTGCATCCGATCCCGCTCCGATCCCGGAAGTAGTGGATATCGGGTGGAAGGCACCCGCAGACAGAAGGGGAAGTCCAATGAAGCGCATTCTCGCCACCGGATTCATCATCGGCCTCGCTGCGGTCGGTCTCGCCGCGGCCCCGGCGAACGCGGCGCCCAACGACGCCGCATGCTTCGGCGGGATCCACAAGACCCTCAACACCGAGGGCGCGCTCGGCTTCAACGGCGTCGGCGAGGTCGTCAAGGCCGTCGGCGGCCAGACGAAGAACGAGATCGCTCGCGGCCTCTGCGGCGACTGAGTCCCGGGGCTTCCCAGGACGGGCGGCGGCTCGGAACCTCGGTTCCGGGCCGCCGACGGTTTCCCGGCCCGTCCTGCACGCGGGACCGCGCCGCGACGCACCAGACTGGGGGAGTGCCTCCTCGCTCAGGTCAGCGGATCGCCGCCGTCGCGTCGCGCCTTCGGGCGGCGGGCAGCGTCTTCGCCGAGGACGAGGCGGCGATCCTGGTCGAGGCGGCGGCGGATGACGCCGAGCTCGAGCAGCTCGTGCGCCGCCGCGTTTCAGGTGAGCCGTTGGAGCCGATCGTCGGGTGGGTCCGGTTCGGCCGGCTGCGGCTCGCGGTCGGATCCGGCGTCTTCGTCCCGCGGCAGCGGAGCCTGCGGCTCGCACGCCTCGCCGTGCGCCGCGTGCGGTCGGCGCACGCGCCGGTGATGCTCGAGGCGTACTGCGGCGTGGCGCCGCTCGCGGCGATGGTCGCGGCATCCGTGCCCGGGGCAGAGGTTCACGCGGCGGACCGGGACCCGACCGCACTCGCCATCGCCCGACGCAACCTGCCCGCCGGCGCGGGTGTGCACGTCGCCGATGCGCTCGACGGGCTGCCCGGCGGGCTGCGCGGCAGGCTGACCACGATCGCGGCCGTGCCCCCGTACGTCCCGGAGCCGGACCTGGTGCTGATGCCGCGCGAGGCGCGGGAGCACGAGCCCGCTTCGGCACTCGTCGGCGGCGGTCCGGACGGGCTGGGACACACGCGGCGACTCATCGGCACCGCGCGGACGTGGATGACGGACGGCGGGAGCGTGCTCCTCGAACTGCACGCGGCGCAGCTCCCCGTCGCGGCAACGGAGGCCCGCAGCGCGGGGTGGCGCACCCGGGTGCATCCCCCGACCGAGTCGCGGACGGGCGTGCTCGAGCTCATCGCCGGGTAATACAGTGGCGGGATGGACATCCGCATCGCCGCGTACGGGGTGATCATCCGAGACGGCGAGATCCTGCTCTCCCACTGGAACGAGCACGGCCGGTCCGCCTGGACGCTGCCCGGCGGCGGGATCGAGGGCGCGGAGCATCCGCTCGAGGCGGCGACCCGCGAGATCCGCGAGGAGACGGGCTACGACGCCGAGATCGACCGGCTGCTCGGGATCGACACCATGGTCGTGCCGGCGGCGAAGCGCCACCACGGATCGGTGCCCCTGTATGCGATGCGCATCGTGTACCGCGCGCACGTCGTCGGCGGGCAGTTGGCGAACGAGGTCGGCGGCTCGAGCGACGAGGCGAGGTGGTTCCCGCTGGGCGAGATCGCCTCGCTGAAGCGGGTGAGCCTGCTCGACATCGCGCTGCGCATGAACGCGGAGGAGCCGGCGGACGGCGCGCCGTCGCGCGCCTGAACAACTCCACTGCCGGCGATGGGCGACGGCCCCGCCCGGCGAGCGGACGGGGCCGTCGAGATCGGTCCGGCTTCGGTGGTCATGGCGATCAGAGCGTCCGGGCCACGAGCGCGAGGGTGCTGAAGTTCGCGTCGCGGAGGCGGTCGGCCTCCACGCGGAGTCCAGCCCTGCGCGCGAGTTCGCCGGCTCGCCGGCGCTCGGCGTTCGCTCGGCGCGCCTCGGCGGCACGGCTCCAGGCGAGCAGCGCGAGACCTGCGCGGCGGGCGAGGCGTTCCTGCAGGCGGCCGGCGCCGGCCGCGACCTGTTGCGAGGTCGAACGCGTTGCGGTGAGTGAGGTGTTCACGGTGTGTTCCTTCATCGGATGGGACGGATGGCGCGCGCGGGTGCGTCGCGCCGGGAGGTGACGGGTGAAGGCTCCCGGAACGTCGCGTCGCGGCATCCGTCGCCCGACGAGGGCGGCACGGTGCGAGGCGCACGGGCGTGGCGGGAGAGGCTCGGCGATCGGTTCGCGTCCGACGGGACGCGGGATCCGGGGATCGGATGCCGATGGGACGGGCATTCGCCCGAGATGCGGGCGTGCTCGTCAGGCGGTGGACCTGCTGCGAGCCGTCATGACTCGGCGGTCAGCGCGGAATCGCGCGGTTCAGCAGGCCGCGAACGGGGCGCCGAGGAAGGCGACCGCCGTACGGATGGGCGACTGGATTCGCTGGATCATCATGGGGTCTCGCCTCCTCTCCTGTACCGTGCCCTGCCGTGATCGGCGGGGCCGAGTCACGACCATAGCGTCGTTCGCTCCTCACACGCAAGGGCAATTCCCGAATCCGCCCGAAATCAGTGCGAGCACTGACCGCGCGGGCGTGCGCGGAGACGACGACGGCCCCCATCCGTTGCGGATGGGGGCCGTCGGGAAACCGTGGGGGTCAGATCACGGGCGACGGTGCAGGACCCGAGTCGGATGCCGTGCCCGGCTCCTCGTCGGCGACCCAGAGCTCGTCGTCGGCGCGGAACGTCTGCCACACCGCGTAGGCCACACCCGCCGCCGCGATGACGCCCGCCCCGATCGCGAGGTAGGTGCCGACGCCGGGTCCCTGCTTGCGCTTGACCTCGGCGGCCGCACGCGGCGACACGCGCTCGAGCGCACGGCGCACCCGGGTGTCGTTGGCGATGTCGCCGATCGACAGCAGCGAGCCGAGCGCACTGCCGAGCGACCGCTCGACCTGGTCGCCCGCACTGCGCGCGTAGCCGCGTGCCTGGTCGAACCCGGGCCGGACGTAGGTCTGGTAGCCCGTGCGCACCCGCGGAACGACCTCCTCCTGCGTGAGCAGGTTGATCTGGCGGCTCGCCTCACGGGCGACCTTGCTCGCGTGGTCCAGCACATCCTGCTGGTTCCCCCACAGATCCTCTGCACTGCTGCGCAGTCGCTTGAGTTCCTTCCGGCGCTTGCGTGACAGGCTCATCTCGACCTCCATCGTTGTGCAGCGAACTCCTCCATCCTGCCACCGAACCGGCTGGATGTGGGGTGGGAAGGCCGGGGGTTGCCAGCCCCGTGCCGAATCGTGCATGAGAGAATCGTCGGTATGCCGAATCCCACCGCAGTCGCGACGATCACCACCAACCACGGCGACATCAAGGTCGACCTCTATGGCAACCACGCACCGAAGACCGTGAAGAACTTCGTCGGGCTCGCCACCGGCGAGATCGAGTGGACCCACCCGGCCACGGGCCAGACCACCACCGACCCGCTCTACGACGGCGTGGTGTTCCACCGGATCATCCCCGGCTTCATGATCCAGGGCGGCGACCCGCTCGGCCAGGGCATCGGCGGGCCGGGCTACCGCTTCGACGACGAGATCCACCCCGAGCTCGACTTCACCGAGCCCTACGTCCTCGCGATGGCCAACGCCGGCATCCAGGGCGGCAAGGGCACCAACGGCTCGCAGTTCTTCATCACGGTCGGCCCGACCACGTGGCTGCAGGGCAAGCACACGATCTTCGGCAAGGTGACGGATGCCGCGAGCCAGGCCGTCGTCGAGAAGCTGGCGTCGGTCCCGACCGACGGCCGCGACCGCCCGCTCGACGACGTCGTGATCGAGAAGATCACCGTCGAGCAGGCCTGAGCACGGCCCCCGACCCCCGGTGAGCGACCCGGCGCCCGAGCGCGCGAGCACCTGCTATCGGCATCCCGACCGGCAGAGCTTCGTGCTGTGCCAGCGCTGCGGCCGCACCATCTGCGGGGAGTGCCAGACTCCGGCGCCCGTCGGCGTCATCTGCCCTGAATGCATGCGCGAGCAGCGCGCGTCGGCACCGCGGACGAAGCCCGCGGTGCTGACGCGCGTCCGCTCCGCTGCGGGCCGGGGCGCCCCGGTGGTGACGTATTCCATCATCGGCATCACCCTGGCGGTCTACCTGCTGCAGCTGATCCCCGGGCTCGCCCTCACCGATCGACTGCTCTACGCGGGCGTCTACTCCCTGCCGTTCAACTTCGAGCCGTGGCGCATGATCACGTCGATGTTCGTGCACTCGACCGCGCTCATCTTCCACGTCGCGCTCAACATGTACACGCTGTGGATCTTCGGGCAGCTCCTCGAGAACGTGCTCGGGCGCTGGCGGTTCCTGGCGCTGTACCTCATCTCGGGTCTCGCCGGGTCGGTCGCGGTGCTGTGGCTCTCCGATCCGCGGACCGGCGTGGTCGGTGCCTCCGGCGCGATCTTCGGCCTCATGGGCGCGTTCCTCGTGATCCAGCGCCGTCTCGGTGGCAACGCGACGCAGTTGCTGATCCTCGTCGGCATCAACCTGGTGATCGGGTTCGTGCCCGGCTTCAACATCGCCTGGCAGGCGCACCTCGGCGGTCTCGTCGCCGGCGCGCTCATCGGGCTCATCTTCGTCGAGACGCGGAAGCGCGACCAGCGCACCCTTCAAGTGGTGCTGCTCGCTGCGCTCGTCGTATTGCTGCTGATCCTCAGCCTGCGGTTCTTCATCTTCCCGGTGTTCTAGGGCCATCGCCCGCTGCAGGCGGTCGGCGGGCGCGCCGGGGGACCATCCGCGCGCCCGCTTCGGCGACCGCGCGGGGCCATCGCGACACCTCTCTGCCCGGTCACTGTGGGCGGACGGCGAGGGTTATCCACAACACTGTCCACAGTTGGGGAGAGTTACACGGGTGTGATTCTGCACATCGTCCGGAATTCCGCGCTTTCCACCTCTCCACAGGGTGTGGAGTATGTGGAGAAACCTGTGGAAGGTGTGGATAACACTGTGCAGAGATGAGGAAAGCGGGGCGGATGCCGCAGCATCCGCCCCGCTTCGAGGTCGTTCAGGCCGGCGTCAGCGCCAGCGGGTGGTCATGAGGAAGCCGATGAAGGCGATGCCGAAGCCGACGAGGATGTTCCACGAACCGAGCGCGGCCACCGGGAGCGCACCCTGGCTCACGTAGAAGAGGATGATCCAGACCAGGCCGAGCAGCATGAAGCCGAACATGACGGGCTTGAACCAGACGGGATTCGGCGCGTCCTCGCCGCTCGGCTGCTCCGCGCGCGCGGGCTTCGAAGATTTCGTGCGTGCCATGCCGGAGATTCTACTGCACCGACTCCGGCCTTCCATCCGGGCTTCCGCACCCGCGCGGGGCACTGCGGTCGGCACGGGCCGGCGGCCCAATAGACTCGCGCACATGCCGACGGATGCCGCGACGCCTGCCCCGCGTCGGCGCCGGGTCGGCGTGGTCGGGGTCCTCGGAGAACTCCTGCTGACCGCCGGCGCGCTCGTGCTGCTCCTCCTCGGCTGGCAGCTGTGGTGGAACGACGCGATCACGGGCGCGCAGCAGTCGGCCGCGGCATCCGACCTCTCGTCCGACTGGTTGGAGCAGGCGCGAATCGACGGCGATCGCGGGCGCGCGGCCACCGACGCCGCGACCGGTGCCGTAGATGCCGACGGCGAGCCCTCGATCGGCACCGCCGCGCCGTCGTACGGTGAAGCGTTCGCCGTGATGTACGTGCCACGTTTCGGCGGCGAGTCGCAACGGACCATCGCCGAGGGCACCGGCCTCGACGTGCTGAACCGCGTCGACCTGGGGGTCGGCCACTACGAGGGCACGCAGATGCCCGGTGCGGTGGGCAACTTCGCGATCGCCGCCCATCGCAGCGCCTACGGCGGCGGGATGCACGAGATCGAGCAGCTGCGTCTCGGCGACGGCATCTTCATCCAGACCGCCGACGCGTGGTACACCTACCGGTTCCGCGACCTGGAGTACGTCCCGCCCGACACGGTCGGGGTGCTCGCGCCGGTGCCGCACCATCCCGAGCTCACGCCGACCGACCGCATCATCACGCTGACGAGCTGCAATCCGCTCTACTCGACCGCCGAGCGCATCATCGCGTACGGCGTGCTCGAGTCGTGGAGTCCGACCTCTGAGGGCCCTCCCGAGGAGATCGCCGCCGCCGTCTCGGAATGGGGGCGATGAGCGTGTACGCGGCCTTGTGGCGTATCCTGCCGGGACCGGTCTGGTTCCGCGTCATCCTCGTGCTGGCCATCCTCACCGGCGTGATCTTCGTCCTGTTCACCTGGGTGTTCCCGTGGGTGGACGGGATCGTGAACCCAATCGACGTCACGGTGGAGCAATGACCCGGATCCTCGTCATCGACAACTACGACAGCTTCGTCTACACCCTCAACGGGTACCTTCAGGAGCTCGGCGCGGAGACCGAGGTCGTGCGCAACGACGACATCCCGGTCGACGAGGTCGCCGAGCGCATCGCGGAGTACGACGCCGTGCTCATCTCACCGGGCCCGGGCAAGCCCGCCGATGCGGGCGTCTCGATCCCGGTCGTCGAGGCCGCACTCGCCTCCGGCCAGCCGATCCTCGGCGTGTGCCTCGGACACCAGGCGATCGCCGAGGCGTTCGGCGCCGTGGTGACGAACGCCGAGGAGCTCATGCACGGCAAGACCTCGAAGGTCGTGCACGACGACAGCCCGTTCTACGACGGGGTGCCGCAGCACTTCACGGCGACGCGGTACCACTCGCTCGCGGTCGTCGACGGCACCGTGCCCGACGACCTCGTGGTCACGAGCCGCACCGAGGGCGGGGTCATCATGGGGCTGCGCCACGCGACCGCGCCGATCCTCGGCGTCCAGTTCCACCCCGAGTCGGTGCTCACCGAGGGCGGCTACCGGATGCTCGGCAACTGGCTCGCGACCGCCGGACTGCCCGAGGCGCGCGAGCGCGCGCAGTCGCTCAACCCGCTGGTGCGAGCGAGCTGACGGCTCAGCCCGCGCAGTAGGCCAGCTCGACCTCGGACTTCTGAGGCACGTCGCCCGGTGCCGGCGACTGCCGGATGACCGGCGAACCCGGTTGCGACGCGCAACTGGCGTCGGGAACGGGTACCGGCGTCAACTGGAGCGACGACGTGCCGAGGTACGAGGACGCCGCCTGAAGCGACTGCCCGCTGAGATCGGGCAGGGTCACGTTGCCAGACGAGATCGTGAAGTTGACGCTGCTGCCCTGGTCCACCGACGATCCGCCCTCGGGGTCGGTCGAGATGACGACCCCCGCGCCGACGGTCGGCGAGTTCTGCCGTGTCTCGGATCCGGGCGTGAGGCCGGCGTCGGTGATCGTCGTCTTCGCCTGGTCGAGCTGCATGTTGACGACGTCCGGGACCGAGACCGCCTCGCGTCCCGTGGACACGAAGACGCTGACGGGCGTGCCGGTGTCGACGATCTCGCCGGCCGCGGGCTCGGTCTCGATGACCTCACCTGCTGGCACCGTGTCGCTCACCCGATCCATCCGGGTCGGCGGCAGCGTGAGCGACTGCAGCTCATTGGCCGCCTCATCCCACGTCGAGCCCGTCAGCTGCGGGACCTCGCGGGCGTTCGACGGCAGCGTGTCGGCCGGCTGCAGGTTGAACGCCCAGTACATGACGGCGACGACGATGACGACGACCGCGATGATGCCCGACCAGATCCAGATCGCCGGCGGGCGACGTTGCGTGCGCGTCATCGTGTCGTCTTCGGTGAGCTGGCGAAGCGCCAGCTCGGAGGTGGAGAGCGAACCCGTGGGCGCTCCGAAGAACAGCGCCGTCTCCTCCGTCTTCTTCGGCACGGGGATCCGGCCGGATGCCGCGGCCTCGACGTCGGCGCGGAACTCCGCCGCCGTCTGGTACCGGGTCGTCCGGTCCTTCGCGAGGGCGTGCAGGACGACGGCGTCGAGTGCGGGCGAGACCTTCGGGTTGATCACGCTCGGCTTGACCGGTCGTTCGCTGACGTGCTGGTAGGCGACCGCGACCGGGGTGTCACCGCGGAACGGCGGACGCCCAGTGAGGAGCTCGAAGAGGACCACACCGGTGCTGTACAGGTCGGTGCGCGCGTCGACGGTCTCGCCCTTGGCCTGCTCCGGTGAGAAGTACGAGGCCGTGCCGAGGATCGCGGTGGTCTGGGCGACGGTGGTCGCGGAGTCGGACACGGCGCGGGCGATCCCGAAGTCCATGACCTTCACCTGGCCGCCGGTCGTGATCATGATGTTGCCCGGCTTGATGTCGCGGTGCACGACGCCGGCCCGGTGCGAGTACTCGAGCGCGGTCAGCACGCCGTCGATCACCCGAGCGGCGGCGGTCGGGTCGAGCGGACCGTCGTGGATGATGTCCTTGAGGAGTCGCCCCTCGACGAACTCCATCACGATGAAGGGCAGTTGGACCTCGTGCCCCGACGCGTCGATCACGGTCTCCTCGCCCGCGTCGAACACGCGGACGATCGTCGGATGCGCCATCCGCGCGGCCGACTGGGCCTCCTGCCGGAACCGCATGCGGAAGGCCGGATCGGTCGCGAGCTGCGGCTTCAGCAGCTTGATCGCGACCTGCCGCCCGAGCCTGGTGTCGGTGCCGACGTGGACGTCGGACATGCCGCCGCGCCCGATGAGCGCACCCACGCGGTACCGGCCCGCGAGCATGCGATCTTCATCGTTCACGGTGTCTCCGTTTCGTGTAGGGCTCGTTCCGGGGATGCTAGGGCTGGATCGTGACCGGTGCCGCTGGCGAGAACGGCGAGTCGAGCTGACCGCAGAAGTACCGGTAGGTGACCTCGAAGTCCTGGTTCCCCGCCTGCACGTTGACGTTCGTCGTTCCGGCGCCGACGGGGCTCGGTGCGGTCGCGTCGTTCGTGACGGCCACCTCGTACCCGCTCAGCTGCTGGCCGGACGGGCAGCTGGCTGCGGGCCAGCTGACCTGGACGATGCCGCCCGCGGTGACATCCGCCGGGTTCACCGTCGGCGCGTTCGCCGGCGCGCTCGGGGTCTCGGGGGCGCCGAGGTAGGTCACCGTGATGGTCGAGCCGATCGTGACCGGTCCGCTCGGGTTCACGTCGGAGACGGTGTTCGCCTGGTCGGGCGTCGTGGCGGGCGCGCCCTCCTGCGTGCTCACGACGAATCCGAGCCCTTCGAGCTCGCCCCGGACCTCATCGACGTTCCGCCCGATGTACGCGGCGCGGTCGACCTGCTCGGTGGTCGGCGCCGCCGTAGTCGTCTCGGGCGGGGGCGCGCTCGACGAGGTGGGCGGTGCCGAGGACGTCGACGGCGGGCCGCTCGACGTGGTCGCCGCGGGCTGGTTGCCGCTGTTCAGCGCGAGCGCGATGATCGTGCCGATCAGCACCAGCGCGAGCAGGATGATGAGCACGATGAGCGGCCACGTCCACGGGCTGCGCTTGCGCTCGACCGGCTGCTCCTCCTCCTCGCCCTCGGGCACTCCCGCTCCCGCGGGCAGCACCGTCGTCGCGGCGGTGTTCGCGCCCGCCTGCGGCATCAGCATCGTCGCCGCGGTCATGCCGGCCGCGGCGCCGAGCACCGCTGGGACGGCCGCAGCGGCCGCCTGGACGTCGCCACGGCGCAGCGCGGTGGCCGCTCGCGCGAGGTGCGCCGCCGTCTGCGGACGGTCGGCGGGATTCTTCGCGATGCACGAGTAGACGAGGTTCCGCACCGGTTCGGAGACCGTGACGGGCAGGTCGGGCGGGGTCTCGTTGATCTGCGCCATCGCGATGGCGACCTGCGACTCGCCCGTGAACGGACGGCGGCCCGCGAGGCACTCGTAGGCCACGATGCCGAGCGAGTAGATGTCGGTCGTCGGGGACGCCGGGTGACCCGAGGCCTGCTCCGGCGAGAGGTACTGCACCGTGCCCATGACCTGGCCGGTCGCGGTGAGCGGCACCTGGTCGGCGATCCGCGCGATGCCGAAGTCGGTGATCTTGACGCGGCCGTCGGGCGTGATGAGGAGGTTGCCCGGCTTGATGTCGCGGTGCACGAGGCCCGCGGCGTGCGCGGCCTGCAGTGCAGCGGCCGTCTGCGCGACGATGTCGAGGACCTTGTCGGTCGAGAGCACGTGCTCGCGCTCGAGGATCGTCGAGAGCGCCTCGCCGGGGACGAGCTCCATCACGAGGTAGGCGCTGCCCTCCTCCTCGCCGTAGTCGAAGACGTTCGCGATGCCCTCGTGGTTCACGAGCGCGGCGTGGCGGGCCTCGGCGCGGAAGCGCTCGAGGAAGCCCGGGTCGCCGAGGTATTCGTCCTTGAGGATCTTCAGCGCCACCTGGCGGCCGATGACGAGGTCGGTGGCCTGCCACACTTCGCCCATGCCGCCGATGGCGATCCGGGACTGCAGCTCGTACCGTCCACCGAAGGTGAGCCCAGCACTCGGTCTCATTTGTTCAGCACCGCCTCTAGTACCTGTTTCGCCAATGGCGCGGCAATCAGATTGCCGAACCCCTCCTGACCAAGCCCTCCGCCGTCTTCCACGAGCACCGTGATCGCATACTGAGGGTCGTCGGCGGGGGCAAAACCTGTGAACCACAAGGTGTAGGGATCGTCCTCGCCGTTCTCCGCTGTACCCGTCTTACCGGCCACGCTGACGCCGTCTATTCTTGCATTACTCGCGGCGCCGTTCTCGACGCCGTTGACCATCATCTCGGTCATCGTCCGGGCCGTGGACTCGCTGATCGCGCGGCCGAACTGCGAGGCGTCGAACTCCTCGATCGGGCGGAAGTCGGGTGCCGTGATCGACTCGACGAGGTCGGGATCCATCACGATGCCGCCGTTCGCGATCGCCGCCGAGACCATGGCCATCTGCATCGGGGTCGCCCGCACGTCGCCCTGGCCGAAGCCGGTCAGCGCCGTCTGCGGCTCGTCCGGGTTCTCCGGGTAGGTGCTCGTCTCGGTGGGGTTCGGGATCGCGAAGTCGGAGTTGAAGCCGAACTTCTCGGCCTGCGCACGGATCGCGTCGTCGCCGAGCTCGAGGGCGAGTTCGGCGAACGGGATGTTGCACGAGAGCCGCAGCGCGGTCGCGAGGGTCACCTCGGACCCGCCGCCGCACGAGCCGCCGCTGGAATTGCGCACGACCGAGCTCGTCCCGGGCAGCGTGAACTCGGCGGGGTTCGGGAAGGTGCTGTCGGGCGTGTACTGGCCGGACTCGAGCGCGGCCGCCGTCATCACGAGCTTGAACACCGATCCGGGCGGGTTCATGTCGCCGCCGGTCGCCCGGTTGAAGAGCGGGTCGCCCGGGTCCTCGACGAGGTTCTGGTAGGTCTGGTCGACCTCCTCGCCGTTGTGCACGGCGAGCGTGTTCGGGTCGTAGGTGGGCTTCGTCACCATCGCGATGATGCGCCCGCTGCTCGGCTGGGTCACGATGATGGCGCCCGTGTAGTCGCCGAGGGCGTCCCATGCCGCTCGCTGGGCCACCGGGTCGATCGTGACCTCGACGGAGGCGCCCATCGGGTCCTGGCCGGAGATGAGCCGGTTCAGCGAGTCGAAGAACTGCGACTCCGAGGTGCCGCTGAGCTCGGCGTTCAGTGATCCCTCGAGCCCCGTCGCCTCGCCGTTGACCGGGATGAAGCCGGTGACGGGGGCGTACAGCGGGCCGTCGGCGTAGATCCGCTGGAACTTGTAGTCGTCGTCGGACGGCTCGGAGAACGCGATCGGCTCGCCCCCGACGAGGATCGGGCCCCGCTCGACCGAGTAGCTCTGGTACAGCGTCCGCGCGTTGCGCGGATCGGCGGCGAGGTTGTCGGCCTGCACGTACTGGATGATCGTCGAGGCGACGAAGAGCGTGAGGAACATGAGGAGGGAGACGATCGTCACCCGCTTGAGTTCGCGGTTCATCCGTCGATCACCAGCCTCGGGTGGTTGCGGACCGTGTCGGAGAGCCGGAGCAGGAGCGCGACGATGATCCAGTTGGCGACGAGCGACGAGCCGCCGGCCGCGAGGAAGGGCGTCGTGAGGCCGGTGAGCGGGATGACGCGGGTCACGCCGCCGACGACGATGAAGACCTGGAGGGCCACGACGAACGAGAGCCCGACGCCGAGGAGCTTGCCGAAGTCGTCCTGCCCGGCGAACCCGATGCGGAAGCCGCGCGCCACGAAGAGCACGTAGAGCGCGAGGATCGCGAAGAGGCCGGCGAGCCCGAGCTCCTCGCCGAGGCTCGCGATGATGTAGTCGGACTGCGGGACCGGCGTGAGGTCGGGTCGGCCCTGGCCGAGTCCGGTGCCGATGAGTCCGCCGTTGGCGAGCCCGAACAGACCCTGCACGAGCTGGAACGAGCCGCCCTGCGCGTCGTACACGGCGGGGTCGAACGCGTTCAGCCAGTTCTGGAAGCGCCCGTTGACGTAGTCGAGCGTCTGGCTGGCGATGATCGCGCCCGCGAAGAACAGGCTGAGCCCGAGCACGACCCACGAGAGCCGGCTCGTCGCGACGTAGAGCATCACGAGGAAGAGCCCGAAGTAGAGCAGGGCGGTGCCGAGGTCGCGCTGGAAGACGATGACCGCCATCGACAGGGCCCAGACGACCAGCAGCGGCCCGAGGTCGCGCCCGCGCGGGAACCGCATGCCGAGGAACGTGCGGCCCACCATCGAGAGCGAATCGCGGTTGCGCACGAGGTAGCCGGCGAAGAACACCGCGAGGGCGATCTTCGCGATCTCGCCGGGCTGGAACGTGACGAGGTCGCCGATGCCGATCCAGACGCGCGCGCCGCCCCTCGTCTGGCCGAGGCCCGGCACGAGCGGCAGCAGCAGGAGGACGATCGCGATGAGCCCGGAGAGATAGGTGTAGCGGAACAGCATGCGGTGGTTGCGGATCAGCAGGATGGTCGCGAGCGCGGCGGCGATCGCGATCACGCTCCAGACGATCTGGCGGACGGCCGCGCTGTCCCACCCGGCGTCGCCGTAGGCGATGTCGATGCGGTAGATCATGGCGATGCCGAGTCCGTTCAGGACCGTCGCGATCGGCAGGAGGAACGGGTCGGCGTCGCGCGCCACGAAGCGCATCGCGATGTGCAGTCCGAACACCAGCGCGGAGAGCCCCGCGCCGAGCAGCACGAGCTGCGTGTCCACGCGACCGAGGGCGCCGAGCTGCACGAGCACGATCGCGCCGGCGTTGATCACGCACGCCACGATGAGCAGGCCGAGCTCGAGGTTCCGCAGCTTCTGCGGCATGCGGATGCGGCGCACGCTCCCCGTCGCGGGGGCGCGCTCGGGTGCGCGTGCCGCGCCTCGGTCAGTCAACGGACTCCTCCAATCGGTCCACGATGCGCATGGCCTCCTCGAGCGTGCCCGCGGTGATCGTCTGCTCGACCCGTTGCTGGTCGTAGGCCTTCAGGTCGGCGATGTCGACGGGTGTCTCGGAGTGGAGGCGGTGCAGGGAGATCGGGCCGAGATCCTGCTGGATGCCCTGGTAGATCGCGACGCGGCCGTTGTACTCGCCGACGTAGTACCGCGTCTGGGTCCACTGGTAGCCGAGCGTGGTGACCGTGACGATCGCGCCGACGAGCAGCGCGATCCAGACGCCCCACATGATGCGCCGACGCCTCCGCCGGCGCTCGTCCTCCTCGATCAGCTCGTCGAAGTACTCCTCCGAGTCGGGCTCGAAGTGCGTCTCCTGCACCGGGTGCGGTCGGAACGGCGTGAGGCGGATGCCGGGGCGGCGCGCCGGCTCGGGCGCCGTGCCGAAGGCGAGGGGCGCGGCGGCCGAGCCCACGATGAGCGGCGGCGTGTCGGGGGCGGGCGGATCGCCGATGTCGACGACCACGACCGTGACGTTGTCGGGGGCGCCGCCGTCGAGCGACGCCTTCACGAGTCGGTCGGCGACCTGCTTCGCACCGGCGTCCGCCGAGAGCATCTCGTGGATGTCGTCGAACGAGACGACGCCCGAGAGCCCGTCGGAGCACATCATCCACCGGTCGCCCGGGTGGGTGTCGATCACCATGGTGTCGATCTCAGGGGATGCCTCGACGTCGCCGAGGACGCGCATGAGCACCGAGCGCCGCGGGTGGACCATGGCCTCCTCGGCCGTGATGCGACCGGCATCGACGAGTCGCTGGACGAAGGTGTGGTCGGTGGAGACCTGGCTGAGTTCGCCCGAACGGAAGAGGTAGACGCGGGAGTCGCCGATGTGGGCGATGACGACGCGGTCCTGCTGCACGAGCATCGCGCTCGTCGTGGTGCCCATGCCGGTGAGCTCGGAGTGCTCGGCGACCGTCTCCTCGAGGTTGCGGTTCGCCGAGAGGAGCGCGGATTCGAGGGCCGCCGCGGCATCCGCCGACGAGTCGTAGTCGGCGTCGGCCTCGGCGATGCGGCGCGTCGCGATCGCACTCGCGACGTCGCCGCCGGCGTGGCCGCCCATGCCGTCGGCGACGAGGAACAGTCGGCGGCCGGCGTAGCCCGAGTCCTGGTTGCTCGCGCGGACCCGACCGACGTGCGAGACCGCCGCGCTCGCCTTGACGCTGGCCATGGGCTACCGCCGCAGCTCGAACGTCGTCGCTCCGACCTTGACGGTGGCTCCGAGCGGGATGGGCGTGGGCACGGTGACTCGGGAGCCGTTGAGGAACGTGCCGTTCGTGGAGTCGAGGTCCTGGATCATCCAGCGACCGTTCCAGAGCATGAGGCGGGCGTGGTGGGTCGACGTGTAGTCGTCGCGGATGATGATCGCCGAGTCGCTCGAACGGCCGATCGTGATCTCGTCGCGCCCGAGCGGGAACTCGGCGCCGGACTTCGCGCCGGACGTGATGACGAGCCGCGAGGCGTTCTCGGCGGTCGCATCGCCACCACCGCCCGACGGCACCGGCGCCGGCTTGGAGACCGCGGCGGTCGGGGCGGTCGCGTTCGCCGCCGGGGCGGGGCCGGGCGCTGCGCCGGCGGCCGCGGCATCCGGCTGCAGCTTGCGCACGCGCTGGCCGAACAGGTCGCTGCGCAGCGCGTAGACGATGGCGAACACGAACACCCACAGCAGCAGCAGGAAGCCGAGCTGCAGGACGAGCAGCGTGAGTTCACTCATCGCTCGGGCCCCCAGAACCCGCCGCCGTCGCGACGCTCTGCGGCCGGATCGACGCGGCGGGCGGCCGCGGTGTCGGTGGGGTCGGCTTGGGCGAGCACCCGGAACACGATACGCGAGCGGCCGATCGTGATGACCGAATCGGGCTCGAGCACCGACTCCTTCACGGGCCGCCCATCGAGCTGCGTGCCGTTCGTGGAGCCGAGGTCGCGCACGCGGGCGCGCTGGCCGTCCCACTGGACCTCGGCGTGGCGGCGCGAGGCGCCGGAGTCGTCGAGCGTGAGATCGGCCTCGCTGCCGCGCCCGATGACCGTGCGGCCCTTGAGGATCGGATGGCGGCGGCCGTCGACGTCGAGCACGGGCGTCCAGGCGACGCGGCCCTTCACGTTCTGCGACTCGACCTGCACCATGCCCTCCGAGAGGCCCGGGTCGGGATGCAGCACGATCGAGATGCCGCCGGCGAACTGGAACCGCTGGTTCGCCGCGTGCTTCTGCACGAGATCGGTGAGCTCGTCGATGAGCGCCGGACCGAGGGAGTCCATCCGCTGGTGGTCGGCGGGCGACATCCGCACGATGAAGCGATTCGGCACCAGCACGCGGTCGCGCGAGACGACGGCGGCCTTCGTGTCGATCTCGCGCTTCAGCGCGGCGGTGATCTCCACGGGCTGCAGCCCCGAGCGGAAGGTCTTCGCGAACGCGCCGTTGACCGCGCGCTCGAGACCCTTCTCGAAGTTGTCCAGTAGGCCCACAGGTCTCCCGTCCGGTGCGTTTTCGACTCACATGCTAACCGCAGCCCGTGCGAACCCGCCGGGCCACGGGCGGAACGATGCGGTTCCGAGAGCTTCGACTCAATCGAAGATCGCGGCCTGCTCCTCCTCGTCGACGTCGAGCGACAGCGTCGGGATCGACGCCGTGAGCAGGGTGCCGTCGGCCCGGCGCGCGCCGCGGACGTTCTGCATCGTCGGCGCCCCGACGCGACGTGCGCCGTGCCCGTCGAGCGGGACGACGACCGGGGCGTCGGCCGTCACGACGACCTCGTTCCCGCGGACCCCGAGCACCAGCTCGGCATCGGGCCCGCCGGTCTCGAGCCGGAACCGGATCGCGTCCTCGGTCAGGTCGACCCGAACGCGCGTTCCGCGGATCGTCAGCTTGAACGACAGGCGCTCCCAGCCGTCGGGAAGCCGGGGATCGAACGTGAAGCGCCCGTTGTGGTCGCGGAATCCACCGAAACCGGACACCAGGCCCGCCCACACGCCGCCGGTCGACGCCACGTGCACGCCGTCGGCGGCGTTGTGGTGCAGGTCGGCGAGGTCGACGAACAGGGCCGACCGGAAGTACCGGAGCGCGAGCTCGTGGTACCCGACCTCGGACGCGATGATCGACTGCACGACCGCCGACAGCGTCGAGTCGCCCGTCGTGAGCGGGTCGTAGTACTCGAAGTCGGCGAGCTTCTCCTCGGTCGTGAACCGGTCGCCCTGCAGGTAGAGGGCGAGCACGACGTCGGCCTGCTTCAGCACCTGGAAGCGGTAGATGACGAGCGGGTGGTAGTGCAGCAGCAGCGGGAGCCGGTTGTCGGGCGTGTGCTCGAGGTCCCACAGTTCCTTCTCGAGGAACGCGGCGTCCTGCGGGTGCACGCCGAGCTTCTCGTCGAACGGGATGTGCATGTGCGCGGCGGCGCGGCGCCATCCGGCCACCTCGGCGGGCGTCACGCCGAGCCGTTCGATGAGCTTCTTGTGCGCGTGCGGGTCGAGCACCTGCAGGTCGTCGACGGCGGATGCCGCGGCCGCGAGGTTCGCGCGCGCCATGACGTTCGTGTACAGGTTGTCGTTCACGACGGTCGTGTACTCGTCGGGACCGGTGACCCCGTGGATGTGGAACACGTCGTCGGCGTTCGTGCGCCAGAACCCGAGGTCCTCCCACATGCGCGCCGTCTCGACGAGGATGTCGATCGCCCCGCGCGCGAGGAAGTCCTCGTCGCCGGTCGCGGCCACGTACTGCGTGAGCGCATAGGAGATGTCGGCGTCGATGTGGTACTGCGCGGTCCCCGCCGCGTAGTACGCGCTCGATTCGAGCCCGTTGATGGTCCGCCACGGGAAGAGGGCCCCGTGCTGGTTCATCTCCAGCGCGCGGGCGCGGGCGGGCTCCAGCATCCGCTGCCGGAAGCGCAGCACGTTGCGCGCCACGATCGGCGCGGTGTAGCTGAGGAACGGCATGACGTAGATCTCGGAGTCCCAGAAGTAGTGCCCGCCGTAGCCGGAGCCCGAGACGCCCTTCGCGGCGACGCCGCCGCCGTCGGTGCGAGCCGTCGCCTGGACGAGCTGGAACAGGTTCCACCTGGTCGCCTGCTGCAACTCGGGCTGGCCGGAGATCTCGACGTCGGAGCGTGCCCAGAAGTCCTCGAGCCACGAGCGCTGCTGGGCGAACAGCTCGGCGACGCCGATCTCGGCGCCGCGGTCGAGCGTGCGCTCGCAGCGGTCGACGAGCTCGCGCGCCGGCACCTTCCGGGCCGTGTGGTAGCTGATGAGCTTGGTGATGCGGATAGGCACGCCCTGTCGCGCGCGGACGCGGTAGATGTGCTTGGCGAGGTCGTCGCCGATCGAGCCGCTCTCGCTGAACTCGTTGTCGGTCGTGATCGAGTGCTGCGCGCCGACCGCGATCGCCATCTTGGAATTCGTCGTCTGGTAGCCGAGGACGTAGCGGCCGTCCTCCGACTTCTTCTGCACACGCGGCTGCAGCACGCGCTCGGTGAACGTCTCGGCCTTGCGAGGGTCGAACGCGCCCGGCGCCTCGGTGACGCCGCTGCGGTACTCGTCGCGCCCGTCCTGCCGGTTCAGCAGCTGGCTCGAGATCGTGACCGCGGCATCCGCATCGAGCATCTCGACCTCGTAGTCGATGACGCCGAGGTGCCGGTCGGTGAAGCTCGCCATGCGCCGGCTCGTGATGAGCACGCGCTTGCCCGACGGGGTGCGCCACTCGATGCGGCGGCTCACCACGCCGAGCCGGAAGTCGAGCCGGCGCTCGTACCCCATGATCTCGGCCTCGGTGATGACGAGCGGCTCATCGTCGACGTAGAGGCGGATGACCTTGGCATCCGGAGCGTTCACGATCGTCTGCCCGACGCGCGCGAACCCGAACGCCTCCTCGGCGTGGCGGATCGGCCAGGTCTCGTGGAACCCGTTGATGAACGTGCCGTGCACGTGGCCGTCGCGGCCCTCCTCGACGTTGCCGCGGAGGCCGAGGTAGCCGTTGCCGACCGCGAACAGCGTCTCGGTGCGGCCCATGTCGTCGCTGCCGAACTCGGTCTCGACGAGCGCCCACTCGTCGACGGGGAAGATCGTGCGGTTCAGCGGATCGGTGTCGGCGAACCTCATGCGCGGTCCTCCTCTTCTGCAACGGCGGATGCGCCGGGGGTGGGGGTCTGCGGGTCGGCCGCGTCGTTGAGAATGGCGGAGGTCTCGCCGGCGCGCTCGAGCGCCGGGATCAGCTCGTCGAGCTCGTCGACGATCACGTCGGCCCCGAGTTCGGTGAGCGCCTCGCGTCCGACCCCGCGGTCGACGCCCACGACGAGCGCGAACGGCCCGCTCGCGCCGGCCTTCACGCCGGACTCGGCGTCCTCGATCACGGCGCACTCCTCGGGTGCGAGGCCCAGCAGTTCGGCCGCGCGCTCGAACATGTCGGGCGCCGGCTTGCCCACGATGCCCTCGCGTGCCGCGACGGCGCCGTCGACGACGACCTCGAAGCGCTCGGCGAGCCCGGCGGCCTCGAGCACCGCGGGCGCGTTCTTCGAGCTCGACACCACCGCGACATCCCCGCCCGCACGCTCGATCGCGTCGAGCAGCGCGACGCTCGCGGGGTACGGCTCGACGCCCTCCTCGGCGAGGGTCGCGTTGAAGGCCTCGTTCTTGCGGTTGCCGAGCCCGTGCACGGTCTCCTCCGTCGGCGCGTCGGAGACCTCGCCCTCGGGCAGGCGGATGCCGCGGCTCTCGAGCAGCGACCGGACCCCGTCGTAGCGCGGCTTGCCGTCGATGTAGGCGAAGTAGTCGGCGTCGCGATACGGCTCCGCACCCTGCGCCTCGAGGAACGGCGCGAACAGCCGCGCCCACGCGTGCATGTGGACGACCGCCGTCGGCGTCAGCACCCCGTCGAGGTCGAACAGCCAGCCGCGGATGCCGCCGAGGTCGACGTCGTGCGGATCGACGGGCGCATGCGCGTCGCGAGGGTGGGTCACGGGCGATCCTTTCAATCAGGGGTGTCGGTCGGGCGCCGGTGCCGTGGTGCAAGGGTATGCCCGTGGTCGGCGGCGGCGCGAGATGCGGCGTCGGTTCTGAGCGGATGCCAAGGGTGCCCGTCACCCGTTCGGCTCGCCGTTTCCGGCCCGCGTGCGGCCCCCGGCCGCGGCATCCGCTCGATTCGGGTGCACCGACCACCTGTGTTAGTCTCGGTTGGCTGGTTCGCACCTCGTGCGAAGCGGTATGCGCAAGTGGCGGAATAGGCAGACGCGCACGGTTCAGGTCCGTGTGCCCGTGAGGGCGTGGGGGTTCAACTCCCCCCTTGCGCACCAGAGGAACGGCTCGATCCCGGATGGGATCGGGCCGTTTTCGCATCTAGCCCGCGCGCTGCTCGTGGATGGCGGTGCTGAAGCTCGACCCGTTGAGCTCGAGGTAGGCGTGCCGCTCGGTGATCGAGAGCGTCATCGTGTTCCGGCGCTCGAGCACCGCCGCGACGTCGTCGACGAATCCGGGGTCGAAGCTGACCAGCGGGATCTCCTCGGCGCGATGGATCTTCTTCCCAGCCCACGCCGCGGCGACCTTCGCCGGATCGCGGTGCGTGTAGACGGCGACGCGATCGGCGAGCCTGGCGCCGCGGTGCAGCCGTTCGGCATCCGGGGCGCCGACCTCGATCCACGCCGTCACGCGTCCGGTGAGGTCGCGGACGAGCACGGCGGGCTCGTCGGTGGCGGCGATCCCCTCGCTGAAGTCGATGCCCTCCTCGTACTCCAGGCAGTAGGCGAGCAGGCGGGTCACCATGAACGCGTCCGTCTCGGAGGGGTGGCGCGCCACGCGGAGCGTCGGGTTCTCGTAGACGCCGCGGTCGACGTCCGCGAGTTGCACGTCGAACGTGTGGATCGTCGCACCGAGGGCCATGGTCCACGAGCCTACGGGCACTAGGCTGCGGGGCATGCGCCGGGTCCTCCGCTCGTTCGTCCTTCCGGGGCTGGGCGCGATCGCGGTGCTCGCGGCGGCGGGCCGGGCGGTACGGCTCGTCGGCGGCGACGATCCCGCCGAGGACCGCGCGGTGCGCGCGCTCCAGGCCGCGTCCGGCCATCGGCCGGACGACGACGGCGCGGGCGACGCGCCGGAGGGCACGGCCGAACCGCGCGGGCCGCTCGACCGGATCACCGCACCGCTCTCGTGGTACTCGGGCGTGCCGCAGACGATCGCGAACGGGGCCGTCTGGTGCGCCGTGACCTGGGTGCTGACGCGCAACCCGCGCGCCGCGGTCGCGCCCGCCGCGGCGCTCGCGCTCGAGACCGCCTGTTTCGTGGCATCCGCCGCGCTCGTGGGTCGGCCGCGTCCGCAGGGCGTGTGGCGGCCCGAGCCGCCGCACGCGACCTCCTCGTTCCCGTCGGGCCACACCGCGGCATCCGTCGCCCTGCACACCACGCTCGCCGACCTGCTCGACCGGTACGGAGTCCGCGGCGCGCGGGCGCTCGGGCCGCTGCTCCGATACGGGATTCCGGGGGCCATCGCGTTCTCGCGCATCCACCGCGGGCAGCACCACATCTCGGACACGGTCGCCGGCCTGCTGCTCGGCCGCTGGAGCGCCGGAGTCGTGCGGCGGGAGCTCCTCTGAGGTCGTCGGGGACACGAGTGTCCGGACCGTGATGCGAACGATATTCGCGGGACCTAACCTGTTCACATGGCACCCGTTCCGCGGCGCACGGCCGCTCGACCCGCGATCACGTCGACGTCTCGCCGGGGGGTTCGCGGCGGGCTCGCGGTGACCGTCGTCGCCGCGCTGACCTTCGCCCTGAGCGCCTGCACGTTCGGCCAGGACGACGTCGACACCGGCCCGATCGACGGCGGGGACTTCGCCGACGACGGCTGCACGAGCGTCGTCGTCGCGACCTCGTCGGAGAAGGTCAACATGCTCGACGCCCTGGCCGCCGCCTTCAAGGAGTCACCGGAGCACGCGGGGCTCGACGAGTGCGCGACGGTGCGGCCGGTCAACGTGTCGTCGGGCGACGCGACGCGGTTCCTCACCGCGGGCGGCGACTGGCCCGACGAGGACGCGCGGCGCTGGCCGACCCTCTGGTCGCCCGCCTCGACCGTGTGGACGGAGCGGGTCGCGGCCGCGGCATCCGCTTCGCTCGTCGGCGAACCCGTGTCGTTCACCCACACGCCGATCATCTTCGCGATGCCCGAGACGATGGCGAAGGCCCTCGGGTGGCCCGACGCCGAGATCGGCATCTCCGACCTCGAAGCGCTGTGCGCCGACCCCGACGGGTGGAGCAGCGCCGGCAAGCCGATCTGGGGCTCGTTCAAGATCTCGAAGACCAACCCGAACACGTCGACCACGGGCCTGTCGGCGATCCTGATGCAGTCGTACGAGGCATCCGGCAAGACGTCCGACCTCACCGCAGCGGATGTCGCGGGCGCTGAGGAGTTCTCGCGGGTGTTCGAGGAGTGCGTGATCCACTACGGCGACACGACGGGCAAGGTGCTCACGACGCTGTACGACGAGACGCAGAACGGCGCCGGCGGCTCCGGCTACGTCTCGGCCGTGGCGCTCGAGGAGACCTCGATGCTCAACTACAACCAGGGCAACCCCGACTCGCACACGGTGCAGCCCGGCGAGACGCTGACGCCGCCGAAGGAGAAGCTCGTCGCGATCTATCCGTCGGGCGGGTCGATGTGGTCGGACAACCCCATCACCGTGCTCGGCGCCGACTGGGTGACCGACGTCCAGCGCACCGCCGGGGCGGCGTTCGTCGACTTCCTCGCCACCGAGCCGGCCCAGCGCATCCTGCCCGAGTACGGGTTCCGGCCGCTCGACGAGTCGGTGCCGCTCGGCGACCTCTTCACCGAGCAGTACGGCGTCGACCCCGCCGGCCCGGCGATCACGCTGCCCCGGCCGGCCGTCGACGTCGTCTCGGCGGCGCTGGACCAGTGGACGCAGATCCGGAAGCCCTCGTCGGTGCTCGAGCTCATCGACGTGTCCGGCTCGATGGACGACCCCATCGGCGACGGGCGGTCGAAGCTCGACGGCGCGATCGAGGGGGCGCAGGCGACGCTCGGACACTTCCGCGGCACCGACGAGGTCGGCATGTGGGCGTTCACGACGGGCGTGGACTCCTCGGCGGGGGAGAACCTCCTCGTGCTGCGCGACGTCTCGGCGCTCGGATCCGACCGCGAGACGCTGAGCGCGTCGATCGACGATCTGCGCTACGCGAACCGCGAGGGCACGCCGCTGTACGACGCGATCGCGGTCGCGTACGACGAGATGGTCGCGCGCGCGGAGCCCGGTCGCATCAACGCGATCGTCGTGCTCTCCGACGGGCAGGACACCGACTCGTCGATCTCGATCGACTCGCTGATCGCGAAGATCGGCGGAACCTCCCGCGAGGGCGGTGACGCGGCCCCGGTGCGGATCTTCCCGATCGCGTACGGCGAGGGCGCCGACACGGGCTCGTTGCAGCGGATCGCCGAGGCGACCGGCGGCCAGTGGTTCGACGCCTCGGATGCCGCGAAGATCGACCTCGTGTTCGCGTCGGTCATCAACAACTTCTAGGGGCGTCGGATGGGTGGCCTGATGAACGCCGCGGCGGACGGATACGTCGACGACGCGTCCGACGCGCTGCAGTCGACCCCGGTCTACGTCTCGTCGGAGGTGGACGGGGCATCGGCGCTGCAGGACGCGCTGCTGGCGCAGGTCGGCGACGACTCGATCGCCGTCGCCGTGTTCTCGGACAACGCCGCGCTCGAGGCATCCGGACCCGAGATCGTGACGCAACTCGCCGAGACGACCGGCTACGACACGATCATCGTCGCCGTCGGCGACGACCTGTCGGCCGGGTCGCGCGTGCTCGACGCGGGCGAGGCGATGCAGATCGCGAACGAGGCGGAATCCGGCGCCGGCAGCCTCGACGTCGCGCTCACCGAGACGGTGCAGGGCGTGCAGGCCGCCGACGAGCCGGCACCGCTCGTCGGTGGCGGCGACGGAGGGGCCGGCATCGGACCGATCCTCGGGCTCGTGATCGGCGCGGCGGTGCTCGTCGCCGCGGCCGGCGCGGTGTTCGGGGTGGTCCGGGCGCGTCGGCGCCGTGGGCGCGGTGCGGTCGACGCGAAGCTCCCGGAACCGATCCGCCGGCACGTGGCCAACCTGCGGTCGCTCGCTGCCGAGTACGCGCAGGTCGGTGCGCGCGGCAACGCCGTCGCCGCGCAGACCGCGAACGACATGATGGGCATCGCCGAGAACGTCGAGGAGCTGTTCGTCCGGCTCGATCGCGCGGGCGGCGGGGCGGGCGCCGGACAGCGCGGCATCGCCGCCATCGAGTACGACGACACGCTCCGCAAGCTCACCGCCGCGCTCGACCGCGACTACCTGCTCGACATCCTCACCCACCCGCACCTCTGGGACGACCCCGAGGAGCGCGTGCGGGAGGTGCGCGAGGCCGTCGTCGCGGTGTCGGGCGAGCTCGTGCAGAACATCAAGCAGGTGAACGCCCGTCGGGGGCTGCACTTCCAGGTGTCGCTCGACGGCCTCATCGGCGGCCGAAAGGAGCTGCAGGAGTGGGAGCGAGCCTTCGAGCGCGCGTCGGGCGACGGCGCGGCGCGCGAGGGCGCGCCGGGCGCGCTTCCGTCAGCCGAGCGCGCGTCGGGCGCGCAGGAGGACGTCCCGCCGCGGTCCGGCGACTGACCCCCGACGCGCCTACTGCTTCCGGTACCGCGCCCGGAGCACGAGGTCGGGGTCGTGCTCCGCGTCGGGGGCGATGTCGATCGTGACCGTCGCGATCGTGCCGGTGAACTCGCCTCTCGGGGTGAGGTAGTCCTCGACGACCGGGTCGAGGCTGTCGCAGCCGATGTCCATGCCCTCGTCGAACGAGAACAGGCCGGGCACCGTCCGGTCGACGCGTCCGCTCCCGATCGGCTCGCCGTCGCAGAGGAGCGTGACCTCACCGCCCTTGCCTGCGCCGCCGCCGTCGTAGTCGAAGCGCATCTCGAGGACGTGCTCGCCGCCGCGTACCGGCGCCGCGCTCCGCACGGTGGACGTGTGCATGCCGACGAAGTTGTGGGCGTACCCGAGCAGGCCGTCGCGGAAGTACAGCGCCCATCCGCCGAAGCTCCCGCCCTGCGCGACGAGGGCGCCCTGTGCGGGACCATCCGTCGGCAGCGTCGCGACCGCCGTGACGGTGAACGAGCGGTTCTTCACGTTGAGCACCGTGTTCTCGTTCAACCGGGACATGCCCGGCCGCAGCGTGAGGCGCGTGCGTCCTCGCATCAGGTCGGGCCGGCCGGCGACGACCGGGTCGAACCGCTCGCGCTGCCGGTCGTCGATCGGGAGCACGTTGTACTTCGCCCCCTCGATCAGGAACCGCTGCTGCAGTTCCGCGAGCTTGTCCGGTTGCTCCGCCGCGAGGTCGTGCGCCTGGGTCCAGTCATCCGGTCCGTAGAGCTCCCACGTGTCATCCGCCAGCGCCGGGACGACGTCGTCGGGGTCGGGCCACGGCAGCCAGTGCTGCGTGACCGCGGTCCAGCCGTCGTGGTAGATCCCGCGGTTGCCGCCGATCTCGAAGTACTGGGTATGGTGGCGTTCCGCCGCCGCCGAGTCGTCGACGGCGTACTTGAAGCTCACGCCCTCGAGGGCCCTCTGCGGGACGCCGTTGACCTGCGCCGGCTCGGGCAGGCCCGCGTACTCGAGGATCGTCGGCACGATGTCGATGACGTGCGTGAACTGCGAGCGCCGTTCGCCCGCGGGAACGCGTCCGGGGTAGCGGACGATCATGCCGGTGCGCGTGCCGCCCCAGTGCGATGCGACGATCTTGCTCCACTGGTACGGGGTGTTCATCGCGTGCGCCCAGCCCGACGGCATGTGGTTGAACGCCTTGGGGCCGCCGATGTCGTCGAGCCTCGGCGTGATGTCGGCCGTCGTCATGAGGACGTTGTTCTGGTACGCCATCTCGTTGAACGTGCCGTAGGCGCCCGCCTCGGCCGACGCCCCGTTGTCGCCGAGGATGTAGAACACGAGCGTGTCGTCGAGGACCCCCTGCTCCTCGAGCGCGTCGAGCAGCCGCCCGACCTGCTCGTCGGTGTGCGTCGCCATCGCCGCGTACGCCTCGAACAGCCTCGTTCCGACGAGACGGTCGTCGTCCTCCAGGTCGTCCCACGCGGGGATCTTCTCGTTCGGCGCCGTCAGCTCTGCGTCGGGCGGGATGACGCCGAGTTCGCGCTGACGTTCGAACGTGAGCTCGCGCTCGCGGTCGTAGCCGTGGTCGAACCGGCCGCGGACCGCGTCGAGGTAGCGCTTCGGGACGTGGTGCGGCGCGTGGGTCGCACCGAAGGACAGATACGTGAACCACGGCTTGTCCGGCGTGAGCGCGTCGAGCCCGCCGAGCCACGCGATCGCCTGGTCGACGAGGTCCTCCGAGAGGTGATACCCCTCCTCGGGCGTACGCGGCGGTTCGATCGGCCGGGTGCCGTCGACGAGCGCCGGGACCCACTGGTGGGTGTCGCCGCCGATGAAGCCGTAGAACTTCTCGAACCCCTCGCCGGTCGGCCACCGGTCGAACGGACCAGAGGGACTGGTCTCCCACGGGGGCGTCTGATGGTGCTTGCCGAACATGCCGGTCGAATAGCCGTTCATCCGCAGCACCTGCCCGAGCGTGGCGCAGTCGTCGGGACGCACGCCCGTGTAGCCCGGGAAGGAGGTCGCCACCTCGGCGAGGGCCCCCATCTCGGCGGTGTGGTGGTTCCGCCCCGTCAGCAGCGCCTGGCGCGTCGGGGAGCAGAGTGCGGTCGTGTGGAAGCGCGTGAACCGCGTGCCCTCGGCGGCGACCCGTTCCGCGACCGGCATCTCGCACGGGCCGCCGAATGCACTGCTCGCGCCGAACCCCATGTCGTCGATCAGGATGATCAGCACGTTCGGCGCTCCGGCTGGGGGTCGAAGCGGTGCCGCCGGTGCGGGCTTCGTCGCGTCTCGTGCATCGACCGGGGTGTCGGCCGCAGCACGCGCCCACCCGATCGGGAGGCGGTACCGGTCCGGCCCCTCCGACTCGTCGAATGCCATGGTTGCGCTCCTCACCGACCCGGGGCCCGAGTCGCGCGCGACCGGGCTGAGATCGTTCCCCCGAACGACGCGCCTCGAGACGAGCGCGTCGCTTTCGATCCTGTCATCCCGGCGCGACGGCGTGGGCGAGGCTGGTCCGACCGGACCCGGCTCTCGCGGGGCGATCACTCGAGCGGTGACCGCCAGCGGAGGCCCGGGAACCGGGCGAAGTCGCGATCGAGGCTGACCCAGGTCGCGCCGGCCTCGATGGCGACGGCGGCGTGTGCGGCGTCGGCGACGAGGTTGCCGCGCGCGGAGCCGGTGCGGCAGAGGTCGACGAAGATCCGCCAGTGCCGGGCGCCCGGGGCGACGCGATGGACGCCGGGGGCCTCCTGCAGCGTCTCCGCCTGTTCGAGCGCGGTCTCGAGCGGAGTCGGGTCGACGAAGACGCGCGGGTGCGTGACGACGCGGACGAACCCGGCGAGCACGGCGTCGGTCAGGCCGAGCGCCTCGGGCCCGGCGACGGTCGACTCGAGCCAGGCGCGCAGCCGGTCGTGGTCGGGGGAGTCGGTGCGATGGGCGCCGACCAGCACGTTCACGTCGGGGATGAGCATGCGCTCACCGCTCCATCCGATCGAGGAGTTCTGCGGAGTCGGCGAGGTCGACGCCGGGGCGGAGCCCTGTTCCCTCGAACGGAACCACGGCGAACGGCCGCCCCTCCACCCGTGAGTCGAGGCGATCGAGATGCTCGCGAAGCGCCTGCTCGAGGAACGACGTGAACGTCAGGCCCTCGGCCCTCGCGCGCTCCCGGACCGCGCGAGCGAACTCGTCGGGGAGGATGATCGTGGTGCGCATATGCCTGAGCATACGCACATATGCACCGATATGCGATAATCTGCGACGGATGCCGCGGCGGCGGCGGTCATCGACGGGGCCGCGGGTCCGGTAGGCTCATCCAGCCGGTCGGAAGATCGGCACCGGAGCGGCGGAGCCGTCTCCATGCGGATGTAGCGCAGTTGGTAGCGCGTCACCTTGCCAAGGTGAAGGTCGCGGGTTCGAACCCCGTCATCCGCTCCACGTCAAGGCCCCCTCGCATCACCGTCCTTCGCGACCATGCTGAGTCGATCGTCGATCGCGCCGTCTAGTCTGGGGCGCGTCGGCACGCACGCGAACGAGGAGCGAGGTGCGCATGGGACCGATCCGACGGATGGCCGGCATCGCGTTGATCGCCGCGGCCGGCCTCGGCCTGGCCGGGTGCACGGAACCCCCTGCTCCGCCGACGGCGAGCGACCCCGCGACATCCGCCGCCGACCTGGCCGATGCGGCCGCCTACTGCGAGGAGCAGGGCGGCGAGGTGCAGCAGCGTCAGCCGGCCTGGGGTACGAACCTCGACGAGGCGGACTGGGTGCCGCTCGGCGACCCGGTCGCCGTGTGCCGGTTCCAGACGCTCGACGACGACGCCGACTCGCGGATCTACGTCGACCTCGTCACCCTCACCTCCGACGAGCCGACGCTCGCCGCGCTCGCCTACCTGTCGCGGACCGAGATCCCGGACGATCCGCCCGGGAACCCGGCATCCGCCCTCTGCGCGTCGCTCGGCGGCACGACGAGCTTCGGCGCGACCGCCGACGGCGGCGGCCTCACCGCGCCCGAGGATCCCGACGACCCGGTGGTCGCGCCATGCACGTTCGCAGACGGGTCGTTCATCGACGAATGGGGCATCGCGTACTACGCCGAGGGCACCGTGCGCGGCATCGACCTCGCGGGCGTCTTCAGCTTCGACCGGTCGACGCTGCCAGAGGTGTTCTGAGCAGCGTCCCAGCTTCGCGAGCGGCCGCGTGACGTACGCTCAGGGGGTATCGCCGAGGTGAGCAGGGAGGTGCGGATGCGTCGATTCCGAGCTGCAGCGCGCCCCGGGAGCCGATCCCTCCGATCGGCCCTGCTCGGTGCACTCCTGATGGGTGCGATCGCGCTCGGGCTCGTCGCGATGCACGACGTCGGCGGCGGGCACGGCGCACACTCCGCGCAGGCGTCGACGGCCGCGTCGATGCCGGCGACGGCGGGGGAGCACGCGGGCACGCACCACGATCCGATGTTCGCGGCCGACGCGATCGCGGTGGTTGCCGCATCCGCCGCGGCGCTGGTGCCTGCCGAATTCGCCGGGCCCGCGGCATCCGACGGCTCAGCGGGGTCGCTCCTCCTCGACTGCGCGGTCGCCGTCGCGTGCGCGCTCACGCTCGCGTTCGCCGCGGTGCTCGCGCTCGCCGCCGGCCCAGGCGCCCTCGGTCGGCTCCGCGTGATCATGCAGGCACCGACGACGAGCGGATGCCTCGCGCCGCTCGCCCGGCTCCGACCCGACCTCCACGCACTCTCGATCAGCCGGACCTGAGTCGGGCGATGTCCGGGCCCCGCAACGCGCGGAGCCGTCGGACCCCCGATTCCGAGTACCGATCCACGATCGAGAGAAGACCATGCACACCACACGTACGACCCTGGCCGCGGCGACCGCGCTCGCCGCCGCTCTCACCCTCGCCGGCTGCGCCGGCGCGGACCCCGGCGAACCCGTCGGCAGCGGAACCGGCGACGCCGCGGCATCCGCCCCCGCCGCCTCGGCGAACCCCGCGGACGTGATGTTCGCGCAGATGATGATCCCGCACCACGAGCAGGCCGTCGAGATGAGCGAGGAGTTGCTCGCCAAGGACGGCGTCGACGACTCGGTGCGCGACCTCGCGACCGAGATCATGGAGGCGCAGCAGCCCGAGATCGACCTCATGCGCGGATGGCTCGAGGCGTGGGGTGCGGAGGAGCTCGGCGACATGGGCGGGATGGACCACGGCGACGGGATGATGTCGGAGGACGACCTCGCGATCCTCGAGGAGGCGACGGGGGACGAGGCCTCCCGCCTGTTCCTGCAGCAGATGATCGTGCACCACGAGGGCGCGGTGCAGATGGCGCAGACGGGATCTCGCAGGGCGGGCACCCCGACGCGATCGAGTTGGCAGAGGCCATCGTCCTCGCGCAGACGGAGGAGATCGCCGAGATGCAGGTGATGCTCGGGGGCTCGGAATGACGCAGCGACCCGGCGTCCGGGAGCTCCCGACCGACGCACTGGGAGCCTCGTATCCGGGTGCCGGAGCCGGCCCCGCCGAGCCCACGCAGGTCGGCGGCAACTGACAGGACACGGGCGGGGGATCGTGGCATCCGATGACTTCGGCGAGACGGTCACGGAGCTCGTTCCGGCAGGGGGGTGACCCGTCGTGCTGCGGTCGGCGGGGTGCCCGCCACGGCCCCCGAGGCCGCCTCCTCCGGCGCGAAGGTCCCGAGCTGCTCGACGAGGTAGCCGCCCGGGTAGCTCCGGATGCGCTTCAGGTCGCGGGCGTACTGCGGCCTCCGGCGCGCCGGGAGCAGGGAGACGATCCGGCCGCGGAGCCGGAGCGCGCCGTGCGACGCGCGCACGGCGAAGCGCGACGGTTCGGGGTAGCCGAAGGCCGCGCGGAGGTGCGGGTCGAGGATCGCGATCGAGAAGGCACGCACCATCCGCCGCGCCATCCTGGGGTAGAAGGTGACGAGCAGGTCGAGCGTCGCGTCGGCGACGACCCGGGTGCGTGGGTCGAGGCGGAAGTGCTCCGCTTCGTACGCGTCCATGTACTCGGCGAACGCCTCGTACGTCTGGGGGATCTCGCGGATGCCCATGAGCCGGCCGAGCCGCCGGTAGTACTGCACGGCAGCGTCGATCTCGACTCGCGACTGCCGCCGCCAGCCGTACGCGGCGATCCAGCGGATCGGCGTGACGACGAAGGTCGCGAGGACGTAGCGCAGGTCGTCGTTCGAGATGTCGTAGCGGCCGTGCATACGGTTCATGCGGCGGACCGCGGCACGGCCGTCGTCGGATTCCATTCCATCGACGGCGATCGCGTCGAGGATGAGCACGGTGTCGTCGTGGCGCTTCTGCGCATCGCGCTCGAACTCGCCGGTCTCGTACAGGAGTCCGCCGATCGAGGGCACGGCGTAGGTGCGGAACAGGGCGAAGCTCAGCGACTGCTGCAGGTCCCACGGGAACTCGAGCGTGCCGTCGACGCGCGTGATGCGCTCGTAGTCGGTCGCGGGATCGAGCCGTTCGAGTTCGTGCAGCCGGCGATGGCTGCGTCCGATGCGCATGCGCCGAGCGTAGCGGGGATGCCTGCGTCGTCGTCGTCCCTGCGTCGCGGTCCGCCGGGCCCAACGACCCGGTCGAATCGCTCGCGATGAGCTTGGCTGGATGAGCGGCGGGCCCGGCCGGCCGGGTGCCGATGGGAGGTGGCGACGATGATGTGGGACTACGGCTTCGGCGGATGGTGGATGTGGCTTCCGGGGCTCCTGTTCGGTGCACTCGTCATCGGCGGCATCGTGGTGCTCATCGTGCTGCTCGTACGGTCGGCTTCCGGGCACGGCGGAACCGGCGCCACGTCCGGGTACGACGCGGCCGGGGGCGCGCAACCCGACCGCGCGAAGCAGATCCTCGAGGAGCGGCTCGCCCGCGGGGAGATCTCTCCCGACGAGTTCCGCGCGCTGATGGCGACGCTCGACGAGGGGCGTCGCGGCGGCCGGACGGGGTAGACCGCGGCGGCTCCTGCCGAGGGGTGCGTCTCGCAGGCGGACGACCTACCATCGATGCACCGGCCGGACGGACGGGGGCGATGGCGGATGGTGGACGACCCGCGACGCAGTGCGTGGCAGTACCGCCTGCAGCGATGGGAGCGCGAAACGGCGCTCTCGCGCGAGGCCGCCGCCGACGCCCGCGACGACGAGGTGACGGATGCCGCGGAGCCGGAGCCGGAGCGGCCCGCCGACCGGACGACGGCCGGATCCCTCGCCGCCGAACGGGCGGCGTACGTCGAGGTCGTGATCCAGCAGGCGATCCGTCGGGGCGAGTTCGACGACCTCCCGGGCGCGGGCAAGCCGCTCGCGGGACTCGGCAGCCACGATCCGGACTGGTGGATCCGCCGCAAGATCGAGACCGAGCGGCTCACCGGGCTCGGGCCGCCGGCGCTCACGCTCCGCGTCGAGGCGGCGGAGCTCGAGGAGCGCCTCGATCGCCTCCACCGCGAGCACGACGTGCGGGTCGCGCTCGACGAGTTCAACGCGCGGGTCGTCGAGGCGCGCCGGCAACTGCTCGGCGGACCGCCGGTCGTCACGCCCACGCGCGACGTCGACGCCGAGCTCGCAGCCTGGCGCGGCCGTCGGGACGAGCGACGGCGGGTCGCCGCCGAGGAGGCGGACCGGGCGCGCGTCGAGGAGGCCACCGCGAGGCGTTCGCGCCGGCGATGGTTCCGGCGCGGCTGAACCGCGGCGGCCGAACGCGACCCGACGCGACCGCGGACTGCTCAGTCCTGGGCGTCGAGTCGGAGCGTCACGCCTCGCACGTCGTCGCCGAGCACGGTCGCCATGATGTGCGCCGCGTGGTTGGGGCCGTACTTGCGCGTGTACTCGGCGTCGAGCGCCTCGTGCAGGCCCGCGTCATCCGCAGGCACCTCGATGAAGGCGACATCGCGGATGACGCCCGCCGACTTGATCCGGCCGACGCCCGCCTCCTTCGCGCGCCGGTACCATCCGTTCTCGGGTCCGTAGGCGGAGCGCACGAACAGCTCGTCGCCGATCCGGACGACCCAGACGGTCGTGAAGGGGCGCAGCGATCCGTCGTCGCGCACCGAGGCGATCTCGAGCTGGTCGGCGGCGCCCACGCGGTCGAGTTGGTCGTCGGTCCAGTCGGTCATGGTCGGTCCTCTCTCATATGGGAGCGGGCAGCGGGATCACACGAGCGTCGGGTCGTCGCCGAGCGGTTCGATCAGCGTCGGGTCGTGCGGGTCGATGCGGCGATGGTTGTTCACGCGGGGGTCGACCTCGTACTCCGAGATCGTCGGCGCGACGCGATCGGACTGCGCGATCAGGAAGTCGACCATCGCCGAGGCATCGGCGGGCGAGAGCTTCTCGGGGGCGAGGTAGTGGTCGATCGCGTCGAGCGGCAGGTACACCGGCATCCGGTCGTGGACCTCGCCGGAGGCGTCGCGCGCCTCGCGCGTGATGATCGAGGTCGACACCTCCCACGTGCCGTCGTCGAGCTTCCGCGCGGTGGAGATGCCCGCCGCGGCGAGCAGCTCGTCGGGGCCGTGGAGGTAGTGCGCGCGCTTGCTGCCCGGCTCGCCCGTCCACTCGAAGTAGCCGCGCATCGGCACGACGCATCGGCCGGACGCGAACGCGCCCTTCCAGAGCCCGTTCGTCGCGACGGTCTCGATGCGGCTGTTGAACTGCGGCCGCTTCGACTCCTTCATGAACGCGGGGTGGAAGTCCCACCGCGCCGGCTCGAGGCGGCGGACGAACTCGCCCGTGTCGGAGCGGGCCCGCTCGCGCACGATCGGCACCGTGTCGGTCGGCGCGAGGCTGTACGACGGCCGCCAGTCGGCGAAGTCGTTCTCGGCATCGAAGACCGCGGTGAGGTCGTCGGCCTGCTGCGAGACCACGAATCGTCCGCACATGTCGGGTCGCCCTTCGATTTCCGGATGTCGCGAGCCTACGCCGCGCCGCCGACGCCCGTCACGGGCGCGCTCACCCAGTACGGGGGAAAACGCATCCTGTTGCAAATGCATTCGCATCGGTAGCGTGAGACGCAGAGATCGGCCCGTCCGGGCCGGCGAGCCGCCCGAAGTCGTGCGGCTCGCTCGTCGGAGGGCGTCGTTCATTGCATGTGAAGCACGTTTCGCGAAGCGAGAGAGAGGGCACCACCGATGAGATCCTCACCCAGACCCGTGCCGTGGCGCAGGCGCGCGCTTGCGGCATCCGGAGCACTGCTGCTCGGGGCGTCGCTGATGACGGCCACCGCGGCCGTCGCAGAAGACGACCCGCGCGTCGACCTGCCGGGGGGCTACCTCGACGCGCCGGTCGCGTCGAGCAACCTCGACCTGCTGAAGAACACGCCCCGCGCTGGCGCATTCGACGGCGCGATCAACGACTTCGGCAAGGTCAACTCGGACCTCGCGTTCACGGGCGATTACGCGATCGCCGGCAACTACAACGGCTTCCAGGTCTACGACATCTCGGACCCGGTGAATCCGACGCTCCGCAGTTCTTTCGTGTGCCCCGGCGGCCAGGGTGACGTCTCCGTGTACGGCGACCTGCTCTTCATGTCGGTCGAGGAGACCCGCGGGCGGATCGACTGCGGCACCCAGGGTGCTCCGGGCACGGTGAACCTCGAGCGGTTCCGCGGCGTCCGCATCTTCGACATCAGCAACATCGACGCGCCGGAGCAGTTGCCCGGAGTCCAGACCTGCCGCGGGTCGCACACGCACACGCTGGTGACCGACCCGGACGACCCCTCCAACGTCTACGTCTACAACTCCGGCACCTCTGGCACCTTCCGCCCGGCAGCGGAGCTCGCTGGATGCGGCACCGGTGGCCCGGAGACCGCGGACGCGGCCCGGTGGCGCATCGATGTGATCAAGGTGCCGCTCGCGGATCCCCAGAATGCGGCGATCGTGAGCCAGCCGCGGATCTTCCAGGACTCCGAGACAGGGGCGGTGAACGGGCTGCAGAACGGCCCGACCCAGCCGCTGCATCCGTCGGGGACCGCGTACTCTCCGAGCCCGAACACCAACACGTGCCACGACATCACGGCGTTCCCCGAGATCGGGCTCGCCGCGGGGGCGTGCCAGGGCAACGGCATCCTGCTCGACATCAGCGACCCGGCCAACCCGGTGCGAACCGATGCGGTTGCCGACGTGAACTTCTCGTACTGGCACTCCGCGACGTTCAACAACGACGGCACGAAGGTGATCTTCACCGACGAGTGGGGTGGCGGTACGGGCGCTCGTTGCCGCGCGACCGACCGGCCCGAATGGGGCGCGAACGCGCTGTTCGACATCGTCGACGGCAAGCTCGAGTTCGCGAGCTACTACAAGCTGCCGGTGCCGCAGAGCACCGACCAGAACTGCGTCGCGCACAACGGTTCGATCGTCCCGGTGCCAGGCCGCGACATCATGGTGCAGGCGTGGTATCAGGGCGGCGTGTCGATCTTCGATTTCACCGACACGGCGAACCCGACCGAGATCGCGTTCCTCGACCGCGGCCCGGCCATCCCCGGCGCGTTCAACCTCGCCGGGTACTGGTCGACGTACTGGTACAACGGCAACGTCGTCGGGAGCGAGATCGCGCGTGGCTTCGACACCATGGCGCTCGGCGAGAGCACCATGATGACCGCCAATGAGATCGCCGCGGCCAGCGAAGTCGAGCTCGGCGAGTTCAATGCCCAGCTGCAGTCGATGCTGATCAACGAGCCGAGCTTCGCAGTCGCCCGGTCCTACGTCGACCAGGCAGCGCGAGCCGGCACGCTGTCGGGCGCCGAGCTCGACAAGGTGAACAAGCTGATCGACAAGGCCGAGTCCAGCAAGTCGGGCAAGTCCGCGTCCGGGCTGCTCAACGCGGCCGCGAGCGAGTCCGGCTTCCCGGCCGACTCTGACGTGGTGCAGGGTCTCAAGGCCCTCGCCGCCAGCCTCCGCTGATCCGAGAGCGGGGAGGTCGGGGACCCCGACCTCTCCGCTCTCGCACGATGGAGCCCGACGGTCCCCGGACCGTCGGGCTTCCTCATGCGCTACGACGTGCGCTCGGCGAGCATCTCCTGCATTCGAGTGATCTCGATGCCCTGATCGCCCTCGACGTGACGCGCGAACTGGCCGATGGCTGGTTCCTGCCCGCCGTACGACGCCCACAGGTCGGCGACCATCTCGAGGGCGCCCGAATGGTGCTGGATCATGTACTCCAGGAACAACCGCTCGAATTCCTCGCCGCCGGCGGCCTCGAGCCGGTCGAACTGTTCGTCGGTGAGCATCCCGGGCATGTCCTGGCCGCCGCCGTGCGCGGCGTGCTCGTCGCGCAGCGGGGTGCCGCGATCCCGCAGCCAGCCGGCCATGAAGTCCATTTCGTCCTCTTGGCTGATGCGCATGCGCTCCGCGAGCAGCCGGATGTCGCGGTCCGTTGTCCGCTCGTCGACCCATCCGGTCATGGTCAGGGCCTGGTCGTGGTGGAGGATCATCATCTGCATGAACTCGACATCAGCCTCCGAGTGCGTCGGCGAGTCGAGGGCGGCTGCCTCGTCGGGCGAGAGCGTGCGGTTCTCCTCGCCCGGCGCGCCGAGCTGGACCACGGGACCGGTCGACTCGGGGGAGTCGTCGCCCGTGGTGCATCCGGTCAGGCCGAGCGCCAGCAGGAGCGCCGCCGCCGCACCGAAGGACCGAGCCGAAGCCGCCATGCGAGTACCTCATCCACGTCGAAGGGAACGTCACGCGTGCGGTCGGGCGACCCCGCCGCGCCGCGGGTCACGTCAGGCTAACCCGGATCACCGGCGCGCGCGAACGGCGAGCTCGCGGCATCCGCCCGCCGACGCCCGACAGGGTGCAGGATGTCCGCATGGCCATCGGACTGCGCGCCGACGTGCTGCGCCCCACCGACTCGGAGCGCGCCGCCCGCGTCACCTACGTCGAGCTCTTCTTCGACCTCGTCTTCGTGTTCGGACTGACCCAGCTCGGCGCGTACCTCTACGAGAACCAGACGCTCCTCGGCGCGCTCGAGGGCGCGATCATGGTCTGCGCACTGTGGTGGGCCTGGGTGTCGACGACGTGGGTGACGAACTGGCTCGATCCGGTCCGGGTGCCGGTGCGGGTCGCGGTCATCGCGCTCGCGTTCGTGGCGTTCGTGATGAGCGCGGCGATCGCCGAGGCGTTCGGCGACCGGGCGTGGACGTTCGCGCTCGCGTACATCGTGCTGAAGCTCGGCCGCGCGGCGTTCATGGTCTGGGCGACGGCGCGGCACGACCGGCAGGTCGCGCACGACTTCGGCAACGTGCTCGCCTGGGCGCTCGCCGGCTCGGCGCTCTGGATCGTCGGAGCCCTGCTTCCGCTGCCCGCCCAGCTGCCGTTCTGGGCGGCGGCGCTCGGGCTCGAACTCGTGGGCAGCGTCCTCGGCTACCCCGTGCCCGGCCGGGGCCGCATGGAGATCGGGCGATGGGATGTCTCGGGCGCGCACATCGCGGAGCGGACCGCGTTGTTCGTGCTCATCGCGCTCGGCGAGGGGCTGCTCGTGACCGGGTTCGCGTTCGTCGCGGAGGAGTCGTCGACCGAGCGCGTCATCGCCGTCGTGACCGCGTTCGTCGCGGCCGCCGCGTGCTGGTGGATCTACTTCGACCACGGCGAGCGGATCGGATCGGAGGCGATCGAGGCGGCGGAGGCTCCCGGACGCGTGGCCCGGACCGCCTACTCGTGGGTGCACCTGCTCATCGTCGGCGGCATCGTGCTGCTCGGCGTCGGCGACAAGGAGGTGCTCGGGCACCCGCACGAGCAGAGCGTCGCTGCGGTGGTGACGGTGCTCGGGGGACCGCTGCTGTTCCTCGGCGGCACGGTGCTGTTCCGACGGGTGCTCGAGCGTCGCTGGATGCGGGCGCAACTCGCCGGCATCGCCGGAATCCTCGTCGTCGCGGTCGCGACGCCGTGGCTCGACCCGCTCGGTACCGGGTCGCTCGCGGCGCTCGTGCTGGTCGCCACCGCGGTCGGCGAGAGCGTCGAGCGGATGCGTCGGCGCGCGCCGAAGGGCGGGTGAGCGCCGGGCTCGCCGAGCACCGTTGTCGTTTCGAGACTTGACCGATCTGCGTTCTGTATACAAAATACTGAGTGCTGGGATGCTCCCGGTGAAGTACCGATGACGGAAGAGGTGGGGCGCGATGCGCCGTGCGAACTCAATGACGAGGCGTCTGCTCACGATCGGAGCGGTCGGCGCGATGACGGTCGGCCTGGCGGCCTGCAGCGGTGGCGGGGGAGGGTCGGACGAGAACACCGTCGTCTGGTCGACGTGGGGAACGCCCGAGGAGCTGACCCGCTTCGAGGAGTTCAACGAGGAGTTCATGGAGCGCCACCCCGACATCACGGTCGAGCTCCAGCCCGTCGCCAGCTACGGCGACTACCACTCCAAGCTCCTCGCCCAGCTCACGAGCGGCACCGCGCCCGACGTGTTCTACATCGGCGACGACAAGATCGGCCAGTTCGTCGACGCCGACGTGCTCCTGCCGCTCACCGGGCTCATGGAATCCGACGCGAGCGAGACCCACCCCGACGACTTCTTCCCCGGCCTGTTCGGGGCAGCCGAGACCGACGGCGAGATCTACGCCGCACCGAACGACTCGAACCCCGACGTGCTCTGGTACGACACGCAGGCCCTCGAGGCCGCGGGCATCACCGAGGACCCGGCGACACTCGCCGAGAACGGCGAGTGGACCACCGAGAAGTACCTCGAGATGAACGACGCCCTGGCGGAGGCGGGTCTCGTCGGCTCGATGTTCTGGAACTACTGGGCGACGCACTACAGCTGGATCTCGGCCCAGGGCGGCAACGCGTACGACGAGTCGGGCGCGTTCGTCGGCAACGACGACGCCGCGACCGTCGATGCGGTCGAGACGCTCGGCGACTACTTCCAGGACGGCACGTTCGTCGTCGCCGACACGATGCCCGAGGGCGCAGGCGCCGACAGCGTGTTCGTGACCCACAAGGCGGGCTTCTTCGCCCAGGGGCGCTACACGATCGGCACCGTGTCGAGCGCCGGCGAGCAGGACAGCTACGACATCGTCCGCTGGCCCACGCCCGACGGCCAGGCCGCGCCGACCGGCGTCGCCACTTCCTACCTCGCCATCAACGGCAAGACGGATGCCACCGACGCCGCGTTCACGTTCTGGACCGAGTTCCTCTCGGCCGAGGGCCAGGTCTTCCGCCTCTCCGGCGGCGGCAACGCGGTGCCCTCGATCGCCGGCGCGGACGAGGTCGTGCTCGAGGACGGCTACCCGGCCCACGCGCAGACCTTCCTCGACATGCGCGACATCGGCTTCGAGGACTACGCGCCGGAGGCGCGCGTGCCCGGTCTCTCGACCGACATCAGCGACCTGTTCCTCAAGCTGTACGAGGGCAAATCCGACGCGCAGTCGACCCTCGACGAGGTCGCCGGCCTCGTCGCGGAGAAGACGGCGGAGTGAGACCGACATGGTGATCACCTCGGGCGGCGCGGCCGGAGTTCCGGTCGCGCCGCCCGCGCACCCTGTCGCGGGGGACGCGCCGACGCCGGCAGCGGCGCCTGCCGGACCCGTCCGCCCCGGTCGCGCACCGCGACGCGAGGCCGCCTGGCGTCGCCGCGACCGTCGCTGGGGCTACGTCTTCGTGGGTCCGCAGCTCATCGGCATGGCACTCTTCGTCCTGCTGCCGTTCGTCGCGAGCCTCGTGCTGGCGTTCGCGTCGTGGGACGGCCTGACCGAGCTCGAGTGGGTCGGATTCGAGAACTTCACGGCGCAGCTGCAGGACGAACTGCTGCTGCGCTCGATCGTGAACACGCTGCTCATCGCGCTCATCACGGTGCCCGTCGGACTCGGCCTCGCGGTCGTGGTCGCGGTCGCGCTCGAGAAGCTGCGCACCCGAACGCTGTACCTGATCCTCTTCTTCGCACCGGTCGTCACGAGCACGGTCGCCGTGGCCATGATCTGGCAGCAGCTCTTCCGCGCCGACGGCGTGCTGAGCGGAGCGATCGCTGCCGTGTTCGGCGTGGCGCCGCCCGACTGGCTCGGCGATCCCCGCCTCGCCCTCATCGCCGTGTGCATCGTGTCGATCTGGTCGTCGCTCGGCCTCAACGTGATCATCTTCCTGGCCGGGCTGCAGAACATCTCGCCGTCGGTCATCGAGGCGGCCCGCATCGACGGCGCCGGAGCGTGGCGGCTCTTCCGGAGCATCCGCCTGCCCCTGCTCTCGCCGATCGTGTTCTTCTCCTCGATCGTGGCCTTCATCTCGTCGCTGCAGACGTTCGACACCGTGTTCGTGCTCACCGCGAACGCCGGACCCGACAACGCGACGCGCACGATCGTCTACCACATCTACGACCTGGGCTTCGGGCGGTTCGAGTTCGGACCGTCCAGCGCCGCCTCCGTGATCCTCCTGGTGCTGACCCTCGTCATCACCGCGATCCAGTTCGGCGCGCAGAAGAAGTTCGTGCACTACGAGGACGATTCCGCATGACCGCCGCAGACCTCGAGTCGACGCTCGTCGGCCGCCCCGACCTCGAACGTCCGCGTCGCCGGGCCGCAGGCGGCGGGACGCGCCGCACCCTCGGCCGCGTCGCCATCCACGTCGCCCTCGTCGTCGCGGGCCTCGCGATGGTGTTCCCCTTCCTCTGGATGCTGCTCACCTCGTTCAAGACGCTGCCGCAGCTGCTCCAGGACCCGCTCAGCCTCTGGCCCGACCCGTGGACGATCGAGAAGTACGTCGATGCGTGGAACGCGGTGCCGTTCGGCCAGGCCTACCTCAACAGCATCTACATCTGCGTGCTGTCGGTCGTCGGCACGCTGCTCACGGCGTCGATGGCCGGCTACGCGTTCGCACGCATCCGGTTCCGAGGCAGTCGGGTCCTCTTCATCGTGTTCCTCGCGACCCAGATGATCCCCAAGCAGGTCACGCTCATCCCCTTCTACCTGCTCATGGCGAAGTTCGGCTGGGTGGACTCGCACCTCTCGCTCATCGTGCCGGCGATGCTGGTGAATCCGTTCGCAGTGTTCCTCATGCGCCAGTTCGTGCTGAGCCTGCCGAAGGAGCTCGAGGAGGCGGCGCTCGTGGACGGCGCCGGCCGCTGGCGGACGTTCTGGAGCATCATCCTGCCGAACCTGAAGCCCGGCCTCGGAGCGCTCAGCATCATCGTCGCGCTCGACGTCTGGAACAGCTTCCTGTTCCCGCTCGTGCTGCTGAACTCGCCCGACCTGTTCACCGTTCCGCTGCTGCTCGCGAGCTTCCGCGGCCAGTTCGGTTCCGTCGACTACGGCCTCGTGATGGCCGCGTCGGCGCTCGCGACGATCCCGATGCTCGTCGCGTTCGTGATCGGGCAGCGCCGGATCCTCAACAGCATGGCCGCGTCGGGTCTGGGTGGCCGATGAGCGCCGCGTCGACGCTGCCGCGCCGGGTCATGGGGCGAGCGGATGCCGCGGCCGCGGCCGCACGCGCGGGCGAGCACCTCGACCTGGTCCGGGCGCCGTTCACGCTGCCGCGATCGCGCCTGATGGTGTTCCGCGACGGCGACCGGTTGCGCGTGCACACCTCGGAGTACGAACGGTCGCTCGAGGAGTGCGTGGCGATCGATGCGCTCGTGGTGCGCGATCGCGACGGCGCGCGGCTCGCCGTCACCAGGGTGCTGCCGCACGTCGTCGAACTCGGCGACGGCACCGTCACCCTCACGTTCGCGGGCCCGCACGCCCTGAGCGCCGATGTCGCCGACGGTTGCGAGGCGGTGGTCTCCTGGCGGGCGCGCGAGGGTGAGGAGACCGAGACGCTCAGGATCGGCGGCCGGCACGCGGCATCCGTCGTCTTCACCGTCGACGCCGATCGAGGCGTCGAGATCGCGAGGAGCGACGCCCACGCGGCGGCGCTCGCGGAGACGCGAGCGACCTGGTTCGACTGGTTCGCCCGCTGCCCCGTGGTCCGCGAGGACCTTCAGGGCATGGCCGCGTTCTGCTGGTGGGTGCTCGGCGCGAACATCGTCGAGCTGCCGCAGCTCGGCGATGCGCGCGCCGTCGTGCCATCGAAGATCGGCTACGTCGGGCTGTGGCAGTGGGACGCCTACTTCATCGCGGTCGGGCTGCGGCACGGCGACCCCGAACTCGCCCGCGAGCAGCTCGACCTCGCGCTGCGCTTCCCGACCGCCGACGGGCAACTGCCCGACGTCGTGCACGAGCTCGGGGTGCTGGCCTCGAGCGACGACCTGCCTGCGTCTGACCGCGAGAACCTGCGTCGAGCCGGGTCGGCCGTCGCCGACCCGAGTGCGCCGGTGCCGCTCACCAAGCCGCCGCTCGCCGCGTGGGCGCTCGCCAAGGTGCTCGAGGTCGAGCCGCAAGGGGGCGAGTCGGCCGGGGGCGAGGCGGCCGAGTGGGTGCGACGGATGGTCGCGACCATCCGCCGGTCGCAGGACTGGTGGTTCGCCCACTCCGACCTCGACGGTGACGGGCTGCCCGAGTACGGGCACCCCTACTCGTCGGGCCTCGACGACAGTCCCGTGTTCGATGGACCGCTGCCGACGACGACGCCCGACCTGGCGGCATACCTCGTGCGGCAGGACCTCGAGCTCGCGGAGCTCGTCGAGCGGCTCGGCGTCGACGACGCGGAGGTCGCGGGCGCGGCATCCGCTCACCGCGATCGCGCGGCGCGCACGCTCGATCGGATGCTCGCGCGCCTCTGGGACGACGGATCAGGGCGATTCCGGTCGCTCGCGGCCGGCCGACCGGTCGACAGCGACACGGTCATCGGGCTCATGCCGCTGCTGACCGGCAGGCTGCCCTCCGCGGTCGTCGACCGGCTCGTGGACGCGATCGCGGATCCCGAGCGCTTCGCGACTCCGTGGCCGATCCCGACCGTCGCCGCCTCCGACCCCGACCACGCGCCGCAGCGCATGTGGCGCGGACCGGTGTGGGTCAACACGAACGCGCTCGTGGCCGAGGGGCTCGACCGCTCCGGGCATGCGGAACGGGCCCGGCGGATCGCCGAGCGCACGGTCGAGCTCGTCGTGCACGCCGGCGGCCCGCACGAGTACTTCGACCCGCGGACGGGCGAGCGGGCTCAGACGGCGACGACGGCCTTCGGCTGGTCCGCGGCGCTGTTCATCGACCTCGCCGTCGCGCTGTCGCGCGACGCCTGAGTGACGCGGTATCGGCGAGGACGATGCGCCCGGACGCGCGCCGCTCAGGCGCTGAAGTAGGAGCTCGACGCGTTGTCGAGGATGCGGCGCATGCCGTTCATCCAGTTCGCCTTGAGGGCGACGGATGCCGCGGCCACGTCGCCGTCGGCGAGGTGGCGCGCGATCTCGGCGTGCTCGGCCGCCACGCGCTCGATCATGACGTCGTTCGGGACGAGGAGCGACTCGTAGCGGTGGAAGGCACCTCGCGTGCTCTCGATCGTGTCGAGCAGGCGACGGTTCGGGCAGGCGGAGAGCATGATCGCGTGCCACTCATCGTCCTTCGTGACGACGAGCGCGTGCTCGACGACCTCCTGTTGGAAGTCGGCGGCGAGCTCGGAGAGCCGGCGCCCGATCGTTCGGATCTCGTCGCGGGGGGTGAGCTCGAGGGCGAGCGACTCGAGGGCGGCCATGACGGGCGCGAGCTCCTCGAACTCGGTCGCCGAGAGCGGGACGAAGCGGAATCCCTTGCCGTTCTCGCTCGTGATCTGCCCCTCGCTCTCGAGGGCGATGAGCGCCTCGCGGAGCGGAGTGCGGCTGACGCCGAGCTCGGCGGCGAGCTGCACTTCGTTGATGCCCTCGCCGGGGCTGACCAGCCCCGCGCGCATACGGGCGAGCAGCTCTTCTCGCACCTGGGAACGCAGGTTCTTGCGTTCGATCGCCATCCATCCTCCAGCCGGTCGGCCGACGCCGTAAGCCTAGGGGTTGACCCGATTCGACTTGCGGCTTAGCGTGTCTGTATACAAAATACAGTGCGCAGGGCGATCTGTACACCCCGACGGAGAGGACACGACGTGACGAACGCGATGACGAGGCCCCTTCGCCTCGACGCGCTCGCCTACGGCGGCGACTACAACCCCGACCAGTGGCCGGAGGAGGTCTGGCACGAGGACGTGCGTCTCATGCGCGAGGCCGGCGTGAACCTCGTCAGCCTTCCCGTGTTCTCGTGGCCGCAGCTCGAGGTCGCGCCGGGCGTGTACGACTGGGCCTGGCTCGACCGGGTCATCGAGGTGCTCTGGGCCGGCGGCATCCGCATCGACCTCGCCACCGCCACCGCGACCCCGCCCGCCTGGCTCGTGCGCAGCCACCCCGAGATGCTCCCGTGCGACTCGGACGGCCGACGGCTCGAGTTCGGCTCGCGACAGGCGTACTGCCCGAGCTCGCCGGTCTGGCGCGCGAACGTCGCCCGCATGGCCCGCGCGATGGCCGAGCGCTACGGCGAGCACCCGGCGGTCGTGCTCTGGCACGTGTCGAACGAGTACGGAGACCACGTCGCCCGCTGTTGGTGCCCCGAGTCGGCCGCGCACTTCCGGCGCTGGCTCGAGGAGCGCTACCGCGACCTCGACGGGCTCAACGAGGCATGGGGCGTGAACGTGTGGGGCCAGCGATACACCGCCTGGGAGCAGATCGAGCCGCCCCGGCGCGCGACCGGGCCGGTCAACCCGACGCAGCTGCTCGACTTCGAGCGGTTCTCCTCCGACGCGCTGCTCGAGCTGTTCCGCGTCGAGGTCGACGTGCTCCGCGAGGTCACGCCCGACCTGCCGGTGACGACGAACTTCATGAGCCTGCTGCGCGACCTCGACTACTGGCGCTTCGCCGAGATCGAGGACCTCGTGACCGACGATGCCTACCCCGACCCCGCCGACCCGCGGGCGCACGTGCCCGCCGCCCTGAACTACGGCCTCATGCGCTCGCTGAAGGGCGGGCAGCCGTGGCTGCTGCTCGAGCAGGCCGCGAGCGCCGTGAGCTGGCGCGACGTGAACGTGCCGAAGGCGCCGGGCCGCATGCGGATCGACAGCCTCCAGGCCGTCGCGCACGGCTCCGACGGCGCGATGTTCTTCCAGTGGCGCCAGGCCCGCTACGGGCAGGAGAAGTTCCACTCCGCGATGCTCGGCCACCGCGGCGAGCAGTCGCGCACGTTCCGCGAGACCGCGGCGTTCGGGCGCGAACTCCGACGTCTCGCTCCGGTGAAGGGCACGCGCGTGCGCAGCCGCGTCGCGCTCGTCGTCGACTGGGACTCCTGGTGGGGATCGAGCGCGACCGAGTCCCTGCCCTCGCAGCGCCTCGGATGGCTCGCGCAGGCCCGCGCCTGGCACGCCGCCCTTCACGCACTCGGCCACGCCGTCGACACCGTGCGGGCGACCGGACCGTTCGACGGCTACGACCTCGTGGTGGTCCCGAACCTCTACCTCGCGGATGCCGCGCAGGCCGCCGCGCTCGAGGCGTTCGCCGCCTCCGGGGGCACGGTCGTCGTCGGGCCGTTCTCGGGCGTCGTCGACGCGACCGAGAAGGTCCACCCCGGCGGCGCCCCCGGGCCGCTCCGCGTCCTGCTCGGCATCGAGGTCGACGAACCGTGGCCTGTGCCCGATGGCGCGGCCGAGCAGGTCGAGCTCGACGGGGACCGCTTCGACGCACCCGTCTGGTCCGAGTGGATCGAGGCTTCCGACGAGGCATCCGTCATCGCCCGCTTCGCGACCGGCGTGCTCGCCGGCCGGCCCGCGGTGACCCGCCGCGTACACGGCGCGGGCGCCGCATGGTACGTCGGCGCGGCGCTCGCCGACGAGGGGCTCGTCGCCGTCATGCGGCGCGCCCTGGCCGACGCAGGCCTGCCCGCGCGCACCCGCATCGACCGCGACGTCGAGGCCGTCACGCGTGCCGACGACGAGACCGACTACACCTTCGTGCTGAACCACGGCACGCGCGAGGTCGCCGTCGACGTGCCCGAGGGCGCCGAGGACCTGCTCGGCGGCGACCGCACCACCGGGCGCCTCGTGCTGGCCCCGCTCGAGGTCGCCGTGCTGGCGACCCCGCGTGCGGCCGAGCCCCCGTTCGTCACCCTGTCCGAGACCACCGACTGAAGGCACCACCCATGAGCGAACCCTTCGTGCATCCGTACATCCCCAACACCGCGCCGGACGTGCGCGCCGACATGCTCGCCGCCGTCGGAGCGGCATCCGTCGAGGAGTTCTACGCCGACGTCCCGGCCGACCTCCGCCTCGGTCGCGCGCTCGACCTGCCCGAGCCCCTCGTCGCCGAGCAGGACCTCGTGCGGCACGTGTCCGGGCTCCTCGCCCGGAACGTGCCGACGACCGAGCGACTGAGCTTCCTCGGACAGGGGACGTACGCGCACCACGTCCCCGCCGTCGTCGACGAGGTCATCGGCCGCAGCGAGTTCCTCACCGCCTACGCGGGTGAGCCCTACGAGGACCACGGTCGCTTCCAGGCCCTCTGGCAGTACCAGTCGCTCATGGGCGAGCTGCTCGCGATGGACGTCGTCAACGTCCCGACCTACGACGGGTTCCAGGCCACGGGCACCGCGCTCGCGATGGCGGGGCGCATGACCGGCCGGCGCCGCGTGCTCGTCGCGAGCGACGTGCTGCCCGCGAAGCTCTCGAAGGTGCGCGACTACGTGCGCGTGCACCTCGACCTCGAAGCCGTCACGCCCGTCGACGGCACGGCGGATGTCGACGGCATCGCCGACCGGCTCGGCGACGACGTCGCCGCCGTCTGGATCGAGACGCCGAGCCGCACGGGCGCGATCGAGCACCGGCTCCAGGCGATCGCCGACGCCGCCCACGCCGTCGGCGCGATCCTCGTCGTCGGCACGGACCCCGTCGGGTACGGCGTGCTCACGCCGCCCGCCGAGCAGGGCGCCGACATCGTCTGCGGCGACATCCAGTCGCTCGGCCTGCACCAGTGGTACGGCGGCGCGCACGGCGGCTTCATCGCGGTGCATGACGACCCGCGCTTCGTCATGGAGATGCCCTCGCGCCTCTTCGGCCTCGCCACGACCGACGTGCCGGGCGAGGTGGGCTTCGGCGACGTCGCCTACGACCGCACCTCGTTCGCGCACCGCGAGGAGGGCAAGGAGTGGGTCGGCACCGCCGCCGCGCTGTGGGGCATCGCCGCAGGCGTGCACCTCGCGCTCATGGGACCGCAGGGCATGCGCGACCTCGGCGAGGTGCTGCTCGCCCGCACCGCGTACGCGCAGCGCGCGCTCGGCGCCATCCCCGGCATCCGCCTCACCGACGGCGCCGTGCACCTGCGGGAGTTCGCGATCGACGTCGCCGGCGCCGGCCTGACCGCGTCGGGCGTCGTCGACGCGCTTCGCGCCGAGGGCATCGAGCCGGGCGTCGTCGCCGGCGAGCACGAGCTCGTCGTGTGCGTCACCGAGCTGACCGCGCAGCGAGACATCGACCGGCTCGCCGCCGCCGTCACCGGCCTCGTCGCGGCATCCGCCGCCGAGGCCGCAGCCACCCTCGACACCGTCGCGACCCCCGAGGAGCACCGCGCATGAGCCTGCCCATCGCCCCCAAGCCCGCCCACCGCCGCTTCCACCAGGCGCGCTGGGACGAACCCGTCATCTTCGAGCTGTCGACGCCGGGCGAGCGCGGCGTGCTCGTGACCGCGGTCGAGCCCGGCGTCCGCGACGCGGTCGGCGACGTCGTCGCGTCGCTGCCCGAGGGGCTCGCCCGCCGGACCCCGCCCGCACTCCCCGAGATGGGCCAGATGCGCGTGCTGAAGCACTACCTGCGCCTCTCGCAGGAGAACCTCGGCGCCGACCTCAACGTCGACGTGGGACAGGGAACCTGCACGATGAAGTACGCGCCCAAGGTCAACGAGCAGCTCATCACCACCCCGAAGCTCTCGGCGATGCACCCGCTGCAGGACCCGGCCGATGCGCAGGGCGCGCTCGAGATCATCTGGCGCACCGAGCGGATGCTCGCCGAGATCTCGGGCATGGACGAGGTCTCCCTGCATACGCAGGGCGGCTCTGCGGCCATCTGGGCGAACATCGCCATGATCCGCGCCTACCATGAGGCCAACGGCGAGGGGGCGCAGCGCCGCGAGGTCATCACGACGATCTTCAGCCATCCCTCGAACGCCGCCGCGGCGAAGGCGGCCGGGTACGACGTCATCACGCTCCACCCCGACGCCGACGGCTACCCCGACCTCGCCGCGCTGAAGCGCGCGCTGTCGCCGCGCACCGCCGCGATCATGGTCACGAACCCCGAGGACACCGGCATCTACAACCCGGCGATCAGGGAATGGGTGGATGCCGCGCACGCCGTCGGCGCGCTGGCCTCGTACGACCAGGCGAACGCGAACGGCATCCTCGGCATCACGCGAGCCCGCGATGCGGGCTTCGACGTGTGCCACTTCAACGTGCACAAGACGTTCGGCACGCCGCACGGATCCGGCGGGCCGGGCACCGGGGCGAACGGCGTCAGCGCCGCGCTCGCGCCGTTCCTGCCGGGGCCGCGCGTGGTGCGCGACGGCGACCGGTACTCGGTGCACGAGGGCGGGCCGCAGTCGATCGGCGCGATCGGGCCGTGCCACGGCGTCGTGCCGAACATCGTCCGCGCCTACGCGTGGATGATGGCCCTCGGCGCCGAGGGTCTCCGCGCGGTCGCCGAGACCGCGGTGCTGAACAACAACTACCTCATGAAGCGGATCCTCGAGATCCCAGGCGCCTCGGCGCCGTACGCGACCGGCCGCCGCCGGATCGAGCAGGTGCGCTACTCGTGGCAAGAGCTGTTCGAGGAGACGGGCATCAGCTCCGAGGAGATCGGCATCCGGGCGAGCGACTTCGGCATGCACTACTGGACGAGCCACCACCCGTACGTCGTGCCGCAGCCGTTCACGCTCGAGCCGACCGAGTCCTACTCCAAGGCCGAGCTCGACGAGTACGCCGACGTCCTCGCCGAGGTCGCGCGCGAGGCGCGCGAGACGCCCGAGGTCGTGCGCACCGCGCCGCACAGCCAGTCCGTGCACCACACGCACCACGACGACCTCGACGACCCCGAGCGCTGGGCGATCACCTGGCGGGCGTACCGCCGCAAGTACCCGGACGCCGTCGGGGCCTGACGTGATCGGCCTCATCGTGAACCCCATCGCCGGGATCGGCGGGCCCGCCGGGCTCGCCGGCAGCGACGGTGCGGACGTGCAGCGGCGCGCGGGCGAGCGCGGCGCTCGCCCCCGTGCGGCCGAACGCGCCGTGGCGGCCCTCGCGGTCGTCGCGGCGTCGCGGCCCGACGAGCACGTCGTCACCGCGGCGGGTCCGATGGGGGAGGACGCCGTGCGGGCGGCGGGCCTCAGGCCGATCGTGGTGTGGCACCAGCGGAGCCCGACGTCGCCGTCGGACACGACGGACGCCGCGCGCGCGCTCGCCGACGTCGGCGTCGACCTCGTGCTCTTCGCCGGCGGCGACGGCACGGCACGGGATGTCGCGGCGGGCCTGCCGGCGTCGACGGCCGCGCTCGGCATCCCGGCCGGGGTCAAGATGTACTCGCCGGCCTTCGCCGTCGGACCGAGCGCGGCCGGCGCGCTCGCCGCCGCCTGGCTCGACGAGCGCGCACTGCCCACGGCCGAACGCGAGGTACTCGACGTCGACGAGGAGCAGCTGCGCCGGGCCCGCGTCGAACCCCGCCTCTACGGCACGCTCCGCGTGCCCTACCGCGCCGGACGTACCCAGGCCCGGAAGGCCGCGACGCCCGCCGACGAGCAGGCCGCCGTGCGGCTCGCGGCCCGCGGTGCGGCCACGCGCCTGCGGCCCGGCATCCGCTACCTGCTCGGACCCGGCGGCACCATGGCCGAGGTCGCGCGCGAGCTCGGGGTGGAGAAGACGCCCCTGGGGGTCGACGTCGTGCTCGACGGCCGCGTCGTCGTCGCCGGAGCGAGCGAGCAGGAGCTGCTCGCCGAGGTCGCCCAGGGCCCCGCCCGGGCGGTCGTCTCGATCATCGGCGGGCAGGGATTCCTCCTCGGCCGCGGCAACCAGCAGCTCTCGGCCCGCGTCGTCGAGGCGATCGGCGACGATCCCGTGATGGTCGTCGCCCCGGAGCAGAAGCTCATCGACCTCGCCGGCCGTCCGCTCCTCGTCGACACCGGCGACGCAGGTGTCGACGCGCGGCTCGCCGGCTTCGCGCAGGTCGTCACCGGACCATCCACCACCAGCATCTATCCAGTCCACGCACCAGAGATCGAAGGAGCGGTCCATGCGCCTTGAGCAGAAGCAGGCCATCGTCACCGGAGGAGCGGGCGGCATCGGCCGCGCGACCGCGAAGGCCCTCGCGGCCGAGGGGGCCGCAGTCGCCGTCGTCGACCTGGACGGAGCGGCGGCCGAGGCGGTCGCCGCCGAGATCCGCGACGCGGGCTTCACCGCGATCGCCATCCAGGCCGACGTGTCGAGCGAGCCCGACATCGAGCGGATCGTCGCCACCACCGTCGCCGAGCTCGGCGGCGTGAACGTCGTCTTCAACAATGCCGGCATCATCCGCCGGACCACGGCGGTCGAGACGTCCGTCGAGGAGTGGGACCGGGTCTTCGGCGTGAACGTGCGCTCGATCTTCCTCATGTGCAAGCACGTCGTGCCCGTCATGGCCGCCGCCGGCGGCGGCTCGATCGTCAACACCGGATCGGGCTGGGGCCTGAAGGGCGGCGGGCAGGCGATCTCGTACTGCGCGTCGAAGGGCGCGGTCGTGAACATGACCCGTGCGCTCGCGATCGATCACGGGCCGCAGGGCATCCGGGTGAACTCGGTCAACCCGGGCGACGTGAACACCGGGATGCTGCGCGACGAGGCGAGCCAGCTCGGGCAGGACGCCGACGCGTTCCTCGCCGAGGCCGCCGACCGGCCGCTTCGCCGCATGGGCGAGCCGCGCGAGATCGCGTCGGCGGTCGTGTGGCTCGCGAGCGACGAGTCGAGCTACGTCACCGGATCGGCGCTCGTCGTCGACGGCGGCGGGATCGCGTAACCGGCCGAGCAGCCGGGTTCGGCGGGTCGGTCAGCGCCCGCCGAACTCCTCCTCGTCGTCCTCGGGGTCGGCGACCTCCTCCATGACGACCTCGACCTCCTCCTCGCCGAGGCCCTGGGCCTCGAGCTCGTCCTCGTACTCGATCTCGGCCTGCTGGCCCCGGCTGAACGGGCCCTCGAGCGGGTCGACGAAGCTGGTCATGGCATCCCCCTTCGGATGGCCGTCCCGGCGGTCGGGCGGCCGCGTGCCCTCATGCTAGGCCCGCGCCCCCGTGCGGCGGAACGGGCTTGCAGGAACCTCGCACGTCATCGGCGGGGGAGTGCGAGGATCCGTTCGAACGCGGCATCCGCGACCCGGTCGACCACCCGCAGCTCGGGACGCGCGTCGTGGAACTCGACGATGCGCCGCGCGCCCTCGTCGAACGTGACCGTGGTGCGGAAGTCGGGCACGAGGGCCTTCACCTTGGCGTTGTCGAAGACCATCGAGTGCGCCTTGTCGCCGAGCAGGCCGGGGCCCCAGTCGGGGTGCACGGCGGCGATGGTCTCGGATGCCACGTGCACGAGCTCGGCGTCGGGCACGCCGGCGGCCTCGGCGAGCCAACGGTAGATCTGGTTCCACGTCGGGGCGTGGTCGCCCGTGATGTGGAACGTGTCGCCGACGGCCATCGGGTTGCCGAGCAGCCCGACGAACGCGACCGCGAAGTCGTCGTGGTGCGTGATCGTCCACAGGCTCGTGCCGTCGCCGTGCACGACGACGGGCCGGCCGGCGCGCATGCGCGCGAGGTCGGTCCAGTGCCCGAGCGTGGGGATCAGCGTGGCGTCGTACGTGTGCGACGGCCGCACGATCGTCGCGGGGAACGCGCGCTCGCGAACGGCGTCGACGAGCAGCTGCTCGCACGCGATCTTGTCGCGCGAGTACTGCCACTCGGGGTTCACGAGCGGCGTCGACTCGGTCACGGGCAGCCGGCTCGGCGGCGTCTGGTACGCCGAGGCCGAGCTGATGAACACGTACTGCCCGATGCGGCCCTCGAAGAGTCCGAGGTCGGCCTGCACGTGCTCGGGCGTGAACGCGAGGAACTCGCAGACGACTTCGAACTCGAGCGGATCCGCCGTGCCGCGACCGAGCGCCTCCCGCACGGTGTCGGGGCGACGGATGTCTCCGACGACGTGCCGCACGTCGGCCGGCGACGGTCGCAGGCCCGACGAGCCGCCGCGGTTCAGCACGGTCACGTCGTGCCCCACCTCGACCGCGCGTCGCACGCAGGCGGAGCTGATGACGCCGCTGCCGCCGATGAACAGGATCCGCTTCGCGCTGGTGCCCATCGCTCCATGCTGTCATGGGGGCGCCGTCGGTGGTCGAGTCGTGCCGGTGGTCGAGTCGTGCTGGCGGCCGAGTCGTACCGGTGGTCGAGTAGTGCCGCAGTCGCGTATCGAGACCCCGTGCGAGGTCTCGGTACGGGCGCTTCGCGTCCTACTCGACCACCGGAGGGCTCACGCGGCCGACCAGCCGCCGTCGGACGCCAGCACGACGCCGTTGATGTTCACGCCGTCGTCGGACAGCAGGAAGGTGATCGACGCGGCGAGGGCCTCGGCCTCGGCGGCATCCGGCAGCAGGGCCATCGCCTGACGCACGCGCTGCGCGCCGAGCGGCGAGGCGAAGGAGGCCTCGATGTTCGTGATGGTCGGGCCTGGGGCGACGGCGTTCACGCGCAGGCCGCTCGGGCCGTACATGAACGCGGTCGACTTGGTGAGGCCGACCACGGCGTGCTTCGAGGCGGTGTAGGCGACGCCGGCGGCGGAACCGCGGAGGGCGGCCTCGGACGCGGTGTTCACGATCGAGCCGTAGCCCTGCGCGAGCATGCCGGGCACGACCGCGCGCATGAGCTTCATGGTGCCGTCGACGTTCACGCGCATGACGCGCTCCCACACGGCGTCGGTGAGGTCGCCGATCGGGGTCATGTCGTCCATGATCCCGGCGATGTTCGCGAGGCCGTCGATGCGTCCGCCCGCCGCGGCGATGATCTCGGCGATCTTCGCGTCGTCGGTGATGTCGGCGACGAGGGTCACGACCTCGGCGCCGTCGTGCTCGGCCCTGAAGTCGTCGAGGCGCTCCTGCGAGACGTCGACGGCGACGACCTTGCCGCCCTCGCGCGCGATGCGCGACGCGGTCGCCCGGCCGATGCCCGAGCCGGCGCCCGTGACGATCACGGTCTTGCCCGTGAAGCGGCCCTGGTCGATGCGCTCGACCCACTCGGGGCGTTCGACGGCCTCGGCCTCGGGGGCGGCCTCGGCGGCCTCGGCGGCGTCGGGGGCGGATGCCGCGGGCGCGCCGGTCGGGACGTCGCCCGCCGCGGCACGCGCGACGAGCTGGTCGACCATCTCCTGCGAGAATGAGCCCTTGCTGAGCTTGATGAGGCGCTTGAGCGCGAGGCGGTGGACCGGGCGCAGCACGTCCGGGTCCTGCCCGGCCTGCGAGAGGAGGTCGCGGATGATGGGCCCGCCGACGGGGTCCTCGAGCCAGGTCTTGATCGAGGAGTCGCCGGTGAGGGGCTTGCTGGGGCTCATGAGGGGTTCCTTCTGTTTCTCTCGTTCCGTGTCCACTCGGACACCGGACAACCTTGTCCGGTAGTAACCTAACACCCATGCCCGAGCGACGACAGGGAGAAGGTCCCAAGCCGCGCAAGCCGAACCTCGGCCCGAGCGCCGGCCCGGCGAACCGCCGCGCCCTCCTCGCGGCCGCGCGCGAGATCTTCGCGGCCGACGGGCTCTCGGCGCCGTTCAGCGCCATCGCCAAACGTGCAGGCGTGGGTCAGGGCAGCCTCTACCGGCACTTCCCCGACCGGCTCTCGCTCGCGGTCGCGGTCTACGAGGAGAACCTCGACGAGCTCGAGGCCGCCGTCGCCCCGCCCGACGCCGGGCTCGACGCGCTGCTGCAGGGCGTCATCGCGCAGGCGATCGTCTCGACGGCGCTCATCGACCTCATCACCGCGAACCCGCACGACCCGCGCGTCGAGCGGCTCGGGGCGCGCGTGCGCGACATCGCGGTCGCGGCCGTCGAGCACGAACGGGCGGCCGGCCGCTTCGGCGAGCACGTCGACGTCGAGGACGTGCTCCTCGCGATCTCGATGCTCGCCGGCCTCGTCGCGCGGACCGAGCCCGACGAGCGCGAAGCCACGGCCGAGCGCGCGTGGGCGCTGCTGCACGCGGCGTTCGCGCCGACCACCCGCTCGCGCTAGGGCCCGATCACTCGGCGGGCGGCCACCGCCCCGCCCACGGGTCGTAGTCCGCGAGCAGCGGACCCTGCTCGGGCCGCTCCGACTCGGGCACGTGCTGCAGGTTCACGCGCACCCGGTACCAGAGCGAGCTCGACCCGCGCATGCCGTCGACGAGCACGTCGGCGGGGCTCAGCAGCGGCACCACGGCGGGATTCGCGGCCTTCCACCGCGCCAGCGCGTCCAGCGCCTCGGGCTTCGTCTCGGTGCGGGCGACCTCGATGAGCGGCATCGTCGACACGCGGCGCCCCGACCCGTCGCCGCGTGCGGCGCCTCGCGGCGCCTTCTCGGCCGGGCCTAGCTCCTCCGCGAGCCGCAGCAGCCCGTCGAGCGATCCGGCCGCATCGTCGATGCCGGCGTGCGGGTCGCCCTGCTCCGCGAAACGCTCGAGCACGGTGGCGACCGTGAACTCCTCCGGCCAGCGCGAACGCACCTCGTCCCAGTCGAGCGGCGTCGACACCCGCGCGTCGGGCAGCGGTCGCACCGAGTAGGCGGATGCCACGGTGCGGTCCTTCGCGTTCTGGTTGAAGTCGACGAAGACGCTCTCACCGCGCTCCTCCTTCCACCACCGCGCCGACGCGAGCCCGGGCGCGCGCCGTTCGACCTCGCGGGCGAGCGACTCCGCGGCGAGCCGCACCTCGCGGAAATCCCAGCGCGGTTCGATGCGCACGAGCAGGTGGATGCCGCGCGAGCCCGAGGTCTTCGGCCAGCCGACGAGCCCGTGATCGTCGAGCACGTCGCGCGCGACCATCGCGACGTCCACGATCTGCGACCAGTCGACTCCCGGCATCGGGTCGAGGTCGACGCGGAGCTCGTCGGGGTGGTCGAGGTCCTCGGCGCGCACGGGGTGCGGGTTGAGGTCGAGGCACCCGAGGTTCACGACCCAGGCGAGCCCCGCGGCATCCCGTACGACCGCCTCCTCGGCCGAGGTGCCGCGCGCGTACTGCAGCGTGGCCGTGTCGATGAAGTCGGGGTGGTTCTCGGGCACGCGCTTCTGGAAGAACGGTTCGGCGCCGATGCCCTTCACGAAGCGCTTGAGGACCATGGGCCGACCGCCCGCGCCGCGCAGTGCGCCGTCGGCGACCGCGCGGTAGTACTCGACGAGGTCGAGCTTGGTGAGCCCGGGCTCGGGGAAGACCACGCGGCCCGGATGGCTCACGCGGACCTCGTGCCCCCCGACCTCGAGGACCACGGCGTCGTCGCTGCGCGCAGCCATGACACCACGCTAGGGGGTGACCGCCGCCGGCGCTCCCTCGGTGCCGCCCGGGTCGTCGGCCGAGTGCCCGTCCGCACGCTCGGCGGGCGCATCCGTCCCGTCATCGAGCGCGGGGTCGTCGTCGTCGTCGCGCACCGCCGGGCGGCGCAGTTGGAGGAGGATCGCCGCAGCCAGGCACGATGCCCCGACGAGCGCGAGCAGCGAGCCGACCGACGAGACGTCGCCGCCGACGGCCGCGAACGCGTCGGCGAGGTTCAGCCCGAGCGCGAAACCGGCCCACCACAGGAAGAACGTCGTGGCGTGGATGAGCAGCAACCCGACGGTGATCACGTCGTGCGTCGTGACGACGCCGCGTCGCGAGCCCTGGATCGCCACGATCGACCCCGCCGCCGTCGCGAGCGTGGCCCCGAACGCCCACACGAACGGGCCGCCGTCGATGATCCCGAACCGTTCGACGAGGATCCCGTAGATCTGCGCGAGCGACAGCTGCGGCACGGTCGCCATCGGATTCCAGACGAGCAGGTGCAGCACGCCGAGCGCGATCACCGCGAGTTCCGCGGCCGCGAGGACGACGACCGCGACCCGGACCCGGTCCGGCCGGCTCGGATCGCGGCGGTGCTCGGACAGCCCGAGCGCGATGAGCGCGTAGCCGCCGACCGCGGCCGCGAGGGCGAGCAGGATCAGGAACGGCGAGCGGCCCACGCCGGTGAGCTGCACGACGATCGGCGCGCCGACCGCGACGAGCACGGCGACCCAGCGTCGCCACGCCCGGGGCTCGCCCGCCAGGAGGAGCAGCAGCAGCCCGAGGGGGAGCGCACCCCAGACCGCGGCGACCTCCAGCACGTCGGAGAGGACCCCGACGACCGTTCGCTGCATCGCCGAGCCGAATCCGGGCACGGCGAGGTCGACCGAGACGCTCGTCGCCGCGAGGACCACCGCGACCGCGAGGAACGACGCGCCGGCGCGGGCGCGACGCCCGGCGAACACTCCGTTCCGCGGCATCCGGGTCATGACGACCTCATCTCGTGTCCGGCAGCAGGTGCCCCCACGTCCCCACCATGGCACGGATCACGAGGCGGCGGAAGCGCCGCCGGCACGCCTAGCCGTGGCCGGCGGTCTCGGCCTCGGATGCCTGGTCGCGGTGCACCGTGGCGTGCGCCCACGGGTGCAGGATGTCGAGCTGCACCATGGTCGCCGCGAGCTCGATGAGGCCGAGCCCGAAGTAGATCGCCTGCAGCGGACTGAACGGGATGAACATCATCTGGACGAAGACCCACACGAGCATGCCGAAGCCGGCGACCGCGCAGCCGATCATGGCCCAGCGCATGCGGCGCGAGAGCATCACGAACGCGACGAGGTGCGTGCCGCCGACCACGATCGTGAGCGCGAGGCCGGGGATCACGAACGACGTGAACGGCGAACCCCCGAGGTAGTCGGGCGGGATCGCGAGCGCGGTCCCGCTGAAGTCGATCACCCCGCTCAGCACGAGGGCCGCCCCGCCGAGCACGCTCGTGATGCCGACGAAGATCTGCACGGTGAGCAGCACCCGGCGCGCGATGCCCTGCATGGTCATCGTCGACACCCCCTTCGCGTGGGCCGGGTCGGCACCCAGCCTGATCCGGCGCCGTCGGCGCCGCTGGGCCGAAGGTCACGCGGATGCCGCGGCGCGGGGCCGTCGTCAGTACCCGGATGCCGCGGGCGGGACCGGGCCCGCCGTGGTGCCGGTCGCACGCTCCTGCGCGCCGTCGCCGGGGTCGGCCGCGACCTCGAGCGCCTGCTCGAGGTCGCGCGCGAGGTCGTCGACGTGCTCGAGGCCGACCGAGAGGCGCACGAGTCCCTCGGGGATCGTCTCCGCCTCGGCGGGCCAGCGGCGGCGGCGCTCGAGCTGGGACTCCACGCCGCCGAGGCTCGTCGAGTGCACCCACACGCGGGTCGACGCCGCGACGCGCTCCGCGGCAACCGCCCCGCCCGAGACGACGATCGAGACGATCGTGCCGAAGCCCGGGTAGCGGACCTCGTCGAGCGCGGGGTGGTCCGCGAAGCGGGCGGCGAGGTCGCGCGCGTTCGCCTGGGCGCGTTCGAGCCGAACGGGGAGCGTGCGGAGCCCGCGGAGCGCGAGGAACGCGTCGAGGGGGCCCGGGATCGCGCCGCCGAGGCTCCGCCGGGTCACGATGCGGTCGCGGAGGGCGGCGTCGCGGGCGATGACCGCGCCCATGACGACGTCGCTGTGGCCGGAGATCGACTTCGTCGCCGAGTGCACCACGAGGTCGGCGCCCGACTCGAGCGGCCGCTGCAGCAGCGGCGTCGCGAACGTGTTGTCGACCGCGAAGAGCGCACCGGCCGCGCGGGCCGCACGGCCGATCGCCGGGAGGTCGGCCACCTCGAGCGCGGGGTTGGTGGGCGACTCGACCGAGACGAGGTCGGCGCCCTGCGCGGCATCCGCCACCGCTGCGGCATCGCGGACGTCGACGTACCGGACCGTGACGTTCCGGGTGGCGACGAGGTCGTCGAGCAGGCCGATCGTGCCCGTGTACGAGTGCCGCGGCGCGACGACCGTGCCGCCGGTCGGGACCAGCGCGAGCACGGCGGAGATCGCGCCCATGCCCGAGGCGAACGCCACGCACTCGCCGCCCTCGAGCGCGCCGAGCGCCTCCTCGAACGCGGTCCACGACGGGTTGCCGTAGCGGCCGTAGGCGGTCGGGCCGCCCGCGTGGAAGGTCGAGGCGAGGTGCACCGGGGTGCTCATCGGCCCGTCGGGCTCGCGCGGCGGCCGGCCGGCGTGGACCGCGACGGTCTCGGGGTGCAGGGCGGGTGCGTCCTCGTGGTCGTGCATTCGTGCTCCTCGTGTGCGGCGTCCCTCGATCCTCGCAGAGGCGGAGGCCGGGTCCCCGCGCGTCACTCCCGGTCGATGACGGGGTGCACGACGGCGTCGGTCACATCCACCTCGACGCCGACGATCGAGGGCACCTCCGACTCGAGCGCGTCGCGGAGCTCGGAGACGGGAGGGATCCGTCCGCCGGGCGCCTGGACCGAGATCCGGGCCACGAGGCTCTTCCAGGCGATGCCGTCGATCTCGCCGCCGTCGTCGCCGATCCACTCGTTCGCGGCGGTCTGGATCCGGGCCGTCCACGTGGCCTGCGCGACGATGACCAGGGTGTTCAGCCCGAGCGGGATCACGGTCAGCACCGTCAGCACGGTCACGATCGTGTAGGCGCGCCGCCGCCGGGAGGGCAGCGCGAGCGCGTCGCGCGAGTACCCCGCGAGCGTGAACACGATCGCCCCGGCGATGATCAGGGCGACCACGTTGGAGAAGAACAGCAGGAACGCGCCGAACGCGCCGTCGAAGTCGCCCTGCCCGAGCGTGACGCCGACGACGGCGAGCGGCGGGACCAGCGAGATCGCGATGGCGACACCGGGCAGGACCGCGCTGAGGTCCTTGCGGCTCATGGCGAACGCGCCGGCCACGCCGGTCGCGAGCGCGGCGACGAGGTCCATCAGCTGCGGCGAGGTGCGCCCGGCGATCTGCGAGTTCGCGGCGAGGTTCGCGCCGGTCGGCAGGACGATCGAGAACGCGGTCCCGATCAGGATCACGGCGGCCACCGCGCCGGCGACCCAGACGACGGATGCCACGACCAGCCGGGCGCGACCGGTGACGATCCCGGCGGCGATGCCGAGGATCGGCGTGCCGAGGGGAGCGATGATCATCGCCCCGATCACGGTGGCCGTCGAGTCGAGCAGCACCCCGGCCGCGGCGATGATCGCCGACAGCACCAGCATGATCACGAAGCCGCTGCGCTTGCCCACCCGATCGCCCGACCCGAGGTCGAGCTGGTCGAGCAGGTCGGTGAGCGGGTTGCGCTGCAGCGTCGGAAGCAGCATCGCGGTCAACTTCGCCACACCCGGATGATCCCACCGGGGCCGCGCGGCGACAACCGGCGTGCCGCGCTTCGCAGCTCGTCGCACGGGTCGGCGGGCGACGGTGGCGGGGCGCACACTGGAGGGGTGAGCCCCGACCTCGCGCTCGACTGGCGCGCCCCGCACGAGACCGACGTCGCGCAGACGCTCGGCGTGCTGCGGCGGGGTCCTGGCGACCCGACCTTCACGCGCACGCCCGACGGCGCGATCTGGCGGGCGACGCTGACCGACGCCGGGGCGGCGACCCTCCGCATCCAGCAGCGCGACGTCGATTCCATCCGCGTCGAGGCGTGGGGGCCGGGATCGGCGGCGGCGGTCGCCCTCGCGCCGTCCATGCTCGGGGAGCGCGACGACACGACCGGCTTCCGCACGGGCATCGACGAACTCGACGCCGCGCACCGGCGCAACCCCGGCCTGCGCGTGCCGCGCACCGCGCGCGTCATGGAGTCGCTCGTGCCGGCCATCCTCGAGCAGAAGGTGATCACGCTGCAGGCGCACGCATCGTGGCGACGACTGGTTCTCGCCTTCGGCGAGCCGGCGCCGGGCCCGGTGCCCCGGCCGATGCGGGTCGCGCCCTCGGCCGACGGATGGCGCGGCATTCCGGTCTGGGAGTGGCACCGCGCCGGCGTCGACCCCAAGCGCGCCGCCGCGATCCAGCGCGTCGCCGCTCGTGCCGCCCGCATCGAGGAGGCGGCCGACCTCGCGCACGTCGACGCCGCGGCGCGACTCACGCTGTTCCCCGGCGTCGGCGCGTGGACGGCCGCCGAGGTCGCGCAGCGCGCCCTCGGTGATCCCGACGCCGTCTCGGTCGGCGACTACCACCTGTCGAACTACGTCGGCCACGCGCTGTTCGGGCGCGACATGACCGACGACGAGATGCTCGAGGCGCTCGAACCGTGGGCCGGTCAGCGCTACCGCGTGATCCGGCTGATGATGGCGGCCGGGCTGCGCGGCAGGCCGCGACGCGGGCCGCGGATGTCGTTCGTCGATCACCGAGGTCGCTGAGCCGGGTCGTCGTCGACCGGCCACGCGGCATCCGTCGCCCCTGCCGACCGAGTGACCTTCGGCCCGGCGACCGCGACCGCCCTCGGCGAGGCTGGGGGCACGCAGTCCTCACAGCACGAAGGGGTGATCGCAGGTGTTCACGCAGGTCGTCGTCGGATGGGACGGGTCGCCGAACTCGGAGGCCGCGCTGAAGTGGGCCGCGGACCGCGGGGACGCCGCACCGCTGCTCATCGTGCACACCCTGCCGGGACCCGATACGTCGAGCGAGTACCTCCGGGCGACGGGCGACCTCCCCGAGGCGCGCGTCGAGCTCATCGACCGCGCCGACCGACTGCGGGCGGAGCATCCGTCGCGGACGATCGACACGCTCACCGTCCACGGGCGCCCCGACAAGGAACTGGCCGCCTACCTCGACAGCGGCGCCCTGGTCGTGGTCGGTTCGTCGCAGAGCGGCCACGAGACCGCATGGACGCTCGGTGCCCGACTCGCCGGCCGACGGGGTCGCGGCGCGGTCGCCGTGATCCCGCCCGACTGGGAGGCGGTCGACCGCCGCGGCGTGGTCGTCGGCGTCGACGGATCCGCGCGGGCGAAGGACGCCGTGCGCTTCGCGATCGAGGAGTCGGTGCGGCTCGGCGAGCCGCTCGAGCTCGTGCACGCATGGGTCGTCCCGACGAGCTGGAACTCGGCGTACATCGAGTACCTCAGCGACGTCTCGGTCATGGAGGACATGCGGCGGGACGTGCTCGACGACGCGCTGGCGCACGCCCGTGCCCACGGGTCCGACCCGAAGGGCCGACTCGAGCGCGGATCGGCGGCGGAGGTGCTGGCCGTCGCGACCGAGTCCGCCAGCGTCGTGATCGTCGCGAGCCACACGGCGGGCGGCATGGCGCGGTTCCTGCTCGGCTCCGTCAGCCACGACCTCCTGCTGCGCGCGACGGGACCGGTCATCGTCGTCAGCGACGTCGGGTAGACCCGTGGGCGCGCGGAGCATCCGGTTCCTCGGTGCAGCGGACACCGTCACCGGGTCGCGCCACCTCGTCGAGTGCGACGGTGCACGCGTGCTCGTGGACTGCGGCCTGTTCCAGGGGTACAAGGTGCTCCGCGCGCGGAACCGGCAGGCGTTCCCCGTCGAACCCGCGTCGATCGACGCGGTCGTGCTGACCCACGCGCACCTCGACCACTCCGGGTACCTGCCCGCGCTCGTGCGAGACGGCTTCTCCGGCCGGATCCTCGCCACGCCCGGCACGATCGAGCTGGTGGAGATCCTGCTCGCCGACAGCGCGTACCTCATGGAGGAGGAGGCCCGCCACGCGGCATCCCGCCACTGGTCGAAGCACCCCGACCCCCGACCGCTCTACACGTCGGAGGACGCGCGGCGGACGATGCCCCGCTTCGAGCCGCTCGACTTCCACGAGACGCGCACGGTCGCGCCGGGCATCGAGGCGCGACTGACGCACGCGGGCCACATCCTCGGGGCGGCCCAGGTGCGGCTCGACGTCGACGGCGCCACCGCGCACTTCACCGGCGACCTCGGCCGCGCCGACGACCCGCTCATGCGACCGCCCGAGCCGCTCGAGCGCTGCGACGTGCTCGTCGCCGAGTCCACCTACGGCGACCGGACGCACGCCGACGACGATCCCGAGCGGCAGCTCGGCGACGTCATCCGGCGCGTGACGCGACGCGGAGGTGTGGTGCTCATCCCCGCGTTCGCGATCGGCCGCACCGAGAGCGTGCTGCTGCACCTCTCGCGCCTCGCGGACCGCGGCGAACTGCCCGACGTGCCGATCTACCTCAACAGCCCCATGGCGGTCGACGCGGCCGAGATCTACGAGCGGCACCCCGAGGAGCACCGCCTCGGGCACGACGAACTGCGGCGCATGTACGGCCTCGCCCGGCGCGTCACGTCGGTCGACGACTCCAAGCTGCTGAACCTCCGCGGCGGCCCCCTCGTGATCATCTCTGCGAGCGGCATGCTGACGGGCGGCCGTATCCTGCACCACCTCGAGGCCTACGCGTCGGATCCGCACAACGCGATCGTCCTGACCGGCTTCCAGGCGGGCGGCACGCGCGGCGCGGCACTGCAGGCCGGCGAGCGCACCCTGCGGCTGTTCGGCCGCGACCTGCCGATCCGCGCCGAGGTGGTGACGATCGAATCGATGTCGGCCCACGCCGACGCCGAGCAGATCCTCGCCTGGATGCGGACCGCACCCGAACCGCCCGGTATGACCTGGATCGTGCACGGCGAGGCGCACGCGGCCGACACGCTCCGCGCGCGCATCAGGCACGAGCTCGGATGGCGGGTGCGTGTCCCCGACCACGGCCAGGTCGCCCCGCTCGAACCCGGCCTCGCGCGGGCCGCGGCGGCGCCCGACCCGGTCGCGGCGATCGACGCGTCGATCTGACTGAGGGCTCGCCGGAGACATCCGATCACTGCCAAGCTCGAGAAGGACGGAGAAAGGAACCCCGATGGACGGACAGGACGACGTGCGGCCCCCCACGCAGCAGCTCAGCGAGGAGGAGTGCTGGAAGCGCATCGAGGCGGCCCCGTTCGGCCGCATCGCGGTCTTCGCCGCGGGCGAGGTCGACATCTTCCCGATCAACCACATGGTCGACCGCGACGGCCCCGACGCGCCCGCGCTCGTCTTCCGCACGGCGGCGGGCACGAAGCTGCTCGAGCTGACGATTCACTCGCACATCGCGTTCGAGGTCGACGGCTACACCGACGCCGACGCGTTCAGCGTGGTCGTGAAGGGCGAGGCGCGGCAGCTCGAGCGGCAGAGCGAGATCGAGCACGCCGAGACGCTCGGCGTGCACCCGTGGGCGCCCGAGGAGAAGGACCGCTGGGTGCGGATCCAGCCGACCGAGGTGCGCGGGCGCGAGTTCCAGCGCTGACGCCGATTGCCCGGAACCGCAGCCGGCCGGGCCCGCAGCGCCCGACCTGCATTCGCGCGGTCTCGATCAGAGGACGAGTGCGTCCAGCGTCGGGTGCAGGTGACGGGTGACCAGGACGGATGCCGCGTGCTGCGCGCCGACCTCGAGCGCCGCGTCGACCCCGGCCCCGTCGAGCATCGCGTGCAGCACGCCCGACATGAACGCGTCGCCCGCGCCGTTGGCGTCGAGCACCTCGACGGCCACCGCGTCGACGCGGTGCTCCGTCACGCGGCCGTGCTCGCTCGTGAGCGACACGGCGCCCGCGGCGCCGAGCGTGCACACCGCGAGACGCGCCCCCTCGTCGATCACGCGCCGCAGGAACGGCATCGGGTCGCCGCCGAGCCGGTCGGCGTTGAGGAACACCACGTCGGCCGCCTCGAGGAAGGGGCGGTGGAACTCGGCTTCGCCGTCGTAGTCGTGCAGGTCGGTCCAGATCGGCCGCCCCGAGGCGCGGGCATCGGGGATCAGCCGGCGCGAGCGCTCGGAGAGGTCGAGCACGATCGCCGCGGCATCCTCCATCGCGGCCGCCAGGCGGCCGTCGGCCTTCGTGGCGCGGTCGTCGGGCGTCGAGAGGTAGATCGAGACGCGCTCGCCGAGGGGCGTCATGAGGTTGAGGTGCCGCTCGGTGCGCCCCCCGTCGACGACGTCGAGCTCGAGTCCGTCGACCCGCTCGAGGATGCCGCGCAGGCGATCGCCGTCGGCATCCGACCCGATGAGCGTGAACAGGGTCACCGGCCTCCCGAAGGCCGCGAGCCCGAGCGCCTTGCCCGCCGACGTGCCGCCGACCGTCTCGTGGTCGCCCAGCGCGAACTGCATGTGCGGCACGGGCTCGGGCAGGTGCTCGACCTGCACCATCCGGTTCCACGACGCCGGTCCCGAGACCACGACCCTGCCGCTCACGCGCTGCTCCTCCCGGCCGCGCCGGGCGCGGCATCCGTCCCATCCTGCCGCGCCCGGCGGCGCCGCGCCCATCCGGTGCGTGCGTCGCCGGACCCGCCTGTGGTGGGATGACCGGGTGGGCACCGGTGAGACGGCCATCGACGAGCGCACCGACGGTCTGAGCGCGGGCGAGGTCGCCGAGCGCGTCGCGCGCGGCGAGACCAACGCGTTCGAGAGTCCGACGAGCCGGAGCGCGTGGAGCATCGTCAAGGCGAACGTCTTCACCCTCTTCAACGGCATCATCGCGGCGTGCTTCGTGGTGCTGCTCCTCATCGGCCGCTGGCAGGACGCGCTCTTCGGCTTCAGCGCGATCGCGAACACGATCATCGGCTCGTGGCAGGAGTTCAACGCCAAGCGCGCGCTCGACCGGCTCGCGCTCCTCCACGCGCCGAGCGCGCGCGTCCGGCGCGACGGCGCGGAGCACGATGTGCCCCTCGCCGACGTGGTCCACGACGACCGGCTCGCGCTGCGCGCGGGCGACCAGGTTCCGGCCGACGCGAAGGTCGTGGCATCCGAGCGCCTGCAGCTCGACGAGTCGATGCTGACGGGGGAGTCCGACCCCGTCGACAAGCAACCCGGCGACGAGGTGCTGTCGGGCTCCATCGTCATCGGCGGCGCCGGCGCCGCGGTCGTCGACCGCGTCGGCGCCGACGCCTTCGCGAACAAGCTCTCGAGTGAGGCCAAGCAGTTCTCGCTCGTCGCCTCGGAGCTGCGATCGTCGCTGAACCGGCTGCTCGGATGGATCGCCTGGATCATCGGACCCGTCAGCCTGCTCGTGCTCAACGCGCAGATGGCCGCCGCAGGCGGCTGGGCCGAGGCGATCGAGGGCGGAACCTGGGACGATGCGGTCGTCGCGACCGTGGCCGCGATCGTCGCGATGATCCCGCTCGGGCTCGTGCTCATGACGAGCATCGCGTTCGCGGTCGGCGCGGTGCGCCTCGCGAGCCGCAAGGTGCTCGTGCAGGAGCTGCCCGCCGTCGAGGGTCTCGCGCGCGTCGACCTGATCTGCCTCGACAAGACCGGCACGCTCACCGAGGGCGACATCGTGTTCGACGCGGCGCACCCGGTGGCGCTCGAGCCGCCGGAGGGGTGGACCGACGTGCTCGCCTGGTACGGCGCGGACCCCGAGGCGAACGCGACCGCGCGCTGCCTCGTCGAGCCGTACCCGGTGCGGCAGGCGCTCGAGCCGCAGGCGCGCGTCGCCTTCGCATCCTCGCGCAAGTGGAGCGCGGTCGGCTTCCCGGGCGGGGGCACGTGGGTACTGGGCGGTCCCGAGATGGTCTTCCCCGCGACGGATGCCGCGGGCGCGACCGATACGTCGGAACTCCGGGAGCGGGCCGCCGAACTCGCCGCGACCGGGCGTCGGACCCTCGTGCTCGCCCACAGCCCGGAGGAGCTGACCGCCGAACGCGCAGCAGCCGAGCGACTGCCTCGTTCGCTCACTCCCGTCGTGCTGCTCACCTTCCGGGAGAACGTGCGCGGCGACGCGCGCGAGACGCTCGAGTACTTCGCCGAGCAGGGCGTCGCCGTGCGGATCATCTCGGGAGACAACCCGCAGACGGTCGCGGCGATCGCGCGCGAGGTGGGCGTCGACGCCCCGCACGGCGTCGACGCGCGCACCCTGCCCGACGACCTCGACGAGCTGGGCGAACTGCTCGAGCGCGAGGTCGTCTTCGGCCGAGTGACGCCGACGCAGAAGCGCGACATCGTGACGGCGCTCCGACGGCGCGGCCACACCGTGGCGATGACCGGCGACGGCGTGAACGACGCGCTCGCGATCAAGGAGGCCGACATCGGGATCGCGATGGAGTCGGGCTCGTCGGCGACCAAGGCGGTCGCGCGGCTCGTGCTGCTCGACGGCCGGTTCTCGCACCTGCCCGGGGTCGTCGCCGAGGGCCGGCGCGTCGCGGCGAACATCGAGCGGGTATCGATGCTGTTCCTCACGAAGACCGCCTACGCCACGGGCCTCGCCGTGCTGTTCGGGGTCATGCTGCTGCCCTTCCCGTTCCTGCCGCGGCAGCTCTCGGTCACCGACGCGCTCACGATCGGGTTCCCCGCGTTCTTCCTCGCGCTGATGCCGAACGCCCGCCGGTACGTCCCCGGGTTCCTGCGACGGTCGCTGAGCTTCGCCATCCCGGCGGGCGTCGTCATCGCCCTCGTGCTCGCGCTCTACAGCCGGATGGCGACCGATGCGGGGATCCCCGAGGACGAGCTCCGGAGCGGCTCGACCCTGATCCTCGGCATCGTCGGGCTCTGGGTGCTCATCGTGCTCTCGCGTCCGATCGACGGGTGGAAGATCGTCATCATCGGCGGCATGGCGATCGGGCTGATCGGGATCTACGCCATCCCGATCGCCGCCGACTTCCTCGAGCTCGTCGAACTCAGCGAGACGACGGCGGTCCTCGCGCTCGCTGCATCGCTCGTCTCGATCGCCGGCATCGAGGTGGTGCGGTTCGTGCACCGCAGGGCGGTCGCGCGGATGACCCCGACGGTTCCGGCGGCGCTCGTCGCGGCCGTCAGGCAGACGGCTCCGGGCGTGACGAGCGACCCTCGCGGAAGTATCGAGCGCCCAGACCGGTCCACAGCACGAGGATGACGGCGATCGGCACGATCGCGCCGATGAGGGTCGACCAGATCGCGTCGGCGTCGCGCACGAGGTCGAGCGCCGAGGTCGCGAGCGAGAGTCCCATGAGCGCGGTGACGAAGATCCGGGCCGAGTTGCGCGCTCTCGTGAGACCCGAGGCCATGGCGATGGTGAGCAGGCCGATCAGGATCAGCGCCGCGCCGAGCAGCGTGACCGGCAGCTGCTCGCCGTCCCGCCGGACCTCGGCGTCGTAGCGTGCGAGCACGAGCAGGACCCCGAGCGCGATGTCGACGAATCCGGCCAGGTAGGTCAGCACGACCACGGCGATGATCCGCTTGGGCGGCCGCCCTGCCGTGCGCGTCTCGTCGCTCATGGGTCCTCCCCAGCGTGCCGTGATGGGGCCCAGCCTACGAGTACGCCGGCGACCACCCTGGCCGCCACCCGCGAGGAGTCCCGCATGCCTGGGCGTGCGGGCCGCCTCCTCCGATGCTCGTCTCGGGCGCGGCATCCGTCGAGGCATTGACAGCTCACGTCACGGTGATGAGCGTGCGCTGCCAGCCCGTCGATCCGTCGGGCGCGATCGGGGCCCGCTCCTCGACCTGCACGCGCCCGTCGCGGCCGACGGCCCGCACGGTCGCGTAATGCGTGCCGGGCGCGGCATCCCACTCGAGCATCCACTGCACCCAGGTGTCGGCGTTGATCGGCGTCGACAGGGTCGCGGGGCGCCAGTCCTCGTCGTCGATGCGCACCTCGACGCGCTCGATGCCGACCGTCTGCGCCCAGGCCACGCCCGCGATCACGGTCGGCCCGGCCGGGACCGGGCGGCCCGGCTTCGGCGTGTCGATGCGGGACGACATCTTGATCGGCGCTTCGGCGCTGTAGCCGCGGGGCGTCCAGTACGCCTCGTCCTCGGCGAAGGTCGTGACCGTCAGGCCGGAGAGCCACTTCGTGGCCGACACATACCCGTACAGCCCCGGCACGACCATCCGGACGGGGAATCCGTGTTCGAGCGGCAGCGGCTCCCCGTTCATGCCGACCGCGAGGATCGCGTCGCGCTCGTCGTCGGTCAGCGCGTCGAGCGGGGTCGACGCGGTGAACCCGTCGACGCTGCGGGAGAGGACCATGTCGGCGCCGGCCTGTGGCCCGGCGAGGGCGAGGATGTCGCGGACGGGGACGCCGAGCCAGATCGCGTTCCCGACGAGGTCGCCGCCGACCTCGTTCGACACGCAGGTGAGCGTCACCGCGTACTCGTCGAGTCCCATCGAGACGAGGTCGTCGAAGCCCAGCTCGATGCGCCGGTCGACCAACCCGTCGACGGCGAGTCGCCACGTCGAGGGGTCCACCTCGGGTACGGTGAGGGCCGTGTCGACGCGGTAGAACTCGGCGTTCGGCGTGATCAGCGGGCTGAGGCCCGGGACGTCGAGCTCGGCGCAGGACGGCACGGCCACGACCGATCGCGGCGCCGGGAGGCGCAGGGCGCCTCGGATCGCCTCGATCGACGAGGTCGCGGCGCTCGCGAGTCGCGCGCCGAGGCCGACGACGACGGCGGATGCCGCGGCGACGCCGGTCAGCGCGAGGAAGCGCCGTCGGTCGAGCCGTGGGCTCCGATCGGCGTCCGCCCCCGCGCCCGGCCCCGCGCCCACCCCCGCGTGCTGCCGGGCGCCGTCGCGCCAGGCTCGGAGCCGGGCGACGGCCTCGCGGAGCAGCAGGACGGCGGTGAACGTGCCCGCGACGGCCGGCAGCCACGACCATCCGGACGCGCCCGCCCGCGTCATGCCGGCGGCGACGGCGGCCGCCCCCGCGAGCCCGAGCGCGAGCAGCCCGAGCGGCGGCCGGACGAGTTGCAGGATCCCGGACGCCGCGCTCGCGACGACCACCGCGAGGCCGAGTCCGCCGAGCAGGACGAGCTTGTCGGCCTCGCCGAACGTCGCGATCGCGAACTCCTTCAGCGGCTGCGGCACGACGTCGATGACGAACGCGCCGACCGTGAGCACCGGGCTCGCCGTGCGGGCGACGAGCAGCGCGACGAGCTCGGCGACCGCGAGGAACCCGGCGCCCGCCGCGATGCCGGCGGCGGCGGCCCAGGCGAGGAATCGCAGTCGGGCGCCCCGCACCGGTCGGCTCGTACGCGCCATGTCCCCTCCGCAGCCGCGGGAGTCGGATGCCCGCTGCGAGTGGTTCGGTGCGGCTCGCGATCCGGTTGGGCGTCTCGTCGCGCGACGAGCCCCGCCACGCCCCCGCTGTGTCGGCGGCGCGTGATGGGCTGGGCGCATGGGGTTCGATGCGCGGTTCCTGGGGGTCGAGGCGCCGATGCCGGCCGTTCCCGAGGCGGATGCCGCGGCATCCGTCGCCCTCGACTACCTGCACTTCGCGATCGTGCTCGACACCCGCAGGCGGTTCGCGCGCATCACGGGCGTGAACGTCGACGGCGCCGCGCTCGTCGAGGTCGAGCGAGGCGACGACTGGCAGTGCGACGCGCGCATCCCGGAGGACTGGCAGGCCGGGCCCGAGGTGTACGCCCGCAACGACCTCGATCGCGGACACCTCGTCCGGCGCCGCGATCCCGTGTGGGGCCCGCCCGAGGTCGCGGTGCGCGCGAACGCCGAGACGTTCCGCTACCCCAACGCGGCACCGCAGCAGGCCGAGTTCAACCAGTCGCTCGAGCTCTGGAACGGGCTCGAGGACCACGTGCTCGAGTTCGCGCGGGCCCACGAGCAGAAGCTCAGCGTCTTCACCGCGCCCGTGCTCGCGGACGACGACCCGCCGTACCGCGGCATCCGGGTGCCGCTGCGGTTCGTCAAGGTCGTCGCCTGGCGTTCGGTCGACGAGCTCGCGACCGCGGGCTTCCTGCTCGACCAGGCGCCCGTCGTCGACCTCGACGACCCGGTCCGGAGTCGGGCGGGCATCGCCGCGAGCGAGCGCGCCCGGGTCGCCGCTGGCGCCACCGCCGTGCCCAACCTCGGGCCATTCCGCACGTTCCAGGTGGCGGTGGCCGACATCGCCGCGATCACCGGGCTCGAGATGCCCGCGCTCGTCGCTGCCGACCGGATGCCGCGTGCGCTCGCCGCCGCCGGTCCGCGCGAGGTCACGCGGCCGGAGGACCTGCTGCTCGGCGCGCGGTAGTCGCGGCGTCCTCGAGCAGCTGCAGTCCCTCGGGCCATTCGCCGAGACCGCTCGCAGCGTTCACGTGCCCGCGGGCGCCGAGGTCGATGAACCCGGCGCCCCATCCGGCTGCCGCGGCCGCGCTCCACGCGAGCTCCGCATACGGGTCGTCGGAGGAGGCGAGCACGGTCGCGGGGATGCCGAGCGGCCCGAGCGGGAGCGTGAAGCCGCCGGCGACCGCCGCTGACGGGAACTCCGGCCCGGCGGGGTCGGGTGGTGCGACGAGGAAGGCGCCCGCGATGCGCGCGGAGGCGGCATCCGTCTCGACCGCCCAGTGGGCGACCGCCAGGCAGCCGAGGCTGTGCGCGACGAGCACCGGCCGCGCCGGGGTCGAGGCGACCGCACGTTCGATCGCGGCGACCCAGTCGCTGAGGTCGGGCTCGTCCCACGACCCCGGTGCGATGCGGACCGTGCCGGGCAGCGCGGCCTCCCAGCGCGACTGCCAGTGCTCCGGGCCGGAGCCGCCGATGCCGGGGACGATGACGAGGGGGTGGGTCACGGCGCCCAGCATCGCATCCCGTGCCGCGCCGCGGCGACGCATTCCGTCATCCGTCGCCCGGTGACAGGCTGGGGCCATGGCGGAACCCGAGATCCTCCGCACCGACGTGCTCGTCGTGGGCGCGGGGCCGAGCGGGCTCATGGCCGCGGTGGTGCTCGCCCGCCGGGGCGTCGACGCCATCGTGGTCGACGGCAAGGACGGCCCGACGCACGAGTCGCGCGCGCTGCTCGTGCAGGCGCGTTCCATGGAGCTCTACGACCAGCTCGGGCTCGCCGACCGGGTGCTCGCCGGTCGCGCGGACGCGAAGGGTGCCGTCCTCTGCTTCCGGCACCGCGAGCTCGGACGGATCCCGTTGCGCCGGTTCGGGGAGGGGCTCACGCCGTTCCCCGATCTCACGGTCTTCGAGCAGAGCCGCAACGAGCGGCTGCTCGTCGACGCGCTCGCCGAGTCGGGGCACGAGGTCCGATGGCGACACCGGCTCGTGGGGTTGCGGTCGCAGGCTTCTCTCGTCTCGGCGACCCTCGAGCATCCGGGCGGAACCGTCGTCATCGAGGCGCGGCACGTCATCGGCGCCGACGGCGCGCACTCGGCCGTCCGCGAGCTGCACGGCATCCCGTTCGAGGGCGTGACGAACCAGCACACGTTCTTCGTGGCCGACGCGGTCGGCGCGAGCGGGCTCGTCGAGGGCTGGGTCAACGTGCGCTTCGCGCCCGACGACCTGCTGCTGACGTTCCCGATGGGCGGCGAGGGGCACCATCGCGTCCTGGGCGTCGTGCGCGACACCGAGCTCGAGGGCGCCGACGAACTCTCCGAGAAGCTCCTCCGCTCGCGCCTCGCCCGCGGGTTCACGGTCGGCTACCGTGCGTCGACCTGGTTCGCGACCTACCGACTGCACCACCGCGTGGCGGCGCGGTTCCGCGACGGGCGCTGCTTCCTCGTCGGCGATGCGGCGCACATCCACTCGCCCGTCGGCGGCCAGGGCATGAACACGGGTCTCCAGGACGCGCACAACCTCGCGAACGCGCTCGGCGACGTCCTCGTCGGCGGCATGCCCCCTGCACGCCTCGACCGCTACGAGGCGGAGCGCCGCCCGGTCGCGCTGAAGCTCGTCGCGACCACGGACCGGCTCTTCTCGAACGTGACATCGGAGTCGCGCCTCGCGCACACGATCCGCGGCCGGATGATCCCGACGGTCGGGCCGGTGCTCGCGCCGCTGCTTCCCCGCATCCTCGGCGGCGCGCGGATCTTCGGCCTCATCTCGCAGATCCGCATCAGGTACCGGATGTCGCCGAGCCGCCCCTCGCGCTCGCAGGTGCGCGACGACGTCGTCGGCAAGCGGCTGCCCTACGCCGGCGGCGAGCCGTCGAACCTCGACGCGCTGCGCTCGTTCCGGTGGCAGGTGCACGGGTACGGGGCGCCCGCGGAACTCGTGCGGGGCGTCGCCGAGTCACTGGGTCTCGAGCATCACATGTTCCCGCCTGCGGCGGGGCGGCTGCGATCCGATCGGCTCTACCTCGTGCGCCCCGATGGGTTCGTGGCGGCCGAGGCGAGCGTCGTGGCAGGCCGCCGCGCACGGCGGGGTGCGGTGCCCGCGAGCTTCGTCGAGCAGCTCGACGGGTGAGCTCCCGGGCGGGCGCCGAAGGCCGGCGCCCGCCCGACCCGCGCCGCGACCCATGTCGCGACCCGGGCGTCAGCCCCCGGTCGGCGCCTCCTCGGACGCGGCGACCGGCACGGGTGCGACGCGCGCCGACCAGGTGGTCGCGTCGCGCGACATCGTCCAGGGTTCGGTGCGGCGGAGGCCGTGGCATCCGAGCACCACCTTCGCGACGCCGTCGGCCAAGTCACGCGACGACGGCGGGTTGATGCGGTTCAGCTCGTCGAGGCTGAACGCGTCGACCGCGACCGGTTCGATGCTGCCGGCCGTGAAGAGCAGCAGGTCCCACGACTCGACGTCGTCGGTCACCACGACCCGGCGCAACTCCACTCGCCCCGCGTGCTGCACCTCGTCGTCGGTCAGGCTTCCGAATGGCTTCGTCATCGTGCACCCCTGATCCCAGCCAACCGCAGCGCGCCGCGGCTCGGCGACAGGTTCGGGGGCGAGTCGCGCACCGCGTATCGTCGTTCCGTGCCGCACGAGACCGATCCGGGGTCGCTTCCCGCCCACGCCGACGCCGCCCTCCGGCGCCGCCGGTTCGCAGGGGCGGCGACCCAGCTCGGCACGGAGGTGTCGATCAACTTCGGCTCGTCGCTCGCCGGACTCGTCATCCCCGTCGTCGGCGCGTTCGTCGTCGTCGCGGTGCGCCAACTCGTGATGGCCGCCGCGGTGCTGCCGTTCTACCGCCCGAAGCGGGCGGAACTCACGTGGCACCGCCTGCGCCCGGCGATCGCGCTCGGCGTCGTGCTGGCCGTCATGAACGTCACGTTCTACATGTCGATCGACCGCCTCGGCCTCGGCATCGCGGCGACCATCGAGTTCCTCGGACCGCTCTCGATCGCCCTGTTCACCTCGCGGCGCGTGCTCGACGTGGCGTGCGCGATCGCGGCCGGCGCAGGGGTCTACCTCCTGATCGCGCCGGGCATCGGCGAGGGCGGGGCGGATGCCGCGGCCGCGGCGGGTTCGGCGGCAGACGGCGTCGACCCGCTCGGCGTGCTGCTCGCGCTCGCCGCCGCGGCGAGCTGGGCCGCCTACATCCTGCTCACGCGCCGCGTGGCGACTCGCCTGCCGGGGCTCGAGGGCCTGACGGTCGCGAGCCTGGTGAGCCTCGCGCTGCTGCTGCCCGTCGCGATCTGGACGTTCGACGCATCCGTCGTCGACTGGCGCATCGCGGGACTGCTGCTCGGCGTGGGCGTGCTGAGCTCGGCGTTGCCGTACAGCCTCGACACGTACATCCTCCGCCGCATCACGCCGCGGCTCTACGCGATCATCACGAGCTTCGGCCCGGTCATCGCGGCGGTCTTCGGCGTGCTCGTGCTCGGCGAGTCGTTCACGCCGATCGAGGCGATCGCGATCTTCATCGTGTGCGGCGCCGCTGCGGTCGCGCTCGCGACGCAGCGCGAGCGCCCCGTCTCCGACCTCGAGGTGACGGCGCAGACGATCCCCTGAGGGCGCGCCGCGCGCCGTTCCGCGCCCCGCCCTGCCCGCCGTTCCGCGCCCCGCCCCCGCCCGCCGCCCCTGCGTGGCTTGCCGCCCGCGCCCCGCCCCCGCCCGCCGCCCCTGCGTGGCTTGCCGCCCGCGTGCCCGCTACGCCCGCGTGCCCGCGACTCCCGCGGACATCGCCCCCGCCGCTTCGACACCTGCTCGCTCGGTGCCCCCGCCCCTTCGCCACCTGTTCGCTCGGTGCCACCGGCGCGTCGTCACCGCCTCGCCAGGATGAGCCGCTCACTCCTCGATGCGTGGAGACCATGTCTCTCCTCGATTGAGGGAGAAAGGTGACCCGCCGGGCGTTGTCAAGCTGCGTGGAGTCGTTCGGTCTGGTTTCGGGCTTCTGGTTGGGGCAGGTTGATGCCGACGATGTTGGCGGGGGCTGGGGTGCGTGGACGGTTGCGGAATCGTTCGGGATGCTTCTCGTAGTACGCCTGCTGGGTTCGCTCGCGGTGTTGCCAACGGGAGTACCAGCTGCCGTCGTGGACCTCGTCGGGTGAGAACAGTGCGATGCCGGAGTGCTTGTGGTTCCGGTTGTACCAGGGCACGTACCAGCTCATGTACGCGCGGGCGTGCTCGATATCGGTGAACGTGCCGGGGTAGTTCGGCCGGTATTTCATCGTGCGGAACTCGGACTCTGAGAACGGGTTGTCGTTCGATACCCGTGGCCGGTTGTGCGTCTGCGTGATGCCCAGCGGGCCGAGGAACGTCTTCAGCGCGTCCGACCGCATCGCGGGCCCGGAATCGGCGTGCACCACGTTCGGTGCGCCATGCGCGGCGATCGAGTGCCGGAACATCTCGACCGCCAACTCGTCGGCCTCGCGGTCCTCGACCCGCCATCCCATGAGTTTGCGGGAGTAGATGTCGATGATCGAGTACGCCTTGAACGCGACGCCGCGCCACGGGGTGCGCAGGTCGGTGATGTCCCAGGACCACACCTGCCCGGGCCCGGTCGCCTCGAGCACCGGCGCTTCCCGCGGCGTCTTCGCCGTTCGTCTCGTGGGCGCGACCGGGCGGGCGGACTGGTCCTCGATCGCCGCCGCGATCCGCCACCACGAGCGGCGCGAGCCGAGCATCACCCCGTCATCCCACGCCTGAGCGAACGCATGATCCACGGAGTGGCCCGCCTGCCAGCCGGCGGTGATCCGCTCGCTGATCACGGCGCGGTCCGCGTCATCGATCCGTGCCGGATACGCCCGGTCCCGCTGCGGGACCGGGTCCGGCACCCGGGCACGCGGATGATGACGGTAGTGCCACGTGGATCGCGACAGGCCGGTCATCATGAGCGTCTGCCGTTGCGATCCGGTCGCGACGGTCAACGCCGCCACGAGCTCGTTCTCGGTGGTCAGGAATCGGGACGATCGGCCGTCATCGAGGTGCCGTCGGGCTCTTGTCCGTTCCTCTCGTGCAAGAGCCCGATAGCTTTTCCCAGCGCGTCGTTGGTCGCTTCCAACTCGCGGATCCGAGCGGAAAGCCTCGCGATCTCGGCCTCATGCGCGGCCTGCTCCGCAGCCCGCTGCCGCTCGAACGCGGCCCGCTTGCCCGGCGGAACCGTCACGAGAGCACCCTTACGTGGAACCAAGCCCCGGTCAAGATCACCCTCGAACACCGCCGCAGACCATCGCTCCATCCGTCGCCGGGTAAGCCCGCGCGCGGCAAGCCACACACCCTTGCTCCCATGCCGCTGCCGGTAATACTCCGCCACCAACTCACGAATCTCATCATCCGTGAACCCCACACCGACCGACACCCACAACCTCCTCAAGAACCGACTCACAGCCAGCCTGACGAAGAGGGCGCGGACACTTTTCTCCCTGCTGCGGCGGAGGGACGCTCGTTCGGTTCGCGGCATTCGACGGGTGGACCCCGCACTGACGGTGCGCCGCGGTTCCAGTCGAGCGGGCGCTCCGGCGGTGGGCGGTGCCGTGTCGACGAGTCGAGGCGACGGGAGTCGGCGCGGGACGAGCGACCCGTGCGCGGTGCCGCGCCGCACCGTAGCGTGGGAGCGGGTGCGGCGGTGGGGCTGCGCGCGACGTCGAGGAGGACGCGATGGCCGTGATCGGGTGGATCGGACTCGGGCACATGGGCGGGCCGATGGCCGCGCACCTGGTCGAGGCGGGGCACGAGGTCGTGGGCTTCGACGTCGACGCGGGCATGGCCGAGCGTGCGGCCGTCACGGGCGTGCGGGTCGTGACGGATGCCGCGACCGCGGCGCGCGACGCCGACGCCGTGTTCACCTCGCTGCCGAGGTCCGAGCACTCGCGCGACGTGCTCATCGGGGGAGCGGGCGGCCGGGTCGGCTTGTTCGACGTCGTGCGGCGCGATGCGCTCGTGCTCGACACGTCGACCGTGGACGTCGCCACGTCGCGCGCGTGCCATGACGCGGCGGAGGCACGCGGCATCCGCTTCGTCGACGCGCCCGTCTCGGGCGGCATCGCCGGCGCGCACGCCGGGTCGCTGACGTTCATGCTGGGTGGCGAGGAGTCCGCGACGGGGGAGGCGGCCGGGCTCGTCGGGCCGATGGCCGGGCACGTGTTCGTCGTGGGCGGGCCGACCGCGGGCATCGCGGCCAAGCTCGCGAACAACCTGATGCTCTTCATCACGCTGCAGGCGTCGTCGGAGGGCGCTCGGCTCGCCGAGGCGCTCGGGCTCGACCCGACGATCTTCCACGACATCGCGACGGTGTCGTCGGGCGACTCGTGGCCGCTGCGCACGTGGTACCCGGTGCCCGGGGTCGTGCCGACCAGCCCCGCGAACCGCAACTTCGAGGCCACCTTCACGACGCGCCTCGCCGAGAAGGACCTGTCGTACGCGCTCGAGGCCGGCGAGGCCGCCGGGCTCGACCTCGCCGCCGGGAGGCTCGCGATGGAGCGGTTCACGCAGCTGATCGACGAGGGATACGGCGATCTCGACTGCAGCCTCGTCGTCAAGTACGTGGGCCGCGACGGTCGCACGCCGGGATTCGAACCTGAGGCATAGTCGACCCGCAATCCTGTCGAGTTCTTGCGCTCGTTCACGTAGCATTGCGGCCGTGTCGAGGAGGCTGGCGGACGTCGCGCGCAAGGTGGGCGTGAGCGAGGCGACGGTCAGTCGCGTGCTGAACGGCAAGCCCGGCGTCTCGGCGTCGACGCGCGACGCGGTGCTCACCGCGCTCGACGTGCTCGGCTACGAGCGGCCGACGAAGCTGCGCGGCGAACGTGCACGGCTCGTGGGGCTCATGATGCCCGAGCTGCAGAACCCGATCTTCCCCGCGCTCGCCGAGGTCATCGGCGGCGGCCTCGCCCAGAACGGCTTCACGCCGGTGCTCTGCATCCAGACGGCGGGCGGGGTCTCCGAGTCCGACTATGTCGAGCTGCTCCTGCACCAGCAGGTGTCGGGCGTGATCTTCACGGGCGGCGCGTACACCCAGGCCGAGGCGAACCACGATCATTACGAGCGGCTGCGTGAGCTAAAGCTTCCGACCGTGCTCGTGAGCGCGCCCGTCGACGACCTCGGGTTCGCGACCGTCTCGTGCGACGACGTCGCCTCGATGGAGCAGGCGTTCGGGCACCTCCTGCAGCTCGGCCACGAGCGCATCGGCATCCTCCTCGGACCGCGCGACCACGTGCCCTCGCAGCGCAAGCACGCCGCGGCCCTCGCGATGGCCGAGCGGCAAAGGGTCGACTTGCCCGACGAGTTCGTGGTGCACTCGCTCTACTCGCTCGAGTCGGGCCAGACGGCCGCCGCGAAGCTCCTCGCCGCGGGCGTCACGGGCATCGTGTGCGCGAGCGACCCGATGGCGCTCGGTGCGGTGCGCGCCGTCCGCCGCGCCGGGCTGCGCGTGCCCGAGGACGTGTCGGTCATCGGCTACGACGACTCGGCGCTCATGAACTGCACCGAGCCGCCGCTGACGACCGTGCGCCAGCCGATCGAGTCGATGGGCAAGATGATCATCGAGCTGCTCATGCGGCAGATGACGAGCGACGGTGCGAGCGGCGACGAGGTCTTCTTCGCGCCCGAGCTCGTGGTGCGCGCCTCGACGGCGCCGGCCCGGCGCTGAGGCGCCCAACCCCGCCGGCGGACGGCCGAACCCCGCCGATCCGTCCCTGCCGCGACCTCCGTGCCGCCCCGTGCCCGCTGCCGCCGTCCCGCAAGCGAATGTCGCAATCGCTCGCAAGTCGTCGCAAACTTTTGTTCAGATGTTGAAAAGTTGCATCATCCTGTTGCTCTCATTACGTTGACGGGCATCGACGCCGTGGTCCCCCCGACTCGGCGCGCCGCCCGCCGACGACAGGAGCACGACCGCCGTGACCACGCCCCTCACCGAGGCCGCCGACGCACCGGCGAACGCGTCGGCGAACGCACCGCAGGCCGCGCCTGCGACGATCCCCGCGGCGCTCACGGCTGACCCGCTCTGGTGGCGGAGCGCGGTGATCTACCAGGTCTACGTGCGCAGCTTCGCGGACTCCGACGGCGACGGCACGGGCGACCTCCGGGGGGTGCTCGCGCACCTCGACCACCTGCAGGAGCTCGGCGTGGACGCGCTCTGGTTCAACCCCTGGTACCCGAGCCCGCTCGCCGACGGCGGCTACGACGTCGCCGACTACCGCGACATCCACCCCGCGTTCGGCACGCTCGCCGACGCGGAGGAACTCATCGGTGCGGCGCTCGAGCGCGGCATCCGCACCATCATCGACATCGTCCCGAACCACGTCTCGCACGAGCACGAGTGGTTCCGCGCGGCGCTCGCCGCCGGCTCGGGCAGCCCCGAGCGCGAGCGCTTCTGGTTCCACCCCGGCAAGGGCCCGAACGGCGACGAGCCGCCGACCGACTGGGTCTCGAACTTCCAGGGCGGCACGTGGACGCGCACCGCGAACCCCGACGGCACGCCGGGGGAGTGGTACCTGCACCTGTTCGCGCCCGAGCAGCCCGACCTCAACTGGAACCACCCGGACGTGCGCGCCGAGCACGAGGACATCCTGCGGTTCTGGTTCGACCGCGGCGTCGCGGGCGTGCGCATCGACTCGGCCGGCCTGCTCATCAAGGACCCGAACCTGCCCGAGGTGCCCGAGCTCGTCGAGCCCGGCGGCCACCCGACCGAGGACCGCGACGAGGTGCACGACGTCTACCGCGCGTGGCGGCGCATCGCCGACTCGTACGAGGGCACGCGCGTGCTCGTCGGCGAGGTGTGGGTGCCGGATGCCGCCCGCTTCGCGGCCTACCTCCGTCCCGACGAGATGCACACGGCGTTCAACTTCGACTTCATGGCACGCCCGTGGGACGCCGCGGAGCTCCGCGCCTCGATCGACCTCATGCTCGACGCGCACGCGCCCGTCGGCGCCCCGAGCACCTGGGTGCTCTCGAACCACGACGTGACCCGTCCGGTCACGCGCTACGGCCGCGAGGACTCGGGGTTCGCGTTCGCGCGCAAGCGCTTCGGCACGCCGACCGACGTCGAACTCGGCACCCGGCGCGCCCGCGCCGCGGCGCTCCTCACCGCCGCCCTGCCCGGCTCGCTCTACCTCTACCAGGGCGACGAGCTCGGCCTGCCCGAGGTCGACCTGCCCCGCGAGGTGCTCGAGGACCCGATGCACTTCCGCTCCGGCGGGGTCGACCCGGGGCGTGACGGATGCCGCGTGCCGCTGCCCTGGCGCGGCACCGCATCGCCCTTCGGATTCAGCCCCGACGGCGCGAGCGCCGCACCGTGGCTGCCACAGCCGGCCGAGTGGGCGGCGCTCAGCGTGCAGGCGCAGGAGGCCGACGCCGGCTCGATGCTCCGGCTCTACCGCGACGCGCTGCGCATCCGCCGCCGCGAGGCGGGGTTCGGCGACGGTCCCATGGCCTGGCTCGACCTCGGGCCCGACGTGCTCGCCTTCTCCCGGGGCGACGACCTCGTCTCGGTCACCAACCTCGGCCGCACGCCGGTCGAGCTCCCCGATCACGAGCGGATCCTGCTCGCGAGCGCCCCGCTCGCGGACGGCCTGCTCGCACCCGACTCGACGGCCTGGCTCCGCGTGCGGACCGGGACGGAGAGTCCGCGGCTCGCCGCGGGACGCACCCACCTCCGCACCACCACCTGAACACAGCACCGAAAGGACCACGACAATGAAGTCATCACGCAGGATCGCGATCGCGGGCATCACCGCGCTGGCGGTCGCGGGCGCCCTGGCCGGCTGCACGTCCGGCAGCGGCTCGGAGGACGGCAAGCTCGAGCTCCGCGTCGCCACCTTCCCGCCGGGCGCCGACCAGGCGGCCTACGACGCGTTCGCCGAGCAGGAGGCGCAGTTCGAGGAGGCGAACCCCGACATCGACATCGTCGGCGTCGAGTACGAGTGGACCGCGCCGACCTTCGCGGCGCAGCTGGCAGGCGGCAGCCTGCCCGACGTGTTCACCGTGCCGTTCACCGACTCGAAGACGCTGCTCGAGAACGGCCAGCTGGCCGACGTCACCGACGAGATCGAGGAGCTCGGCTACGCCGACAAGTTCAACCCGATCATCCTCGAGGAGGTCACCGACGCCGACGGGCGGGTCTTCGGCTTCCCGCGCCAGGCGTACGCCAACGGCCTGCACTACAACCGCGCGCTGTTCGAGGAGGCCGGCCTCGACCCCGACAGTCCGCCCACCACGTGGGACGAGGTCCGCGCGGCGGCGAAGCAGATCTCGGAGGCGACCGGCAAGGCCGGGTACGCGACGATGGCGACCGGCAACACCGGCGGCTGGCAGCTCTCGGTGCAGGCCGACTCGCGCGGTGCATCGCTGCAGACGGCGAACGACGACGGCACCTACACGTCGACGATCGACAACGACGCCACCAAGGCGACGCTGCAGTACCTCCACGGCCTCCGCTGGGAGGACGACTCGATGGGCGCGACGTTCGACCTCGACTGGGGCACCATCAACCAGGAGTTCGCGGCCGGCAACCTCGGCATGTACACCTCGGGCTCCGACGTCTACACGGCGCTCGTGCGCGACTTCGGCATGGCGCCCGACGACTACGGCCTGACCGTCATCCCCACGGAGGACGGCGGCGGCGTGCTCGGCGGCGGCGACATCGCCGTGATGCCGCCGAACCTCGACGACGAGACCCAGGCCGCGGCCGTCGAGTGGATCGACTGGTACTACATGCAGAAGCTGCTCGACGAGGACGCCGCGGTCGCCGACGCGAAGGCGCTCTCCGAGGCGGGCCAGGCCGTCGGCACGCCCGTGCTGCCGGTCCTCGACCAGGAGACCTACGAGGAGTCGCTCACCTGGATCGAGCCGTACGTCAACGTGCCGCTCGATCAGATGGCGGGCTTTACCGAGGGCATCTTCGAGCAGACGCCGATCGGCGAGTTCAAGGGACAGACCCAGCCGATCTACGCCCTCATGGACAACCTCGTGCAGGCCGTCCTGACCGATGAGAACGCCGACATCGACGCGCTGCTGCAGCAGGTCGACGTCGACGCGCAGGCGCTGCTCGACCAGTAGCCCCGCACCATCCGGTGGTCGAGTAGCGGCGGAGCCGCGTATCGAGACCTACCTCCCCATGGTCTCGATACGCGCTTCGCGCTACTCGACCGCCGAACCCCACCGACCCAGGAGCACCGATGACCATGACGACCGACCCGGAGGTCGCCGAGGCGGCCGAGGACCGGCCACCGGCACCGCGGCCGGTGCCCGAGCACCGGAAGCGGCGACGCACGCCGATGACCTGGATCCGCGGCGGCGGCCTGTCGAACCTCGCGTTCGTCGCCCCGATGCTCGTCGTCTTCGCGGTCTTCAGCTGGGGGCCGATCGTGCAGGCGGTCGTGATGAGCTTCCAGAAGACGAACCTCGTCTCGCCGCCGGTGTTCGTCGGCATCGACAACTTCGTGCGCGTGCTCTCCGACCCGAACCTCGGCACGGCCGTCCTGAATACCCTGTACTTCGCGCTGCTCGCCCTGCTCTTCGGGTTCCCGCTCCCGCTGCTCCTTGCAGTGATGATGAGCGAGGTTGGACGCGGCAAGGGCCTCTACAGTGCACTCGCGTACCTGCCTGTCGTGATCCCGCCGGTCGTCGCGGTGCTGCTGTGGAAGGTGTTCTACAACGCCAGCCCCGACGGCGTGTTCAACACGATCCTCGGCTGGGTCGGCATCCCGCCGCAGCCGTGGCTGCAGTCGTCGGCGACCGTGATGCCATCGCTCGTGCTCGAGGCGACCTGGGCCGCCGCCGGCGGCGCGATCATCATCTACCTCGCCGCGCTGATCGCGGTGCCGCCCGAGCTCTACGACGCGGCCGAGGTCGACGGCGCCGGCATCTGGCGCAAGATCTGGCACGTCACGCTGCCGCAGCTGCGCGGCGTGCTCTTCATCATGCTGATCCTGCAGGTCATCGCGACGAGCCAGGTGTTCCTCGAGCCGTTCCTCTTCACGGGGGGTGGGCCCAACAACGCGACGCTCACGATCCTGCTGCTCATCTACCGGTACGCCTTCCAGAACAGCCTCGGCGGCGCCTACGGCGAGGCGACGGCCCTCAGCCTCATGCTCGCGATCTTCCTGGCCCTCCTCAGCTGGGCGTACTTCAAGCTCACCGAACGTTGGAGCACGAATTGACCGACGAACTCGCCGACCGCGGCGTGCTCTCGACCGCCGACCGCCGCCGCGGAAGCGTGCGCGCATCGATGACGCTGGTGCACGGGTTCCTCCTCGTCGGCCTCGTCGTCGCCGGGCTCGGACCGCTGCTGTGGCTGGCCAAAGCCGCGGTGACGCCCACGCAGGACACGCTCTCGCAGCCGTTCGCGCTCTGGCCGAACGGCATCGACTGGGCGAACCTCGAGACCGCGTGGAACGACATCCACATCGACCAGTACTTCCTCAACACGATCTGGGTCGCCGCAGGCGCCTGGTTCTTCCAGCTGCTCATCGCGACGACCGCGGGCTACGCGCTCTCGGTGCTGCGGCCGAAGTACGCGCCGATCCTCAACGCGCTCGTGCTCGCGACCCTGTTCATCCCCGCGGTCGTGCTGCTCGTGCCGCTGTACCTGACGATCCTCGACCCGCCCGTGATCGGCACGTCGCTCCTCAACACCTACTGGGCGGTGTGGCTGCCCGCTGCGGCGAACGCGTTCAACATCCTGCTCGTCAAGCGCTTCTTCGACGCCCTGCCGCGCGAGGTGTTCGAGGCGGCGAAGACGGATGGCGCGGGCCCCTTCCGGGTGTTCTGGTCGATCGTGCTGCCCATGTCGAAGCCCATCCTCGGCGTGGTGTCGGTCTTCGCGGTGATCGCCGCCTGGAAGGACTTCCTCTGGCCGCTGCTCGTGCTGCCCGACCCGGCCGGGCAGCCGCTGTCGGTGCGCTTGCCCGCGGTGCAGTCGCAGACCGAGCTCGACGTGTTCCTCGCGGCGCTCGCGATCTCGACGCTGATCCCCGTGGTCCTGTTCCTGCTGTTCCAGCGGCTGTTCCTCCGCGGGGCGGGGCTCGGGGGCGCGGTCAAGGGCTGAGGCGCCGCCGCCGGGCGCGAGCTCGCGGCATCCGTTCACCTCGATCTCGGTACCCTCGAAGGGGCGACGCGAGGAGGTGCGGATGGGGGGATTCCCGTGGCCCTGGCGGCGTGGGCGTCGCCGGGTCAAGATGGCGCCGTTCGACCGTTCGCGGCTGCCCGAGGCGCGCACGGCCTCCTTCGAGGAGATGCTCGAGGAGGGCATGCTCATGGCCGAGTCGGCCGGGCGGATGGCGCTGAAGAACCGGCTCATCGTGCACGCCCTGCGCACCGACGAGCCGTTCTCCGACGAGCACGCCGCGTCGGAGGCGCGGGCCGTGCTCTACGAACTCGTCCAGGAGGCCGACGAGGCCGCCGAGCACGTCGCCGACGAGCGCACCGCCGCGGGCAAGCGCGTGGGCCGCTCGCAGCACCAGCACGACTACCATCCCGGCGACCTGCTGAACCTGCGCCGTCGCGAGAAGGTCTACGCCTCGGTCGCGAAGGAGCTCTGGACCAAGCGGTCGGATGACGCGTACGTCGCGCATTTCGTCGAGCGCGCCCGCGACGACGCCTGGCAGGAGCTCGGCACCGCGATCGAGCACGAACTCGACCGCCGGTGGCCGCGCTACGACGAGGAGCCCGACTACGCCGAGCACCGAGCCGAGCGGATGTCGGTCGTGGGCGACGACCTCATGCGCGACCTCGCGCGGCTCGAGGCGCAGCGGGCCGTGGAGTCGATCCCGGAGTACTGACGCGCTGACGCGGCATCCGTTGCCTGCCCTGCCGGAGCGGCACACTGGGCGCATGACGCGTCACTGGACCCCGCTCGCCGCCGTCTACCTCGTGGTCGCCGTCGCCGGCCTCGTCGGGACCTGGACGTACAACGCGATCGCGATCGCCGAGCGGAACGACTTCATCGGCGACCTCGTCTCGAGCGGCCCGGCGGTGTCGTCGATCACGACCGACCTGCTCGTGGTCGCGGTGGCGGGCAGCATCCTGATCGTGGCGGAGTCGCGCCGGATCGGCATGCGCTTCGCGTGGGCGTACATCGTGGGGTCGGCGCTGACGGCGTTCGCGTTCACGTTCCCGCTGTGGCTCGCGATGCGGGAGCGGCGGCTCGCCGCGATCCGCGAGGCTACGCCCGTGGGCCCGGCGTGACCGCCGCGCGGGCGACGATGGCCTCGACGTCGGAGTGGACGCGCCCGCGCAGGTCGATGCCGGCGAGCGAAGGACGGAGGCCGGTGGGCGCCTGGATCCAGGCCGCGACCGCGCCGGTCACGCGGACCAGGAGCTCCGCCGGCGAGGCCTCGACGGCGAGTCGGCCGGACGCCTGGGCAGCGCGGATCGCGTCGAGCTTCTCGCCGTAGAGCTCCAGCTCGCGCGCGGTGGCCTCGTGCGCCTCGAGGGTGCGACGGGCCTGGAAGCGGACGACCTCGGGGTGGGCCATCGCGTAGTCGAAGAGGGCGACGGCGTATCCGGGGAGGTCCTCGGGCGTGAAGGGCACCTCGGCGTGCGCGCGTTCGATGACCTCGTCGGCGACCGCGTCGTACAACCCCTCCTTGCTGTCGAAGTAGGCGTAGATCATGCGCTGGTTCGCCGAGGCGGCATCAGCGATGCCCGCGATCCGCGCGCCGGCGAAGCCGCCCTCGGCGAACTCGAGCAGTGCGGCGTCGAGGATGCGGCGACGGGTCTGTGCGGCATCTCTGGCCACGGGTCCTCCTTCGCGGATGCCGATCCGGTGCGCGGCGGTCGTCGGCGATCGGTCTGCCTGAGAAGTAAGTAAGTAGTTGTTGACATACTAGCCGACACCTGCCTAAGGTACGAAGTAAGCAACCAGTTACTTACATGGAGGATCAATCATGGGCAAGACCGCTCTCGTCACCGGCGCCTCGTCGGGCATGGGCCGCGAGATCGCGCTGCGGCTCGCCGCCGACGGCTACACGGTGTACGGCGCCGCGCGCCGCGTCGAGCGCATGCGCGACCTCGAGGAGCGAGGCATCCGCGTGATCGCGATGGACGTCACGGTCGACGAGCAGGTCGTCGCCGCGGTGGACCGGATCATCGCCGAGACCGGCCGCATCGACGTGCTCGTCAATAACGCCGGCTTCGGGCTCTACGGCGCCGTCGAGGACACGTCGATGGTCGACGCGCGCTACCAGTTCGACGTCAACTTCTTCGGCGTCGCGCGCCTCACCCAGCTCGTGCTCCCGCACATGCGGGCGCAGAAGGCAGGGCGGATCGTGAACATCTCGTCGATGGGCGGCGCGATCTACACCCCCCTCGGCGCGTACTACCACGCGACCAAGCACGCGCTCGAGGCGTGGTCCGACGCGCTCCGGTTCGAGGTCGCGCCGTTCGGGATCGACGTCGTGATCGTCCGCCCGGGCATGATCGACACCGAGTGGGCCGGCGTCATGGCCGAGCCGATCCTCGAGCGGAGCGGGAGCGGTGCCTACGCGGCGCTCGCGCGCACCGTGGTCGACTCGACCGAGCGGACCTACGCCGGCGGCGGCTCGTCGCCGACGGTGATCGCCGACGCAGTCGCCAGGGCGGTTTCGGCGCGTCGTCCGCGCACTCGCTACGCGGTCGGGCGCCTCGCCAAGCCGCTCATCGCTGCCCGTCGCGTGCTGAGCGACCGCGCGTTCGACCGCCTGCTGGCCGCAGCGGCGCGCTGAGCCGCCACGAGGTCTAGCGTTGGCCGCATGACCGACGACGACACCGCCCCGGGCGAGACCTCCACCGCTCCCGCCGCCCCCTGGGACTCGGGGATCTGGACCCGCGAGCCCGTCGCCGTCACCGCGGACGGCGACGGGCTCGTCGTCGAAGCCGCAGAGGGCAGCGACTTCTGGCGGACCACGCAGTACGGCTTCATCCATGACGACGGCCACGCGCTGCTCGCTCCGTGGCCCGCGGATGCCGCGGTCGAGGTCGCCGTCGACACGTCGACGCTCACCGGGCTCTACGACCAGGCCGGGCTCATGCTGCACGGCGACGACGAGCTCTGGGTGAAGGCCGGCGTCGAGGTCAGTGACGACGTCCTGCATATCGGCGCCGTCGTGACGAACCGCGTGTCGGACTGGTCGCTCGCGCCGGTCCCCGAGTGGGCGGGCGAGGTGGTCACGATCCGGGCGAGCCGCTCCGGCGTCGACGGCGATGCGGTCACGCTTCGCGCACGTGCAGGCGACGGGCCGTGGCGCACGATCCGGGTCGCGCCCTTCGATGCGGATGCCGCGACCGCCGGCCCGATGGTCTGCGCGCCGACGCGAGCGGGCCTCGCGGTGCGCTTCACCGGGTGGGCCCTCGTGCCCGCCGACGTCGACCTGCACGAGGACCCGCCGACGGCCTGACGGCCCGACGGGCCGACCGCGTCCCCGCGCCGCACCGCCGTGAGGGCGCCCCCGGAACCGAACGGGACCACGGTCCCGCGGCGCTTCGCCCGAGCGACCTACGCTTGCCGCGCATGGACGAGCCGCGCGTCACCGGGGCCGAGGCATCCGTCGGCCTGACGAGCGCGGATGCCGCGGCCCGACGCGCCCGCGACGGTGCGAACGCGCTGCCCGGAGCGAAGCGCCCGTCTGTCGTCCGCCGGCTCGTCGGCGAGCTCACCCACTTCTTCGCGCTGCTCCTGTGGGGTGCCGCGGTGCTGGCCTTCCTCGCGGGCCTGCCCGAGCTCGCGATCGCGATCATCGCGGTGATCGTGGTGAACGCGATCTTCGCGGTCGTGCAGCAGGCACGCGCCGACCGGGCCGCCGACCGGCTCCAGGAGATGCTCCCCGCGCGCGTCACGGTCCGCCGCGACGGCCGTCGGCGGCAGGTCGACGCGGTCGACGTGGTCGAGGGCGACCTGCTGCTCGTCGAGAGCGGCGACCGCGTGCCGGCCGACGCCGAGGTGGTCCAGGCGAACCGCCTGCTGGTCGACACGTCCATGCTGACGGGCGAGAGCGTCGCGGCGGGAGTGGAGCCCGGCGGCACGCTCTTCGCGGGCACTTTCGTCGTCGAGGGCGACGCCCAGGCCGTCGTGACCGCGACCGGCGCGCGCACGCGGCTCGCGGGCATCGCCCGGATGACGACGACCGAGGCGCCCGACACCCCGCTCACGCGGGGCCTCCGCGGCGTCGTGCGCCTGACCGCGTCGATCGCGATCGGGGCCGGCCTGCTGTTCCTCCTGATCTCGACGCTCGTCGGCAACCCGCTGCAGGACGCGTTCATCTTCGCGATCGGCGTCACGGTCGCCCTCGTTCCCGAGGCGCTGCTGCCGACCGTCACGCTCTCGCTCGCCCTGGGCTCCGAGCGGATGGCGCGGCGCTCCATCCTCGTCAGGAACCTCGAAGCGGTCGAGACGCTCGGGTCGACGACCTTCATCTGCACCGACAAGACGGGCACGCTGACGCGCAACGAGATGACGGTCGTGCGCGCCTGGACGCCCGCCGGTGAGCTCGGCGTCGACGGCGGCGGGTACGGGCCGGACGCCGACCTCAGCTGGAGCTCGCCCGACGCGGAGCCGGCGATGCGCGAGCTCGCCCTCGGCGCGGTGCGCTGCTCGACGGGGTACGCCGAGGAGGTCGGAGGCGCGTGGCATCCGCACGGCGACCCGATGGAGGCCGCCTTCGACGCGCTCGCCCGCCGGCTCGGCATCGACACCGACGCCGACCGTCGCGCCACTCCGCCCGAACTGCGCTTCCCGTTCGACTCGCAGCTGCGGCGCATGGCGGTGGTGCTCGCCGACGAGGTCCTGGTCAAGGGCGCGCCCGATACCGTCCTGCCGCGGTGCACGGATGTCTCGGGCGGCACGCCCGGCGGCACGCCGGGCGGTGCGGCGGGTGCGTCGCCGAACGATGCGGCGGCCGGCCCCGCGGCCGGTGCGGCGGGTTCGGGCGCGGCGCTCGCCGTCGCGGCATCCGTCGTCGATGAGCTCACCGGTCGCGGGCTGCGCGTGATCGCCGTGGCCGCCGTATCGCGCGCGGGCCGGACGCCCTCGACGCAGCTCGAGGCCGAGCAGGGGCTGCGGCTGCTGGGCCTCCTCGCACTGCAGGACCCGCCGCGCGAGGGCATCGCCGAGTCGCTGCACGCGTGCCGGCAGGCGGGCGTGCGCGTCGCCATGATCACGGGCGACCACCCGGCCACCGCGCGCGCGATCGCCGACGAGGTCGGCCTTCGCACACCCGACGCTCCGGTCCTCTCAGGCGAGCACCTGCCCGCCGACGACCAGCACCTCGGCGCCGTGCTCGATCACGACGGCGTGGTGGTCGCCCGCGTCTCGCCCGAGGACAAGCTGCGCATCGCCCGCGCCCTGCGCGCCCGCGGGCACGTCGTCGCGATGACCGGCGACGGCGTGAACGACGCACCCGCGCTGCACGAGGCCGACATCGGCGTCGCCATGGGCCGGGGCGGCACGGACGTCGCGCGCGAGGCCGCCGACCTGGTGCTGCTCGACGACTCGTTCGCCGGCATCGTCGCGGGCATCGAGCAGGGTCGTGCGACGTACGTGAACATCCGCCGGTTCCTGACGTACCACCTGACCGACAACGTCGCCGAGCTCACGCCGTTCGTCGTGTGGGCGCTCTCGGGCGGCCAGTTCCCGCTCGCGCTGGGCGTGCTCCAGATCATCGCGCTCGACCTCGGCACCGACACCCTCTCGGCCGTCGCGCTGGGTGCCGAGAAGCCCGCGAAGCACCTGCTCGAGGGCCCGCCCGTGGGCGGGCGGCTCATGAACGGCACCGTGCTGCGTCGCGCGTTCGGCGTGCTCGGCCCGCTCGAGGCGGTGCTCACCATGACCGCGTTCGTGGTCTCGCTCGTCGCGCTCGGCTGGCGTCCCGGCGAGGCGTTCCCCACCGGGGCGGACCTCATGGCGGCGTCGGGTGCCGCGTTCATGACCGTCGTCTTCGCGCAGACCGCGAACGCCTTCGCCTGCCGCTCGTCGACGAAATGGCCCGGGGCGCTCGGATGGTTCACCAACCGCCTGCTCGTCGTCGGCGTGCTCGTCGAGCTCGCGTTCTCGCTCGTCGTGCTGCTCCAACCGACCGTGGCCGAGATCCTCGGCCAGGCGAACCCGCCGCTCGCCGGCTGGGCGGTCGCGCTCGCCTCGATGCCGATCCTCATCGCGGTGGATGCCGCGGACAAGCGCCTGCGTGCTCGGCACGTGCACCCGCACGCCGCCGCGCTGACATAGGGCCGCGCCATCATGCGCAGCACGCCTGCGCATCATCTCTGGCGGATCGGAACGGAGGCCGCGCGCCCGCCCCCTTCGCCTACGGCGTGATGTGGTGGCTGGGCCGGAACACGTCGTCGGGGTCGACCTCGCGCTTGATCGCGCGCAGCCGTTCGAGCGTGGTCGCCGGGTAGATCTCGGTCACGATGTCGTCGCCGAACTCCGGCGTGAAGTTCGAGTAGCGGCCGTTCGTGAACGCCATCGCCGCCTCGACGCCGTCGTGGGCGGACGCGAACGCCTCGGGGCCGGCGCCGTCCGGGACGAGCCGGTTCACCGCGAAGAGCACCTCGCCGTCGCGCTGGGCGACGGCCGTGGCATCCGTCGCCACCCTCGAGAACGCACCGCCGAGCCCGCGCAGCAGCAGCATCGTCGGCAGGGCATGGTCGAGCGTGGCCATGAACGCGTCGAGCGCAGCGTCGGAGAGGTCGGGCACGAAGCCGTTGCCGCCGACCATCTCGAACGGGGGCTTGTCGGGCGGGCCGTCTTCGAGCAGGTCGGGGTACTCGACGGGCCCGAGCGCGACGTCCGTGACCGAGGGCAGTGACAGCAGGGGCTCGAGGAGCCGACGGAGCTCCTCCTCGGAACCCTGCAGGGCGACCAGGAGCTGCGGCCCCGCGGGCATCTCGGGCATGAGCTGCGGCATCACGAGGAGCGTCGAGTTCAGCTCGTCGGGACCGTGGCGCATGACGTCGCGCCACGCCCCGAGCACCGCGCGCTGGTCGGACTGGTCGAACATGACGTGCCCGCCGACGAGTCCGTCGACCGGCGACGCCTGGAACGTGAACCGCGTCGCGATGCCGAAGTTGCCGCCGCCGCCACGCACCGCCCAGAACAGGTCGGGGTGGTGCTCGGCATCGAGCGTGAGCACGTCGCCCGACGCGGTGACGAACTCGACCTCGCGGAGGATGTCGACGGTCAGCCCGTGCATGCGCACCAGCCAGCCGATCCCGCCGCCGAGGGCGAGCCCGCCGACGCCGACGTCGCGCGTGTCGCCCGAGGTGACGCCGAGGCCGTGCGGGGCGAGGGTCGCCGCGACGTCGCCCCACTGGGCGCCGGGGCCGATGTGCACCAGCCCGCCGTCGGCGAGCTCGATCGCCGCGAGGCCCGACAGGTCGATCACGAGACCGCCCGTGGCGGGATCGGATCCGTGCCCGCCCGCGACGACGGTGATGGGGACGCCCGCGGCGACGGCGGAGCGCACGGCTTCGGCGACCTCGGCGGCGGAGGTCGGGCGCACGACCGCATCGGGCGTGCCCTGGCCGTGGAAGACGTGGGCGCCGGCCTCGTACTCGGGGGTGCCGGGCGCGTGCACGCGCTGCGGCATCCGCTCACTCAGTTCGGTGACGAACGACATGGCGCACAGTCTGTTCCCGTCCGCCGACATCCGCGACCCCAGTTCGAGCGCCGCGACGTCGACATCCTGCCGACGTCCTCTGGTGCGAGCGGATGCCGCGGCTACTCGCCGCTCGGGTGCGCCCCCGCCGCGTCGATGATCCACGCGTTCGCGAACGCGCGCTCGCGCCAGGCCGCGTACCGGCCAGAGACGCCGCCGTGCCCGGCCGCCATCTCGATCTTCAGCAGCGGGTCGGCGCCGACCTCGCGGAGCCTGGCCACCCACTTCGCGGGCTCGACGTAGAGCACGCGCGTGTCGTTCAGCGAGGTGATCGCGAGGATCCGCGGGTAGCCGACCGCGTGCACGTTCTCGACCGGCGCGTACGACTTCATGTAGGCGTACACCTCGGGGTCGTCGAGCGGGTTGCCCCACTCGTCCCACTCGATGACCGTGAGCGGCAGCGACGGGTCGAGGATCGAGGTCAGCGGGTCGACGAACGGCACCTCGGCCACGATGCCGGCGAACAGGCGCGGCGCCAGGTTCGCGACGGCGCCCATGAGCAGCCCGCCGGCCGAGCCGCCCTGCGCGACGAGGTGGTCGGGCGTCGTCACGTCGCGGTCGACGAGGTGCTCGGCCGCGGCGATGAAGTCGGTGAACGTGTGCTTCTTGTGCAGCTTCTTGCCGTGCTCGTACCAGAGCCGGCCCATCTCGCCGCCGCCGCGCACGTGGGCGATGGCGAACACCATGCCGCGATCGAGGAGCGAGAGCCGCGGGATCCCGAAGCCCGGGTCGATGGCGTGCTCGTACGAGCCGTAGCCGTAGAGCAGCGTCGGCGCAGGCTCGCCGAGCGTGACGAGGTCGTGCCGGTAGACGAGCGAGATCGGCACCTGCGTGCCATCCGGCGCCGTCGCCCACTCGCGCCTCTGCGCGTACCGCTCGGGGTGGTAGTCGCCGAGCACCGGCTGCTGCTTGCGAACCGTGCGGTCGCCGGATGCCACGTCGACGTCGATCACCATCGACGGCGTGACGAAGCTCCCGAAGCCGATCCGCAGCGACGGCTGCGCCCAGTCGGGGTTCGCGCCGACGCCCGCGGAGAAGAGCTCCTCGTCGAAGGCGAGCTCGTGCAGCGTGTCGTCGGGCGTCGCATCGGCGGGCAGCCCGTCGGCCGGCACCTTCGCGATCGCCACGCGCGGCAGCCCGTCGCGGCGGTACTCGAGCGCGACGAAGTCGCGGAAGCCGTGGGCGGCCTCGATGCGCATGCGCGGGTCGTGGGGGAGCAGCATCCGCCGGTCGCCCTGCGGGTCGTCGGCCGCGACGCTCACGAGCTCGAAGTTCACCGCGTCGCCCTCGTTGTGGATGACGAGCAGGCGGTCCTTCCCGCCCGCGACGACGTGCTCGACGTCGTACTCGACGCCGTCGCGGCGCGGCCACACGACCCGGAACTCGCCCGTCGGGTCGGCCGCGTCGAGCAGCCACGACTCGCTCGTCACGTGCGAGCCGGCCTCGAGCACGAGGTAGCGGCGGCTGCGCGTGAGGCCGACGCCGAGCCAGAAGCGCTCGTCGGGCTCGTGGAAGACCGTCACGTCGGCCGAGGCGGGCGTGCCGACCTCGTGCCGCCAGACGGTGTCGGGTCGCCAGGCGTCGTCGACGGTCGTGTAGAAGACGTACCGCCCGCTCGGGTCGAAGAGCGCGCCCGCGGCCGTGCCGGGGATCTCGTCGTCGAACTCGCGCCCCGAACCGGAGAGGTCGCGCAGGCGGATCGTGTACCGCTCGTCGCCTTCCACGTCGACGCCGAACAGCAGCATCGTGCCGTCGCCGGTCACGTCGAAGCTGCCGAGCGAGAAGAACTCGTGGCCCTCGGCCTCGACGTTGTCGTCGAGGAGCACCTGCTCGCCGGGCAGCGGCGAGCCGTCCTCGGGGATGGCCGGCGGTTCCCAGTCGTCGGCCGCGCGCGCGGCGACGCGGCAGTGGATGCCGTACTGCAGCCCCTCGACCGTGCGCGAGTAGTACCACCAGTCGCCCTCGCGCGTCGGGACGCTGAGGTCGGTCTCCTTGGTGCGGTTCTTGATCTCCTCGAAGACCTGCTCCTGGAGGAGCGAGAGGTGCCGGGTCTTCGCCTTGGTGTAGGCGTTCTCCTCCTCGAGGTGGGCGATGACCGCCGGGTCGTCCTTGTCGCGCAACCACTCGTAGTGGTCGATCACCACGTCGCCGTGGTGGGTGCGTTCGGTCGGTCGCTTCTCGGTCACGGGCGGAGTCAGCACGGGGTCAACGCTACGCCGACCGGCGGCGCCGCGGCATCCGCCGGTCTCGATCGGGCGAGCGGATGCCTCGTGGCCGCCGCCCTGCGATCAGTCGACGCCGACCTTCTCCCAGTCGAGGTTGATGACGTCGCCGATGTAGACCGTCTCGCCGAAGTCGTGCACCTGCGGGTTCATCCGCAGGAGCTGCTGCTGCGGCAAGTTGAAGCGTTGCGCGACGTCGAAGAAGCTGTCGCCTGCGACGATCACGTAGCGTTCCGGCTCACCGTTCGCGTCGAGTTCGGGTGTCCCGGTCGCTCCCGGGATCGGTCCGGCGTCGATGGCCGGGCCCCACTCGTAGACGGGCGCGGGGGCGTTCGGCTGTGGATCCGGCGCGGGCGCAGCGCCGGGCTCGGCCGTCGGCGGCGCGGCGGTGACCGTCACGGTGGCCGTCGCCGTGGTCGTGACCGTGGCCGTCACGGTGGCCGGGGCCGCCTCGACCGTCTCGGGCGGCGCGCACCCGGCGAGCAGCATGAGCACGCCGCAGAGCGAGAAGAGCCCGGCCGCGAGCAGGGTCGCGGGCCGCGCGGGTCGTCGATGACGCATGCCGCCCCCAAGTTCGCCGCGGTGTTCGGGACCGCGGACGGGGTCAGGCTAGCGCCGGCGGCGCGACGTGGGAAGTGCGGGCGGGTCGAGGGCCGGCGGGTCGGTCAGGGGCGGTGCGTGCGGATCCCTCATGTGCGCGACGCTGCACATGGGCGGTGGGGGTGCCATGCCGTCGTCGCGGGACCGGTTCGGGCGAGACGGGCTGACGGTCGGATCAGTGAGCACCCTCGACGGCGGCGCGCACGCGCGCGAGCGCGCCCGCGAGCTGCGAGTCGGGCGGCGACGCATAGCCGAGCACGATGCCGGCGGGACCCTCGCCGGGGATCGCCGAGTACTCCGACAGTGGCGCCACGAGGACCCCGTCATCGGCGAGCCGGGTGACGATCCGCGTCGCGACCTCGGCCGTCGGCAGCCCGACGACGGCGTGCAACCCGCCGTCGAGTCCGGAGAGCGGCGCGCCGTCGAGGCCGTCGAGCGCCTCGATGACGAGCTTCCGACGATGCGCGTAGTCGCGACGGGCCGCCGCGATGTGCCGTCGCACGGCGCCGGTCGCGAGCAACTCGGTCATGGCCGCCTGCGCGATGCCCGGCACCGGGCAGGTCTCGTCGTCGCGGACGGCGGCGACGGCCTCGCGCAGCGACGGGTTCGCGGGCAGCACGAGGTAGCCGAGCCGCAGCCATGGCGTCAGCACCTTCGAGAAGCTGCCGATGAGCACCGCGTGCCCCGACCGGTCGAGCGAGGCGAGGGCCGGCAGCGGCGCCCCGACGTGACGGAACTCGCTGTCGTAGTCGTCCTCGAGCACGAGCGCGTCGGATGCCTCGGCCCACTCGAGCAGCGCGAGCCGCGAGGCGACCGGGAGACGACCCCCGAGCGGGTACTGGTGGCTGGGCGTCACGAGCACGGCGTTCGGCGTGGGGCGGATGCCGCGGAGCGCCGCCACGTCGATGCCGTCGCGGTCCACGGGCACGGGAACCGTCTCCAGCGCGCCGCGGCGCGCGAGGACGCGGCGCGCGGAGGGGTAGCCGGGGTGCTCGACGGCGACGCGAGGCGTCCCGTCCACGAGGCTGCGCAGCGCGGACGCGAGCAGCGCCACCGCGTCGCTCGTGCCCGCGGTGACGACGACGTCGTCGGGCGAGCAGGCCACGCCGCGGGCGTGCCGCAGGTGCTCGGCGATCTCGGCGCGAAGGCGGGGCGCACCGAAGGCGGGGGGCGTGTCGTCGGGCACGGCGTCCCGGGCGGCGACCCGCCACGCCGCGCGCCACGCGCGCTCGTCGAGCCGCGCGGTCGACGGTCGTCCGGGCCGCAGGTCCACGATCGCGGTCCGCCCGGTCGGGACGGTCGGCGCGGCTCCGCTCGGCGCAGCACCCGCATCGAGCGTCCGGACGCGTGTCGCCGTCTCGGCCCCGGGTGCCGAGCCGGCCGGAGCACCGCGCGGCGCGGCGGCTCGGGCGGACGCGGCAGTCGCGTGTGCGGCGGGCGCCGGAGCCGCCTCGGGCGCCGCAGAACCGGCGGGCGCCGGTGGCATGGCCAGCGGCGCGACGCGCGTGGGCGCGCCCTGGCGCACCTCGAGGTACCCCTCGCCGGCGAGCTGGTCGTAGGCGGCGACGACCGAGCTGCGGGCGACGCCGAGCTCCGCCGCGAGCGCACGCGTCGAGGGCAGCGGATCGCCCGTCTGCAGCGCGCCCGCGAGGATGCCCCGGCGCAGGCCCTCGACGAGCTGCACGCCGAGCGGGCGTTCGTCGTCGCGGTCGATGGTGAGCAGCGGTCCGTCCATCGAATCCTCACTGGACTGCTCGTTTGTACGAGAACTGGTCTGCTCACCATACCAGCGGCGCGCGCACACTGGTCGCATGACCACCACCACGCCGAGCCCGACCGTCGGAACCGCGCCAGCCCCGGCCCGTCGCATCCGCCGCCTCCCCGACCGCGAGACCGTCGACCGCTTCGCGCTCCACGAGCTCCTCGACGCCGAGCTCGTCGGGCACCTCGCGGTCGTCTCCGGCGGTGTGCCGGTCGTCGTCCCGATGGGCTACGCCCGCGTCGGCGAGCACCTGGTGCTGCACGGCTCGACCGGGGGAGGATTCGCGCTGCGCGCGGCATCCGCTCGCACGCCCGTCGCCTTCGCCGTGACCGCGCTCGACGGCCTGGTCTACGCCCGCTCGCTCTTCGACAGCTCGATGAACTACCGCAGCGCGACCGTGCAGGGCGTGCTCGAGCCGGTCCCCGAGTCCGAGGCGGATGCCGCGCTGCTCGCGCTGTCCGAACGGCTCATGCCGGGGCGGTCGGCCGAGGTGCGCGGCATGCGCCGCAAGGAGGTCGCCGCGACGCGCGTGCTGCGGCTCGCGCTCGACGACGTGGTCATGAAGCAGCGCTCTGGCGGCCCGTCCGAGGAGGAGGACGACGGCGAGGACCACGCGACCTGGGCGGGCGTGGTGCCGCTCGAACGGCGCTGGGGGGCGCCGATCGCCTCAGGGCTGACCCCTGAGGGAGCACCCGTGCCGGAATCGGTGCTCGCGCTGGCGACGCGTTCCTCGCCTCGGGCCACGCTCGACGAGGCGTCGGATCCGGCCGCCTGAGGTGCCTCAGGGCCCGGCGGTCGGCGGAGATACGCCGAACTCCCGATGAACGCCCGCTACCTCAGGGCGCACCATCGTGTCATCGCCCGGTCCACGTGCCGGGCGGGGGAAGCCAGAAGGAATCCACGAGGACCAGAACGGAAGGAGGTGCGTGATGTTCGCAGCGATGATCGTGCTCGGGCTCGTCACGGCGGGGGCCGTGATCGCGTCGGTGATCCAGTTCCGCAAGGACGGCTACCACCGCATGCCCACCCTGTCGCACTGAGGTCGGATCGACCCGGACATCCGCATCCGACCGAGCGGGGCCCTGAGGACCGCCTCAGGGCCCCGCACCACGGAAATAGGGACATCTCCCGATGATCCGCTCCCACCTCAGGGAGGAGTCTCGGACCATCATCCGGACCAGGAGGAGACCATGGACTACTCAGCAGGATTCGTCGCCCAGCAGGTGCACGAGGTGAACCTGCTCGGCGCCGAGCAGCGGATCGCGCACGCGCAGGCCGCCGCCGAGCGCGAGGCCGAGGCGCCCGCCGCCGGACGCGGCCGCCGCGTCCGGGCGCCGCACCGCCGCTTCCACCTGCCGCAGTTCGCGCGGTGAGCGCGAACCCGCACGGCGGAGCGCAGGCGACCGCCGAGACCGCCGGCACCGCCGGGGGCGACCGCGGCACGGCACGGCGCCGGCCCGAGGGGGCCGGCGCCGTTGTCGTCGGTGCGTGGGACGATATGTACGTGACCAGCTCTTCGTCGAGCCCGACGATGATCGCCCGCGACGCCGAGCTCGAGTGGCTCAACAGCCTGCTCGACGGCGTGCGCGCGGGCACGCCCGCGACCGCCGTCGTCGGCGGCGAGGCCGGCATCGGCAAGTCGCGCCTGATGTCCGAGTTCATCGCGGGCCTCGGTCCCGACGTCCGCCTGATCCTCGGCCAGTGCGTCGACCTCGGCGACGTCGCGGCGCCCTACGCACCCGTGAAGGGCGCGCTCCGCCAGCTCGTGGCGCAGGTCGGCGCGGAGCGCGCGCTCGAGGCCGTGGGTCCGGGCCGTGCGGCGCTCATCGCACTGCTCCCCGAGCTCGCGGCATCCGACGCCGTGACCCCGGGCGAGATCGTCGTCACGCCGGGCGGCGCCGGCAGCGGCCAGCTGCACGAGGCCGTCGCGGTGCTGCTCGAGACCCTCTCGCAAGACCTGCCGATCGTGCTCGTCATCGAAGACCTGCACTGGGCCGATGCGGCGACCCTCGCGCTGCTGCGCTTCCTGCTGCGCTCGCTCGGCTCGAGCCGCCTCCTCATGCTCCTGACCTATCGCACCGACGACGTCACGCGCGGCCACCCGCTCCGCCTGTTCCTCTCCGAGGCCGAGCGCGACCGGTGGGTCGAGCGACGCGAACTCGAGCGCTTGAACGAGACCGAGGTGCGCGCGCTGGTCGGCACACTCATCGAAGACGAGGCGCCGAGCGACCGCGTGCTCGAGGCGGTGTTCCGCCGCAGCGACGGGGTGCCGTTCTTCGTCGAAGAACTGGTCGGCATCGACGGGTGCCGCGACGAGGGCTTCGTGCCCGGCACGCTGCGCGACCTGCTGCTCGCCAGGTACGAGCGCCTCTCCGACGAGGCTCAGGAGCTCCTGCGCCTGCTCTCCACGGGCGGCGTGCGCGTGCCGCACGCCCTGCTCGCGGCGGTGTATCGCCGAAGCGACGAGGAACTCGAGACGGCCGCCCGCGAAGCGGTCACCTACGGCGTGCTCGTGATCGACGGCGACGACTATGCGTTCCGGCACGCGCTCGTGCGCGAGGCGATCCTGGCCGACCTGCTGCCCGGCGAACGCGCGAGGTTCCACGCTCGGTACGCCGAGGCGTACGAGGCGCAGGCCGCCGCGGGCGGGCGTCGGCTCGCGGCCGAGATCTCGTACCACTGGCTCGGCGCGCGCGACCCGGTGCGGGCGTTCCCCGCGACGATCCAGGCGATGCGCGAGGCGCGCGCGGCGGTGGCGTACGCGACCTCCTCGCAGCTCGGCGAACGCGCGCTGGAGTTGTGGGACACGGTGCCCGACGCCGAGCGGATCGCGGGAATGACCAAGCTCGAGCTCATGGGCCGCACCGCCTCGCAGCTCCGCCACGCCGGCGAGGGCGAGCGCAGCCTCGCGATGGTCAAGCTCGCGCTCGCCGAATGCCCGCGCACCGACCCGCAGTACGCTCGGCTGCTGCGCGACAAGGCGCTCTACCTCGCCAACGTCGGGCGCGGCGGTTCGATCGAGATCCTCGAAGAGTCGCTCGCCGCGATCACCGACGACGATTCCGACGACCTCCGTGCGACGGTCATGACCGGGCTCGCCGGGCGTCTCATGATCGAGGCGCGCATCGACGAGGCCGTCGAGATGGCCGACGCCGCCTACGAGCTCGCCAGCTCCCTCGAGTTCGACCGGTACGCCTCCGTCGCGATGAACATCAGCGCGGTCAGCCGCGCGTCGCGCGGCGAGGTCGAGCGCGCGCTCGACGACATGGAGCGTGCGCGCGAACTCGCCCACGGAGACGGCGCCGCACTGCTGCGGTACTGGGTGAACGCGTCCGACCTCCGCCACCTCGTGGGTGACTTCCCCGAGGCGGTCCGCCTCGCGGAAGAGGGTCTCGCACGTGCCCGCGCGCAGGGCGTCGAGCGCAGCTCGGGAGTGATCCTCGCGTCGAACGCCGTCGACCCGCTGTTCGCGCTCGGGGAGTGGGAACGTGCCGACGCGCTCATCGAGCGTGCGCTCGCGCTCGACCCGCCCGGCCCGGTCCGCACCTACCTCGAGCGTGCGAAGCTCTGGGCGCTGGTCTGGCGCGGCGACGCCGAGCACGCGGCCGCGCTCTTCCGCCAGGTGCGTCCGGCGATGGCGCCCGTGATGCAGGTCGAGATGCAGACGCGGCTCGCGGTGGGCCGCGTGGCAGTCGAGATCGCGCTCGCGGTCGGCGACCTGTCGCAGGCCTGGCGCGACGGTCGGAGCGTGCTGCACGAGACGGTCCTGCCGCTCGCCGGCTACGCCGAACCGCTGCTGTGGGCGCTCGCCCGGGTCATCGCCGCGGTCCGCGCCGACCCGGCGCGCGTCTCCGAGGCCGAGGCCGCCGAGATCCTCGCCGCCGAACCCGAGGTCCGCGCGCTCATCGACCGGCTCTCGTTCTGGCCGACGCATGCGCTCTGGAGGGCGTTCGTCGAAGCCGAGTTCGACCCGACGGATGCCGCGTGGCGGGTCGCCGCCGAGCAGGCGAGGGCCGATACCGCGCCGAGGTTCCTCCGCCCGTACGCCCTGCTGCGACTCGGCGAGGCGCTGCTCGAGGCCGGTGAACGCCAGGCGGCCCGCGACGCGCTGCAGGAGGCGTTCGACGGTGCCGTCGAGGGCGGCGTCACGGCCATCCAGACGCGCACCGCGCGCGTCGCGATGCAGGCAGGGCTCGCGCTCGACGGCGCGACGCACCGCGACACCGAGCAGGGCGCCACGGGGGTCGCCGGCACCGATGACCCGGCCGATGCCGTGGCCGAACTCACCGCGCGCGAGCGGCAGGTGCTCGACCTGATCGCCGAGGGCCTCAGCAACCGGCAGATCGGCGAGCGGCTCTACATCAGCGGCAAGACGGCGAGCGTGCACGTGTCGGCGATCCTCCGCAAGCTCGGCGCGTCGAGCCGGACCGAAGCGGTCTACCTGGCGCGCGCGACGCGCTGACGCTGACGCGCACGCGCCGTGCCGGCGGTGAGCCCGCGCAACCGGAGCCCCGCCCCCGGAACTGCGAGCCGACTCCCAGTGCACCGCGGTAGCGTGGGCGCACCCCGACCCGAGGAGCAGCGACGCATGACCGAGCTCGAGACGATCCCGTTCCGCACCATGTCCGGCGAGACCCGCACCCTGGGCGACTGGTCCGGCCAGGTGAGGCTCGTCGTGAACGTGGCATCCCGCTGCGGGCTCTCCCCGCAGTACGGCGGGCTCGAGGAGCTGCAGCGCACCTACGGCGACCGCGGATTCACCGTGCTCGGGTTCCCGAGCAACCAGTTCCTGCAGGAGCTCTCCACGAACGAGGCCGTCAGCGAGTACTGCTCGACCACGTGGGGCATCACCTTCCCGATCCTCGACCGCGTGAAGGTCAACGGGCGGGGCGAGGCCCCGCTCTACACCGAATTGAAGCAGGCGGCGGATGCCTCCGGCAAGGCCGGCCGGGTCGCCTGGAACTTCGAGAAGTTCCTCGTCCTCCCCGACGGCGAGGTCCGCCGGTTCCGCCCGACGGTGGAGCCCGACGACCCGGCGATCATCACCGCGATCGAGTCGGCCCTTCCCGACGCCGCCGGCCGCGGTGCGGGCGACGCAGGGGCCGGCCGGTCCGCAGCCGAGTGAGCCGGGGCCGATCGTGACCGCGGATCGTTCGCCCGACGGGTCGACGGGCCCCGGCGACGGGTTCGCGCCCGACGAGCGCCTCTTCCCGCCCGAGGCCTTCGCCTTCTACGCCGGCCTCGGAGCCGACAACTCGCGCGAGTGGTGGCAGGCGCACCGCTCCGACTACGAGCGATTCGTCCGGATGCCGCTGGAACGGCTGGCGGCGGTCGCCGGCGAGCGCTACGGCCCGGCGAAGGTGTTCCGACCGAACCGCGACGTCCGCTTCAGCGCCGACAAGTCGCCGTACAAGCTCAACGGTGCGATGACCGCCGGCCGCGTCGGCGGCGTCTACGTCTCGATCTCGGTCGAGGGGCTGCACGCCGGCGGCGGCCTCTACGAGCCCTCGCGGGAGCAGTTGCAGCGCGCCCGCGAGGCGATCGCGGCCGACGGGCCGGCCGCTGCCGCGCTCGCCGAGATCGTGAGGTCGATCGAGCACGACGGGCTCGAGCTCGCCGGGCCGTTCCTCAAGACCGCGCCCCGCGGGTTCGATCGCGAGCACCCGCGCATCCGCCTCCTGCGGTTGACGCACTTCGCCGGCCTCGCCACCCTCCCGCCCGAGGCGACCATGGCCGACCTCGATCGCGTCTGGCACGCCGTCGAGCCGCTGCTCGGCTGGGTCGGCACGCACGCCGAGCCCGCCGTCTGACGGCGGCGCGCCGCCGGCGGCCGCCCGCGGCATCCGTCACCCGACCGGCGTGAAGCCCCTGGCGACTTCGACGAGCAGTCGCGCGCCGTAGCCCGTCGCACCCTTGGAGCGCCACGAATCGTCGCCGTCGGCGCTCATCGTGCCGGCGATGTCGAGGTGCGCCCACGGGGTGTCGCCGACGAACTCGGCGAGGAAGAGCGCCGCAGTCGTCGCACCGGCGTTCACGCCGCCGAGGTTGGCGATGTCGGCGACGTCGGAGTCCATGAGCTTGCGGTACTTGCGCACGAGCGGGAACTGCCACGTCGCCTCGTCCGTCGCGTCGCCCGCCTCGACCAGGCGGTCGACGAGCGGCTGGCTGGTGCCGAGCACGACCGAGTGCGTCTCGCCGAGCGCGCGCAGCGCGCTGCCCGTGAGCGTTGCGATGTCGACGATCGCGTCGACGCCCTCCTCGGTCGCGAGCACGAGGCCGTCCATGAGCACCAGCCGCCCCTCGGCGTCGGTGTTCTTCACCTCGACGGTCTTGCCGCCGCGCGCGGTGAGCACGTCGCCGAGCTTGTAGGCCGAGCCCGACGGCATGTTGTCGGTGCACATCAGCCAGCCCGTCACGCGGGCGGTCGCGCCGAGTTCGCGGAGCGCCGTGAACGCGCCGAGCACCGCAGCCGCTCCGCCCATGTCCATCTTCATGAGCAGGTGCATGGGGTCGCTCGGCTTCAGGCTGATGCCGCCCGAGTCGTACATGATGCCCTTGCCGACGAGCCCGAGGTGCCCGGTCGCCGTGCCCTCGGGCAGGTAGTCGAGCACGATTATGCGCGGTTCCTCCGCGCTCGCCGCGTTGACGCCGAGGATGCCGCCGCAGCCGAGCTCGATGAGCTGCTCTCGGTCGAACACCTCGACGTCGAATCCGAAGCGGCCGCCGAGCAGCTCGGCGACGTCGGCCAGGTCGCTCGCCGTGAGGTGACTCGGGGGCGTGTTCGCGAGGTCGCGCGCGAGCGCGGTCGCGCGCGCGGCGACGACGCCCTCGGCGATGCCGCCGGATGCCGCTTCCCCGTCCACACCGTCGAGGAGGAGCTCGACCCGCTCGAGCGCGGGTTCCCGCGCCTCGGCCTTGAGCGCGTCGTAGCGGTAGCGCCCGAGCAGCACGCCCTCCGTGAGCGCACGCGCCGCGGCCGCGGCATCCGTCGACCCGATCGAGGGCACGCGAAGCCCGACGGTCGTCGCCTTCTTCGCCGCCCGGACGAACGCCGCGCCCGCATCGCGGAGCGTGGCCTCCGTCGCCTCGGGCTCGGGGCCGCCGCCGACGACGATGATGAGGCTGTGGCCGGGCTGCGGCAGCATGAGCGTCTGGCCGGGCTTGGCCTCGAAGCCGGCGCGGGCCAGCGCCTCGCGATCGAGCCCGATGCCCTCGGGGAGCGGGCCTTCGTCGAAGACGAGCACGCCGATCGCATCGAGACCGGCGCCGCCCGTTCCGCCGCCGAACTCCTCGACTGCCGAGATCTGCACACCGTCGTACGCCTCGAGCGAGGGGACGGGCGAGAAGCCCTCGGAGATGAGCTTGACCGGGTTCCGCGTCATGATGTTCCCTCCACACGTTCGGGTCCGACAGTATCGGGGCACCGCCGGGCCCGGAAGGGACCGCGACGATAGACTCGGGGAGTACCCACGACCGCGACGTCCGGGCGGCGGTCGCCGCCCCCGGCGGTCGACGACGGCGACAGGCGGTGCGGTGGAGATCTTCGAGGGCTGGCCCCTTCCGGCGGCGATCGGCGCCCTGTTCGTGATCGTGCTGCTCCGTGCCGGAGGCACCTACGCACTCGGTCGGGGCTCGCGCGCCGGCGTCAAGCGGCTGCTCGAACGGCGGGGGCGGATGGCTCCGCAGCTCGCTCGCGCGGAGGCCGTGATCGAACGGTTCGGCGCCCCGGTCGTCGCCCTGTCGTTCCTCACCGTCGGGTTCCAGACCGCCGTCAACCTCGCGGCGGGCGTGCTGCGGATGCCGCTCGTGAAGTACATCCCGGCCCTCCTCGTCGGGGGTGCCATGTGGGCGACGCTCTACGGCGTGCTCGGACTCGCGACGGTGAACGCGATCATCCAGGCCGCTCAGCGCGACCCGGTCGCAGCGATCGTCAGCGTGCTCGCGGTCGCGGCCCTGCTCGTGCTCATCGAGTTCGCCACGCGCAAGGCGCGCGCGATCTCGGCCCGGCACGCCGACGCGGTCGAGCCGATCCTGCCCGACGAGGCCGGTCAGACCGAGTAGCCGCCGTCGTACGAGGCGGTGGCGTCGTGCCGCGCGAGCGCGTTCACGAACCGGATGAACACCGAGATCCAGCCGAATATCGTCGCGAACGCCAGCAGTTCGAACGCGGTCAGGTTGTAGTAGCCGACCGGCTCGAACAGGACCGCGCCGCCGAGCAGCAGCGCGGCGCCGCCGCCGCAGAACCAGAAGAACCGGCCCGGCATGCCGGCGAGCGTCCACGGCGCGGTGAGCAGCATCGCGAGGAACGACAGCGACATCCCGATCGCGCACGTGTTGTGCAGTGCGAGATTCACGTCGAACGGGAACACGCCCACCCCGGCGAGCATGACGCCCATGACGATGAACGCGACCGAGATGAACCTCGGAGCCCACGCGTGCCGGAGCACCCCCTGCTGCACCAGTGTCGTGAGGTCGCGGTCGACGTAGAGCGCGAACGTGGTGACGAAGGCGCCCGCGACGATGAGCGCGAGGTTGAACAGGCCGCTCGAGAAGTCGTTCGCCGTGCCGAGCTTGCTGAAGTGGTACTCCCACCACTGCGGGTCCTGCGCGGTGGCCATGCTCGCGAGCGTCGCCGACGCCATGAAGAACACCAGGAGCGTCGCGAGCCGGTTCGTCGTGATCGCCGACACCGACAGGTAGATCCAGTACCCGGCGAGGCCGGCGGACGCCGCGACCGCGCCGGTGCCCGTCAGCGCGTCGACCACGAGGCCCTCGAAGGTGCGCTGCAGCATCGTGTAGGTGACGACCGTGAGGATCGCCGCGATGATGCCGTGCACGGTCGAGACCGTCGCGACGTCGAGTGAGAACTTCCACGGCCGCAGCTCGTGGCGCCATTCCTGACCGGGGAGGTTCCGCGAGCGCCAGTACCCGATCGCGCCCAGCAGGATGCCGCTGGCGAGCACGCCGATCGCCGCGACCGCGCCGACCGACCAGCCGCCCCAGAGCGGCCAGACGTCGCCGGCGAAGAACACGGCGGCCACGAGCCCGGTCAGTGCCGCGGCGATGAGCCCGCCGACGACCGATTCGGTCTCGACGGCGACACGACGCCCGACGGGCGCCTCGATGGCGACGGGGGCGCCGGGCGACGGATCCGCAACGCGTGCGGCCTGCGATGACGCGGTCATGTCGTCATGCTAGGGACGCGCGCCCCGTCGCGGGAAGAGCCCGGTGCGCCCGGTCAGCGGTTCAACCCGCGGAGCACTGGTTGTAGTTCTGGCTGCCGCCGTCGCGCCGCTTGGTCACGAATCCGGCCGTGTCGCCCTCGATGGCTACGCCCGAGACAGCCGTGACGGTCGCCGTCACCGTGCCGTGCTGGTTGTTGCCGAGGTTGAAATTGATCGAGAACTCGCCCACGAACGTCGTGCCGGTGCCCGTGATCGTGTAGGTCGTGCCGCTCTGGCTGGTCGGAGTGAAGTTCGGCGTGGCGGTGAACCCGCCCTGACCGGAGTGCGAGAGCACGATCTGGACCACGGATCCGACCGGAAGGTTCGGGAGGGTCACGCTGATCGTGCCGGTCGCGCCCGACCCCGCACAGCTGCCGACGACGGATGCCGACGACGTGCCGGCGCTCGCGGCGTACGCCGGAGCGGGTGCGGCGACGAGGACGGCGGGCACGCTCCACGCGGCCGCCTTCGCGAGGCTCCGACGGCTCATCCCGCGGGCATCACCGTTCGGCTCGGTGTTCAGGTCGTTCAACGCGTCCCCCGATCGCTGCAAAAGCATGAATCGCGAGTCTAACCCGCGGAGGCGACCGTTCGGAACGGGTTGCTAATCGGCAGCGACGGCCCCGCGTTGGGAGCGCGGTGCTGCCGGGTCGGAGGACTTCGCACTGGAGGTGTCGATCGAGGCACCGCCGGCGGTGACCGACGTCGAGCTGTATCCGATCGTGAGGCCGTTGATGGACCCGCGGACGGCGAAGTTCGCCGTGCCCGTCGCGTCGAGCACGCCCTGGATGAGCACGCTGCCATTGTCGAAGACGGTGAACGACGCGCCCGGCGGACCGGTGACCGTGAGCGGGCGCCACCCGGCGTCGCCCGGGTCGCCGAGGGTGAACGAGAGCGCGCCTCCGGGCTGACCCGGCCCGGCGACCGGGGTGCTCACGCCGTCGTCGGGGGTCGGGGCCGGCGGGCCTCCGGGCTCCGGCTGCGGCGCAGGAGCGGCGTCGGAGCCCGTCCCGGGATCGGCCGCTCCCGGCGAGTCCGCGCCGACGGGCGGGGCTGCTGCATCGGGGGTCGCATCCGGCGCGGCCGTCGTCGGCGGCGCAGTGGGATCTTCACCGTCGGGCGTCGGCCCAGGATCGGCGGGAACGTCCGTCGAGATGATCTCCGGGGGAGCCCCGGCGGCAGGAGGGGCCGAGATGTCGGCCGAGCCGGCATCGGCGGTGACCGACGAGTCGAGCGAGCGGAGCCCTGGCACCCCGCCGGAGATCGCCGCCACGATCACGACCGCGGCGGCCGCTGCGGCGAGCGTGGCGGACGTCGCGATGAGTGCGGTGCGGGGACGGCGACGCGCCGTTCGGGCGAGGTTCGCGACCACTGCTCCGGCGCCGCCCGCTGCGGGGGTCGTCGCAGTCGCCGCGCCCGTCATCGACGCCGAAGCCGACGCCGCGCCTGCCGCGCCTGCCGTGCCTGCGGCCACGCCCGCCGTCGCACCGACGGTCGCAGCGAAGGCCGCCCGTTCACGCGGGACCGCAGGGATCGGGCCGAGGACGTCGGCCGTCGAGCCCGCGCGGGTCGCCTCGAGGAACGCGATGCCGGACGGGCCGCCGAGGACGAGCAGCGGGACGAGCCCGACGAGCCGGTGGGCGAGGGCCGCCGCGGGCAGCGCCGCGGCGCGGCATCCGTCGCAGGTGTCGATATGGGCCCGCACTCGCCCGGGGATCCGGCGCCCTCCGGCACCCGGAGCGCCGACCTCGGCGAGCACGCCGTCGCAGTCGCTGCCCGCCGGAACCGTGGCGGCGACCTGGCGGACCCAGGCGTTCCGGATGCCCTCGTGGGCGGTCGCGACGAGTCCCTCGGTCTCGGTCGGAGTGAGCGCGAGCTCGGCGGCGAGGTCGACCGATGGGAGTCCGTCGATCTCGGCGAGCCAGACGGCTTCCTGCGCAGCGGAGCCGAGCGAGGTGAATGCGACCGCGATCGCCTCGCCGTCATCGAGGCCGGCCGGAAGATCGGCCCGGTACCACTCCGCGGGCGAGAGGAGCGCGAGAGCGGGGCCGACACCCGACGCGCCGCGGCCATCGGCTGCGGCAGCGGCCTCGCGCACGGCCGCGAGCACGTGCGGGCGCATCGCGCCGATCGGCGCATCGCCGGCGAGGATCGCGGCCGAGAACCGTGCCGCCGCGGCCTCGACGACGAACTCGACGTCGGCCGATCCCGGGGTCGCGGCCGCTGCTGCTGCGGCGGCCGCCTCGTGGCGGTGCCAGAGCCGCGACCCGGCGAAGCCGTCTCCCGCGCGCGCCGAGGCGACGAGCTGGTCGTCGGTCGGCGTGGCGACGATGGGGAGCGCGAGCGGCGAGGTGGCCGGATGGCCGCCGGCGGCATCGGGCATGCCACTCCTCTCGTCGCGCCGTTCGCGCGGGTCGGCGCGTGGCGTCCGACGGGCGTCTCGTGGCGCGCGCCGGGGAACTGGGGCTCGCCTCCGGCGTGGCGTGGTGCCGAGATCGGGTTCCGCGGGGGTGGGCGCCGATCGGGGGTGCGCACCGCGCCGATGTCGCCATCAGCGGTTGGCCCGAGTCTACGACCCGGTGCGGGGGCGGATGCAATACCCCCGTTCGGCGGGTCAGCTTCCGAGTTCGGGCGAACTCGCCCCCGTGCGAAGCAGTGCGCCCTCGTGGCGCACGGTCGCCGCCGCGATGGTCATCGCCTCGCCGAGCGCCTCGCGCCAGGCCTCCGAGTCCGTCGGCACGCTGTCACGGGCGATGTGGTGGACGATCGCCGCGAGCGTCGCGTCGCCCGCCCCCATCGTGTCGATCACCCGGCCGGGGAGGTCGACGATGTCGGCGTGGACCTCGAGGTCGCCGTGGTGCACGTCGGCGCCGCGCCGCCCCGCGGTGGCGAGCACGGCCGGGCCGCCGCGGCCGTCGTCACTGCCGCCGCGGCCGTCGCCGCCGCCGCCGCCCGAGCGGAGCCGCGCGACGAACGCATCGAGCGGTTCGCGCGCGAGGAGCTCCGCATCCTCGTCGCCGGCCTTCACGAGCAGCGAGCGGGCGGCGACACGCTCGAACGCGGCGAGGAACGCGTCCCGGTCGCGGAGCATCCCCTCGCGCGGGTTGCCGTCGACGATGAGCCGCTGCTCGGGGTCGGCGACCGCGTCGAGCAATGCGTCGACCTGTTCGGCGTCGTCGAACGGGTAGCAGCTCACGACGACGAGGTCGGCGTCGCCGAGCGCCTCGAGCGTCGCCGCGTCGAATGACAACCGACGATGCCGAGCGGCGTCGTTGAACACGTAGCGCGGCTCGCCGCCCTCGCTCCGGTCGGAGACGGCCCGCGAGGTCCCGAGCGCCGACGGGCTCTCGACCAGCTGCACGTCGTAGTCGGCGAGGAAGGCGCGGATGCGCGTCGCCGGTTCGTCGTCGCCGAGCATCGCGACGAGGGTGACGCGCTCGCCGAGCAGCGCGAGGCCGACCGCGACGTTGAGCGCGGCGCCGCCGACGAACTCGCGGGAGCCCGTGGGGTCGCGCAACTCGTCGATCAGGGCGTCGCCCACGACCGTGATCCGTGCGGCGTTCGGCTGCGTCATCCGCTCGACCTCCCTGTCCGAGGGCCGGGACGGGGGAGTCACCGGCGATCCGTCCCCAGCGTGCCACGGGGCGGCGTCCGCGTCCACGCGCCCGCGCTCGCGGCCCCGGTCGGCGTAACACTGTACGGTGTGTCGAGTCCCCTACGGAAGGCCACATGAGACCCGGACCCCGACGCAGCCTCACGCACGCAGAGATCCTCGACGCCGCCTTCGGGCTGCTCGAGGCGAAGGGGTTCGAGGCCGTCTCCGTCCGCGGCGTCGCGGGCGTGCTCGGGCTCACGCCGACGGCGATGTACACCTACTACCCGAACAAGGGCGCGCTGCTCGCGGGCATGGTCGAGCAGGTGCTCGGCCGTCTCGATACCCGTGGGGCGGATGCCGCGGCCGCGGCATCCTCGAACGCCGGCGATGCAGCCGGTCCGGGTGCGAGCGCCGCCAGGGCCCGCACGCGGATCGTCACCCTCGCCGAGGGCCTGCGCTCGATCCTCGTCGAGCGGCCCGGCGCCGTCGGGCTGCTGCTCGCGACCCCACTCGACGGACCCAACGCCCGGCGCCTCGACGAGCGGTTGCTCGGGGCGTTCACCGACGCCGGGCTCGACCCCGTCCAGGCCGGGCGCGCGACGCACGCCGTCCGGGTGCACGTGCTCGGCGCCGTCGCGTTCGACGCGGCCGAGGTGGAGCGCGCCGCCGGAGCGCCCGTGCCGGCCGACATCGAGGCCGCGCCGGCGGCATCCGCCACGCTCTGGGACGACGCCGAGACGTTCCCGCTCGGCGACCGCTCGCGCGAGCTCGCCGATGACCCGGCGGCCCGGTTCGCGTGGGGCCTCGAGCGCCTGCTCGACGGGCTGCTCGCCCACCCCGCATCCGCTCGCAGCTGACGCAGCGGTCGCCGCGCCGCCGCCGCGCCCCGCCCTGCTCGGTGAAGTCCTGACACGCGACGAGGCGCCGACCCCCGCTGGGGCCGGCGCCTCGCCGGTTCGGGTCGCTCGGGATCAGCCCGCCGTGGGCGGGGTCACCTCGATCAGCGCCGCGGTGTTGCCGGTCAGGGCCTTCTTCACCGAGATGACGGTGCCGTAGCCCACGCCGTCGTCGGCCGGGTCACCCGAGCCGAACGGCCCGAGTCCGATGTCGAGCCCGTAGTAGTCGGTCGCCGGCGTGCCGTCGAGGTAGTACAGCGGGACCGAGTAGGGAGCGTTGCCCACCGACGGGACGACCACGGAGGCGTCGCGGTCGCGGTAGAACAGCGCGCCGTCCGACGGACGGACCGCGAAGCCCGGCACCCAGCCCTGGTCGTCGGTGAAGGTGCTCACCGCGGGGAGGGCGGGGACGTCGGTGCAGTACTCCACCGTGAGGTCGGCCCCCGTGAAGCACTCCGTGAAGGGGTGCGTCTTCGTCAGGCCGAACGCCGCGTTCGACGACTGCGCACGCGAGGGCATCACGTTCAGCGTCGTCGGGTCGGCGTCGGCCGCCGCACCGGTGCGCTGCAGCGGGTCGAAGTGGCTGTCCACGATGAGCAGACCGCCCTTCGCGCCGTAGCTCGGCAGCGCCGCCTCGTTCGAGAGGATCTGGTTCGAGTTGCCGTACGTGGTGTCGCGGTACCAGACCAGGGCGCCCGGCGCGTTGTAGGCGAGCTTCTCGACCTTCCAGGCGCCGTCGCTGTAGACGCTGTTGTAGCCGTACTTCAGGCCCTCGTCGAAGCCGTCGAAGTTGCGCCACTCGACGAGGTAGTACTGCGCCTTGACCGACGTGCCCGTGTCGATGCGCCAGCCGGGGCCGGTCGTGTCGACGAAGGTGTCGACCTCGGCGGTCCAGCCGTTCTCGCCCGACTCGACGTCGTCGCTCCAGATGGTGGTGTCACCGCTCTTCAGGGCGAAGTCGTCCGCGAACCATCCGCGGTCCTGGTAGGCGGCGTCGGTCGCGAGCCGGAGGCGGACCTGGATGGTCTGGCCGGCGTACGCCGACAGGTCGACGTGCTGCTCGACCCAGCCGTGCGAGTCGCCCGTGAGGCCGTACTTCTTGCCGCCGTAGTCGCTCATGCGGCCGTTCGGGTCGGCGTAGCCGTCGGGGGTCGACGCCTCGGAGCCGTCGGCCGCGTAGACCTTGAGCTCGCTCCACGAGGAGCCGCCGTCGGTCGAGGCCTCGACGAAGCCGTAGTCCCAGTCCTCCTCGATGACGTAGTTGTTCCACATCGAGAGGGTGGCGTCGGCCGGCACGTCCGCGATGGTGCGCGAGAGGCGGATGTCCGCCCAGTCCTGGTCGGCGCCCGTGTACCACATCTCCTCGCCGCTGTGCGGCTCGGCGAGCGTGATCACCTTGTCGGGCAGGTTGACCTTGATGCCGTCCTCGGTGCCCTTCTTGGGGCGCGAGGTCTGGCCGACCTTGATGGTCCGCGTGTCGTCGCCGGGGTTCACGACCTCGGGGTCGGCCCAGCCGAGCACCCACTTGTCCCAGAGGCCCATGTGGGTCGGCATCGACTGGAAGATCGGGCCGGAGTGCGAACCCGACGACATGAGGTCCCAGAAGTCGACGTCGGAGCTGCCGGCGCCGGACACGTCGTAGAGGTCGGGAAGGCCGAGGTCGTGGCCGTACTCGTGCGCGAACACGCCGACGCCCGAGTCTTCCGGCTGCACGATGTAGTTCGACAGCTTGAGGTCGGTGCCGGGGATGTCTGCGCCACCGGCGACCGCCGACGAGTGCGCCCAGAGGGCGTACGTGCCCTCGGCGCCGCCGCCGCCGGACTTGTCCTCGCCGGCGTGCACGAGCACGACGTGGTCGATCACGCCGTCGGGCTCGTAGTAGTTCCCGTCGCCATCGCGGTCGGACTGGTCCTCGATGTCGTAGTCGGCCCAGGGGAAGTCGGGCTGCGCCTCGGCGAGGGCGGCCACGGCGTCGATCGGCAGTGCGTTGGCGCCGATCGGGTTGTCGGGGTGGCCCTGCATGCCCTGGTAGGCGCCGGCCTCGTACTCGCCCTCGTCGTTCAGGAAGCAGCGCGTGGCGCCGTACCAGCCCTCGGAGTGCGGCAGGGTGACCCACTGCGTCGCCTCACCGGTGACGGTGTAGGCGCCGCGCGACATCTCCTCGTACATCGACTTCATGGTGTAGCCCGAGATGTCGATGCCGGGCTTGCCGTCGGGACCGGTGAGGTCGGGGCGGACGCGCTCGGTGATGCCCTCATCGGTGTAGAGCATCGTGTCGAAGTGCTCGGGGGAGAAGTCCTCGACCCACATCGAGTTGTTGTCCTCGAGCGGGTAGTCCGCCGGGTTCGGGATGTTGTTGTGCAGCGGGCCGTTGACGACCTCGCCGGGCTTGCAGGTCGAGGCGCCCCAGTACTCGGGCACCCAGCTGTCGGTGAAGTCGTCGTTCGCCTGGTCGTTGAACTCGACGAGGATCGTCAGGAGCTTGGCCTCCTGCGTCGACTTCGCCTTCTTCAGCGCCTTCGGGCTCTTGCCGGTCGTGATCGACTTCGCCTCGAGCTTGGCCAGCTGGCGTGCCGTGGCCGGGTTGCCCTGCGCGTACTTCTCGTCGAGCGCGGCCGATTGCTCGGCCACCGAGCCGCTGACGGCCCCGGCCTTCGCGGCGGCGCCGTCGACGGTCGCGTCGAGCGCCTCGTCGGTCTCGAACGCGGCCTCCGCACGCGGTGCGGCGTAGTTCATGTAGTACTCATCGGCACCGATGACCGGTGCCGGCGCGGCGGTCGCCGTGCTCGTTCCCACGGTCGCCAAGCCGGCGGCCGCGAGTGCGAGCACGGGGAGCGTCGCAACCACGCGACGACGCGCGCGGCTGGTCTTCCCTGACATGCTTCTCCCTCCGAGTGCCCGCGACGGTGACCGCGGGACACGACGTCGTCCGCCGGTGGGCGGACGTACCCGGCATCCTGCCCCCCATGCGGGGGCGGAGGGAAGGCTCCGGAAGGAGTGGAACCCGAATCGTTGCTATCGAGGTTCTCTCGCGTTGAAGAGGCCGCAGCGACGGATGCTTCGACGGAACCGGCCGAGGCCGAAGCATCCGTCGGAAAGCGTGCCGCATGCGAATCCGGCCGACGGTCGTTCTCACGCGCCTGTCCGGCGGATTCTCATGCACGCGCGTGCAGCGGCGCGGAGGTGCAGCGCCACGCTGGTGCGCCACGCTGGTGCGGCGGCGAGCCGGTGCAGCGGCGAGCGGATGCCTCCGGCTCGCCGGTGCCGCAGCCGTCAGCCGATGAGCAGGCCGCGCAACTGGTCGGCCGAGTGCACGACGGCGATGGCGTCGCCCGCCTCGGCCGGGGAGCCGTAGCCCCACTCGACGAGGATCGTCGGCACGTCGTGCGCGGCCGCACCGAGGGTGTCGTACCCGCGGTCGCCGACCATTACGGCCTCCGACGTGTCGATGCCGAGGTCGCGCAGCCGGCGCAGCGCCTCGGCGACCACGTCGGCCTTCGTGCTTCGCGCCTCGTCGTCGCTCGCGCCGGCGATGACGGTGAAGTACCGGTCGAGGCCGGTGTGCGCGAGCACCTGCCGCGCCATCGACTCGGGCTTGCTCGTGGCGAGCGCGATCGGGAGGCCGGCGGCCTGGAGGCCCTGCAGGACGCCCTCGACGCCGGGGAAGACGGGGGAGTGCAGGAGGTGGTCGTCGTAGTGGTCGCGGTAGACGTTCAGGGCCTCCCACGCGTCGACGTCGCTGAAGCCGGCGGTCATGCGGAGGCTGTCGAGCAGCGGCGGGCCGACGTAGGAGCGCAGCGTCTCGCGGTCGGGCACGGGCACGCCCATCTCGGTGAACATGTGGGCGAGGGAGTCCATGATCTCGCTCGCGGAGTCGATGATCGTGCCGTCGAGGTCGAACAGCACGGCGGACCACTCGCGCGGGGGCGCGACGGTCGCTGCGGGGAGGAGGGAAGTCACCGCGTCATACTAGGCGCACGAAATCCGAGGAACACTCGGGAATGCTGTGTGCGGGCTGAATGCGGGCGAGTCCGCGGCCTCCGGAGCGGGCTAGAACAGCCGCGCGTGCCCGCTCTCGACCCCCCTCATGGCGTCGTAGTCGAGCACGACGCAGCGGATGCCGCGGTCCTCCGCGAGCGTGCGCGCCTGCGGCTTGATCTCCTGCGCCGCGAACACGCCCGCGACCGGCGCGAGCAGCGGGTCGCGGTTCATGAGCTCGAGGTAGCGCGTGAGCTGCTCGACCCCGTCGATGTCGCCGCGACGCTTCAGTTCGACCGCGATCGAGCGTCCCGAGGCATCCGTCGCCAGGATGTCGACCGGGCCGATCGCCGTCATGTACTCGCGGCGGACCAGCCGGCAGCCCTCGCCGAGCAGCTCGATCTGCTCGGCGAGCAGCCGTTGCAGGTGCGACTCGACGCCGTCCTTCACGAGCCCGGGGTCGACGCCGAGGTCGTGTGCGGAGTCGTGCAGCACCTCATGGATCGACACCACGAGCTGGTCGGCGGTCTTCGCGTGCGTGACCTTCCACACCTCGGTGACGCCCGCCGCGCGCTGGTCGTCGTCGGGTTCCGCCGCGGCGAGCGTGCAGGGCGGGCTCATCCAGTTCAGCGGCTTGTAGCTGCCGCCGTCGGAGTGGACGAGCAGGCTCCCGTCGCCCTTCACCATGAGCAGGCGGGTCGCGAGCGGCAGGTGCGCCGAGAGCCGGCCGGCGTAGTCGACGGAGCAGCGGGCGATGACGAGACGCACCCGACGAGTCTACGTACCCCGGCTCGCCGACGCGCCCGTCCGCTGCGCCGACCGCCGTCGAGTGATGCACCTGCCGCCGAGTGATGCCGGCGCACCTGCATCACTCGGCGGCAGCGGTATCACTCGGCGCTCGGGCTCAGCCGACGCGGCGGCTGCGCTCGCGGGCGGCGGGCGCGGCGATGCCGGCCATCACCATGAGGCCGAGCAGCACGAGCATGCCGTTCAGGATCCCGTAGTGCTCGCCGAGGAACCCGATGAGCGGCGGGCCGACGAGGAACGCGCAGTACCCGATCATGGCGACCGCGGAGACGCGAGCCGCGGCATCCGCTCGATCGGGCACGTCGGCCGCGGCCGACATGCCGACGGGGAAGGCCAGCGAGCAGCCGATGCCCCAGAGCAGGGTGCCGACGACGAGCATCCACGGCTCGGTGCCGAAGATGAAGAGCGAGAGGCCGACCACGCCGATGCCGGCCATGACCTGCAGCATGAGCACGCGGCCGAAGCGGTCGATGAACGGGCCGCCGAGCACACGGGCGGCGGTGATCGCGATCGTGAAGACCGTGAAGACGGCGGCGCCGGTCGTCGCGTCGAGGCCGTGGCCGTCGACCACCGCGAGGGCGATCCAGTCGTTGGCGCTGCCCTCGGCGAACGACATGCCGAGCATGACGACGCCGATGAGGAGGAGCCGCACGTCGGTCCAGACCGCGAGGCTGCGGCGGATGCGGACGCCGAGCGGCTCGCGCGGCGCGTCGGTGTGCGTGTCGTCGCCGAGTTCCTCGCGGAGGGGCACGAACCGCACGGCGATGACGACGCCGACGGCGATGAACGCGGCGATCACGCCGAGGTGGATCGCGGTCGTGATGCCGAGGGCGGATGCCGCGGCCGCGAGCCCCGCGCCGGCGACCGTGCCGAAACTGAAGAACGCGTGCATGAGCGGCATGACGGTCTTGCCGAGCTCGCGCTCGGCCTCGGCGCCCTCGACGTTCATCATCACGTCGACGGCGCCGTTGCCGAACCCGAAGAGCGCGAGGCCCAGCACGATGAGGGCGACGCTCGGCAGCGCCGAGCCGCCGAGGCCGACCGCGACGAGGCCGGCCGCGGCCGTGGCCAGGACGCCGATCATGCCGAGGCGCGCGCCGAAGCGCGCCATGAGCCACGGCGCGGCGACGAGGCCGACGATCGAGGCGATCGAGCCCATGAGGATGACGAGTCCGACGCCCTGCGTGCTCAGGTCGACCGCATCGCGGATCGCGGGGATGCGCGCGACCCAGCTGGCCAGGCCGAAGCCCGAGAGGAAGAAGATCGCGAAGATCGCGTTGCGCCACGCGACGAGCTCGCGGCGGGGTCGGGCGGATGCCTCGGCGCGCGTCTGCGCGTCGCCGGTTCCGGGTGCGTGCTGGTCGTGCTCGCTCATGATGTCCGCGTGGTCTCGGTGCTGCGACATTACTGCCTCGTCGTCGGGGTCGGTCTGCCGCCCGGGTTCCCGCCCGGGCTCGAATCGATTCGAGTCGAATCGATTCGAGAGTACCGGGGAGCGTCGGCGCACGCAAGGCCGGAGGCGCCAGGGCACGCGAGGCCGAGGCCGTCGGCGCACGCCCGAGCTCCGGCCCCGAGTCATCCGCCCGCCCCGATCGTTACGATGATCGGGTCACCTCGACGCGCGCCGTGACCCTCGGCGAGCGAGCCCGGCACCCGCACACCCCGTGGGCGCCCGTACGAAGTCAGGACAACGACGCCGATGAAGGCCCTGTACAAGTCCGCGCCCGGCGCGGGATTCGAGTTCGTCGACCGCCCCGAGCCCGAGACGGGCCCGGCCGACGTCAAGATCCGGGTGCTTCGCACGGGCATCTGCGGCACCGACCTGCACATCGACCAGTGGGACGACTGGTGCTCGAACGAGATCCGAACGCCCCTCATCGCCGGCCACGAGTTCTACGGCGAGGTCGTCGAGGTGGGCGAGCTCGTGCACGACGTCTCGGTGGGCGATCGCGTCTCGGGTGAAGGGCACATCGTCTGCGGCATGTGCCGCAACTGCCGCGCCGGCCGCCGGCAGATGTGCATCCGCACCAAGGGCGTCGGCCTGCACCGCGACGGCGCGTTCGCCGAGTTCGTCGTGCTGCCCGGCGAGAACGTCTGGGTGCACCACGACGACGTCGATCCCGAGGTCGGCGCGATCTTCGACCCGTTCGGCAATGCCGTGCACACCGCGCTCGCGTTCTCGCTCGTCGGCGAGGACGTGCTCGTCGCGGGCTGCGGGCCGATCGGCCTCATGTCGATCGCGGTGGCGCGCCACGTCGGCGCCCGCTTCATCGTCGCCTCCGACGTCAGCCCCGCGCGCCTCGCGCTCGCCATGAAGATGGGGGCGGATGCCACGGTCGACGTGTCGCGCGAACGCGTGCGTGACGTGCAGCCGCGCCTCGGCATGCGCGAGGGCTTCGACGTCGGCTTCGAGATGTCGGGCTCGGCGAAGGCGCTGCCCGAGATGATCGACAACATGAACCACGGCGGACGCATCGCGCTGCTGGGCCTGCCGAGCGAGCCGTTCGCGATCGACTGGGGCAAGGTCGTCACGCACATGCTCACGCTCAAGGGCATCTACGGCCGCGAGATGTTCGAGACCTGGAACTCGATGAGCGCCATGCTGCAGACGAGCGCCGAGCTGCGCGGGCGCGTGGCATCCATCATCAGCGACCGCTACCCCGCTCGCGAGTGGCGCGCCGCGTTCGACGCGGCCGCGTCGGGCGGCGTCGGCAAGGTCATCCTCGACTGGACGGAGGTCTGAACGTGTACGGATCGGTGAAGGAGCAGCTGCGCGCCGAGCTCGACGAGATCGAGGCCGCGGGCCTGACCAAGCGCGAGCGAGGCATCCACGGCCCGCAGTCGTCGGAGATCGAGGTCGCGGGCCGCACGGTGCTGAACTTCTGCGCCAACAACTACCTCGGCCTGGCCGACGACGCGCGCATCGTCGCCGCCGCGCACCGCGGCCTCGACGAGTGGGGCTACGGCCTCGCGAGCGTCCGGTTCATCTGCGGGACGCAGGAGCTGCACCTCGAACTCGAGCGCGCGGTCTCGGACTTCCTCGGTTACGACGACACGATCCTGTTCTCGTCGTGCTTCGACGCGAACGGCGGCGTCTTCGAGGTGCTCTTCGGGCCGGATGACGCGATCATCTCCGACGAGCTGAACCACGCGTCGATCATCGACGGCATCCGGCTGTCGAAGGCGCAGCGGTTCCGCTACCGGAACCGCGACCTGGCCGACCTCGAAGCGCAGCTCGTCGCGGCGTCGGGCGCGCGGCGCCGGGTGATCGTCACGGACGGCGTGTTCTCGATGGACGGCTACATCGCGCCGCTGCGCGAGATCTGCGACCTCGCCGAACAGTACGACGCGCTCGTCTTCGTCGACGACTCGCACGCCGTCGGCTTCGTCGGCGAGCACGGGCGGGGCACGCCCGAGTACTGCGGGGTCGAGGGCCGCGTCGACATCACGACCGGAACCTTCGGCAAGGCGCTCGGCGGGGCGTCCGGGGGCTACGTCGCCGCCCGGCAGGAGATCGTCGACCTGCTGCGCCAGCGCGCACGGCCGTACCTCTTCTCGAACACGCTCGCTCCGGCGATCGTCGCCGGCACGATCGAGGCGCTCCGCCTCGTGAGCGAGTCGGGCGAGCTGCGCGAGCGGCTGACCGCGAATGCGGCACTGTTCCGGTCGCTGATGACGGATGCCGGCTTCGACCTGCTGCCCGGCGAGCACCCGATCGTCCCGGTCATGTTCGGGGACGCGGCGCTCACCGCGCGCATCGCCGACGCGCTGCAGGAGCGGGGGGTGTACGTGACCGCGTTCTCGTACCCCGTCGTGCCGAAGGGCAAGGCGCGCATCCGCGTGCAGCTCTCGGCGGCGCACTCGGAGGACGAGATCCGCCGCTGCGTCACGGCCTTCGCCGAGGCGCGCGACGCGGTGCTCGCGGGCGCGCCCGCCTGACCGATCGGCGCGGCACGCGCAAGGGGGCTGCGGACCTGCGGCGTGCGGCGTAGCGTCGGAAATCGATGAGGACAGGAGGCGCGACATGCTCGAGGACCTGGTCGTGACCTCGACGGTCGAGATCGACGCATCCGCCGAGCGGGTGTGGGCGGTCGTCACCGACCCCGAGGCCGCGCGCGAGTACCTGTTCGGCACGAACCTCGACGCCGACTGGACGGTGGGCGGCGCCCTGCGCTGGAGCGGCGAGTGGCAAGGTCGGCCGTACGAGGACCACGGGACCGTGCTCGAGATCGATCCGCCGCGGCGGCTGGTGCATACGCACTTCAGCCCGCGCCGTACGAGCGGGCTCGAGCCCGACGACCACCACACGCTCACCTGGACGCTCGAGGGCTCGAGCGACGGGCCGACCACGCTCTCGCTCTCGCAGGACAACAACGCGACGCCCGAGTCCGCGGCGCACGCGAAGGGCGTGTGGGACTCGCTCGTCGCGAAGGTGAAGGAGATCGCCGAGCGGGCGTGAGCCCCTCTCGAATCGATTCGACCGTACAATCGAAGGGTGAGCCCCGAACCCGCCGCCACGACCGGCGCCATTCCGCGCGTGACGCTCGCCGACGTCGCCGCGCTCGCGGGCGTCTCCGCGTCGACCGCGTCGCTCGCCTTCAGCGGCTCCGGCCCCGTGTCGGATGCCACCAAGGAGCGCGTCCTCGCCGCGGCATCCGAACTCGGCTACGCCGGCCCCGACCCGCGGGCCAGGTCGCTCCGCCGCGGTCGCTCGGGCATCGTCGGCGTCGTCCTCGAGGAGCGGGTGCGCGCCGCCTTCCTCGACCCCGTGAAGATCCAGACCCTCGACGGACTCACCGAGGGCATCGCCCCGCTCGGAGCCGGACTCCTGCTCTTCACCGACTCGGGTGACCCCGACGCGCCCGTCAGCCTCGACACGGCCCCCGTCGACGCGGTCGTGCTCATCGGCTGCAGCCCGAAGTTCTTCCGCCAGGTCGAGGCGCTCCAGCGCCGCGGCATCCCGCTCGTCGCCATCGAGGGCGCGCCGGGCGGCGACATCCCCGAGATCACGATCGACAACCGCGAGGCCACTCGGCTCGGCGCCGAGCACGTGCGCTCGCTCGGGCACACCGACGTCGCGACGGTCACGCTCCCGTTCGAGCCGACCCGGCGCAGGGGTGAGCTCACGGCCGAGATGGAGTCCGGCGCGACCGTCGACACCGCCGTCGAGCGCCTGCGTGGCGCGCGTGACGTCTTCCCCGGCATCCGGGTGAGCGTCGCCGGCGCGAGCTCCATCGAGGAGGGCCTCGAGGCCGCGCGCCCGCTGCTGGCGGATGCCGCGACTCGACCGACCGCGATCATCGCGCAGTCCGACCTGCTCGCGGCCGGCGTGATCCAGGCGGCGGAGGAACTCGGCCTCGAGGTGCCGCGCGACCTCAGCGTGATCGGGTTCGACGGAATCCGCGTCGACGGACTGCAGCACGACCTCACGACGCTCGTGCAGCCGTCGGTCGCAAAGGGGCGCGCGGCGGGCGAGGCGGTCGTGCGCATGCTCTCGGGCGAAGCTGCATCCGGCACCGACTTCACGAGCACGCTGCACGTCGGCGACACCACGGCGCCGCCTCGCGCCTGAGCGGCCTGCGCGCGGTCGCGCGCCCGACGCGCGGTCGCCGCGCTCAGGACGGCGTGATCTCGCCCGAGCCCGACACGGTGCTGCGGATCTCGGGGCGGCCCGAGTACCGCACGGTGCCGCTGCCCGAGAGCACCACGTCGAGCGTCTCGGACGCGTCGACCGAGATCTCGCCCGACCCCGACAGCACGACGCGCGCGCTCGCTGCACGCAGGTCGGAGGCGTCGACGTCGCCCGAGCCGTCGACCTGCACCTGGAGCTCGTCGGTCGTCCCGGACGGCACGATCGACCCGGAACCGCTGATCGAGGCGCGCACGGTCGAGGCATCGAGCTCGTCGGTCTCGATCTCGCCCGAGCCGCGGATCTCGAGGGTCACGTCGTCGGCGTCGCCGAACTCGGCGGTCACGTCGCCGGAGCCCGAGATCAGGACCGATTCGAGCGAGGTCAGCGTGATGTCGAACACGAGGTCGCGGGCGCCGACCACGATCGGACCGCGCTGCATGTCGATGACGAGCTCGTCGCCCTCGACCTCGGTCGTCAGGCGCTCGAGCACGTTCTCGCCGCCCGTCACGGTGAGCGAGGGCGCCTCGCCGAGCCGGATCGTGATGTCGCCCGACCCGCGGAGGGAGACGCTCGATGCGTCGCCGATCTCGCGCGTCTCGGTGCGGGTGTCGCCGGCCGTCACGAACGGCACGCACGCGGTCAGCGCGACGAGCACGCCTGCGGCGAGCACGACCGAGGCCGCGCGAGCGAGTCCGCGGCGCGGCCGGTGGAGAGCGGGGCGGACCAGGGCGCGACGCGCGGGCATGTCGGCCTCCTTCGAACGGCGGGCGATGGCTCGAACCTAGGCGCTGCGGGACGACGCCGTCGGGCCATTGGTCACGCGGGCGCCCCGGTCACCATCCACGCGCGGCCGCGCGCCCGAAGCGAGAGCGTCACGGCGCGTGCGGCGAGGTAGCCGAGCGAGAAGGCGGCGGTGAGCGCCGCGAGCGTGGCCGCGCCGGAGACGGCGTCGCCGGAGGCATCCGCCCACCAGACGACGCCGAACGCCATCGGGACGAACGCGGCGAGGTTCACGAGGCCCGTCCACGCGAGGTAGCGGGCGTCGCCCGCGCCGATGAGCACGCCGTCGAGCACGAACACGAGCCCGCCGAGCGGCGCCGACAGGCCGAGCACGACGAGCGAGGGCGGAAGGAGCGCCGCGACCTCGGCCGACGACGTGAAGACGGCGGGCAGCACCCAGGCGGTCGCGATGACGAGCGCGCCGATCACCGCACCCGCGCCGACGCCCCACTCGACGCAGCGGCGCAGCACCGCGCGCACGACGTCGACGTCGCCCGCGCCGAGGCCCTTGCCGATGAGCGCCTGCGCGGCGATCGCGAGCGCGTCGAGCGCGAACCCGAGCGTGAAGTAGATCGTGATCGCCACCTGGTACGCCGCCAGTTCGTCGCGTCCGAGCGAGGTCGCGGCCCAGGTGGCCAGCAGCAGCGCGACGCGTAGGCTCGCGGTGCGCAGGAACAGCCAGCCGCCGTCGCGCGCGCCGCGCAGCACGCCCGCGTGGTGCGGCCACGGGCTCGCGCCGGCTCGAGCGACGTGCCGCGCGACGACGACGAGGTAGACGAGCACCATGCCCCACTGCGCGACGACCGTGCCGATCGCCGACCCCGCGATGCCCCAGCCGAGCCCGTAGATGAAGATCGCGTTCAGGGCGATGTTCGCCGCGAAGCCGAGGCCCGCGACCCACAGCGGCGTGCGCGTGTCCTGCAGGCCTCGCAGCAGGCCCGTGGCGGCGAACACGACGAGCATCGCAGGCAGGCCCGCCATCGAGATCGTGAGGTAGACGGATGCCTCGGCCGCGACCTCGGTGGAGGCGCCGAAGGCGCCCACGAGCCACGGCGCCGCGAGCCAGCCGACGAGGGCGAGCAGCGCGCCGAGGCCGAGCGCGAGCCAGAGCCCGTCGACGCCCGCGCCGACGGCGCCGCGCTCGTCGCCCGCACCGAGCCGCCTGGCCACCGAGGGCGTCGTCGCGTACGCAAGGAAGACCATGAGCCCGACGATCGTCTGCAGCACGGCGCTCGCGAGGCCGAGGCCCGCGAGGGGGGCCGCGCCGAGGTGCCCGACCATCGCCGTGTCGGCGAGGAGGAAGAGCGGCTCGGCGATCAGCGCGCCGAGCGCGGGCACGGCGAGACGCAGGATGTCGCGGTCGACCGCTCGACGCGCGCCGGCGGGCGCGGGAGCAGGGGAGGACTGGCTCATGGCGGGTCGAGCCTACGCGGGCCCGCCGACGGTCACCTCGACTCCACGATCTCCTTGCCGAGGGGCGCGAGCGAGACCGGGATCAGCTTGAAGTTCGCGATGCCGAGCGGGATGCCGATGATCGTGAGGCACATGATCACGCCCGTGACGAGGTGCTCGAGCGCGAGCCACCAGCCGGCGAGCAGCACCCAGATGACGTTGCCGATGAACGACCAGGCGCCGGAGGTCGGCTTGGAGACCACCTCGCGCCCGAACGGCCAGAGCGAGTAGTTCGCGATGCGGAACGACGCGATGCCCCACGGGATGGTCACGATGAGGATGCACATGAGGAGCCCGGCGAGCATGTACCCGATCCACAGCCAGATGCCCGCGAGGATCAGCCAGATGACGTTGAGGATCGTGTTCAGCATGGCTCGATCATCGCATCGGGCGCCGACGTCGGCGAGCCGGCGAACCCCCGGAATCCGTATGGCGCGCTGCGCCGGGAACAGGCGTATGATTCCGCGGTGACCTTCAGAGGGTCGGTCCGCGAACGGCGGCCGCACCGCTTCCGACGGGGCATCCGGCTCCACCCGGCGCAGGCCGTGGTGGTCGGCTTCGCCGCCGCCGTGCTGGTCGGCACCCTCCTGCTGTGGCTGCCCCCGATGACGCTCGAACCGGGCGGCACGAGCTTCATCGACGCGCTCTTCACGTCGACGAGCGCCGTCTGCGTGACGGGCCTCACGGTCGTCGACACCGAACTGCACTGGAGCCCGCTCGGGCACGTCGTGATCATGGTGCTCATCCAGCTCGGCGGCCTCGGCATCATGATCTTCGCGTCGCTGATCGGCCTCGTCCTCGCGCGCAAGATGAGCGTGCGATCGCGCCTCAACACGGCCGCGGAGGCCAAGGCGGTGGGCTACGACGACCTCCGCGGACTCGTCCGCGGGATCGTGCTGATCTCGTTCGCGATCGAGGGGCTGACGTGGATGTTCCTGTTCCCGCGCTTCCTCTTCGGTTACGACTACAGCCCGACGGATGCCGCGTGGCACGCGCTGTTCCACTCGGTCTCGTCGTTCAACAACGCCGGCTTCGCGCTCTACACGAACAACATGATGGACTTCGTCGCCGACCCGTTCATCTGCCTGCCGATGTGCGCGGCGATCATCCTCGGCGGCCTCGGATTCCCCGTCATCATGCAGCTCCGCAAGGAGTTCTCGCGTCCGCTGCACTGGTCGATGAACACGAAGCTCGTGCTCTGGGGCACGGTCGTGCTGCTCGTCGGCGGCACCGCGTACCTCGCGATCGCCGAGTGGAACAACGAGGGCACCTTCGGGCCGCTGTCGCCGGCGGCGAAGATCCTCGCCGCGTTCTTCATGTCGACGCAGACCCGCACGGCCGGATTCAACAACATCGACGTGGGCCAGATGCACGACGAGAGCTGGGTCGTGATGGACGTGCTCATGTTCATCGGCGGCGGCCCGGCCGGCACCGCGGGCGGCATCAAGGTGACCACGTTCGCCGTGCTGTTCTTCATCCTGCTCACCGAGTTCCGCGGCGAGGGCGCGGTGAACATCTTCGGCAAGCGGCTGAGCCGGGCGGTGCACCGCCAGGCCATCACCGTCGCGCTCGTCGCGGTGGGCGCCGTCATGACCGCGATCATCCTGCTCATGCACCTCACGAAGCTCGACCTCGACCTGGTCGCGTTCGAGGCGGTCTCCGCGTTCGCGACCGTCGGGCTCTCGACGGGCATCACCGGCGACCTGCCGCCGAGCGCCGAGATCATCCTCGTGGTGCTCATGTTCCTCGGCCGCATCGGACCGCTGACCCTCGGATCCGCGATCGCGCTCCGCGACCGACGCATCCTGTACGAACTCCCGAAGGAGAGGCCCGCCGTTGGCTAGATTCACCCTGTTCGGCGGCGCGAACGACACCTCGCGCCGCATCGCCGAAGCCGACTCGGTCGCCGTGATCGGCCTCGGCCGCTTCGGCCAGTCGCTCGCCCTCGAGCTGATGGCCGGCGGCACGGAGGTGCTCGGCATCGACGCCGACGAGGAGATCGTCCAGTCGCTGAACGGCGAACTCACGCAGGTCGTCCGCGCCGACTCGACGAAGTCCGAGGTGCTGAAGCAGCTCGCCGTCGACGAGTTCGACCGCGTCGTCGTCGCGATCGGCAGTGACATCACGGCGTCGATCCTCACCAGCTCGGTGCTCCTCGGCATGAAGATCCCGGTGATCTGGGCGAAGGCCGTGACCGAGCAGCACGCCGTGATCCTCGAGCAGCTCGGCGTGCACCACGTGATCCGTCCCGAGGCCGAGATGGGGCGCCGCGTCGCGCACCTCGTCCGCGGTGCCGCGCTCGACTACATCGAGATCGAGAAGGGCTATGCGATCGTGAAGACCGCGCCGCCCGCACGGCTGCACGGCATCCCGCTCGGCCAGACCGCGCTCCGCAAGGAGCTCGGCGTCACGGTCGCGGCGTTCAAGCGGCCCGGCGAGGAGTGGCGCAACGCCGACGCCGACACGGTGCTCGGGCCCGACGACACCGTGCTCGTGGTCGGGCCGACGCGCAAGGCCGAGGGCTTCGCGCAGCTCAGGTGACGTGCGGCCGCGGTTCGCGGCATCCGCTCAGCACCGCCGGTCGGGTGCCGCCTAGGCTGTGGGGATGAGCGATGCGACGAAGCCCAGCGGCATCATCCTCGACGAACTCGACGCCGACGTGCGTCCGCAGGACGACCTCTTCCGTCATGTCAACGGCAAGTGGATCGACCGCACCGAGATCCCCGACGACAAGGCGCGCTACGGCAGCTTCATCGTGCTCTACGAGGAGGCCGAGCGGGCCGTCCGCGAGATCGTCGAGGAGGCGCAGGCGGCCGAGCCGGGCACCGAGGACCGCAAGGTCGGCGACCTCTACGCGTCGTTCATGAACGAGGAACGTGCGGAGATGCTCGGCTCGACCCCGATCGCGAGCCAGCTCGTCGAGGCCTCGCTGCCCGGCAGCGTCGCGCAGCTCCTCGAGGCGATCGGCCGCCTCGAGCGGCAGGGCGTCGGCGGGTTCGTGCAGCTCTTCGTCGACAACGACCCCGGCGACCCCGAGCGGTACCTGGTCTTCGTCGAGCAGGGCGGCATCGGCCTGCCCGACGAGAGCTACTACCGCGAGGAGCGCTTCGCGCCGATCCGCGAGAAGTACCTCGGCCACGTCGAACGCATGTTCGGGCTCGCCAATCTCGACGACGCCGCGGCGCGCGCGCAGCGCGTGTTCGAGCTCGAGACCGAGATCGCGAAGGTCCATTGGACGAACGTCGACTCGCGCGACAGCCAGAAGACGTACAACCTGATGCCGTGGTCGGAGGTCGCGGACGCGGCATCCGTCGACCTCGACCTCTGGCGCGACGCGATGGGCGTCCCGGACGGGGCGTTCTCCGAGCTCGTCGTGCGGCAGCCGAGCTTCGTCGAGGGCGTCGGTGCGCTGATGACCCCCGACCGGCTGCCGGCGTGGCGGGACTGGCTCGCGTGGCAGGTCGTGCACGGCGCGGCGCCGTACCTCGGCAGCGCCTTCGTCGAGGAGAACTTCGACTTCTACGGCCGCACCCTCACCGGGACCCCGCAGCTGCGCGAGCGCTGGAAGCGCGCCGTGTCGTTCGTGGAGGGCGCCATGGGCGAGGCGGTCGGCCGCATCTACGTCGAGCGGCACTTCCCGCCCGCGGCGAAGGAGGCGATGGACGAGCTCGTCGCGAACCTCGTCGAGGCCTACCGCGAGTCCATCGCCGGGCTCGACTGGATGGGCGAGGAGACGCGCGCGAAGGCGCTCGAGAAGCTCGAGAAGTTCACCCCGAAGATCGGGTACCCGGTGAAGTGGCGCGACTACTCGACGCTCGAGGTCTCCGCATCCGACCTCGTCGCCAACGTGCGCGCGGCCGCCGAGTTCGAGTTCCAGCGGCAGCTGGGCAAGATCGGCAAGCCCCTCGACCGCGACGAGTGGTTCATGACGCCGCAGACGATCAACGCCTACTACAACCCGGGCTTCAACGAGATCGTGTTCCCGGCGGCCATCCTGCAGTTCCCGTTCTTCGACGAGACCCGCGATGCCGCCGCCAACTACGGCGCGATCGGCGCGGTCATCGGGCACGAGATCGGCCACGGCTTCGACGACCAGGGCTCGCGCTTCGACGGCGACGGCCGGCTCATCGACTGGTGGACCGAGGCCGACCGCGCGGCGTTCGAGGAGCGCACGAAGACGCTCATCGAGCAGTACGACGTGCTCGTGCCGGCGCAGCTCGCCGACGGCGACGCGGCCGGTGAGCCCGCGGCATCCGCTGACGACGACGCCGCCGGGACCGAGGGCGAGACGGATGCCGCGGGCGCACCCGCGCACGTCAACGGCGCGCTGACGATCGGCGAGAACATCGGCGACCTCGGCGGGCTCGCGATCGCGTGGAAGGCGTACCTGCTCTCGCTCGGCGGGAAGAAGGCGCCGGTGATCGACGGCCTGACCGGCGCGCAGCGGTTCTTCCTCTCGTGGGCGCAGGCCTGGCAGATGAAGGGCCGCGACGCCGAGGTCGAGCGGCTGCTGGCGATCGACCCGCACTCGCCGAACGAGTTCCGGTGCAACCAGATCGTCCGGAACATCGATGAGTTCTACACTGGGTTCGAGGTCACGCCCGATGACGAGCTCTGGCTCGACCCGGCCGACCGCGTCCGCATCTGGTAGCACCTCACCCCAGACCCCCGTCCGATCCCGTCGAGCGCACCGCGATGCCGCGGTGGGGGAGCGCGAGACCCGAACGAAAGCCGCTGTTCCTGTCGTGGTGACCTCGTCCCAGGGTTCCGAGCGCCGTGCTCGGCACGCATCCTTCCGACGAAGCCGCCACCGCACCGACGAACATGTCGAGGATTTCTCGCGTGGCTTCGACTCCCTGGGCGAGCTGGCCCTCGGCGGCGTCCAGGTGTCGGCGCGTGCGACCGACCTGGCGACGGGTCGCGTGCTGTTCTCGGTCGACGACCACGTGGTGATGCCGACGGCCTCGATCGGCAAGGTGCTGCTGCTCGTCGAGGTCGCCTCGCGGCTCGGGCACGCGAGTCCCGAGGCGTTCACGGTGCTCGACCGGGCGCCCCGCGACGCGGTCGGCGACTCGGGCATCTGGCAGCACCTCCAGACGCCCTCGCTGCCGATGTCCGACCTCGCGGCGATGGTCGGCGCGACGAGCGACAACCTCGCCACGAACGTCCTCATCCGGCACATCGGACTCGAGTCGGTGCGCTCCCGCACCGAGGCACTGGGGCTCACGCGCACGGCGCTGCTCGACCTCGTGCGCGACCACCGCGGGCCCGACGACGCGCCGCAGCTGTCGATCGGCTCGGCCAAGGAGCTCACCTGGCTCTTCGCCTCGCTCGCTCGCGGCGAGATCGTGAGTCCCGAGGTCTCGCAGCGCGTCGTCGGCTGGCTCTCGCTGAACGCCGACCTCTCGATGGTCGCGTCGGCCTTCGGTCTCGACCCGCTCGCCCACCGCACGCCCGACCACGGTCTGCTCCTCATGAACAAGACCGGCACCGACGGCGGCGTGCGCAGCGAGGTCGGCGTGCTGCGCGGCCCGCGCGCCGGCGTCGCCTACGCGGTCTCGATGTACTTCGCCGACACGCAGCTCGCGTCGCGCCTCGCGGTGCTCGACGGCATGCGGCGCGTCGGGGCCGACCTGCTCGAGTACGTGCACTGAGCCCTGTCGTGCCCAGCGGGCGCGGCGTCAGCTCGCGGTCGTGGCGTCGAGGATGGTGCGCAGTGACGGCAGGGCCGCGCGGATGCGGTCGGCGAGGGGTGCGGCATCCGGTGAGGCATCGGCGAGCCAGGCGTGGAGCTCGCGCCGGAACAGCGCGAATCCGATCGCTGCGAGGAGGCTCGCGTCATCCGCCCGGAACCCGCGCTCCGCCAGCGCCGTCGCGATGGCGCCCTCCCATCGCGCCTGCTTGGCGAGTTCGCGCCCCGAGAGCGCGACGTCGGTGTCGATGACGGCCTGACGCTGGCGCAGGGCCTCGTGCGCCGGCTGCATCCGATCGGCGAGGGCGACGAGCGCCTGCTCCATGAGCGTGCCGGCCTCGATCGGGCCCCTCGGCTCGGCGATCGTCTCGAGCAGGATCGGCAGGAGCAGGTCGTCGTCGGCGAAGAGCACCTCCTCCTTGTCCTGGAATTGGCGGAAGAACGTGCGTGCGGTCACTCCGGCGCGGTCGGCGATCTGGTCGATGGTCACGGCGCCGTACCCGTGCTCGGAGAACAGGTCGAGGGCGGCGGTCGCGAGACGTTCGCGCGAGTCGGCGGGCCAGCGGGGCATGCGGACATCGTAGCCAACCCTTGTGTCATGATCTGACATCGGTCATGATGAGTCTATGACAGATGATGACATCACCTCGCCGACGGTCGTCCTGACCGGCCCCACGCGGGGCATCGGGGCGTCGATGCTCGATCGACTGCTCGAACATCCCTCCCGACCGAACCTGGTGCTGCTCGCCCGCGATCCGTTCGCGCTCGAGCGCGCGGTGCGCCGAGCCCACGACGCCGGCGTCGTCGCGACGGGCATCCCGCTCGACCTCGCCGACCTGCGCAGCGTGGATGCCGCGATCGACGAGCTCCGCGAGCTGATCGAGCTCGGCGAGCTCGCCGCGCCGAGCGCCATCATGCTCAACGCCGGCGCCCAGTTCGGCGATCGCCGCGGCACGAGCGTGCAGGGCGTCGAGCAGACCTTCGCGGTCAACGTCGTCGCCCAGCACGCGCTCGTGCGCGGCCTGCTGCCGCTGCTCGCCCCCTCGTCGCACCTGCTGCTCATGGGGTCCAGCACCCACCGCGGTCGCCTGCAGTCATTCGGGTTGCTGCCCTCCCCGCGGTATGCGCCGCCCGCAGAGCTCGCCGCGGTCGATCGAACCGAGGCGGGCGCGACCCGGCAGGCCGGCGGACGCGCCTACTCCGACAGCAAGCTCGCGCTCGTCACGCTCGCGCACGCGTGGGCGCGCCGCGCCGCGGCATCCGGTCATCGCCTGAACACCTACGACCCCGGTCTCGTGCCCGGCACCGGGCTGACGCGGACGCTGCCCGACTTCGCGTTCTGGGGCTGGGAGCACGTCATGCCGGTCATGGCGATCCTGCCGAAGGCGACCACGCCGCGCACGACCGCGCGCCACGCGATCGAGCTGCTCCTCGGCGACCGGCACGAGGGCCTGCACGGCGGCTACGTCGAGATCGGGCGGGCCACCCTCGCCGCCGAGCCGACCTTCGACCTCGGCCGGCAGGAGGAGCTCTTCGCCTGGATCGAGGGGCGGTTCCCGGCCGCGGCGGAACGGAGTGGCGCGGTCGCGTAGACGGGCGGTCGTCTCAGGCCTTCGATCGACCGTCTCTCCACCGACGGGACCTGAGTCCCGACGCTGCGCCTCGTGCACCGATAGAACTGAGGACGACTCGACTCCACACGCCGTCGCCGCCCTGCGCCCCCGCTCCGGCTCGAAACCAAGGGGAATGCAGGATGTCAGAGGCGACGCCCGCCGGGCGACCCATCAGCCGACGCACGTTCATCGCCGCCGCGGGCGCGGCCGGCGCCGGATTCATGCTCTACCTGATGCTGCCGGGCGGCGAACGCGTCGCGCTCGCGCAGATCCCGGGCGGCACGCTGCCGCCAGGCGACGTACCGAAGTTCGTCACCCCGCTGCTCGTGCCGCCCGTGATGCCGAAGGCCGGCACGATCAACCGCAAGGGCGGCAAGCCCGCCGACTACTACGAGATCTCGGTGCGGCAGTTCCCGCAGCAGATCCTGCCGGCGGGCCTGCCGATGACGACCGTGTGGGGGTACGGCGCGATCACGTCGGCGAGCAAGAAGGGCCTGCTCCTGCACAACGCCCCGTCGCTCACGATCGAGTCGAAGTGGGGCCGCCCGGTCCGGGTCAAGTGGATCAACGACCTCGTCGACGGCGCAGGCGACGCCCTGCCCCACCTCCTGCCCGTCGACCCGACGCTGCACTGGGCGAATCCGCCGGGCGGGGAGGCCGGTCGCGACACCCGGCCGACGTTCACGGGCGAGACGCCGGGTGCCTACACCGGGCCCGTCCCGCTTGTCACCCACCTGCACGGCGCGGTCGGCGTCGGCGACGAGAGCGACGGCTACGCGGAGGCGTGGTTCCTGCCCGACGCGAACGACATCCCCGGCGAGTACGCGACGCACGGCACCTGGTACGAGTTCTTCGCCGGCAAGGCCGCCGCCGCGTTCGGCGTGAGCTGGAGCCCTGGCAACGCCGTCTTCGAGTACCCGAACGACCAGCGCGAATCGACGCTCTGGTACCACGACCACACGCTCGGGATGACGCGCCTCAACGTCTACGCGGGGCCGGCCGGGTTCTTCATCGTCCGCGGCGGTCCCGACGGCGAGAAGGCCGTGCTCGACTCGCGCAGCGGAGCCACGGCAGTCCTGCCCTCGCCCGCCCCGAACGAGGGCGACAAGTTCCCGCCGAACAAGACCTACTTCGAGATCCCGATCGCCCTGCAGGATCGTTCGTTCGACGTCGACGGGTCGCTCTTCTACCCCGACACGCGCGAGTTCTTCGACGACATCGTCGGCCCCTACATCCCCGACGGCGAGTTCTCGCCGATCTGGCAGCCCGAGTTCTTCGGCAACATGATCATGGTGAACGGCAACACCTGGCCGTTCCTCGACGTGCAGCAGCGCCGGTACCGACTCCGGCTCCTGAACGGATGCCAGTCCCGGTTCCTGATCCTCGACTACTCGAACATCCCCGGGGTCGAGGTCTGGCAGATCGGCAACGAGGGCGGCTTCCTCGCCGCTCCCGTGAACATCACGGCCGACCACGGCAACCGGATGCTGCTGGGCCTCGCCGAGCGCGCGGACGTGATCGTCGACTTCACGAACGTTCCCGTCGGCGCGTACGTGCTGGGCAACGTCGGCCCCGACGAGCCGTTCGGCGGCGGCGTGCCGGACGTCGACTTCCCCGCGGCCGATCCCGCCTCGACCGGTCAGGTCATGCGGTTCGTCGTCGGACCGGCCGTGGGAGCCGACCCGACAACCCCGCCGCAGTACCTGGTGCTTCCGCCGATCACGCCGCTGCCGGCCGAGTCAGTCGTGCGCCCGCTCGCGCTCATCGAGAAGATGGCGGAGGGCTTCAACGACGAGGGCGACGTCTACGAGGGGCCCGTCGAGGCCCTGCTCGGCGACATCCAGTCGGGTGTCTGGATCGAGCGCATGTGGGAGGAGGACGTCACCGAGAACCCCGCGGTCGGGGCGACCGAGGTCTGGGAGTTCGTCAACACGACCGGCGACGCGCACCCGATGCACGTGCACGAGGTCGTGTTCGAGGTGGTGAACCGGCAGAGCCTGCAGATCGACGTGGACGGCGGGGTCGCCCAGCCCGTGCAGCCGATCGGCGATCCGCGGTCGCCCGAGCCGTGGGAGACCGGGTTCAAGGACACGGTGATCGCCTACCCCGGCGAGATCACGCGCGTGCGCGCCACGTTCGCGAACCCCGGCCAGTTCGTCTGGCACTGCCACATCGTCGAGCACGAGGACAACGAGATGATGCGCCCGTACCGGGTCGGACCCGTGCAACCGGGTCAGCCCGGCGCGCCCGCCTGATCGGTCGGACTCCGGCCGTCGAGGCGCGCGACGCCCTCGAGCACCGCGCGGTGCGTCTCGACGGCGCCGAGGATCCGGAAGTGCCCGCTGACCGGCACGCGGATGTTCGTCGCGCCCTCGAGCAGGCTCCCGTCGGGGATGTGCGGGTCGAACCGCCCGAAGACCGAGACGATACGGGCGTTGACGGATGCCGCGCGCCCGAGCAGCACGATGGTCTCGTCGCTCGGGAGCAGCGCGCGCACGCTCGGGTCGAGGATGAGCCGCGCCATGCGCGACCCCGCGAACGGGGTCGCGACGGCGACGAGGCCGACGACGCCGTGCGGCTCGCCGGCCGAGGCATCCGCTTCGGAGACCAGCAGCTGCTTGGCGACCAGGCCGCCCTTGCTGTGCGCGACGATCACGCGGCCGGAATCGGGCGCCGGGCGGCGTTCGATCGCGCGGCCCAGCCGCTTCGCGGTCTCGGCGATGCCGCGCCGGTTGGTGCCCATGCCGTGCACGACGCGCACGCGGTAGCCGGCGCCGTTCAGCGCGTCGCCGAGCGGCCGGAGGAACGACCAGTGCTCGTAGATGCCGGGCAGGAGCAGCACCTCGGGGAGGTCCTCGCGTCCCCGCCGCCACCGCGCGGGCGGGTTCCAGCCCTGAACCACGATGGCGAGCTGGCGGATGCCGGCGTACACGTAGTCGCGCGCCCACCACCAGCCGCGTGCGATCGCCGAGAGCTCCTGCGGCTCCGAGACGCGCTCGACCTCGTGCCCGACGTGCTCGCCGCGCGCGTGGCGCTCGACGAGGTCGGCGACGCGCTCGCCCGCGGTGACCATGGTCTCGTGGCCGCGGTCGGCGACCTCGACGTAGCGCCCGTGCGGCACCATGCGCGCGACCTGCTCGGCCCACGCGCGCGGCGCGAGGCGGTCGTGCTCGCCGCGGACCACGAGCGTCGGGGCCGCGACATCCGGCAGCACGAGTTCGATGCGGTGGTCGAGCATGCGCCGGAGCTGCCGGAAGTACCAGCGCGGGCCGGCCTGCAGGTACGAGCGGACGCCGAGCGCCACGACCTTCGGGCGGGTGAGCGACGGATCCTCGAGCAGGCGCACCCCCTGCATGAACGCCGAACGTTCGCGCGGGTTCACGGTCGGCGCGATGAGCACGACGGATGCCACGAGGTCGGGCCGCTGTGCGGCGGCCTCGGCCACGACCTGCGTACCCATCGAGTGCCCGACGAGCACGGCCGGCTCGCCGCCGCACTCGGCCTCGAGCAGCGCAGCCAGGTACGCGCCGGTCTCGGAGATCGTCTGCGTCTCGCGGGGTTCGGGGGCGTCGCCGAAGCCGGGCAGGTCGAGCGCGAGCACCCGGCCCTCGAGCGCGAGCGCGTCGGCGAGGTCGGACCAGTAGCGGTGGCCCATGCCGATGCCATGCACGAGCACGTACGTCGGGCGTCCGGCGCCCGACTCGGTGATGACGGTCACCGCGTCCCCGCGACGGAACTCGCGCGTCCGCGACATCCGCACCCCCTCCCGCCGGCCCCGGTTCGATCATGCCGGATGCGGCGTCGCGCCGGCTCGCCCGCGGCGGGCCGTCAGTCGATGAGGCCGGATGCCGCGAGCCGCCGCAGCACCTCGATGCCCGCCGGCGGACAGCGGTCGGCGTCGGCGGTGCCCACCCAGTGCACCGCGCCGACCTCGCCCGAGGGCACGGGCGCGGCATCCGTCTCGGCGAGGAAGACGTGCATGCGCACGTGACGGCCCTCGCCCTGCCCGTGCGCCAGCTCGCGCACGGTGAACGCCTCGACGAGGCGCGCCGGGTCGAGCACGAGCCCGACCTCCTCCAGCGCCTCGCGCGCTGCCGCCTCGGCGGGCGTCTCGCCCGCGTCGAGCTTGCCGCCCGGCATGTAGTGCACGTCGCGGCCGCGCGCCGTCACCATGAGCACGCGACGATCGCGCACGAGCGCGATGGCGGCGACGTGCAGGTCGGGCAGCGGCATCCGCCCAGCCTACGGACCTACGGGTGCTGTTCCGACGTGAAGACGTCGTTCAGCGTGACCGTCTGCAACCCGCGCTCGTCGAGGATCTCCTTGAGGCGGGGGAGGACGCCGACGACCGGGTCCTGGTTGAGGTGGCCGATGATGATGCGCCCGGAGCCGAACCACTCCGCGGCGAGGTCGACGATCTGCTGCTGGGTGATCGCGCCCGAGTCGCCGAGCGAGCCGTACCAGAGCGTGGGAACCGTGTAGCCGATCGCGGCGGCCGCGGCATCCACCCGCGCGTCGTGCACGCCGTACGGCGGCCGGAAGTACGGGCGCGCGTCGATGCCGTACACCGACTGCAGGTAGTCGTGGTTGTGCTGCAGCTGCCACTGGATCTCGGCGTCGCTGAGCGTGGTCAGGTCGGGGTGCGACCACGTGTGGTTCGCCAGCTGGATCTGGCCGCGCTCGACGAGCGGCCGGATCGCGTCGGCGTTGTCGTCCCACGACGCGTACACGCCGTTCACGAAGTAGGTGAGGCGGATGCCGTTCGCCGCCGCGAACGCGGTGTACGCGCCGACCACGGCCGAGTCGGTGCCGTCGTCGACCGTCCAGGCCATCACCTGCCCGGCATCGGCCGGGAGTGCGGTGAGCGCACCCGCGGGAACCGAGACCCGCGCGAGCTGGGGAGCCGGGAACTCCTCGACCGCGGCCTGCTCCTCCTCGGCCTCCTGGCGCTCGGCCATCACGCGGCCGACGGCGAGCACGCCGACGACCGCGACGCCGGTCAGGAACACGCGTCGGGTGAGGCCCATGCGTCGCTCCCTCCTCCGATGCGTCCGTCGTCTCGTCGGGTGCCGTCGCGGCCCGGGGCGGCCGCTTCACGAGCCGTTGTACACCGGCCCGCGGCCCGCGGCCGGGTGCACGCCCCGTGCGGCGCGAAGCCGCGGCATCCGGCGCCCTTCACATTTCGTAGGATGGAGAGCGACTTCGCGGGCGACTCGCCCGATTCCCTTCCTGGACCATTGGAGCCACCGTGGCCGCACCCACCCGTCTCGATTCCGTCATCACGCTCGCCCAGCACCGGGGCTTCGTCTTCCAGGCGGGTGAGATCTACGGCGGATCCCGCTCCGCGTGGGACTACGGGCCCCTCGGCGTCGAGCTGAAGGAGAACATCAAGCGGCAGTGGTGGCGGTCGATGGTGCAGGGCCGCGACGACGTCGTCGGCCTCGACTCGAGCGTCATCCTGCCGAAGCAGGTGTGGGAGGCCTCCGGCCACGTCGAGGTCTTCAGCGACCCGCTCATCGAGTGCCTGCACTGCCACAAGCGCTTCCGGGAAGACCATCTGGTCGAGGCGTACGAGGAGAAGAAGGGCCGCGAGCCCGAGAACGGCCTCCTCGACATCGTCTGCCCGAACTGCGGCACACGCGGCCAGTGGACCGAGCCGCGCGCCTTCTCGGGCCTGCTCAAGACCTTCCTCGGCGTCGTCGACGACGAGTCGGGCCTGCACTACCTGCGCCCCGAGACCGCGCAGGGCATCTTCGTGAACTTCGCCAACGTGCTGCAGGCGGCGCGCATGAAGCCGCCGTTCGGCATCGGCCAGATCGGCAAATCGTTCCGCAACGAGATCACGCCCGGGAACTTCATCTTCCGCACGCGCGAGTTCGAGCAGATGGAGATGGAGTTCTTCGTCGAGCCCGGCAGCGATGAGGAGTGGCACCAGTACTGGATCGACACCCGGTTCCAGTGGTACGTCGATCTCGGCATCGACCCCGAGAACCTGCGCCTGTTCGAGCACCCGAAGGACAAGCTCAGCCACTACTCCAAGCGCACGGTCGACATCGAGTACCGCTTCGGCTTCACGGGCGGCGAGTGGGGCGAGCTCGAGGGCGTCGCGAACCGCACCGACTTCGACCTGTCGACGCACGCGAAGCACTCGGGGAAAGACCTGTCGTTCTTCGACCAGCAGAAGAACGAGCGCTGGACGCCGTACGTCATCGAGCCGGCGGCGGGCCTCACCCGCTCGCTCATGGCGTTCCTCGTCGACGCGTACCACGTCGAGGAGGTGCCGAACGCCAAGGGCGGCGTCGACACCCGCACGGTGCTGAAGCTCGACCCGCGCCTCGCGCCGGTCAAGGCCGCGGTGCTGCCGCTCTCGCGCAACGAGAAGCTCTCGCCGCTCGCGCGCGAGGTCGCCGCCAACCTCCGGAAGCACTGGAACGTCGACTTCGACGACGCGGGTGCGATCGGCCGCCGCTACCGCCGCCAGGACGAGATCGGCACGCCGTTCGCGATCACGGTCGACTTCGACTCGCTCGACGACGACGCCGTGACCGTGCGGAACCGCGACACCATGGGCCAGGAGCGCGTGCCGCTCGCCGAACTCGAGGGGTACCTGGCCGCGCGCCTCGTCGGCGCCTGACCTGCGCCTGACGGGCCGTCAGGGTTCCGTAATCCCGCGGCGCGACGGGCGTTGGGCCGACGACGTAGCGTGGGGGGAGCGGGCGGAGGTCGCCCGCGGAACGAGGAAGTCGTCATGCCCGAACGCCCCGCCCGCCCCATCGCCGCGGCGATGCTGCTCGTCGCCGCGCTCGCGCTGACCGGCTGCGCCGCGCAGTCGACGGATGCCTCCGGCGCGAGCGCCGACCCCGCGACCACGACCGAGCCGTCGACGCCCGAGGCGACCCCCGACGCGACCGACGCGGCCGAGGCATCCGCCGATGCCGACGCGGCGGCCGCCGCACCGGCCGAGGGCGCGTACCTCGACTACACCGACGGCGCGATCGAGGCGACCGCCGGGCCGAAGGCGCTGTTCTTCCACGCGAGCTGGTGCCCGAAGTGCCGTTCGCTCGACGAGGACCTGAAGGCGCAGGGCGCGCCCGACGGGCTCACCGTCTTCAAGGTCGACTACGACTCGCGCACCGACCTGCGCCAGCAGTACGGCGTGACGATCCAGACGACGATCGTGTTCGTCGACGACGCGGGCGAGAAGATCTCGAGCGTCGTGCTCTACGAGGACCCCTCGGTCGAGTCGCTCGTCGCCGCGATGCCGTGAGGCGGCGGACCGCCCCGTGACCGCATCCCTCACCCTCGCCCTCGCCGCCGGCGTGCTGACCGTCGCGGCGCCGTGCGTGCTGCCGCTCCTGCCCGTGATCGTGGGCGGGTCGATCGTCCGCGACGGGGACGAACGCCGTGCGAAGTACCGCCCGTACGTGATCGCGGCGTCGCTCGCGGCATCCGTCGTCGTCTTCACGCTGCTGCTGAAGGCGACCACCGCGCTCCTCGGCATCCCGCCGCAGGTGTGGCAGGTGATCGCGGGCGGCATCGTGATCCTGCTCGGCGTCGAGCTGCTGTTCCCGCGGCTGTGGGAGCGCGTGTCGACCGCGCTCGGGTGGGGCGCGCGGAGCGGCGAGCTGCTCGACCGGTCGGTGCGCCGGCAGAGCGTCGGCGGCGACATCCTCACGGGCGCCGCGCTCGGCCCGGTGTTCTCCAGTTGCAGCCCGACCTACGCGCTCATCGTCGCGGCCGTCCTGCCGGTGTCGTTCGGCGAGGGCGTCCTGTACGTCGTCGCGTACGCGGTGGGGCTCGCGGGGATGCTGCTGCTCATTGCGCTCCTCGGCCGGACGCTCGTGCGCCGGCTCGGGTGGCTCGCGAACCCCGACGGATGGTTCCGGCGCACGATCGGCGTGATCTTCATCGTGGTCGGCATCGTGGTCGTGACCGGCTTCGACAAGACGCTGCAGACGTGGATCCTCGACGCCGGGTTGTACGATCCGATCGCACGCCTCGAGGAGGTGATCGGTGGCTGACCAGGTCGACCTGCTGCTCGACGGGCGCCTCGTGCTGCTCGTCGACGACGATCCCACCGTGCTCGAGGTGTGCCGCGCGTACCTCGAGTCGGCCGGGTTCCGGGTGCAGGATGCCGCGGACGCGTTCGTGGCGCTCGACCGGATCGCCGCCGAGCGTCCCGACCTCGTCGTGCTCGACCGGATGCTGCCCGGCGTCGACGGCATCGAGGTGTGCCGCCGCATCCGCGCGAACTCGCAGGTGCCGGTCATCATGCTCACGGCGCTCGGCGGCGAGGACGACCGCATCGCGGGCCTCGAGGCCGGAGTCGACGACTACCTCGCGAAGCCGTTCTCGCCGCGCGAGCTGACGCTGCGCGTGCAGTCGGTGCTGCGGCGGGCGCTCGCCGTCGAGGCCGCGGGCGCGGCGGTCGCGGGATCGGAGGCCGCGGTGATCTCGCGCGGTCCGCTGCGCATCGACACGGCCGCTCACACGGTCGACCTCGACGGACGCCGGCTCGCGCTCACGCAGCGCGAGTTCGAGCTGCTCGCCTTCCTCGCGCGCCGGCCCGGGACGGTGTTCTCGCGCGAGGACCTGCTGCAGGGCGTCTGGGGCTGGAGCCACGGCGACCTCTCGACGGTTACCGTGCACGTGCGCCGGCTGCGCGAGAAGATCGAGGCGGATGCCGCGAACCCGCGGATGCTCGTCACGGTCTGGGGGTACGGCTACCGGTTCGACGACCCGGGGGCGGGCACGCCGGCCACGCAGGCCGGCCCCGGCCCGACCGCTTCGACGGAACCGCCGAGGGGGGAAGAATCCCCATGAGCGGCACCGATCTCCTCCTCGTCGTCGCCGTGTCGGCCGCGATCGCCGCCGCGGTGGGCTTCATCGCCTGGCTGCTGCTCCGTCGGTTCGCGTGGGCGCCGATCGTGGTGCACCTCGTCACGGTCGTCGTCGCGGCCGTGGCATCCGTCGTCGGCGGGGTGCTCGTGGCGACGCAGGCGATGTACCTCTCCGACCACGACGCGCAGATCGCCCTCGCGATCGCGGTGACGAGCGGGGTCGTCGCGATCCTCACCGCGTCGATCCTCGGCGCCGAGATCGCGCGCGCAGCGCGCGTGCTGCGGTCGGCCGCCGAAGACCTCGGTCGTGGCATCCCGGTCGAACCCCGCCCGCTGCCGATCGGCGAGTTCCGGGCCGTGCTCGACGAGCTCGCGGCATCCGACGCCCGCATCCGCGCCGCGCGCGAGGAGGTCGAGCGCCAGGAGCAGGCCCGCCGCGAGCTCGTGACGCGCGTCGCCCACGACCTGCGCGTGCCGCTCGCCGGCATCCGCGCCCAGGCCGAGGCCCTCCAAGACGGGCTCGCGCCCGACCCCGACCGCTACCTCGCGCGCATCGCGTCGCAGGTCGACCGGCTCGACGCGCTCGTCGCCGACCTGTTCGCGGTGTCGCAGATCGACGCGGGCACGCTGCACCTGCGCACCGAGCGGCTGTCGCTGGCGGATGTCGCGAGCGACGCCGTCGCTGAGCTGCGCGGCCTCGCCGACGGCGCGGGCGTCCGCCTCGACCTCGACGTTGCGCCGGACGCGTCGCCCACGGTCGAGGGCGACGCGCTGCAACTCGGACGCGCGGTCGCGAACCTGCTCGCGAACGCGCTGCAGCACACGCCCGCGGGCGGGCGCATCGAAGTCAGCGTCGACGGCACGGGCGACGAGGTGCGCCTCGCGGTCGCCGACAGCGGACCGGGCTTCGCCGAGGAGGACCTCGCGCACGCGTTCGAGGCGGGTTGGCGCGGCTCGTCGGCGCGTTCGCCGCACCGGCTCGACGTGACGGGCGGGGCCGGTCTCGGACTCGCGATCGTGCGGGGCATCGCCCGCGCGCACGGCGGCGACGCGTCGGCGTCGAACGCGCCGGAGGGTGGTGCGGTGCTCGCGGTGACGCTGCCGCGCGCCCGGTGACACTGCCGCGCGCACCGGGTCGTTGCCGACCCCCCGAGGGCCTGCCATCATGGCGCGGGAGCGCACGTCCGAGCATCCACGGGGGAATGATGACGAACGCATCCGGACCGAACCCGCCCGACGACGACCGCACCGAGGTGCTCGACGCGCCCGGCTCGGAGCCGGAGGGGCAGCCCGCCACGCGCAACGGCCTCGGCGTCGGCGCGCTCGTCGTCGGCATCGTCGCGGCCGTCCTCGCCCTGCCGGCGTTCGCGTGGCAGTGGGCATGGATCGCGGGTGTCGTGCTCGCGGCGATCGGCCTGGTGCTCGGCATCGTCGGCCTCACGAAGGCGGACCGCTCGAAGGGCGTCGCGACCGCCGGCACGGTCGTCTCGGGCGCCGCGCTGGTGCTCGCGATCATCGTCGGGGTGCTCTACGGAACGGGCGCGCTTGGCACCGGCGGCACCCAGCCGACCGCCTCGCCGACGCCGTCCGCCTCGCCGTCGGCGTCACCGACCGAGACGCCGACGAGCACGCCGACCCAGACCCCGACCCCGACGGTGCAGGAGTGGGCCGACCAGACCTGGGGCACGTTCGCGAAGGTCGACGCGAGCGGCACGGGTGACGACGTCGTCGCGATCCCCGACGGCATCACGGGTGGCATCGTGACGGCCACGTTCGACGGCGACGACGCGCCCTTCACCCTCACCCTGCTCGACGCGTCGAACCAGGCTTCCGGCGACCCGCTCGTCGAGACGACCGACGACTACGACGGCACGACCGCCTGGGGCGTGGCGGATGCCTCGTCGGCGCGCAGCGTGCAGGTGACGGCGACCGGCTCGTGGACGATCTCGATCCAGCAGATGTCCGCGGCATCCGAACTGCCGAACGCCGCCAACGGCGAGGACGACGCCGTCTACCTCTACGGCGGCGGCGCCGCGACGCTCGCCGCGACCCACACCGGCGACGATGCCGAGGACCCGTTCGTCGTCGCCCAGCAGTCGCAGCAGGCGTTCGGCGGCGCGGCGCTCATCGACGTGACCGGCGCCTACGACGGCAGCGTGCCGCTCGCGGCCGGCCCGTCGGTCGTCACGGTCATCGCCACGGAGGACTGGACCCTCTCCGTCGGCTGAGCGGCCGCGCCGCGACGTGGCGAAATGCCCCTGATCGGCGGCGGCCACCCCCCGGACGGCGCACGAAGGAGGCCTCGGCGGGACGGACCGGCGCCGACCTCGGATCGGTCAGCGCCGACGAGCTCGCCGCCCACGTGCGCCGGCTGGCGAACGAGTTCCCTCAGCTGATCGGGTGGAGAAGTATTCGCGGTTCACCTTTCCACCTCGTCTGCGAGGTGAAGGTGTGTCCGGAGGGCCGCCCGAGCGTTACGCAGACCGATCTGCGGGGCGGGTGGGCCTGCTGAACGGCGGCTCAGACCGAGCGGCCCGCGCGCAGCGCGCGCCACTCGCGCCGCAGCATGCCGTACGACGCCGTGTCCTGCCACTCGCCGTCGTTGTACTCCTCCTCGACGAGGGTCGCCTCGCGCCGCATGCCGAGGCGTTCGCAGAGGTGGGCGGATGCCGCGTTGCGGGCGTCGAGGTGCGCGACGACGCGGTGCGCGGCGAGCCGTCCGAACGCGAGGTCGAGAAGCACGTCGGCGCCCTCGGTCGCGAGGCCGCGGCCGTGGAAGTCGGGGTGCACGACCCATCCGATCTCGAGTCGCGCGTGCTGCGCGCTCGCGAGCCGGACCATCAGGTCGCCGATGACGCGCCCGTCGAGCACCATCGCGAGGAAGATCGCGTCGCCGTCGGCGACGAGTCGGCGCATCGCCGCGCGCGCCTCGGTGTGCTCGCGAGCCTCCTCGCGCCGGCGCTCGGGCCACGGGATGTAGCGGAGCACCTCGGGCAGGCGCTGGTACTCCCAGACGTCGTCGGCGTCGACGGCGGCGAGCGGGCGGAGCGTCATCCGCGCGGTCGTCAACGGCCGGCGCTCGACCTCGGCGACGTCGTACGGCAGGCGGAGGGCCGGAGGGCCGGCGTCGGCGGCCTCGTCGGGCAGCGCGTGCAGGATCGTGGACATCGAACGGCAGCGTACCGCGCCGAACCGGGAGCAGGGCCCGGCCGGCGGGATCGGGTCAGCGCGAGCCGGAAGCCCGACGCGCGTCGTCGCGGTCGTCGGCGTCCGAAGCCAAGGCGGATGCCGTCGGCTCGGCCTCCGGCCGGATGCCGAAGATCGCCTCGAGACCGTCGAGCCAGGCCTGCTGGTCGCCGGCGCGGGCGTACTCGCGGGAGCGGACCATCGGAGTGTGCAGCAGGACGCCGGCCATGTGGCGCAGCGCGGCCTCGGTGCGGCCGTCGTCGTCGCCGCGCGAGCGGGCGCGCTCGATCTCGGCGTCGAGCACGTCGAACACGTGGCGGCGAAGCGACACGACGGCGGGAGCGAGGTCGAGCTCCTCGGCGACGCGGCCGAAGTTCCGGGCGGCGCGGTCGACGATCTCGCGGGCGGCGTCGGTCGAGCCGAACTCCTCGAGCGGTGCGTGGATCTTGATGGTCTCGAGGTCGAGCAGTTCGACGCCGGCGACTCCGACGACGTCGGGTGCGACGTTGCGCGGGAGTCCGAGATCGATCACGAGCTGGCGCGGCGCGTCGGTCGCGTCGTCAGCTGCGGCCGCGGCATCCGCCCGGCCCGCGGTGCCAGTCGACTCGCGGCCGGGCCGCAGGGCGACCGGAGCGCGCCCGTCGACGACGGCGAGCTCGGCGCGGCCCAGTTCGAGCAGGTCGCGATCGACGACGTGGTGGTCGACGGTCGTGCAGGTGACGATGAGGTCGGCGCCCGCGGCCGCCATCGCGTAGTCGGCGTTCGACACGGCGTCGATGCCGTGGTTCGCGGCGAAGCGGCTCGCGCGGCCGGAGACCGAGTGCACGGCGACGTCGACGACGCCGCGGTCGCGGAGCGCGGCGAGCGACGCGCCGGCGTAGCGGCCGGTGCCGACGAGGAGCACGCGCACGGCCGACCAGTCGGTCACGCGGCTCTCGGCGAGGTCGAGCGCGAGGCGCACGAGCGAGCGGCCCTCGTGCCCGATGCCCGTGCGGTTCTTGACCTTGCGCGACGTCTGCGAGGCGCGCTGGAACAGGCGCTCGAGCTCGGGGGTGGTCGTGCCCTCGTGGCGCGCGCGTTCGAGCGAGCGGCGGACCTGGCCGGCGATCTCGCCCTCGCCGACGACGACCGACTCGAGGCCCGCAGCGACGGAGAAGAGGTGCCCGGCGACGGCGTTGCCGTGCACGAAGTCGAAGGTGCTGCGCAGTTCGTCGGTCGAGAGACCTGCGACGTCGCCGACCGCGAAGATCGCGTCGTGCACGGCCTCGACGGGTGAGTCGCCGTCGGGCACGTCGAGGTCGAGGTAGGCCTCGAAGCGGTTGCACGTGGAGACGACGACCGCGCCGCGGACGGCGTCGTGCCCGTCGGTCACCCGCGGTCCGGCGTGCTCGGAGGACGCCGAGAGACGTTCGAGCATGTCGAAGCCGGCGTTCTTGTGGCTCGCGGAGAGACAGATGAGCACCGGTCGATTCTACCCGGCGTCGAAACCGGCTCCGACCGGCCGCGTCACACGTCTCGCCGGCGACGGGTCGGCCGACGGGTCAGGCGGCCGGCCGGTCCTGGCGGATGATCGGGATCGCACCCGTCGCCGGCGGCAGCTCGAGCCCCTCGGCCGCGAGCGCCGCGCGGTGGCGTGCCTTCCAGGCGCGCACGGTCGCGAAGAAGGGCGCATCGGTGAGCGCGTACCGGCCGGGGCGCGGGTCGCTCAGCATCATCGGCAGCTCGATGCTCGAGCCGTCGCGACGGATCCGCACGACTGCGACGGGGACGCTCGTGCTGCCCGCGACGGTCGAATCGGCCCGGATGTTGCGCACCTCGCGCCACGGGAACGACGCAGCGCGCCTCGGGCGGCGACCCCCGCCCCAGAAGGAGATGCCGTGGTCGTCGGCGACCAGCGAGAACCGCGCGGGGAGTCGGGGATGACGGCTGCCGGGACGGCTCAGTTCGTCGAGCCGACCGACGAGGTCGCGGTTGCGGATGCCGCAGCTCACGGTTGCGCCGTGGACCGACTCGAGCGTGCGGTGACGGGCCCGTGCGCGAGCGGATGCCGCACCCCGGACGATCGCCGAGACGAGGACGATGAGGCCGGCGACGGCGGCGAGCCCCAGTGCGACCGGGGTGCCCGGCACGTCGGGGAGGGTCGGGACGATCCGTTCGACCTGCCGGCCGCCGAGGGCGAGCGCGGCGACGACGGCGACGGCCACGAGGGCGACGAGCACGATGAGTCCGGTGCGATGCCGCGTTGCGATGCTGGACACGATGGTGTTCTCCGTGGGTGGCGGAGGCGCGCATCGCGGGGGTGGTGCGAAGCGCGTCGTCGTGCCGGGGACGCACGACGCGACCGACCCTAGCGAGGTGAGAGCGCGGCCACCAGCCCCAGTTCTCCGATCGGCCAACACGGCGATGGTCGGAGGCGAGGTGTCGCGCCGGAGCCACAGTGCCCGTCCAGCCCCGATGGGGGAGGATGTCACGGTGAACCTCTCCCCGCAGCATCCGCTCGCCGCCGGCCTCACCCACGACTCGCGCCTCGTCCGCGCCTACCGGGGCCTCCGCAGCGACACCCTGCCCGTCTGGTTCATGCGGCAGGCCGGCCGGTCGCTGCCCGAGTACCGCGAGCTCCGCGTCGGCACGCGCATGCTCGACGCGTGCCTCGACCCGGCCATGGCGGCCGAGATCACGCTGCAGCCGGTCCGCCGCCACGGCGTCGACGCGGGCATCTTCTTCAGCGACATCGTCGTGCCGCTGAAGCTCGTCGGCGTCGACGTCGAGATCCAGCCGGGCCGCGGTCCCGTCTTCGGTCGTGCGTACGCGGATGCCGCGGCCGTCGCCGAGCTCACCGCGATCGATCCCGCCCGCCTCGACGAGGCCGCCGGCCCGATCACCGAGGCCGTGCAGCGTACCGTCGCCGAGCTCGCGACACTCACCGCGCCCGGCGCGCCGACCTCGACCCCGCTCATCGGGTTCGCCGGCGCGCCGTTCACGCTCGCGGCGTACCTCGCCGAGGGCGGCCCGTCGAAGGACCACCTCGCCGCGCGCACGCTCATGCACGCCGACCCGGGCGCGTGGCGCGCCCTCATGGACTGGACCGCCGAGCTCACCGGCCGCTTCCTCCGCACCCAGGTGCTCGCGGGAGCATCCGCCGCTCAGCTCTTCGACTCGTGGGCGGGCGCGCTCTCGCTCGCCGACTACGAGGCGCACGTCGCCCCGGCGTCGGCGGCAGCGCTGACGCACGTGCACGACCTCACCTACGAGACGACGGATGCCGCCGGCGACGCCGGCGCCCACGCGGTCCCGGTCGTGCACTTCGGGGTCGGCACGGGCGAACTGCTCGGCGCGATGAAGTCCGTCGGCGTCGACGTCGTGGGCGTCGACTACCGCGTGCCGCTCGACGTCGCCGCGCTCCGCGTCGGCGAGGGCGTGCCGCTTCAGGGCAACCTCGACCCCGCGCTGCTCGCGGCGCCGTGGCCCGTGCTCGAGTCCGCGGTGCGCGAGGTCATCGCGCGCGGCCGCACGGCGCCCTCCCACGTCTTCAACCTCGGACACGGCGTGCCGCCCGAGACCGACCCGAACGTGCTGACGCGCGTCGTCGAGCTCGTCCACGAGGCGGGCCGATGACCGACCCCGCCGCGACCGGTGGTCGAGTCGCGCCCGGCGAAGCCGGCGCTGACTCCTCCGGTGGTCGAGTAGCGCCCGGCGAAGCCGGCGCTGACTCCTCCGGTGGTCGAGTAGCGCCCGGCGAAGCCGGACGCGTATCGAGACCCGACCACCGCTCGACCGACGTCGTCGTGCTCGGCGGCGGCATCGCCGGACTCGTCGCCGCGCTCGAGTGCGCGCGCCTCGGTCTCGGCGTCGTCGTGCTCGAGCAGTCCGACCGCCCGGGCGGCTGCCTCGGCCGCATCGAGGTCGACGGGCTCGCGCTCGACGCGGGCGCCGAGTCGTTCGCGACCCGCAACGACTCGGTCTCGAAGCTCATCGAGCGGCTCGGGCTCGCCGACGCCGTCGAGTCGCCGAACCCGGCCGGCGCGTGGCTCGTCTGGGGCGACCGCAACGGACGCAGGGCGGCTCGCCTGCCGCGGACGGGCGTGCTCGGCATCCCCGCGAACCCGCTCGGCGAGGACGTCCGCGCGATCATCGGCTGGGGCGGCGCGTGGCGCGCGTGGCGCGACCGCATCACGCCGATCCTGAAGATCGGACGGGCCGAGCGCCTCGGCCCGCTCGTGCGCCAGCGCATGGGCGACGCCGTGCTCGACCGACTCGTCACGCCGATCTCGGCGGGCGTCTACTCGACCGACCCCGACGACCTCGATGTCGACGTCGTCGCCCCCGGCCTCAACGAGGCCATGACCCGGGCCGGATCGCTCTCCGGCGGCGTGGGGCAGCTCATCGAGGCGCGACGCGCCGGCAGCGCCGTGCTCGGACTGCGCGGCGGCATGCACACGCTCGTCGACGCGCTCACGGCCGAGCTCGTGCGCTTCGGCGCCGAGGTCCGCACGGGCGTCCGCGCGACCGCGCTCGAGCGGCGGGCCGCCGCCGCGCACGGTTCGGCGGCGACGTGGCGCGCGATCGGCGAGACCGCGCCGGCCGACGCGGGCATCCCGCTCGGCGAGCCCGTGCCGGTCGCCGGTGGCGAGCAGCCCGGCGGCGTGCCGGCCGGTGACGCCGCGGCATCCGTCACGGTCGATGCGAGGTTCGCGATCGTCGCCACGCCCGCGCACGTGTCTCGCGCACTGCTCGCGGGCATCGCGCCCGCTGGCGCGCTCGCCGAGGACTGGCCGGCCGCGGCATCCGTCGAGCTCGTGACGCTCGTGCTCGACGCCCCCGAGCTCGACGCCGCACCGCGGGGCACCGGCGTGCTCGTCGCCGCCGGCACGCCGGGCGTCACGGCGAAGGCGCTCACGCACTCGAGCGCGAAGTGGCCCTGGCTCGCCGAGGCCGCGGGCGGTCGCCACGTGGTCCGGCTGTCCTACGGGCGGGCAGGGGCCGCGAGCCCGCTCGAGGGCCTGGGCGACGACGCCGTGGCGGAACTCGCCCTGCGCGACGCATCCGCCCTGCTCGGGGTCGACCTCGACGCATCGCAGCTGCGCGCGCACGGACGATCGGCGTGGCGCGACGCGCTCTCGCAGGCCGCCGTGGGGCAGCGCGCTCGCGTCCGGGCGCTCGAGACCGCACTCGAGCACGACGAGGACCTCGCCCTCGCCGGGTCGTGGGTCGCCGGTACCGGGCTCGCCTCGGTCGTGCCGCAGGCCATCGAGGCCGCCGAGCGCATCCGCCGCCGGTCGCTCCGCCTCGCCGAGGATGCATAGCCGGATCGGCATACGATCGGCCGGATCGCCCGGCAACCCCCTTGCGCCGCACCTTCCGAGGTCTACGCTGGAGTGACGCTGTCTGAAGAACCGCAGCGGGGGACGGGGTGCACATGAAGGGCAAGATCCTCTTCGTCGTCGGTCTCGGCGTGGGCTACGTGCTCGGCACGAGAGCGGGGCGGGAACGCTACGAACAGATCCGCAAGGCCGCCGAGGGCGTCTGGAACCAGCCCGCCGTGCAAGACGGCGTGCAGACCGTGAAGGACTTCGCGATGGCGCGCGTCGGCGACGTGAGCGACACGGTGCTCGACAACGCCAAGAAGCTGGTGCGGCAGATGTCCGAGGGGTCGACGACCGACGGGTCGGGTTCGAAGTCCTCGGGCGGCGCGAAATCGTCGGCGTCGAAGTCGAGCACCGCGAAGTCATCGACGTCGAAGTCGTCCGGTTCGGGCTCGACCGCGTCGAAGTCCTCCGGGTCCGGCTCGTCGACCCGCTCGAGTTCGGCGAAGTCCGGCGCATCGGGTTCCAAGGCCTCGGGCTCATCCGGCTCGTCCTCGTCCTCGTCCTGACCGACCACCGGAGGTGACACCCGATGGCTGCACCACTCAACGACGACCGGTCGCTGTTCACCCTGGTCGGTGAGCTGCCCGACCAGATCCAGGCGCTCGTCAAGGCCGAGATCGACCAGATCAAAGCCGAGCTGAGCTACAAGGCCAAGCACTTCGGCATCGGCGCGGGGCTCGTGATCGCCGCGGCGTTCGTCGGCATCTTCCTGCTCGGCACCCTCATCGCCACCGGCATCCTCGCGCTCTCGCTCGTGATGCCCGGCTGGGCGGCGGCACTGACCGTCTCCGGCATCCTGCTGCTCATCATCGCGATCCTCGTCGGCATCGCGCTCTCGAGCTTCCGTCGCGGCAGCGAGCCGCTCGAGACCATCGAGAGCGTCCGACAGGACATCGACGCGATCACCGGAAGGGGCGACTATGGCGGCCACTGACGTCGTCCGGCTCGACAGGAAGCAGCAGCGCAACTTCACGCGGCTGCAGGCGCACGACAACGCACGCGCCGCGCGGGACCAGCTCGCCGGCACGCTCAGCGCGCTCGAGGAGAAGCTCAACGTGCCCAAGCGCGCGGCGCGCGCGACGGCGCGGGCGAAGCGGAAGATGCAGCGCTTCGCCGACGAACAGCCCGGCGCGGCGATCGCGCTGGCCGCCGGGGTCGTGGCGGCCGTCGGCGTCGGGGTCTGGCTCGTGGTGCGTGCCAACCTCGACCGCTGAATCCGACCGCGTCGACGCCGCAGCGGCCTCGACCGCCGTCGAGCGCGTCACCGCGGTGCTGCGCGACGAGATCCTGAACGGAGAACTCGCGCTCGGGACCCCGCTCCGCGAGGAGTCCGCGGCGGCCCGCCACGGCGTGTCCAGGCACACGGTCCGCGCCGCGTTCCAGCGGCTCGTCGCCGAGCGCCTCGCCGTCGCAGAGCCGTACCGCGGCGTCCGCGTGACGAGTTTCGACGACCGCGAGATCGTCGCGCTTCAGCAACTGCGCGCGGCGCTCGAGATCGAGGCGCTGCGCATCGCCTTCGCGCGCTTCGGCGGCACGCTGCCCGACCACGTGCTCGAACCCGCCCGTGCGGCGGTCGACGAGATGGAACGGGCCGGCGACGGCGGCCGAGGCGCGGCGACGGATGCCGCGTGGCGGCGCATCGAGCGCCATCACGCCGACTACCACGCGGCGCTGGTCGCGGCATCCGACAGCCCCCGCATCATCGAAGCCCACTCGGCGATCGGCAGCGAGATGCTGCTGTTCGTCGCCCACATCCGGCGGCACGCCACGGTCGCCGACCTCGTCGAGGACCACCGGCGCCTGCTCGTCGAGCTCCTCGAGCGCGGGCCCGAGGCCATGCGCGCCCATCTCGAGCACTCCACCCGGCTGCTCACCGACTGAGCGGCCCACCCCGCAAGGAGGCGACGTGTCCGCCACCGAACCCACCGCTCCCACGCCCACGCCCGACGCCATTGCGCCCGACGCGGCCGATCCCGTCGACGCCTTCGCCGATCGCATCTTCGCGTCCGCGCTCGGCGCCTTCGAGACCCTGTCCGTGCACCTCGGCGACCGGCTCGACTGGTACCGGATCCTCGCCGAGCGCGGTTCGCTCACCTCGTCCGAGCTCGCCGAGGCCGCTGAGACCGGCGAGCGGTACACCCGCGAATGGCTCGAACACCAGGCCGTGAGCGGCATCCTCGCCGTCGACGACCCCGACGCCGAGGCATCCGCTCGCCGGTACTCGCTGCCGCCCGCGCACGCCGAGGTGCTGACCGACGACGAGTCGCTCGCCTACCTCGCCCCGATCGCGCGCATCGTCGCGAGCGCCGCGGCTCAGCTGCCGGGACTGCTCGATGCCGCGCGGACCGGGGGCGGCGTGCCCTGGGCGTCGTTCGGCAAGGACATGCGCGACGCGCAGGGCGACATCAACCGCCCGTGGTTCGACCGCCAGCTGGCCGGCGCGCTGGCGTCGGTGCCGGAACTCGACGCGGTGCTGAGCCGGCCCGGCGCGCGGATCCTCGACGTCGGCTGTGGACACGGCTGGTCGTCGCTCGCGCTCGCCCGGGCCTACCCCGAGGCGGTCGTCGACGGCGTCGACGTCGACGGGCCGTCGATCGAATCGGCCCGCGCGCACGCCGACGAGGCCGAGCTCGCCGATCGCGTGACCTTCCACCTCGACGGGGGCGAGGCGCTCGCCGAGGAGGACGCCTACGACGCGGCGTTCATCTTCGAGGCGCTGCACGACATGCCGAATCCCGTGGAGGTGCTCGCCGCGCTGCGGCGCGTAGTGCGCGACGACGGTGCCGTCGTGATCATGGACGAGGCGGTCGCCGAGCGGTTCGCGCCCGACGGCGACGAGGTCGAGCGCATCATGTACGGCTACAGCCTGCTCGTCTGCCTGCCGGACAGCCTCTCGACGCCGGGGTCGGTCGGCACCGGGACGGTCATGCGCCCTGAGACGCTCGAGGGCTACGCGCGGAGCGCGGGATTCGCGTCGGCCGAGGTGCTGCCGATCGAGGGGTTCGCGTCCTTCCGCTTCACCCGACTGCACGCCTGAGCGCCGCGCGCCCCGCCCCGCCCCGATCTCCCGCATGAGAATCCGCCTGATGCCCCTGCATGCGCCGGCAGCGGGCGGATTCTCACGCGCAGCTGTGGGCGCCGCGCGCCCCACGGGCGTGCGGCGCGCTGCGCGCGGCATCCGTCGGCGCCCCTTTTTGAGCTTTCAGCTTGCCGGGGGAGGATAGTGCTATGTCTTCCCCCGCTGCCGAAGGGGCAGCCGCGAGCGCACCCGAGTCCGACCCGACCCCCTCGCCCGAGGGCTACACGCTCTTCGCCGTCCTCCGGAAGGACCCGACGCGGCCCGACGACCTCGACGGGCACGACGTCCCCCGGTTCGTCGGCGAGCTCGACGGCGTCATCCGCGTCGTCGAGGACGAGGGCGTCGTGGTCCGCGGCATCTACGACGTGTCGGGACTCCGTGCCGACGCCGACGTCATGCTGTGGCTGCACGGCCCGACCGCCGAGGGCCTGCAGTGGGCGCTCCGCGAGCTGCGCCGCGCGCGACTGCTGCGCGCGCTCCTCCCGACCTGGAACGCCATGGGCGTGCACCGCGATGCCGAGTTCAACAAGGCGCACGTGCCCGGATTCCTTCGCGGCATCGAGCCGAAGTCGTGGCTCACGATCTACCCGTTCGTGCGCAGCTACGAGTGGTACCTGCTCCCGCCGGAGGAGCGCGGCCGCATGCTCGCCGAGCACGGCCGCAAGGGCGCCGCGTTCCGCGGCGTCGTGGCGAACACCGTGTCGGCGTTCGCGCTCGGCGACTACGAGTGGCTGCTGCCCATGGAGTCCGACGAGCTCACCGACCTCGTCGACATGATGCGTGACCTGCGCGCCACCGACGCGCGCCGCCACGTGCGCGACGAGCTGCCGTTCTACACGGGTCGCCGCATCACGACCGCCGAGCTCGTGGAGGTGCTGCAGTAATGGCCGCGACGAACCTCGGCGGCGTCGGCGCCGGATCGGCCGAGCGCGCAGTCGCCGCTGCGGCCGGCCACCCGCTCCGCGGCGTGAAGCCCGCGGCCGCGACATCCGCCCCCCTCGCCCCCGGTGCGGTCGTGCCGGGAGCGACCGAGCCGGCCCAGGCCGGACCCGAGCACGTCGAGGCGCCCGTCGCGTACGACGCGATCCTGCTCGCGGGTTTCGGCGGGCCGGAGGGCCAGGACGACGTGATCCCGTTCCTGCGGAACGTCACGCGCGGCCGCGGCATCCCCGACGAACGGCTCGAGGAGGTCGCGCACCACTACCGCCACTTCGGCGGCGTGAGCCCGATCAACGAGCACAACCGCGAGCTGAAGGCGGCGCTCGAGGCCGAGCTGGCCGGTCGCGGCATCGACCTGCCGGTCATCTGGGGCAACCGCAACTGGGACCCGTACATGAACGACGCCCTGCGCGAGGCGGGCGAGCGCGGCTTCACGAAGCTCATCGCGATCGCCACGAGCGCCTACTCCTCGTACTCGAGCTGCCGCCAGTACCGCGAGGACTTCGCCGACGCGCTGGAGGACACCGGCTTGGGCGGTGTCGTGCAGATCGACAAGGTGCGCCAGTTCTTCGACCACCCCGGCTTCGTCGCGCCGTTCGTCGAGGGCGTTCGCGAGGCGCTCGCGAAGCTCGAGGCCGACCACGAGTCGTTCGACCCGACGACCGATGTCGAGGTGCTGTTCGCGACCCACTCGATCCCGACGACGGATGCCGCGAAGTCGGGCCCCGCGGAGCGGGGCTTCGGCGAGGGCGGCGCGTACGCGGCCCAGCACACCGCGGTCGCCGAGGTCGTCATGCGCGAGGCCGGCGCGGGCGACGTGCCGTGGCAGCTCGTCTACCAGTCGCGCTCGGGCCCCCCGACGCAGCCGTGGCTCGAGCCCGACGTCAACGACGCGATCGCGGAGCTGCCGGCCGCGGGCCGCAAGGCCGTCGTGATCGTCCCGCTCGGCTTCGTGAGCGACCACATGGAGGTCATGTGGGACCTCGACGAGGAGGCCATGGAGACGGCCGAGGAGCACGGGCTCGCGGCGGTCCGCGTGCCGACGCCCGGCGTGCACCCGGCGTACGTCGCGGGCCTCGTCGACCTCGTGCTCGAGCGCGTGAACGGCACGTCCGCCGCCGAGCGTCCGCATGCCACCGATCTCGGCCCCTGGTACGACGTCTGCCGGCCGGGCTGCTGCGAGAACGTCCGCCTCGGCTTCAAGCCGGCCCTCGCGGGGATCGCGCCGTGACCGCCGCAGCGGCGCAGCGCGACGTGATCCGCGTCGGGACGCGGGGGAGCGCGCTCGCGCTCGCCCAGACGACGCAGATCGCCGAGCGCCTCGGGAAGGCGGCCGACGCCGACATCGAGATCGTCACGGTCACGACCCAGGGCGACACGTCGCGTGCGTCGCTGCAGTCGATCGGCGGCACGGGCGTGTTCGCCGCCGCCCTGCGCGAGGCCCTCATCGCGGGCGAGTGCGACGTGGTCGTGCACTCGCTGAAGGACCTGCCGACCGCCGACCACCCGCAGCTGCGACTCGGCGCCGTGCCCAAGCGCGCCGACGCGCGCGACGCGCTGTGCGCGCGCGACGGACTCACGCTCGCCGAGCTGCCCGAAGGCGCGCGAATCGGCACCGGCTCGCCGCGACGCATCGCGCAGCTCGCCGCGGCACGGCCCGACGTGGTCGCGGTCGACGTGCGCGGCAACATCGACACGCGCCTCGGGTTCGTCGAGCAGGGCGAGCTCGACGCGGTCATGCTCGCGGCCGCGGGCCTCGGCCGACTGGGGCGGGCGGATGCCGCGACGGAGCGCTTCCCGCTGAGCGACTGGCCGACCGCACCGGGCCAGGGCGCGCTCGCGCTCGAGGTCCGGAACGAGCGCGCTTCACGCCACCTGCAGCGCGGGCTCGACGCCGTCGACCACGTCACGACCCGGGCGACGGTGCTCGCCGAACGCCTCGTGCTCGCGGGCCTCGAGGCCGGCTGCGCGGCCCCCGTGGGCGCCACGGCGTTCGTGGAGGACGAACTTCTGTTCCTCACGGCGACGGTGTACAGTGCCGACGGGACGCGGCAGTTGACGAGTTCGCACGCCGCGACCCCCGACAGCCGCTCGGCCGCCGACCTGGCGGATGCGGCACGCGACGTCGCAGCACGTGTCGTCGCGGACCTCCTCGGCAACGGCGCCGCCGACCTCGCACCTGCCCAGGAGTCGCCGTGACCGAATTCGAACCGATGACCGGCGCGATCAACCTGCCCGGAGCCGACGGCTCCAAGCCGCTCGCAGGTTGGCGCGTGCTCGTGCCCCGTGGCGGGCCCTGGGGCGACTCGGTCGCCGCATCCCTCCGGGCCCGTGGCGCCTCGCCGGTCATCGCGCCGATGATCAACTTCGCGCCGACCGACGACCAGCCCGCGCTCGAGGCGGCGCTCGCCAAGCTCGCCTCCGGCTCCTTCGACTGGGTGACCGTCACGAGCGCGACGACGGTGGACGTGCTGTCCTCGTACGGCGCGGTCATCCCGGAGGCGACGAAGGTCGCCGCGGTGGGCGAGACCACCGCGGCCGCCCTCGTCGCCGCCGGCTACCGCGCCGACATCGTGCCGAGTGAGGAGAACTCCGCGCGCGGGCTCCTCGAGGAGTGGGAGGCCGCGACCGAGGGCGTCGTGCCGCTCCGCGTCCTCGCGCTCCGCTCGGCGATCGCCAAGCAGGTGCTCTCGGTCGGGCTCGAGCGCATCGGCCACCACGTCGAGGCCGTCGTCGCGTATCGCACGGTCGGCGTGCCGGTCGCGCAGAAGGTCGTCGACGACGTGCGCGCCGGCAAGGTCGACGCGATCCTCGTGACCTCGGGCAGCGTCGCCGAGCAGGTGCAGGCGCAGCTCGGGCCGGTTCCCGAGAAGACCTTGGTCGCGGCGATCGGCCCGCAGACGCAGAAGGATGCCGCGGCCTTCGGCCTCCGCGTCGACGTGATCGCGGCCGAGCGGAGCGCCGAGTCGCTCATCGACGCGGTCGTGAGCTCGGCGCTCGCGAGCGCCTGAGCCGCCCGCGGCATCCGCTCGCTCGCTTGCTCGCTCCAAGTGAGATTTCTGCGCCCGAGTGACGTTTCAAACGTGCCTCGAGCGCAGAAACCTCACTTGGAGGGGGCGTGGGCGCCCCGAGGAGGCGAGCGCAGGCGGCGAGGCCCCCGAGGTCGACGCCTCGCGCCCACCGACCGCACAGCCGCGCCCGCGTAGGCTTGCCGGGTGACTTCCGCACCCGCGCCCCGCGTGCGGCCCCGGCGACTCCGTGAGACGCCGGCCCTGCGCCGCCTCGTGTCCGAGACCCGCCTCGCCCCCGCCGAGCTGGTCCTGCCGATCTTCGTCCGCGAGGGCGTGACCGAGCCGATGCCGATCGCCTCGATGCCGGGCGTCGTGCAGCACTCGCTCGACTCCGTGAAGCAGGCGGTGACGGATGCCGCGGCCGCCGGCGTCGGCGGCGTGATGCTGTTCGGCGTGCCCGAGACCCGCGACGCGACCGGCTCGTGCGGTGTCGACCCGAACGGCATCCTCAACGTCGCGACGCGCGTCGTGGCCGACGAGGTCGGAGACGCGCTCGTCGTGCAGACCGACCTGTGCCTCGACGAGTTCACCGACCACGGCCACTGCGGCGTGCTCGACGCGCTCGGCCGGGTCGACAACGACGCCACGCTCGAGCGGTACCAGGAGATGGCGCTCGTGCAGGCGGCATCCGGATCGCAGCTGCTCGGCCTCTCGGGCATGATGGACGGCCAGGTCGCCGCCGTGCGCGAGGCGCTCGACGGCGCCGGCTTCACGCACACCGCGATCCTCGCCTACTCGGCGAAGTACGCCTCGGCCTACTACGGGCCCTTCCGCGACGCGGTCGAGTCGACCCTCGAGGGCGATCGCCGCACGTACCAGCTCGATCCCGGCAACCGCCGCGAGGGCCTGCGCGAGGCGATGATCGACATCGACGAGGGCGCCGACATCGTCATGGTGAAGCCCGCGGGGTCGTACCTCGACGTGCTCGCCGACGTGTCCGCCGCGAGCGAGGTGCCGGTCTGGGCGTACCAGGTCTCAGGCGAGTACTCGATGATCGAGGCCGCCGCCATGCACGGCTGGATCGACCGCCGCCGCGCCGTGATCGAGTCGGTCCGCGGCATCCGCCGGGCCGGCGCCGACGCCGTGCTGACCTACTGGGCGACCGAGCTCGCCGGATGGCTCCGGGAGGGGACCGAATGATGACGGATCTCGATACGGGCGCTGCGCGTCCTACTCGATCGCCGGAGGGGACGGGCGGTGCGCGTCCCACCCGATCGCCGGAGGGCGCGACGAACGCCGACCTCTTCGCCCGCGCGCAGGCCGCGATCCCCGGCGGCGTGAACTCGCCCGTGCGCGCGTTCCGCTCCGTCGGGGGCACGCCTCGCTTCCTCGTGTCGGCGCGCGGCCCGTACGTGACCGACGCCGAGGGGCGCGAGTACGTCGACCTCGTCGCGGGTTGGGGCCCCGCCATCCTCGGCCATGCGCATCCCGAGGTGATCGGGGCCGTGCAGGATGCCGCGGCCCGCGGCCTCTCGTTCGGCGCCTCGACGCCCGTGGAGACCGAGCTCGCCGAGCTCATCGAAGCCCGCGTGGCGCCGGTCGAGAAGCTGCGGCTCGTCTCGACCGGCACCGAGGCGACCATGAGCGCCATCCGCCTCGCGCGCGGCTTCACCGGTCGCGACCTGCTCGTGAAGTTCGCCGGGCACTACCACGGGCACTCCGATGGGCTGCTCGCCGAGGCGGGTTCCGGCCTCGCGACGTTCGCGCTGCCGGGTTCCGCGGGCGTGCCGGCCGACGTCGCGGCGCTCACGCTCGTCGTGCCCTACAACGACCTCGACGCGCTCGCCGCGGTGTTCGCCGAGCACGGCGACCGCATCGCCGCGGTCATCACCGAGGCCGCCGCCGCGAACATGGGCGTCGTGCCGCCGCTGCCCGGCTTCAACCGCGCGCTCGTCGAGCTCGCCCACGCGCACGGCGCGCTCGTCATCAGCGACGAGGTGCTCACGGGCTTCCGCGTCTCGAAGGCCGGCTGGTGGGGCATCGAGGCCGAGACGGATGCCGCGTTCACGCCCGACCTCGTCACGTTCGGCAAGGTCGTCGGCGGCGGCATGCCCGTCGCCGCGCTCGGCGGTCGCGCCGAGATCATGGAGCGGCTCGCGCCGCTCGGCCCGGTCTACCAGGCGGGCACGCTCTCGGGGAACCCCGTCGCGGTCGCGGCTGGCGTCACTACGCTGCGGCTCGCCGACGACGCGGTCTACGCGAAGCTCGACGAGGTGAGCGCGCTGCTGCAGCGCGAGGTCTCGGCGGCCCTCTCGGCCGAGGGCGTCGCGCACGGCGTGCAGGTCGCGGGCAACCTCTTCAGCTTCCTCTTCGGGGAGGCCGGCGCCGGCGGCGCGCGTGACTACGCGGGCGTGCTCGCGCAGGAGTCGTGGCGCTACGCGCCCTTCTTCCACGCGATGCTCGACGCGGGCGTCTCGCTGCCGCCGAGCGTGTTCGAGGCGTGGTTCGTGACCGCCGCGCACGACGACACCGCGACCTCACGGATCCTCGACGCCCTGCCGGCTGCGGCGCGCGCCGCGGCATCCGCCCGCCCGCCGGCGTAAGCACCGTTCTCAGGAGTTCTTCGGCGTGTCGCCGTGTTCGGCGGCGTGTCGTCCTGAGAAGCGTGCGACTCGGGCCTCCGCTCCTGAGAACGGTTCGATGGGTCGTGGATTCCGTGCACGGAACCGATCCAGCCTTTGTGGAGCGTCGACCACGCCCGTGACGGCGGCCTCGGGCAGGATGGAATCCATGGCCAACCTGCGCGTCCACAACGATCGGCTCGAGGTCCACCTCACGCCGGCCGAGAAGTCGCTCGCGCTGCGGGGCGCCGACGTGATCGTCCAGCGCGACGACATCCGCTCGGCCATCATCACCGACGACCCGTGGATCTGGATCCGAGGCATCCGCCGCCGTGGCACCGAGGTGCCGCTCGTCATCGCCGTGGGCGTCTGGAAGACGCACACCGGCAGCGACTTCGTGCTCGTGAAGGGCAAGCGGCAGGCGGTCGTGCTCGAACTCTCGGGCGGCGAGTTCGGTCGGCTCGTCCTGAGCACGAGCCGAGCGACCGAGCTGATCGACAAGCTCAAAGTCGGCGCGCCGAACGACGACGATGCCGAGCCGGCCGCGGCACGGGTCGACGCCGACGACTTCGCGCAGGAGGAGACGAGCGGCGACTGAGCCGCTCGCCGCGAGCGACCGCCCGCCGCGAGCGGCAGCCGCCCCGAGCGACGCCGGCGGCAGCCCGACGCACGGCCGGTTCAGGCGAACAGCAGCAGCACGAACCCGAGGAGCGGCAGCGTGCCCTGGATGAGCGCCGGCCGCAGGTACCCGCGACCCGTGGTGGTCAGCACCACGGCCGCCGCGGCCATGCACGCCGTCGTGAAGAGCGCGAGCGCCAGCCCGGCCCTCGGCAGGTCGGTCCACAGGAGCCAGACGCCCGCGAGCGCCCCGATCGCGAGGAACAGGTTGTAGAACCCCTGGTTGTAGGCCATCGGGCGGAGCACCTCGGCCTGATCGCGGTCGCGCACGCCGAATACGCGCCACGTCGACGGCTGCATCCAGCGGACGCTCTCGAGGACGAAGATGTACACGTGCAGCAGGGCGGCGAGCACCACCACCACGCTGCCGACGATCGCGAGCACGCTCATGGACGGATGCTACGCCCGCGGCAGCCCGTCACGATACGTCGCGGCGCCACGTCGTCGCCCCGCCGATGACGGTCGTCACGACGGCGATGGCGAGCAGCACGAGTCCGCCCTGCCACCACTCGAGCGAGTCGCTGGCGCCGAGCGAGGCCACGCTGTAGAACGAGGCGCCCACGAGCGCGTCGCTCGCGGCCCCAGGCAGGAACCGCCCGATCGACGCGGTGACGTCGTTGAGCGACGACACGAGCCGGAGCACCGGCTCGAAGAACTGCGTGAACGCGATGACGATCACGATCGCCGCGACCTGGTTCGGCACGAGCGCACCGAGGCCGACGCCGATGGCACCCCAGAGGGCCATGGCGAGGATGCCGCGACCGATGAGCGCCCACGTGTCGCTCGAGTCGAGGCCCGTGTCGAGGTCGAAGGCGGCGAGGGCGGCGGCGCCCGCGCCGACGGAGGTGGCGAAGCCGATGACGCCGAAGACCGCGCCGACGACGAGCTGCGAGGCGAACTTGCCCGAGAGCACGGTGGTCCGGTGCGGTTCGGCGAGGAAGGTCGTCGTGAGCGTGCGGTGCCGGAACTCCGTCGTCACCGCGAGGGCCCCGAGGAGGACCGGGAACACGTACCCGATCGACGAGGCGAAGCTGTAGAGCAGCGGTGCCAGGTCGACCCCGGGCGGGAGCCCGGTGTTGCCGCCCGCCGCCGCCGCGGCATCCGGATTCTGCGTCGCCCACCCGAGGAACGCGCCGAAGCCGCCCGACATCATCGCGACGTACCCGACGAGGACGATCGCGAGCAGCCACCACATGCGGGTGGTGAGGACCTTCTGGAACTCCGCGCCGACGGACCGCACGATCGACATCACGCCTCACCCTCACCCTCGCCGACGAGGGCCAGGAACGATTCCTCGAGCCCCGACTTCAGCCGGTGCAGCGAACTCAGCTCGACGCCGCCCACGAACGCCGCATGCCCGACGATGCCCGGATCCGGCTCGACGACGATGAGCCCTCCGCGCCCCTCGGTGTACTCGAGGCCGGCCTGGTCGAGCGCCGCGGCGAGCCGCGCCCGGTCGGGCGAGTCCACGACGGTCCGCGGCGAGGCGTCGAGCTCGAGGCTCGACAGCGGACCCGTCCGGACGAGCCGCCCGCGCGAGATGATCACGACCTCGTCGACCGACTGCTGCACCTCGCTCAGGAGGTGCGAACTGACGAGCACGGTGCGGCCCTCGCGGGCGAGCGACTGCAGGAACCCGCGGATCCACTTGATGCCCTCGGGGTCGAGGCCGTTGATCGGCTCGTCGAGCACGAGCACCCGCGGGTCGCCGAGCAGCGTGGTCGCGAGTGCCAGCCGCTGCCGCATGCCGAGCGAGAACCCCCCGACGCGTCGGCTCGCGAACTCCGACATTCCGACCTGCTCGAGCACCTGGTCGACCCGTGACGAGCGGATGCCGGCGGCGGTCGCCGTGACGCGCAGGTGGTTGCGGGCCGTCCGTCCCGGATGGAAGGCCGCGTCGAGCGCCGCGCCGACGGTCTCGAGCGGCTTCGTCAGGTCCCGGTAGACGGTGCCGCCGAAGGTCGCCGTGCCGGCCGTCGGGCGCTCGAGACCGAGCAGTGTGCGCAGCGTGGTCGTCTTGCCGGCGCCGTTCGGCCCGAGGAAGCCGGTGACGCGGCCCGGTTCGACCGTGAAGGTCAGGTCGTCGACCGCGGTGACGGCGCCGAAGCGCTTGGTGAGTCCGGTGATCTCGATGGTGGTCCCATCGCCCATGCGCGATCCTCTCGGTGTTCGGGTCGGGCCGGCGATGCCGGCGGGTCTAGTTCAGCGGGCGGATGCCGCGGGGCAGGACGCCGCCGCGGTACAGCATGGCCGCGAGGTCCTGCAGCGACGCGAGCGTGACGCGCTGCGGGTACGGCCCGTACGAGATGCGTGCGACGCCGAGTTCGACGAGCCGGTCCGGAGTCGGGACGTCGGGCAGCCCGATGAGGCTCACCCTCCGCCATCCGATGCCCTCGACCAGTTCGGCCACGACGTCCTCGCCGAAGTTCCCCGGCACGAACACGCACGTCGCACCCGCGTCGAGGTAGGCGCGTCCGCGCTCGATCGCGTCGGCCATCCAGACCTCGCGGGGCCGGTCCTTGCCGCGGAGCCAGGCGTCGGTGCGCGCGTTGAGCGCGAACGGGACGCCCTCGGCGTCGGCCGCGGCGACAGCGGCTTCGACCGCGGCAACCGAGTCGGCGAGGGGCTTGAGCTGGTCCTCGAGGTTCGCACCGACGACGCCCTCGCCGATCGCGCGTCGGATCGTCTCGCCCGGGTCGCCGTACCCGGCCTCGAGGTCGGCGCTGACGGGCACCTCGACGGCTCGCGCGATGCGCCCGACCATGTCGAGCATGAGGTCGACCGGGATGTGCTCGCCGTCGGGATACCCGAAGGCGGCCGCGATCGACTGGCTCGCGGTCGCGAGCGCCCGGGTCTCGGGAAGGGCGGCGACGGTGTTCGCGCTCACCACGTCCCACACGTTGACGACCTGGAGCAGCTCATCGTCGACGTGCAGTCGGCGCAACTCGGCGCCGGCCTCGGCGGGGGTCATGCCTTCCACACTATTGCCCGACGGCATCCCGGCGGAGGAAACGCCCCGGTTCGTCGCAGGTCTGTTCGTGACCTCCTCCCGCATGAGATTCCGGTCGACGGGGTCGCGTGCGGCGGTGAGAAATGAATTCCCATGCGCTGGGGGAGGGGCGCGCGGGTGCGTGTGCGCAGGGCGCGCGGGTGCGGGGTGCGTGCGCAGCGCGGGCGCGTCAGGCGACGGCGCGGCGGAGGCCGGCGATGAGCCGATCGACGTCCTCGTCGTCGGTGTAGGGCGCGAGCCCGATGCGCAGCCCGCCGTCGTCGCCGAGCCCGAGGTGGCGCGACGCCTCGAGGGCGTAGAAGTTGCCGCTCGGCGCGAGCACGCGATCGGCGGCGAGGCTGTCCGAGACGGCGGATGCCTCGTGGCCCGCGAAGGTCGCGAGCAGCGTCGGGGTGCGCCGCGAGGCGCGCGAGTGCACGGTCGTGCCGGGCAGGTCGGCGAGCGCCGACTCGAGTCGGGCGAGCAGGCGCGACTCGTGCTCGTGCAGCGCGGCGTAGGACGCGGCGAGGCGCGTGCGGCGGGAGGCGGGGGCATCCGTCGCGCTCCCGGCCGCGGCGGGGAGGCCGGCGGGCCCGTCGGCTGGTTCGGCGAGCGACGCGAGCACGTCGACCGCCGCCGTGACGCCCGCGAGGAGCTCGTACGGCAGCGTGCCGAACTCGAACCGCTCGGGCACGACGTCGGTCGCGGGCAGCAGCTTGTCGGGCGCGATCGTCTCGAGGAGCGCGGGGTCGGCGACGAGCAGCCCGCAGTGCGGGCCGAGGAACTTGTACGGCGAGCAGGTGAAGAAGTCGGCGCCGAGCGCGCCGAGGTCGGGCAGCTGGTGGGCCGCGTAGTGGACGCCATCGACGAAGAGCAGCACGCCGACGGCGTGCACGGCCTCGGCGATGGCGGAGACGTCGGGCATCGTGCCGATCAGGTTCGACGCGGCCGTCACGGCGACGAGCCGGGTGCGGTCGGTGAGGGCGGATGCCACGGCCTCGATCGGGAGCTCGCCCGTCGCCGGGTCGAACGCGACCCACCGAACGGTCGCGCCTGCACGCTCGGCCGCCTGCACCCAGGGGCGCACGTTCGAGTCGTGGTCGAGCCGGGTGACCACGACCTCGTCGCCCGGGCCCCAGCCCTTCGAGAGGTGGCGCGAGAAGTCGTAGACGAGCTGCGTCGCGCTCCGGCCGTGCACGACGCCGCGCGGGTCGGCGCCCGTGAAGTCGGCGACGGCGTCGCGGAACGCCGCGACCGCGGCATCCGCTCGCTGCGCCGACTCGCCGAGCTGCCCGCGGTTCGAGAGCGGGCCGGTCAGCGTCGACGCGATCGCCTCGCCGACCTGCCGCGGCGCCTGCGTGCCACCGGGGCCGTCGAAGAGCGCCCAGCCGTGCTCGAGCGCGGGGAACCAGGAGCGGATGCGGGCGACGTCGTAGGCCATGCGCGCGAGCCTAACCGCCCTGACTCGGCCCATGAGAATCCGGCCGATGATGCTTCACGCGCGGGCATCCGCCGGATTCTCATGCGCGGGTCGGACGTCGGAGCGCGGCCGGGGAGCACGGCCGGGGAGCGTCGCCGAGAGTGCGATCAGGGAGCGCGAGTAGCATGCGCGCTATGGCCGCGCACCGCGTGGCGCACCGGCATCCGCACCCGCACCGGCACGTCGCCGCCGTCGTCGTCGCGGCGGTGGCGATCGGGGCGATGAGCGGATGCGTCTCCGGCCCGCCGTACGACCAGCTCCTCACCGGCGACGAGGAACTGCTCTCCATCGCGCGCGCGCAGTACACGCACGCCCGGGACCGGGTCGCGATCGCCCTGATCGACGGCGACGAGGTGCGGACCGCGTTCGTCTCGGCCGACGCGGGCACGCGGTTCGGGTTCGGCGGTGCGACGAGCGCGCTCACCGGGCTGCTCCTCGCCGACGCGATCGACCGGGGAGAGGTCGCGCTCGACGACCCGGTGTCGGCGTACCTCGACCTCGGGGACGTGCCCGCGGCCGGGCTGTCGCTCAGCGACCTCGCGACGCACCACGCGGGACTCCCGCAGGACCCGCTCGGGCCGGGAGCGTACGAGCCGGCCGCGGCGCCCGGCGAACGGGCCCTCGACCGGGGCGGCCTCGACGCCCTGCTCGCCCGGGTCGCAGCCCTCGACCTCGTGCCCGAACTCGAGTACAACCCGAGCGACTTCGACAGCGCGCTCGTCGGGCAGTCGCTCGCGGCGGCGACGGGCACGCGGTACGCCGACCTGCTCGCGGAGCGAGTGCTCGCTCCCGCCGGAATGGCGGACGCGCTCGTGGTGGAATCGGGTGACCTGCTGCCCGACGGCCTCGCGCAGGGGCACGACCGGCAGGGCGAGCGGGTGGCCGCGAGAGGGGCGGGGGCGTACGCGCCCGCGGTCGGCGTCGTGGTCACGATCGACGACGGGGTCGCGCTCGCCCGGGCGATCCTCGACGGCCCCTTCGCCGACAGCGCGGCGCTCGAACCGATCGCTGCCACCCGGTGGCCGCAGATCGAGGTCGGACTCTTCTGGGAGCGGATCTCATCCGACGACGGCGAGGTCGTCTACGTCACGGGCTCCGCCGAGGGGTTCACCGGCGCGGTGCTCGCCGACCAGCGTGCGGGGCGCGCGGCCGTGCTGCTCTCGAACTCAGAGGAGGCGTGGCCGTGGCTGCGGCTGCGCCCGCTCCTCGGACTGGTGGTCGGCTGAGCCAGGCCGCGACGCCGCATGCGGGGCGACAGCCCCGGGGCGGGCGGGGTCAGTGCGGCGCGTGGTACTCCGACTCGCCGCGCTTCCAGTAGCCCTTCACGACGGCGCGGTCGGCGTCGATGCCCCAGCGGGAGAGCAGGGCGCGCCCGGGCCGCACGATCGCCTGCTCGGCGGCGATGAACGCGAACACGTCGCCCTCGGGCCGGTCGCCGGACGCGAGCGCGTCGAGCTCGGCCGCCAGCGCGCTCGCTGCGGGCGCGTCGCCGCGATGCACCCAGCGCACCTCGACGCCGGCAGGGGCGTCCAGGTCGAGCTCGTCGGCGGGGCCGCGGACCTCGACGAGGACGTGACCGCGGGCGCCGGCAGGCATCCGTCGCAGCCATCGCCGGATCGCCGGGATCGCGGTCTCGTCGCCCGCCAGGAACCATGCGTCGGGCTCGCCCTCGAGCACGAGCGAGCCGCGCGGGCCGCCGACGCCGACGATCGAACCGACGGGTGCGGATGCCGCCCACGGGCCGGCCACGCCGGCGTCGCCGTGCACGACGAACTCGAGCTCGAGCGCGCCGGCGCCGGTGTCCCAGTTCAGGGGCGTGTACTCGCGGTTGGGGAAGGCGCGGAGCGCCTCGGGGGCGAGGTCGGCGGGAGTGGCCGAGTCGCCGGCGCCGGCCGAGTACGGCGGGAAGAACACCCGGATGTGGTCATCGGCGCCGGGCGAGTCGAAGCCGCGGAGCGCCTCGCCCTCGAAGCGCAGGCGAACGTAGTCGGGTGCGAGTGCGGTGCGCGAGGCGAGGCGCACGGGGCGGAAGACGAGCTCGTTGGGGCGGCGGGCGAGGGTGAAGGGCATGCGGCGTCATCCAGTCGACATCGGGGGAGAAGTGAGGTTAGTCTAACCTCACTTAGGTAACCCTTACCTCGATCGTGACGCCGGACGACGTCCGACGCTCGATCGTCGCGGGTGCCATCGGCCGCCGACTGCGCGGCGCAACCCAGCATTGGAGCGAACCCTCATGACGCGTGCCCGGATCATCGGCACCACCGCCCTCGTCAGCCTCGCGACCCTCGCCCTCGCCTCGTGCGCGAGCGGCTCGGCCGCCGAGACGCAACCGACCGCCGACGCGGCGACGGAGATCACCGTCGAGCACGCGCAGGGCGAGACCGTCGTGCCCGTGAACCCCGAGACCGTCATCGTCTTCGACATCGCGAGTCTCGACACGCTCGACGCCCTCGGGGTCGAGGTGGCGGGCGTGCCGAAGGACAACCTGCCCGACTACCTCGACGCGTACGCGAGCGAGGACGTGCTGAACGCCGGCACGCTCTTCGAGCCCGACTACGAGGCCGTGAACGCCGCCGCGCCCGACCTCATCATCGTCGCGAACCGCTCGGCCGAGGCGCTTCCCGAACTGTCGAAGATCGCGCCGACCATCGACCTCTCGCTCGACTGGACCGACTACCTCGCGAGCTTCGAGCAGAACGTCGAGACGCTCGGCGAGATCTTCGGCGCGGAGGACGAGGCGGCCGAGGCGCTCGCCGAGATCGACGACAAGATCGCCGAGGCGCAGGAGGCGACGGCCGACGCCGGCGCGGGCCTCATCGTGCTCACGAGCGGCGGCGAGATCACCGCGTTCGGCCCGGGCTCGCGCTTCGGCTGGCTGCACGACGAGCTGGGCCTGACCCCGGTCATCGAGGACGTCGAGGCCGCGACGCACGGCGACCCCGTCTCGAACGAGTTCATTCTCGAGGCGAACCCCGACTGGCTGTTCGTCGTCGACCGCGACGCGGCGATCGGCGAGGGCGGCGCTGCCGCCGAGCAGATCCTCGACAACGAGGTCGTCGCCGGCACCACCGCGTGGAGCGAGGACCAGGTCGTCTACCTCGACGCGCAGGCCTGGTACGTGGTGATGAGCGGCCTGACCGCGGTGAACACCATGGTCGACGAGGTGATCGAGGGGCTCTCCTGAGCACCGTCGCACTCCGGGCGGCGCCTCCCTCGCGGGGCGCCGCCCGCCTCCTCGCGCCGGCGGCGGTCGGCGTGGCGCTGCTCGCCGTGGCGAGCACCTTCGTCGGCGTCGCCGACGTGACCCCGGGGTCACTGCTAGCGCAGGGCACCGACGGCGAGGCCGCGCGGCTGCTCGTCGCGAGCCGCATCCCGCGCACGATCTCGCTCGTGCTCGCCGGCGCGTCGCTCGCCATCGTCGGGCTCATCATGCAGATGCTCGTGCGGAACCGGTTCGTCGAGCCGTCCACCACTGGCACCGCCGAGTCCGCTGCGCTCGGCCTCCTGGCCGTCACCCTCCTCGCGCCCGGCATGCCGCTCATCGGCAAGATGGGCGTGGCGGCCGTCTTCGCCCTCGCCGGCACCGGGCTGTTCCTGCTGGTCCTCCGCCGCATCCCCGTGCGGCAGATCGTGCTCGTGCCGCTCGTGGGCATCATGCTCGGCGGCGTCATCGGTGCCGTGACGACGTTCATCGCCTACCGCTACGACCTCCTGCAGACGCTCGGCACGTGGATGACGGGCGACTTCTCCGGCATCCTCCGCGGCCGCTACGAGCTGCTCTGGATCGCGTTCGTGCTGACCGTCCTCGCGTGGGTCGCCGCCGACCGCTTCACCGTCGTCGGGCTCGGTCGCGACGTCGCGACCAACCTCGGCCTGCACCACGGCCGCGTCCTCGCGGGCGGACTCGCGATCGTGGCCGTCATCACCGCGACCGTGGTCGTCACGGCGGGCGTCATCCCGTTCCTGGGCCTCGTCGTCCCGAACATCGTGAGCATGGTCATCGGCGACGACGTTCGTCGCGGCATCCCGTGGGTCGCGGTGCTCGGCGCCGGCTTCGTCGTCGCGTGCGACCTCCTCGGCCGGCTCATCCGCTTCCCCTACGAGATCCCGCTCGGGATCGTCGTCGGCGTCGTCGGCGCCGCGCTGTTCCTCTGGCTGCTCCTCCGGAAGGGGTCCCGTGCGCACTGAACCGTCGGTGATCGAGCGGATGCCGCGGGCCGCGGCCGCACCCGACGCGCTCGCGCGGCGCGGGGCCCGCGACCGGGTCGTGGTCGCGCTCGCGCGACCGGGCGTGCGGCTCGCACTGCTCGCGGCGCTCGCCGCGGCATCCGTCGCCGTGTTCGTGTTCGTCGGCATCGAGGGGTCGTGGGCCTTCGCGGTGCCGTTCCGTCTGCGGAAGGTGGCGGCGATGCTGCTCGTCGCCGTCGCGATCGGGGTGTCGACCGTGTTGTTCCAGACGATCACGGGCAACCGGATCCTGAGCCCCGCGATCATGGGGTTCGACGCGCTGTACGTGCTGATCCAGACCGTCGTGGTGTTCGCGTTCGGCGCGGGAGCGCTCGCGACGACCGACCCGAACCTCATGTGGCTCGTCGAGGTCGGGGCGATGGTGGTCTTCTCGGGGTTGCTGTTCCGGTGGGTGTTCGCCCGCTCGGCGCGCAGCGTGCACCTGCTCGTGCTCGTCGGCATCGTGTTCGGCGTGCTGTTCCGCAGCGTGTCGTCGTTCATGCAGCGCATGCTCGATCCGGCTGCGTTCGCGGTGCTGCAGGACTCGTTCTTCGCCAGCTTCACGGGCGTCGACGAGACGCTGCTCGGTATCTCGGCGGTCGCGGTCGTCACGGTCACGGCGGTCGCCGTGCCGCTCGTGCGTCGGCTCGACGTGCTGCTGCTCGGCGAGAGCCACGCGATCGGACTCGGCGTTGACCACCGCCGGACGGTCGCCGTCGTGCTCGTGCTGGTGGCCGTGCTCGTGTCGGTGTCGACGGCGCTCGTCGGCCCCGTCGCGTTCTTCGGCCTGCTCGTGGCGAATCTCGCCTACCTCGTCGTCGGCAGCTTCCGCCATGCCGCGACCCTTCCCGCCGCCGTGCTGCTCGGCGTGATCTGCCTCGTCGGCGGCCAGTTCCTGCTCGAGCAGCTCGGCCTCGGCACGGCCCTGTCGGTCGTGATCGAGTTCGTCGGCGGGATCGTGTTCATCCTCATGCTCGTCAGGAAGGGAGTGCGATGATCTCCGTCGCATCCGCCACCAAGCGCTACGGCCGCACCGCGGTCGTCGACGACGTCGCCCTCGAGCTCGGCGACGTCGGCGTGACCGCGATCATCGGCGCCAACGGCGCGGGCAAGTCGACGCTGCTCTCGCTCATCGGCCGCCTGCTCCCGCTCGACTCGGGCCGCATCGAGATCGACGGCCTCGACGTGGGCGCGACGAAGGGCGACGTGCTCGCGCGGCTCGTCGCGGTGCTCCGGCAGGAGAACCACCTGACCGCGCGCCTCACGGTGCGCGACCTCGTCGGCTTCGGGCGCTTCCCGCACGGGCGCGGCCGCATCGACGCCGCCGGCCGCGCTGCGATCGAGGAGGCGATCGCGTACCTCGACCTCGAGCCGTTCGCCGAGCGCTTCCTCGACGAGCTCTCCGGCGGACAGCGCCAGCGCGCGTTCATCGCCATGGCGCTCGCGCAGGACACGCGGTACCTGCTGCTCGACGAGCCGCTCAACAGCCTCGACCTCCGTCACGCGGTCGAGATCATGCGGCTCCTGCGCCGGCTGGCCGCCGAGCGCGGCACCCGCGTCGTGGTCGTGCTGCACGACCTGAACTTCGCCGCGGCCCACGCCGACCGCATCGTCGCGATGCGCGACGGCCGCGTGATCGCCGACGGCCCGCCCGCGTCGGTCATGCGATCGGAGGTGCTCGAGGCGGTCTACGACCTGCCGATCGACGTGCGCGAGATCGACGGGTCGCCCGTGGGGCTGTACTTCCGCTGAGCGGGGCTGCGTCTCTCGCGCGACGCGCGCGCTGCGTCGAAGGCTCGCGCCCGCTTGCGCTCGGTCGCGGACTCGTGGGTTGCGGGGCGCGCTCGGTCGCGGTTCGCGGTTCGCGGGTCGCGGTTCGCGGTTCGCGGGGCCGCGGGTTCGCGGGTCTGGCGGGCCGCCCGGACGCTTTCCAGCGCGACCGGGCGAATCGCATCGTCGTCAGGACGAGGGAGAAAAGTATTCCCCGTCTACCTTTCTCCCTCGTCTGAACAGCGATATGACGGTGGGTCTGTGTGAACAGGGACGTGACCGACGCCGGGTCTGTGTGAACAGGGACATGACCGACGCCGGGTCCTCCCGAGCGGTGGCACGGCGGTGGACTTGGTTCGGCACGGTGGCATGCGGGACCGCCTGCACCTGCGAAGTACGTCGTCGTCGGTATCGGCGGGTGCATCGGCGGTCGCACCCGCCGAAACCGACGACAACCGCCCGGGGCCGGGGCTAGGGCTGGCGCCGGGCCCGGGCGATGGTGGGGCCGGGGCGGGGTGCGGAATGCGATCGCGGTGCTGCGCGCGGTCGCGGCGGCCGTTCGCGGCGGCGGGGGCGTCGACGGCCCGGAACGGCTCAGCCGGCCGGGCGGGCGTGCGGCGCGGGCACCGTGAGCCGGCGGTCGGCGACGAGTTCGCCGAGGAGGGTGTCGGCGAGGGCGGCGACGGTCGGGTCGTCGTCGCCCGGGTAGCGGACGGTGAGCTCGGCGCCGTCGAGCGCGCCGCCGACGGCGGCGAAGCGCGAGCCGCGCTGGTGCATCCAGTCGAGGGCCTGCGCGTCCCAGGCCGAGCCGGCGAAGACGAGCGCGCGGTAGTCCTGCGTCTTCGTGAGGTAGACGTCGACGTGCGACCAGTCGCCGGTCTCCGAGGCGAACGCGCCGAGGCGCGGCACCTCGCGCAGCATGAGCGCCGACTGCTGCGCGCTCGAGAGGCGCTCGGCGGGGGCGAGGGTCCACGTGCCGTCGGGTCCGGTGAGCAGGTCGGCGAGGGGGTCGAGCCAGTCGGCGGATGACTTCAGCAGCGCCGCGTTCGCGTCGGCGCCACGTCGCAGCGCCGCGGCGTCGAATCGTGCGGCGGGCGCCGTGCCGAGGAGCTCGGCGAGCACCTCGTCGAGCACGGCGAACGTCGCCCGGAACGTGCGGCACGCGACGCCCGACGCCTCGACGCCGGCGTGGAGCGGCACGACGACGTCGGCCGCCTCGGCGAGGGGCGACTCGGCCCGGTTCGTGATCGCGACGAGGCGGCCGGTTCCGCGGTAGCGCTCGATCGCGCGGAGCACCTCGACGCTCCCGCCGGTGGCGGAGACCGCGACGACGACGAGGTCGGGGGCGGCGGGCGGCAGCAGCTCGACACTCGCGAGCTCGACGAGCATGTTCGCGCCGACGGCGCGGAAGCGGCGGGCGACGACGTCGGCCGCGTAGCGGCTCGAGCCCATGCCGACGACGAGCACCCGGGATGCGCCGAGCAGTGCGAGGGGTTCGAGGCCCGCGAGCCCCGCGTCGAGCGCGTCGGCGAGCCGGCCGAGCGACTCGGGGATCAGGTCGAGGTCGGCTCGAAAGGCGGCGGTGTCCACGGGTCCTCCGGAAGCTCGTCGGTCGAGGGGTAGCGGTGCGTGATCGCGGCATCGGGCGCGTAGCGCCAGCGCGGCAGGAACCGGTCGGCGTACGTGAGCTCGGCGGCCAGCTGCTCGGCCTCGAGCCCGGGCACGAGCGCCGGGTCGAACAGGTCGCCCCGCACGAGCGTCGCACGATACGACCCGAGCAGCGCGCCGCGCGCGCGGTCGGCCCACGCGAACGCCGCGGGCTCGGCGCGTCCGAGCCGCTTCTGCGCGACGGCCGCGACGAGGTCGAGCGACACCAGCAGGTGCGCGACGTCGCGCGCGGCGGCATCCGTTCGCCCTCGCTCGGACGCACCCTGCTGCGGGTCGCCGTCGAAGTCGATGACCGTGTACCGCGGCGGGCTGCCGGGGGAGCGCAGCACCTGGCCGACGTGCAGGTCGCCGTGCAGGTCGAACGCGAGGCCGGGAGACGCAGCATCGAGCGAGCGGATGTCGCGGCGCAGCGCCTCGGCGCGGTTCGCCAGGCGCGCGGCCGTCGGGCCGGTCGAGCGGTCGGTCGCCTCGAGTGCGGCGTCGAGCGCCGCGAGGGCGCGCGCCGCGCGCTCGGACGGAGCCGAGTCGGGCGCGGGCACCGCGTGCGCGCCGAGCACGTCGTGCAGGCGTGCGACGGTGGCGCCGAGCACCGCCGGGAAGGCCGGCTCCGAGCCGGCGTCGTGCGAAGAGCCGGAGCCGGAGCCGGCAGCGGCCCCGGCACCGGCAGCGCCAGAGGCACCGGCAGCGCCAGAGGCAGCGGCGCCGCCGAGCAGCGCGACCACGTCGTCGACCGCCCAGTCCCAGCCGTCCTGTGCCCCCGGAAGGTACTCGGTGACGATCGCGAGCGTCGAGGTGCCGAGCGTCGGGTGCTCCCAGTCGACGCGGCCGGCGTAGCCGGCGACATCCGTCGACCCCGCCTCGGCCAGCCGTGCGAGGAGATGTGCGGCGCGGTCGGCCGCCGCCCACCGGCCGACGACCTTCACGACCAGGCGCTCGTCGACGATGACCGAGGTGTTCGTCTGGTCGACCGCGATCGCCCGCTCCGCGGCATCCGTCGCCACGGTCGGATCGACGAGCCGCGCGAGTGCCCGCGCGATGCCGTCACCCGCCGCGGGCCGGGCGCCTTCGACCCAGACCTCGCCGGAGGGCGCGACGGAGAGCGCGCGGCCGGCGATCTCGGGCCGCTCGCCGATGAGCAACGAGTTCATTGAATCCGGATTGTAACAACTGTGCAAAACCGGCTCTAGAGCGTCCCGGAAACCATTGCGGTTTCTTGATGCCCGGTGCAACAATTCCTCAACCTTTCCGACGTCCCCAGGAGGTACCTCATGCCCACCATGCGTCGCATCTCCATTGCCGCGGCCGGCACCGCTGCACTCGCACTCGTCCTCTCGTCCTGCGCCGGCGGTGACAGCGGCGACGGGTCCGACATCGACCGCACCGCCGACATCTCGGAGCAGACGCTCACGGTGTCGATCTGGGCCGACTACTACCCCGAGGACCTCGCCGAGAAGTTCGAGGAAGCCACGGGCGTGAAGACGACGATCGTGAACCACGCCACGAACGAGGACGTGGTGGCGAAGCTCACGGCGAGCTCCGACCCCGGCATCGACGTCGCGTTCGTGTCGGGCCAGTACGCGCAGGCGCTCGCCGAGCAGGGCCTGCTGCAGGAGCTCGACAAGGAGCTCGTCCCGAACGAGTCGAACCTCTACCCCGAGGCGCTCGAGCTCGCCTACGACGAGGGCAACGTCTACTCGGAGCCCTACGCGTGGGGCACCACGGGTCTCTGCTACCGCCCCGACCTCACGGGCTTCGACCCGACGTCGTGGAACGACCTGCTGAACCCCATGCCCGAGCTCGACGGCAAGACCACGATGCTCTCGACCGACCGGTGGCTGGCGCTGCCCGCGCTGAAGGCCGCCGGCTACTCGGTGAACACCACCGACGATGCCGAGCTCGAGGAGGCGAAGGCCCAGCTCCTCGAGACCAAGCCGACGCTCCTCGCCTATGACGACACGACCTTCTACTCGAAGCTCGTCTCCGGTGAGGCCGCGATGGTCGAGGCATGGGACGGCTGGTGCAACTACGGCATCGCCGAGAACCCCGACATCAAGTTCGTCGTCCCGGACGAGGGCGCCGACCTCTGGGTCGACACCATGACGGTGCTGAAGAGCTCGGAGAACAAGGAGGCCGCGATGGCCTTCATCAACTACATCCTCGACCCCGAGGTGCAGACCTGGGTCGCCGAGAACATCCTCTACAAGGTGCCGAACCAGGTCGCCATGGAGGCGCTCGACCCGGCGCTCATCGAGTCGTACCCGACGCTCGGCATCACGGTCGACGAGCTCTTCGAGCAGGAGGTGATCGTCGACCTCGGCGAGGACTCGCTGAAGTACGTCGACCTCAACGCGGAAGTCCTCGCGACCAACTGACCCGGAGCGCCGTGACCACCACGACCCCGCAGGCGACCCCCGCCGTGCGCGCCCAGCGCGCCCGGCGGGGGCTCGCCGCCGCACCGTTCCTCGCGCCCGGCGTGTTCTTCCTCATCGTCTTCATGGCGATCCCGGTCGGGCTGCTGGCGTTCTACACGTTCTTCAAGCGCGGCCGCTTCGGCGGACTCGTGTTCGAGTTCACGCTCGACAACTGGGCGAAGCTCGCCGAACCGCTCTACGTCGGCGTCATCCTGCAGTCGGTCGGGCTCGCGTTCATCGTCACGGTGCTGGCGCTGCTCCTCGGCTACCCGATGGCGTACGCGATCGCCGGGCTGTCGCCGAAGTGGCGGACGGTCGCGCTCATCGCGGTCGTGCTGCCGTTCTGGACCAACTTCCTGATCCGCACCTACGCGTGGATCCTGCTGCTCAACAACGCCGGGTTCGTGAACCAGTGGCTGCAGGCGATCGGGATCACCGACGAGCCGATCTCGATGCTCTACACCCCGCAGGCGATCGTCGTCGGGCTGCTCTACATGTACCTGCCGCTCATGGTGCTGCCGCTCTACGCGTCGCTGCAGCAGCTCGACCCCTCGCTCCGCGAGGCCGCGACGAACCTCGGCGCCTCGCCGTGGCGCGCGTTCCGTACGGTCACGCTGCCGCTGTCGCTGCCGGGTGCGCTGACCGGCTGCATCTTCGTCTTCGTCCCGGCGATGTCGAACTTCGTGATCCCCGAGCTCATCGGCGGCGGCAAGACCGTCATGGTCGGCAACCTCGTGCGCGACCAGTTCTACGAGGCGCGCGACTGGCCGTTCGGTGCGACGCTCGCGCTCGTGCTCACGATGCTGCTCGTCGTCGTCATCGTGATCCAGGCGGCGGTCTCGCGTCGCATCACGGAAGGACCGCGCCGTGGCTGAGACGACCGCACCCGCGACCGATCGCGCCGGCGAGACTGCGGCGGCGATGACGGATGGCGCGCCCGCGCCGGCCACGTCACGCGCGCGTCGCGGCAAGCCCCGCGGCATCCTCGTGCCCCTGTGGCTCGGCTACGTGTTCCTCTACCTGCCGATCCTCGTGGTCGTCGTGATGAGCTTCAACGAGTCGCGCAACCTGTTCGTCTGGACCGGGTTCTCGCTGCGCTGGTACCCGGAGCTCTTCGCCGACGAGGCCATGATGCAGGGGCTCGTGAACACGCTCATCGTGGCGACCGGGGCGACGCTCATCGCGACCGTGCTCGGCACGCTGCTGGCCTACGGCATCCACCATTACACGCGGGGCGGGCTCATCCGGGCCTTCGCGATCGCGCCGGCGATCCTGCCCGACCTGCTGCTCGGCATCGGCCTGCTCACGTTCTTCTCGCTGCTGAGCTTCACGCTCGGGCTGCACTCGGTGATCCTCGCGCACGGGGTGTTCGCGACCGCGTTCGTCACGGCGATCGTGCTCGCGCGCATGGCGAACCTCGACCCGAGCCTCGAGGAGGCCTCGCGCGACCTCGGCATGGGGCCGGCGAAGACGTTCCTGCGCATCACGCTGCCGCAGCTCGCGCCCGGCATCGTCGCGGGGGCGCTGCTCGCGTTCACGCTCTCGCTCGACGAGTTCGTGATCGCGTTCTTCACGACCGCGCCGACGCAGCCGACGCTGCCGATCGTCATCTACTCGATGGTGCGCTTCGGCGTCACGCCCGAGGTGAACGCCCTGGCCACCCTCCTGCTGCTCGTGAGCATCGTCGCGGTGATCTCGGCGCAGCGCCTCACCCGACTGACAGGAACCTCACGATGACCGCCGAACCCCTGCTCCGCGTCGACGGCGTCCGCGCCGTGTACGGCGACACCGTCGCCCTGCACGACATCTCGCTCGACATCGCGCACAACGAGTTCTTCGCGCTGCTCGGGCCGTCGGGCTGCGGCAAGACCACGCTGCTGCGCTCGATCGCCGGCTTCGAGACGCCCGCCGCCGGGCGCATCACGGTCGACGGGCTCGACCTGCTGCCGCTGCCCGCCCACAAGCGGCCCGTGAACATGATGTTCCAGAGCTACGCGCTGTTCCCGCACCTGTCGGTCGAGAAGAACATCGCCTACGGGCTCGAGGCCGAGGGCGTCGGTCGCGCCGAGATCCGCACGCGCGTCGGCGAGGTCATGGAGGTCGTCAGGCTCGGGCACCTCGCCAAGCGGCGGCCGTCGCAGCTCTCGGGAGGTCAGCGGCAGCGCGTCGCGCTCGCGCGCGCGATCATCAAGCGACCGAAGCTGCTGCTCCTCGACGAGCCGCTGTCGGCGCTCGACCGGCAGGTGCGCGCCTCGATGCAGCTCGAGTTGAAGCGGCTGCAGCACGAGGTCGGCCTCACCTTCGTCGTCGTCACGCACGACCAGGAGGAGGCCATGTCGATGGCCGACCGCATCGCGGTGCTCAACGAGGGTCGCCTGGAGCAGCTCGCGAGCCCGCAGGAGCTCTACGCCGAGCCCGCCTCCCGGTTCGTCGCCGCGTTCATCGGCACCGCCAACCTGCTCGACGGCGAGGCGACGGTCGACGGTGTGACCGTGCCCGGCATCGGGCCGGTGCCCGCATCGCACGCGCTCGCCGCGGGGTCGCCCGCGACCGCGGTCGTGCGCCCGGAGGACGTGACCGTCGGCACCGAGGTGTCGGGCGGGCTCCGCGGAACGGTCGTCGACACGTACTTCCTCGGCGGCGCGTCGACGATCTCCGTCGAGGTCCCCGGGCTCCCGGCGCCGCTCCTCGCGAGCGTGCACGGCGCGACCCGGCTCGCCCGCGGCGCCGAGGTCGGCGTGACGTTCGGGCGCGCGACGGCGGTGCCGCGCGATCCGTCGCAGCCGCCGTCGTACGGCACGACGATCCCGACGACGGCGATCCCGGTGACGGATGCCGCGACCGCGGCGGACACGGACGAGGCGGCGGGCGCCGCTGGCACCGCCGCGACCGGGGACGCGTCGCCCGCCGCGACCGGCGCGCCCGAGGCATCCGCCCCGCCCCGAGCTCAGGACGTCAGCGCGTGACCCGTCGCCAGGCGTGCGTACTCGCGCAGGAGCTCGGCCGCCGCGGCGCGGTCGAGCGTCGGGTGCTTGGCGACGATGCGATAGCCGTACGCGTCCTCCAGCGCGACGAGGTTGCGCGCGATGACCAGCGTCGGCTGCGCGAGCGCGAACAGCCCGCGCGCGGCGCCCTGCTCGAGCACGACCTGGTACATGCCGACCTGGCGGTCGTAGAGCGTGGTGAGCAGCGACGCCATGAGCGGGTTGCGGCCGGCCGACCCGCCGAGCTCGCAGAGCAGGCGCACCTCGGTGTCGTCGGAGCCGCTCGGCAGGCCCGAGTCGATCAGGGCGACGAGTCGCGCGACCGGGTCGTCGGGCAGGCCCTCGAGCATGCGGACGCGGCCCTCGTAGAAGCGCTCCATGCCGGCCCGGTTCGCCTCGAACATGAGCTCGTCGATGTCGGGGTAGTAGTACAGCACCGCGCCGGAGGTGAGCCCCGCCTCCTCCGCCACGCGGTTGAGGCGCGCCCCGTCGGGGCCGTGCGCCGCGATCGCCCGCTGCGCCGCGGCCACCAGCTGGCTCCGGCGCTCCTCCTGCCGCTTGGGCCTCGCCATGGTGCTCCCTCCCGAGCGGACAGATTGTCTGCACTGCCCCGCAATGTTAGCCCGAACTGTCTCTGGAATACAGGGTTTCGGGCGTGCTGAATTCTCTATAACCTGCCGCAAAGAATCGATGAACGGAGTCGCCATGACCGACGCTCGCCGCACCTTCCTCTTCATGCCCGAGAGCGCCTACGGCCCGACCAACAACTGCATCGGCATCGCCAACGAGCTGGTGAAGCAGGGGCACCGCGTGGTCTTCGCCGCGGAGCGCTCGTGGCAGGGCAAGCTCACCGCGCTGGGCTTCGAGGAGGACCTCGTCGACCTGGCGCCGGCCGCAGAGCCGGCCGAGGGCGAGGACGAGGCCGAGCAGGACGCCGGCCAGTTCTGGAAGGACTACATCAAGGAGGTCGCGCCCGAGTTCCGGAAGACGACCGCCGAGCAGCTCGAGACCGTGACCCTCCCGATCTGGGAGGAGCTCGTCAACGGCGCGAAGTTCTGCGAGCCGCAGCTGAAGGCGATCATCGGCCGCGTGCAGCCCGACGTCATCATCGAGGACAACGTGCTCGCGTTCCCCGCGCTCGTGACCGCGGGCGTGCCGTTCGTGCGCATCGTGAGCTGCAACCCGCTCGAGGTGCCGGGCGACGACATCGCGCCGGTGTTCTCGGGCCTCGGCAAGGACGACCGCGAGGGCTGGGCGGCGTTCCGCGCCGAGTACGAGCGCACGCACCGCCCGCTCTGGGAGTCCTTCAACGCGTGGGTGCAGGAGCAGGGCGCGCCGCCGCTGCCCGACCTCGAGTTCATCCACACGGGCGACGCGAACCTCTACGTCTACCCCGAGGAACTCGACTACACCGACGTGCGGCCGCTCGACGAGAGCTGGCACCGCCTCGACTCCTCGGTGCGCGAGACCGAGCAGGCGCCCGCCGACTTGCCCGCGTCGTTCACCGACGGCAGCCGGCCGCTCGTCTACTTCAGCCTCGGCTCGCTCGGCTCGGCCGACGTCGAGCTCATGCAACGCGTCATCGCCGCGCTCGCCGAGCTGCCCGTGAACGTCATCGTCTCGAAGGGTCCGCTGCACGACGAGTTCGAGCTCGCCGACAACATGTGGGGCGCCGAGTTCCTGCCGCAGACCAAGCTCCTGCCGCTCGCCGACCTCGTCATCACCCACGGCGGCAACAACACGACGACCGAGGCCATGCATTTCGGCAAGCCGATGATCCTGCTGCCGCTCTTCTGGGACCAGTACGACAACGCCCAGCGCGTCGACGAGCAGGGTTACGGCCGCCGCCTCGACACCTACGGCTTCACGGCCGACGAGCTCCGCGCCGCGGTCACGGAGATCCTCGCCGACGACGCGCTCCGCGCGCGTTCCGAGGCGGCGGGCGTCGCCATCCGCTCGCGCCACGGCGTCGCGAAGGCCGCCGAGATCATCGCGGGCGTCGGGCTCCCGGTCGGTGCCGGCGTCGGCGTCGGCTCGGGCGCGTCGGGGGCCGAGTGAGCCCTTCGATGACGGATGCCGCGGCCGCGGCGATCTCGGACGCCGCACCCCGGCCCTACTGGACCGACCGTCCCGAGGCGCCGGCCCCGCGCGCGGCCCTCGCCGGCCGGCACGAGGCCGACCTCGTCGTCGTCGGCGCCGGGTTCACGGGCCTGTGGGCGGCGTGGCGGGCGCTCGAGCGCGGGGAGGCGGCATCCGTCGTCGTGCTCGAGGCCGAGCGGGTCGGCTACGGGGCGAGCGGCCGCAACGGCGGATTCGTGGCGTCGTCGCTGACGCACGGGCTCGCCCACGGCACCATGGTGTGGCCCGACCAGGTCGGCGCGCTGCACGAGGAGGGCGAGCGGAACCTCGTCGACCTCGTCGCGACGATCGAGGCGGCGGGCATCGACTGCGACCTGCGGCGGGTCGGCAAGACCACGCTCGCGGTCGAGGAATGGCAGGTCGCGGGCCTCCGCGAGGCGGCCGAGCTCGGTGCCCGCCACGGCGTCGCGCTCGAGTTGCAGTCGCGCGACGAGGTGCAGGCCGACGTGCACTCGCCGACCTACCTCGCCGGGCTGCGCGACCGCACGGGCACGGTGCTCGTCGACCCGGCGCGGCTCGCGTGGGGCATGGCGGCCGAGCTCGAGCGGCGCGGCGTGCGGATCCACGACGGGTCGCGCGTGACCGGGATCGACCGCTCCGGCGCGGGGGTCGTGGTGCGCACCGACGACGGCGAGGTGCTCGCGCGCGGGGCGATCGTGGCGACGGCCGCGTACCCGGGGCCGCTGCGCCGACTCGGGTCGTACATCATGCCGCTCTACGACCACGTGCTCATGACCGAGCCGCTCACCGTCGCTCAGCGCGAGTCGATCGGCTGGGCGGAGGGGCAGGGGCTCACCGACGCGGGCAACCAGTTCCACTACTACCGGCCCACTTCCGACGGGCGGATCCTCTTCGGCGGCTGGGACGCGGTCTACCACCGCGGCGGCCGCGTCGACGCGGCGTACGAGCAGCAGGGCGGATCGCACGCGCTGCTCGCGCGGCACTTCGCAGAGACGTTCCCGCAGCTCGAGGGGGTGCGGTTCACGCACCGCTGGGCCGGCCCGATCGACTCGACGACCCGGTTCACCGCCGCCTACGGCACGGCCCGCGGCGGTCGGGTCGCCTACGCGGTCGGGCACACCGGCCTCGGGGTCGGCGCCTCCCGATTCAGTGCGGATGTCGCCCTCGACCTCCTCGCGGGCGAGCCGACGTCGCGGCTGCGCTACGACATCGTGCGCCGGCGGCCGTTCCCCGTTCCACCGGAGCCGTTCCGGAACCCGATCATCCAGTACACGCGCCGCAGCATCCTCGCGGCCGACGCCCACGAGGGCCGCCGCAACCTGTGGCTGCGCACGCTCGACCGCTTCGGCCTCGGCTTCAACTCCTGAGCCCGGTGATCGAGTCGCCGCGCAGCGGCGTATCGAGATCCCCTCGACGAAAGGCACACGCACATGACCACGACCGGCACCTTCATCGGCGAGTACCGCGCCGGCACGGGCGGCGACGCCGTCATCGTGAACCCCGCGAGCGAGGAGGAGGTCGCGGCGTACCGCGAGTCGGGCCTCGCCGATGTCGACGAGGCCGCCGCCGCGGCCCGCGCCGCCCAGCCCGCCTGGGCCGCGAAGACGCCGGGGGAGCGCTCGCTCGCGCTGCTCCGCCTCGCCGACGCGATCGAGGCCGACGCCGAGCACCTCGCGACGCTCGAGGTCGAGGACTCGGGCAAGCCGTGGACGACCGCGTTCGACGGCGAGCTGCCGTTCGGCATCGACAACCTGCGGTTCTTCGCCGGTGCCGCGCGCTCGCTCGACGGCACGGGCGCCGGCTCGTTCTCGAACGGCTACACGTCGATCCTCACCCGGCGCCCGGTCGGCGTCGTCGCCGGCATCACGCCGTGGAACTTCCCGCTCATCATGGCGATCTGGAAGGCGGGGCCCGCGCTCGCCGCGGGCAACGCCGTCATCGTGAAGCCCGCGCCCGCGACCCCGCGCACGACCCTCCGCCTCGCCGAACTCGCCGTCGAGGCGGGCCTGCCGGCGGGCCTCTTCAACGTCGTCACCGGCGACGCCGAGGTCGGGCAGGCCCTCGTCGCGCACCGCGAGGTCGACATGGTGAGCGTCACCGGTTCGACCCAGACCGGCAAGGCCGTCATGCGCGGCGCCGTCGAGGGCGTCAAGCGCGTGCACCTCGAGCTCGGCGGCAAGGCGCCCGTCATCGTGTTCGCCGACGCCGACCTCGGCGCGATGGCGCAGGCCGTCGCACTCGGCGCGACGTACAACACGGGCCAGGACTGCACGGCGGCGACGCGCGTCTACCTCGAGCGCTCGGTGTTCGACGACGGCGTGGCCGCCCTCCGGCAGGCCCTCTCGGGCATCGTCGCGGGCGACCCCATGGACGCCGACACGCACATCGGCCCGCTCATCTCGCGCGGGCACCGCGACCGCGTCGACGGGTTCGTGAGCCGGGCCGTCGCCGAAGGCGCGGAGGCGCTGGTCGGCGGCCACGCGATCGACCGCACCGGGTCGTACTACGCACCCACCCTCCTCGTGGGCGCCGCCCAGTCGTCGGAGATCGTGCAGGGCGAGGTCTTCGGGCCCGTGCTCGTCGCCCTGCCCTTCGACGGCGAGGCCGACGGCATCCGCCTCGCCAACGACAGCGCCTACGGGCTCGCGTCGTCGGTCTGGACCTCGGACGTCGCCCGCGCGATGCGCGTCAGCCAGTCGCTCGACGTGGGCGTCACGTGGGTCAACGACCACCTGCCGATCGCCTCGGAGGCCCCGCACGGCGGGGTCAAGGGCTCCGGCTTCGGCAAGGACATGTCGCTCGAGCCGCTGCTCGACTACTCGGTCACGCGGCACCTCATGATCCGGCACGCGCCGCCGCCCGAGACGTCCGGCTTCCGGCCCGCCTGAGCGGAACGGGCGGGGCGGCGGGGAGCGGCGGTGCACCCCCGAACGGGCGTTTCCGCGCCGGGGCCGCAGGAGTAGCATCCGCCCTATGGCCGCGCGTCGTCGCGTGGCGCACCCACGCATCGTGCTCGTCATCGCAGCGGTCGCGGCGATGACCGGGTGCCTCTACGGCCCGCCCTACGATCAGCTCCTGTCGGGCGATGAGGAACTGCTCGAATACGCGCGCGAGAAGTTCGGCGACGGCACCGATCGCGTCGCGATGGCCGTGATCGACGGCGACGAGGTACGGACCGCGTTCGTGTCGACCGATCCGTCGACGATGTTCGAGCTGGGCACGGGCACGCGCTTCCTCACGGGTCTGCTGCTCGCCGAGGCGATCGAGCGGGGCGAGGTCGCGCTGGACGATCCGGTCGGGGAGTACCTGCCCCTCGGGGACTCCGCCGCCGCATCGGTCACGCTGCGGGCGCTGGCGACCCAGTACTCCGGGCTGCCGGTGACCGGGCCCCTCACGGTCTGGCACAGCCGAACCGCGGAATCCTCCGACGACACGGTCGAGACGGACGATGGCGGCACGGGTGGCGAGGAGGCGCCGGCGCCGGCGATCAGCCTCGACGAGATGCTCGAGGCGGCGAAGACCGCGCCGGTCAGCGCCGAGCCGCACTACGAGTTCAACGAACTCCAGGCGGCACTGCTCGGCAATGCGCTCGCAGCGGCAGCCGACCGCGACTACGCCGAACTGCTCCAGGAGCGGGTGCTCGACCCGCTGGGCATGGACGACGCCGTGCTCGTCGAGGAGACGGAGGACGTGCCGGACGCGCTCGCCAAGCCGAAGAACACCTCGTCGAGCGGCGGTGCGGTGGCGCCGGGTGCGTTCGCGCCCGCCGTTGGCGTCGTCGTGACGATCGACGACATCATCGCGCTCGCACGCGGGCTGTTCTCCGGGGAGTTCGCGGACAGCGAGGCCTTCGGCCTACTCGAGGACACGCCCTGGGGGAAGGGGATCGGCTACTTCTGGGAGGTCGATTCGAGCCTCGAGGGCGAGGTCCGGGCCTTCTACGGATGGTCGAGGACGTTCTGCGTCTCGATGGCCGCGGACGTGGAGAGCCGTCGCGCCGTGATCGTGCTCCGCAACAGCGGCGACACCTACCCGTGGGACGAGGCGACCGACCTGCTCGCGATCGTCCGCGAGTGACCGCGGCAGCACCATCCGCGCGCTGCCCGGCGCTAGCATGCAGGCATGCGGGCGGATGTCGCGGACGAGAAGCCGCCTCCGCCGCTGCCGTCGCGCACGTCGTTCACGAGCCTGCTCGACGGATTCTTCTTCGTCTTCGCCGGCGCCGCGTCCGTCTGGCTCGCGTGGCTGATCTTCAACCAGTCGTTCGAGTTCGGCTGGGCCGGCATCGGCTTCTTCCTGGTGTTCTGGCTCGTGCTCGCCTACCTCGTGCTGCCGCGCCTGCACCGCATCCTCACGACCATCTACGTGCCCGACTACTTCATCGGCCGCACGCGTACGAGCGACGGACTGCTCGGCGACCCCGTCAACCTCGCGTTCGACGGCGACGAGGAGGCGCTGCACGCCGCGATGCGGGCCGCCGGCTGGACGCGTGCCGACGACGTCACGCTCTCCTCGAGCCGGCGCATCATCACGTCGACGATCACTCGACGCAGCTATGACGAGGCCCCGGTGAGTCCGTTGTTCCTCTTCGGCATGAAGCAGGACTTCGCCTACCAGCAGGAGGTCGCGGGCAACCCGGCGAAGCGCCACCACGTGCGGTTCTGGCGGACTCCCGACGGCTGGCTCCTGCCCGGTGGTCGCCGGGTCGACTGGCTGGCGGCGGGCACGTTCGACCGGTCGGTGGGCTTCTCGCTGTTCACGCTCCAGGTCACTCACAAGATCGACGCCGACATCGACGTCGAGCGCGACCACATCATCGCCACGCTCGTCGAGGCCGATCCGAGCATCCGTGTCGAGGTGCTCCGCGACTTCTCGACCGGATACCACTCGCGCAACGGCGGCGGCGACACGATCCGCACCGACGGCGACCTGCCCGTCGTGCGGGTCGGCGCACCGAGCGAGGCCGAGCCAGAGGCCGCGCCCGCGCCGACGCGCTCGGCGATGCGCTCGGCGACCGGCGAGGCGGAGGCATCCGTCGACGGCCCGCGCGCCATCGCCTCGCCCGCCGGGGAAACCGAGCCCGTCGCGAAGCGGGCGGCGTTCGAATCGCCGCTGCGACTGGCCGAGCGCGAGCCGGTGCGACGGATGCCCCGGCCGAGCGCGACCTCGTTCGGCGTCGTGGTCGTCGTCCTCCGCGTCCTCGCGGGCATCGTCTGGGTCGCCGCGGTCGCGATCCAGTGGGACCAGGTGCTCCGGGAGGAGCTCGGCATCGACGCGTCGGCAGACCCGGACTCGCTCGCGATCGCGCGGGGCGCCCTCGTCGCGATGGTCGTCTTCTTCGGGGTCGCGCTGGCGATCCAGGCCGTGTTCGCCTGGCGGATCTGGGCCGGCGGCAACTTCTCGCGCATCGCGGTGATGCTCTTCGCGACGATCAGCATCACGGGCACGGCGATCGAGTCGTTCACCGGCTCGGCCGAGGTCACGGTGCGGACGACGTTCGTCACCGTCGCGCTCGACATCCTGCTCCTCCTCGCGCTCTCGAGCCGCGACGCGCGCGCCTTCGCGCGGCAGTCGCGCGCCCGGCGTCGAGGTCGGGAGCGGTAGGGCAGGGCGGGGTCAGGCGGCGGATGCCGCGTGCTCGACGCACTGCGCGGGCGTGCACGCCTCGCACCGCAAGAGCTGCGTCCGGCAGGAGGCATCCGTGCAGTTCACCGTGCGGTTCGTCGCCGCGCCGCAGCCCTCGCAGACGCCGACGGCGGCGGCGTGGTCGCTGAAGTCGACCGACCCGCGGCCGTCGAAGACGTAGAGCGAGCCCTCCCAGAGCCCGTCGTCGCCGAAGCGCTCGCCGTAACGGACGATGCCGCCCTCGAGCTGGTACACCTCGCCGAACCCACGGTTCGCCATGAGGCTCGAGAGCACCTCGCAGCGGATGCCGCCCGTGCAGTAGGTCACGACCGGGCGGCCCTTCAGGTGGTCGTACGCGCCCGAGTCGAGCAGCCCGACGAAGTCTCGGGTCGTCTCGGTGGGCGGCACGATCGCGTCGCGGAAGCGTCCGATCGCGGCCTCGACGGCGTTGCGGCCATCGAAGAAGACGACCTCGTCGCCGCGCTCCGCGACCAACGCGTGCAGCGCGTCCGGCGAGAGCCGCGCGCCGCCGCCAACCACGCCCGACTCGTCGACCACGAGCTCGCCGGGGGCGCCGAACGAGACGATCTCGTCGCGCACTTTGACGCTGAGCTTCGGGAAGTCGACGCTGCGCCCATCGTCATCGAGTCCGGTGCCCTCGCTCCACTTGACATCGAGTCCGCGGAACCCGGCGTACGCCTTGGTCTTCCGCACGTAGCGCTTGAGCGCGCCCATCTCGCCGCCGAGCGTGCCGTTCAGGCCGTCCTTCGAGACGAGCACGCGCCCGCGCAGCCCGAGCGACTCGGCGAGGTCGCGCTGCCACAGCCGGATCGCGTCGGGGTCGGCGAGCGGCGTGAAGGCGTAGAACAGCAGGATCTTGGGCAGCGGCACCCCGAGATCCTAGGGGCGCAGGCTGGGCGGATGCCGCGACGCGGCGTGTGCGCGGGCGACGGCATCCGCGTCGGACGTACCCTGAGCCCGACCGCCGACCGGGCCGTCCGCCCGGACGTCGCCGACCAGGAGGTTCGAGATGCTCGACGTGGATCCCTACGACGCGTTGCAGAAGCTCCGCCCCGTGGACTCGTTCACCGTGACGAGCACCGACTTCGTCGACGGCGGCCCCCTGGCCCGACCGCAGTGGAGCCAGGGCGCCGGCGGGGTCGACCGCTCGCCGCAGCTGTCGTGGAGCGGGTTCCCCGATCGCACGCGCGGCTTCGCCGTGACCTGCCTCGATCCCGACGCGCCGACCGGGTCGGGCTGGTGGCACTGGGCCGTGCTGAACCTGCCGCTCGAGACCACGAGCCTCGACGCCGGCGTCGGCACGCCCGGCGGGCCGCCGCTGCCCGAGGGGTCGATGGTGCTGGCCAATGAGGACGGCGATCGCGGCTTCGGCGGCGCGGCACCGCCGCGCGGCACGGGCGTGCACCGCTACGTCTTCGTCGTGCACGCGCTCGACGTGCCGAGCCTCGACCTCGACCCGGCGTCGACGCCCGCGGTCCTCGGCATCCGCTGCTTCACGCACGCGCTCGCGCGCGGCATCCTCACCGGCACCGTCAATCGAGACTGAGTCCCGGCCCGCCGGCCGCCGGCCCGCCCGCGGCGCGCTCGCTCAGTCGACCCGTCGACCGAACAGGAAGTACGAGATCGGGCCGATGAAGTTCACGGCGATCACGATCGCCCAGACCCACTTGCGCCCGTTCACGTCGTCCTGGTCGCGCTTGGCCAGGTCGGTCCACGCCGCCGTCGCCAGCGCGAGCTGGATCACCCCCGTGACGATGCCCCTGACCTGCTGACCCCGACTGAGGTCGCTCCACTGCTTCGCCTTGGCCATGGCTCCTCCGATCCCCGGTGCCGGCCCTCTCCAACGACCGTTCTAGTGCTTGTTGCCCGACAACGCCAGCACGCCGCCGAGACCGATCATCATGACGCCGCCCGAGGCCGCCAGGTGCGACGCCCGGCGCGGCGAGTGGGCGAACCAGTCGCGCGCCGTTCCGGCCGCGAGGGCCCACACCGAGTCGCACGCGAGCGCGAGCACCACGAACGCGGTTCCGAGCATCGCCATCTGCAGCGGAATCGCGCCGGAGTGGAAGTCGACGAACTGCGGCAGCACCGCGACGAAGAACGCGATGGTCTTCGGGTTCGTGACGCCGACGACGAAGCCCTCGCCGAGCAGGCGCCACGGGGAGCGGGGCGCGACCTGTCGGGTGACGGCGTCCGCGGCATCCGCTCGATGACGGATCGCCTGCACGCCGAGGTAGACGAGGTAGAGGGCGCCCGCGATCTTGATGCCCGTGAACAGCACGACCGACTGCGCGACGACCGTGCCGACGCCGAGCGCGACGGCCGCGACGAGCGGCAGCATCCCGATCGCATTGCCGACGACGCTGAGCAGCCCGCCCATGCGGCCGAGCGCGAGCGAGCGGCCGATGACGAACAGCACGCTCGGCCCCGGGATGACGATGAGCACCACCGAGGCCAGCACGAACGCCCAGAGGTTGGATGCGGGGACCACGAGGGGATCCTACGCTCGGCCGAGCCGGGCTACTCCTCGTCGGGCGGCGGCGCGATCGGCTGCCCGAGCCGCACCCGCGTGCCGAACGGATCGGTGACGAGCGAGACGCGCTCCCCCCAGTCGCTGTCGGTCGGCTCCTCGACCACGAGGAACCCCGCCTCGGCGAGCGACGCTGTCACGGCATCGACGTCGTCGACGTAGAACCACAGCAGGATGCCGGCGCCCTCGCCGGCCGTCGAGCCGTCGGCGAGGCCGAGCCCGACCTGCGACGACCCCGCCTGCAGCGTCGCGAAGAGCGGCTCGCCCTCGGGCGGATAGCGGTACGTCACGGTCGCGCCGAGCCCGTCGCGGTAGAACCGCAGCGCGGCCTCCATGTCGGGCACCTCGACGATGGGGAACGCGGATTCGATCATGGTCCCTCCCTCGGAGGACGCTACGCCGCGACCGGTGATGCCGCTACCGTTGCACCGTGAGCGAGCACATCTCCGCGAGCGTCGCCGACGGCGTCGGCCACCTGACGCTCGAGCGGCCCCAGGCGCTGAACGCGCTGAGCTACGAGATGATCCGCGCGCTCACCGCCGTGTTCGATGCGTGGCGGCACGACCCCGAGGTCTCGATGGTCGTGCTCGACGGCGCGGGCGAGCGCGGGTTCTGCGCGGGCGGCGACATCCGCGAGCTCTACATGTACGCCACCGGCGGCCACGTCGCCGAGGCGCTCCGCTTCTTCCGCGACGAGTACCGGCTGAACTCCGCGATCGCCCGCTATCCGAAGCCCGTCGTCGCGATCATGGACGGCATCACGATGGGCGGCGGCATCGGCCTCGCCGGGCACGCGTCGATCCGCATCGTCACCGAGCGCTCGCGCGTCGCGATGCCCGAGACCCGCATCGGCTTCACGCCCGACGTCGGCGGCACCTGGCTGCTCGGTCGCGCCCCCGGCGAGCTCGGCATCCACCTCGCGCTGAACGCACGCACGATGGACGCCGCCGACGCCATGCACGCCGGCTTCGCCGACGCGTTCGTGCCGAGCGCGAGCATCCCGCACCTGCTGCAGGCGCTCGAGGAACGGGCCGACCCCGGCACGCCGTCCGAGATCGTCATGCTCTTCGACGAGACGCCAGGGCCGTCGGCGCTCGCCGCTGCACGCCCGTGGGTCGACGCGTGCTTCTCGGCGCCGACCGTGCACGAGATCATCGACCGCCTGCGGGCGTTCGCCGAGGGGCGAGCGGATGCCGCGTGGGGCGCGCCCGGCGCGGGCGACGGGTCGTCCCATCCGGCCGACCAACCGGCTCACGCCTACGCGGCGGCCGCCGCCGACGAGCTCGAGACCCTCTCGCCCACGGCGCTCGCGATCACGCTCGAGGCCGTGCGACGGGCGCGCACGCTTCCGAGCCTCGAGGACGCGCTCGAGCAGGAGTTCCGCGCCGTGTCGTGGTTCATCGGCCAGCACGACCTGCACGAGGGGATCCGCGCTCAAGTCATCGACAAGGACCGCTCGCCGAAGTGGGACCCGCCCACGCTCGACGACGTTCCGCCGGGCCTGCCCGCGCGCGTGCTCCGGGAGCAGCTGCACGACCCCGTCTGGGACGCCCCGCCTCCGGTGGTCGAGTAGGCCGCGTCGCGCCCGGCACCCCGCTGGTCGAGTAGGCCGCGGAGCGCCCGTATCGAGTCCCGCCCTCCGCGTCCTGCGCTGACCGGTCGGCACAGGGGGTTGTGCGGCGCCCTCGTCCGGCGAATAATAAACCATATGGTTTACTCGACGGGTGACGGAGGCCTGCAGGCCCGGACGGAGGGGGACGCCGACCGCCTCGACGCGGTCTTCGCGGCGCTCTCGCATCGGTCCCGACGCGACCTCGTCGTCTACCTCGCCGCGAGGACCGACTCGCCGCGCATGTCGCAGGTCGCCGCCGACCGCGGCGTGTCACCGCAACTGCTCAACAAGCACACTGCGGCCCTCGAGAAGGCCGGTCTCGTCCGTCGCGTGGGCGACGGCCGGGAGCGTCGGCTCGTGCTCGACACGGTGGCGTTGATCGAAGCGCAGCAGTGGATCGTCCGCGCTCGGGAGTACTGGACCGCCCGGCTCGACGCCCTCGACTCGTACATCTCCACCCTGGAGGACGACCCCGATGCCTGACGCCGTCTTCGACATCGAGCGCACGTTCGCGATCGACCGGTCGACCATGTGGTCGCTCTGGACGGATGCCGCGCACGCGGCGCGCTGGATGCGCCCGTCCGTCTCCGAGTACGGGGAGACCGTCGCCACGATCGACCCGCGACCCGGCGGAGCCTACCGCTTCGAGATGCACGGGCCCGACGCGGTCTACGCCACCTCGGGCACGTACGTCGACGTCGACCCCATCGACCGGCTGAGCTTCACCTGGCGGTGGGACGGAACCGACGAGGAGACGCTCGTCGAGGTGCGCTTCGCCGACGCCGACGAGGGCACCAGCGTCCGGATCACCCACACGCGTTTCTCGTCGACCGAGTCGGCCGAACGGCACGGCGACGGTTGGCGCGGATGCCTCGAATCCATCGCCGCCGTCTTCGAGCCGTCGACCGGCTGACCCACGTCCCGTACCGGCGCCGTCGCCGGCACCCCGGGCTCCCGACCGGAAGCCCGCCACCGATTCCGAGAGGACCGACACCATGTCACGTTTCGTGTTCATCTACCACGCCCCGATGAGCCCCGCCGATGCCACCCCGCCCACCGACGAGCAGACCGCCGCCGTGATGGGCGAGTGGATGGAGTGGGCGGCGAAGGTCGGCGACGACATGGTCGACTTCGGCACGCCGCTCGCGGAGGGTGTCCGCGTGAGTTCCGACGGCTCGACCGCGCCGAGCACACGCGAGGTCAGCGGCTACACGATCATCGAAGCCGAGGACATGGACGCGGCGCTCGCGCTGGCGAAGGTGCATCCGCACCTGAAGATGCCTGGCGGGTGCGAGATCGAGGTGCATGCCGCGCAGGCGGTTCCGGGCATGTGACCCCCGCTGGTCGAGTAGGACGCGAAGCGCCGGCCCCGGTGGTCGAGTAGGACGCGAAGCGCCCGTATCGAGACCCCGCCCCCGCGCTCAGCGCGCCTTCGCGACCGCCGCCTCGAGCGCGACCCACGAGAGCATCGCGCACTTGATGCGCATGACGTACTTCGAGACGCCGTGGAACGCGATCGCGTCGCCGAGCACGTCCTCGTCGGGCTCGCCCTCGCCCTTCGAGCGCAGCATCGTGCGGAACTCCTCGGCGAGGCCGAGCGCCTCGTCGACCGGCCGACCGGCCACGAGGTCGGTGAGCACGGACGCCGACGCCATCGAGATGCTGCATCCGTCGCCCTGCCAGGCGACCGCGTCGATGCGCTCGTGCGCGCCGTCGAGCTTGACGCGGAGCGTGATCTCGTCGCCGCAGGTCGGGTTGTACTCGTGGTGCTCGGCGTCGGCGCCCTCGAGCGGGCCGTCGCCGTGCCGCGCCTTCGCGTGGTCGAGGATGATCTCCTGGTAGAGGCCGTCGAGGTTCGCCATCACGCGGCTCCCGTTCCGAGTCCGAAGAAGGTGCGGACCTCGCCGAGTGCGGCGACGAACCGGTCGGCCTCCTCCGCGGTCGTGTAGACGTGCGCGCTCGCCCGCGTCGTCGCGGTGAGGCCGAGCGCGCGGTGCAGCGGCTGCGCGCAGTGGTGGCCCACGCGCACGACGAGGCCCGCGTCGTCGAGGAACTGGCCGACGTCGTGCGCGTGCACGCCGTCGACGGCGACGCTCACGAGGCCGGCGCGTGCGTGCCCGGCCTGCGGGCCGACGATGCGCACGCCGGGGATGCCCGCGACGCCCTCGACCACGCGCTCGGCGAACGCGTCCTCGTGGGCCGCGACGGCATCCATACCCATCCCCTCGAGGTAGCGGACGGCCGCGGCCAGCCCGATCGCCTGCGACACGGGCTGCGTGCCGGCCTCGAAGCGCTGCGGCGCGGGCAGGAACTCCGCCGTCTCGAAGGTCACGCGCGTGATGGTCGACCCGCCGGTGCGGGCCGGCGGGAGCGCGTCGAGCAGCTCGGCGCGCCCGTAGAGCACGCCGATGCCGTTCGGCCCGAGCATCTTGTGGCCCGAGAACGCCGCGAAGTCGACGTCGTACCCCGCGAAGTCGACGGGGCGGTGCGGCACCGACTGGCAGGCGTCGAGCACGACGAGCGCCTGAGGGGCGCGCGCCCGGACGGCCGCGACGACGTCGGCGACGGGCACGATCAGCCCGGTCACGTTCGAGATCTCGGCGAATGCGACGACGCGCGTGCGCGGCGTCAGCACCGCGACGAGGTCGTCGACCGACCAGCAGCCCTGCTCGTCGACCTTCACGGGCACGAGCCGGGCACCGGTCCGCTGTGCGACGCGCTGCCAGGGCAAGAGGTTGGCGTGGTGCTCGGCCTCGGTCAGCACGATCTCGTCGCCGGGCTGGAGCGCGAAGCGCGAGGCATCCGCCCCGCCGATGCCGGCGCTCGCGTCGGCGATGCCGAGCGCGACCATGTTGAGCGCGTCGGTCGCGTTCTGCGCCCACACGATCTCGCGGTCGTCGGCGGCACCGACGAAGCGGGCGAGGTCGGCGCGGGCCTCCTCGAAGCGGGTCGTCGAGCGGCCGGTCGCGGCGCTCGCGCCGCGGTGCACGGCCGCGAGGTCGTGCTCGAGGTAGTCGCGTTCGGCGTCGAGCACGGCCGTCGGGCGTTGCGCCGTGGCGGCCGAGTCGAGGTACGCGGTGGGTCGGGCGTCGCCGGATGCCGCGAAGGCCGGGAAGTCGTTCCGGATGTCGTCGATCGCGCGTGCGCCGACGCGCTCGGTAGCGGTGGGGATCATCCCCTCCATCGTCCCATGCCCCGGCCGGGAGGTCGCCGTCAAGACCGGGCGCGACGGGGCCCGGTTCGATAGCGTGAGCGACGTGAAGATCCACCACCTGCGTACCCACCGGAGCGACGAGAACCTCGCACGAGAGGGCCAGCTCGCCTGGCAGCTCGCGGGCGTCGCCGTCGATCCGGTCGAGGTCGACGACGAGGTCGTCGACATGGTCGTGAACCGCGTCATCGACAACGCGGCCGTGGCCGCGGCATCCCTCGCCCGGAAGCCCGTCGTGTCGGCCCGCAGCCAGGCACTCGCGCACCCGGTCTCGATCGGCGGCGACGGCGCCACCGTGTTCGGTGCGGATGCCGCGCGCCGGACCTCGCCCGAGTGGGCCGCGTGGGCGAACGGCGTCGCCGTGCGCGAGCTCGACTTCCACGACACGTTCCTCGCCGCCGACTACTCGCACCCCGGCGACAACATCCCGCCGATCGTCGCCGTGGCGCAGCACCTCGCCGCGACGCGCGGCCTGACGGGTCGAGACGTCGTCCGAGGCATCGCGACCGGGTACGAGATCCAGGTCGACCTCGTGAAGGCCATCACGCTGCACGCGCACAAGATCGACCACGTCGCGCACCTCGGCCCGTCGGCCGCCGCCGGTATCGGCACCCTGCTCGGCCTCGACCGGGAGACGATCTTCCAGGCCATCGGGCAGGCGCTGCACACGACGACCGCGACCCGGCAGTCCCGCAAGGGCGAGATCTCGACGTGGAAGGCGCACGCACCGGCGTTCGCCGGCAAGATGGCGGTCGAGTCGGTCGACCGCGCGATGCGCGGCGAGACCAGCCCCGTGCCGATCTACGAGGGCGAAGACGGCGTCATCGCCTGGCTCCTCGGCGGCCCCGAGGCGACGTACGACGTGCCGCTGCCCGAGCAGGGCGAGGCCAAGCGCGCCATCCTCGACTCCTATACGAAGGAGCACTCGGCCGAGTACCAGGCGCAGGCGCTCATCGACCTCGCGCGCAAGCTGCACGACGCCTATCCGCTGATCCTCGACGACCCCGAGGGCATCGAGTCGATCACGATCCACACGTCGCACCACACGCACAACGTCATCGGAACCGGGGCGAACGACCCGCAGAAGTACGATCCGGATGCCTCGCGCGAGACGCTCGACCACTCGATCCCGTACATCTTCACCGTCGCCCTGCAGGACGGAACCTGGCACCACGCGGACTCGTACACGCCCGAGCGGGCGCACCGGCCCGACACCGTCGCGCTGTGGCGCAAGGTCTCGACCGTCGAGGACCCGGAGTGGACGCGCCGCTACCACTCGCTCGACATCGGCGAGAAGGCGTTCGGCGGTCGCGTCGTCATCCGCCTCGCCGACGGCAACGAGATCGTCGACGAGATCGCCGTCGCCGACGCCCACCCGCTCGGCGCCCGCCCGTTCGGGCGCGAGCAGTACGTGCAGAAGTTCCGCACGCTCGCCGAGTGGGTGCTCGAGCCCGCCGAGATCGACCGCTTCCTCGAGGTCGCGCAACGCCTCCCCGAACTCGGCCCCGACGAACTCGGCCAGCTGACGATCACGGCCGCCCCCGGCGCCCTGAACCACGTCGAGATCCCCACGGGCCTCTTCTGAGCGGGGTCCGCGCGGGACCCGGGCGGATCACAGGAGATTCCGCGATCTGCAGGACGAATCCGCGTACGCCCTCATGTGAATCGCGGGATCTCCTGTGAAGCGCGCGCGCGGGCGGCGGGCCGTAGGCTGGGGGAGCGGTCGCGACGAGGCGACCCGCCCGTCCGAAGAGCCCCACGAGGAGCACGATGAGCGAGCAGACCCCGCAAGCCGAGACGCCGAAGATCTACAAGGGCCTCGCCGGAGTCCCCGTCGACGTCACCGCCATCTCGAAGGTGAACCCCGAGACGAACTCGCTGCTGTACCGCGGCTACCCGGTGCAGGAGCTCGCGGCATCCGTCACCTTCGAGGAGGTCGCCTACCTGCTCTGGTACGGCGAGCTGCCGAACGACGAGGAGCTCGCCGCGTTCGAGGACCTCGAGCGCAGCCACCGCGGCCTCGACCACGAGACCAAGCGCATCGTCGACGAGCTGCCGCTCACCGCGCACCCGATGGACGTCGTCCGCACGGCGGTCAGTGTCATCGGTGCCAGCGACCCGGCGACGCCCGACGACTCGCACGCGGCGAACCTCGAGAAGTCGGTGCGACTCTTCGCAAAGCTGCCGTCGATCGTCACCTACGACCAGCTCCGCCGCCGCGGGCTCGACTTCGTCGAGCCGAACAACGACCTCGGTTACTCGGCCAACTTCCTCTGGCAGGCGTTCGGAGAGACGCCCGAGCTCGAGGTCGTCAACGCGTTCGACACGTCGATGATCCTGTACGCCGAGCACTCGTTCAACGCCTCGACGTTCACCGCGCGCGTGATCGCGTCGACGCTCTCCGACCTGTACTCGGCGATCACCGGTGCGATCGGCGCGCTCAAGGGCCCGCTGCACGGAGGCGCCAACGAGGCCGTCATGCACGCGTTCGACGAGATCGGTGCGGGTGAGGGCGGCGCGGAGCGCGCCGTCGCCTGGCTGGATGCCGCGCTGGCCGACAAGCGCAAGATCATGGGCTTCGGCCACCGCGTGTACAAGAACGGCGACTCCCGGGTGCCGACGATGCGCGACGCCCTCGAGCGGATGGTCGAGCACTACGACCGCCCCGACCTGCTCGAGCTCTACACGGCCCTCGAGCAGGCGATGGAGGAGCGCAAGGGCATCAAGCCGAACCTCGACTACCCGGCGGGGCCGACCTACCACCTCATGGGCTTCGACACCGAGATCTTCACGCCGCTGTTCGTCGCGAGCCGCGTGACCGGGTGGACTGCGCACGTCATGGAGCAGCTCGCGTCGAACGCGCTCATCCGTCCGCTCTCGGTCTACGAGGGGCCCGAGGAGCGGCACGTGCCGCCGCGCGGCAACGCCGACGGCGAACCAGCCGCGTGAGCTCCTCCACAGGTGCCTGGCCGGACGGCCGCGCGGCGCGCGGAAGCGACCACGCGCGCGTCGGTCGCTCGGCGTACTGTGGAGGAACACGATCCTGGGGAGGCCGACGATGGGTGCAACCGCACGGGCTGACGACCGCTCGCCGCGCGAGGTCGCACAAGAGCAGGCGCTCGGAGAAGTCTCTGATGTGCTGCTCAACGTCGAGCACAGCCTGTCGCGCGCCAAGAAGGCTCTTGCCCAGGTCAAGAAGACCGGCGGCAACCCCAATGTCGAGCTCGCCCTCGGCGAGGCGATCGCCGACTTGACGCGGGTACACAAGCGGTTGATGCAAGACACGTACTACGCGGGCGATTCGCTCCGCCTCATCTGATTCAACGTCGACGGATGTCGCGGCCATCGCCGCGCGGTAGGGAGTGCGCTGCGTGAAGAGCGGCCTCGAGATCCAGCTCGCGCTGGAGAAGTTCGTGAAGAAATGGTCCGTCTACGCGGGCAGCGAGAGGGCCGAAGCTCAGACGTTCCTCAATGAGCTCTTTGCTGCCTACGGGTCGGATCGCGGCGAGGTGGGCGCGCTCTTCGAGGACTTCAAGTCATCCGCAGGCTTCATGGATCTTCACTGGCCGGGCGTGCTCATCGTGGAGATGAAGGCGCCGACCGTCGCGCTTGAAAAGGCGAAGGATCAGCGTGTCAAGTATTGGCAGGAATCGAGCGATTCGAAGGCCGGCATCCCTGCCGCTCGATGGGTGATCGCCTGCAATTTCCGCGAGTTCGAGATCTGGGAGCCAGGCCGGTTCCCGAACGAACCGCGGCTGCGGTTCAGCCTCGAGGAGCTGCCGGACCACTACGACGCGCTGCTGTTCCTCCAGTCCGACACCATCGAGCCAGTCTTCTCGGAGCATCGTCGAGAACTGACGGCTGACGCTGCCGAACACGTCGCCGTTCTCTATACGTCGATGGCGGACCGGTCCGCCGCTCCGATCGACGAGATCCAGCGGTTCACGATGCAGCTCGTGTGGTGCCTCTTCGCGGAAGACCTCGGCATGCTCGATGGGTTCCCGTTGCAGGCGACGGTCGATACCCTCCTCGCCGAGAAGGACCCGGATTCCTCTCGCGATATCGGACATCTCTTCACGCTGCTCAACCAGAAGGGGGACCACAACCGGAAGGGACGGTACTCCGGCACCAGGTATGTGAACGGTGAGCTCTTCGCGAAGCCGGCCGCGGTGTACCTGACGCGCGACGAACTCGAGCACCTGCGCGCGGCAGCTGAGTTCAACTGGCGTGAGGTCAACCCGACGATCTTCGGCTCACTGCTCGAGGGAGTGCTGGGCGAGGACCGTCGCGCCGAGCTTGGTGCGCATTACACGCACGAGGCAGACATCATGAAGATCGTCACACCGACGATCGTTCGCCCATGGCGCGACCGCATCGAATCGGCGTCGACCGTGTCGCAAGCGCGAGAGCTGCTCGACGAACTGTGCGCCTTCACGGTGCTCGATCCCGCTTGCGGCTGCGGCAACTTCCTCTATGTCGCCTATCGCGAGCTGCGGTCACTCGAGTTCGAGATCAAGCAGCGCATGACGCGCCTCGCTCAAGAGACCGGGGTACCAGTCCAGAAGGGTCCGCTGCCCTACTACCCGCTCTCGAACATCCGCGGGATCGACATCGAACGTATCGCCGTTCTCATCGCGCGCGTCACGCTCTGGATGGGCCACCGCCAGATGATCGAGCGGTTCGGTGAGGCGGAACCAGTCCTTCCGCTCGTGGACCTCTCGGGCATCCGGGTCGCCGACGCCTTGCGCGCCGACTGGCCTGAAGTCGACGCGATCATCGGGAATCCGCCGTTCCTTGGATCCCAGCTCCTCCGTAAGGCGCTCGGCGACGGTTATCTCAAATGGTTGTCGAAGGCTTTCGGTGTCGGCGTGAAGGACCTTTGCGTGTACTGGTTCCGCAAGGCAAACGAGAACCTCAAGCCAGGTCAACGGGCCGGCCTCGTCGGGACGAATTCGATCATGCAGAACCGTGGGCGCGAGGCGTCGCTCGACTACATCGTGCGGAATGGCGGGGTCATCACCGACGCGGTCTCAACCCAAAAATGGCCCGGCGAAGCCAAGGTGCACGTCAGCATCGTGAACTGGGTCAAGAACCCCGCAGTCGCACCGAGCGAGTTCGAGCTCGATGGCGAGAAAGTCGACGGAATTACGTCGTCACTGACCATCGGCACGGGCGACGAGTGGGCACCGTTGGCGCTGCCGCAAAATCGCGACCGTGCATTCCAGGGTCCGGTGGTAGTAGGTGCAGGCTTCATCCTCGACGAGGATGAAGCTCTCGGGCTTGTGGCAGCCGATCCAGGGAATCGAGACGTCGTGCGGCCGTACCTCGTAGGCGACGACATCGCGGCGCGCCCTGAACAAGATCCTTCACGGTGGGTAATCGATTTCGCTCAGCGCGGGCTCGAAACTGCATCGAAGTTCCCTCAGGTGCTGTCGATTGTTCGCGACCGTGTCAAGCCGTTCCGCGACTTCGCGCGACGAGACGCCTATCGGACGAAGTGGTGGCAGTTCGGTGAAGCTCGTGTCGGAATGCGGGCGGCGCTCGAGGGCATGCCTAGATATGCGTCGGTTGGTCGGGTCGGCAAGCGGATGCTGTTGGCTTGGCAGGACGCTTGGACGTGCCCCAGCGATCTTGTGATTGTGTTCTCATTCGACGATGACTACAGCATGGGTGTGCTGATGTCAGCGGCCCACGAAGCGTGGGCGCGGGCGCGATCGTCAACACTAGAGACTCGCCTCCGCTACACGCCGTCTTCGGTTTTCGAGACCTTTCCTTGGCCCGACCCGACTACTGCCCAGCGCAGAGCGATCGCTGAGTCATCCGTCGATCTGTATTCTCGTCGGAGCGAGCTCTGCGTCGAGTACGGCATGGGTCTCACGAAGCTCTACAACCTAATGGATGAGGGTGGGTTCGCGGAGCTCGCCGCACTGCACAAGCGGCTCGATGAGGCGGTCGCCGAGGCCTACGGTTGGCCGAAGGGGGACGCGCAGGACGCCGCCCGTATCGTCGCCCACCTGACCGAGCTCAACCGTCGCATTGCGCAGGGCGAAGTCGACTACCACCCGTTCGACGGATAGGGGAGCGTTCGCGCCTGCGCACAACGCCGCGCCGCGGCATCCGCAACCGCACTGTGGCCGCCCGCCAAGGTGTACCGGACCGCCAGCGGAACGGCCATATCCTCGTGGACTATGCACATGCTGTTCCGGACGCTGCTCCACATGCTGTTCCTGTCGCGCCGCAAGCCGACGCTCGGGCACTACGACATCGCGCGCACCCGGTTCATCACGCTGCCGACCGACCTCGACGTCAACCGCCACATGAACAACGGCGTCTACTTCTCGATCATGGATGTCGCGCGGTTCGACATGCTCGTCCGCAACGGCGTCTTCGGGCTCATGCGCGACAAGGGCTGGTACCCGGTCGTCGCGAGCGAGACGATCACGTTCCGGAAGTCGCTCCAGCTGTGGCAGCGATTCACGATCGAGTCGCGCCTGCTCGGATACGACGAGCGCGCGGTCTACGTCGAGCACCGGCTGGTGCGTCCGGATGCCTCGGGCGAGCCCGAGATCTACGCGCGGGCGTTCATCCGCGCCCGGTTCCTCCGCAAGGGGGGCGGCACCGTTCCCGTGTCGGAGCTCATGGAGGTGTTCGGCACGCCGCCCGCCGACGACGAGCTGCCCGAGTGGATCGAGCGCTGGGGGGCGGATGTCGCGCTGCCCGCGACGCGTGCGGCGGCGCCATCCGTCTGGCACTGAACTAGCTGCGCGCCTTCCAGGGCACGACGACCTCCTTGACGATCAGGAGGATGCCTGCGGCGACCGGGATCGCGACGAGCGCGCCCGGCAGGCCCGCGAGCGTGCCGCCGGCCAGGGCGGCGATCAGCACGATCGACCCGGGCACCTGCACGGCTCGGTTCATGACCCGCGGGGTCAGGATGTACGCCTCGACCTGCATGTAGATGAGCATGCCCACGAGGACGACCCCGGCAGCGGTCGGGGAGACGAACAGCGCGAGCACGGTCATGAAGATGGTCGTGAGCACGGTGCCGATCATCGGGATGAGCGTGATGAAGAACGCCGCGACCGAGATCACGAGCGCGAACGGCACCTGCGCGATCGTGAGCAGGATCAGGCTGTAGACCGCGTTGAAGAACGCCAGGACGACCATGCCGCTGAGGTACCGGCCGACGTTCTGCATGATGCGCTCGGCGTAGTCGACCACGCGGTCGCGGTGCGACGCGGAGACCAGCGTGTAGATCGCGGCCTTCGACGAGTCGAGGGTCGCGGTGAAGTAGATCGTCAGGATGAAGATGAAGAACGCCGTCGAGATCCCGCCGATGATCGCGAACCCGACGTTCAGGGCTCCGCCGCCGACGGTCGCCCACGTGGCGGGGTCCGTGATGAAGTCGACGAACGTCGAGTAGAGGTTCGCGAACACCCCGTCGGAGTCGGAGGAGAGCTGCTTGAACCAGTCCTGCTCCTGCAGGTTCGCGTAGAGCTGGGGCAGCGAGGTGATGAAGTCGGCCGCCTGCGTGATGACGATCGGCAGCACGACCCCGAGCATCCCGCCGATGACGAGGATGAACAGGATGATCACGGTGAGGATGGCCCAGCCGCGCTTCATGCCGCGTCGCTGGAACCAGCGCACGAGCGGATCGAGCCCCAGGGTGATGAACACCGCGGCGAACACCGAGAAGACGACGCTCGAGAGGTTGATCAGCGCGGCGGCGAGTGCGAGCGTGACGAGCACGCCAGCGGTGGCGAGCAGGCCCCACACGAAGGGGCGCTGGCCCATCATGCCGCCCGACGCGGAAGCCCGCACGCGGGTGGTCTCGAGGTCGCGGGCTCGCCGTTCGATGGGCTTCACGCGCGTCAGTCTAGGGGCGCGCCCCCGCGGAGCGCAGCACCGGGCGCCGGGCCGTCGTCAGCGCCCGCCCGCGGCGTCGGGCGCCTGCGCGGCCGCCGGTACGTGCAGCGAACGGTAGGTGTCGACGAGGCCCGGGTCGTAGGCGCTCCACTCCGGCATCCCGGAACCCGAGCGTGCGGCGGCGAGCCGGTCGAGGAAGTAGTCCCATCCGGGCCCGATCGAGGTTGCGTCGGCGGGGGAGCGCAGGCGCTGGCCGAGCGTGAGCGTCGTCATCCCGCCGGCCTCCCGCAGGTGGCAGAAGACGCGCACGGCGTCGTCGCCCTCGCCGATGTCGGCGTGGAACCCGTGGGGTGCGTCGCACTCGAGGATCGAGGTGTTCTGCCACTCGGCGTCCTCGCTCGACATCCGGAACCGGACCGCACCGGTCGAGGGATTGCCCGTGTAGGTCCCGATCCACGCGAGCATCGCCGTCGGATTCGTCAGCGAGTACCAGACATCCTCGATCGGCGCATGGAACAGCCGATCGAACTGGAGGTAGAGCCCGTCGCCCTTGTGAACGTAGTGGCCGGTCGCCCGAGTGATGGTCATCGTCGCCCCCATGCGTGTCGTCCTTCCCTCAGGCTAATCCGGCCGCCCCGGGACGGCTAGAGTGGCGCGCATGAGCACTCGGGGAACCTCGCAGCAGTCGCACGACGAAGAATCGCTCCACATCGCCGGCCGGCACAGCGGCATGTGGGGGTGGTTCAGCGGCATCATCGTGCTCGCCCTGATCGCTGTGCCGCTCAGCGCCGCGTTCGCCTTCGCGACCAACCCGGGCACGCAGCAGTTGTTCGGCGGCCGCCTGTCCGAGGCGACGCAGGGCGGCTACCAGGCGTTCTGGTGGGTCGTCACGCTCCTGCTCGTCGCGCTGCCGATCCTCGTCGGCTACGGCGTCGCGAAGATGTCGGGCCGTGCCCTCATCATCGTCGGAGCGGTCGTGGCGCTGTTCGTCATCGCGATCATGATCCTCGGGCAGCTGTTCGTCTTCTGACCCTGGGCCCGGCCCGACTCGCGCGGGTGGATTCGCAGGACCAGCCGCCGCTTGCGCCTCGTGCGGGCGGCATCGGGCGTCTGGCCCTGCGAACGGCGACGGATGCCGCGGCTCGCGCCCTCGGCATCCGTCGCCGTCGTTCTCAGGGGAGTTCCTCCTCGAGCACGGCCATCGCGGCGTTGTGCCCGCCGATGCCGCTGACCGCGCCGCCGCGGACCGCGCCCGAACCGCACACGAGCACGCGGGGGTGCGACGTTGCGACGCCCCAGCGCTCGGCGGGAGTGGCGGGTTCGGCCCCCGGCTCGGTCCACGGCCACGACAGCGGGCCGTGGAAGATGTTGCCGCCGGGCATGTTAAGGGCGTCCTCGAGGTCGCGGGTCGTCTTCACCTCGACGCAGAGCCGGCCGGCGGCATCCGTCGCGATCACGTCGGCGATGGGCTCGGCGAGCACCGAGTCGAGCGAGGCGAGCACGGCGTCGCGCAGTCGTTCGCGGAGCTCGTCGTTGCCGTGCGCGTCGACCAGCCGGTCGGGCACGTGCAGCCCGAACACGGTGAGGGTCTGCGCGTCGGATGCCGCGAGCTCGGGCCCGAGGATCGTGCGGTCGCTCAGCGTGTGGCAGTAGATCTCGCAGGGCAGCGGGTCGGGCAGGTCGCCGGCCGCGGCGCTGCGGTAGGCGGCCTCGAGCTGCGACTCGAGCTCGTTGATGTGGAAGGTGCCCGCGAACGCCTGCTCGGGCGCGACCGACGCGTCGGCGAGGCGAGGAAGGCGCGTGAGCAGCAGGTTGACCTTGACCTGGGCGCCCTCGGGCATGCCGGCGCGGGCGAGGCGGCGGCGGGTCGCGTCGTCCAGGGCGACCTCGTCGGAGCCCGGCACGGCGGCGGGTTCGTCGCGCGGGGCGACGGTGGCTGCTCCCGATGCCGGGGCGGCGGATGCCGCGGGGCCGGTGCCTGCGTCGGCGGGTGCCGCCTCGGTGCCACGGCCGGATGCCGCGACGAGCCGCTCGAGCACGACCGGCGCGACGTTCGCGAGCACGACGTGGGCGCGCACGGCGCGCTCGCCGCCGTCGGAACCGGCGTCGAGGCCGCCCTCGCGCCACCGGACCTCTCCGGTCGCGGGGTCGATCGCGACGACCTCGGCCTCGGTGCGGAGCACGGCGCCCGCTTCGCGGGCGGCCCTGGCGAGCTCGCCCGACACGGCGCCCATGCCGCCGACCGGTACGTCCCAGTCGCCCGTGCCGCCGCCGATGACGTGGTACAGGAAGCAGCGGTTCGCGTCGAGCGACGGGTCGTCGAGGTCGGTGAACGTGCCGATCAGCCCGTCGGTCGCCACGATGCCGCGCACGAGGTCGTCGGCGAAGCGCTCGTCGATCGCCTCGCCCAGCGGGCGCTCGACGAACCCGTCCCACACGCGGTCGTCGCCGACGAGGGCGCGCGCCTCGGCGCGGGTGGGCAGCGGCTCGGTCAGGGTCGGGAAGAGCGCCTCGGCGACGCGGGCCGTGTCGGCGTAGAACGCCTCCCACGCGTCGGCGTCGCCCTCCGCGCCGACCCGGGCGAACGCGTCGCGCGCGGCCGCGGCATCCGCCTCGACGTCGACGAGCAGGCCGCGCGACGGGTCGCGCGGGTCGGGCGTGTACGACGAGAACCGGCGGCGCACGAGTCGCACGTCGAGCCCGAGGTCGTCGATGATCCGCTGCGGCAGCAGGCTCACGAGGTACGAGTAGCGGCTGAGGCGCGCGTCGACGCCCTCGAACGCCTCGGCCGAGACGGCGGCGCCGCCGAGGTGGTCGTCGCGCTCGAGCAGCAGCACGCGCTTGCCCGCGCGGGCGAGGTAGGCGGCGGCCGTGAGGCCGTTGTGGCCGCCGCCGACGATGACGACGTCGTGATCGGGGGCCTGGTCGGGTGCGCCGGCGGGCGGGGGCGCGTCGGCAGGGTGCGCATCGGTGGGCATCCCACGAGCGTAGACGAGCGGATGCCGCGTTCCGCGCGCCGTCTCAGTCGGCCCGCATCCGGCCGGCCGATGCCCGTCTCGAACGGGTCGTACTAGAGTAGGATCGAGGTATGACCAAGCTCAGCGTGAGCCTTCCGCCCGCCGACATCGAGTTCATCGATGCGATCGCCGTGCAGTACGAAGGCAACCGTTCCGCGGCGATCCACGATCTCGTCCGCCTCGGCCGAGAACTCGCCGCCGGCGACGCCTACGCCGAGGCGTTCGACGAGTGGGAGTCCTCCGGCGACGCGGCGGCGTGGGAGTCGACCGCGGCCGAGGGGCTCGCGAGGTGAGACGCGGTGACGTCATCGTGGTGGCGCTCGATCGCGCCCTGCCGGCGGAGGCGTCCAAGGCCCGCCCGTGTGTGCTGGTGAGCAACGACGGTGCGAACTCGACGGCGACCCGGCTCGGCCGGGGGGTCGTCACGGTCGTGCCGCTCACGTCGAACACGGCACGGGTCTTCGCTCCGTTCGAGTGCCTCGTCGACAGCGTCGACGATCTCGCCGCGATGGGTCTGCCCGCGCCGTCGAAGGTGCAGGCGGCCCAGGTGAGGTCCATCTCGGTCGCAAGTGTGCGCGGAACCATCGGGCGCTGCCCGGAATCCGTGCTCGGCCGGGTCGACGACGCGCTCCGGTTCCACCTCTCGCTGTAGCCGGGCCGCATTCCGGACGTATTCCGACCGGATGCGGGTCGAGAATCGGGACATGGCCGCGACCACTTCCCGCACCCTCGACCTGCTCTCCCTGCTGCAGAGTCACCGGCATTGGACCGCGCGTGAGCTCGTCGACCGCCTCGGGGTCAGCGAACGCACATTGCGCCGCGACGTCGAGCGCCTGCGCGAGCTCGGGTACGCGATCGAGTCGACGCGCGGCGTCGCCGGCGGCTACCGACTCGCCGCGGGCACGGGGTTGCCGCCGCTGCTCCTCACCGACGACGAGGGCGTCGCGATCGCGGTCGGCTTGCGCTCGCAGGCGGCGGCCGGGCTGCGCGGCGCCGAGCACACGACGTTCAGCGCGCTCGCGAAGATCGAGCAAGTGCTGCCGCCCGCGCTGCGGCGACGCATCGAGGCACTGCAGGCCGTCGCGACGCCGGCCGGCGGGCCGGGCGCGGGGCCCGGCGCCGCGCCATTCGTCGACAGCGACCTGCTCGGACTGCTCGCGCTCTGCTGCCGCGACGCCGAGCGGATCCGCATGAGGTACACGGATGCCACGGGCGCCGCCACGACGCGATCGATCGAGCCGCACCGGCTGGTCCCGCTCGGGCGGCGCTGGTACCTCCTCGCGTGGGATCGCGACCGCGACGACTGGCGGACGTTCCGGCTCGATCGGATCGACGACGTGTTCCAGACGCGTGTGCGCTTCGCGCCGCATCCGCTCACCGACGACGAGGCGCTCGAGCGTGTGCAGCGGGCGGTGCGCTGGCGCGACCAGGCGGTGCGCGCCGAGGTGCACGTGGCGATGCCCGTGGACGAGTTCCGCGAGCGGCTCGGCTGGTGGGCGCGCGATGCGGTCGCCGGGCCGGGCGGTGCGGGCACGGCGTGGCCGGTCGAGGGCGAGTCGGTCGCCGGGGTCGCGGCGGCGCTCCTCTGGGTGCCCGAGGGGGTCGGATGCCGCGTCGACGGTCCGCCCGAACTGCTCGAGTACCTCGCGGCGCAGGCCGAGCGGTTCGCGGCGGCCGCCGGTGGTGGCGGCCCGGGCGGCCCGGCCGCGCGATTCCCGTGAGATGGCGGGCGGTCCCGCCACTTGGCGGGACTCGGTGTGCGAGGGACGCGAGGCGGGCGCGAGGCGGGCGCGAGGGTGGCGCGGGGGTGGCGAGTGTCGGCGGGCCGGAGTCGAATGGGGACATGGACATCGCCTTCATCGCCGGGTTCGGCCCGATCGGCACCGTCGACGCCGCGTCGCACGACTTCTGGGCCGGTGCGATCGGCATCCCGTTCCACGAGAACGCGCCGCGGTACTTCCACACCGAGGAGGTCGAGGGCGCGAAGGCGTTCGCGATCTGGCCCCTCGACCAGGCGGCCGAGGCGACCTTCGGCACGAGCGAGTGGCCCGCCGACCGTCCGGTGCCGCAGGCGTGGATCGAGTTCGACGTCGCCTCACCGGAGGCGGTCGGCCCGGCGGTCGACGAGTTGCGCGCGAAGGGTCTCGAGATCCTCGTCGAGGCGCACGAGGAGCCGTGGGGGCAGACCACGTCGCGGCTGATGAGCCCCGAAGGGCTGCTCGTGGGCGTCAGCTACACGCCGTGGATGCACGGCGACGGCGCGGCCTGAGCGACCGCGGCCCGGCGGCCGGCGCCCGCCCGGCGCGCTCAGCTCGAACGGTCGAGCGTGCCGATCGGCGAGCCGTCCTCGCCGAGGACGGTCATCGAGTCGTCCGCGACATCCGCTGCGCTCATGCCGGCGAGCCAGTAGTCGACGTCGTCGCACGCCTTCTCCGTGGAGGCCACGTTCTCGAACTCGACCTGATCGGCCTCGTTGACCGACCACGTGCCATTGAGCGTGTTGCAGCCGTCGCTGCCGGTGAAGTCGCCGCCATCCTCGAGCGTGAGGAACGGTTCGCCCTGCGTCGACGAGTCGCCCCACGTGCCGGTCGGATCGATGTCGCCTCCGGTGTCCTCGCCGGCGACACCGCTGCACCCGCTGAACGCGAGCGCGGCCGCCAGCACCCCCATGCCGATGACGAGTCTCTTCCCCCTGGTCATGGTCGCAGCGTAGCGGGGCCCGCATCCTGCCGCATGAGAATCCGGGCGATGGGCGCGTGCGGGGCGCTGTCTGCTGGATCTCCATGCACGATGCGGTGGCGCGATTCCTCGTGCATGAGGATCCGGGCGATGGGCGCGTGCGGGGCGGTGTGCCGCGGATTCTCATGCGCGGGATTCGAGCTGTCGGCAGGCGAGCGGTCGGCAGGCGAACGGGCGCAAGGTGAGCGGTCGGCAGGTCCGGGCGGGCGGGGCGCCGGTCAGTCGTGCGTCGCGGGCGGCGCGCTTCGGGCCGCCGCGCGGGCCAGCGCGTCGCGTGCGGCGACGACGGCGGGGCGGCGGGCCGCGGCGCTCCGGGTGGAGGAGAACACCTCGCGGAACGGGTCGTCGGGCAGCGACGCGAGCTGCACGCTCGGCGCCTCGCCGGCCCACACGAGGTCGGGGAGCAGGCCGACGGCGTTGCCCGACCGGATCAGGCGGATGTGCGCCATGAGGTCGGCGGTCTCGAAGCGCACGTCGGGCTCGAAGCCCGCGCGGCGGCAGAGCTGCTCGGCCCACTCGCGCGAGGCCGTGCCGCGCGGTTCCATGACCCAGGGCATCTCGGATGCCGCGGCGAGGCCGTCGTCGGCGACCGACCGGAGCAGCTCCGTCGGGGCGTCCTTCGGCAGGGCCGCCGCGACGGGGTCGGGTCGGCGCAGTCCGCGACGGCGGGCGGCCGGATGCGGCGGAAGGGCGAGGCGGATGGCGTCGCGCGCGAGCGGCACGCGGTCGAGCTCGGGATGCAGCGGCCGTGTGTACCCGGGGTACTGCTCGGCGACGACGAGGTCGAAGTCGCGCGCCGCGACGTCGAAGAGGGCGAGTTCCGGCTCGCGTTCGGTCACCTCGACGCGCAGCGACGGATGCTCGGCGGCGAGCAGGGTGAGCGCTTGCGGGACGACGGCGTGCGCCGCAGACTGGAACACGGCGATGCGCACGGTGCCGCTGACGGTCGTGAGCGACCGCGCGACATCCGCCTCGGCCTCTTCGAGCCGTTCGAGCACGGCCTGCGCGTGGCCGACGAGCAGCTCGGCCTGGGGCGTGAGCTGCACGCGCCGGCCGACCTGGACGAGCAGGGGCACGCCCGCCTCGCGCTCGAGCTGGCTGAGCTGCTGCGAGACCGACGACGGGCTGTACGAGAGCGCCTCGGCGACGGCGGTGAGGGTGCCCCGCTGGCTGAGCTCGACGAGGAGGCGCAAGCGTCGGACATCGAGCATGCGTGCACCTCCTCTGCGCGGCATCCGCCCGTCATCGGGCCCGAGGCGGCGCGGCGGGACGGCCCGAACCAAACGTTCGGGAAACATGAACAGTATGCATCGGATTCATTCGCTGTACCGAACGGAATCCGGGGCGCACACTGGAGGTGCCGGGCGTGCACCATCCCCGTGCGCCCTCCGAGACCTAAGGACACCGCAGTCGTGACCACTTCGAAGCTCCTCACGGACGTCGTCCCCGACACCGATCACGTCATCGCGCTCGTCGAGCGCTGGCTCGCCGAGAGTGCGAACCACCCCGTCGACCCGGCCGCGCAGCGCCTCGCGGGCGTGCTGAAGGACGAGCACGGCCTCGCGTTCACCGTCGGCTTCGTCGACGGCGTCATGCGCCCCGAAGACCTCGGCGTCGCCGGCCGCAACCTCGCGGAGGTCGCGAAGCTCACGCCGAAGTTCCTGCCCGCCTCCCTCAAGGCCGCGATCCGCCTCGGCGGCGCGATGGCGCCGACCTTCCCGTGGCTCGTCATCCCGATCGCGCGGCGCGTGCTGCGCGCCATGGTCGGCCACCTCGTGCTCGACGCGACGCCCGCGAAGCTCGGCCCCGCGATCGCGAAGCTCCGCGAGTCGGGCAACCGCCTGAACCTCAACCTCCTCGGCGAGGCCGTGCTCGGCGAGCACGAGGCCGACCGGCGCCTGAAGGGCACCTACGACTTCCTCGCGCGCGACGACGTCGACTACGTCTCGATCAAGGTCTCGAGCGTCGTGAGCCAGCTCTCGATGTGGTCGTTCGACGAGGCCGTCGAGAAGGTCGTCGCCAAGCTCACGCCGCTGTACGAGCTCGCGGCGAAGGGCGCCGCGCAGGGTCAGGCGAAGTTCATCAACCTCGACATGGAGGAGTACCGCGACCTCGACCTCACCATCGCGGTCTTCAAGCGGCTCCTCGACCAGCCGCAGCTGCAGGGCCTCGAGGCCGGCATCGTGCTGCAGACCTACCTGCCCGACGCGCTCGGCGCCATGCAGGACCTCACCGCGTGGGCGCAGGAGCGCCGCGCCGCGGGCGGCGCCCCGATCAAGGTGCGCGTCGTGAAGGGCGCGAACCTCGCGATGGAGCACGTCGACGCGCACGTCCACGACTGGCCGCTCGCGACCTACTCGACCAAGCAGGACTCCGACACCAACTACAAGCGCGTGCTGCACTGGTCGATGACGCCCGAGCGCATCGACGCCGTCAAGCTCGGCATCGCCGGCCACAACCTCTTCGACGTCGCCCACGCGTACCTCACCGCGAAGGAGCGCGGCGTCGAGCAGGGCGTCGAGTTCGAGATGCTGCTCGGCATGGCGACCGGCCAGGCCGAGGCCGTGCGCGGCGACGTCGGCCGCCTGCTGCTCTACACGCCCGTCGTGAACCCGAGCGAGTTCGACGTCGCGATCGCGTACCTGATCCGCCGCCTCGAGGAGAACGCGAGCCAGGACAACTTCATGTCGGCCGTGTTCGAGCTGAACGAGAACCGCGCCCTCTTCGAGCGCGAGCGCGACCGCTACCTGCGTTCGCTCGCGGCGCTCGAGGGCGAGGACCCGGAGGGCCCGGCGCCGGCGCCGAACCGCACCCAGAACCGCCGCACCGAGTGGGACGAGAAGGATGCCGCCGACCTCGCCGGCACCGTCGTCGGCGCGCCCGCGCCGGGCGAGGAGCACGAGGGCTCGCTCACGAGCGTCGTGCTCGGCATCACCCGCGGTTCCGGCCTCGATGGTCAGCTGACGGATGCCGCGGCCGCCGCCGCAGCCGAGCTCACCGGTCCCGGCGTCACCCCCGGGTTCCGCAACGAGCCCGACACCGACCCCGCGCTCGCCGCGAACCGCGACTGGGGTCGCCGGATCCTCGAGCGCGTGCCCACCTCGACGCTCGGCATCGACACCCTGCAGGCGAACCGCATCGAGACCGCCGACGAGCTCGAGCGGCTCATGACCGCGGTCACCGAGCGCGCCGCCGCGTGGGCGGCCCTCCCCGGCGACCAGCGCGCAGCGCTGCTCCACCGCGCGGGCCTCGCACTCGCCGCGAACCGCGACCGGCTGATCGAGGTCATGGCCGCCGAGACCGGCAAGACCATCGCCGAGGCCGACCCCGAGATCAGCGAGGCGATCGACTTCGCGCACTACTACGCCGAGCGCGCCCGCGAGCTCGACCACGTCCAGGGCGCGCGCTTCGTGCCCTCGAAGCTCACGGTCGTCACCCCGCCGTGGAACTTCCCCGTCGCGATCCCGGCGGGCGGCGTGCTCGCCGCGCTCGCCGCGGGCTCGGGCGTGATCATCAAGCCCGCGAAGCTCTCGCAGCGCTCGGGCGCGATCATGGTGGAGGCGCTGTGGGAGGCCGGCATCCCGAAGGACCTGCTGGCCCTCGTCGACCTCGGCTCCCGCGAGCTCGGCACCAAGCTCGTCTCCGACGAGAAGGTCGACCGCGTCATCCTCACGGGCGCGTACGAGACGGCCGAGCTCTTCCGCTCGTTCCGGAAGGACCTGCCGCTCCTCGCCGAGACGAGCGGCAAGAACGCGATCATCGTCACGCCGTCGGCCGACCTCGACCTCGCGGCATCCGACGTCGTCAAGAGCGCCTTCGGTCACGCGGGCCAGAAGTGCTCGGCCGCGTCGCTCGTGATCCTCGTCGGCTCGGTCGCGAAGTCCGAGCGGTTCCGCCGCCAGCTGGTCGACGCCGCCACGAGCCTGCGCGTCGGCTGGCCCGAGCACCCGCAGAGCCAGATGGGCCCGATCGTCGAGCCCGCGAACGGCAAGCTGCTGCACGCGCTCACGACGCTCGGCGCCGACGAGGAGTGGCTCGTCGAGCCGCGGCAGCTCGACGGCACCGGCCGGCTGTGGTCGCCCGGCATCCGCGCGAACGTGAAGCCCGGCTCGTACTTCCACCTCACCGAGTTCTTCGGCCCCGTGCTCGGCATCATGCACGCGAAGGACCTCGACGAGGCCATCCGCTTCCAGAACGCGGTCGACTTCGGCCTGACCGCGGGCCTGCACTCGCTCGACTCCGACGAGCTCGCGACGTGGCTCGCGAACGTCGAGGCCGGCAACCTCTACGTCAACCGCGGCATCACCGGTGCGATCGTGCAGCGCCAGCCGTTCGGCGGCTGGAAGCGCTCGTCGGTCGGCGCGGGCGCCAAGGCCGGCGGCCCGAACTACCTGTTCGGCCTCGGCGACTGGGCGCCCGACCACTCCGAGCCGAGCCGGTCGCTGCACCTGCGCGGACTCGAGCAGCGCGTGACCGACCTCATCGAGGCGTCGCAGTCGTCGCTCGAGTACGAGGCGTACGAGATGCTCCGCCGCTCCGCGCTCTCCGACGCGGTCGCATGGGCCGACGAGTACGCCACGGTGAAGGACGTCTCGGGCCTCGGCGTCGAGCGGAACCTGTTCCGGTACCTGCCGCTGCCCGTCACCATCCGGGTGAGCGAGGACGCGATGCTCGCCGAGGGCCTCCGCGTGATCGCCGCGGGCATCCTCGCGAAGTCGCCGCTGTCGATCTCGACCGCGCACGAGCTGCCGAAGGGCGTCCGCGCGCTCCTGGCCTCCCGCGACGTCCGCGTGGTGCGCGAGGGCGACGCCGGATGGATCGCGCGTGCCGGCAAGGGCGAGGTCACGGGCCGCGTGCGGCTCGTGGGCGGCTCGGCCGCGGCGCTCGCCGAGGCGACCGGCGGCACGCCCGACCTCGCGGTCTGGTCGCACCCGGTGACGCCGTCGGGTCGCGTCGAGCTGCTGCCCTTCCTGCACGAGCAGGCGATCTCGATCACGAACCACCGGTTCGGCAACCCGACGACGATCTCCGACGGCGTGATCTAGGGCGAGCGGATGTCACGGGGGGCGGTCGCACACGCGGCCGCCCCTTCGTCGTGCCGCCGGCTCGCCGGGTCGTGCATTCGCGCGCCCGCGGCATCCGCCGCCCTCGCCCTTGTGCCCGCCCCGGGCCTGCGCTAGACACGGAGCAGGTTGCGACGCCGCGTCCTGAACCATCCGCACGGGGGCGGATCGAACTGGGGAGGGGGCCCTGATGGCATCGACGGCCGAGACGCGGGCGCCCTCCAAGCTGAGCCTCCCGGCGCTCACCGCGATGGTCGTCGGCTCGATGGTCGGCGCGGGCGTCTTCCAGCTCCCGGCGCGCTTCGCGAGCCAGACCGGGGTGTACGGCGCGCTCATCGCCTGGTCGATCGCCGGGCTCGGCATGCTGACGCTGGCGCTCGTGTTCCAGACCCTCGCGATGCGGAAGCCCAAGCTCGACAACGGCGTCTACGTGTACGCGCGGGCGGGCTTCGGGGTCTACCCCGGCTTCCTCTCGGCCGTGGGCTACTGGGCGTCGGCGTGCGCGGGCAACGCGTTCTACTGGGTGCTGATCATGACCACGCTCTCGCAGCTCTTCCCCGAGCTGCGACCGGTGCTCGGCGAGGGCGACACCTGGCCGTCGTTCCTCATCTCGGTCGCCGCCGTCTGGGGCGTCTACCTGCTGATCCGGCAGGGGGTGCGCGAGGCCGCGGCGATCAACTTCATCGTCACGATCGCGAAGCTCGTGCCGCTCGCGCTCTTCCTCGTGCTCGTGGTCTTCTTCTTCGACTGGGATGTCTTCGTCGGCAACCTCTCGGGCGACGACGGGCCCGCGGGCGACGAGACGCTGTTCGCGCAGGTGCAGGGCACGATGCTCATCACGGTCTTCGTGTTCCTCGGCATCGAGGGTGCGAGCGTGTACTCCCGCTACGCGAAGAAGCGGTCCGACGTCGGGCGGGCCACCGTGCTCGGCTTCCTCTCGGTGCTCGCGCTGTTCGCGTCGGTGTCGATCCTGTCGTACGGGATCCTGCCGCAGGCCGAGATCGCGGAACTGCAGCAACCGTCGGCGGGCGGCGTGCTCGAGGCCGCCGTCGGCCCGTGGGGCGGTGCGTTCATCCGCGTCGGGCTCATCATCTCGGTGCTCGGCGCGTACCTCGCCTGGCAGCTGCTCGCGGCCGACGTCGTGTTCGCGGCCGCGAAGGACCAGGACCTGCCGCGCTACTTCGCGCGCCTCAACTCGCGCGAGGTGCCCGAGCATGCCGTGCTCTGGACGTCCATCCTCGTCACCGTCATCCTCTTCCTCGTCCAGTTCGTGAACGACGCGCTCGACTTCACGCTCGACCTCACCGCGGCGCTGTCGCTTGCGCCCTACGCGCTGGCGAGCGCGTACGCCGTGAAGATCGCCGTGCAACGAGACGGCTACGCGGATGCCGCATCGGCGCGCCGCACGCGCGAGCTCGTGGTCGCGGCGATCTCGACGGCGTACACGCTGTTCCTGATCTGGGCGGCGGGCTACGTCTTCCTGTTCCTGGCGTGCATCCTGCTCGCCCCGGCGACCGCGCTCTACGTCGTCGCCCGGCGCCAGCAGCAGGCCAGGGTCTTCACGCCGGCCGGGCTCGTCGTCTTCATCGTCATCCTCGCCTTCGCGGTGATCGGCGTCGTGCTGCTCGTCACGGGTGCCGTTCAGCTCTGATCGTCCTCGCGCCGCGGCGCAGAAGGGAGCACGCCATGTCGGACCAGTCGTACGGGGTCCATTCCGAGGTCGGCCGGCTCAGGAAGGTGCTCGTGTGCCGACCCGGCCTCGGCCATGAGCGGCTGACGCCGAGCAACAGCGACGCGCTGCTCTTCGACGACGTGCTCTGGGTGCAGAACGCCCAGCGCGACCACGCGGACTTCGTGCAGCAGATGCGCGACCGCGGCGTCGAGGTGGTCGAGCTCCACGACCTGCTCGCCGAGACGATGGCGGTGCCCGGCGCGCGCGACTGGCTGCTCGACCGCAAGATCGTGGCGAACGAGGTCGGCGCCGGGCTGGTCGCCGACACGCGCGCGTTCCTCGACTCGCTCGACGAGGCGACGCTCACCGAGTACCTGATCGGCGGCCTGTCGACGCGCGACCTGCCGGCCGAGTTCCGGGCCCCGGAGGTCGCGCTCGTGCGCGAGTCGGCGGGCATGACCGAGTACCTCATGCCGCCGCTGCCCAACACGATCTACACGCGCGACACGACGTGCTGGATCTACGGCGGACTGACGCTGAACCCGCTGTTCTGGCCCGCGCGGCACGCGGAGACCATGCTGATGAAGGCGATCTACGACTTCCACCCCGACTACACGGGCAGCACGGTCTGGTGGGGCGACCCCGAAGAGGACCAGCGGCAGGCGACGCTCGAGGGCGGCGACGTCATGCCCGTCGGCAACGGCGTCGTGCTCATCGGCATGAGCGAACGGACGTCGCGACAGGCGATCACGGCGGTCGCCGCGCGCCTCTTCGAGCAGGGGGCCGCGCAGCGGGTCGTCGTCGCCGGCATGCCGAAGCTCCGTGCAGCCATGCACCTCGACACGGTCTTCACCTTCGCCGACCGCGATGTCGTGACGTACTACCCCGACATCGTCGACGGCATCCACACGTTCTCGTTGAGGCCGGCCGACGGCTGCGGCATCGAGGTCACCGAGGAGCGCGGCTCGTTCATCGAGGTCGTCGCCGAGTCCCTCGGCCTGGCGAAGCTGCGCGCGGTCGAGCCGGGCGGCGGATGGTACGCCGGGGAGCGGCAGCAGTGGGACAGCGGCAACAACGCGGTCGCGGTCGAGCCCGGCGTGGTCTTCACCTACGACCGGAACACCTACACGAACGCGCTGCTGCGCGACGCGGGCGTCGAGGTCATCGAGATCGTCGGAGCCGAACTCGGCCGGGGCCGTGGCGGCGGGCACTGCATGACCTGCCCGATCTCGCGCGACGCCGTGGACTACTGACCATGGCCGTGCACGCACCGATCGTGACATTGACCATGAACCCCGCGCTCGACGTGTCGAGCACGGCGGACCGGGTCGTCCCGGAGCACAAGCTGCGGTGCGGGCCGAGCCGGTTCGACCCGGGCGGGGGAGGCGTGAACGTGAGCCGCGCCATCCGGAACCTCGGCGGCAGCTCGATCGCGGTCTACCCGCTGGGCGGGCCGACCGGGCAGGCCTACCGAGGGTTCATCGAGGAGGCGGGCCTCGTCGCCCGGGTCATCACCATCGGGGGCAACACCCGCGAGAGTTTCACCGTCGACGAGCTGTCGACGGGCGAGCAGTACCGGTTCGTGCTGCAGGGCCCCATGATGCGCGAGCCCGAGTGGCGCGCCTGCCTGTCGGTCGTCGCCGACGAACTGCCCGTCGGCGGGTTCCTCGTCGCGAGCGGCAGCCTGCCGCCGGGCGTGCCCGACGGCTTCTACGCGTTGCTCGCCGAGATCTCGGCCGATCACGATGTGCGACTGGTGGTGGATGCCTCGGGGCCGGCGCTCGCGGCCGCGCTCGAAGCCGGCGTGTTCCTGATCAAGCCGAGCCGCGACGAGCTCGCCGAGCTCGTCGGCGCGGAGGGCGAACTCGACGAGTCGGCGATGGTCGACGCCGCCCGGTCGCTCGTCACCGCCGGTCGCAGCGAGGTGGTCGCGCTCACGCTCGGCGCCCGCGGGGCGATCCTCGTGACGTCCGACGAGGTGCTGCGACTCCCGACGCCGCGGGTCGAGGTCGCGAGCGCCGTGGGGGCCGGCGATGCATTCCTCGGCGCGCTCGTGCTGCGGCTCGCACAGGGCCGGACGCTCCCCGAGGCCTTCCGCACCGCGGTGGCGGCCGGCAGCGCGACGGCGATGCTCCCGGCGACGGAGCTCTGCCGTGCCTCGGACGTCGCTCGTCTCGAGGCCGACCTCGCCGTCGCGTGAGCCGCGGCATCCGTCTCGCCGACCCGCACCCTGATGAGTTCGCAGGATGAGCGCCACGATGCCTCGCTTGGAGGCACCATGGCCGGGCTGGTCCTGCGAACTCGGTTCGGGGTCTCGATACGCGCGCTTCGCGTGCTACTCGACCACCGGGGGTGCGTCAGGCGCGGCCGCGATTGCGGCGACGGATGTCGCGGGGCGCGCGCCCGCCGACGAACGAGCGGCCGGCGTCGACGAGGAACCCGTTCCGCAGCGCCTCGCGCCCGATGAGCATGCGGAAGCCCATCTCGTCGCGGTTCGTGAGCGTCACCTCGGCCGTGACCGGACGGTCGTGCAGCACGACGTCCATGAGGACGACGAGCCGCTCCTGGGTGTGACCGGTCGAACTGCGGATGACCCGGCGATCGTGGACGGGAAGCTCGACGGTCGCGGCATCCGCGTCGGTGTCCTGCCACGGGTGGATGCCGAAGCGCACCCAGTCGGCGCCGTCGCGCCGGAACTCCTCGACGTCGAACGCGTGCAGCGCCGACGAGCGTGCGCCCGTGTCGAGCTTCGCCTTCAGCCACTCCACGTCGGCCTGGGGGAGGCGCACCCATTCGCGCCATCCGGCGATGGTGTTTGAATGGTTCGGCACATCCGTCACCCGATCATCTTCGCAGGGACTCCCGAATGAAACTCGCGATCCTGTCGCGCGCGCCGCAGGCGTACTCGACCCAGCGTCTCCGTGCTGCAGCGCAGCAGCGCGGGCACGAGGTCAAGGTCCTCAACACCCTCCGCTTCGGCATCGACCTCTCCGGCGCCGAGCCCGACCTGCAGTACCGCGGTCGACCGCTGTCGGACTACGACGCGATCCTGCCGCGCATCGGCAACTCGATCACCTACTTCGGAACCGCAGTGGTGCGGCAGTTCGAGCAGATGGACGTCTACACGCCGAACACCGCGAACGGCATCACGAACGCGCGCGACAAGCTGCGCGCGAACCAGATCCTCTCGCGCCACAACATCGCGCTGCCCGCGACGACGTTCGTGCGCAACCGTGCCGACCTGCGCCCGGCGATCGAGTCGGTCGGCGGTGCGCCGGTCGTGATCAAGCTGCTCGAAGGCACGCAGGGCATCGGCGTCATCCTCGCCCCGACCGTCAAGGTCGCCGAGGCGATCATCGAGACGCTGCACTCGACCAAGCAGAACGTGCTGATCCAGAAGTTCATCGCCGAGAGCCGCGGCCGCGACATCCGCGCCCTCGTCGTCGGCGACCGCGTGGTCGCCGCCATGCGCCGCGTCGCGAGCGGCGACGAGTTCCGCTCGAACGTGCACCGCGGCGGCAGCGTGGAGCCCGTCGAGCTCTCGCCCGAGTACGAGCAGGCCGCGGTGCGGTCTGCCCAGATCATGGGGCTGAAGGTCGCGGGCGTCGACATGCTCGAGGGCAACGAGGGCCCGCTCGTCATGGAGGTCAACTCCTCGCCCGGCCTGCAGGGCATCGAGACGGCGACGAAGCTGGATGTCGCGGGCGCCATCATCGATTACATCGGCAACCAGGTCGCGTTCCCCGAGATCGACGTGCGGCAGCGACTCACCGTCTCGACGGGGTACGGCGTCGCCGAGCTCGTCGTGCATGGGGCGGCCGACCTCGTGGGCAAGACGCTCGGCGAGTCCGGGCTCTGGGAGCGCGACATCACGGTGCTCACGCTGCACCGCGGGGCCACGGTGATCCCCAACCCGCGCAAGGGCGTCGTGCTCGAGGCCGAGGACCGCCTGCTCTGCTTCGGCAAGCTCGAGGAGATGCGCTCGATGATCCCCGAGCGCCGTCGCCGGCGCCAGAAGGTCCGGCGCCTGCCCAAGGAGCCGATCCCGGCCGCGCCCGAGGCCGCGGCGAGCTGACGCGCGGGCGCCTGCCCTCCTCCCTGCTCCGTCCCTGCCGTCGCCGTCGCCGTCTCCACCGCGCCCCAAGTGAGGTTCCCGCGCTGGAGCGAGGCCTCGAACCGCACTTGGGCGCAGAAACCTCACTTCGAGCGTGGCCCAGGGGCGCGTCGACCGGACGGCTCCCCGTCAGCGGCGGGCGCGGAGCGCGCGTGCGACGGCGGCCTCGGCGGCATCCGTCGGCACGCCCAGGCGCTCGACGGTGTCGGCGAAGGCGGATGCCGCCGCCTGCAGCGCCTGCTCCACCGGATCGCCCGCGGCGCTGACGAACGTGCCCGCACGGCCGCGACCCTCGACGACGCCGTCTGACTCGAGCTCCTTGTAGGCGCGCGCGACCGTGTTCGCCGCGAGGCCGAGCTCATCGGCGAGGCCCCGCACGGTCGGCAGCTTCGAGCCCGCGGCGAGGCGGCCGTCCCGCACGGCATCGACCACCTGCATGCGGAGCTGCTCGTAGGGAGGAGTGTGCGCGTCGTCGTCGACGGTGAATCGCATGGGGGCTCCGGTGTCGGGGGGCGCGTGCGCCCGGCGGTCAGTCGCGGTTGCGGTTGACGAGGCGCGAGAGCACGATGGCGCTCCTCGTGTGGTCGACGTTCGGCGCGATGCGCACGCGCTCGAGCGCCTCCTCGAGCGAGGTGATGTCGCGGGCGCGCATGTGCACGATGGCGTCGGCGCTGCCCGTGACGGTGCCCGCGTACACGACCTCGGGCACGCCCTGCAGGATCCGCTGCAGCTCGTCGGGCGCGACCGTGCCGCGGCAGAACAGCTCGACGTACGCCTCGGTGCTCATGCCGTCGACGGCCGGGTCGACCTGGATCGTGAAGGCCTTGATGACGCCGTCGGCGACGAGCTTGTCGACACGGCGCTTCACGGCTGATGCGGAGAGCCCGACGGACGACCCGATGTCGCCGTACCCGGCCCGCGAGTTCTGGCGGAGCAGGTCGAGGATGGCCCGGTCGAGGTTGTCCATGCGCCCGAGTGTAGGACGGTCCGTTGCGTCGGGGAACGGGTCGGCGCGGGAATCGTGCGCGCCGTTGCACGTTCGTGATCGCGGGCGAGCGGATGGCGCGGTGCGGGCGGCTGCGGTCGACCGACGAAGCCAGCGCGCGACGCGCGGACGCGGCATCCGTTCGCTCGTGGCGCAGACCGGGGAGACCGCTCGCCGGCGGGCGTAGCGTGAGGCCATGACCCCGAACACCGCTCCCGCGCGCCTCGGCGTGCAGCTGCAGCCGCAGCACGCGACCTACACGCAGATCCGCGACGCCGTGCTCCGCATGGAGGACCTCGGCGTCGACGTCGTCTTCAACTGGGATCACTTCTTCCCGCTCTCGGGCGACCCCGACGGCCTCCACTTCGAGGCGTGGACGATGCTCGGCGCCTGGGCGGAGCAGACCGATCGCGTCGAGTTCGGCTCGCTCGTCAACTGCAACTCCTACCGCAATGCCGACCTGCAGGCCGACATGGCCCGCACGCTGGACCACATCAGCGCGAGGGGCGGCGACGCCGGCCGCTTCATCTTCGGCACGGGTTCGGGCTGGTTCGAGCGCGACTACGACGAGTACGGCTACGGGTTCGGCACGGTCGGCTCGCGCCTCGACGACCTGGCCGAGGCGCTGCCGCGCGTGAAGGCGCGCTGGGCGAAGCTGAACCCGGCGCCGACGCGCGACATCCCGATCATGATCGGCGGCAAGGGCGAGCAGAAGACGCTGCGCCTCGTCGCCGAGCACGCCGACATCTGGCACTCGTTCGTGCGGCCCGACGAGCTCGGCCACAAGCTCGACGTGCTGGCCCGCTGGGGCGAGAAGGTCGTGCGGGATGTCTCGGGCATCACGATCTCGAACGAACTTCCGCGGCGCAGCCTCGACGACGCGTACGCCGACGCGCTCCACGACGCCGGCGTGCGCCTGTTCACGCTCGGCCTCTCGGGCCCGCACTACGACGACACGGCCGTGAAGCACTGGCTCGCCTGGCGCGATCGCCGCAACGAGCAGGCGGGGGTGCGCGCGGCCTGAGCCCGGGTCGCATCCCGGTCGCCGCGCGGGATTCGTGCGCCCGCGCAGCCCGCCACGGCGCGCGATGCGCGCGCCCGCGGCATCCGTGACCCCTCGATCGTTGCGTCATGCGCCCGAACGCGCACGAATCGTGTGCGAGAAGCCGAGAAGTCGCAGGCCCCGAGCGACACACTGGAGGTGGCGTCCCGACGGCGGTGCCATCCGAACACCGCCGCCGGGGCTCGAGAGAGCGACCTGGTCCGCCGACACCCCACCGGCCGAGCCGGCGGCGCGCCGCCGTGCCCGGCCGACGAACCCACCTTCGAGGAGTGAGATGTCGACCGTGATCGAGACCCAGACGACCCCTACCCCCGCCGCGCCGGAGCGCACCGCGTCGAAGAAGACCGTGCTGATGTGCCGCCCCGAGCACTTCACCGTCGTCTACCAGATCAACCCGTGGATGGATCCGGCGAAGCCGACCGACACCGCGCTGGCCGTCGCGCAGTGGCAGACCCTGCACGACACGTACGTCGGCCTGGGCTTCGACGTGCACCTCATCGACCCCGTCGAGGGCCTGCCCGACATGGTCTACGCGGCCAACGGCGGCACCGTGATCGACGGCATCGCGTACGGCGCGAAGTTCACGCACGCGCAGCGCGCGGCCGAGGGGCCGGCGTACATGGACTGGTTCCGGCAGGCGGGCTTCGACGTGCGCGAGCCGGCCGAGACGAACGAGGGCGAGGGCGACTTCCTGCTCGTCGGCGACGTCATCCTTGCGGGCACCGGCTTCCGCAGCGACGGCTCGAGCCACGAGGAGCTCGCCCACATCACGGGCCGCGAGGTCGTCACCCTGACCCTCGTGAACCCGAGCTTCTACCACCTCGACACCGCGATCGCCGTGCTCGACTCCCGGCCGGGCCAGGAGCACATCGCGTACCTGCCGAGCGCGTTCGACGGTCCCTCGCTCGAGATCCTGCGCGAGCGCTACCCCGACGCGATCCTCGTCTCCGAGGAGGATGCGGCGGTGCTCGGCCTCAACTCCTACAGCGACGGCCGCAACGTCGTGATCGCCGCGCGCGCGACGGGATTCGAGCGGCAGCTCCGCGATGCGGGCTATCACCCGATCGGCGTCGACCTGTCCGAGCTGCTGCTCGGCGGCGGCGGTGTGAAGTGCTGCACGCTCGAACTGCGGCGCTGATCCCGCTACGCTTCCGCAGGACCCCACCCACCGACCCACCCCCGAGGGATCGACGATGGCACCTGCGAACACCGACCAGAACGCTGCCGTGAAGGCGCTCGGCGCTGCGAAGCGGCTCGCCGCCCGAGCCGGGCAGGCCACGCGCGAGCGGCTGCGCACGCTCCGGCGCGCGAACACGACGACGGATGCCGCGGGCGCGGCGACCGCGGATGAGCCCGTGGCGGGCCCCGCGGCAGGCGAGCCCGTGGCGGGCGCGTCCGCGTCCGCGTCGGGCGCCGTCGAGGCTGCGCCCCAGCCCGCCGTTCCGGCGTCCGCCGAGCCCGGGACCGGCTCGAAGCCCGCTGCCGACGAGCCGGCCGCTGCGAAGCCGCCGACCACGAGGAAGCCCGCGGCCAAGCCCGGGGCGAAGCCCGCGACCAGACCCGGCGCGAAGCCCGCGACGGCCGACCTGGCGTCGCGCACCGTCCCCGAGCTTCGCGCACTCGCGAAGGATCGCGGCGTCACGGGCTACTCGCGCATGACGAAGCCGCAGCTGCTCGAAGCGCTCGCGGGCTGAGCCGGCGGCGCGCCGCCGCGCCGGGCCTACGACGCGACGAACGTCAGCAGCACCGCGTTGATCTCCTCGGCGTGCGTCCACGGCATGCCGTGCGGCGCGCCCTCGATCTCGATGTACTCCGCCGTGGGGAGCATCGGGTGGAAGCGCCGAGCCGTGGCGTCGATCGGCAGGATGCGGTCGGCGGTGCCGTGCACGATGAGCGCGGGCACGTCGATGCGCTCGATGTCGGCGCGGAAGTCCGTGAGCCACGTGTCGACGCACGCCGACGCGGCGTACCAGCCCACGCTCGAGGCCGTCGCCCAGTTCCCGCGCACCGCGGCCTCCGAGATGCGCGAGCCGAGGTTCTCGTCGAGGTTGTAGAAGTTCCCGAAGAACCCGTCGAACCACGCGAACCGATCGGCCTCGGCCTGCGCCCTCAGCCCGTCGAAGTCGGGCGCGGCGCCCTCGGGATTGTCGTCGGTCTGCCGCAGGTACGGCCCGAGCGAACCGAGGAACACGGCCTTCGATATGCGATCGCTGCCGTACGTGCCGAGGTAGCGGCCGACCTCGCCGGTGCCCATCGAGAAGCCGACGAGCGTGACGTCCGTCAGGTCGAGCGCGTCGAGCAGGGCCTTCAGGTCGGCGGCGAACGTGTCGAAGTCGTACCCCGTGGTGGGCTTCGACGACGCGCCGAAGCCGCGCCGGTCGTACGTGACGACGCGGTAGCCGGCGCCGAGGAGGGCTCGCGTCTGCCGCTCCCACGACGCCCCGTCGAGCGGATAGCCGTGGATGAGCACGACTGGTCGGCCCTCGCCGTGGTCCTCGTAGTGGAGCTCGATGGGCGCGGAATTCTCGGTTCCGACGGTGAGGTGCGGCATGCTCGGTGTCCCCCTGCGGTCGTGCCTGCGGTCGTGTGCTCGGCAAGTCCAGCACCCGCCGACGGGCGGGACAAGGCCCCCGCGACGGATGCCGCGACCCCTGACCGTTCGCGGCGAACGGGTGTAATGTGCTGGGCCATGCGAGACGACGATCGTCCGATGGGTGAGCGCGACGAGTCGGCGGCGGGGGCGGGGGCGAGCGCCGGGGTGACGGCGCCGCCGACCGAGTCGGGCCACCGCGACGACCGGGCCGACCGGGGCTTCTTCGGCCAGCCGCGTGCGCTCGCGCACATCTTCGGCGTGGAGATGTGGGAGCGGTTCAGCTTCTACGGCATGCAGTCGATCCTGCTGCTCTACCTGTACTTCTCGGTGTCCGAGGGCGGACTCGGCATGGAGCAGAGCGCCGCCGCCGGCATCGTCGGCGCGTACGGCGGCGCCGTGTACCTGTCGACGATCCTCGGCGCGTGGATCGCCGACCGCCTGCTCGGCAGCGAGAAGGTGCTGTTCTTCTCGGCGATCGTGATCATGGCGGGCCACATCGCCCTCGCGCTGCTGCCCGGCTTCCTCGGCGTCGGCGTCGGCCTGGTGCTCGTCGCCTTCGGCTCGGGCGGCCTGAAGGCGAACGCGACGAGCGTGGTCGGCACGCTCTACTCGCGCGACGATCCGCGGCGGGATGCCGGCTTCGCCCTGTTCTACCTCGGCATCAACCTGGGCGCCTTCCTCGGTCCGCTCATCACCGGGCTCCTCCAGTCGACGGTCGGATTCCACTGGGGCTTCGGTGCGGCGGCGGTCGGGATGGCCATCGGGCTCATCCAGTACTCGTTCGGGCGGAAGGGGCTGCCGCCCGAGGCATCCGTCGTGCCCAACCCGCTGCCGCGCGAGCGGCGCGGACTCGTCATCGGCATCGCGATCGCGGCCGTGATCCTCGTCGTCGCGCTCGTGCTGACACGCCTCGTCACTGCGGAGAACCTCGTGACCTGGGTGATCGGCGGCACGGTGGTCGCGGCGGTGGCGTACTTCATCGTGATCCTGACGAGCCGCGCGGTGAGCGCCGTCGAGCGCAGCCGCGTGTTCGGGTTCATACCGTTGTTCATCGCGAGCGTGGCGTTCTGGTCGCTCTACCAGCAGCAGTTCACCGTGCTCACGATCTACTCCGACGAGCAGCTCGACCGGAACCTCTTCGGCTGGGAGATGCCGATCTCGTGGGTGCAGTCGATCAACCCGGTGTTCATCATCCTGCTCTCAGGCGTGTTCGCGGCGATCTGGACGAAGCTCGGCGACCGGCAGCCGTCGACGCCCGTGAAGTTCGCACTCGGCACGACGATCATGGGCGTGGCGTTCCTGCTGTTCCTGCCGTTCGCAGGCGGCGGGCCGAACTCGACCCCGCTGCTGGCGATCGTCGGGATCCTCTTCGTGTTCACGGTCGCCGAGCTGCTGCTCTCGCCGGTCGGGCTGTCGGTGGCGACGAAGCTGGCGCCCGAGAAGTTCCACACGCAGATGGTGGCGCTCTTCTTCCTGTCCGTCGCGCTCGGCACCGCGATCGCCGGGCAGCTGGCGGAGTTCTACTCGGCCGTGCCCGAGGGGGTCTACTTCGGCGTGCTCGGCGCGATCGCGATCGTGCTCGGCGGGGCACTCGCGCTGGCGACGCGGCCCGTGCTGCGGCTCATGCAGGGGGTGCGCTGAGCCGGTTCGCCGCCCGTCAGCGCGGCCCGGTACGATGCCCTGACATGTCGTCGCGTGTGAGGAGGAGCCCGTGAGCGGAACGCTCGTGGTGATCCCCACGTACGACGAGCGCGAGAATCTCCCCGGGATCGTCGCACGCGTGCGAGCCGCGGTGCCGAGCGCGGCCGTGCTCGTCGTCGATGACGGTTCGCCCGACGGCACCGGCGAGCTCGCCGATGAGATGGCCGCCGCGGATGCCTCGGTGAACGTGCTGCACCGGCGCGGCAAGGAGGGGCTCGGCGCCGCGTACCTCGCCGCCTTCGACTGGGCCCTGGAGCGCGGCTTCGATCCGATCGTGCAACTCGACGCCGACGGTTCGCACCTGCCCGAGCAGCTTCCGGCACTCCTCGACGCGCTCGAGACGACGGATGACGCGGGGCGAGCGGCCGACGTCGTGATCGGCTCGCGGTGGGTGCCCGGCGGTTCGGCGGTGAACTGGCCCCGTCGACGGATCTGGCTCTCGAAGACCGGCAGCACCTATTCGCGGTGGATGCTCGGGCTTCCCGTGAAGGACGCGACCGCCGGGTACCGCGTGTATCGCGCGGAAGCGCTGCGGGCCCTGCACCTCGAGGACGTCCACACCAAGGGCTACGGCTTCCAGGTCGACATGACCTGGCACGCCGTCATGGCCGGGCTGCGCCTCGTGGAGGTGCCGGTCACGTTCGTCGAGCGCGAGCTGGGGCGGTCGAAGATGAGCGCGGCGATCGTGTTCGAGGCGATGGGTCGGGTGACGGCGTGGGGCATCGCTCGCCGCTTCCGCCCGGCGCGTCAGGCGACGGCGGAGGCCAGGACGGACCGCAGGCCGTCGCGCGCCTGACGGCGTGCGCCCTCGAGCCCGAGGTCGTCGCCGGGCCTCCCGGCCGTGAGGCGCGGGATCGCGTTCAACGCGCCGTTGCCGACGGTCGGCCGGTTGTCGCGGAACGACGCGTCGATGTCGGCGACGAGCGGCGCCCACCATCCGCCGACGATGACGACGTCGGGATCGATCGCGGGCACGACGACCTGCAGGGCGCGGCCGATCCAGAGCGCGGCGTCGAGCCATGCCCAGCGTGCGCGGTCCTCGGAGTCGGCGATCCGACCCTCCAGTTCGGCGATCGCGGCCTTCCGGCCGTACGTCAGCTCGAAGTCCTGGAGTTCGGCCTTGGCGAGCACGACGTCGGGTGCGGCGACGGTGGCGAGGCATCCGCGCTGGCCGCACTCGCACCTGATGCCGTTCGGCACGATCGGGAGATGCCCGAACGTGCCGGCCAGTCCGTGTGCGCCCGAGTACGGCTCGCCGCGGATGACGATCGCGGCGGAGACCTGCGCGTCGCCCGAGATGTGCAGCACGACCTCGTCGAGGTGCCCGGTTCCGTCACCCGCCTCGCTCGCGGCGCGGGCGGATGCCGTCGTGCGGAGCGTCGGTGGGACGACGAGATCGGGCTCGATGCCCGCCAGGCGATCCGACCTGGCGCGGAGCGCGGCGACGACGTCGAGCGGTTCGAGTCCGAGCGTCGCGTCGCCGATGGCGAGTGCGGGAGCCCCGACGACCGCCCCCTGCACGAGGAGCGTGACGTCGGCGATGTCATGCCCCTCCCGCTCGGCCTGCGCGATGGCGCGGTCGACGACGACGGCGAGGGCGTCGAGCGGGGCGGCGCTCGCGGGGCGCGGGTCGTCGTCGGCGATCGCGACGGGCTCCTCGTAGCGTGCGGTCTCGGTGCCATCGAGCTCGGAGAGCGTGGCGACGGCGTCGTCGCCGGCGACGCCGGCGGTGAGGAGCAGGCGGTCGGCGATCCCGAGGCGGAGTCGGCCATGGCGCGCGTGGTCGCCACCGGGTTCGACGAGCACGCCGGCCTCGATCAGTCGAGCGACGAGCCCCGAGACGGCGGTCCGTCCGAGGCCGGTCGCGCCGGCGAGCTCTGCGCGCGTGGCGCTGCCGTGCGCGAACAGGTGGTCGACCAGTCGCCCCGCGTGCTCGGCGCGGCCCGCCTGGTTCGCCGCGGTGCTCTCTGAGGGGTCGTGGGCTGACGGGTCGTGGGCTGCGGTGGCGCCGGGCTGCGTCATGGCGCCAGCATGACGGCTCGGGACAGCGCGCGAGAAGTGCCCCGTTCGGGGGGTGGAGATGGAGCGGTCGGCCGCGTCACACCCCCGCGAGCGGCCGCGCCGAGGCGTACGCGTCGGGAACGGTCGCGATCGTCAGGTCGTACACCCGTGCCGGGAAGGCCTCGCCCGCCGCGGTCGGCCAGGACGGATCCGCGCCGCGGACGAACGCGACGACATCGGCGTGCACGTGGTCCGCGAGGCCCTGCGGCGGGCGGGCGCCCGCGATCGCGGGCACGTGGCCCTCCGCGAGCACGTCGAACAGGAACGGCACGTCGAGGCAGTGCACCGCGGCGCCGGAGACGGGGGAGCGCCACGAGAACCGGTACGCCCAGGTCGCCGCCGGGGCCGCGCCATCCGTCGCCGCCACGGCCGCGCCGAGCTCGCGGGCCGCGACCATGCGCACGAGGGGCGCGCGGAAGACGTGGTCGCTGACGTAGCGTCCGAGCACGGCGGCCGTGCCGTGGAGGCGTTCGCCGCGGTTGGCCTCGAGCCACTCGGAGCGTCGCGGCTCGAGGAGTCCGAGTCGCTTCAGGGCCGCCTTCCGCGACACCCAGCGAAGCCGCCCGGCGGCGCTGCGGAAGGCCGACGAGAACTCGTCGTCGGTCGTCCCGAGCACGAGCGGCACCGAGGCGCCGACTCCCGCCGCGATCGACGACGCGGTCTTCGCCGGGACCACGCGCCCGTCGACGACCGGCCCGAGCGGAAGCCCCGCGGCGACGAGCTCCGCGCCGCCGCCTCGGGCGCCGCGCGGCGGCTGGAGCGCCTCCCGTTGGAGCTGCCGGATGCGCTCCTCGGACAGCGAACGCAGCCCGTCGAGGTCGGGGCGGATGCCGCCGAGCTCGCCGATCCGCCGCGCGAACGCCTGCGCCCGCTCGCGCGACACGTCGGCGACGGCGGGGGAGACCGCCCACGCGCGGTGGAAGAGACCCTGCGCCCGCGGCATCCCGAGGAGCGTCAGGACGGCTCCGCCGCCCGCGGACTGCCCGGCGATCGTCACGCGCCGCGGATCGCCGCCGAAGGCGGCGACGTGGTCGCGGACCCACTCGAGTGCGAGCAGCCAGTCGAGCACGCCGCGGTTCGGCGCGGCGCCGGCGATCCAGCCGAAGCCGTCGAAGCCCAGTCGGTACGACACGTTGACCGTCACGACGCCGTCGCGGTTGAACGTGCGGCCGTCGTACCAGGGGCTGGCGGGCGAGCCGGCGACGTAGCCGCCGCCGTGGAACCACACGAGGACGGGCAGCCCGCCGGCACCGTCAGCCTCGGACGCCTCGCCGGTGTGCGGCGCCGGCGTGAAGACGTCCACGTTCAGCGTCGCGTCGCCGGGCACCGACGGCTCCGGGATGAGCGTGGCACCGGGGTCGCCGCGCTGCGGCGTGGGGCCGTGCTCGAGCGCGTCGCGCACGCCGTCCCAGGGGCGGGCGGGCACCGGCGGGGCGAAGCGCAGATCGCCCACGGGCGGTTCGGCGAAGGGGATGCCGAGGAACGCCGCCGACGCTCCCGGCGTGCCGGGAGCGCCCCGCCACCTCCCGCGCACCGTCCCGGACCTCGTCCGGACGTCGACGGTCGGGGCGGGGTCTGGCACGGGGTCTCCTTCGGTCAGGCCTCGGCTGGCGGGGACGGTGCCGCGGGCGAACCGGCGGGCTCGAGCAGCCGCAGCAGGGCCGACACGTGCGTCGCCATGTCGACGGTCGGGTCCATGAGCCACTGGACCTGGAGGCCGTCGGCCGCGGCCAGGATGAGCATGGCGGCCCGTTCGGCATCGACGTCGGCGCGGACCGTGCCCTCGGCCTGCATGCGGCGGATGTCGACGGCGACGATGTCCCGGAAGGTCCGCGTCCGCTCGGCGAAGAACGCGTGCGCCGGGTGGGCGGGGTCGGTCGCCTCGGCCGACAGGCGCACGTACAGCTGGATCAGGCCGGGCACGTCGGCGTTGCGGTCGATGGTCTGGCGGAAGCCCTCGAACGTCGAGACCTCGCCCATCCGCTCCTCGACGCGCTGCAGGTCGGTCTCGTCGCGCTTGCGGAGGACCGCGGCGAAGAGCTCCTCCTTGGTGCCGAAGTAGTGCAGGAGCCCGGCCTGGCTGAGCCCCACCGCCTCGGCGAGCTCGCGGACGGACGCGCGCCCGTACCCCTCGCGAGCGATGACCTCGAGTGCGGCCGTCAGGATCTCCTCGCGCTTCGCGACGCCCTTCGCGTACGCCCCACGCCGTGCCATGCCATCGATACTAGGTTGCGTCGCGCCGTCGACCCGTCAAGGGGTTGGGGCCGGATGCCTCGCGGCGTACGCTGCCCGTGCGGGCGACCCGCCGTGGCCGCCCTGCCGACACGCGAGGGGGACGCATGCCGAAGACCACTGCCGACCGCGATGCCCGCCGGGATGCGAAGCGCGCCGTGAAGGAGGCGGAGCGCGCCGGGAAGCAGGCGCGCAAGCTCGCCTCGTCGCTGCCCGAACCGGCGAAGTCGAGGGTGAAGTCCGTGGCATCCGCCGAGCGGCGACGCATCGTCATCGTCAAGCGCGAGGCCGACCGCGTGCCCTACGCCGCGCGTCGCGCGGCCAGGCGCTCGTCGGCGCGCCTCGAGCGGGTGTCCGTCCGCTACGGCACGGCAGGCGGGCGGGCGTCCTCCGCCGATGCGTCCCGCACGGGCGGCGCGGCGAAGTCGATCGAGCGCCAGCGCAAGCAGGTGAAGCGGCCCTCGAACATGGCGATCGTGAGCGGCTTCCGCACGCTGTTCTCCGCGATCACGACGCCGACCGACCAGGAGCGCGCCCGGAAGACCGCCAAGGAGCGCGTGCGGCGGATGAACCGCGGGGACTGACGTGACGATGCGCGCGACGACGGGACGCCTCCGCGTCACCGGATCGTAAGGAACCTCCTCGAACCGGCGGAGCGGGGGACGGGCAGGGTTGAGCCATGGACGCGGTGGGGGTGATCGGCGGCACGGGGCTCGCCGCGCTGGTCGACGGCGAGACGAGCGAGCACGCGACGCCGTTCGGCACGGCGCTCGTCACGTCGGGTGAGCTCGCCGGCCGGCCGGTGGCGTTCCTCGCCCGCCACGGCGACGGGCACACCATCCCGCCGCACCGCATCAACGCGCGTGCGAACGCGTGGGCGCTCGCCGACCTCGGGGTGCGCGCGGTCGTGTCGACGGCGGCCGTCGGGTCGCTCCGGGCCGAGTTCCCGACGCAGTCGTGGGCGATCCCCGACCAGCTCCTCGATCGCACGTGGGGTCGGGGGGACACGTTCTACGACGCCTCGCTCGTGCGGCACCTGCCGTTCGCCGAGCCGTTCTGCCCCGATCTGCGGCGCATCGCGGTCGAGGCGCTGCCGGATGCCGCGCCGCGTGCGACCGTCGCGGTGATCCAGGGTCCGAGGTTCTCCACGCGGGCCGAGGCATCCCTGCTCCGCGACAGCGGTGCAGACCTCGTGAACATGACGCTCTGCCCCGAGGTGGCGCTCGCCGCCGAACTGGGAATGGGCACCGTGACGCTCTGCCTCGTGACCGACACCGACACCGGGCACGTCGAGGACGACCCCGATGCGGTGACCGCCGAGCTCGTGTTCCGCCGCCTCGCCGAGGCTCGCCCTCGCGTGCTCGCATCGCTCGAGCGGATCGTCGCCGCGATCCCGGCGGACTACTCGCCTCGCGAACTCATCGACGGCGAGGCGATCGCGCACGTGCTCGGACTCCCGGTGGTGAGATGACGCTCCTCGTCACCGGCGGTGCCGGGTTCATCGGCGGCGAGGTCGTGCGCCTCGCCCTCGAACGGGGCGACGCGGTGCGGGTGCTCGATTCGCTGCGCGCCGACGTGCACGCGGCATCCGTCGCCCCGCCCGACGGCGTGGAGTTCGTGCACGGCGACGTGCGCGACCCGGCGGTGCTCGACCGGGCGCTCGCCGGCGTCGACGCGGTGTTCCACGAGGCGGCGAAGGTGGGCCTCGGCGTCGACCTGCAGGACGCGCCCGACTACGTCGCGTCGAACGTGCTCGGCACGGCCGAGCTGGCCGCGGCGTTGGCGCGGGCGCGCGTCGGCCGGCTCGTGCTCGCGTCGTCGATGGTCGTCTACGGCGAGGGGGCGTATCGCGACGCCGAGGGGCGCCGGCGCCGGCCCGCCGCGCGCACCGTCGCCGACCTGGACGCCGGGCGCTTCGAGCCGCGCGACCCCGAGACGGGGCATCCGCTCGAGCCCGACCTCGTCGACGAGGACGACGTGCTCGACCCGCGCAACGTCTACGCCCTGACGAAGCTCGCGCAGGAGCACCTGGCCTCGGCGTGGGCGCGCTCGACCGGCGGTCGAGCGGCGCTCCTCAGGTACCACAACGTCTACGGGCCGCGGATGCCGCGCGACACTCCCTATGCCGGTGTCGCGGCGATCTTCCGCTCGTCGCTCGCGCGTGGCGGGGCGCCCCGCGTCTTCGAGGACGGCGCGCAGCGCCGCGACTTCGTGCACGTGACGGATGTCGCGGGCGCCAACCTCGCCGCCGCCGACGCGCTCGACGAGCTGCCGGGAGGAACGGCACGGGCGTTCAACGTCGGCTCGGGCGTCGTCACCACCGTCGGCGAACTCGCCGCGGGCCTCGCACGCGCGATGGGCGGGCCCGAGCCGATCGTGACGGGCGAGTACCGGCTCGGCGACGTGCGGCACATCACCGCGTCATCCGCTCGCGCCAGGGCGGAGCTCGATTGGGCGCCGCGCGTCGCGCTCGCCGACGGGCTCGCCGAGTTCGCGTCGGCCGAAGCCGACTCGTCGGCGGCAGATGGAGGCGGGCCCGAGCAGGGCCGCCTCGCGTCGGAGGGAGTCGCGCGATGACCCCTGGAACCGACGGCGGGCCGCGCGTCGACCTCGTGCTGCCATGCCTCGACGAGGAGCGGGCGCTGCCGTGGGTGCTCGGGCGGCTGCCCGACGGCGTGCGCGCGATCGTCGTCGACAACGCCTCGACCGATCGCTCGGCCGAGGTCGCGCGCGAGCACGGCGCGACCGTCGTCACCGAGCCCCGTCGCGGATTCGGCGCGGCGGCCAACGCGGGCCTCGAGGCCGCGACCGCGCCGCTCGTCGCCTTCTGCGACGCCGACGCGTCGCTCGATCCCGCCGACCTCCCGGCGCTCGTCGCGCTCGTCGAACGCGGCGAAGCCGACCTCGTGCTCGGTCGCCGCCGCCCGACGAGCGGCTCGGCCTGGCCGCCGCACGCGCGGCTCGCGAACCGGGTCCTCGCCGCGCGAATGACGCGACGCACGGGCACGCGCCTGCACGACCTCGGGCCGATGCGCGTCGCCGAGACCGCGCGCCTCCAGGCGCTCGGCATCCGCGACCGGCGCAGCGGCTTCCCGCTCGAGATGGTGCTGCGGGCCGCCGCGGGCGGATGGCGCATCCGCGAACTCGACGTGCCCTACCGGCCACGCGAGGGGCGGTCGAAGGTGACCGGGACCGTGCGCGGCACGCTCACCGCGATCGGCGACATGTCGCGCATCTTCCGCGAGGTGCACGCATGACCGCCGTGGCCGTCATCGCGAAGGAGTGCCGGCCCGGTCGCGTGAAGACCCGGCTCGTCCCGCCGTTCACGCCCGAAGAGGCCGCCGCGCTCGCCGCGGCGGCGCTCGTCGACACGCTCGACGTCGTCGGCGCGCTGCCCGTCGAGCGGCGCGTGCTTTACTTCGACGGCGACGTGGTGCCCGCGGCGGCGGCCGGCTTCGACGTGCTCGCCCAGTCGGCGGGCGAGCTCGATGCCCGGCTCGCGCACCTGTTCGACGTGGTCGACGAGCCGATGCTCCTCGTGGGGATGGACACGCCCCAGCTCACGCCGAGCCTCGTGGCGTCGGCGCTCGCCATGGGCGATCGCGTGGCGATCGGCTCGAAGACCGGAGTGGCATCGATCAGCGGCCGCACCGGCGGCGGTCCGACGCCTGACGCGTGGCTCGGCCCGGCCGCCGACGGCGGCTTCTGGGCGCTCGCGATGCGCGAGCCCGACGGGGCCGTGGTCCGCGGGGTCTCCATGTCGCGCGACGACACCGGGCGACGGCAGCTCGAACGGCTCGAGGCGGCCGGGCTCGTCGTGGGCCTGCTCGACGAGCTCACCGACGTCGACACGGCCGAGTCCGCGGCATCCGTCGCCCTCGCGGCGCCCGGCACGCGGTTCGCCCGGCTGCACCGCGAGCTCACGCGAGGTCGGCGATGAGCGCCCCGCCGCTCCGGCCGCCGCCGGCCGCCACCGGGCCGAGCGCCCCGGCCGGCCGCGCACGGGCGAGCGCAGGAGGCGAGGGCGACGCGCCGCGTCGGGCCGCACCGCCCGAACCGGTCGCCTTCGGGGCCGGTCGCGGCGAGCCGTACGTGCGACTGCTCGCTGGCCAGGATGTCGCGACGCTCTCGCTCCGCGGCGCCGACGGCACCTCGCACCGGCTCGACGCGGGCAGCTGGGTGCGTCCGGCCGGCGACGCCGACCTCACGGTGCTCGACCGCGCCACGGGGCCGATGCTCGACATCGGCTGCGGGCCCGGTCGGATGCTGCACGCCGCCGACGCCCGATCGCTGCCCGCGCTCGGCATCGACGTCGCGCCGCACGCCGTCGAGCGCGCGCGGCGCGCGGGCGGCCTCGCGCTGCAGCGGTCGGTCTTCGACCGGCTTCCGCTCGAGGGGCGCTGGCAGAGCGTGCTGCTGATGGACGGCAACATCGGCATCGGCGGCGACCCGGCCGCACTGCTCCAGCGGTGCGCGGAGCTCGTGACCGGCGGCGGCCAGGTGCTCGTCGAGGTCGACGCCGACGCCGACCTCGCGGTCGTCGGCCACTGCACGCTGGTCGACGACGACGGGCGCGAGAGCGAGCCGTTCCCCTGGGCGCGTCTCGGCTGGGCGGCGGTGGCCGAGCTCGCGACCGAGGCGGGCCTCGCGGTCGCCGAGCACTGGGACGCCGCGGGGCGTCACTTCGTGCGCGCGGCGCGCTCGGCGCGGAGGAGCCTCGTGCGCGAGACGCGCAGCGCGATCGCGGCGACGACCAGCAGCACGGCCCAGATGACCGCGAGCGCGATGCCGTAGGAGCCGACGAGGATCGTCGGGTTCGGATTGCCGAGCGTCGAGGCGACGAGCGCGGGCACCGTGATCGCCGTGAGGATCGCGCCGACGACGAGCGCGCCCTGCGCGATCGTGACGCCGCGATCGCCGACCCGGCCGCGCACGCGCGCGGCGCCGAGCCCGATCGCGACGACGACGGGCGCCACCACGCCGTCGTGCAGCAGGATCGCCGCGCCGACCCACACCGCGATGCCGAGCCAGCGCGAGGGCGCGATCTCGGTCAGCACCAGGAACCCGCCGAAGGCAGCGAGCCCGAGCCCGACCCCGACGAGCGCGGTGCGCGCCGCCCTCATGCCGTCACCTCGATCCGCCGCAGCCACTTCGTCTGCATGACGCCCGGGCGCCCCGGCGCGATCACACGGGCCGGGAATCCGTGGTCGAGGTCGAGCGTCCCGCCGTTCAGCTCGAGGGCGACGAGCGTGAGCGGGTCGCGCGCGTACTGCGGCGGCATCTCGGTGCGCGCGAACGCGCCGCGCTCCTGCAGGCTCTCGATCCGGAGCGGCGCCGTCGGCTCCGCGGCGTCCGCTGCCGCGAGCAGGTCGACGAGCCGGACGCCGCGCCACGTCGCCGACTGGCTCCACCCCTCGACGCAGGCGATCGGCAGCACCTCCTCGGCCTGCGGCAGGGCACGCAGGTCGTCGAGCGTGAAGTCGCGCGAGCCCGACGGCGTCGCGACGGTGAGCACCCAGTCCGGCGCGACCGCCGTCTCCGTGACGCCCGCCTGCGCGGCCGTGCGGTTGATCGGCAGTCCCTGCGGGCCGACGCCCATCCGGCGCGGTGCGAGCACGTTGAGCGGGGCGAGCGCGGGCACGGTCTGGCCGGCCGTGAGGGCGACGGCGGATGCCACGGCCGCGCCGACCGCGGCGAGGAATCCGCGACGCGAGACGAACCGCCCCGCGGCATCCGCCCGGTCGCCCTCGGGTCGCCGCCAGACCTTCGCGATGACCGGCAGCTTCACGCCGAGGTGGATCGCGAGCGCCCCGATGAGCACCCACGCGAGCGCGAAGTGGGTGGCGCGGAACGGGAACGGGAATGCGTACCACTGCACGAGGTTCATCAGGCCGATCGTCACCTCGACGAGCGAGACGCCCACGAGCACGGCGATCGACGCGCGCTCCAGGAAGTGCGGCACCGACCGCACGGGCGGCCACGCGAACAGGCGCGGGTAGACCGTCCAGAGCTTCGCGAGCAGCAGGGGCACGGCGGCCGTGCCCGTGATGACGTGCAGGCCCTGCGTCACGCGGTAGAGCTCCACCGGCCTCGTCGGCATCGGCAGCCACGGCAGCGGGCTCTGCAGCAGGTGGCTGTAGACGCCCGTGGCGAAGCAGATGAGGAACGCGGCGCCGAGCAGGCGGCCGATCACGACCGTCGTGCGTGCGGCCTTCACCGGCGGGTCGGATGCCGCGTCGTGCGCGGCACCCATGAGCGGCTCGAGTCGCTCGGCGATCCGGGCCGAGGCGCGTTCGGTGAAGCCGGCCATGCCCCCAGTCGACCACCGCGGCGCGCCGGATGCGACGCGCGGAGCTTACGGTTCGCGGACGCGCGTGCGCTGGCTCGTCCGCCGGGGTTCCGACTTCCGTAAGAAGTCCACCCCTGCCCGGCCGTGCACCTCGTCCGTAGTCTCGGAGGGTGCAGGTCGAACCCGAGGGTCCCGGCGGCGCCGACGGTGCGCCCGCGGCATCCGCTGCCCCGACCGACCGGGTTGCATCGCCGGCTCCGCCCGCGTCGCGTCGTCGCACCCTGGTGGCCGTCGCGCCGTGGGTCGGCCTCGGGGTGGCGCTCGCGCTCATCGCGCTCGCGATGATCGTCCCGCCGCTGCTCGGCCAGAGCGTGCACATCAGGTCGTTCCCGCCGCTGCACGCCGAGTGGATGCCGCGGCTCGGGCCGGGCACGCTGCCCGCCGTGCTGCTCGCGGTCGCCGCATCCGTCTGGGGTGTTCCGCTCGCGCGCCGGCTCCGCTGGGGTGCGCTGCTCGGCGTGGTCTACGCGGCCGCCGTGGCCTGGATGGTCGCACTCGCGACCGTCGACGGCTGGGACGGGATCGGGCAGGTTCTGGAGCACAAGTACGAGTACCTCGGCACCGCGCGCGAGGTCACCGACTTCGGCGCGACCCTCCGCGACTACATCGCGCACATCCCGCTCGACTCGGAGGACAACTGGCCGGTGCACATCGCCGGCCACCCGCCGGGAGCGCTGCTGTTCTTCGTGGTGCTCGTCCGCCTCGGGCTCGGCGGCGGGCTCGCGGCCGGGTTCGTGGTGCTCCTCGTCGGCGCGACCGCGGCGCTCGCGGTGCTCGCCCTGCTCCGCCGGTTCGGGGCGGAGGATGGCGCGCGCCGGGCGGCGCCGTTCCTGGCGATGGGTCCCGCGGCGATCTGGTTCGCGGTGTCGGCCGACGGCATGTTCGCCGCGGTCGCCGCGTGGGGACTGTGCGCGCTCGGGTTCGCGGCGACGGCCCGTCGCCGCGCGGAGGGGAGCGGTGCCGGCCCGGCGGGCGTTCGCGGCACGGGCGCCATGGTGGCGTGGAGCGTGCTCGCCGGGCTGCTCCTCGGGACCTGCGTGATGATGTCGTACGGCCTGCCGATCCTCGGGATCCTGGCCCTCGCCGTGCTCGCGCTCGGCCGCGACTGGCGACCGCTGCCCATCGCGGCGGTCGCAGCGCTCGCCGTCGTGCTCGCCTTCGCGGCGTTCGGCTTCGCCTGGTGGGAGGCGTTCCCCGTACTCGTCGAGCGCTACTGGGACGGCGTCGCGAGCCGCCGCCAGTTCACCTACTGGGTGTGGGGCAACCTCGCCGCCCTCGCGATCAGCGCCGGCCCCCTCGTCGGCGCAGCGGTCGCGACCGCCGGCGCACGCGCCGTCGACTGGCGCGCCGAGGCGCGCCCGGAGCGCATCGTGATCGTGCTCGCACTCGCCGCAGCCGCCACGATCGTCGCCGCCGACCTCTCGCAGATGAGCAAGGCCGAGGTCGAGCGCATCTGGCTGCCGTTCGTCCCGTGGCTGCTCGTCGGCACCGCGCTCCTCACCGAGCGCTGGCGCCGCGCCGGCTTCGCCGGCCAGCTCGGCTTCGCGCTCGTCGTGCAGCACCTGCTCGTCACGAGCTGGTGACGAACGAGCGCGCTGCCGCCGCGAAGCCCCGACACAGGATGCCGCGGAACTGCAACCCGAATCCGCCGCCGGACCGTCCACGGGCGTTGACCCGCTCCGCACCCGCGTTCGCCCCGGGCAGTCCTCCCCGTTCACCACCCTGACCGCCACCGCGGGTGACCCTCTCTCGACAGAGCAGGGAGAAAAGGAGACCGGGGAGAACCTTCTCCCCGGTCTGCGGAGCGATGGCATCGGCCGCAGCGGGTGGCCGGCCGGGTGCGAGACGGCGGGGGCGGATGCCACGGCCGTCGGCACGTGGCATCCGCCCCTGTCAGCGGTGCCGGGTCAGGCCGACTCGGCGGCCTCCTTCGCGAGGATGTGCTCGCGCCGGCGGTCGAGCTCGGCCTCGAGGGCGAGGCGGTCGCGCTTGAACGGGCGGTAGAGGAACGAGAGGAACAGGCCGTTGACGATCATGATCACGACGACGAGCCAGAACATGACCGCCTGCATGCCGATCGCGTCGGCCAGGAACCCGGCTGCGAGCGTGTAGATCGCGAACGCCACCGACTCGATGATCGACACGAAGATCGCGAACGCCGCGCCGCGGAGCTCGGGCGGCACGACCGCCATGACGAGCGGGCGGTTCACGCCCGGGTTCAGGCCCACCGTGAGCCCGACGAGGCCGAAGAGCACGAGGAACGGGACGATGCCGCCGTACGCGACCTGCGTCGCGAAGAACGCGACGATGGCGAACAGGAACTGCGCCGCCTGGAGCAGGCCGACCCGACCGTAGTTCGGGCTCAGCCGGTTCAGCACGTCGGCGACGTAGCCGCCGATGATCGTGCCGAGCAGGTACCCGATGCCGAACGGCGCCATGACCGTCGCGGCCACCGCGGTGTCGAAGCCGTAGACCTGCACGAGCATCACGACACCGAAGGCGGCGAGCAGCAGGTGGCTCGAGAGCAGTCGGCTGCCGAGCAGGATCAGGTAGCTCGGGATCTTCACGAGCGAGACGACCTTGGCCCACGTGATCTTCGACTCGGCGTCGCGCTCGGCCTGCGTGAAGCCGCGCAGCTGCGTCTCGCCGTTGCCCGTGCCGGGGTCCTTGAAGAACAGCACGATGAGCAGGCCGAAGAGCACGTTGATCGCGCCGAAGGCGAAGAGGCCGTAACGCCAGCCGTCCTCGATGTTCGCGAGCTGCCCGATGAGCGGAGCGAGCACGGCCGATCCCGCGGCGACGCCGCCGTAGAGCCACCCGACCACGCGGCCGCGCTTCCGGTCCTCGAACGAGTCGCCGATCACCTCGGGCACGATCGCGTGCGCCGCCGCGGGGCCGGCCGCCATGATCGTGTAGAAGAGCAGCAGCTGCGTGAAGTCCTGCGCGAAGCCCGCGGCGATGCCCCAGAGGCCCCAGAACCCGGTGGCGATCGCGAGGATCCACTTCCGGGAGAACCGGCGGGCGAGGTACACCCAGACCGGCCCGGCCACCGCGCCGACGATGCGGCCGGCCGCGGCGAGGATGCCGAGCGCGCTCGTCGCGAGGCCGAGGGCGGCCTGGATCACGGGGAACAGCGTCGTCGAGATGCTGCCCTCGCCGCCGTCGACGAGCATCGAGCCGCCGAGCACGACCAGGTTGGTCTTGCGGCGCTTCGGTGCGGCCGACCCGTCGGGCGACGGTGCGGTCGGGCCGGCCGGCGCCGGGGCGGCCACCGGGACCGCGCTCGGCGCGGTGCGGACGCCATTGGACATGGTTCACTCCTTCGTGAGGGTACTGCGGTGGGATGGGTCGGGCCGGGGCCCGGCGGACGAGCGGACCGGCGGGCAAGCGGTGAGGGGGAACGACGCGGTCGGGTCGGGTCGGGTCAGGTCCGGTCGAGGGCGACGGATGCCGCGGCATCCGCCTCAGTCAGCTCCGTCGCCAGGGCGGCGAGGAGCGGGCGGGGCAGGAGGCCGACCATCATCGACGCGACCTGCAGCAGCGTGAGCCGGCCGGCGATCGCGACGATGGGACCGCCCGCGAGCATCGGGGCATGCCGGGCGAGGACGGCGCGGCTCGCGTCATCCGCCAGCAACTCGGCGATCGGTCGCTCGAGCGCCGCGCCGGCCTCGCCGAAGTCGGCGGCCGACGCGGCGGGCAGGAGCGAGAGCTGGAGCATCTGCCACTGCGCGCCGACCAGCAGGTGCTCGTCGCCGAGCGGCCCGGTCTCGGGCAGGCCGAGGCGCACGAACTGCTCCGCGGGTGCGTCGGAGGCGACCAACAGGTCGCGGAGCGCGGTCGCGAGCTCGAGCTCGAGCGCGTCGTCACGCAGCGGGTGCAGCTGCTCGGGATCGGCCTCGAGGTCGAACAGCTGCGTGCCGAACGCATACGGCGAGACGAACGCCTGCGCCGGGGTCTTCAGCACCTTCAGCCCCTTCGTGAAGCCGAACCCGTCGACGAGCTCGGCGTGCGCGAGTTCACCCGCGTGGAAGAAGCCGTTCATGTGGGTCGGCATCAGCGTGTGCTCGTGGAGCGGCTGGTTCATGGGCGTCGCCGAGGCGCGCATGTAGACGTACCGGCCGTCGGTCACGCACGCGTGGCCGCCGAAGACGCCGAACAGCCCGTACTCGCGGATCGGCTGGTCGTCGACGACGACCGGCGCGAGGGAGGAGCCCTGCATGTCGTCGGTGGGCGCGACGCCGAAGAAGTCGAGCAGCGTCGGGCCGAAGTCGATCGTCTGCACGAGCGAGGCGCGGCGCTCGCCCGCGACGCCGGACCGCGGGTCCCAGACGAACAGCGGGTTGTGGATGGTCTCGTCGTACCAGGGCTGCACGTTCTTGCCCCACCAGCCGTGCTCGCCGAGCATGAAGCCGTGGTCGGTGTTGACGATGAGCATCGTGTCGGCCCACAGGTCGTGCTGGTCCATGACGTCGAGCAGACGGCCGAGCGACCGGTCGCACATCGTCAGCAGCGCGGCGTACTCCGCGCGGGCGTGCTCGACGGCCTCGGGCACCTCGGTCACCTTGGCGTAGTCGGGCCAGTCGAAGTGCGGGCCGTCGTAGCCGGTCTCGTAGTGGCGCTTGTAGTCGGCGTAGCTGAAGAACGGCTCGTGCGGGTCGAAGGTCTCGATCTGGACGAACCAGCCGTCCTGGTCGGCGTTGGTCTCGAGGAACTCGATGCCGGCGTCGAACGTGCGGGTCTGCGGGTGGTCCTTCTCCTCCTGCAGGTGGCCGCGGTTGACCCAGTCCTGGCGCCAGAGCTTCGTCTTCAGTTCCTTCGACATGCCGAGCGACTCGGGGATCTCGGGGTCGGCGACCTGGCCCTTCCACGGGTCGCCCTCCTGGCCGCGGAAGAACTCGTAGGTGGAGTACCTGGAGTGATAGGTCGCGCCGCCGTCCTCCCAGTAGTGCTGGTGGTCGGTTGCGAGGTGCGTGTGGATGCCGGCGGCCGTGAGCATCGCGGGCACCGAGTCGTCGAACGGCTCGAGCGGGCCCCACGACCGGTGCAGGAAGTTGTAGCGGGCCGTGTGCATCTCGCGACGCGCCGGCATGCAGGGCATCGACCCGCCGTAGCAGTGGTCGAACGTCACGCTGCGAGCCGCGAGGCGCTCGAAGTTCGGCGCGTGCACCCAGTCGCTGCCGTACGGCGGCAGCATCCGCCGGTTCAGGCTGTCGAACATGACCATGATGGCCCTCATGCGCGGGCCTCCTCGGCGGTGGTGGCGGTGGCGGCGGATGTCTCGGGGCCGGACGCCTCGGCGTCGGCGGAACTCGCGATCTCGGCGACGAGCGAGGCGCGCATCTCCTCGAGCCACTCGATCCAGCGATCGACCGACTCCTTGCCGAACTCGTGCATGGCGAGCCCGATGCGCTCGACCCGGTCGACGTCGATCTCGGGGATCGGGTCGAGGTCGGACATGGTGAGGGAGCGGGTCCGGCTGCGGAGGACCTGTGCGCGCCGGTACTCGAGTTCGGTGTCGATGACCACGACCGCGGCCGCGGGGTCGAGCTGCGCGGTGAAGACGAATCGTGCGTTGAAGTCGGCGTCCTGGAAGCGGCTCGTCGGCTTGTACGGCGAGTGCACCCATTCCATGAGCGCTTCGCGCCCGACCTCGGTGATCCGGTAGACCTTCGCGTCGGGTCGGCCCTCACGCGAGTCGACGTGGAACTCGACGAGGCCGTTCGCGACCATGCGGCCGAGCTCGCGGTAGATCTGGCTGTGGTGCGTGTTCGACCGCAGGAACTGCCCCTCGGTGTCGAGCCACTTCATCAGCTCGTAGCCGTGCAGCGGCTTCAGGGCCAGCAGGCCCAGCAGGACGTTCTCGAACTTCATCGTTGCTCCCTATGTGCATCGTCACACATGTCACTAGTGTTATAACCGTCTGGGAAAACCGTGTCAAGCTCGGATTTCAGGATCATGAGGTCTTGAGACTCAAAACCGAGTGCTATACAGTTTTCGGAACTCAGCGACGAGAAAGGCGCACCATGACCGACACCCTCCAGAACGGCCGAGCAGCGGCCGTCGACTCCGCGGCGTTCGTCGCGACGCCCGCGGCGGAGGTCGTCGCCGCGCTCACCACCGAGCAGAAGGCCGGCCTCACGAGCGGCGAGAGTTTCTGGACCACCAAGCAGGTCGGCCCCGTGCCGTCGATCATGCTCACCGACGGCCCGCACGGCGTGCGCAAGCAGGACGACAGCGCCGACCACCTCGGCATGGCCGCCTCCGTCCCCGCCACCTGCTTCCCGCCCGCGGTCGCCCTCGGCTCGTCGTTCGACCCCGAGTTGCTCGAGCGCGTCGGCGTCGCCCTCGGCGAGGAGTCGCGCGCCGAAGGCGTCGGCGTGCTCCTCGGCCCGGGCATCAACATCAAGCGTTCGCCGCTGTGCGGCCGCAACTTCGAGTACCTCTCCGAGGACCCGCTCGTCTCGGGCGTGCTCGGCTCCGCGCTCGTGCGCGGCGTGCAGTCGCAGGGCGTCGGCGCGTCGCTCAAGCACTACGCGGCGAACAACCAGGAGGACGACCGCATGCGCGTGTCGGCCGACATCGACCCGCGCCCGCTCCGCGAGATCTACCTCCGCGGCTTCCAGCGCGTCGTCGAGGACGAGCAGCCGTGGACCGTCATGTGCTCGTACAACCGCGTGAACGGCGTGCCCGCCTCGCAGAACCGGTTCCTCCTCACCGAGGTGCTCCGCGACGAGTGGGGCTTCGACGGGCTCGTCGTCTCCGACTGGGGCGCCGTCACCGACCGGGTCGCCGCGCTCGCCGCCGGCCTCGACCTCGAGATGCCCGCCAACGACGGCCGGTCCGACGCGCAGGTCGTCGCGGCGGTCGAGTCGGGCGAGCTCGACGAGTCGGTGCTCGACGCCGGCGCCCGCCGCGCCGTGGAGCTCGTGCAGAAGGCCGTGGCCGGCGCCGACGCCGACGCCACGTACGACGTCGACGCGCACCACGCGCTCGCGCGCGAAGCCGCGGCGAACAGCATCGTGCTGCTGCGCAACGAGGGCTCGCTGCTGCCGCTCGCGCCCGAGGCATCCGTCGCCGTCATCGGCGAGTTCGCGCGCACGCCGCGCTTCCAGGGCGGCGGCAGCTCGCACGTGAACGCCACGCGCGTCGACGCCGCGCTCGAGTCGATCCGCGAGGTCGCCGGCGCGGATGCCGTGACCTTCGCGCCCGGCTTCACCATCGACGGCTCGGATGCCGCGGGGCTCGCCGACGAGGCCGTGGCCGCAGCCTCCTCCGCCGACGTGGCCGTGCTCTTCCTCGGCCTGCCCGCGAGCCTCGAGTCCGAGGGCTTCGACCGGCGCGACATCGAGCTGCCCGCCGCGCAGCTCGAGCTCGTCGACCGCGTGCTCGCCGCGAACCCGAACACGGTCGTCGTGCTCTCGCACGGCGGCGTCGTGCGCCTCGCGCCGTTCGCCGACCGGGTCCCCGCGATCCTCGAGACGTGGCTCCTCGGCCAGGCCGGCGGCTCGGCCGTCGCCGACGTGCTCTACGGCGCGGTGAACCCGTCGGGCCGCCTCACCGAGACCGTGCCGGTGCGCCTGCAGGACACCCCCGCGTGGGGCAACTTCCCCGGCGAGCACGGGCACGTGCGCTACGGCGAGGGCCTCCTCGTCGGGTACCGCTGGTACGACGCGCGCGAGCTCGAGGTGACCTACCCGTTCGGCCACGGCCTCTCGTACACGACCTTCGAGTACGGCGACGCCGTCGTGAGCTCCGACGACGACGGCCTCCTCGTGCGCGTGCCCGTGACGAACACGGGCGGCCGCGACGGCGCCGAGGTCGTGCAGGTCTACACGTCGCTGCCGGGCTCGACGGTGGCGCGCGCTCCGCGCGAGCTCAAGGGCTTCGCCAAGGTGACGCTGGCGGCGGGCGAGCGTCGCGACGTCGAGGTCCGCGTCCGCCGCACCGACCTCGCCTACTGGGACACGCGGGTCGACCTCTGGATCGTCGAGGGCGGCGAGTACACGGTCGAGGTCGGGGCGTCGAGCCGCGACATCCGCTCGGTCGCGACCGTCGACGTCGAGGCCGACCCGGTGCGGATCCCGCTCACGATCGAGTCGACGATCAGCGAGGTCATGGCCCACCCCGTCGCCGGTCCGATCGTCGGGCAGGCGCTCGCGGCCATGGCGGCCGACCTGCTCGGCGGGGGCGAGCCGGCGGGTGAGGCTGCGGGCGACGCCCCGGCCGAGACCGCCGGCGGGCTCGGCCTCGACGCCGAGGGCATGATGCAGATGATGGGCGCGATGCCCATCGGCCGTGCCGCGATGTTCCCCGGGTCGGCCTTCGACCTCGAGCAGATCGAGCAGCTCATCGCCGTGGCGAACGCGCCGCTGGCCTGATGACGCGAGCGCGTGGGGCCCGGCGATCGTGCCGGGCCCCGCGCGTCAGCGGCGCTCCTCGGCGACCGCGTTGCCGCCGTCGACCGCGATCAGCTGGCCGGTGACGTACGACGCGCCCGGGCTCGCGAGCCAGGCGATCGCCGAGGCGACCTCGTCGGGGCGCCCGCTCCGGCCGACCGGCACGAGCAGCCCCTCCTCGGCCTCGCTCGGAAGCTGGCTCGCGGTCGCGATCCAGCCGGGCGCGACGGCGTTCGCGGTGATCCCCGACAGGGCCTCGTCGACCGCCAGCGCTCGGACGTACCCGAGCATGCCGGCCTTCGCGGTCGCGTAGCCGACGTCGCCGCGCGAGGCCATGAGCGGTCCCGAGACGCTCGACACGCAGATCACCCGCCCCCATCCGGTCTCGCGCATGCCGGGGAGCATCGCGCGGGTCAGCAGGAAGGCCGTCGTGAGGTTCATCGCGAGGCCCGCGTTCCAGTCGGCGAGCGACATCGTCCCGTCGCCGCGCAGCATCTCCGGGTCGCCCGTCGCGATCATGCCCGCGTTGTTCACGACGATGGTGGGGCGGATGCCTCCTGCCGCGAGCTCGGCCGCGAGGTCGTCGACGTGCTCCTCGAGGTCCAGCCGCGCGATGAGGCCCGTCGCGGTGATGCCGGCGCGACGCAGCTCTTCGGCGCGCTCGTGCACGCGCTCGCTCGTCGCCGTCAGCACGACCCCGGCGCCGAGTTCTCCCAGCGCCCGGGCCGTGGCGAAGCCGATGCCTTCGCGGCTGCCGGCGCCGCTCACGATCGCGACGCGTCCGTCGAGGTTCCATGGGACGGGAAGGTCCATGGCGTCATCCTAGGCAGGGCCGCCGCCTCGCGGATCAGGAGAGCGGCACCACGCACGCGGGGGCGCGGAGCGCGAGCACCTTTCGGGCGGCCCCCGTCACGAGGTCGAGCTCGACGAGCGCGTCGCCCTCCTGCGCCGCGACCACGACCGTGCGGTCGTCGAGGTGCGCGTGGTGACGCGGCCACTCCGCCCCGATCGGCAGTTCGGAAGCCAGGCGCGGGCGCGCGGCATCCGTCGCCTCGAAGACCGAGACCGTGTCGCGGCCTCGCACGAGCGCGGTGAGCAGCCGGCCCGATGGGGCGCGGTCGAGGTGCGAGGGCTGCACGACCACGTCTCCGCCCGGGTCGGCGACCACGGGCTCGCTGCCGCTCGGCGCGAAGCTCGCGGCGTCGAGCACGAACGTGTGCAGGCGCCCGTCGAGTTCGCCGACGACGTGCAGCAGCCCGCCGCCGACGAGCATGTGCCGCGGACCCGTGCCGGGCGGCAGCTCGAGCGTGCGGACGATCCGCAGCGCGGGGGTGGCGGCATCCGTCGCCCGCTCGACCACGAGCTCGTGGATCTCGTCGCCGCCGAGATCGCTCACGAGGTGCGTGCCCCACGGCGTCGCGGCGACCTGGTGCGCATGCGGCGCATCCTGCCGGTCGAAGACCGGACCGGTCCGGTGCGGGAGTGCGAGCGTGACTGGTCGACCGAGGTCGCCCGAGGCCGCGAACGGCACAGCCGTGACCGAGCCGCCCGTGTAGTTCGCGACGAGGAGCACGCCGTGCTCGGCCGCGACGACGACGTGGCACGGGTCGGCCTCGCCGTGCACGACCGAGGCGACCGGGACGAGCGCGGGCGCGTCATCGGCGGCGCCGCCGCCCTCCTCGAGCCGGAAGCTCACGACCGACCCCGCGGCATCCTCGCCGACCGCGAACCAGACGTCGCCCGCGACGGCGAGGAACGACGGGTTCGACGCGACCGCCGACGCCGTCACGCGCCATCCGCCCTCGGCATCGCGCTCGACGAGGTGCACCGCAGGCCCGGCGCCGTCGGGCGTGTAGCACCCGACGGCGAACCGGCGCGCGGCGGCGATCACAGCGTGACCGGAGCCGTCTCGGCGACGCGCTCGGCGGCGGCCGCGACCGGGCGGGTGACGGGCACGAGGCGCGAGAGCTGCGTGACGTGCTTCGGCTCGAGCTCGTCGAGCGTGGCGACCTCGAGCAGCTTCATGGTGCGCTCGACCTCGCCCTTCAGGATCGAGATCGTCTTGTCGACGCCGCGCCGGCCGCCGGCCATGAGGCCGTAGAGGTAGGCGCGCCCGATGAGCGTGAACTTCGCGCCGAGCGCGACGGATGCCACGATGTCGGCGCCGTTCATGATGCCCGTGTCGATGTGCACCTCGAGGTCCGATCCCACCTCGCGCACCACGTGCGGCAGCAGGTGGAAGGGGATCGGCGCGCGGTCGAGCTGGCGCCCGCCGTGGTTCGAGAGCACGATGCCGTCGACGCCGCGGTCGGCGAGGAGCTTCGCGTCCTCGACGGTCTGCACGCCCTTCACGACGATCTTGCCCGGCCACATCGAGCGGATGACGTCGAGGTTGTCGAACGAGATCGTCGGGTCCATGGCCGAGTCGAGCAGTTCGCCGACGGTGCCGCCCGTCGTCGAGAGCGACGCGAACTCGAGCGGCGGCGTCGTGAGGAAGTTGATCCACCAGGCCGGGCGCGGGATGGCGTTGATGATCGTGCCGGGCGTGAGCTGCGGCGGGATCGAGAAGCCGTTGCGCTTGTCGCGCAGGCGCGCGCCCGCGACCGGGGTGTCGACCGTGAAGAAGATCGTGTCGAAGCCGGCCGCGGCTGCGCGCTCCACGAGCCCGTACGAGACCTCGCGCTGGCGCATGACGTACAGCTGGAACCAGTTGCGGCCCGTCGGGTTCGCGGCCTTCACGTCTTCGATCGAGGTGGTGCCGAGGGTCGACAGCGTGAACGGGATGCCCGCGGCACCTGCAGCACCCGCGCCCGCGACCTCGCCCTCGGTCTGCATGAGGCGCGTGAAGCCGGTCGGCGCGATGCCGAACGGCAGGGCGCTGCGGCCGCCGAGCACCTCGACCGAGGTGTCGACCACGGGCACGCTGCGCAGGATCGACGGGTGGAACTCGACGTCCTGGAACGCCTGGCGGGCGCGGGCCAGCGACAGCTCGCCCTCGGCGGCGCCCTCGGTGTAGTCGAACGGCGCCTTCGGCGTGCGGCGCTTGGCGATCGCGCGCAGGTCGGCGATCGTCAGCGCCTTCTCGAGGCGGCGGTCGGTCGGGTTCAGGGTCGGCGTCTTGAACTTCATGAGCTCGGCGAGCTCGCGGGGGTTCGGCAACTGGCGCTGGACCATGCTGGTGCTCTCTTTCCTACGGGTGGGCGGGCGCGCTCGGCGCTCCGGCGTCGGGGGCGGTGTCGGTCTCGGGGGAGATCTCGGCGTAGTACCCCGAGATGTGGTCGTGGATCCGGGTGCGCGCGGTCGTGGCATCCGCCGCCCTGATCGCGTCGAGCACGCCACGGTGCTCGGCACGCAGTCGCGTGGAGGTCGCGGGCCAGTCGGCGATGCGCCCCTGCCCGGCGAGCGCGTAGCCCTCGATGCCGCTGCGGAGGCCCGCCATCGTCGCGGTCACGACCTGATTGCCGGATGCCTCGGCGAGGGCGAGGTGGAACGCCGCGTCGAGCGCCAGGAACTCCGCCGGGTCGAGGGCGGGGTCGTCCATGGCGTCGAGCAGCCGCTCGGCGGCGGCGAGGTCGGGGGCGGATGCCGCGGCTCGCGCGGATGCGGCGGCGAGGTCGCCCGCGACATGGGTTTCGAGGAGCAGCCGCGTCGCGACGATGTCGCCCACCGGGAATCCGCTCGCGGCGACCTGCAATCGCATGAGCGCGCTCATGCCGCCGCCGGGCGTGGCGATGATGATCGCGCCCGCGGTCGGACCCGAACCGGCGTGCGTGCGGATGAGTCCGAGCACCTCGAGCACGCGCAGCGCCTCGCGCACGCTCGAGCGGCCGACGCCGAGGTCGGCCGCGAGCTGCCGCTCGCCCGGGAGCCGGTCGCCGGGCGCGAGCTCGCCGTCGAGGAGCCTGCGCTCGACGTGCTCGAGAACGGCCTGCCAGGCGCGCGGCTCGATCGAGCGGGCGGATGCCTCGTCGCCCATGCCGTCTCCCTCGCGCGCGGTGCGCGGCCGACGGGCCGCGCCGTATGTGGTCTGACCACAGTAGCAGATGTGGTCAGACCACATGCGAGGAGTTCGAGGCACGGGGCCTTTGGTCACTGGCGCGCGGCGGAGCAGGTGGGACACGCTGGATGCATGAGCGGATACGCCGAGCCGGAACGACCGCAGGAGCGACTGAGCGACGCCGAGCGCGAGGAGGCCGTCGGCCACCTCATGACGGCGCAGGCCGAAGGGCGCCTGACGACGGCCGAGCTGGCCGATCGATCCGCCTCGGCGCGCGCCGCCGTGACGCGAGGCGACCTCGCGCCGCTGTTCGCCGACCTGCCCTCGGCCGCACCGAGACCCGCCGCCCCGACCGTTTCGGAGCCACCCCTGACCTGGGCGCCCGTCCCCGAGCCGACGGCGCCGATGGGACGACGCTCCCGAGCCCTCGGCGGTCGGGTCGGCGACACGATCATGGCGCTCTCGCCGTTCATCGCCCTGCTGCTGTTCTTCGGCTTCGGGTTCTGGGTGCCCGGCGGGTTCACCTGGTCGTGGCTGTTCTTCTTCCTGATCCCGATCACCGGCATCATCGTGTACGGCGGCGGCGCCGCGACGGAGAGGAACCGCTGAACGGGTCGCGACCACTGAACCGGCGGCTCAGCCCTTCTTCGGCCGGATTCGCACGCGGTTCTGACCCGGCGTCTCGTCGAGTTCGACGACGCCGCCGCGCGACTTGAGGAAGTCGGTGAACGAGGCGAACCCGAGCTTCCGCTCCTGGAACGAGGGGTCCATGCGGAGCATCTGGTTCTTCACCGCGCCGCTCGGCTGCCACTCCTCGTCGGACTTCGAACGCAGCAGCTCGAGCGCCTTCAGCAGGAGCCGACCCGGGTTGCGCGTGGTTCCCGCGGGCGTCTCGTCCGCGGCCTGGCCCGGCGCCATGAACTGGACGGCCGTCGACGGCGCCGACGGCTTCTCCTCGGCCGTTTCGGCCGCTCTCTCATCGGATGCCGCATCCGTCGCCTTCTTCGACGAGGCGCGGCGCCGGCGCGGCGCCGGCTCCTCGTCCTTCGGCGCCTCGGACGACTCGGCCTTCTTCGTGGACCCGGCCGACGCCCTGCCGCCGCGTGGTGCGGCCTGCGACGCGGGCGCGCTCGCCTCGTCGTCGGCCACGGCGGCATCCGTCGCCAGCAGCGCGTCGTAGTCGGCGTACTCGTCGCATGCGGCCGTCAGCGCACGGCTCGTGCCGCCCGCGACGCCGATGCCGACCACGTACCGGCCGAGGCGTTTGGCCTTCTGCGCGAGCGCGACGTAGTCGGAGTCGCCCGCGACGATCACGATGTGCGAGAGGTCGTCGATGCGGAACATGTCCTCGACCGCGTCGACGGCGAGGCGGATGTCTGCCCCGTTCTTCGTCGCCGACAGCGGGAAGAGCTGCACGAGGTCGACCGCGCGGTCGATGAGCTGCCCGCGGTAGCTGGCGTTCACGGGCGTGGACCAGTCGGCGTACGCGCGCGCGATCGCGATCGTGCCGAACGTCGCGGCGAAGTCGAGCACGGCGTCGACGTCGACCGTCGCCTCCTTCAGCCGCTCGGCCGCCTTCGTGCCGGGCGAGACCGCCTTGTTGCGCGAGGTGTCCTTGCGGTACTGGCTGTCGCCGTGCAGCTGGTCGTACCGCGAGATGACGATGTTGTCGAAGTCGAAGTAGAGCGCGACGCGGGGTTCTGCCGAAGCGGGCATGCGGACCTTCCGTCGGGGTGTCCCTCGATCGTATGCCCGGGCGCCCGGACGCCGACAGGGCGCGCGCCATGCGCGGTGCCGACCCATTCGAGCGCACCGCGCGCGAGGTCGGCCTATTCGAGCGGATCCCGAACGAGCATCCGTTGCGTGGAGGTGGTGGAAAAGGGGACGCGGGCTACTTTTCCACCGCCGGGCGCGACGAAACTGTCACCTGGTTCGGCGACGGCGGGCATGCGGAGTGCTGATCCGCACGGCGCGCGCCGCGGGCGAACCCACAGGTGGACACGACTGCGCGACCAGCCTTCGCGCGCTCAGGCCGCCGCGGCCACCGCGTTGTGCAGCTCGTCGCCGTCGACGCCGAACCGGCCGAAGCCGCCGCCGAGGTTCGTCATCAGCACGAAGCACACGCCGAGCGACGGCGTGATCCAGAACTCGGTGCCCGCCCAGCCGCCGTGGCCGAACGTGTCCGTCGTGAGGAGGCCTGGCCCGGAGTGCCGCAGGTTCCAGGCGAAGCCCCAGTCCTGGCCGCGCTCGGCGGGGTACGGCTCGAGCTTCGGCAGGCCCGCGGTGAGCGGACGCAGCATGGCGGTGGCGGTGACGGGTGCGACGATTGCGCCGTCGTTGCGCAGCAGTGCGCTGCCCAGCGCGAGCAGGTCGGCCGCCCGGCCGAGCAAGCCGGCACCCGGATGCCGCAGCGCGGCGAACCGCGCGTAGTCGAGCCCCTGTGCGGCGGCGTCGACGGGCGCGTGCGGCGAGGCGCCGGCGTCGAAGGTGAGGCCGGAGGCATCCGCTCGCTCGGCGACCTCGGCGACGGCCCGCTCCCACGGCGCGCCCGACGCGTGCTCGATCAGCGCCGCGATGCCCTCGAACGCGATGGTCGAGTAGCGCGAGACCGTGCCGGCCGCGAAGTCGCGACCCGGCGCGAGGAGCGAGGGCCGGAGCCCGTCGGGCGTGTCGAGCGGCGGCTCGATGATGCCGGACGTGTGGCTCGCGAGGTGGCGCAGGCGCACGACGTCGGCTCGGCCGGCGCCGAAGCCGGGCAGCGCGCGCTCGAGGGGCGTGTCGGGCGTGAGCCGCCCCTGCTCGACCAGGCGCAGCGCCGCGAGCCCGACGATCGGCTTCGTGATCGAGAACAGCGGGTAGTGATCGTCGACGGATGCCGCGCCGAACGCGTCGAGCGCGACGATGCCGTCGGCGCTCGCGACGCCGAGCACGGCGTTCGGCAGCGGACCCTCGGTGACGTTGCGGCGGACCCAGTCGAAGGCGTGGTCGAACTGCGGCATGGGGTGGGTCCTCTCGTGGTGCGCGGGGGGCGCGGGTCGGGGTGGCGGAGCGAGCCGGCGACGGTCAGCTTCGGAGCACGACGTTGCGCGGTTCGTCGCCCCGGAGCATCCGCTCGATCTGGTCTCGGAGGAGCCGCGCCATGCGCGGCATCATCGCCGTCGTCGCGCCGCCGACGTGCGGCGAGATCAGCACGTTCGTCAGGGCGAAGAGCGGGTGGCCCTCGGGCAGCGGCTCGGGCTGGGTGACGTCGAGCGCGAAGCGCAGGCGGCCGGATGCCGCCTCCGCGAGGATCGCGTCGGTGTCGGCGACCGCGCCGCGCGCGACGTTCACGACGAGCGCGCCGTCGGGCAGCGCCGCGAGGAAGGCGGCATCGACGAGTCCGGTCGTCGCGCCGGAGAGCGGCACGACGACGATGACGATCTCGGCGGCGGGCAGCAGCGCGGGCAGTTCGTCGACGCCGTGGATCCGTCCGCGCTCGTCGGCCCGTGCGCGGCTCGCGACGCGCGTGAGCTCCACCTCGAAGCCCGCGAGGCGGTCCTCGATCGCTCGGCCCACGCCGCCGTAGCCGACGAGCAGCACGCGCCGGTCGGCGAGGCTCGCGTGCCGCGCGGGCGCCCAGCGCCCCTCGTCGGCCGCGCGCACGAAGTCGGGGATGCCGCGCTGCGCCGCGATCGCGAGCCCGACCGCGAGCTCGGCGGTCGAGGTCTCGTGCACGGATGCCGCGTTGGCGAACACGTGCCCCGGCGGCAGCGCATCGGGAACGTCGTCGTAGCCGATCGACTGCGACTGCACGAGCCCGACGTCGAGTCGGTCGAGCACGCCGAGCCGGGCCGAGGCGCCCATGTAGGGCGGGACGACGATGCCGATGCGACGAGCGGATGCCTCCGCCGGCGGCGGCCCGGACATGTCCCACTCGACGACGTCGACGCCGGCGGGCACGCCGCCGGGCGTCTGCTCGAGCGCACGCCGCAGGGTCGCGCCGGGCACGGTGACGAGGAGGTTCGGGTGCTCGGTCATGCGTCGATCCTCCCAGACCGGATCCCGGGTCCACCGGCCCTCCCCGCTCGCGCGAGGCGGATGCTACGGTGACGCGCATGGACGAGGCGGACGCGTCGGCGGGCGGCGACCCGGCGAGCCGACGAGGTCGGCCGCATCGGCGCCGCGGGCCCGACGACATGCCGATCGAGGAGATGGCCGAGGCGCTCAAGGAGCGTGTCTACGCGACCTTCACGGGCCTCGCGATCGTGCTCGTGCAGCACGAGAACGCCGAGCACCTGACCGCCGGACGCGCGACCCTCACGCTGCTCGTGGGCATCGTCGCGATCACCGCGGCCGGGTTCGTCGCCGACGTGATCTCCCACCTCGTCGTGCACGCCGACTTCCCGCGCGGCGGCGAGCTCAGGCGGATGCTCCGCGTCGCCGGATCCGCGCTGGGGTCGGCGAGCATCCCGCTCGTCATCCTCGTCCTCGCGGTGCTCGGGGTCTTCGAGCTGAAGGGGGCGCTCTTCGCGTCGTCGATCGTCTACATCGTCACCCTCGCGCTGATTGGCTACGTCGCCGTGCGCCGCAGCCGACTCGCCTGGTGGGAGCAGGTCGTCGCCCTCGGCCTGCTCGTGCTCCTCGGCCTCGCGGTCGTGGGGCTGCAGCAGCTCGCGCACGGGCACTGACGGCCGGCCGGTGGTCGAGTAGGACGCGAAGCGCCCGTATCGAGACCCGCTCGTGCAGCGTCCGGTGGTC
>NZ_WMLB01000016.1 GCF_009709675.1 Agromyces bracchium | reverse complement strand
GGGCGGGCCTCGGCCACGCCGGCGCCGACGTCCTCGCCCGGGCCTGCGTCCGCGACGGATGCCGCGCCGCTCGTCGCCGCCGGGCCCGCCGAGCTCGAGCACGGCGAGGCCATGTTCGCGGCGTTCCGCGAGGCATCCGACCTCGACGACTGGCCGGTCGTGTTCTGGGGGCCGACCGCATGGTTCGACACGGAGTCGCTCGCGCGGAACGCGGCCCTCGCGACCGAGCTCGCCGCGCTGGACGGCGCCGACCGGCTGCACCTCGACCTGCGCGCCGACGGCGTCGCCGTGCGGCTCGCGCGCGACTTCACCGAGCTCGTCGAGGCGGACCTCGACCTCGCGCGCCGCATCTCGGCGGCCGCGGCGGCGTTCGGCGCGCGGTCGGATCCGTCGAACGTGCAGACTGTGCAGATCGCCATCGCGTCGAAGGCCGAGGCCGCGGTGCGGCCCTTCTGGCGCGAGCTCTTCGACTACGCCGAGCACGGCGACGAGGACCTCGTCGACCTCGACGGGCGAGGCCCGAGCCTGTGGTTCCAGGAACTGCCGCCCGAGAAGCCGCTGCGCCACGCGTTCCACCTCGACGTGTCGGTTCCCCGCGCCGTCGGCCGCGCTCGCGTCGAGGCGGCCCTCCGCGCCGGCGGGCGCATCGCCGCCGGCGCCGAGGAAGACGGATGGTGGACCCTCGCCGACCCCGCGGGCAACAAGGTCGACATCGCGATCTGGGCCGATCGGGAGGGAACCGGATGACCGATCGGCGCCACGCCGGGCGCGCGGGCGGCGACCCTGCGCCATCCGGAACCCACCCCACCGGCGACCTGGAATCGGACGGAGCACTGGGCGATGTCTGCTGGCTCGCCGCCACCTGCAGCGCATGCGGCGCGCTCGTCGAGGGCGGCACCTGCTGGAACTGCGGGGCACGTCGCTCGGAGTGAGCCGGAATCCACTCCTCCACAGGCCGCGGCGACGGCGCTCGCGCTTCCGATCCGGGCGCCGGCCGCTCCCGTTACCTCGGAACCGCGACGCTCGCTGTATGCCCACTCGAACCGGTGCGCCCCGCGCACGACTCATGCTCCGCGTCGAACTCGTTTCGATCGACGGCGACCCGCCTTGGCGGGCGATCAGCATCGACCCATCGCTCGGGCTTGATCGGCTCGCCGATGCCATCATGCTCGCGTTCGGGTGGACTGGCGCGGGGTCCTGGCGGTTCGGCACGATGCACACGCCGTGGTGGGGGCGCGATGCGGATGCGTGGGGCCCTGGCATCCTCACCCCGGCCCGGCCGATCGCGCGCCGGTCAGACCGGGCCGGCGAATACCGCTCGGGGTCGGACGGCTACGGGTACGGGGCGGCCGGCCATGGGTACGTCGACGACCGGTACGCGGATGACCCGTGCGGCTACGACCGCACGTACGAGCACGACCGCGAGTGGAACGTCGATCAGGTCGTCGAACGCTTCGGCGGCGAGCTCGAGTTCGAGTATCGCCAGGTCGACCTCGGCAGCGTGCGCGGCCGCGGAGCCGGGGCCGTGCGATCCGGCCCGACGTGGCGCCATCGCATCGTGGTCGAGTCGGCGCTCGACGCGGCGACGTCCGACACGTTCGCGCCGAGCGCCGCGCTGCTCGGCGGCGCCGGGACCGTGCCTCGTATCGGGACCGAGGCGGCATACGGCGAGCTTGGCGATCCATCGGACCGTGCCGCGCTCGACCACGAATTCGACCTCATGTTCGGCAGCACCTCCTTCGGCCGTCCGTTCGACGGTCCGACCTGGGCTCCGCTCGACACCGCGCTGAGCGGGTCGAGCGCACCCGCTCGACGCGCCCTCCGCATGGATCTCGTCGGGCTCGGCGCACTCGAACCACCCATCGTCGATGGGGAGCAGGTCGTTCGCGCCCTCGCCCCGATCCGGGAGCTGCTGCGGTCCAGCGCGGATCCCGACGGCGTCGATGTCGAGGCGGCCGGCGCACTCGGCGACGACCTGAAGGCACTGCGACTGGCCCGTGTCCAGAAGGGGATCCTCCGAACCTACGTGACCGTGCGCGACACGCTGCTCGACGATCCGCTCGCACTCTGGCACACGCTCGCGGAGCGCCTCATGCACGACTCCTCGTCGAGTTCGTACCGCTCGCGCTCCGACGTGGCCGAGCGCGCGGTCGACCTGGTCTGCGGCGATCGGGACGTGCGTCGCTTCGCGTTCGATGAGGCGCACCGGCAGTCATGGTCGGCGGCGCGCACCAGCGAGTTCGGGCCGACCCGGCTCGACCGGATGCTCGCGACGCTCGAACTCGTCGACGCCGAGGGCCGCATCGCCCATCCGAACGCCCGGGCATTCGGAATCGCGATGCTGCGCGGCGCCACGTGAGCACGCACGCATGCATAGTGCATGCATGCGTGCGGCATCATTGAAGGATGCCTGTGACCATCACCATCCGGGCCGTACCGGATGCGGTGCGCGACGAGTTGGCCGCGCGAGCGAAGCGCTCCGGTCGCTCGCTTCAGGAGTTCCTGACCGCAGAACTCGGTCGGATCGCCGCCACCCCGTCGGCGGACGACACCCTGGCCGCGATCCGCGAACACGCGCGTTCGTACCCGAGCGTGTCCACTGGCGACATCCTCGACGCGCGCGATGCCGACCGACACTGAACCGGGCCCGCCGCGCCCGCCGCGCCCGCGCGAGGTCCACAGAGCCGTCGGAGCCGTCACGGTGCAGCAGCTCGTGCTCGATGCGTCGTCCGTCGTCGGGCTGCTGCTCGACCCCGATGCGGAGGAGCACGCCATCGCGCCGCGCGGCAATCTGCACGCGCCGAGCGTCCTTCCGTACGAGGTCTCCAACGTGCTCAGACGACTGCAGGGTGCCGGCAAGCTCGCCGAACGGGACGCCGAGCGGGCGTTCGCGGACTACGCTGCCCTCGACATCGAGCTCTGGCCCTGGCCGACGCTCGGCGAGCGCGTCTGGCGGCTGCGCGGGAACCTCTCGAGCTACGACGCCGCGTACGTGGCGCTCGCCGAGCGCATCGACGCCACGCTCGTCACGCGCGATGCGCGCCTGGCACGAGCGCCGGGCACGACCTGCGCGATCACGGTCGTTGCGTAGCCCTCACGGCGTGAGGCACACCGCCGGCAGGTCGAACCAGCGGAGGTGCTCGAAGTCGTCCGAGAGGCGCGCGGGCGCGGCATCCGTCGTCGCTTCACCTGCAGCGGATGCCTCGGGCTCGCCCGGCCCGGCCGCGAACACCACTCCGGCCTCCGCGAGGTATCCGGTGAGCGCCGACTCGGGCGCTCGGTCGTCGTGGTGCGGGTACACGAGCCGGCCGTCGTCGTCGTACGACACCTGCGAGAGCCGCAGCGGCGGCTCGAGCGGTCCGCGGCGGTGGTGCCAGATGCCGCTCGCGGGGTCGAACGTGTAGTCCGGCAGCATCCGCCAGCCATCGCGCGCGACGAGCTTCACGGCCTCGACGAGGTAGTCGAACACGGGTTCCGAGATGAAGTAGTTGAAGTTGATGCGCACCCAGCCGGGCTTGATGCCCTCGCAGCCGCGCGAGATCTCGCGCTCGTACTCGTGCGAGCGCTCGATGTCGATGCCGAGCAGGTCGTGCCCGTACGGGCCCGCGCAGGAGCATCCGCCCCTCGACTGGATGCCGAACAGGTCGTTGAGGAGCGCCACGACGAAGTTGTGGTGCAGGTACTTGCCGCTCGGAGCACGGACGATGAACGACACGATCGACAGTCGCTCGGCTTCGAGGTTGCCGAGTACCTCGATCGCGGGCTCGTCGTGCCAGGCGGTGATCGCGCGCCGCAGGAAGTCGTCCTCGAGGGCGCGGATGGTCGGCACGCCGACGGCGTCCTTCAGGCCGAACACGAGCCCGGCGCGGATCGACTCGACGATGGCGGGAGTGCCGCCCTCCTCGCGGTGCGCGACGTCGGCCAGGTACTCGTGCTCGGTCGGGTTCACGAAGGCGACGGTGCCGCCGCCCGGGACATCCGGCACCCGGTTCGTCGCGAGCTCGCGCCGCATGACGAGCACGCCCGGCGTCGACGGGCCGCCGATGAACTTGTGGGGACTGAGGAAGATCGCGTCCTTGTACTGCCCGGACGCGAGCGCCATGCCGGGGTCGCCGTGCGTCATCTCGATGTCGACGTAGGGGGCGGCCGCCGCGAAGTCCCAGAACGACAGCGCGCCGTAGGCGTGCAGCAACGCCGAGATGCCCGCCGTGTCACTCACGATGCCGGTCACGTTGCTCGCGGCCGAGAACGAGCCGATCTTGAGCGGCCGGTCGACGTGGCGCACCAACTCGGCCTCGAGCACGCGGCGGTCGATGTGCCCATCGGGGTCCTGCGGGATCGTCACGACGTCGGCGATCGACTCGCGCCACGGCAGCTCGTTCGAGTGGTGCTCGAACGGGCCGATGAACACGACCGGCCGCTCCTCCGGCGGGATCGACGCGGCGAAGTGGTAGCGGTCGTCGAGGGCGGATGGCACGCGCAGCCCGAGCATGCCGATGAGCTTGTCGATCGCGCCCGTCGAGCCTGCACCCGTGAAGATCACGACCGTGTCGTCATCGCCGCCGACGGCCTCGCGGATCGTCGCGCGCGCATCCTCGCGGAGCCGGGTCGTCTGCAGGCCCGTGCCGCTCGACTCGGTGTGCGTGTTCGCGTAGCGGGGCAGCACCTCGTCGCGGATGAAGTCCTCGATGAACGTCAGCGCCCGGCCGGATGCCGTGTAGTCGGCGTAGGTCACCCGACGCGGCCCGTACGGACCCGGCACGACCTGGTCGTCGCCGATGACCGACTCGCGGATGCGTCGCACGAGCGGGGCGTTCCGGATCGCGTCGATGCGCGATCGGTCGGCGCCCGCAGCAGCGCCCGCACCAGCGGCAGCGGTGCCGGTCGGTCGCGCGTCGCGCGCGGCGGGTCCTGGGTCGTTCGCCTCGTCGAGGTCCACGGGAGGAGGGTAACCCCGTCCGCCGTCAGCGGCTACGGTCGCCGGTCCCGCGGTGGCAGCGCGAGCCGGCGGCGGCGATGGGAAGCGAACCGACGACGGGACGGGGACGCGAGCTGGCGACGGCAGCGCGAGCCGGCGACGGCAGCGCGAGCCGGCGACGGCAGCGCGAGCCGGCGACGGCAGCGCGAGGCCGCGGTGGCGGTAGCGCGAGACCGCGGTGTCGGCGCGATCCGGCGTGGGCCCGCTTCTCCTCCCGCCGATCGAGGGTCGCGGCATGCTCCCGCCGGAACCGAGGGAGAAGGTGGACCACGGCTACCTTTCTCCCTCGACCGAGCGCGGGACCATCCCCCGCATCGGCGGCCTCCGTCGGTGCGACCGGCGTCGCTGGAGACGAACATCAGCGCGACCCGCTGCCACGAGCAGCCGCCGCCCCGTCACTCCGGCCGCGTGTCCTCCGTCCGCGCCTCCTCGCGCCGCGCCTCCTCGCGCCGCGCATCCTCGCGCCGCGCCTCCTCACGCCGCGGCCCCTCGAGCCGCGCCTCCTCGAGCCGCGTCGACTCGCGGCCCCACCACGTCGTGAGGTCGACGCCGTGGTTCTCGGAGTCGGCGAGCGTCCACCACTCGGGCGCGAACGAGTCGTCGGCGATGCGGCCGCCGGCGGCGAGCGCGGCCTCGATGCGCGCGTGCACTTGGTCGTGGGGCACGCACACGTCGACGTGCATGCGTCCGCGGCGCGAACCGACCCGCTCCTCGGGCTGCAGGAACACCGACGATCCGCGGCGCAGCGGATCGACGAGGTGCGTGTCGTTCGGACGCACGTATCCGAGCACCGCCGTCCAGAACGGCGTGACCTCGGCCGATGGTGGCGACGCGATCGCGGTCTGCACGACCTGGAGCACCGAGACATCCGACGCCAGGCCGTGCTCGCGCGCGACCGACGAGATGATGCGGGCGACCTCGACGTCGCGCGCGCTGAGGTCGCGCACGTCGCGGCTGATGAGCTTCACCGCGACGCCCTCGTGCCGCAGGTCGACGTCGGGCTCGTGACGCGCGACCTCGTCGATCGCAGTGATCGAGGCGACGAAGCCCGCGGCCGCCGCATAGGACGGCGCTCGGAAGAACGCGTGCGCACCCCAGTAGAGCACGCGCCAGTCGTCGACCCCCGCGGCGTCGTGGAACTGCTGCGGCGAGATCGCCACGGGCGGTTCGGGCGCGCTGGTCGGGTCGGGCGCGCCGGTCGGGTCGGGCGCGCTGGTCGGGTCGGGCGCGCCGGTCGGGTCGGGCGCGCCGGTCGGGTCGGGCGGGTCCGGCGGCTCGGACGGCTCGGGCTGGGCGCCCTCCGGCGCGGCTGCGGCATCCATGCGCCCCATGCTCGCGGCACCGGCGGTCACCCGGCAAGACCCGTGGTACCGGCGAGCGGATGCCTCGATCCGGGCGATCCCCGAGGCGGCCGCGCCCCGACAGGAGGAGAATGGGCGGGCAGCGTCGGCGCGATCCGACCGTCGATGACGACCAGTCGAGGAGGACATCATGAGCGCTGCGACGAGCATCAACGACACGACCCAGCACGGTGGCTCGGCACCCTGGGCCGACCCCGGATGGAGCGGGGCCATGGCCTTCACGGGTCCGGTGCACCTGCACGACGGGTTCGAGGACGCCCCGCCGCGGCCCGCCACGGGAGGCCTTCGCGCGGCGATCGCGCGCCTGTTCGGCACGGATCGATCGAGTCGCGAGGGCTGACGCCCGAAGTCGGGGAGTCGGCCAAGGCTGACGCCCGAACGCGGCCGCGGGGACCGAACCCGGTCGACCGCCCTCCCTCAGTACCGCCAGCGCACGAGGTCGGCGACGTCCTCCGGCACGTGCTCGCCGTACGCCTCCCACTCGTGCTGTCGCGTCGCGACGTACGCGTCGATGAGCACGTCGCCGAAGACGCCCCGGTAGAACTCGCTCGACTCGAGCCGGTGCAGCGCCGAGCCGAGGTCGGCGGGCAGGGGGCGGATGCCGGCTGATCGCCGCTGCGCGGCGGTCAGGGTCGACGGGTCGACGTGCACCGGCTTCGGCGGCGTCGCGCCGCGGGCCACGCCGTCGAGGGCGGCGGCGATGATCGCGGCGACGGCGAGGTAGGGGTTCGCCGCGCCATCCGTCGGCTTCACCTCGATGTTCGACTGCTCGGCGCCCATGCCCGCCTGGCCCGGCACGAAGCGAATCGCCGCCTCGCGGTTGCCCGGCCCCCAGCAGATGTCGGCGCCCGCCCACGCGTGCGGGCGCAGCCGGGCGAACGAGAGCACGCTGCCGCCGAGCAGGGCGACGCCCTCCTCGAGGCGGTCGAGGATGCCGGCGATCATGTTCGCGCCGAGGGGGGTGACGCCGAGCTTGGCCTTCGGGTCGGCGAAGACGTTGCGCCCGTCGCGTCGCGCCGAGAGGTGCACGTGGCATCCGTTCGTCGAACCGCCCGCGATCGGCACGGGCGCGAACGAGACCATGAGCCCGTGCCGCTGCGCGACCCGGGTCAGCACGACGCGGGCCAGGGCGAGGTCGTCGACCGCCGCGAGCGGGTCGCGCGGCGCGAACGCGAACTCGAGCTGCCCGGTGCCGAACTCAGGATGCATCTGGTCGACCGGCACGCCCGCGACATCGAGCGCCTCGAGTGCCGCGAACGCGAACGCCTCGACCTCGAGCAGCGCCCGCGTCGAGTACGCCGGACCGGTCGTCGCGGGGACCGGCGGCTCGCCCTCGACGGGCGACGGGCGGAACACCGTGCACTCGAGCTCGAACCCCACCAGGAAGGTCAGCCGGGCGTCCTCGGCGTCGTCGACCACGCGCCGCAGCGCGGTGCGCTGGCACGTCGGGTGGGGTGTGCCGTCGAGCGAGAACAGGTCGGCGGGGGCCCACGCGAGCCGCGCCTCGCGGTCGAGCATCGCCATCGACGACGTGTCGGCGATGCCGCGGAGGTCACCCACCACGGGGTCGACGTCGCGCGTCGCGTTGAGGTGATCGTCGACCGAGAACAGCACGCCGGCACTGTTCGAGATCGTGACGCCGTGCGTGCTCGCCGACAGCAGCTTCCGGTGCGGCAGCACCTTCACGCGCGAGATGCCCGCGTTGTCGACATGGCACACGAGCAGGGCGCGAATGTCGTCGAAGCGCACGGATCGGTTCATGCCGGGTCTCCTCCCAGCCGGGGTCCCGGTCGGGGGAGGTCGGGCCCGGCGCTCGGGATCAGTATGCACCCGGGGCGTTACGGTCGGTTTTCGCCGCCCGGCGCACGCCCGGCACCGGCCGTCGCGCGGCGGGTGGCCCCCGAGGCCGTGCGACTCGGGGTCGCGGCGCTCCGTCTGGACCCGCCGGACCCCGCAGTCCGGGAGGCACCCGACCGCGACGTCGCGGACGATGCCGTGCGCACGGGCCTGGCCGGCAGCCACGTGAGGCTCCGCAGGTCGAGCGCGCGCTCGAACGCGACCCCGAACGAGCCCGGGCGGCGCAGGTCCACGGGTCGCGACCGCGTGCCCTCGCGCAGGTACACGGCGTGCGCATAGCCGGGGATGCGGCTCGCCGCCGACGCGTGGTCGAGTCGCACGTCCTCCACGGCGGGGCCGTACAGCCGCGCGAGCGGGCCGCCGAACCAGTCGCCGAAGAAGAAGTACCGTGCCGGATACCAGAGGTTGGTCCACCGGACGACCGCGAACGGCGCGGCCTCGTGCAGCCGGCGCTTGCGCGATCCGGTGGCGGGCCAGATCAGTCCGGTGCGGCCTTCGGCCGTGAGCCCGCGGTTCTCGGCGGTCGCCCGTTCGGAGACCGGAGGGCAGGTCACCAGCTCCCGGCGGGCGATCCGGTCGTCGAACTCCGCCCAACTCCGAGTGAAGATCCGGTCGGCGAAGTTCATCGGGCTGCCGAAGGTGACGAAGTCGGTGATGAGCCACGGATGCCCCGCCTCGCGCTGCGTCCGCCACACTCGCCGCTGGGCGTCGCGATAGGCGTCGCGTACGCGCGCGAGCCGCTCCCATCGCCGCGCGAAGTCGAAGCGGGTCCGGCCCGCCCAGCCCCGATGGAGATCGGCGGCGGCCGACTCGAGATCCGCGACATCCGCCGGATCGAGCGTGAAACGCTCGTTGCGCACGGTCCACAGGTAGGAGATCGCGTCGTACCCGATGTACGACCCGAGGCTGTGCGCGGCCACGATGATGCGCGAGTACCCCTTGTCCGAGTCGTGCAGGCCCTGCAGCAGGTCGACGATCCCCTTCCGGATCTCGTGCCGCGCGTCGTACGACCGCGGCGACGTGTCGAGGTACCGCACGACATCCACGAAGCTCTTCACGAGCCATCCGGGCAGCACGCGGCTCGCGAGATAGGCGACCACCGCGATCGCCGACGCGCTGCCGGCGAACAACGCGCCGATGAGCGCAATCGGGGAGTCGAACGTCGCGAGGTGCCGCACCGCGGGGACCGCCATGAACGCCCAGACCAGCGCGAAGACCGCGGCCCACACCACGACCCAGAGGCCGATGAGACCCGGGGGCACCAGCGGCAGCATGAGGGCGAGCACGGCGATGGCGGATGCCGCGATCAACGCCGGCGCCGCCCAGGGCGTCGGTGCGACGAGCACCCCGCTCGCCCACGCCAGTCCGAGCACGATGAGCCCGAGGAGCGCCACGCCGATCACGGCCCGCATGATGCCCGTCACCGGGAACATCACACGCCGGAAGGTCGGCCAGAGGTCGTCGAGCCGGTTGCCCTGCATCAGGTGCGCCCAGTGGTACTCGTAGATGTCGGTCTGCACGTCGAACTCGGCGCCTTCGCCTCCGTCGCCGGGCTGGGTCGGCGGGATGACGTGCATGCGCGCCTCGTAGTCGCCGACCTTCGACGGCCGCGAATGGAAGGGGCTGCCGTTCGCGATCATCGTGCTGAACGCGTTCAGCGTCTCGACCGGGCGCTGCTCGCCCATGCCGTGGATGACGACGATCGCCTGCCGGTGCCGCTGCGGCCGCTTCGCGCCGTTCGGTGCGGGGCCGCCGGTCACCGCCTCCGGGGCGTCGACGATCCCCGCTCCCTGCGCGGAAGTCGTCGTCGTCTGGTCGTCGTGGTGCTCGCCGTGCTCCATCGCGTCCTCCCCCAAGGACAGGCCGGGTCAGCGCACATGCTGCGCCGAGTCCCGACCGCGCGCATCAGGGATGGCACTGAGCGGCAGCGGCATCCGCCGGTCGCATCAGGAGACGGCGGGTACGCCCTTCAGCTCGGAGTAGCGCTGTGCATGGACCTGCGCCAGGTCGATCGCGCCCGTCATCAACGCCTCGGCGCACTCGCGTGCGGCCTCGTCGAGCTCGAGCTGTCGGCTGGTTCCCTCGGCGCTGGCCTGCAAGGCGCGCTTCAGGCGGTCCCGGTCTTCGTAGATCATGGTCTCCTCTTCTCGGTCGTCGGAGCGATCATGACGTCGTCGTCAACCGGTGCAGAGGAAGATACCGCGTCGCGGCCCCACCGCAAAGCGGAATGTGGACGTGTCGTCGTCACCTTCCGTTCGCGTCGCGTCCCCGCCCGGTTCGGCGACCGCCGCACCCGACCGTGCCGCGACCGTCATTGCGGGTGCCGTCCGCCATGCACCCGCAACGACGGTCCGGTCGGATTCCCGAAGCGCGAGACCGGCGGGTCAGGCCGCCACGGCGCCGCGCTCGGCGCAGGCGAGGTTCGCGACGAGCTCCTCGCGCGTCTGCGGCACCACGTACGCGGGCTGGTCGCGCTCGACACGCCAGCTCTCGGCGAGCGGGCCGACGTTCACGGTGTCGAAGCCGAACGCGTCGTACAGACGCTCGACGACCGCCGCGGCATCCTCGAAGTCGCTCGAGGTCGCGAGCGCCCGACGACCGGGCGTTCCGGCAGGAGAGCCATCCGTCGTGATGTCCTTCGCCATGATGTGGTTGAAGCCCTTCGCGACGCGGCTGTCGGGCAGGTGCGCCTGCAGCATGCCGGAGACGGTCGCGCGCCCCTCGTCGAGCGCGGGCACGTGGCCGTCGCGCTCCCAGTAGTAGTTGTTCGTGTCGATGACGACCTTGCCGGCGAGCGGCTCGACGGGGATCGACGCGTACGCCTTGAACGGCACCGTCACCACGACGACGTCGCCCGCCGCGCCGGCCTCGGCGGCCGTCGCGGCGCGGGCGCCCGGGCCGAGGTCCTCGATCAGCGCTGAGAGGGTCTCCGGACCCCGCGAGTTCGCGAGGACGACCTCGTAGCCGTTCGCCAGTGCCGCGCGCGCGACCTGGCTGCCGATGTGTCCTGCTCCGATGATTCCGAGTGTGGTCATGCTGAGGGGCAACGGATGACGCGGGCTGAGTGTTCCCGTCCCGTCCTGACGTCAGGGCGACACCGCCGAAGCCCACGACCACACGAAGACGAGGAGAAGGTACCCGATCACCGCCGACCGCTCAGCGCACGACGTCGAAGACGTTCTTGACGACGCCGTTCGAGTACGCCTCGTGCTCGACGAGCTTCAGCGTGCCCTGCTCGTTGCCGTCGAAGAGGCGCTTGCCCTCGCCGAGGGCGACCGGGAAGACCAGCAGGTGGTAGCGGTCGACGAGCCCGGCCGCGGCGAGGCCCTTCGCGAGCGTCGCGCTGCCGTGCACGATGATCGGGGCGCCGCCGCCCTCTTTCAGTGCGGCGACCTCGTCGAGCGAGCGCAGCACGGTCGTGTTGTTCCACTCAGGGTTCTCGAGCGTCGAGGAGACGACGTACTTCGGCATCGCGTTGTACTCGGCGAACTCCTCGGTCATGCTCGGCCAGACCGGGGCGAACTCGTCGTAGCTGGCCCGGCCGATGAGCATGGCGCCCGCCTCGAGCTGCTCGCGGCCCTTGATCTCGTAGGCCTCCTCGACGAACGGGACCTCCTTGAACGTCCAACCGGCGCGCGGGTGGTCGCCGCCGCCGGGCGAGTCGACGATGCCGTCGAGGGTGATGAACTCGGTCACGATGAGGGTGCGCATTGGTCGTCCTTTGCTCGGTTCGGGCGAGGCGGGAAGTTCCGCTCTCATTCTGGACGTCGAACGGGCGGGGGCGCGATCGACATCGGGTGCGGAACATTTCTGCGACGAGACGCCCGGTGCAGCTGACGCGATCTCGTGGCTGGGCGACTACGGGCGGCCGATCGGTGCTTCCGGCTCGGGCTCGGGCTCGGCCCCTCGCTCACGTCCGCCGTCTGCCGGCGCCAGCGATGCCTGCTCCGCGCAGGCCTCCTCGACGCCCTCGGCCGCGATCTGCTCCCGTCGCCTGCGCGTCACGAGGTATGAACCCGCGAGGACGAGCGCGAACCCGACGATCGTCCACACCGTCACCCTCTCGCCAAGCACCAGGGCGCCCGCGAGGATGGCGACGGCGGGGTTGACGTAGGTGATCGCGGTCGCCTTCACCGGCCCGATCTCGCCGATGAGCGCCACCATCAGCAGGAACGCGAGCGCGCTGCAGATCACGGCCAGCACGACGATCGACACGATGACGTTCGTCGAGGGCCATGCCGTGGGCCACGCGCCGGTGAACAGCACGAAGGGCACGTACACGACGGCGGTGGCGGCGAGCGACACGGCGACGACGCCGACGCCCGGCAGGTCGGGCATCCAGCGGGCGAGGATGGCCGGGCCGAGCGCGTAGCCGATCACCACCACCGCCATCTGGGCCACCGCGATGAGGTCGGAGCCCGCGACGTCGAGCCCGACGAGTGCCGCGACGCCCAGCATGCCGAGGCCGATGCCGAGCCAGTTGAGCCGCGTGAGCCGTTCGGGGCGGCCCATGATGAACGCGATGGCCACGCCCGCGAGCGGCACGGTGGCCAACAGGAGTCCTGCCGTCGAGCTCGGCAGGCGCTGCTCCGCCGCGCTCAGGAAGTACCACGGCAGGATGATCTCGACGACCGTGTACGCGAGCATCGGCTTCCACCGACGCACCACCTGCCAGACCTCGCGCCGGAAGAACGCGAGCGGCATCAGCAGGAGCGCGGCGAGCGCCGATCGCCCGAGGACGACCATCGCGGGCTCGAGCTCGCTCACCGCCACCTTGATGAACAGGTACGGGATGCCCCAGGCGACCCCGAGCGCAGCGAAGAGGAAGAGCCCACGGCGAGTCACCTGCCAAGTCTCGCGCGTGCCGCCGACACTCGCGACTGTCGCTCACGATGAGGGTGCGCATCGCGTGCTCCTGTCGGGTCGGCTCGGGCGGGCCCTCCGCCTTCATTCCGGACGTCGAATCGGCCGCGGGATCGATATGGGGCGGAGGGATCCCGGCGAAGCTGTGAGGGCGCACATCTCGCGGGCCTACGCTCCGGAGATGAGCACAGACGACGCATCGTCGCACCATCCCACTCCGCCTCCGGCCGGCGACGACCACGGGCCCGGCCGGTTCGAGCCGTTCGCGGTCGACCGCATCCTGATCGACCAGCTTCCGTCATCGCTCGGCACGGTCGAGGCACCCGAACGCTACAGCGTCATGGCCGTCTTCACACGCAGGCCGCTCCCACAGGAGCTCGCGCTGCTCGGCGATCCCGCCGTCGAGCGGCAGCTCGCCGATGCCGGGTACCCGCGCGTCACGCTCACCACCGCGGATCGTCGGCTCGTGATCGCGAACACCAACCTCCACGAGCTGAAGGTCGGACTCGCACGCACCATCGGACTCATCCTCGAGGACATCGGCAAGCGCGTCGCCGTCACGAGGTCGGCCCAGGCACGGGATGCCGCCGAGCTCGCCACACGCGCGGCCGAGCGGGCGAGCCACGTGCTGGACGAGGCGACGCAGATCGACTTCTCGCCGCGGGTCTCGCACTACACGTGATCGAGGCGGGCTCAGGCCTTCGGCGCACCGCCGAGCGGCGATGACGGCTCGGCCGTCAGGCAGGCTCGCTGCTGCACGAGCGGGCAATCGAACGGGTCGCGCTCTTCGCCGAGGCCCACGCGGTTGATGTGGGTCACGACGATCGCGTAGCTCTCCCAGAGGCCGGTCCGGGTGTAGGCGACGCCGCGCTCACCGCAGTACGCGGCGATGATCGCCGCCGCGGCGCGAAGGTGCGGCCTCGGCATCGACGGGAAGAGGTGATGCTCGATCTGGTAGTTCAGCCCGCCCATGACGGTGTCGAGCACTCGGTTGCCGCGAATGTCACGGCTCATCAGCACCTGGCGGCGGAGGAAATCGATCCTCGCGCCCTTCGGCACGATCGGCATTCCCTTGTGGTTCGGCGCGAACGACGCGCCCATGTAGAACCCGAACAGGCCGAGCTCGATGGCGAGGAAGACCGCGGCCTTGTCGGGTGAGAGCACGACGAAGACGAGCGCCAGGAAGCCGACGAGACGGATCGCCAGGAACGCGATCTCGATCGGGCGTCGTGCCACGCGCTCCCGCACGACCACCCGCCGCACGCTCGAGGCATGCAGCGAGATGCCCTCGGCGAGCAGGATCGGGAAGAAGAATGCGCCTTGGTGCGCCATGATCCAACGCACGAGCGCCGATCGGCTCCGCCGCGCGCGCTCCGGCGTGACGGCGATCACCGGCAGCTCGAGGTCCGGGTCGGCACCGACCCGGTTCGGGTTGGCGTGGTGCCGGGTGTGCTTGTGCTGCCACCAGCCGTAGCTCATGCCGATGATGAGGTCGCCGAGCACCAGGCTGATCCAGTCGTTCCAGCGACCCGACCGGAAGATCTGCCGGTGCGCCGCGTCGTGGCCGAGGAATGCGATCTGGGTGAACACCACCGCGAAGCCCGCGGCCGTGAACATCTGCCACCAGCTGTCGCCGATCCACACGAACAGGGCGATCCCACCGGCGAGGAGCAGGGGAAGGGCGACGAGCTTCGTCCAGTAGTAGCCGTAGCGCCGTCGCATGAGACCCGCGGCCCTGACCATGCGGGCCAGGTCGGTGAAGTCGCTGTTCGGCGGCGACGGTCGCGCTCGGGCGGCGATCGCATGGTCGGTCATGATGGCCTCCTCTCCCGCGCGCTCAGCGTCGCGGTTTCCGGAGGACCGAGAGGGCGGCAGGGGCGGTGTCGACTCGGCCCGTACCCTTCGTTCAGGCTACGTCGTCGAGCGCTCGTGCGACGAGTTTCGCGAGAATTACTCAGTTTCGCAGCGCCGAGCCCGGGACCGTCGCATTCCACCTCTCGCAGATGTCGCCGCGGGGACCTAGCGTGGGGCCATGGCCGCCACTCCCACCCCGACCGCCGCCGCGCTGCTGGTCGACCTCCGCGACGCGGCGCGCCCGGACGAGCACCCGCAGCAGCACTACCACGGCACGGCGAGCGTCCTCGGCGTGCGGATGGGCACGCTCTTCGACATCACGAAGCGGTATGCGGCGATGCCGATCGACGAGCTCGAGCTTCTCCTCGACGAGTCCGAGTACGAGCCGAGGCTCGCGGCGTTCTGCGTCATGGACTTCGCCGTGCGCGGGTCGCGCGACGACAGCGTCCGCCGCGACCGGTACGACCTGTACCTCCGCCGTCACGACCGCATCGACACCTGGGACATGGTCGATCGCGCGGCCCCGCGCGTCATCGGAGAGTACCTCGCGACCCGATCGCGAGCGCCGCTGTTCGAGCTGGCCGCGTCATCCGACCCGCTCCGTCGCCGCACGGCGATGACCGCGCCGCTCGGGTTCCTGCGACGGGGCGACGCGGATGCCAGAGCCGACCTGTTCCGCTTGGCCGGCCTGCTCCTCGAGGACCCCGACCCGGTCGTCTCGAAGCCCGTCGGCATCGCGCTGCGGCACGTCGGAGCGGTCGACCCCGACGGCCTCGTGGCCTTCCTCGATGCGAACGCCGAGCGGATGCCGCGACCGATCCTCCGCGCAGCGGGCGAGAAGCTGCCCCCGGAAGCCCCCTACTCGCGCTCGGCGTAGCTCGCGGACGCCGCAACGCGGGCGCACCCGCGATGCCGGAGACGCGAATCGCGTCGGCGGGGGCTCCACTCCCCCGCCGACGCGATGTCGGGGCCGGTCGACCCGGGTACCGCCCCCCGGGCCGACCGGAGTCGGTGCGACCGCGATCAACCCGGAGGGGCCGGCGGCCGGACGGCGCTCAGGCCGCGGCGAGCAGCCCGAGCGAGTCGATCACGCGGTTCGAGAAGCCCCACTCGTTGTCGTACCAGGCGACGACCTTGACGTGCTTCCCGTCGACGCGGGTGAGCGCGGCGTCGAAGATCGACGAGTGCGGGTTGCCGACGATGTCGCTCGAGACGAGCGGCTCCTCGGAGTACTCGAGCACGCCCTTCAGGGGACCGTCGGCGGCGGCACGGAACGCGGCGAGCACCTCGTCGAGCGTGACGTCCTTCGAGACGGTCGTGTTGAGCTCGACGATCGAGCCGACCGGCACGGGCACGCGCATGGCGTCGCCGTTCAGCTTGCCGTCGAGGTTCGGCAGCACGAGGCCGATCGCCTTCGCGGCGCCGGTCGAGCTCGGCACGATGTTCTCGGCGGCGGCGCGGGCGCGGCGCGCGTCGGAGTGCGGGGCATCCTGCAGGTTCTGGTCCTGCGTGTAGGCGTGCACCGTGGTCATGAAGCCGTGCTCGATGCCGGCGAGGTCGTCGAGGACCTTCGCGATCGGGGCGAGCGCGTTGGTGGTGCACGACGCGTTCGAGACGATCGTGTGCGACGCGGGGTCGTAGGCATCCGTGTTCACGCCGTAGGCGAGCGTGACATCCGCGCCCTTCGACGGAGCGCTCACGAGCACCTTCTTCGCGCCCGCCTCGAGGTGCGCCTTGGCGGCCTCGGCGTCGGTGAAGCGGCCGGTCGACTCGAGCACGATGTCGACGCCGAGCTCGCCCCAGGGCAGCTTCGCGGGGTCGCGCTCGGCGAGCACCTTCACGCGGCGACCGTCGATGACGAGGACGTCGCCGTCGACCTCGACGGGGCGACCGAAGCGGCCGCCGACCGTGTCGTACTTCAGCAGGCGAGCGAGCGCCGCGGGCTCCGTGAGGTCGTTCACGGCGACCAGTTCGAAGTCGGCGTCGCGCTCGATGAGTGCGCGCACGACGTTGCGGCCGATGCGGCCGAATCCGTTGACGGCGATGCGGGTCATGACGTCAGGGGTCCTTTCCTCTGTTGCGCGTTCCAGCATCATGGTGAGACGGATGCCTCGGTAGTGGCCGGAGCGACAGCATGCGAAAGGATCTCGCCAACCGTGCCCGCACCTCGCCCCCCGTTGCGAGCGTCGACTCGTCCCGAGCTCCCACCCCGCACACAGGAAGGACAAAGGTCGGGTCGCGACGATCGGGAGATGCGTCCCTCCCGTACCGCCGCCGTACTGCTCTTCGCGTACGCCGTCGTGATGCTCTGGGTGACGCTGGGCCCCGCACCGGGTGCGGTCTCCGGCAACCAGGCGCCCGGCGGCGTGCTCGACCCGAGCATCTGGTTCGACTCCGACACGTGGACGATCGGCTCGCAGACCGAGTTCGAGCTCAACGTGCTGCTCTTCGTGCCGTTCGGCGCGCTGCTCGCCTTCGCCGTCCGCGGCGCGCCGGCGATCGTGCCGGCCGTGATGAGCGCGGGGTTCGCGCTGCTCATCGAGGTCGCCCAGATCCCGATGGCCGACCGGATCTCCGACCCGCGCGACCTCGTCGCGAACTCGCTCGGCGCCGTGATCGGCATCCTCATCGCGCGCATCTCCGACGCGATCGCGAGCATCCCGGCGAGGCTCACGGCCCGCCGCCGCGCGGCGTTCGCGCGCGAGGCCACACGCACCTCGCCGATCCGGACGACGTCGACGGCCCCGATCCGCACGGCGACCGGCGGCATCCGCCTCACCGCCGACGACCGCGCGGGCACCCGCGCGCCCGCAGGGCGAAGCATCCGCTGACCGGCCCGCCCGCACCCCTCCGGCACGGGCACCGGGCACCGGTGCTCTTCTCAGGACACGCGCGTGACGTCGCGCGCTTCTCAGGAAGACACGCCGCCGATTCCCGCGACACGCCCACAACCTCCTGAGAAAGGGATTCAGGCGGCGAAGGTGTGTCGGTACTCGCTCGGCGACGTGCCGAGGATGCGGTGGAAGTGCAGCCGCAGGTTCGCGCCGGTGCCGAGGCCCACTCGATCGGCGACCTGCTCGACGCCGAGGTCGGTGCGCTCGAGCAGCTCGCGCGCCAGGTCGATGCGCGCGCGCAGGATCCACTGCATGGGCGTGTAGCCGGTGTCCTCGACGAAGCGCCGCGAGAAGGTACGCGGCGACACGTTCGCATTCCGCGCGAGGTCCGCGAGCGTCAGCGGATCCTGCACGTGCTCCATCGCCCACTGGCGGGTCGCCGCGAACACCTCGCCGAGCGGCTCGGGCAGCGCGCGCGGCACGTACTGCGCCTGGCCGCCGCTGCGGTAGGGCGCCGCGACGAGCCGCCGTGCGGCGTGGTTCGATACTGCGACCCCGTGGTCGCGCCGCACGAGGTGCAGGCAGAGGTCGATGCCGGATGCCGCGCCCGCCGACGTCAGCACCTGGCCCTCGTCGACGAACAGCACGTTCTCGTCGACCCTGACGAGCGGATGCCGCGCCTGCAACGCACGCGTGTAGTGCCAGTGCGTCGTGGCCCGGCGCCCGTCGAGCAGCCCGGTCGCGGCGAGCGCGAACGCTCCCGTCGAGATCGCGGCGAGCCGCGCTCCGCGCGCGTGCGCCGCCCGCAGCGCATCGACGACCGCGGCGGGCGGGTCCTCGCGGTCGGGGTGCCGATAGCCCGGGATGAAGATCGTCTCCGCCCACTCGAACGCCTCGAGCCCGTCGGCCACGTGGTACGAGAGCCCGTCGCCGCCGGCGACCGGCCCGGGCTGCGCGCCGCACACGCGCACCTCGTACGGCATGCTCGCGCGGGTCGTGAACGTCTGCGCCGGGATCCCGACGTCGAGCGGCTTGGCGCCCTCGAGCACGAGCACGGCGACCCGGTGGTTCCTGCGTGCCATCCGCTGCCCCTCTCTCGACCGGCCGCGCGCGCGGCCGGCGCGCATTGGCAAGGATGCCACTGATCGCAAGGATCTCGCACCTCCGCGCCGTCGCGGCCCCACCGTGCCGCGCGTAGCGTGGGCGCATGTCCACCCCGGCCGACCCCGAGGCATCCGTCCCCGACTTCGCCTCGCTCTTCTCACGCGGCCTCGTGCAGTGGGGCCTGCGCGGCGACCCGCACCTGTGGGACGCGATGCGCGACGCGCTCGCCGGCGAGCCGTTCCCGGAAGGGTTCTGGGACGTGCGCAGCACCGTCCAGCGCGAGTTCGCCCGGCTGACCGGTCAGGCGCTCACCGACACCGACGAGCCGCTGCGCGTCGCCGCATTCGTGACCGGCAGCGGCATCAGCGACGGCCGCGTGCTGCCGTCGTTCTGGGTGCGGACCGCGATCCCGATCCTCATCGACCGCTGGGCCGCGGTCAGGTGGGGCGGGGCCACCACGACGGCATGAGCGTCGCGAGCCGAGCGGCGGATGCCTCGGCATCGGTCTCGTCGCCGAGCGCCCACGTCTCAAGCGCGCCCACGAGGCCGCCCGCGATGAACGCCGCAGCCTCGGCGATCGCGACCTCGTCGCGCGGGGCGCCGGGCACGCCCTGCGCCCGCCACACCTCGAGGGCCAGGCGCGCGCGGTGCCGCATGCGCGCGTCGAGCGCCGAGCGGAACACGCCCCGGCTCGTCGAGCCGAACAGCGCGCGGTACCCGGCTCGATCGTCGGCGACGTGCTCGAGCACGGCGATGAGCGAGGCGACGTAGCGCTCCGCGACGTGCTCGGGGCTCTCCGCCTCGGGCTCGACCGCGACGGCCGTCAGCCGGTCGAGGTCCTGCGTGAACACGTCGAGCGCGAAGTCGTGCACGCTCGACGCGTGCGCGTAGAAGGTCGTGCGATGCACGGCCGCCTCGCGGCAGAGCGCGGCGACCGAGATCGCATCGAGCGGTTCGCGTTCGAGCAGGCGGAGCAGCGCGGCGCTGAGCGCGACACGCGTGCGGCGGTGGCGGGGGTCGTCGGCGGGCGACGCGACCGCAGACGTCGGAGTCGAAGGCGACGCGACCGGCGAGGTCGTGGCATCCGCTTCGCTCATGCCGTCACCCTAGCGATCGCGGTGCGTGCGATGCCCCGGCCGCACCCGCCCGACGCCCGGCCGGCCGGGGTAGGGTCCGAGTCGGGAGGCGATCGTGGACGACGAACTGGTCCTGGTCACCGGCGGCACGGGCTTCGTCGGGATCAGCTGCATCATCCGGCTGCTCGGCGACGGAGTGCGCGTGCGCACCACGGTGCGCGACCTCGCGCGTGCCGACGAGGTGCGCGACCTCGTCCGGAGCTCGGGAGCCGACCCGAGCGGGGTCGAGGTCGTCGCCGCCGACTTGCTGCACGACGCCGGGTGGACCGAGGCGGTCGCGGGTGCCACGCACGTGCTGCACGTGGCGTCGCCGTTCCCCACGCGGCAGCCGAAGGACGAGGACGAGCTCATCGTGCCCGCGCGCGACGGCGCCCTGCGGGTGCTCCGCGCCGCACACGACGCGGGCGTGCGCCGCGTCGTGCAGACCTCGTCGTTCGCGGCGATCGGCTACGGCCGCCCGAACCCGGGCCGGCGGTACACCGAGGAGGACTGGACGGACCCCGACGGCCCCGGCGTGACGCCGTACGCCAAGTCGAAGACGCTCGCCGAGCGCGCGGCGTGGGACTTCATCGCCCGCGAGGGCGGGAGTCTGGAGCTCGCGACGATCAATCCCGTCGGCATCTTCGGGCCCGCGCTGGGCGCCGACCTGTCGTCGTCGCTCGAGCTGCTCCGGCAGCTGCTGAACGGCGCCTTCCCCGTCGTGCCGAACGGTTCGGTCGGCGCGGTCGACGTCCGCGACGTCGCCGACCTGCACGTGCGCGCGATGCGCCATCCGGATGCCGCGGGCGAGCGGTTCCTCGCCGTGTCGGGCGACGCGATCACCTACCTCGAGCTGGCGCGGCTGCTCCGCGCCGGCCTCGGCGAGCGCGCGAGGCACGTGCCGACGCGGGTGATCCCGGACTGGGTCGTGCGGGCCGGCGCGCCGTTCAGCCGCGACCTCCGGCTCATGTCGCAGGAGCTCGGTCGCCGTGGGGACGCGTCGCACGAGAAGGCGACGCTGCTCCTCGGCTGGGTGCCGCGCGACCGCGACGAGTCGGTGCTCGCCTCGGCGCGGAGCCTCGTCGACCTGGGGCTCGTCCGCGACTGATCGCGGAGGCGGGTCGTCGCGCGATCGGCCTCGTTGGCGGCGGGCGGATGCCGCGGCGCGCGGCCGCGGCATCCGCCCACCGGTTCGCATCTCGGGAGCCGATTCAGCTCTCGTAGTGCGCGAGGCCCGCGGTCTCGCCGCCGTCGGCGACGAACTCGGCGCCGGTCGAGAAGCTCGACTCGTCGCTCGCGAGGAACAGGATGAGGTTCGACAGCTCGATCGGCTCGCCGACGCGGTGCAGCGCGACGTGGTTCTGCGGGGTGTCGAGCGCCTCGGTCATGGGCGTGCGGATGACGCCCGGGTGCACCGAGTTCACGCGGATGTTGTACCGCCCGAGATCGAGGGCCGCGTTCTTGGTGAGGCCGCGGACGCCGAACTTCGCGGCGTTGTAGCCGGGCAGCGCCTCGTAGCCCTGGAGGCCGGCGGTCGAGGAGATGTTGATGATGGAGCCCGCACCGGACTCCTTCAGTGCGGGGATCGCGGCCTTGATGCCGTAGAAGACGCCCGTGAGGTTGATCTTCAGGATCGTGTCCCACGCCTCGAGCGTGTAGTCCTCGATCGGGCCGAAGTTCGCGATACCCGCGTTGTTCACGACGACGTCGAGGCGACCGAACGCCTCGGTGGCGACCTGGACGGCGGCCTCCCACTGGGCGTAGTCGGTCACGTCGAGGTGGACGTACCTGGCGTTCGCCTCGCCGAGCTCGGCGGCGAGCGCGGCGCCCTCGTCGTCGAGCAGGTCGCCGATGACGACCTTGGCGCCCTCCTCGACGAGGAGGCGGGCGTGCGAGGCGCCCATGCCCCGTGCTCCACCGCTGATGAGTGCGACCTTGCCGCTGACGCGTGCCATTGCTGACGCTCCTTGTCTCGCCGCGGGCGTCGGCCCTGCGGCGTTCGTTGCCGTTCGGGCCCGGGGTCGGATGGCTCCGGGTTCAGTTCTAATCTACACCTGTCGATTACTCGTGGCTGAGCGTCCCCTGAACCGGAGACGGGGCTCGGATCGTGACGCCGCCGAGACCGTCGTGACCGGATCGAGACCGACGTAACCTGATCGAGACCCCGACGACCCCCGAATCGGCGTCATGCGCGCGAACCCCGCGGGAGGATGTCTGGAGCATCACCGCGAGCTGGGACGACGACGTGCCGGATCTCTCGGCTCGCGGCATCGTCACGCGAACATCCGGGGGAAGAGCACATGTCGGCAGCCGAGTCGCACGAGCCGCGCGAGGAGCGCCTGCGCGTCGGCGACGCCTCGGCGTCATCCGGCCGCGGACTCGGTTCGGTCGCGCTCGTGATCGGCATCGCTACGGTGATCCTCGCGTTCGCGACGCCCTATCGCGAGTCGCTCGGCTCCGCGCTGCTCGCGGCGCTCGCGGTCTTCACCTCGACGCTCGGGCTCGTGGCGCGCAGCCGCGCCCGGCGTGCGGGCGAGCGCCCGTCCACCGCGGCGATCGCGGCGATCTGGCTCGGGATCGGCGCGCTCGCGATCGTCGGTATCTCGGTGCTGCCGGCGCTGCTCATGCCGACCGCGACCGGCCTCCGCTGACCCGGCGGCGCCGAGACCGCGGTCGCCGGAACGCACGGGCCGCGTCGGTTGGGCGTCGGGCGGGTGTCGGGCCGGCGTCGGGCGGGCAGTCAGCCGAGCCGCACGAGCCGGCGCACGTCGTCGTCGGCCAGCTCGTCGGCCACGGCCGTGACCTCCACCGAGTCGAGCCGGACCACCCCGCCGTACGCCGAGAGGAACGCGGTGTCGGCCGCATCGCGTCCGGTCGAGATGCGCACCATCGTGTCGCGCGGCGCGAGCGTCGTCGCATCGACGACGTGCCACGCGCCGTCGACCCAGGCCTCGGCGACGGCGTGGAAGTCCATCGGGTCGAGCCCCGGCGCGTACACCGCGACGAGCCGTGCCGGCACGTCGAGCGCGCGGAGCAGCGCGACCACGAGGTGGGCGTAGTCGCGGCACACGCCCTGGCGGGCGAGCAGCGTCTGCACCGCGCCATCCGTCGGACTGCTCGAGCCGGGCACGTACGTCAGCCGGGTGCCGACCCACGACGAGACGGCCGCCAGTCGATCGGCGCCCTCGATGCCGACGAACTCGGCGGCCGCGGTCGCCGCGAGCCGGTCCGACTCGGCGTAGCGGCTCGGCCGCAGGTACGTGAGCAGGTCGACCGGGTCGACGGATGCCTCGGCCGCGCGCCCCGGGACCTCGGCCGCGTACGAGCACTCGAGCGATCCGGACGGCGCGTCGACGACGTGCAGGCGGTTGCCCGCGGCATCCGTCAGCTCGGTCGCCTCGATCGGGCGACCGTCGGCACGGAACTCGAGGCGCTCGGTCGCGTCGGCACCGCCCGCGACGGCCACCTGGAACGCCAGCCGGGCGGGGGCGTCGATCTGGAGCCGGATCTCGCAGCCGACCGAGCGCGCCGTCACGAGCGCCCCTCGCGCCAGCCGTGCTCGGGTTCGAAGCCGAGCTCGTCGCGCGCCCGCTCGATCGAGAAGAGCGACTCGGTGCCCGAGAACTCGCGCTTCAGCGAGACGCCGGGGAAGAACTCCTCGACGAGGTCGCGCGTCGGCCGGTGCATCACCGTGTCGGCGTTCGCGATCACGTAGGCGCGGGCGCCCTGCACGTCGGCCTCGAGGGAGCGGCGCACGGACTGCGCGGCATCCCGCACGTCGATGTAGCCGAACGCGTTGAACAGCCGCGAGCGCGGGTCGTCCTCGAAGGCCGGGAACTCGTCGTAGCGGTCGGGGTCGATCACGTTCGAGAAGCGCAGGGCGACGAACGGGATGCCCGTCCAGTCGGAGACGTGCTCGGCCATGGTCTCGCCGAGCACCTTCGACAGCGAGTACGTCGAGTTCGGCTTCGGGTAGTGGCCCTCGTCGAGCGGCAGGTAGTCGGGCAGCCCGTCGGGGCCGAAGTCGAGCCCGAGGGTCGTCTCGCTCGACGCCCACACGACCTTCTCGAGGCCCACCTTCGCGGCCGCGAGGAACACGTTCGAGTTGATCGCATTGTTCACGTTCAGTGTGCGGGCGGGCGTGAAGATCGTCGGCGCCGGGATCGCCGCGAGGTGCGCGACCGCGTCCACGTCCTGCAGCACCTCGACCGCGTCGCCGAAATCGGTGAGGTCGGCCTGCGTGTACACGAGGTCGGGCCGCGACCAGCGCGGCGGGAGCTTCGGCGACGGCGGCGTGACGTCGGTCGCGAGCACCTCGTAGCCGTGGTCGAGCAGGTCGAGCACGACGGCCCTCCCCGCAAGCCCTGACGCGCCCGTGACGCAGATCCGCTTCGGCATGGATGCCCCTCCTCGTGGTCGTCGTCCCCGACCATCCTGCCGCGGGACACACGAGGCGTCACCCGGGTTGCGTCTCCTCGCCGATGTCGTCGCTCGCGTCATCCCGCTCGTCCTCGCGCGCCGCGTCGCCCGCGACGTCGACCCGCACGGCGCGCGCGACGAGGTACTCGCGCACCGCCTCGTCGGCCGCGAGCCCGGCGGCCCGGCGGAACGCGTCGGCGGCCTCGCGCCGACGCCCGAGACCGGCGAGCAGGTCCGCCCGGGCCGCCCACCACGGCTGGAAGCCGGAGGCGTCGGCCGGCAGCGCCGCGAGCCCGGCGGCGGGCCCCTCGAGGCGACCGACGACGACCGCACGCGCCACCTCCGCGCCGAGGCTCGGCGACGTGGCGAGCAGCGCGTCGTACAGCGTGCGCAGCGCCGCCCAGTCGGTCGCGCCGGTGCGCCGCCGCGCGCAGTGCACGGACTGGATGGCCGCCTCCAGTTCGAACCGTCCGGGGGTCGCGAGCCGTCCTCGCTCGCGGGCCGACCGTCGCAGGTACGCGTCGCCCTCGTCGATCGAGGCGGCGTCCCACGTCGACGGGTCCTGCTCGTCGAGCGGCACGAACCCCGCGGTATCCGGCCCGCGACGCGCGAGCGTGAGCGTCGTGAGCGCAGCGAGCGCCCACGGCTCGGGCTCGTGCTCGAGGAGTCCCGCGAGCACCACCGCGAGGTACTGCGCCTCGCCGGCGAGATCGGCGGCGCCGCCGCGCCAGTCGAGCGCCGCGCACCCGTAGATCGCCTCGAGCACGGGCGGCAGCCGCTCGGGCATCGAGTGCCGATCGGGCACGGCGAACGGGATGCGCGCGTCGCGGATTCGGCGCTTCGCGCGCACGAGCCGCTGCGCCATCGTCGTGGGCGGCACCGCGAACGCGCGGGCGACGTCGGCCGCCTCGAAGCCCAGCACGGCCTGGAGCATGAGCGGCGTGCGCACCGACGCGTCAATCGCCGGATGCGCGCACGTGAAGAGCAGCTCGAGCCGGCGGTCCGGGATGCGATCGGGGTCGACATCGGCGAGCGGGTCGTGGGCGAGGGCGGATGCCTCGGGGCGGGCCGCCCCCGACGACGAGCCCGCGGCAGGCGAACCGGGCTCGTCGTCCGACGGAAGCGGCGCGGCGCGACGGCGGGCGGCGGACTTCCACCCGTCGCGTTCGCGGTTCCTGGCCACGGTGAGCAACCATCCGTCGGGGTTGGCGGGGACGCCGGTCTCCGGCCACGAGCGCAGCGCGCGTTCGAAGGCGTCGGCGAGCGCGTCCTCGGCGAGCGCGAGGTCGCCGGTGGATGCCGCGAGCAGCGCGACGAGCCGACCGTACGACTCCCGCGCCGCGCGCGCCGCCGCGGTCCGTGCCGCAGCGGCGCGCGCGTCCCGGTCCGGGGCGGTCAGCCGTTCGGCGTCCACGCGCCCGCGACGGTGTACACGGCGCCCGGTCGCACCTCGATCGCGCCCCACGCGAGCGGCGGTGCCTGGCGCGCCCACTCGATCGCGGCGTCGAGGTCGGCCACGTCGAGCACGAGCGTGCCGCCGAGTTGGTCCTTCGTGTCGGCGAACGGGCCGTCCTGCACCTGCAGTGCGCCGTCCTCCAGGCGCAGCGTCGTCGTGTTCGTCGACGGCTGCAGCACCTCTGCGGAGACGAGCACGCCCGCGGCCTCGAGGGTCTCGGTGTAGCTCGCGAAGGCGCGCTGCGCCTCCTCGATGATCGCGGGGTCGAGTTCGTCGGCCACCTCGGGGTAGTGCATCAGCAGGGTGTAGCGCATGGCGGTCTCCCTCCGGCCATCAGCGGTCACTGTACCGGGCCGATCCGGCCCGTCGACATGATGACGATCGAGCCGGCCGCCGATCGACACCCCGCCGCGAGGTGCTCGGTCCTCAGCCGCGCGGCTGCGCCGCCGGACTCTCCGGCACGAGGTCGGCGGTGAGCCGGCGCACCAGGTCTTCGCCCCAGTTGACGAGCGCGCCGTCCCACTCCTCGAACGAGTCCTCGGTGTAGGTGACCGCGACGGCGATCGTGACCGACCGCCCGTCCTCGGTGCGTTCCGCGGGCAGCGTCGCGACCGCCGAGGCGTACCCGCCGAAGAGCGGCGTCTGCATGACCCAGTCGAGGCTGAGGAAGGTGCCGAGCCCGTACGAGAACTCCGGGACGAGGGTCATGCAGGCGCGGCATCCGTCGAGGGGCTCGCCGAACCCGACGAGGTCGGGGGCGATGAGCGCGTCGTACGAGTCGGCGTCGAGCAGCTCGCCCCGACCGACGATCGCGTCGAAGCTCGCGGCGATGTCGCCGATCGAGCTCGTCTGCACGGCGCCCTCCGGCAGGGTCCACGACGGGTTCCAGTACGTCGAGTCCTCCCAGACGCCGCGCTCGGCGGTGAAGGCGTGCACGACGGGCGCCGGGATCGACGGCTCCTCCGACGCGACGGTTCGCTCCAGCCCGAGCGGGTCGAGGATCTCGCGTGCGATGAGCTCCGCCAGGGGCTCGCCCGACGCGGCCTCGAGCACCTCGCCGAGCACCACGTAGTCGGCGTGCGAGTAGTCCCAGTTCTCGCCGGCGGGGAACAGCCGCGGCTCGGAGAGGCTCACCTCGATGAGGTCCTCGTTCGTCCACTCGCGGAACGGGTCGGCGGCGAGCGCATCCTCGAACGCAGGGTCGCCCACGTAGTCGTGATAGCCCGCGGTCATGTTCGCGAGCATGCGCGGCGTCACCGTGTCGGCGTCGCGCAGGTCGGGGAGCCACCGTGCGATCGGTTCGTCCAGGTCGAGCACGCCCTGCTCGGCGAGCCGCAGCATCACGACGCTCACGTAGGTGATCGCGACGGCGCCGTTGCGGAACCGTCCGTCGATCGCCACCGGTTCGCCGCCGACCGCCTCGCCGAGCGCGACCTGCGCGACCACGTCGTCGTCGATCCGGATCTCGCCGAGGAGCGACCCGAGCGCGTGGGCCTCGACCTGCGCCGCGGCGGCCTCGTCGAGCAGCGCCTGCACCTCGGGGTCGATCGTGGAGGGCGCGCCGCCTCCGGCCCCGCCGCCCGGTTCCTCGGCCGGCGTCGGACTCGGCTGCGCGGACGGCTCGCCCCCGACGGTGCAGCCGACGAGCAGGGCGACGACGGATGCCGCGGCGATCGCGGCCGCGAATCGGACGGGTCTACCCATGGCCCGGTCTCCGTTCCCCCTCGGCGACGCAGGGCCGACCCTGCCCGTCCATCCTCACCGTCGGCGCGCGGGGCGCGCCATCCCGCGAACGGGCCACACGGCGGGTCGGGGGGCTGGCGGGTCGACTGCGGCGGATGCCGCGGCATCCGTCGCCCGTACGATCGACGCATGAGCGATCCCGCGCACGATCCCGACGACCGCGAGCGCCGCGACGGCCCGGTCGGCGGACCGGGCGAGGGCCCGACCGACGGCCGGGCCGACGGGCCCACCGGGCAGCCGCCCGCGCCGTGGTTCGGCGACCAGTACGACGTCGGCGGGCTCGGCATGGGACGGCTGTTCGCGTGGAGCGCGGTCCTGCTCGGTGCCGGCGCGCTCGGCATCGCGCTGTTCGCGCCGCTCGAGGGCGAGGCGCTGCGCACGGTGTGGATCGCCGGGTTCGGGGCGGCCGCGATGTGGGTCGCCTGGATGGCGCCGTCGCGCTACCGCCGCGCCGGCGTGCGCGTCTCGTGGGCGGTGCCGCTCGCGACCGTGCTCGGCGCGCTCGCGATCGGCGTCGCGATCTACGCGTTCATCGTGATCGTCGCGGCGAGCGGAGGGGTGCAGCTGCCCGCGCCGTCGTACTGGCTCGGCACGACCGAGCCGGCGCCCGGCGTTCCCACCTGAGCCGCGGCATCCGCTCTGCCCTTGATCAGGGCGTCGCGAGCGGCGCGTTGTAGTCGTCGATGACGTCCTGCCCGCGGGTCACGACCCCGAAGAGCTCCCACTGCGGCTCGCCGATCGTGCCGCCGACGATGCAGTTGCTCGCGCCGGAATCGACGAGGTCGGGCGTGCGGTTGCCGTCGTCGACCTCGATGTAGACGAACCAGAAGCCGTCGTCGCGGAGCAGCACGGTCGCGTCGGCGAACGGCGCGTACTCGACGAGCGCGAAGTCGCCCGGGTAGTACGCGTAGGTCTGCGCGCGGCACAGCGCGTAGGCGTCGATGGGTTCGAGCGGCCGGTCGGCGTCGGCCGCGATCGGCTCGTCGGATGCCGGGGGCATCTCGCTCGCCGTCGGCGTCGGCGACGCGGTGGTCGCCGCGGGCGGCTCGCTCGTGGCGGGCGCGACCGGGCCGCCGGGCGCGCAGCCCGCGAGGGCGGCGATGGCTGCGGCCGCGAGGATCGGTCCGGCGCTTCCGAGGCGCCTGCGTCGGCGGTGGTTCGGGTCCATCCGGCGAGCGTAACCCCGGGCCCGCGCCGGCGGCACAGGGCTCGCCCTGAGCCGATCACCGTTGCCTCGCGGCCGCGACGGGCGTAGAAACAGGTACATGGCAGGTGCCGATGTCTGGCAGAGCGGCGAGCCGTACGAACGGTACGTCGGCCGATGGAGTCGGCTCGTCGCCGCGAAGTTCGTCGACGTGCTCGATGCGGAACGAGACATCCGCTGGCTCGACGTCGGCTGCGGCACGGGCGCCCTCACGAGCGCCGTCGTCGAACGGTGGGCGCCGGCCTCGATCATCGGGGTCGACCCCTCGGAGGGGTTCCTGTCGTTGGCGCGTGCGCGACCGGAGTTCGCGGGGCATGACGAGGCGAGTTTCGTCGTCGGCGACGCGGGGCATCTCCCGGTGCCGGACGACTCAGTCGATGCGGTGGTCTCCGGACTCGTGCTGAACTTCGTGCCGGATCCCGCTGCCGCCGTCGCGGAGTTCGCGCGCGTCGCCGCACCGGGCGCGCTGATGGCCGCCTACGTCTGGGACTACGCCGAGGGCATGCAGATGCTCCGCACGTTCTGGGACGTCGCCGCCGACGTCGACGCGGACGCCGCGGAATTCGACGAGGCACGCCGGTTCCCGCTCTGCCGGCCCGAACCGCTGCGCCACCTCTGGTCGGACGCGCCCGGCATGGACGTCGATTCCGTCCGCGTGAAGTCGATCGAGATCGGCATGGTCTTCGCCGACTTCGACGACCTGTGGGAGCCGTTCCTCGGCGGGCAGGGCCCGGCACCGACCTACCTGCAGTCGACGACGGATGCCTCGCGCGACGCGGTTCGCGACGGGATGCGCGAGGCGACGGCGTGGGGATGCCGGCCCGACGGCTCGATCATGCTGCGGGCGCGGGCCTGGGTGGTCGTGGGTCGGCTCGGCTGAGCGGCCGGCACGGCTGAGTGCGTCGGCCGAACGATCAGACCCAGAAGCCGTCGTGGACTGCGGCGGCCTCGGGCAGGTCGGCGGGCCCGTCGACCGTCACGGGGCGCCCGCCGCGTGCGAACACCTCGCGTGACGGCAGGCTGAGCGTCGGCACGCCCTCCTGCTCGGCGACGATCTCGCGCAGCCCGGCCTCGGACAGCGCGAACACGACGCGCGGGATGCCGCTCCAGTAGATCGCACCCGAGCACATGGCGCACGGCTCGGTGCTCGTGTAGAGCGTCGCGTTCGCGAGCTCGTCCGCATCGAGGACCTCGGCCGCCGCACGCACCACGTTCGTCTCCGCGTGGCCGGTCGGATCGCGCCGCGTCACCACGGTGTTCATGCCCTCGACGACGCGCCCGTCGGCCGCGACGACGATCGACCCGAACGGATGGTCGCCGCGCTCGCGCGCCGCCCGTGCGAGTTCGACGCACCGCCGAAGCCGTGCCAGGTCGCCGTCGCCGATACCGTTCGCTTCGCTCATCCCGCTCCTCCTCCGTCGACGGATGCCGCCGCCTTCCATTCTGCGCACCGACCTGTGGATGACGTCCGATCCGCTCGCGCTGATCCCCTACCTTGGACCGCATGCCCCGAGCCCTCCCCCGCCTCGCCGCGCTCGCCCTCACCGGCGCGGTGCTGGTCCTCGCCGCGTGCGCCGCGCCGCCGCCCCCGGTGACGCCCACCCCGACGACGGATGCCGCGGACACCCCGCTCTTCGCGACCGACGAGGAGGCGCTCGCGGCGGCGGTCGAGGCGTACGAGGAGTACCTCGCCGTCAGCGACAGCATTACCGCTGACGTCGGCGTCGATTCAGCCCGAATCCGTGAGGTTACGACCCCCGAATTTGCAGATTTCAGCGAGGATGACTTTGCGGCGTTTCGCGACGCCGGTCTGCGTACCGAGGGAAGTTCGACGATCGACTCGGCGAAGCTTGCGGAATTCTCCTCGAACCGCGTCACCTTCTATGGATGCCAAGACGTTTCCGCGGTGAAGCTCCTCAACAGTGCCGACGAGGACGTAACCCCCTCAGATCGAGAACCACGCATCGCGCTCGTAATCACTGCGGTCGCAGCGGACGGCGATGCACTCCTAGTCGACGGGAATGAAGTGTGGTCTGGCGACAACTTCTGTTGAGCACCACACTCGCGATTTCCGCCTTGCCTATGGCTCCAGGGACCTCCGCGTGCACTGTTTCGATGCAGTTGGCCCAACTTTGCCAGGTAAGCGGATCGTCCACCTCGGACACCGTCGAGCTTCGTGGGGACTATTCATCGGTGGCAGAAGCCGGCAAGACCACCGACGACTCCGTCGCCGACGGCTACACCCCCGACGCCGAGACCATCGGCACCGCCGAACCGGCCCGCCCCGCCGAACCCGTGAGCGACGTGTGCAATACCGGCAACCCCTTGGCGTGCGCCTTCGAGGGTGCCGAGCCCGAACCGCCCGCACCTGGCGAGCCGACCGTGACCCTCCGCGACATCGCGTCGTTCCAGCCGACCGTGCCGTCGGGCGAGATGCAGCCCGCGGGCTGGGCCGTGGTCGGCCTTCCGGCGAACTTCATCGGCGAGGCATCCGTCGAGACCCGGTCGGGCACGCTGCTCGGTCGCCCCGCCGAGGTGCGCTTCCACCCCGTCGCCTACCGGTGGGCGCACTCCGACGGAGCGTTCGTCCAGGCCGCGGATCCCGGCGCCACGTGGAGCGAACTCGGCCTCGCCGAGTTCTCCGCGACCCCGACGAGCCACACCTACGCGGCATCCGGCCGCTACACCGTCGACCCGACCGTCGTCTACGTCGCCGAGTACCGATTCGACGGGTCCGTCTGGCGCTGGATCGACGGAACGCTGAGCCTGCCCGCACCGCGGCTGAGCGTGCTCGTCGGCGAGTTCGACACGGTGCTCGTCACGGGCGACTGCACGGCCGTCCCCGACGGCCCCGGCTGCTGACGCTACGCCGCCGGCGCGCGATCGAGCGAGGCGAGCAGCCGCGTGACCGACCCGCCGAGGTTCCACTCCTCCGCGAGGTCCTCGAGGGTCTCGCGACGCGCGCCCGTGACGGGCGCGAGCCGTGCGCCGAGCTCCTCCACCGACGGCAGGTCGAGGTCGCGCACCACGTTCACGACCGTCGGGGCGACGGCGAGGTAGTCGTGCGCGCCCGTGAGCTTCGCCCGCATCGAAGCCGACATCGTCGCGGGCGCCGCGGCCGCGGCATCCGGATCGCCCGACGCCACCGCGAGCATCGCATCGAGCGAGCCGAAGTCGCCGAGCAGGCCCGCCGCGGTCTTCTCGCCCACCCCGGCGACGCCGGGCAACCCATCGGACGAGTCGCCGCGGAGCGTCGCGAAGTCCGCGTACTGCGACGCCTCGATGCCGTACTTCGCGACGACCCATTCGTTCGTCACGAGCTCGAGCCGGTTCATGCCGCGCGCCGTGTAGATCACGCGCACGCCGCGGTCGTCGTCGACGAGCTGGAACAGGTCGCGGTCGCCCGAGACGACGTCGACCGGCATCGTCGCGTGCGTCGCGAGCGTGCCGATGACGTCGTCGGCCTCGTGCGCCGCGACGCCGACGATCGGGATGCCGAGCAGGCCCAGCGTCTCGCGGATCATCGGCAGCTGCGCCTCGAGCGGGTCGGGCACCTCCTCGATATCGGGCCCGGCCGGCACGACGAGCTCGACGCGGTGCGCCTTGTAGCTCGGAATGAGCTCGACCCGCCAGTGCGGGCGCCAGTCGTCGTCCCAGCAGGCGACGAGGTGCGTCGGCTCGAACTCGGCCACCAGCCGCGCGATCATGTCGAGCAGCCCGCGCACCGCGTTCACGGATGTCCCGTCGGCGCGCTTCAGCGAGTCGGGCACGCCGTAGAACGCCCGGAAGTACAGCGACGCGGTGTCGAGGAGCATGAGTCGATCGGCCATGCGCCGATCCTCCCACCACCGGGCGACGGGCGTGGGTCTCGATACGCCGCTGCGCGGCTACTCGACCACCGGAGCGGGCGCCGCTGCGCGGCTACTCGACCACCGGGAGGGACACTCGCGACGCTCACAGCAAACCCACAGCGGGCGGGCGCATCCTGCGGAACATCGGCCGCCCCTCAGCGGTTCTTCCTCATGGACGCAGACGTAACCGGCCCAGCCGGTGTCACTGGTCCGGGGCGGCCCAGCCGGAGCCGCCGGAGAAGGAGCAACCGTGTCACACGACTACCGCAGGACTCCCGAGGCGCTCGACCGCCTCACCCCCTTGCAGCGCAAGGTCACCCAGGACGACGCGACCGAGCCGGCGTTCCGCAACGAGTACTGGAACAACCACGAGCCGGGCCTCTACGTCGACGTCGTCTCGGGGCAGCCGCTCTTCGCGAGCGTGCACAAGTACGACAGCCGTTCGGGCTGGCCGAGCTTCACCCGGCCGATCGACCAGGCGGCCGTCACCGAGCACGTCGACCGCTCGTTCTTCATGAAGCGCGTCGAGGTCCGCTCGGCGGGCGCCGACAGCCACCTCGGTCACGTCTTCGACGACGGGCCGACGGATGCCGGAGGCCTCCGCTACTGCATCAACTCCGCCGCACTTCGCTTCGTCCACCTCGACGACCTCGAGGCCGAGGGCTACGGCGACTACCGCCACCTGTTCGCCACCACGGATGCCGCGGCATCCGTCACCACCACCGAGGAGACCGCATGACCACCCCAGGCGCCATCACCACCGTTCCCGGAGCCGAGACCGCGGTCCTCGCGGGCGGCTGTTTCTGGGGCATGGAGGACCTCGTCCGGAAGCTCCCGGGCGTGATCGACACCCGCGTCGGCTACAGCGGCGGCGACGTCGAGCACGCGACCTACCGCAATCACGGCTCGCATGCCGAGGCGCTCGAGGTCGTCTTCGACCCGTCGAAGCTGACCTACCGCGACCTGCTCGAGTTCTTCTTCCAGGTGCACGACCCGACGACGAAGAACCGCCAGGGCAACGACGTCGGCACGAGCTACCGCTCGGCGATCTTCCCGACCAGCGACGCCCAGTACGACACCGCGGTCGACACCATCGCCGACGTGGATGCCTCGGGCATCTGGCCCGGCCCGGTCGTCACCGAGGTCGCGCCCGCGGGCGCGTTCTGGGAGGCCGAGCCCGAGCACCAGGACTACCTGCAGCGCATCCCGTGGGGCTACACCTGCCACTTCGTCCGGCCCGGATGGCGCCTGCCGAAGCGCGACACGGCCGCCGCCGAGTCGACCGGCACCGAGTCGGCCGCCGCGAGCTGAACGACGGATCCGGGGCCCGCGACCGATGGGTCGCGGGCCTTCGCGCTGCCTGGTCTCGATACGCGCCGCTCCGCGGTGCTACTCGACCACCGAGGTGCCGGTCTCGATACGCTCCGCTCCGCGGTGCTACTCGACCACCGAGGTGCACGGTCTCGATAGCGTGGGCCTCATGCGCTTCTCCGAGCGGTTCCGCGCCACCAGGCGGGCGCCGATCCTGCAGGTGCTGAAGTCGGCGGTGGCGACCGTCGCCGCGTGGCTCCTCGCGGGGTGGCTGATCCCGGGCCCGCTGCCGGTGTTCGCCGCGATCGCGGCGCTCCTCGTCGTCCAGCCGAGCGTGAACCAGTCGCTCGGCAAGGCCCTGGAGCGCAGTGTCGGCGTGATCGCCGGGGTCGTGATCGCGTCGGCGCTCGGGCTGATCTTCGGTCCGACCAGCTGGGTCATCCTCGTCGCGATCCTGGTGGCGCTCGTCGCCGCGTGGGCGGCGCGGATGACGGCGCCGACCGCGAACCAGGTGGCGATCAGCGCGATGCTGGTGCTCGCACTCGGCGGCACGTCGCCCGAGTACGCGCTCGACCGCGTGCTCGAGACGCTGATCGGCGCCGCGATCGGCATCGTGGTGAACGCGGTCATCGTGCCGCCGGTGCTGTCGGGCCCGGCGCGCGAGCAGTTGGCTCGCCTGGGCAGCGAGCTCGCGGCATCCGTCGACCGCCTCGCGAGCGCCCTGCTCGCCCCGCAGCGCCCCGCCGATCTCACGGAGCTCATGCTCGAGGTGCGGCTGATGCGACCCATGCGGGACGCCGCGGGCGCGGCCATCGCGGACGCCGAGGAGTCGCTCACGCTGAATCCCCGCCGTTCCGCCCATCGCGGCGACATCGCGGAGCAGCGACGGCTGCTCGCCCGGCTGAGCCCGATCGTGACGCAGGTCGGGGGGATGACGCGGGCCTTCGTCGACCACTACGACGAGGGTCTTGCCACCGAACCGACCGTCCGTGCGATCGCCGAGCAGCTGCACCGCGTCGCACACGACATCCGCCTCGCGGTCCACCTCGCCGAAGTCGACCCCGAGCCGTTGACCTCGGTCATCCCGGCGCTGACCGCGCCGCTCCAGATCGCCGCCCCCAAGTCCGAGCACTGGATCCTGATGGGCTCGCTCCTCGAGGACCTCCGCCGCATCCGCGAGGAACTCCTCGAGGACGAGGTCGACACCGGCCCGCCCTCCTGATTCCGCACGCCCGCGCTCCCGCGCACCCCTCCTCCGGAGCCGGCGCGCCCGCGCATTCACCCTCCCGAGCCCCAACGGCCGCGCACCCCCCTCCAGAGCCCACCACGCCCGCGCACACCCTCACTAACCCGCACGCCCGCGGACCCACCCACCTGAACCAGCACGCCCGCGGACCCACCACGTGAACCCGCACGTCCGTGAACCCGCACTTCCGTGCACCCGAACGCCCGCGCACCCGTCCTCCACCGCGGTACCTCGCCGCACACCGACGGACGGCCTTGCTCGCAGGCCATGGGGAAAGGTGAACCGCGAATACCTTTCCACCATGTCGGCAACCGAAACCATCAACAGCCCCGTTCGGCGACGAGTATGAGCCGCTTCACGAGCGTCAAGGTCGACGCCGAGACCCACCGGCTGATCGGCGACCTCGCGCACGTGCTCGGCCGCTCTCGCGGGGTGGTGGTGCGGGACGCCGTGAACGCGTTCGCCGTGTGGCGCGAGGCGCTCCTCGACGAAGGGGCGGTGGACCGGGAGCAACGGCTCGCTCTCGCGAATGCGCGCCACCACGCGCTGCTGGCGTCGGGCGAACTCGAGATCTCGGCGGCGGAACAGGCCGATCGATCCCGGATCGGCGTGAGCCGCATGTCGGAGTCGACCTTCCGGCGGCTCACAGTGGCCGAGCGGCTCGAGCTGCGCCGCACCGAACTGGAGGCCGCGTTCGGCGAGCTCGGTGCGCGGAACCCGAGGCTCGTCGACCCTCGCGAGCTCGGGCGGGATCCGACATCGACGGTCCTCACGGTCGAACTCGACGACCCGGATCGGTTCGCGCTCGGCGCGCTGCTCATCGCGGCACTCGAGCACCTCGACGCGCTCGTCGACATCGTGGCGACGAACGCCCGCAGCTCGTGGTTCGCACGCCTCCCGTCGTCCGCCGGAGACCGACCGGGGACCCACCCGCCAGGCTGACACCCGCGCCCGCGCCCGCGCGATGGCGAAACCCCGGCCGCCTGTCAAGGACTGGGGCCCTCTCCGCGTCCCGCCTACGCTCGCGTGATGCGCCGCAGTGGCGCAGGGAGGGACGACGATCACGAACCCGCGAACCACGAGCGCCACCGCCGACCGCGAGACCGGCGAGCAGCGTGCGAGCGCCACCGGCACCAGCGAACGACCGAGCCCCGGTCCGACGCCCCGTCAGCAGGTCGGCGACGCACTCCGACGAACACCGGCCCGGATCCACGTCGGCATCACCGCCGCCGTCGCGGCCACCGTCGCGGCAGTGCTCACCCAGCCGTGGATGACGCCCACCGACCTCCTGCGCGACAGTCAGGCCGTCGCAGCGGCGCACGGAGACTCCAGTCCGGCATACGGCATCGTCTCGAACCTCGGCATCGTCGTCCTCGTGATGGCGGCCGGCACGGTCGTCGCCGCGATGGCGCACGCGCGACCGAGCACCGGGTTCCGCCGCCCGCTCGCATGGGGCCTCGCGCTCAGCCTCGTGTTCGCGCTCGACGATCTCCTCCTGTTGCACGAGACCGCGGCGTTCGGTCCGGGCTCGGGCACGGTGCTCGCGGCGGCCTACGCCGTCGGATTCGTCGCGTTCGCCGTTCGCTTCCGCGTCACGATCATCGATCGCCTCGACCCGGCGCTCCTGATCGTCGCCTTCGCGAGCCTCGGCGCATCAGCCGGCATCGACGTGCTCGTCGAACCGGCGACCCGACTCTCCGTGATCGCGGAAGACGGCGCCAAGCTCCTCGGCGTGCTCGCGTGGTCGGCATTCGTCGTCCGAGCCGCGTTCGCGTCGCTTCGCGCCGACCGAACCGATCGCACGTCGGTGTAGCTCGCGGTGCGCAGGACCCGCTCCTCAGGAGAGCAGGTCGCGGACCGCCTCGCCCCACTCGAAGCCGCAGTCGCGGCAGTCGAAGATCGGCGCCTCGCCCGCGAGGCCGGCGGCCGCGGCATCCGCCTCGACCTCGAGGTCGAGCGGGCCGTACACGATGACCCGCACCGCGGCGGAGCCGCAGCGCAGGCAGGGCTCGTCGAGCACGTCGGGCTCGAGCGTCGGAAGCGGCTGGTTCGTCATGGCCATCACGGTACGAGCGACCGCCGACATCCGTCGCAGGCGGCCCGCGCGTCGCCCGCCGGGCGGACGAACGGCACGGAGATCGACACGACGGCGCTCGGCCGGAGGCATCCGCCCTGACTATGTTCGAGGCGGAAAGGGGCGAACATGAGCCAGCCCGCGAACGCCCGGGGCTTCGACTTCTTCTCGGCCGGCGAACTGCCGGCGCCCGCGCTGCCCGCCGACGAGGTCGTCGCGATCGTGCGCGAGCGCTGGGGGCTCGACGTAGGACTCGAGCCGCTCGGCAGCCAGCAGGACCAGAACTTCCTCGCGCGGACCAGCACCGCGGAAGCCCCCGGCGAGCGCGGCGCACCCGTCGGCGTGGTCAAGATCACGAATCCCGCGTTCACGGCCGACGAGCTCGACGCGCAGGACCACGCGGCGTCCCGCATCGCCAAGGCCGCGCCGCAGCTCCGCATCGCGACCACCAGCCGCGCCGACGACGGCACGCCCCGATCGGTCGTCGCGGCGACGAGCGAGGGACCGCTCGCCATCCGACTGCTCGACTACCTGCCGGGCGGCACCCTCAACGGGCCCGCGTACCTCTCCCCCGCGGTCGTCTCGCGCATGGGCGAGGTCGCCGCGCACGCCAGCCTCGCCCTCGCGGAATTCGAGCACCCCGGCCTCGACCGCGTGCTGCAGTGGGACCTCCGGTACGCCGACCGCGTGGTCGACCTGCTGGCGCACCTCCACCCCGACCCCGCGAAGCGGGCGCAGGTGACGGATGCCGCGGCGAGCGCCTGGGCGGACCTGCAGGCCGTCGCCGCCGACCTCCCGATGCAGGCCGTGCACCTCGACCTCACCGACGACAACGTCGTGTGCACGACCGAGCGCGGCATCCGCCTGCCCGACGGCATGATCGACTTCGGCGACGTCACGCGCAGCTGGGCCGTCGCCGAGCTAGCGATCACGATCTCGTCGGTGCTGCACCACGCGGGCGCCGAGCCCGTCTCGGTGCTGCCCGCGGTGCGGGCGTTCCACGCCATGCGTCCGCTGTCGGCCGCCGAGGTTCGCGCGCTGTGGCCGCTCGTCGTGCTGCGCGGCGCCGTGCTCGTCGTGAGCGGCGAGCAGCAGGTGCAGATCGACGGCGGCGCGAACGCGTACGCCGCCGAGGGCGTCGAGCGCGAGTGGCGCATCTTCGAGCAGGCCGTCTCGATCCCGTCGGTCGTGATGACGCACGTGTTCGCCGCGGCCCTCGGCGTCGACCCCGCCGCCGGTGGTCGAGTAGCACCGGCGAAGCCGGCGCGTACCGAGACTCCGGGCCTCGCCGCCGGTGGTCGAGTAGCACCGGCGAAGCCGGCGCGTATCGAGACCTCCCCGCGCATCACGCTCGACCCCGCCATCGACCTCACGCGCGCGACCCGCCTCGACGTGTCGATCACGTCCGGCGACGTCGACGCCGGCGCCTGGCTCGACGCCGACCTCGACGAGCGCCTCGCGCACGCCGCCCTCGATGCGGGCGCGCCGCTCGCCTGGCTCGAACGCTCGACGCCCCGCCTCACGGCGAGCCGCACGCACGCACCCGATTCCGCCGCGACCGTGCCGAACGGCATCGACGTCTGGTTCGCCGCCGCCACCCGCGTGTCGACGACCGACGCCGACACGCGGCTCGTGGTCGAGGCCGCCGACGGCATGACGATCCTCGATGGCACCGTGCCGGCGCGCACGCGCGCCCGGATCCGACTCGAGGCCCCGGACGCACCGCAGCACGTCCCGCACCTCGTGCGGCCCGAGGTCGCGCCCGGCTGGCTCGCGGTCACGGAGGATCCAGCCGTCGCGATCGGGTTGCACGACGAGGGTCTCGATACGGCGCTTCGCGCCTACTCGACCACCGGGGACGATGCGGCCGACCTCATCGCGCGCCGCGACCGCTCGTTCGCCGACGTGCAGGAGCACTACTACGACGCACCGCCGCGCATCGAGCGGGGGTGGCGCGAGCACCTCGTCGGCACCGACGGGCGCGTGTACCTCGACATGGTCAACAACGTCACGCCGCTCGGGCACGGGCACCCCGGGCTCGCCGCCGCGGTCGCGAAGCAGCTCCGCACGCTCAACACGAACTCGCGCTTCAACTACGGCGCCGTCGTCGAGTTCTCCGAGCGCCTCGCGGCGCTCGCGCCCGACCCGCTCGACACCGTGTTCCTCGTGAACTCCGGCTCCGAGGCGACCGACCTCGCGATCCGCGTCGCGATGGCCGCGACAGGTCGGCGCGACGTCGTCTCGCTGCTCGAGGCGTACCACGGGTGGACCTACGCGTCCGACGCCGTGAGCACGTCGATCGCCGACAACCCGAACGCGCTCGCGACGCGCCCCGACTGGGTGCACCCCGTCGACGCGCCGAACCCGTTCCGCGGCGTGCACCGCGGCGAGGAAGCCCGTCGGTACGGACCCGAGGCGGCCGCGCGCATCCGCGAGCTCGCGGCATCCGGTCGCCCGCCCGCGGCGTTCATCTCGGAGAGCTTCGCCGGCAACGCCGGAGGCATCCCCCTGCCCGACGGCTACCTCGCCGACGTGTACGCGGCCGTCCGCGAGGCCAGCGGGCTCGCGATCTCCGACGAGGTGCAGGCCGGGTACGGCCGGCTCGGCGAGTGGTTCTGGGGGTTCGAGCAGCAGGGCGTCGTGCCCGACGTGATCGCGGTCGCGAAGGCCGCGGGCAACGGCTACCCGCTCGGCGCCGTCATCACGACGCGCGAGATCGCGGCGCGCTATCGCGCCGGCGGCTACTTCTTCTCCTCGACCGGCGGCAGCCCCGCCTCGAGCGTCGCCGGGCTCACCGTGCTCGACGCGTTCCGCGACGAGGGGCTCCAGCGGAACGCGGCCGACACGGGCGCGTACCTGAAGGGCCGGCTCGAGGCGCTCGCGGAGCGGCATCCGCTCATCGGCATCGTGCACGGGCTGGGGCTCTACCTCGGCGTCGAGTTCGTGCGCGACCGTGCGACGCTCGAACCCGCGACGGAGGAGACCACGGCGATCTGCGACCGCCTGCTCGAACTCGGGGTGATCATGCAGCCGACCGGCGACCACAAGAACGTGCTCAAGGTGAAGCCGCCGCTCGTGGTCACGCGCGAGAGCGCGGACTTCTTCGTCGAGATGCTCGACCGGGTGCTCACCGAGGGGTGGTGACGACGGCGTAGGCTCGCCCTCGTGAGCGGCACCGTCGTTCGATACACCCGCGATGAACTCGTCGAACGCTCCGGCGTCGGCCTCGGGTTCATCGAGCAGCTGCTGCGATTCGGCGTGCTCGCGCCCGCCGACGACGGCACCTTCGACCGGAGCGACGTGCAGCGCGTCCGACTCCTCGAGGCGTGCGATCGCGCTGGCCTCGACGCCGAGACCATCGGCGCGGCGGTCTCGGCGGGTCGGCTGCCGCTTTCGTTCATGGACGCGCCGCAGTATCGCTCGTGGGCGGAACTCGGCACCGAGACGTACGGCGAGCTCGCCGAACGGCTCGGGATCCCGTTCGAGGTGATCCACGAGACGAGCGCGGCCCTCGTGAACCGGCGACTGGAACCCGACGACGTCGCGCGCGAGGACGACGAGTCGATCTACCGGCTGATCGGCATGGTCGCGGCCCTCACGGACCTCGACGCGATGATCCGGATCGGCCGGGTCTACGTCGACGGCCTGCGCCGCGTCACCGAGGCCGAGAACGAGCTGTTCCAGACGTACATCGTCGGCGGGCTCATGCGCTCCGGCCTGGACTTCGGGGAGGCGCTCGTGCAGTCGGCGGACCTCGGCTCGGAGTTGGCGCCGCTCATGGAGCGGATGGTGCTCACGCTGTACCGCCGGCAGCAGGAGCGGGGCTGGACCGCGGGGATCGTGGAGGGGATCGAGCGGGCGATCGAGGCGTCCGGCGCGCCCGTCGGATCCGCGCACCCGCCGGCCTTCGTCTTCATCGACCTCGCGGGCTACACGGGCGTCACGGACCAGGAGGGCGACGCGACCGGCGCACGGCTCGCGAGGGAGCTGAGCGCGATGGTCGAACGGATCGTCGCCGACCACGCCGGCACCCCGGTGAAGTGGCTCGGCGACGGCGTCATGGTGCACTTCCGGCACCCCGGCCGGGCGGTGCGCGCCACGCTCGAGATGGTCGAGGCGGCGCCGACGATCGGCCTCCCCGCGCACGCGGGCATCGCGGCGGGCCCCGTCGTCATGCAGGACGGTGACTACTTCGGCCGGGCGGTGAACCTCGCGTCGCGGATCTCCGGCGCGGCGACCGCCGGGCAGACCCTCGTCACCGGCGCGGTGGTGCAGCTCAACGACGACCCCGGCCTGTCGTTCCGCCCCATCGGGCCCGTCGAGCTGAAAGGCCTGTCCGAGCCGGTGGAGGTGTTCGAGGCACACTCGCGGCACCCTCGGATAGCCCCTTGACACCGGCGCGCGGCGGGCGCACGCTGCCGCCATGAGGCATCCGGAATCCCTTCGGACGGAACGCCCCGGACGGGAGTCACGATGACCACGTTCGGCATCGAGGAGGAGTTCTTCTTCCTCGACCCCGAGACGATGATGCCGGCGAATGTCGCGGCCGACGTCCATCGCCGGCTCGCCGCCGACCCGCGCTGGGGCGAGCACGCCCACCCCGAGTTCCTGGCGTCGCAGGTCGAGTTCGCGACGCCCGTGTTCGAGACGCTCGCCGAGGCCGGCGACCAGTTGGCGGCCTTCCGCCGCGAGGTGGACGCCGACGCCGGCCGGCACGCGGTCTGCGTCGCCAGCGTCGGGACCTCGCCCGACGCGCCCCGATTCCCGTCGATCACCGACGTGGATCGCTACCACCGGATCGTGCGCGACATGGCCGGGATCATCGCCGACCACCAGATGAGCGGACTGCACGTCCACGTCGGCATCCCCAGTCGCGAACACGGCGTCGCCGCGCTGAACGCGGTGCGACCGTGGCTGCCGCTGCTCACCGCGATGACCGGGAACTCGCCCCTCTGGCGCGGCCACGTGACCGGCTACGAGAGCTGGCGCACCGTGCAGCTGCGCCGCTGGACGACCGCCGGATGCCCGCCGCGCTTCGCGGACGCCGCCGACTACGAGCGTCGCACCCACGACATGCTCGGGCTGGGCGGGCTCGTCGAACTCGCCCTCATCGCCTGGAACGTGCGGCTCTCCGAGCACCTGCCGACGATCGAGTTCCGGATGTCCGACGCGCAGCTCACCACGGATGACACGCTCCTCGTGGCCGCGCTCTGCCGGGCCTTCGTGATGCGGGCGATCGACGAGCACGATCGCTTCGGCTCGGACCCCGCCGCCATCCGCCCGCTGCGGTCGGTCGACGACCCGGACCCCGACCCGCCGCCCGAGCTCCTGAGCGCAGCGACGCTGCATGCGGCGCACGCCGGCCTCTCGGGCGGTGCGTTCGATCCCGCGAGCGGTCGGCTGGCGCCGGCCCACGAACTCGTCCGCCGGCTCGAACGCCATCTCACCGAGCCGCTGGAGCGCGCGGGCGACCGCGAACTCGTCCACCGGCTCGTCGCACGCCTGCTGCGCGACGGCACCGGTGCGCAGCGCCAGCTGGCGGCCTGGCACCGCGGCGGCATCGCCGGCCTGCGGCGACTGTTCGCGTCGACCATCACCGCGCGCCCGAGCACGACGTCTGCTGCGGGACCGGGCTCCCGGAGCACGGGCGGCCGCACCGGCGGGCCGGCATCCGAGACCGGACGCCGGATTCAATCGAACGGTTGACGCCGCGCCCGTATCGGCTTCGTACGCTGGCGGGCATCGGCCGATCGGTACGGCGACACCGGTCGGCCGACCGCGACGACGAGGGGAGGCATCCGTTGACTTCGACGCAGAGCCGCGACCGGAGCCGGAGCCGTCCGGGCACGGGACCGACCGCGCAGGGCACTCCTCGCGGCGGCGTCGCCGACACGGCGCGCCAGGTCGTCGTCCTCGTGACCTCGCTCCTCGCCATCGCCGCCGCCTTCATCGGCTCGGGCGCCGCCGGGGGGACGCCGATCCAGGATGCGGCGGGCGGCTGGCTCGATGCCGACTCGACGCTGATCGCGCCGGCACGGCCGGCCTTCGGCATCTGGAGCGTGATCTACACCGGCATGCTCGCGTACGCGATCATCCAGGTGCTGCCCGCGCAGCGCACGAGCGCGCGGCACCCCCGGATCGGCTACGCCGTCGCCGCCTCCCTCGTGCTGAACGCCGTGTGGATCGGCGTCGTGCAGCTCGACCTCCTGTGGGCGAGCCTGCCCGTCATCGTCGTCCTGCTGGTCGTGCTCGCGTGGCTCTTCGTGCAGCTGCGACGGATGCCGCCGAGCGGCGTCGTCGACGCGGTCGTGACCGACGGCTCCATCGGGCTGTACCTCGGCTGGGTCGTCGTCGCGACGGCAGCGAACGCGACCGCGGTGCTGCAGGCCGCCGGGTTCGAGGGCTGGGGCCTTCCGGCCGAGGCATGGGCCATCGGCGTCATCGCGGCGGCCGCCGCGGTCGGCGTCGCGCTCGCCTGGTGGGGCCGCGGCCGGATCGCCCCGGCGCTGTCCCTGGCGTGGGGGCTCGCGTGGGTCGCGGTGGGACGCCTCGCGGACGAGCCGGAGTCGACGGCAACGGGCATCGCCGCGGCGATCGCGGCCGCCGTCGTCATCGTGGTCACCCTCGTCGTGCGGATCGGAGCCATGCGCTCCACGCGCGACGACCGGCGGGTGGGGACCTCCGGGACTGGGTGACACGGATGCTGCGCGGGGGCGCGGCAGGCGCGGGGCCGGGACGTTTCGAGTCGTCCCGGCCCCGTCCACGTTCCGGGCGCGCGTCCGCACGCGCCGCGACGGCCTGCACGGCGCGCCGCCGCGGACGCACTCGGGCACCATGGATGCATGGACGACGAGCGGATCCTGTCGATCGAGGTCGGCGACGACATCGGCGAGGTGCCGGCGGTGCTGCGGCGACCGGTTGGCGCGTCCGCGACGCTCGTCGTCGCGCACGGCGCCGGCGCGGGCAAGGATCATCAGTTTCTCACGGGGTTCTGCCGGGCGATCGGCGAACTCGGCGTCGCGACGGTGCGCTTCGACTTCCCGTACCGCGCGGCGGGGCGCCGCTTCCCCGACCGGCCGCCCGTCGCGATCGCCACCTGGCGCGCGGTCATGGCCGCGGCGCGCGCCGAGGCGCCCGACGGCGAGCCCGCGTGGGCGTCGGGCAAGTCGTTCGGCGGGCGGATGGCGTCGATGGCCGTCGCCGAGGGCATGGATGCCGCGGGCCTGGTGTTCCTCGGCTACCCGCTGCATCCGCCCGGACGGCCGGAGAAGTCGCGCGACGAGCACTTCCCGAAGCTCGCGGGTGTGCCGATGCTGTTCCTGCAGGGGCGCAACGACCCCTTTGCGATCCCGAACGACCAGCTCGACGCGCTCGTCGCGGGCCTCGCACCCGCCGCCGTGCTCGACTGGATCGTCGACGCGAACCACTCGTTCGAGGTGAAGGGCGCGAAGCGCCCCGCGGCCGAGATCGGGGCCGGGCTCGCGCCGCGCGTCGCGGACTTCATCGCGCAGCACGCCCGACCCGGCCGCAGGACCTAGGGCCTCGCAGCGCCGGGCCGTCCGGCGGCATCGTGGACGGTGACGAAGGGGGAATCGTCATGACCGCCTACCCGCCGGGCCCGGCGCCCGGCCAGAACCCTCAGGTCGCACGAGCCGCACAGGACGCGACCTCCACCCGCTCGTTCGTCGCCACGTGGCTGTTCGCCTGGCTGCTCGGCGTGCTCGGCGTCGACCGGTTCTACCTCGGCAAGGTCGGAACCGGCGTCCTGAAGCTCATCACCGTCGGCGGCTTCGGCATCTGGTGGCTCGTCGACCTCGTGCTGACGCTCACCAACAGCGCCAAGGACGTCGACGGCCGGCGCGTGCTCGGCACCCGCCAGGAGCAGACGATCGCGTGGATCGTGACGGCCGCCGTCACCCTGTTCGGCTGGGTCATGAGCGCCGTGACGCAGTCGTTCTCGTTCCTGACCGACCAGGTGCTCCCGACGCTGCCCTGGGTGTAGCCGGACCGGGCCTGCTTACGAACCGCTTACGGCGGTGCCTGCGCGTGCGCTCCGCCACCCGGACGGACGTAGCCTGAGGGCATGCCGACCGAACGCGCGCCCGTCGGACGGCTGCGGCCCGCGCTGGCGGGCGTCGCGGCCGCGACCTTCGGCGCCGGGGCGGGCGAGCTCGCGGCGGCGATCATCTCCGCGACGGCGTCGCCGTTCACGTCGATCGGCGGGCTCCTCATCGACGTCGCCCCGCCGTGGGCGAAGGATGCCGCGATCGCCCTGTTCGGCACCGCCGACAAGCTCGCACTGCTCATCGGCGTGGGCGTGGTGCTCGTCATCGTCGGCGCCCTCGCGGGCATCCTCGAGGCGCGGCATCCCCGTTGGGGTCGCGGGCTCTTCGCCTTCCTCGGCGTGTTCGGGGCGCTGGCGGCCGCGACGCGGGCGAACGCCTCGGTCCTCGCGATCCTGCCTGCGGCGATCGGAGCCGTCGCGGCGATGGGTGCGCTGTCGATGCTGCTGGTGCGGTTGCCCGCGGAGCGGGTCGCCGTTCCGGAACGGGTCGCGGCGCCGGGCCCCGCGACGGGTGCCGCGGCGGCCCCGGACACGTCCCCTGCGCGCCCGGCGGAGGCTTCCGGCGCGGCCGCGGCTGCCGCCCCGAACGTCGCCGACCTCGACCGACGGCGCTTCCTCGTGTGGGCCGGCGGCACCGCCGCGGTCGGCGTCCTCGCCGCGATCGCGTCGACCGCGCTCTCGGCCGGGTCCCGAGCGGTGAGCACGGTCCGCGAGGCGCTGAAGCTGCCCGCGCCCGCGACGAGGGCGTCGGTTCCGGCATCCGCCGAGCTCGGCATCGACGGGCTCGCCCCGGTCATCACGCCGAACGGCGAGTTCTACCGCATCGACACCGCGCTGAACGTGCCGCAGGTCGATCCCGCGGACTGGCGACTGCGGATCCACGGCATGGTCGACCGAGAGGTCGAACTCACGTGGGACGACCTGCTCGCACTGCCCCTCGGCGAGAGCGTCACGACGCTCGCGTGCGTCTCGAACGAGGTCGGCGGGAACCTCATCGGCACGGCCGTGTGGCTCGGCCACCCGATCCGCGAGCTGCTCGCGCATGCCTCGCCGAGCGCCGACGCCGACATGGTGCTCTCGCGCAGCATCGACGGGTTCACCGCGTCCACCCCGCTCGACGTCCTTACCGACCCCGACCGCGAGGCGATCCTCGCGGTCGGGATGAACGGCACGCCGCTGCCCGTCGAGCACGGCTTCCCGGTGCGGATGGTCGTGCCGGGCCTCTACGGCTACGTCTCGGCGACGAAGTGGGTGACCGAGCTCGAGGTCACCCGGTTCGACCTCGATCGCGCGTACTGGTCCGACCGCGGCTGGAGTGAGCGCGGCCCGATCAAGCTCTCCTCGCGCATCGACGTGCCGCGCGTGGGGCAGCAGGTCTCGGCCGGCGCCGTGGTCGTCGCCGGGGTCGCCTGGCAGCAGCACACCGGGGTCGCGGCGGTCGAGGTGCAGGTCGACGACGGCGCATGGCAGCCCGCGACGCTCGCGACGGCGATCTCGGCCGACACCTGGGTGCAGTGGCGGTACGAGTGGGATGCCGCGCCCGGCCGTCACACGATCCGGGTGCGCGCGATCTCGGCCGACGGCGAGGTGCAGACCGCCGACCGCGCGCCGGTCGCCCCCGATGGGGCGACCGGGCTGCACGAGCGCACGTTCGACGTCGCCTGAGCCGATCGCGACGACCGGCTCGGGGGTCAGACGGCGGCGTACCCGCCGTCGATCACGTGGTAACTCCCGGTGATGAAGCTCGCCGCGTCGCTCGCGAGGAACGCGACGAGGGCGGCGACCTCCTCGGGCTCGCCGAGGCGGCCGATCGGATGCTTCGTCACGAGCAGCTCGATGAGCGCCTCGTCGGCGTGGGCGGTGAGCATGGGCGTCTTGATGAACGCCGGGCCGACCGCGTTCACGCGCACCCCGGCGGGGGCGTACTCCGCGGCGGCGGTCTTCGTGAGACCCACGAGCGCGTGCTTCGAGGTCACGTAGGCGGACTGCGCGGGGAACGCGACGCTGCCGAACACCGAGCTCATGACGACGATCGAGCCGCCGCCGTTCGCCACGATCGGCGGCAGCTGCGCCTTGAGGTTGCGGAAGGTCGCGTTCACGTTGAGGTCCATGACGGCATCCCACGAGTCATCCGGATAGTCGCCGATCGGCGCTGCCGCGCCGCCGATGCCCGCGTTGTCGACCGCGATGCGCAGCGGCGCGATCGCGTTCGCCTGCTCGATCGAGGCCGCGATCCATGCCGGGTCCGAGACGTCGCCGGGGGATGCCTCGGCGATCCCGCCCGCCGCTCGGATCTCGTCGACCACGGCGTTCGCGCGATCGGCCTCGATGTCGTTCACGAGCACCGAGGCGCCGTTCGCGGCGAGGAGCAGCGCGGTCGCCCGGCCGAGGCCGCTGCCCGCGGCCGTCACGATCGCCGAGCGGTCTCCCACGTCGTACTGCGCCATTGCAGACTTCCCATCCGGGCGGGCTCGAGGCCGGGAACCCTTCGCGGACGGCCCGTCCGCGCACCATTCAACAAGTGAACGACGATTCCGGTCAAGCCTGACTGCTTCTGACTTCGCCAGCGCTCACCGATCGGTCGGGATCGGCGCACGTCTCACGGTTGGACGCGACGGCGGTGCCCCTCGAACTCGATGATGTCGCCGGGGTGGAGCTGCCGACCGCGGCGGAGGTCGACCTCGCCGTTCACGGTCACCATGCCTTCGGCGATGACCTCCTTCACCTCACCGCCGGAGTCGAGGAGCCCCGCGAACTTCAGGAACTGGCCGAGGCGGATCATCTCGCCGCCGATCGGGACGTCTTCGATCGAGCCGGGAGTCGTCATCCCCGAATGGTAGTCGAGCAGGGGATCCGCCTCGCGACCGAGGGAGAAAGGTAGTCGCCGGCTACCTTTCTCCCTCATCTCGAAGACGGAAATTGCCCCGGGAACCGGTCCGTTCGGCCGGACCGGGCCTCGCGCGGGCGGTGTCAGCCGAGGCGCGGGGTCCGCGGCGGCTCGGTGCGGCGGGCGCCGGTCGCCTCGAACGCCGCCGCGAGCCGCAGCAGCGCGGTGTCGTCGTAGGCGCGGCCGGCGAACGTGAGGCCCACCGGCATCCCGATGTCGGCCATCGTGCCCATGGGAACGGTCACGGTCGGGATGCCGAGATGACGGGGCACGAGGTTGCCGTTCGCGACCCACGCGCCGTTGCGCCAGCCGAGATCGGCGGATGCCTCGTTCACGTCCATGTCTGCGGGCCCCGCATCGGCGACGGCCGGGAAGACGACGGCATCGAGGCCGAGCCCGCCCATCCACTGCTCGAGATCGACGCGGCGCGTCTCCTCGAGGCCGCGCAGGCCCTCCTCGAGCTCGGGCATGTCGTCGAACGTCGCGCCGGGGTGCGACCGCACCCAGCCGGGGTACTCGGCGATGTCGTCGTCGAACCCGGTGTACCGGTCGGGCAGCGCGCCGGCCGGGTGCGGGAAGATCGTCGCCCCGTCGACGTCGACGAGCGACGAGAGCGCCGGGTCGCCGTTCGCGTCGAGGAAGTCGTTCCATGCCCACGCCGACAGGTCGACGATCTCGCGCTTGAGGTACTCGGGGGTGACGAACCCGCGCGTGAACACGGTGGGTGCGCCGGGACGGTCGCCTTCGTAGTTCGACACGACCGGGAAGTCGACCTCGACGATCTCGGCACCGGCGGCCTCGAGGTCGCGACGCGCGGCCTCCCAGAGGTCCACGACCGACTGCCGGGTCTCGATGCGCTGCCCGGTCGGGCCGCCGATGCCGACGGATGCCCCGGGCTCGGCCGTGCCGGCGAGCTGGTCGGCGTTCACGTACATGCGCGGGATGCCGATGCGGGTGCCGACGAGGTCCGCGGGCGCCAGCCCGACGTACGACTCCGGCCGCACCTCGGAGGAACGCGGGATCGACACCCAGGGCTGCACGCGCCAGAAGTCGCCGCGCTTCTCGGCGTCGTCGGCGACGATCACGTCGAGCACCTCGAGCAGGTCGGCCATGGTGCGCGTGTGCGGCACGACGACGTCCATCGTCGGCACGAGCGGCCAGTTGCCGCGCGTCGAGATCACGCCGCGCGACGGCGTGTACGCGCAGAGCGCGTTGTTCGAGGCGGGAGCGCGGCCCGACGACCAGGTCTCCTCGCCGAGGCCGAATGCCGCGAACGACGCAGCGGTCGCCGTGCCCGAACCGTTCGACGAACCCGACCCGAACGCCGCGGTCAGGAACTCGGCGTTGTACGGCGACTCGGCGCGACCGTAGACGCCCCGCTGCATGCCGCCGTTCGCCATGGGCGGCATGTTCGTCAGCCCGATGAGCACGGCGCCGCCGGCCCGCAGGCGCTCGATCGTGAAAGCATCGCGCTGGGCGACGAGGTCGGCGAACGCAGGCGAACCCGCCGCCGCCGTGAGGCCGCGAGCCAGATAGCTGTCCTTCGCCGTGTACGGGATGCCGTCGAGCGGGCCGAGCACCTCGCCGCGCGCGCGGCGCGCGTCGGAGGCCTCCGCGTCGGCGTGCGCCTCGGGGTTCATGACGACGAGCGCGTTGAGCGCGGTCGCGGTGCCGGGCGCGTCGTACGCCGCGATGCGCGCGAGGTACGCGTCGAGCAGGCCGACGCTCGTCACGGCACCCGACTCGAGCGCGGCGCGCAGGTCGGCGATCGACGCCTCGACGACGTCGAAGGCTCCCGTCGGTCGAGTAGGACGCGACGCAGGAGCGCCCGTATCGAGGCCCTCAGCGTCCGGGTCTCGATACGCGGCGACTGCGTCGCTGCTACTCGACCCACGGCTGGTCGCGGCGGAGCTCATCGTGCCACCTCCGGCTGCTGCTGCGTGATGCAGTGGATGCCGCCGCCGCGGGCGAACAGCGGCCGGGCGTCGACCGTCACGGCTCGGCGCCCGGGGTAGGCCGCTTCGAGGATGTCGCGCGCCGCGGCATCCGCTCGCTCATCGCCGAAGCCGCAGGCGATCACGCCGCCGTTCACGACCAGGTGGTTCACGTAGCTCCAGTCGACGAGGCCATCGTCGTCGCGGACGGCGGCGGGCGCGGGCAGGTCGAGGATCTCGAAGCGCCGGCCCGTGACATCCGTCTGCTCGGAGAGCAGTTCGCGCAGCTCGCGCGTGACCTCGAAGTCGGGGTGCTCCGCCGAGTCCTGGCGGTGCAGGAGCATGCGGCCCGGCGCGGCGAGCGTCGCGACGATGTCGACGTGCCCGTTCGTGCCGAACTCGTCGTAGTCGCGCGTGAGTCCGCGCGGCAGCCAGACGGCCTTCGTCGCGCCGATCGTGCGGGCCATCTCGGCCTCGACGCGGGCGCGGTCGGCGTACGGGTTGCGCCGCGGATCGAGCTGCACGGTGTCCGTCAGCAGCACCGTGCCCTCGCCGTCGACGTGGATCCCGCCGCCCTCGTTCACGAGCGCGCTCGAGACGAGCTCGGCGCCGACGAGCTCGGCGATGATGCGGGCGTGCTCGGCCGACTTCCGCCACTCCGACCACGCGTGGTCGCCCCAGCCGTTGAACGTCCAGTCGACCGCGCCGAGCACGCCCGGGCGCTCGTCGTCGACGACGAACGTGGGTCCGTGGTCGCGCATCCAGTACTCGTCGACGGGCGCCTCGACCTGGGCGACGCCGTCGCCGAGCATCCGTGCGGCGCGCTCGCGCTCGCCAGGGTCGACGAGCATCGTCACCGGCTCGAACTCGGCGACCGCGTGGGCGACCGCAGTCCACGCCGCGTACGCCTCCTCGCGCTCGGCGGCGGTCTCGCCGAGGGTCGGGCCCCCGCTCGGGAACGCCATCCAGGTGCGCTCGTGGCGGGCCGTCTCGGCGGGCATGCGCCAGCTCATGCGTGGTCTCCGTTCGTGCGGGCGGATGCCGCGGCATCCGTCTCGATGATGGCAGCGGGTGCGGCAGCGACGGATGCCTCGGGCGCACCGGATGCCGCGCCGGGACGCTTCGCGGGGTCGCGGTACGGGTCGGTGGTCAGCCACAGCAGGGCGTAGATGCCGGCGCCGAGCACCGGGCCGACGAGGGCCGACAGGTCGGCGCCGCCGAGGGCGTTCGAGATCGGGCCGACGTAGAGCGTCGTGTTGGCCGAGAGCACCGCGATCGTGATGGCGGTCACCATCGCGACGACCCCCGGGAGGAACACGCCCCCGCGGTACCAGAACGGGCCGCCGCGACGCGTGTCGTCGAGCGCGGCGCCGTCGTAGCGGTTGCGGCGGAGCACGATGTCGATGGCGTAGATCGACACGAGGGGGCCGAACACGGTGACCGCGAGTTCGAGCGAGGCGCTCAGCGCGTCGAGGAAGCTCGGCGAGAGGAACAGGACCCAGCCCGCGACGGCCGTCGCGACGATTCCGGTGACGATCGTGGTCGCGGCGCGCGAGATGCGCTCGGCGAGCGCCTGCGCGTAGAAGCCGGTCGAGTAGGCGACGAGCACGTTGTTCGTGATGCTCGAGAGCACGATCATGCCGAGGAAGAGCGGCGTGAACCACGCGGGCACGATCTCGCCGATCGTGAGCTCGGGGTCGGTCATGTCGATCGCGGTGCCGGCGACGACGCCGAGCGCACCGATGAGCACGGCCGGGACGAAGCCGCCGAGCGCCGTGTACCAGGCCACGGCCTTCTTCGAGACATCCGCCGGCAGGTAGCGCGCGTAGTCGGCGCCGATGCCCCACGACAGCGGGCTCGAGGCGACGATCGCGAAGCCGAGCATGACGAGCGCCCAGTGGTCGGCGACGGGCAGCGGCTCGACCTCGTACGTCCAGTCGGCCGCGCCGAAGACGAAGACCGCGAGCACGACGAACACCACGGCGAGCGCGGCGGAGAACCACGGCGCGAGCGCGAGGATCGTCGCGTGGCCGTAGACGCCGATCACGAAGCTCAGGACGCCGATGACGGCGAGCACGATCCACTCGCCCCCGGCCGGCAGGCCGATGCCGAAGTGGGCGAGCAGGGCGATCGCGCCGAGCGTCGCGAACGCGACGTTGATGATCTCGTAGAAGAGGCCGATCAGCACGCCGAGGCCCGCGCCGAAGACCTTGTTGCCGCGGATGCCGAACATGGCGCGCATGATCGACACGCTCGGCGAGCCCGAGACCGGGCCGCTCACCGCGAGCCAGCCGACGAGCGCCCACCAGAGGTTGCCGACGACGGTGATCGCGAGCGCCTCCCAGAGCGGCAGGCCGAGGAGCATCAGGACGCCGCCGACGACGAAGTAGAGGTAGCCGACGTTGGCCGACATCCACACCCAGAAGAGGCTCGAGGGGCGGCCGTGGCGCTCGGAGGCGGGCACGTGCTCGGTGCCGTGCTGCTCGACGTGGCCGACGCGGTCGGCGGTCGGGGCGGCGGGGGCGGCGGCCGCGGCGGCGTGGGCAGGGGCGTGGGCGGATGCCGCGGGCGCGGCGGGCGCGGAGGGCGTCGCGGCGACGTCGGCGCGGATCTCCTCCGGGGTCTGGATGCTCATGTGCGGAACCTCATCGTTCGACGGCGGGATGTTCGATCGAGCGGATCGATATATTGATCATGCGATCAATAACGTGGGAGACTACCTAGACTGGCCTGACGATGTCAACACCCGTCCGCACCCGCGCCGCTCGCAAGAGCCCCGCCGAGCGATCCGCCGAGATCGCCGAGGCGGCGCGCGTGCTCGCCCTCGAGCAGGGCCTGACGGCCGTCACGCTGCGGGCGATCGCGGCCCGCGCCGGCGTCGCGCCCGCGCTCGTCGCGCACTACCAGCCGAGCATGGACGCACTGGTCGCGGACACGTTCGCGACGATCGTCGCCGACGAGATCGACGAGGTCGCCGCCTTCCTCGCCGCCCGTCCCGGCCCGCGGGAGCGGCTCGGCGCACTGCTCGACACCCTCCTCGACGGCACGCGCGACGACGTGACGATCGTCTGGGTCGAGGCCTGGGCGATGGGCCGCCGCAACGAGGCGCTCGCGGCATCCGTCCGCGAGCAGATGGACGCCTGGCAGGCCGTCGTGCAGGGCGTCATCGAGGACGGCGCGGCGACCGCGGGCTTCCAGACGACGGATGCCGCGGCCGCGGCCTGGCAGCTGCTCGGCATGATCGACGGACTGAACGCGCAGGCGCTCGTGCGATGGGGCGATGCGAGCGCACGCGGATCGATGATCCACGGCGCCGTCGAGGGCATGCTCGGACTCGAGCGGGGCGCGCTCGCCGCTCACGACTGACCCCGCGGATCAGTCGGCGTGGCGTGCGAGCCAGTCCTCCCACTCGACCATGTGCGCCACCCGACGCCGCACGGTGCGCGCCGGCGACGGCCGTCCGGAACGGGCCGCCCTGCCGCCCCGCTCCGCCGGTCGATGTCGGATGCCGCGGCTACGGTGGTCTCGATCGAAGCGGCGGAGGGAGCCCGATGTACCTGGCCGATGGCACGGTGGTCACGAGCGCGAGCGACCTCAAGAAGGCCTCCGACTGCGAGTTCGCATTCCTGCGCGAGCTCGACGTGAAGCTCGGGCGCGAGACGCTGTTCGAGCCCGTGGCCGACGCCATGCTCGAGCGGGCCGGGCGCATGGGCGACGCGCACGAGCTGCGGATCCTCGACCGCTACCGCGCCGAGTTCGGCGACGGCGTCGTCGAGATCGACCGCCCCGACCTCCGCGATGCGGCGCAACTCGAGGCCGCGGTCGCGGCCACCCGCACCGCGTTCGAGTCGGGTGCGCCCGTCGTGTTCCAGGCGACCTTCGTCGACGACGGGTTCGTCGGCTTCGCCGACTTCATCGTGCGGCAGCCCGACGGGCGTTACCTCGTCCAAGACTCCAAGCTCGCGCGTCGCGCGCGCGTCACGGCGCTGCTCCAGCTCGCGGCGTACGCCGCGCAGCTCGACCGCATCGGCGTGCCGCGGGCCGACACCGTCGAGCTGCTGCTCGGCGACGGCACGACGAGCACCCACCGGCTGGAGGACATCGAGCCGGTGTTCCTGCTCCGCCGCGAGCGACTCCGGCAGCTCGTCGACGAGCGCGTCGCCGCCGACGGCCCGGTCGAGTGGGGCGACCCGCGCTACGCGCTCGACGGGCGCTGCCCGACGTGCGACCTCGAGGTGCAGGCCAACCGCGACCTGCTCCTCGTCGCCGGGCTCCGCATCACGCAGCGCGCGCATTTCCACGCCGCCGGCCTCACGACGATCGACGAGCTCGCAGCCTCCGCCGGGCCGGTCGATGGCGTGATGGAGGCGACGCTCGAGGGCCTGCGCGTGCAGGCGCGGCTCCAGCTCGCCGCCGAGGCCGAGGCGCGCGCCGCCGAGGCATCCGGCGATCGCTCGCCCGACGACCCGCCGCTGCCGCCGCCGGTCGAGGTGCGCGAGCCGGGCGCGCTCGCGGCGATCCCCGAGCCCGACGCCGGCGACCTGTTCTTCGACTTCGAGGGCGACCCGCTGTATACCGAGGGCGCGGCGACCGAGTGGGGACTCGACTACCTGTTCGGCACGATCGACGTCGACGAGACGTTCACGCCGATCTGGGCGCACAGCTTCGCCGAGGAGCGCGAGGCGCTCGTGCGGTTCCTCGCGTTCGTGAAGGAGCGGCGGGAGCGCCACCCGAACCTGCACATCTACCACTACGCCAGCTACGAGCGCACGCACCTCACCTCGATCGCCGCGCGCCACGGCGTCGGCGAGGCCGAGGTCGACCAGCTGCTGGCCGACGGCGTGCTCGTCGACCTCTACCCGATCGTCAAGCGCGCGGTGCGGGTCGGCAGCCGCTCGTACTCGATCAAGAAGCTCGAGCCCCTCTACATGGGCGAGAAGCTGCGCGAGGCCGACGTGAAGTCGGGCGGCGACTCGATCCTCGAGTACGTGCGGGCCCGCGAGCTCGCGGCGACGGGCGATGCCGAGGCCGCGCAGCTCGTGCTCGACGACCTCGCCGAGTACAACGAGTACGACTGCGTCTCCACGCTCCGGCTCCGCGACTGGCTGCTCGGCCTCGCGCGGGCGCACGGGGTCGCTCCGGTGCCGGCGCTCCTGCTCGTCGAGCCGACCGCGAAGCAGTACTCGGCGAGCCCCCTCGCGACCGAGTTGTCGGCCCTCGCCGGCAGCGCCGACGAGCGTCGCGACGACCCCGACCGCACGGCGCTCGCCCTCGCCGCCGCCGCGATCGACTACCACGAGCGCGAGCTCAAGACGTTCTGGTGGGGCCACTTCTTCCGCGTCGAGCAGCCTCTCGAGGCGTGGGAGGACCACCGCGACGTGCTCGTCGTCGACCCGGCGCGCACGGTCGTGCTGCACGACTGGTACCGCGAGGGCCGGCAGCAGTTCGACCGACGCGAGCTCCTCCTCCGAGGGCGCATCGCGCCCGGCTCGCGGTTCAGCGCGGGCGCCGAGCTCTACCTGCTCTACGACTGGCCGGCGCCGTTCCCGTCGTTCTCGCGGCGACCCGGCTCGCGAGCCTGGGCGAAGGCGACCGTGCTCGAAGCGACCCCCGACGGCGTGCGCATCGAGGAACGGTCGACGGTCGACGAGACGTGGCGCGACCTGCCGTTCGCGCTCGTGCCGGGCAACCCGCCGCCCGCCGGTCGCCAGAAGGCCGCGATCGCCGAATGGGCGCGGCCGATCGTCGACCGCCACCCGGCGTGGCCGAAGGACGCCGCCGTCGACCTCCTGCGGCGCATCCCGCCGCGCACGCGCTCGGGTGCGCTCGCGCCGCTGCCCGACCACGAGTACGTCGGTGCGGTCGTGCGCTCCCTCGGCGACCTCGACGACTCCTACCTCGCCGTGCAGGGCCCTCCCGGCACGGGCAAGACCTACGTCGCGGCACACGTCATCGCGCGACTCGTCGGCCACCACGGCTGGAAGGTCGGCGTCGTCGCCCAGTCGCACGCGGTCGTCGAGCACCTGCTCGACGCGGTCGTGGGCGCCGGACTCGACCCGCGCCGCATCGCCAAGGCGCCGAAGAGCCGTGACGACGACGCCGTGCGCGGCTGGACCGCGATCGAGAAGGACGGCATGTCGGCCTTCATCGCCGCGAACCGCGATGCCGGGTTCGTCGTGGGCGGCACCGCGTGGGACTTCGCCAACGCCGACCGCGTCGGCCGGCGCGCGCTCGACGTCCTCGTCGTCGACGAAGCCGGGCAGTTCTCGCTCGCCTCCACGATCGCAGCCTCGGTCGCCGCGCGCCGGCTGCTGCTCCTCGGCGACCCGCAGCAGCTGCCGCAGGTGAGCCAGGGCACGCACCCCGAGCCCGTCGACATGTCCGCGCTCGGATGGATCGCCGACGGCCACGACGTGCTACCGCCCGAGTTCGGGTACTTCCTCGCCGAGAGCCGGCGGATGCACCCGGCGCTCGCGGCATCCGTCTCGGCGCTGTCGTATGAGGGCGAGCTCGCGTCGCACCCGTCCGCCGCACTGCGCGGCATCGAGGGCGTCGAGCCGGGCCTGACCGCCGTTCCGATCGAGCACGAGGGCAACACGACCGAGTCGATCGAGGAGGCCGCGGAGGTCGTCCGCATCGTCGGCTCGCTCCTCGGACGCGCGTTCACGGGCATCGCGCACGGCGAGGGCGATCCGGTGCGCGCCCGGCCACGACCGCTCGAGCAGGGCGACATCATCGTCGTGACGCCGTACAACGCGCAGCTCGCCGTCGTGCGCGAGGCGCTCGACCGCGCCGGGTACACCGCGGTCCCGGTCGGCACGGTCGACAAGTTCCAGGGGCAGGAGGCCGCGGTCGCGATCGTCACGCTCGCCGCGTCGTCGGCGGCGGCCGCCCCGCGCGGCGTGGAATTCCTGCTGCTCAAGAACCGCCTGAATGTCGCGATCTCGCGCGCGCAGGTCGCCGCCTACCTGATCCACTCGCCGGGCCTGCTCGACGCGCTGCCGCGCACGCCGCAGGGCGTCGCGCAGCTCAGCGCGTTCGCGCGGCTCGTCGGCGTCGAACTGCCCGCCTGGGAGCGCGAGCCGGTCGGCTGATCGGGGCCGGTCAGCCGCCGACGAGCTTCTCGACGGCCTTCGCGATGCGCCGTGCCTGCGTCTCCGGCGCCTTCGCCTCGGTGATCGCGGTCACGTGCGCCTTCCGATGGCTGGGCGCGAGCCGGTCGAACGCCTCCCGTGCGCCGGGCGTCGCATCCAGCGCCGTCGCGAAGTCCTCGGGCAGCTCGACCGTCCGCGGCGCGGTGTCGAGCTCGAGCTCGACCGAGATCGGATCTCCGCCGGCGATCCCGGTCGCCGCCCGCTTGTCCGAGCTGAAGGGGATCATGTGCCGCCCGCCCATCACGGCGAGCGTGCTCCGGTACTCGTAGCCGTTGACGGTGACGACGACGGCTGCCCGCCGCCCGCCGCCGAGCGCCTCGACGACCTCGGCCGGCACTTCGATCCCGGTGTTGTTCCCCGTCTGCGACATCGTGGTCTCGAACTGCATGCACCCGAGCCTCGCACCCGCGCGGTCGCCGCGGAACCCCCGCCCAGGCATCCGCCCGACCGCCGACCCCGGGGCGACCCGTCGACCGGTCGCAGGCTGGGAATGCCACACAGGATACCCACGTAGGTTATTCACATGACCTCCCCCGCGACCGACCTCAACCCTGCCCGCATCACGATGTACGGCGCCGAGTGGTGCGGCGACTGCCGCCGCTCGAAGGCGCTGCTCGACCGCCGCGGCGTCGACTACGAGTACGTCGACCTGATGGTCGTCGCCGACGGCGCCGACCGCGCGAAGGCGATCTCGGGTCGCACGAACATCCCCGTCGTCGTCTTCCCCGACGGCACGCACCTCACCGAGCCCACCGACTCCGAGCTCGGCGCGAAGCTCGACGCGGTCGCGGAGGGTGCTGCGGCCTGAGCCGCGGCATCCGCTCGAGACGCACCCGCGGGCACGCTCGCACTCGCAGTCGCACACACACGAGCGCCGAACGGTCGCAGATGGCGGTTCGCACCCGTCATCTGCGACCGTTCGTCGTTGCGCGCCGACGCGCGCCGACCCGAAGCGCCGAGGCGCTCAGGCGAGGGCCGGCATGACCTCGCGCTCGTAGAGCTCGAGACCCGAGCGGTCGCACGCCGCCTCCGGGAAGTAGTGGATGGCGTAGCCGAGGCCGCGCGCACGCATGTCGAGCAGCTTCTCGACGACCTGCTCGGGGGTGCCGACCGCGATCGCCGCGTCGGACTGGAAGTCGTGGATGAACTTCTCCGCGACCTTCGGGCCGGCCGAGCCGGCCACGCGCGCCTCGATCGCCTCGAGCCGCCGCTCCACGTCGGCCTCGGTCTCGCCGATGACCGTGTTGAAGTTCGCGCTGCGGACGATCGAGCCGAAGTCGCGGCCGAGGCGATCGGTGTGGCCGCGCAGCACCTCGCTCTTGTGGCTGAACTCCTCGGGGCTGCCGTAGAAGTTCGTGTACGCGGCGTACTTCGCCGCGATCTTCAGCGTCACCTTCTCGCCGCCCCCGGCGACCCACATCGGGATCCCGCCCTTCTGCAGCGGCTGGGGCTGCACGATCGCACCGTCCACCTGCGTGAACTCCCCGTCGAGCGTGGCCCGGCCCGTGGTCCACGCCTGGTGCATGACCTCGACGCCCTCGCGCAGCATCCGGAGCCGCTCGGGCGCGTGCGGGAACCCGTACCCGTACGCGCGCCACTCGTGCTCGTACCATCCGGCGCCGATGCCCATCTCCACCCGGCCGCCCGAGATGACGTCGACGGTCGCGGCGACCTTCGCGAGGTACGCCGGGTTGCGGTACGCGACGCAGGTGCACATCTGCCCGAGTCGCACGCGCGACGTCGAGGCGGCGTACGCCGCCATGAGCGACCACGCCTCGTGGGTCGCCTCGGCTTCGCTCGGCACGGGCACGGTGTGGAAGTGGTCGTAGACCCAGATCGACTCCCACGGCGATCCGTCGCGGTCCGCGAACGCGGCGAGGCCGTGCATGGTCGACCAGTGGTCGGCCGGCTCGATGCCGACGAGGTCGTGACGCCAGCCCTGGGGAACGAAGAATCCGAATCGCATCGGGCCAGCCTACGGTCGCGATCTCAGCGTCAGCACTGATGTCGGCCGGCCTTGACATCCGTACCGTCGGCGAACATGGCCCACACGATCGATCACGCGCATGTCCTCGTCGACGACCTCGCCGCCGTCGCGGTCACGAGCGGCGGCATCCGCGTCATCCACCTCTCGGGTGTCGCGACGTGCCCGAGCGAACTGTGGCGCGTCGACGTCGTCGCGGTGGCGCGCACGCCGTTCGGCGGAACGCCGGCCGGACGCCTCGCCATCGGCCTGAAGTCGGCCCCGCCGCGTCGTCGTGGGCGGTTCCGCGCGGTCCGCGTGCCGTTCGAGGCGATCATCGAGGACGAGCGCACGCACGAGGTCGAGGTGCACCTCGAGTGCCAGCCCGCCGTCGTGCTGCCGGTCCTCGAGGCCGACGACTCGTTCGGCGCGGGCGCGCGCGCGACCACGCGTCGACGCGCGGGCGTCGCGGGTCATGCGCTGCCGGTCGGCGCGCATGCGATGACGGATGCCGCGCGGCGGGCGGTCGACGCCCTGCGCGACCGGTTCGCGGGGTTCACCCCGCGGTTCGCGCTCGCCGTCTGACGCACGCTCACCCTCCGGCGCGCGCGTTCGCGCTCTGACGCGGGCTCGCCGCCTCCGCAGCCCGCCGCCCATGACGGCGGAGCCGCCGGCGCCGGCCGTCTCGACCGGCGCCGGAGCCCGATCAGGCGAGCGCGAAGCGCAGTTCCGCCATCGCGGGTCCCGTCCAGACCGCGTGTTCGAGGTCGTCGCCGCGCACCGTGACCACCTTGCCGCCGCGCGCGATGACGAGCATCGCGAGCTGGGGGAGGAGGTCGCCGGCGTGTCGGCCGTCGGAGAGGGCGTCGCCGTTGCCGTGGTCGGTCGCGAACTCGATCGCACCCGACTCGTGGTCGAGGGTGCCGTTGACCGAGGTCGTGAAGTCGAACCAGAGCCGCTCCACGGCGCCGTCGGCGGCGAGTCGCCCGATCGCCGCGAGGTCGCGCTCGACGCGCCCGGCACTGCCGTCGGCGAGGCCCGTGAGCGCGCTCTTGGCCTCGTTCACGTTGAGCTGGGCGAGCTGCTGGCGGAGCTCGCCGTCGATCTCGGCGGCGCCGAGCCGGTCGGGACCGCCCTGGACGCCGACCACGCGGCGCCCGTTGTGCGCCCGGTCGAGGAACGAGCTGAGCAGCGGCTCGGCCGCGAAGACGAACAGCGGCACCTTCGCATCCGGGTCGTGCTCCTGGAGCTCGCGCCAGACGGCGTCGGCGACGCGCTTGGCGTAGATGTCGTGGATCTCCGGGCGGCGGTCGCCCTCGTTCGTGCCGCGGTCGCCGTGCCCGCCGCCGCGGCGTCGGAGGCCCTCGCCGGCTTCGCGGTTCGCGGCGTCGTCGAGGTTGCGCGGCAGTTCGGGGTCGAGCGGCATCTGCTCGGCACGGGCGGTGGGGAGCGCGTGCCAGAGCGCCCACTCGTTGGAGGACAGCGTGACCGCGAAGGCCTCCTGGTCTTGGCTGGGCGCCCGGAGCAGCTGCCCGAGCACGAAGTGCGAGCCCACGTGGACCGCGTCGTCGAGGCGGTTCGGCAGCACGTACACGTCGGTGAAGCCCGGCGCGACGAAGATCGCGAGCGAACGCGAGAGCCCCGCCCAGATCGAGCGGTCGGCGAGCACGGCGTCGCGGCCGGCCTTGAGGGCGTCGACCTCGGTCGCCTCGGCACCGTCGGTGCGGACCCGGTCGATGGCCTCGTCGAACGCGCTCTTCACTGCGACCTCGGAGCGCTCGCGCTCGCTGACCACGGGCGACGTGGCCGCGTAGATCGTGATCGCGGGGTGGTGCTCACCCGCCAGTGTCGCGAAATCGGTCGTGGTGGGCAGTTCGTGGTGAACCGTCATACGTCCCTCCCCCAGGTCCGGCGACGACGTCGTCGCGTGTCCCCCAGCCTAGGAACCTCGGCGCGGAACCGACAGACCCATTCGTCCATCGGGCGGAGGCCGGCACACCGAACGGGCCCGGCAGGATGGCCGGGCCCGTCGGATGCGTCGGTCGCTCAGCGGCCGACCGGGTGGTTCGAGCGGATGACGCCCGTGGGGTCGACGACCTGCTTGATCGCGCGCAGCCGCGCGAGGCGGCCGTCGTCGCCGAAGAACCGCGAACCCGTCGTCTGCCGCTCGACGAAGTTCAGGTACTCGACCGAGGCGCGCCAGGGTTCGATGCGGGAGAGCAGCCGGCCGAGCGAGGCGACGACGGCCTCGATCGTCTCGGGCACGGCGATGCCGACGCCGTAGACGAGGTACTCGGCCTCCAGTCCGCCGACGGCGCCGGGGAGCGGCAGCCCGCGATCGGCGGCGACCTCGAGCGCCGCCGACGGCGCGAACGCCCCGCCGAGGTGGCGGATCTCTGCGGACAGCAGCGCGGTGTCGGCGTCGGGGCCGACCGCGGCGACGAACGCGCGCACGGCCTCGGCGGGCAGGTCGGCGAGCATCATGCCGTCGCCGTGTCCCGGGGTCGGGCCGGGCGGGTCCATGTGCAGCTGCAGCAGCTCGGCGGGCGACTGCGGGTGCACGCTGTCCATCGCGGGACCGAGTGCGCGCAGCGGCGCGAGCAGCGCGTCGGCGCGCTCGGGCGACTCCTGGACGACGGCCTCGACGAGCACGAACGACTGCCCGGAGAGGAACGGCGGCAGTTCGGGCATCGGCGGGAAGCGGAGCACGCGGCCGACCGACGTGACCGTGTCGGGCACCGAGCGCGTCCATTCGGCCCACGCCTGCAGCACCTCCTCGGTGCGCTCGATCGGGAAGAACAGCGCGCCCGCGACGACCTGGTCGATCTCGAAGAGCCCGAACTCGAGCGCCGTCACGACGCCGAAGTCGCCGCCGCCGCCGCGCACGGCCCAGAACAGCTCGGGGTCGTGCTGCGCGTCGACCCGACGGAACTCGCCGTCGGCGGTCACCAGCTCGACCGCCGTGACGTGGTTGGCGGCCAGGCCGTGCGCGCGTCCGAGGAACGAGACGCCACCGCCGAGCGTGTAGCCGACGACGCCGACGTCGTGCGAGGAGCCGGCGAGCGCGGCGAGGCCGTGCGGTGCGGCCGCGGCGACGACGTCGCCCCAGAGCACGCCCGGCTCGACGCGCGCGAGGCGCTGCGTCGGGCGGATCTCGACGGCGCGCAGCTCGTGCGTGCGGAGAAGGATCGCGTCGGCGAGGCCGTGGCCCTCGACGAGGGGTCCGGCGTTGTGGCCGGTGGCCTGCGGGGCGACCGCGAGCCCGAGTTCGCGTGCGGCGCGGACGGTGCGGGCGACGTCGGCGACGGATGCCGCGACGACGACCGCCGCGGGGCGCTGGTCGACGGCGAGGTTCCACGCGAGGCGGTCGGCGTCGTAGCCGGGCTCGCCCGGCAGCGAGAGCCGGCCGTCGAGGCGCTCGGCGAGGAGCGCGAACGACTCGCGGAGCGACAGGGCGGGAGCGGCGGGAGCGGCCGAGCCGGTCGTGGTGGTGGTGTCGGTGGCCGCCGCGGTCTCGGCCGCGACGGTCTCGGAGGCAAGCGGGTTCACTGGTGGTCCTTTCACGGGGTATGGTCGCGGGCCGGGCGGCGGCCGTCCAGGCCAGGTCCGACGGCCGCCCGGATGACCGGGGGCGCTCACGACGAGTTCCATCCAACGGGCCCGGAGTCCCTCGGGGATCAGGAGGATCCCGCCGATCAGCTCAGGGTTATCCCGCGCTTCCGGCGAGGTCCGGCGTCCCGCCCGGCCGCCCGGAATAGCCCGCCCGCGCGCCCGGTTGCAGCTTGGGATGTCTCTCTCGCCACGCCTCTCGGTCCTCGATCTCATCCCCGTGCGGAGCGGCCAGTCGTCGGCCGACGCCGTCGCGGCATCCGTCACCCTCGCGCAGGCCGCCGACCGGCTCGGCTTCACCCGGTACTGGTTCGCCGAGCACCACAACATGCCCTCGGTCGCGTCGACGACGCCGCCGGTGCTCATCGCGGCGACGGCCGCGCGCACGGAGCGCATCCGGGTCGGCTCGGGCGGCGTGATGCTGCCGAACCACGCCCCGCTCGTCGTGGCCGAGCAGTTCGCGGCGCTCGAGGCGCTCGCGCCGGGCCGCATCGACCTCGGCATCGGTCGCGCGCCCGGCAGCGATCCCGTGATCACGCAGCTTCTGCGGATCAGCGGCCCGACGGCCGACGTCGACCGGTTCCCCGACCACGTCGCCGACATCCAGAGCCTCCTCTCGCCCGACGGTGCGACGCTGCGCCTGACGAGCGGACGCGAGTACGCGATCCAGGCGACGCCCGCGGCGACCGCGGTGCCCGAGCTGTGGCTGCTCGGCAGCTCCGACTACTCGGCGAAGCTCGCCGCCGAGCTGGGGCTGCCCTACGTGTTCGCCAACCACTTCTCGGGCGAGGGCCTCGAGCGCGCGCTCGAGCTCTACCGCTCCGGCTATCGGCCGAGCGAGCGCCATCCGTCGCCGCAGACGATCCTCACGCTGAACGCGGTCGTCGCCGACACGGTCGACGAGGCCGAGGCCCGCGCACTCCCCCAGTTGCGCGCGATGGCGCGCCTGCGCCTGAACCGCCCGATGCGCCCGCTCGAGACGATCGAGGAGGCGCAGGCCGCACCGCGCGACTCCGACGCCGAGGACGTGATCTCGCGCATGCGCACGCGCTGGGTCATCGGCGAGGCGGATGTCGCGGCATCCGCCGTTCGGGCCCTCGCCGAGCGCCACAGCATCGACGAGGTCATGGTCGCGCCGATCGCGGGCGCGCGTGCCGACGAGCCGGCGGATGCCGCGCCCGGCCGCGTGCGCACGCTCGAGCTGCTCGCCGAGCGCATCGCCGCGTAGGTCCGCGCGGCGCACGGCAGCGCACCCCACCGCATCGAAGTGAGGTTTCCGGGTCTGAGAAGGTTCACGGAACGCACTCGGACGCAGAAACCTCACTTGGTGATCGGATCCATCCGGCAGGCGCGCTTCAGCGACGCTTCAGCGCGCGTCGGCGAGGATGGGCGCGACGGAGGACGGTGATCGATGCGGCTGCTGGTGGTCGAGGACGAGTCTCGCCTCGCCGAGGGCCTGAAGCGCGGGCTCGAGGCCGAGGGCTTCGCGGTCGACGTCGCGGCGAACGGCACCGACGGGCTCTGGCTCGCGCGCGAGAACCGGTACGCGGCGATCCTGCTCGACATCATGCTGCCCGGCCTCAACGGCTACCTCGTATGCCGCGCGCTGCGCGACGCCGACGACTGGACGCCCGTGCTCATGCTCACCGCGAAGGACGGCGAATGGGACCAGGTCGAGGCACTCGACACCGGCGCCGACGACTACCTCACCAAGCCCTTCTCGTTCGCCGTGCTCGTGGCCCGGGTGCGCGCGCTGATCCGGCGGGGCGCGGCGCCGCGCCCCGCGGTGCTCTCGGCGGGCGACCTCGAGCTCGACCCCGCCACGCGCGCGGTGCGACGCGGCGACACCGCGGTCGAGCTCACCGCGCGCGAGTTCGCGGTGCTGGAGTTCCTCATGCGCCGCGCGGGCGAGGTCGTCGCCAAGCGCGAGATCCTCGAGGGCGTGTGGGACTTCGACTTCGACGGCGACCCGAACATCGTGGAGGTGTACGTCCGGCACCTGCGCAACAAGGTCGACCGTCCGTTCGGGCGCGAGGGCATCCAGACGCTGCGCGGCGCCGGGTACCGGCTGGCGGTCGACGGTGGGTGAGGTGCAGGGCCGAGCGGATGCCACGGGCTCGCGCCCCCGGCGCCGCACGGGGATCCGCCGGCGCATCACGCTCGCCGCGGCATCCGTCGTCGCCGCCGCCCTCGTGCTCGGGGCGGTGGTCTTCTGGTTCGTGCTGCGTGCGTCGCTCCTCGAGGGCGTTCGGGCGTCGGCCGAGCAGGATGCGGCCGCCCTGGCGTCGCAGGTCGAGGCGGCCGGCACGGCGTCGCTCGGCGACCTCGGCGAACTCGACGACGACCGCATCGTGCTGGTCGTCGGGGCCGATGGGGCGATCGTCGCCGCGAGCGAGGACGCACCGCGGACGGCGGCCGACCTCCGCGACGGCGCCGCGGTCCGCGTCGACGACGAGACGTACGTGATCGCACGCGAGGACGCCGACGCGGCGGACGGCAGCGAGATCGCCGCGGTCGTGGGTCGCAGCACCGAGCCCGTCGACGAGACGCTCGGCACGGTCGCCTCACTGCTCGCCGTCTCGGTGCCCCTGCTCGTCACCCTCGTCGCACTCACGACCTGGATCGTCGTCGGCCGCGCACTCGCACCCGTCGAGCGCATGCGCCGCCAGGTCGATGCCGTCACCGCGACCACGCTCGCCGACCGGCTCGACGAACCGGCCACCGGCGACGAGATCGCACGGCTCGCGCACACCCTGAACGGCATGCTCGGCCGACTCGAGTCGGCGCAGACGACGCAGCGACGGTTCATCTCGGATGCGTCGCACGAGCTCAAGTCGCCCTTGGCCACCCTGCGCCAGTACGCCGAGCTCGCCCGCGCCCACCCCGAACGGGTCGACGAGCGCGAGCTCGGCGAGGTCGTGCTCGAGGAGGGCGCACGCCTCGAACGACTCGTGCAGGGCATGCTCGTACTCGCCCGGGCCGACGAGGGTGCGCTGCGCCTCGACCGTGTCGACGTCGACCTCGACGACCTGCTGCTCGTCGAAGCCGCTCGGATCCGCGGCGCCGGCGCGATCGCGGTCGACACGTCCGGCGTGCGGGCGACCCGGGTGCGGGGCGACGCCGCGCTGCTCGCGCAGCTCACCCGCAACCTCGTCGACAACGCGGCACGGCACGCGCGCGCCGGGATCGCGCTCGCGGTGGCACCCGCCGACGGCGGCGCCGTGGTCACGGTCGACGACGACGGCGACGGCATCCCGGCCGCCGACCGCGACCGCGTGTTCGACCGGTTCGTCCGGCTCGACGACGCACGGGCGCGCGCCACGGGCGGCAGCGGCCTCGGGCTGTCGATCGTCCGCGAGGTCGCGCGCGCGCACGGCGGCGAGGTGCGCATCGAGGACGCCCCGTCGGGCGGCGCGCGACTGCGCGTCGAACTGCCGGCCGCGGCATCCGCTCGCTGACGCGCTCGCTGAAATCGCGTTCAGGGCGCTTCAGGCTGGCTTCAGCGCCCGCTCGCCAGTCTGGTCGCGAACCGATGAACTGGAGGCAGGACCATGAAGAAGCGCACCATCTGGATCACGTCCGCTGCGGCGGCCGGAGTGCTCGCCCTGGGCGGCACCGCGATCGCGTACGCCGCGACCGACGGCTTCGAGACGGAGGAGCCGGCGGGCTCGACGCAGGAGTCCGAGACGGACGAGCAGCTCACCGGGCAGGACCTCGAGCAGGCGACGGACGCGGCCCTCGCCGAGGCCGGCGGCGGCGAGGTGGTCGACGCCGAGCGCGAGGACGACCCGGGCGTGGCCTACGAGGTCGACGTGAAGCTCGACTCCGGCAGCTACGTCGAGATCTCGCTCGACGAGGCGTTCGACGTCGTGTCCGTCGAGGACGACGACGCGGAGGGCGCCGACGACGACTGATCCCCCGCTCGTTCGCACGAGGCGTCCCGGCTCGGCCGGGACGCCTCGTCGGCTTCCAGCCGACCCGCACGACGCTCATAGGAAGGTCATCGGTTCGCCACAGGATCCGGAACGGGGCATCCGGCTTCATGGGTACTCCCAACACACGTTCGGAGCCCCCACATGGACCAGACCCTCCTCATCGCCGCCGACCTCGTCGCGGTCGCGCTGCTCACCTTCGCCCTGTACTTCCCCCGCCACCGGCGACGCGACCTCGTGGTCGCGTACCTCACGGTCAACGTCGGGGTGCTGGCGGTGTCGCTCGTGCTCGGATCGAGCACGATCGGCGCGGGGCTCGGCCTCGGCCTCTTCGGCGTCCTCTCGATCATCCGGCTGCGTTCGAGCGAGATCGAGCAGCACGAGGTCGCGTACTACTTCGCCGCGCTCGCGATCGGGCTCCTCGGCGGGCTGGGCAGCGGCTTCGGCTGGCTGACCATCGGGCTCATGGCCCTCGTGCTCGCGGTGCTCGTCGTCGGCGACCACCCGGCGCTGTTCCGTCGCGCGCGCCAGCAGGTGCTCGTGCTCGACCGGGCCTTCGCAGACGAGCGCGAGCTGCGCGACCACCTCGGCGTGCTGCTCGGCGCCCGGATCCGCTCGGCGCGCGTCGACGAGCTCGACCTCGTGAACGACTCGACGACCGTGACGGTGCGCTTCGACGCGCCCCGGTCGAACCGAGCGGATGCCGCGGCACGGCGTCCCGCGCAGCCGCTCGAGGCCGACCGCGCCGGCGTCCCGGTCGAGGTCGACGCCCGCACGGCCCGGTTCGAGGGCGCGGCCCAGTACGAGGGCGCGGGGCGATGACCGCGCGGCACGCGGCATCCGCCACCCCGGCGCCGCTGGCGCTGCTCGACTCGGTCGAGGGCATCGACCTCGAGGGCCTGAACGCCGAGGCTGAGCTGCAGACCCGCATCGACCGCAAGTACATGCTCCCGATCGGGGCGCTGCCGGGGATCCTCGAGCGCCTGCCCGACGGCGTCCGCGTGCTCGACCTCGACGGCACCCGGGCGAGCGCGTACGAGTCGGTGTACTTCGACACCCCCGAGCTCACGAGCTTCCGCCTCGCGGCGCACGCGCGCCGCCGTCGCTTCAAGATCCGCACGCGTTCCTACGTCGAGTCGGAGGCGAGCTTCCTCGAGGTGAAGACGCGCGGCGGGCGGGCGCTCACGGTCAAGGACCGCATCGCGGTCGACCCGGCGGCGACCGACGCGCTCTCGGGCGAGGCCCGTGCGTACGCCGACCATGTGCTCGCCGAGGCCGGCATCGGCGAACTCGGCCGGGCGAGCCTCGACCCCGTGCTCACGACCTCGTACCGGCGCGCGACGCTGCTGCTCCCGGCGGAGCCTGGCCGGCCCGCGAGCCGCGCCACGATCGACGTCGACCTCGCCTGGATCGATCGCGGCGTCGACGGCCGGTTCGGCCGGGTGCTCCGCACCCCCGGCTCGGCGATCGTCGAGACGAAGTCCGGCTCGCAGGCGGGCGCCGTCGACCGACTGCTCTGGTCGGCGGGCCACCGCCCGACGCGCGTCTCGAAGTACGCCACGGGGCTCGCCGCCATCCGCCCCGACCTGCCCGCCAACCGCTGGACGCGGGTCCTCGACCGCCACTTCCGCACCGCTTCGACCCCTCTTGAAAGGACCGCACCATGACCCCCTTCCGCTTCCCCCGTTCCGCCTCCGCACCCGCCGACGACACCGCCGCCCCGCGCGCCGCGACCGCCCGCCGCCCTTGGCTCGCCGCCGCACGCGTCGCGCCGATCGTGCTCGCGGGCACGCTCGTGTTCGCCGGCTGCACCGCCACGAACACCGCGGCCACCGACGACGGCTCGTCGAGCGGCGACTCGACCGTGTCGCTCGCGGCCACGGCATCCGTCGACCCCGGCGTCACCGCCGCCGAGGCCATGGCCGAGAACGAGGACCCGCCCGGCGAGGACGGCGACGACACGTGGGACACCGCCGACGAGGTCGCGATCTCGCTCGACGGCACCACCGCGACCGTCGCCGACGGCGCCGACGCCACCGGCGTGAGCGTCGACGGCGACACCGTGACGATCACGGCCGCCGGCACCTACCGCCTGAGCGGCGAACTGGCCGGCCAGGTCGTGGTCGACACCGCCGACGAGGGACTCGTGCGCATCATCCTCGACGGCGTCGACATCACGAGCGACTCGACCGCGGCCCTCGCGATCGTGAACGCCGACCGCGCGCAGGTCGTGCTCGCCGACGGCAGCGAGAACACGCTCGCCGACACGTCGAGCTACGCCGAGGACGCCGACGTGAACGCCGCGCTGTTCAGCTCGGCCGATCTCGAGATCGCCGGCAGCGGTTCGCTGACCGTGCAGGGCAACGGCAACGACGGCATCGCGTCGAAGGACGGCCTGCTCGTCTCCGGCGGCGAGATCACCGTCGACGCGGTCGACGACGGCATCCGAGGCAAGGACGAGGTCGTGATCGAGGGCGGCACCGTCACGGTCACCGCCGGCGGCGACGGGCTGAAGGCCGACAACGCCGAGGAGGCCGACCGCGGTTACATCGCGATCGCGGGCGGCACCGTCACGGTCGACGCCGGCGGGGACGGCCTCGACGCGGCGACCGACGTCGTGATCTGGGGCGGCACGCTCGACGTCACCGCGGGCGGCGGCGCGGGCTCGTCCGTCTCGGAGGACACCTCGACCAAGGGCGTCAAGGGCGCCGTTTCGGTGATCGTCGACGGCGGCGAGGTCGCGGTCGACGCGGCCGACGACGCCATCCACACCGACAACACGGCCCACCTCGCGAACGGCTCGATCACGCTCGCGACCGGCGACGACGGCGTGCACGCCGAGGTCGCGCTGACGGTCTCGGGGGGCACGCTCGACGTGACGACCTCCTACGAGGCGCTCGAGGCCGACGCCATCGCGATCGCGGGCGGCGACACCTCCGTGACGGCGTCGGATGACGGCGTCAACGCCGGCAGTTCGCTCGAGATCTCGGGCGGTGAGCTCGTGGTCGACGCCGAGGGCGACGGCCTCGATTCGAACGGCACCATCGCGATGTCGGGCGGCGACGTGGTCGTGAACGGCCCGACCGGCCAGGGCAACGGCGCGCTCGACGTCGACGGCGGCTTCGACATCACGGGCGGCACGCTCGTCGCGGGCGGCTCGTCGGGCATGGCCGTCGCGCCCTCGGCGGATGCCGCGCAGGCGTCGGTGCTCGTCGCGTTCTCGCAGCAGGTGGCCGCGGGCACCGAGCTCCAGGTCGTGGCCTCGGATGGCACGGTCGTCGCGACCTACACGGCCGCGAAGTCCGTCGGCTCGCTCGCGGTCTCGAACGCCGACCTCGTCAACGGCGAGACCTACACGGTCACGGCGAACGGCTCGACCGTCGGCTCGGGCGTCGCCGGCGAGCAGGTGTCGGGCATGGGCGGCCCCGGCGGGGGCACGGGCGGCGGCGCCCCGGCTCCGCGCGGCTGACGCGCGCGCGGGCGCGGGTCAGCCGAGCGAGCTGACCCGCGCCTCCCACGGCCCGAGCGGCGCGTCGAACGCGCCGGGCGCGTCGGGCAGCGTGTTGGTGAGCACCGGCAGCGAATCCCGCCACCGGTCCGCGACCGCGGACCCGAAGACCGGGTCGTGCTCGGCCGAGGAGAGGTTCACCACGACCAGCAGCCGGTCCTCGTCGAGCACGCGCTCGAACGCGAAGATCGCCGGGTGCCCGGCATCCACCCGCTCGAACGACCCGTGGGCGACCACGGGTCGTTCGTGGCGCAGTGCGATGAGCTGCCGGTGGTACTCGAAGACCGAGCCCGGGTCGCCGACCTGCGCAGCCGCGTTGATGGTCGCATGGTTCGGGTTCACCGCGAGCCACGGGATCCCGGTCGTGAAGCCCGCGTTGGGCGTCGCATCCCACTGCACCGGGGTGCGGGCGTGGTCGCGGCTCATGAGGCTGAGCCCGTCGAGCGCGGCGGCGACGGCGGTGCCGCTCGCGACGGCCTCGGCGTACGCATTCAGCGACTCGACGTCGCGGTACTCGTCGAGCGTGCCGAACGGCGCGTTCGTCATGCCGAGTTCCTGCCCCTGGTAGACGTACGGCGTGCCGCGCTGCAGGTGCAGCATGGTCGCGAGCGCCGTCGCCGACGAGTACCAGTGCGCCTCGGCGTCGCCGAAGCGGCTCACCGAACGCGGCTGGTCGTGGTTCTCGAGGTAGAGGCTGTTCCAGCCGCGGTCGGCGAGCCCCTCCTGCCACTTCGCGAGCGACGCGGCGAGCTCTCCGGGCGCGAGGGTGCGCGGGTGGAACTTCGTCGCGCCGTGGTCGAGGCCGACGTGCTCGAACTGGAACACCATGTCGACCTCGCGTCTGGCCGGGTCGGTGAAGAGGATCGCCTCGTCGATCGTCACGCCTGGCGTCTCGCCGACCGTGATGAGGCCCTCGCGCCCGGCGAACACCTCGCGGTGCATCTCCTGCATGAACTCGTGCAGGCGCGGCCCGTTCGTGTACGCCGCGCCGCCGTCGCCGTAGCGCCGACCCGAGCGCACCGGGCCGTCGGGCAGGTGCGGATGCTTCGAGATGAGGTTGATCACGTCCATGCGGAAGCCGTCGACGCCGCGGTCGAGCCACCAGCGCATCATCTCGTAGACCGCCTGCCGCACCTCGGGGTTCTCCCAGTTGAGGTCGGGCTGCTTGACGTCGAAGAGGTGCAGGTAGTACTCGCCGGTCGCTTCGTCCCACTCCCAGGTCGGGCCCGAGAAGAACGACTCCCAGTTGGTCGGCTCGGCGCCGGGGTCGCCGCCGTGCGTGCCCTCGCGGGGCGGGCGCCACCAGTACCAGTCGCGCTTGGGGTTCTCGCGGCTCGAGCGCGACTCGACGAACCACGGGTGCTCGTCGGAGGTGTGGTTCACGACGAGGTCCATGACGAGCCGGATGCCGCGCTCGTGCATCGCCGCGACCAGCGCGTCGAAGTCCTCCAGCGTGCCGAACGGCGGGTCGATGTCGCGGTAGTCGCTGATGTCGTACCCGTTGTCGGCCTGCGGCGAGCGGTGGATCGGCGAGAGCCAGACCACGTCGACGCCGAGGCGTTCGAGGTGGTCGAGCCGCTGCAGGATGCCGCGGAGGTCGCCGATCCCGTCACCGTCGGAATCCTGGAAGCTGCGCGGGTACACCTGGTAGACCACGGCGGACTTCCACCAGTCCGGGGCGGTCGACGGATGCCTGGGCTCGCGTGCGTTCGCCATGCCCCCGATCCTCGCAGGATGCGCGCGCCGCGTCATCCGCCGAAGGTGCGAGTCGCGTTCGCGCGGATCCGTCGGGACGGCCGGACACGACGATGCCCCGGGCGTGCGCCCGGGGCATCCGTTGCTGCGGTGCGGTTCAGGCCGCGAGGCCGAGGCGGCGCAGGTCGTCGCCCGAGGCGCGGTGCTCGGCGCCCTCGGGGACGGTCGCCTCGCGCGGCACGCGCGCACCGTTCTGCACGCGGGCGCCGGCACCGACGGCCGCGTAGGGCCCGACGACGGCGAAGCGACCGACGACGGCTCCGCGGCCGACGCGCGCGTTCACGCCGATCGTCGCGTTCTCCGCGACGATCGCGTCCTGTTCCACCCAGGCGCCGTGCGACAGGGTCGCGCCCCGCTGCACCTCCGCGCCCGGATCGACGTATGCGGTCGGGTCGACGAACGCCGTCGCATCCACCTTCGCGGTCGTCGCCACGAGCCCGCGACCGTTCACGTGCTTGCGGTAGCGGCGCAGGATGCCGGCATCGTCTTCGAACTCGACGTAGCTGATGCCCACTCGTCCTCCATTCCGTCCGGCCATAGGGGTGCCGGATACAGGTACAACACGCGCGCTGATCTGGGCATTCCCGGGCGTCGCCGGCCCGCCCGCTCCACGCGCCAGAAGGGGCACGGCGCGGCGCGGCACGCCGGGTCGGAGAACGACGACGCCCGCGGCATCCGCCCTCGATGGGGGATGCCGCGGGCGCGGCGCGTGCGGTCCGGATCAGTCGCCGGTGCGGGTCTCCGTGATCTCGACGTAGAACACAAGGGTCTGGCCGCCGAGGCCGTTCGAGGACTCCTCCTCGCCGTAGCCGAGGGCCGGCGGGATGGTGACGAGCAGCTTCGTGCCGACCGGCTGGCCGACGAGCGCCGCGCCGAAGCCGGGGATGACGCCCGAGATCGAGAACGGCACGGGCGTGTTGCCGAAGCTCTGGTCGAAGACCTCGCCGGTCTCCCACACGACGCCCTGGTAGTCGACGGTGACGGTGTCGTTCTCGGTGACCACGTCGCCGTCGCCCTCCTCCAGGACCGCCACGAGCAGCTCGTCGGACGGCTCGGCGTCGGGGATCGTCACGGTCGGGGCGCCGTCGGCGTCGTACTCGACGGTCGGGACGTCCTCGGTCCATTCGCCGGGCACGGGCAGCTCGACGAGCTCCTGCACGTCGGTCACGATCACGAGCGTCTCGCCCGGCGCGACGCCGATGCCCTCGTTGCCCTCGTCGCCGTAGATCGACGACGCGGGTGCGACGGTGACGACGCGCGATCCGACCGGCACGCAGTCGGCGCCTGCGCGGAAGCCGTCGTACAGGGTGCCCTCGACGAGCTCGAGGGTCGCCGGCTGCGAGAAGAGCTGCTCGCCGGTGCTGCCCGAGAACGCGGTCACCTGGGCGCTGACCTGGTCGCCGGGAGCGGTCGGGTCTCCGTCGCCCTCGGTCACGATCGTCCGCTGGAGCTCCTCGGCCTCGAGCGGCGCCTCGAAGGTCGCCGTCGGGGTGCCGCCGAAGTCGCCCGAGACCTCGATGGCGTCGCTCTGCTCGCCGGCCTCGACCTCGAGGCACGCGGCCGCGGCATCCGTCGACGTGGGCTCGGGCGTCTCGCCGCCGGCGGCGCATCCGGCCAGGAGCAGGGCGGTCACGGAGGCGAGTGCGATGGGCGCGCCACGACGCAGGGCACGATTCATGGAGGGGTACTCGTTTCAGATTCGAAAGCAGACGTGAACCACAAGTCTGCATGCCGGATGTCTCGATTCCCTGAGTCTTCACGAAAGCGCCGGTGCGGGTCACAATGTGCACATGGGGGAAGCAGGGGCGGAGCCCGACGTCGCGGCCGTGTTCACGGACGCGGCGCCGACGTTCACGGAGCTCGACGAGGTGCTGTGGGATCCGATCTCGCGAGCGACGGTGCTGCGCGCCGCGCCGCGATTCGACGAGCGCGTGCTCGACGCGTGCGCCGGCGCGGGCGCGTCGGCCCTGCCGACCGCCGAGCTCGTCGGGCCGGGCGGGCTGGTCGATGCGGTCGACCGCTCCGAGGCGATGCTCACGACCCTCCGCGAGCGCGCGGGCGCGCACATGCCGTGGCTGCGGGTCCACGAGGCCGACGCGACGACCTGGCCGTACACGGGCTACGACGTCGTGCAGTGCGTCCTGGGCGTGTTCTTCTTCGACGACGTCGCCGCGGGCCTCGAGCACCTCGTGCAGTGCGCCCGCCCGGGCGGGCGGGTCGCCGTGACGGTCTGGGCGGATGGCGCGTTCGAGCCGCTGCCCGAACTGCTCGCGTCGGCGCTGCCCGCGGAGGACCCGCGCGTTCCGGCCTTCGACGAGGACGACGGTCCGGTGATGCCGGGCGCCGGCACCGCGGGCGGGTTCGCGCACTGGCTCGCCGAGCGGGGGCTCGTCGACGTGCGTGCGGAGGCCGTGCCCCGGCATCTCGAGCTCACGCCGGACGTGGCGTGGGCGCTCGTGGTCGGGACCGGGATGCGCGCGATGCTCGGCGACCTCGACGACGAGGCGGTCGACGGCGTGCGCGAGCGGTACCTCGCGGCGGTCGGCGAGCGCGACGTCGCATCCGTCGACATCACGACGCTCATCGGGATCGGCCACCGGCCGGAGACGGCGGAGCCCGAGCCCGCTGCGGGCTAGGGTCGGCCGTCCTCGCCGTCGGGCGACGCCCCGAGCGCGACCGGCCGCTCGGCGTGGTTCGACCACTGGCTGAACGACCCCGGGTACAGCGCCGCCTCGACGCCCGCGATCTCGAGTGCGGCGACCGCGTGCGCGGCGGTGACGCCCGACCCGCAGTAGGCCGCGACCGGGTGCTCGGCGTCGACGCCGAGCGCCGCGAACCGCGCGCGGAGCGCGTCGGCCGGACGGAACCGCCCGTCTGCGTCGAGGTTCCCGGCCGTCGGCGCCGAGACGGCGCCGGGGATGTGCCCGGCCCTGGGGTCGATCGGCTCCACCTCGCCGCGGTAGCGCTCGCCGGCGCGCGCGTCGAGCAGCACGCCGCGGTCGGCCGCACCGAGCGCGTCGGCCTCGTCGAGGTCGATCACGGGCATCGCGCCGAAGTGCGCGCTCGCGTCGCCCGGCTGCGGCACGACGTCGCCCTGCTCGAGGGGCAGGCCGGCCGCGCGCCAGGCGCCGAGTCCGCCGTCGAGGATCCGGACGTCGCCGAACCCCGCGTGCCGGAGGAGCCACCAGGCGCGGGCCGCGGACATCCCGGCCGCGTCGTCGACGACGACCGCCGCGTCGCCGTCGCGAAGGCCCCAGCGTCGCATCGCGCGCTCGAACGCCGCCTCGGTGGGGAGCGGATGCCGCCCCTCCCCCGCCGCGGAATGGTCGGCGAGCTCCGTGTCGAGGTCGACGTACACGGCCCCGGGAACATGCCCCGTGCGGTATGCGCCGCTGCCGTCGGGCTCGGCGAGCGTCCATCGGACGTCGAGCACCCGCGTGCGGGGCGAGCCGGAGGGTTCGTCGCGCTCGGCGTCGAGGCGCGCGGCGAGCTCGACCGGGTCGATGAGGATCGGCATGCGCCCCATCCTCGCAGCCCCGTCGCGACGAGGCATCCGCCCGCCGTGCGCACCCCGTCGAGGCGCGGCCCCGGGCCGGGGCCCGTCCTGCGGCTCGCCTAGACTGGACGGACGGTCGAGACGCACGCGGGGGGAGCACGGATGATCCTCTCCCTGCTGGCGTTCGCCGCGGTGGCCCTGGTCACGCCGTTCGCCGCAGGGGTGATGGGTCGCCGCATCTTCCCGGTCATCGCGCTCGTGCCGACCGTCGTGTTCGCCTGGCTGCTGACGTTCGTGCCGGCCGTGGCGGGCGGCGAGGTCGTGACCGAGCGCATCGAGTGGATCCGCGCGCTCGACATCGCGCTCTCGTTCCGGCTCGATCCCCTCTCGCTCCTGCTCGCGCTGATCGTCACCGGCATCGGCGCGCTCGTGCTGCTCTACTGCACCTGGTACTTCCGCGACGACGAACCGTCGCTCGGCCGCTTCGCGGCCCTGCTGCTCGGATTCGCGGGCGTCATGCTCGGCCTCGTCACCTCCGACGACGTGTTCGTGCTGTTCACGTTCTGGGAGGCCACGAGCGTGCTCTCGTACCTCCTGATCGGCCACGACGCGGCCAAGCGCGAGGCGCGCGGCGCCGCGCTGCAGGCGCTCACGGTCACCACGTTCGGCGGCCTCGCGATGCTCGTCGGCCTCGTGATCCTCACGGTCGCGGGCGGCACCACCTCGCTCGCCGAGCTCGTCGCCGACCCGGTCACCGGCGCAGCGGCCGAGGTCGGCGTCGCGCTGGTCCTCGTCGGCGCGATCTCGAAGAGCGCGCTCGTGCCGTTCCACTTCTGGCTCCCGGCCGCGATGGCGGCCCCGACGCCCGTGTCGGCCTACCTGCACGCGGCCGCGATGGTGAAGGCGGGCGTGTACCTCGTCGCCGTGCTCGCGCCCGGCTACGCGGAGCTCGCGGTGTGGCATCCGATCGTCATCGGCATCGGCGGGTTCACGATGCTGGTGGGCGGATGGCGAGCACTCCGGCAGACCGACCTCAAGCTGCTGCTCGCCTACGGCACCGTGAGCCAGCTCGGGTTCCTGATCCTCGTGGTCGGCCAGGGCACGCGCGATGCGGCCCTCGCCGGCACCGCGCTGCTGCTCGCGCACGCGCTCTTCAAGGCGGCGCTGTTCCTCACGGTCGGCATCGTCGACCACGCCGCGGGCACGCGCGACAAGCGGAAGCTCTCGGGACTCGCGCGACGGATGCCATGGCTCGCGGCGTTCGCGACGATCGCGGCCGCCTCCATGGCGGGCCTGCCGCCGCTGCTCGGCTTCGTGGCGAAGGAGGCGGTGTTCACGGCGCAGCTCGAGGCCGGCGCCGCCGGCGGGCCCGACGCGACCTGGGCGTGGGTCGCGCTCGCGGCGGCCGTGCTGGGCTCGATGCTCACCTTCGCCTACAGCGCGCGGTTCGTGTGGGGTGCGTTCGGCTCGCGCCGCGATTCCGAGCCGACGCCGCTGCACCGCGAACCCGCCATGATGTCGCTCGCGCCCGGCGTCCTCGCCGCCGCCTCGCTCGCGACCGCGTTCGCGCTCCCGCTCGTGGAGCCCCTGCTCGACGCGTACGCGACCGCCCTGCCCGGACCGACCGAGTACCACCTCGGGCTCTGGCACGGCCTCGAGCCGGCGCTCGCGATCTCGGCGCTCGTCTTCGGCGTCGGCACGCTGCTCGTCTGGCAGCGCGAGGCCGTCGCCCACGCGCAGGCCGCGGTGCCCGACACGATCGACGCCGGGCGCGGATACATCCGCCTCGTCGGCGCGGTCGACCGCGGGGCGGCGCGGGTCACCACGCTCATCCAGTCCGGCGGCCTTCCCGGCTACCTCGCCGTGATCGTCGCGGTGTTCATCCTCGGCCTCGGCGGCGCGGCCGCGGCGAACGGCACGTGGCCCACGGGCATCCGCCTCGCCGACGGCTGGGCGCAGCCCGTGATCGGTCTCGCCATGATCGTCGCCGCCTCGGCGGCCGTCGTCGTGCGCCAGCGCCTGACGGCCGTGCTGCTCGTGGGAGCGACCGGCTACGGCATGGTGCTGGTCTTCGGCATGGGCGGCGCGCCCGACCTCGCGCTCACGCAGGCGCTCGTCGAGACGATCACGATCGTCGTCGTCGTGCTCGTCCTCCGGCGCCTTCCGCGACAGGTGACGGTGCGTCGCGCGGTCGTCCGGGCGCCGCTGCGCATCGTGCTCGGCGCCCTCGCCGGCATCGTCATGGCCGTCGTCGGCGTGGTCGCACTCGGGTCGCGCGTGCAGCCGACCATCGCCGGAGGACTGCCCGCCCTCGCCGAGGAGGCGCACGCGAAGAACCTCGTGAACGCGCTGCTCGTCGACATCCGCGCCTGGGACACGCTCGGCGAGATCTCGGTGCTCGTCGCGGTCGCGACGGGCGTGGCGAGCCTCATCTTCGTCTCGGGCCGCCAGGGCGGTGCGCCGCGCCTCGGGGACGTCGACCGGCGCCGCCGCCTCCGCCCGGTGCCCGAGCCCGCCGACAGCATGCGCGCGGCACGCCGCCGGCTCGCCGAGGTCGAGCACGAGACCGACGCCGCCGCCGAGGCCGCCGCGACCCGCCAGACCTGGCTCATCGCCGGCCGCACCCTGTCGCCGCGCAACCGCTCGATCCTCATCGAGGTGCTCGTGCGGCTCCTCTTCCACCCGGCCATCGTGGTCTCGGTGTTCCTCCTGTTCGTCGGCCACAACGCGCCCGGCGGCGGCTTCGCGGGCGGGCTCCTCGCCGGGCTCGCCCTCGTCGCGCGCTACCTCGCCGGCGGTCGCTACGAACTCGGCGAGGCCGCTCCCGTCGACGCCGGCGTGCTGCTCGGCACGGGCCTCTTCGTGGCCGCCGGCACCGCGGCATCCTCGCTCGTCTTCGGCCTCACCGTGTTCGAGTCGTCGTGGTTCGAGACCGACGTGCCCGTGCTCGGCACCCTGTCGATCGGCACGTCGACCCTCTTCGACATCGGCGTCTACCTCGTGGTCGTCGGACTCGTACTCGACATCCTGCGCACGCTCGGCGCCGAGATCGACCGCCAGATCGACGAGGCCGGCCCCGACGCCGTACCGGCCGACCCCGCGGAGGTGCGCGCATGACCGCCTCCCTCACGCTCGTGATCGTCGCCGCGGTGCTCTTCGGCACCGGCATCACCGTCATGCTCGAGCGCAGCCTCACGCGCGTGCTCATCGGATTCCTGCTCGTCGGCAACGGCGTGAACCTGTTCATGTTCGTCATGGGCGGGATGCCGGGGCTCGCCCCGATCCTCGGCGACGGCGTCGACCCCGAGGCGATGTCCGACCCGCTGCCGCAGGCGTTCGTGCTCACCGCGATCGTGATCAACCTCGGCATCACCGCGTTCATGCTCGCGCTCATCTACCGCAGCTGGTGGCTCGCGCAGCTCGGCGAGCGCGGCGATCTCATCGGCGACGAGGACGAGATGGCCGAAGACGCCGAGGAGACCGCCGACCTCTACCGCAGCTCCGAGGAGGACGACCGCGCGGTGCAGGCCGTCCTCGACGCGAGCGACGAGGACGGGGGTCGCGCATGACCGACGCGCTCGTGCCCCTGATGGTGCTGCTGCCGCTCCTCGGCGCGGCCGTGGCGCTCATGCTCGGCCGCCGCCAGCGCGCGCAGATGGCGGTGAGCACGGCGGTGCTCGCCGCGGTCGCGGCGATCGCGGCGGTGCTGCTCGCGCAGGTCGATGCGTCGGGCTCGGGCATCGCCGTCGCCGTGGGGGCGTGGCCGCCGCCGTTCGGCATCGTGCTCGTCGTCGACCGGCTGTCGGCGATCATGATCATCATCTCGGCGCTGATGCTGCTCGGCGTGCTCGTCTACGCCGTCGGCCAGGGCATCGCCGACCAGCACCGCGAGACGCCGGTCTCGATCTTCCACCCGACCTACCTGATCCTGTCGGCGGGCGTGTTCAACGCGTTCATCGCGGGCGACCTCTTCAACCTCTACGTCGGCTTCGAGATCCTGCTGTCGGCGAGCTACGTGCTGCTGACGCTCGGCGGCACGGGCGAGCGCATCCGGGCGGGCGTGACGTACATCATCGTGAGCCTCGTGTCGTCGCTGTTCTTCCTCAGCGCGATCGCGCTCGTGTACGGCGCGACGGGCACGGCGAACATCGCGCAGCTGTCGGTGCGCCTGGCCGAGCTGCCGCAGGACGTCCAGCTGATCCTGCACCTGCTCCTGCTCATCGCGTTCGGCATCAAGGCCGCGGTCTTCCCGCTGTCGTTCTGGCTGCCCGACTCGTACCCGACCGCCCCCGCCCCCGTCACGGCCGTGTTCGCGGGCCTGCTCACGAAGGTCGGCGTCTACGCGATCATCCGCACCGAGACGGTGCTCTTCCCCGAGTCCGACCTGTCGACGCTGTTCCTCGTGATCGGCGGGCTCACGCTCGCGGTCGGCATCCTCGGTGCGCTCACGCAGGCCGACATCAAGCGCCTGCTCTCGTTCACGCTCGTGAGCCACATCGGCTACATGATCTTCGGCATCGGGCTCGCGAGCGTCGCCGGCCTCGCCGCGACGATCTACTACGTCATCCACCACATCAGCGTGCAGACGACGCTCTTCCTCACGACCGGCCTCATCGAGCGCTTCGGCGGGTCGACGTCGATCACGCGCCTCGGCGGGCTCCGGCGCGCGTCGCCGATGCTCGCCGTGCTGTTCTTCGTGCCGGCGATGAACCTCGGCGGCATCCCGCCGTTCTCCGGCTTCCTCGGCAAGGTGGGCCTGTTCGTCTCGGGGGCGGATGCCGCGGGCGGAACCCCCGCGACCGAGACCCTCGGCACCTCCTCGCCGGGCCCCGACTGGCTCATCTGGACGGTCGTCGCGATCGGCGCCGCGACCTCCCTCGTGACGCTCTACGCGCTGGCGCGCTTCTGGAACCTCGCGTTCTGGCGACCGAAGGCCGAGCTCGAGGGGTACCGCTCGCGACTCATCGACTCGGTGCAGGAGGCCCCCGCGGGCGCCACGGTCGTCGCGACCCGCACGACGCCCGTGCTCATGCTGGCGGCCACCGCCGCGCTCGTCGCGCTGACCCTCGCCCTCACGGTCTTCGCGGGTCCGCTGTTCGAGCTCTCGAGCCGCGCGGCCGAGAACCTGCGCGACGCGAGCGTGTACGTCTCGATCGTCTTCCCGGGGGGTGTGCGATGACGGATGCCGCGAGCGACCCGGCCACGACGGCCGCGGGCACCGGCGCCTCGCCGGCCCCACCGGCCCCGCCCCGGCCGACCCGACCCGAGGACCTCACCCGGTGGCAGGCGGTGTGGCGGCAGCTGCCCCTGCTCATCGGCCTCGTCGCACTGTGGATCTTCCTCTGGGACCACGTCGACGTGCTCACCGTCACCACGGGCGTGATCCTCGCGATCGCCGTGACGCGGATGCTCTACCTGCCGCCCGTGCTCCTCAGCGGCCGGTTCAACCCGTGGCGCGGGCTGCTGCTCGGCCTCCGCATGATGTTCGACGTGACGGTCGCATCGGTGCAGGTCGCGGCGCGCGCGATCTGGCCGGGGTGGACGCCGATGAATGCGATCATCGCGGTGCAGCTCCTCACGCGCTCCGACCTGGTGACGACGCTCACGGCCGAGGCGATCACGGTCGTGCCCGGCACGGTCGTGGTCGACATCGACCGGGAGCGCGGGCTGCTCTACCTGCACGCCCTCGGCACCCGCACCACCGCCGACCTCGAGCGCGTGCGGCGCGAGGTGCTCGGCACGGAGGAGCGGATCGTGCTCGCCATCGGCACGCACGAGCAGGCCGAGGCCGTGCGCGCGGCGCGACGGCACCGTCGGGCAACCGGGCGGAAGCTCGACGCCACGCGCCCCGAGCCGGAGGAGATCGCCGAACGGGAGGACGACGCATGAGCGCACTGGCCGTCATGGGCATCCTCGCCGGCGTGATGTTCGGCATCGGCGCGATCGCCGCGATCGTCCGGATCATCCGCGGCCCCACCATCCTCGACCGCGCCCTCGCGACCGACGTCCTCCTCGCGATCGCGATGTGCGGGCTGGCCGCCGAGATGGCGATCAACCGGCACACCGACACGCTGGTCGTGCTCCTCGTCCTCGCGCTCTTCGCGATCGTCGGGTCGATCGCGATCGCACGGTTCATCGGGAAGGAGGACCGCTCGTGACCCCCGCCGAGATCGGCATCGGGGCGCTCATCCTGCTGAGCGGGTTCCTGTCGATGGCCGCGGGTGTCGGCGCGCTGCGCTTCCCCGACGTGCTGACCCGCCTGCACGCGGCGACCAAGCCGCAGGTGCTCGGCCTCGCGGTCGTGCTGCTCGCGATCACGCTGCGCGTGCCGGCGTGGGGCGTGGTCTCGACGGTCGTGCTCATCATGACGTTCCAGCTGCTCACCCAGCCGATGACCGCGCACATGCTCGGCCGCGCCGCCTACCGCACCGACGCCCTGCGCCGCGACCTCCTCATCGAGGACGACCTCGGCCGCGACATCGCCGAGCACGAGGAGGAGGACGACGGCGCGCACGAGGATCCGTCGCGCTGACGCGTCTCGCTGACCCCCGTTGCGGCCAGCGGCACGGGCGCGCACAATGTCGACCCGAGGCACGCTCCGTGCCGATGGAGGAACCGTGGATCGCGTCTGGTACGTCGCCTACGGGTCGAACCTGTCCGCCACTCGGTTCCGCTGCTACCTGACCGGGGGCCGACCCGAGGGCGGCGCCCGCACGTACGTCGGGTGCCGCGACCGCACGGAGCCCGCCGAGGACCGGCCCGTCGACGTGCCGGGTGGGGTGTTCTTCGGGGGCCGCTCCCGCGTGTGGGGCAGCGGGATGGCGACCTTCGAGCCGCACGCCCGCGGCAGCGTCGCCGGTCGTGCCTACCTGCTGACGGTCGGCCAGCTCGCCGACGTCGTGGCGCAGGAGACGCGGATGCCGGTCGAGCACGCGATCGAGCTCGACCGGATGCATCCGGCGACCGGGCGTCTTCGCCTCGGACCGAGGCCGGTACCGCACCCTGGTCCGCGTGGGCGCGCGCCGAGGCATCCCCATGGTGACCCTCACCGGAGACCAGGACCGCGACGTCGCCGCGCCGTCCGCCGCCTACCTGCGGACGATGGCGACCGGCCTGCGCGAGTCCCGGGGCTGGCCGCCCGCGATCGTCGGGCGGTACCTCGCCGCGCTCACCGGCGCACGGCCCCGGTGGACGCCGTCGGCGATCGCCGACCTGGTCCGCGCGTCGGCCTGAGACCCCATCCGGCCGTGCTTCGGGCGCCGACGCTCAGCCGCGACCCGTGAACTGCGGCGCGCGCTTCTCCTGGAACGCCGCGAAGCCCTCGCGGTAGTCGTCCGTGTCGCAGAGCGCGGCCTGCGCGCGGTTCTCGTCGGACATCGACGCCCACAGCCCGTGCCGGTGGTCGCGCAGGTCGGCGACGAGCCGCTTCGAGGCGATGAACGCCTGGGTGGGGCCGGATGCCGCCTCCCGCGCCGCTGCGCGGGTCGCCTCGAGCACCTCGTCGGCGGGGAACACCTGCGAGAAAAGGCCCGCGGCGACCGCCTCGCTGCCCGACATCAGCCGCCCGGTGACGATGAGGTCCATCGTGCGGTGCGCGCCGAGGCGCTCGACGAAGAGCGCGTGGCCGCCGGAGTCGAGCGTCGCGCCGAGGTTCTTGAACGGCGAGCCGACCTTCGCGGTGTCGGCGACGTAGACGATGTCGCTCGCGATGAGGAGGCCGAGGCCGACGCCCAGGCACGCGCCGTGCGCGACGGCGAACGTGGGCGCCGGGAAGCGCGACATCCGCTTCAGCAACGGCTCGACGCGCCCGCCGAGGTAGCCCTGCACGTCGTCATCGCGCGGGTCGACGCCCGCGATGTCGCGCCCGGCGCAGAACGCACGGCCCTCGCCGCGGAGCACCAGGGCGCGCACGTTCGTGTACTCCGCCTGGTCGTAGGCCTCGCCGAGCTCGGCGAGCGCCGCCTCGCCGAGCGCGTTGAGCTTGGCGGGGGCGTTCAGCGTGATCTCGGCCACGCCGTCGTGGATCTCGAGCTCGATCATCCGTCTTCATCTCCTCATCGAGTGCGCGGTATCGCGACGAGTGCGCGACTTCGGGCCTGCGCACTCGTCGCGAAAGCGCGCATCGGGCGGTGGGTCAGGTGCTCACACGTCGTAGTCGACCACGACGCGGTCGGATGTCGCGTGCGACTGGCAGGTGAGCACGTATCCGCGTTCGAGCTCCTCGGGCTCGAGCGCGTAGTTCTCGGTCATGTTGACGCTGCCGTCGACGACGCGCGCGCGGCACGTGCCGCAGACGCCTCCCGCACAGGCGAACGGGACGTCGGAGCGCACGCGAAGCGCCGCGTTGAGGATCGACTCGTTCGCGCTGACCGGGCTCTCAACGGTCGACGAGAGGCCGTCGAGCGTGAACTCGATCGCGACGGTCGGCTCGCCGCGCTCGACCGTGACGGGTCGGCCGTGGCGCGGCTCGGTCGCCCGGTCGGCGTCGGTCGTGAACAGCTCGTACCGGACCCGGCCGACCGGCACGTCGCGGGCCTCGAGCGTGTCGCGCGCGAGCTGCACGAGCTCGAACGGCCCGCACAGGAACCACTCGTCGACCGTCGACGGCGGGATGAGCGCGTCGAGCATGCGCTCGAGCTTCTCGGCGTCGATGCGGCCCGAGAGCAGCGGCGCGGTGCGCTGCTCGCGCGAGAGCACGTGGTGCAGCGCGAGCCGGGCCGGGTAGCGGTCCTTCAGCTCGGCGAGCTCCTCGAGGAACATCACGTCGCGCGTCGACCGGTTCGTGTAGACGAGCGTGAAGCGCGCGTCATCCGATCGGGCGAGCACGGTGTGCGCGAGTGCCATGAGCGGCGTGATGCCCGATCCGGCGGCGATGCCGACGACGTGCTTGCCGTCGAGCGAGTCGAGCCCCGAGGTGAACGTGCCCTGCGGGCTCATCACGTCGATGCGGTCGCCCGCGGCGAGTTCGCTGTTCGCCCACGTCGAGAACCGTCCGCCGAGGTCGCGCTTGATCGCGACCGACACGCTGCCGCGCACGGGCGGCCGGCAGATCGAGTACGACCGGCGCAGCTCGTGCCCGTCGAAATCGCGCCGCAGCGCGACGTACTGGCCGGGCAGGTAGGCGTAGTCGTCGGCGAGCTCGTCGGGCACCGCGAAGGTGACCTCGACCGAGTCGTCCGTCAGCGGACGCACCTCGGCGACCTCGAGCGAGTGGAAGCGCGCGCGGCGGCGCTTCGGGGCGGTGTCGCCGCCGACCGCGCTCTGCAGGAACGCGTCGGCGATCGCGGCATCCGCGTCGAGCGTGCCGGCGGGGGTGCCGGCGGCGTCGCGGGTCTCGGTACGGGGCTGCGCCCCTACTCGACCACCGGTCGTCGTGGAGCCCAGGTTGATCGCGGCCATCAGAGCACCTTGAAGTAGTCGAAGGGCTCGAGGCAGTCGCGGCACTCGTAGAGCGCCTTGCACGAGGTCGAGCCGAAGCGGGCGAGTTCGCGGGTGTTCAGGGAGTCGCAGCGCGGGCACTTGACCGCCATCTGCAGGCGGATCGGCCCGGCGTCGCGCACGGGCGCGTGGCCCGATGGCGCCTGGATGCCGTACTTCCGGAGCTTGTCCTTCCCGGACTCGCTCATCCAGTCGGTGGTCCACGCGGGCGCGAGCACCATCCGCACGTCGACGTCGTCGTAGCCCGCGTGCGTGAGCGCGAGCACGACGTCGTCGCGCATGGCGTCCATCGCGGGGCATCCGCTATACGTGGGCGTGAGCTCGACGTGCACGCCGCCATCGTCGTCGACGGCGACCGAGCGCAGCACTCCGAGGTCTTCGATCGTGAGCACGGGGACCTCGGGGTCGGTCACGGTCGCGGCGACGTCCCAGGCCGCGCGCGCGGCCGGGTCGCTCGGCACGGGTCGGGCGACGGATGCCTCGCGCGCGCCGGTCACCACGACGCTCCCGGGTGCACGCGGGCGAGCACCTGCATCTCGGCGAGCAGCGGTCCGAGGTGCTCGGTGTGCTTCCCCTCGCGGCCGCGGCCGTCGACGGTGAACGCGGTGCGGCCCTCAGGACGGGCCAGCTCGGCCTCGGCGAACACCTGGTCGATCACGGCGTCGAACGTCTCGCGGAGCGACGACGGCAGCGGCGCGATGCCCTCCTCGGCGAGCCGGGCGACGACCTCGTCGTCGCGGAACAGCTCGTCGACGTACGGCCAGGTCTGCTCGACCGCGCGGAGCATGCGGCGGCGCGACTCGTCGGTGCCGCCCGCGAGGCGGAGGGTCCACTGGATCGCGTGGTCGCGGTGGTAGTCGACCTCCTTCGACGCCTTCGCCGCGATCGCCGCGAGCGTGGCATCCGTCGACCCCTCGAGGCGTCGGTAGAGCTCGACGAGGTACGTCGACGCCACCAGCTGGCGGGCGATGGTGTGCGCGAAGTCGCCGTTCGGCTGCTCGAACAGCCAGGCGTTGCGGAACTCGGGCTCGTCGCGGAAGTACGCGAGGTCGTCCTCGCTGCGGCCGTCGTACGTGCCCGCGTAGTGCAGCAGCGAACGCGCGTGCCCGAGCAGGTCGAGCGCGATGTTGCCGAGCGCGACGTCCTCCTCGAGCTCGGGCGCGCGCGTGATCCAGTCGCCGAGGCGCTGGGCGAGCACGAGCGCGTCGTCGCCGAGGCCGAGCGCGTAGGCGGCGACGTCGGCGGATGCCGCGTGGCCGGCGCCGGCCGCCTCGCCGGCGAGCTCCTCGGCGAGCGCGACGCGGTCGACCGTGACGTCGCCGTGCGGGTCGGTCTCGCCGTGCGGATCCTCCGGTGATCGAGTAGCAGCCGAAGGCCGCGTATCGAGATCGGGCGTCTCGGCGCTCACAGGTGCTTCACCCCTTCGGACTTCGTGTAGTACACCGCGTGCCGGTAGTTCTTGCCCGCGGGGCTCTCGAAGAACGCGCCCTTCGCGTCGGGGTCGCTCGTCGTGACCGCGTCGGCGGGCACGACCCAGATCGACACGCCCTCGTTGCGCCGGGTGTACAGGTCGCGGGCGTTTCGCACGGCCATGTCGGCGTCGGGCGCGTGCAGCGACCCGACGTGCACGTGGCTCAGTCCGCGGTTGGCGCGCACGAAGACCTCCCACAGGGGCCAGGCCTCGGTGCCGGTCTCGCCGGGGGTGCTCATCGATGATCTCCTTCGGTCTCGATACGCGTCGCCTTCGGCGGCGCTACTCGACCACCGCACGTCGTCATGCGGCGGACTGCTGCTTCAGGGCCTGCTTGCGGGCGTACTCGGCCGCGGCCTCGCGCACCCAGGCGCCCTCCTCGTGGGCCTCGCGGCGGCGGCGCAGGCGCTCGGCGTTCGCGGGGCCGCGACCGGCGAGCACCTCGTGGAACTCGGTCCAGTCGATCTCGCTCATGTCGTACGCCTGGCGCTCCTCGTTCCAGGCGAGGTTCGGGTCGGGGAGCGTGACGCCGAGCACCTCGGCCTGCGGCACGAGCATGCCGACGAAGCGCTGGCGCAGGTCGTCGTTGGAGAAGCGCTTGATGTTCCACGCCATCGACTGCGCCGAGTTCGGCGACTCGTCGTCGGGCGGCCCGAACATCATGAGCGAGGGCCAGTACCAGCGGTTCACGGCGTCCTGCGCCATCTCGCGCTGCGCCTCGGTTCCCTGCATGAGCTCGAGCAGGATCTCGAAGCCCTGGCGCTGGTGGAACGACTCCTCCTTGCAGATGCGCACCATCGCGCGGCCGTACGGGCCGTAGGAGGCGCGGCACAGCGGCACCTGGTTGCAGATCGCGGCACCGTCCACGAGCCATCCGATCGCGCCCATGTCGGCCCAGGTCGGCGTCGTGTAGTTGAAGATCGACGAGTAGCGCGCGCGGCCCTCGATGAGCTGCTGCATCATCTCCTCGCGGCCGATGCCGAGCGTCTGCGCGGCCGAGTACAGGTAGAGGCCGTGGCCGGCTTCGTCTTGCACCTTGGCCAAAAGGATGGCCTTGCGCTTGAGGCTCGGCGCCCGCGAGATCCAGTTCGACTCGGGCTGCATGCCGATGATCTCGGAGTGCGCGTGCTGGCTGATCTGGCGGATCAGCGTCTTGCGGTACGCGTCGGGCATCCAGTCGCGCGGCTCGATGCGCGAGTCCTGCGCGATGAGGTCGTCGAAGCGCGCCTGCGCGGCTTCGTTCTCGACCACGGTCAGGTCGGCGGGTGCGGTCATCGTCGACTCCAATGCTCTCGGGACCGGAGGGTGCGGTGTCGAACACTTTACCAACCGATCGTTCAGTTAGTATATGCTGAGGTTCTGCGCCGGGGCAATCAGGGCCGCCGGCGACTCCCCCGCACTCGATGAGGAGCAGCGCATGACGGATGTCGCGACCGAACGCCAGGGCGGCGACCGACCGGCCGACGAGCAGGCGGATGCCGCGGCATCCGATCGCCTCAACCGCGAGATGATGCAGCGCGACCTCGCCTCGGCGATGCTCGGCATGGTCGTCGAACGCGACGACCCCGGGCACGCCGTCGTGTCGATGCGCGTGCGGGAGGACATGACCAACGGCTTCGCCATCACCCACGGCGGACTCGTCTTCACGCTGGCCGACACGGCCTTCGCGATCGCCTGCAACGAGGACCACCGGGTCACCGTGGCCGCGGGCGCCGACATCACCTTCCTGAAGTCCACGGTCGCCGGGCAGACGCTCACCGCGACCGCCGTGCGCCGCGCCCGCAGCGGTCGCACGGGCCTTTACGACGTCACGGTCGTCGACGAGCAGGGCGACGCCGTCGCCGAGTTCCGCGGCCGCTCGATCTCCACCAACCGCACCATCTGACGTTCGGTGGTCGAGTAGCAGGCGAAGCCCGCGTATCGAGACCACCACGATCGATAGGAACCTCCCGTGTCGACGACGACCCTTCCGCAGTCCCCCAGCCTCAAGCCCACGATCTCAGGCCTCGTGCCCGCCGCGCTCGACCAGCTCGACCCCGAGGAGCGCATGAGCCGCGCCGAGATCGAGGCCCTCCAGCTCGAGCGGCTGCAGTGGACCGTGCGCCACGCCTACGAGAACGTGCCCCTCTACCGCCGCAAGTTCGACGAGCACGGCGTGCACCCCGACGACATCCAGACGCTGGCGGATGTCGCGAAGCTCCCCTTCACGACCAAGGACGACCTGCGGCAGACCTACCCGTTCGGCATGTTCGCCGTGCCGATGGAGCAGGTCGCGCGCATCCACGCCTCGTCCGGCACGACCGGTCGCCCGACCGTCGTCGGCTACACGCGCGACGACCTCGACCGGTGGGCGACGCTCGTCGCCCGGTGCCTGCGCGCCTCCGGTGTGCGCCCCGGCATGAAGGTGCACAACGCGTACGGCTACGGGCTGTTCACCGGCGGCCTCGGCGCGCACGCCGGCATCGAGAAGCTCGGCGCGACCGTCATCCCGATGTCGGGCGGCCAGACCGCGCGCCAGGTTCAGCTCATCCGCGACTTCGAGCCCGACGCCATCATGTGCACGCCGAGCTACCTGCTCACGATCGCCGACGCGATGGAGGAGGCGGGCATCGACCCGCGCTCGACGTCGCTCAAGGTCGCGATCCTCGGCGCCGAGCCGTGGACGAACGAGATGCGCCGCCGCATCGAGGAGCGCATGGGCATCGACGCCGTCGACATCTTCGGCCTCAGCGAGGTCATGGGCCCCGGTGTCGCCAACGAGTGCGTCGAGACGAAGGACGGCCCGCACGTCTGGGAGGACCACTTCCTCCCCGAGGTCATCGACGGCGAGACCGGCGAACCGGTGGCCGACGGCGAGAAGGGCGAACTCGTCTTCACCTCGCTGACGAAGGAGGCGTTCCCGGTCATCCGCTACCGCACGCGCGACCTGACCCGCCTGCTGCCCGGCACCGCTCGACCCGGCATGCGCCGCATCGAGAAGATCACCGGTCGCAACGACGACATGATCATCCTGCGCGGCGTGAACCTCTTCCCGACGCAGATCGAGGAGCTCGTGCTCGGCATCGAGCACCTGACGCCGCACTTCATCCTCGAGCTCACGCGCACCGGGCACATGGACGACCTCACGGTCCGCATCGAGCGCCACCCCGACCTCGAGGTCGAGGCGTGCCGGGCGGCGACCGTCGTGCTCGCCGGCCGCATCAAGGAGTTCATCGGCTCGTCGGTGACCGTGCGGCTCGAGGAGCCCGGCACGCTGCCGCGCAGCGAGGGCAAGTACAAGCGCGTCTACGACCTGCGCGAGCCGCAGTGATGCGCGGCCTGGGTGGTCGAGCAGGTGCGCCGGCGCCGCACCGCCTCGGTGGTCGAGCAGGCGCGCCAGCGCCGCACCCCCTCGGTGGTCGAGCAGGCGCGCCAGCGCCGCACCCCCTCGGTGGTCGAGTAGGCGCGCCAGCGCCGTATCGAGACCCGGCCCTGACAGACTGAAGCGGATGTCACCGAACTCCACGCTCCGACGAGGCCGCCCGGGATACGACCAGCAGGGCATCCTCGAGGTCGCCGTGGCCGCCTTCAACGAGTACGGCTACGACGCGACCTCGATGGGCGTGCTCGCCGACCGCCTGGGCCTCTCGAAGTCGGCGATCTACCACCACTTCAGCTCGAAGGACGAGATCCTCGACCGCGCACTCGACCAGGCGCTGGGCTCGCTCGAGGGCGTGCTCGACGAGACCGAGGCCGCGGGCGGCAGCGCCGCCGACCGGCTCGACGGGGTGCTCCGCGGCGCGGTCCGCGTGCTCGTCGACCAGCTCCCGTACGTGACGCTGCTGCTGCGCGTGCGCGGCAACACCGAGGTCGAGCGGCGCGCGCTCGCGCGCCGGCGCGCGTTCGACAAGCGGGTCACGGCGCTCGTCGCGGAGGCGCAGACCGAGGGGTCGCTCCGCTCAGACATCGACGTGCGCATCGTCGAGCGCCTGCTGTTCGGCATGATCAACTCGATCGTCGAGTGGTACCGGCCCGGCGGCCGTGAGGATGCCGCGCGGCTGGCCGACGACGTCGTGGCCGTCGCGCTCGACGGCCTGCGTGTGCCCGCCGGCGCTCCGCGCCCCTGATCGCCGCCGAGCGCCATCCGCGCCACGCGGCTCGCCGCTCGCCATCCGGGTCGTCGTCACGAAAGGCGGGTCACGCCGGCCCGGCACCCGCCGATCGTGACGACGACCCGGCGCCGCCCGGCCACGCCGCGCCGCGTGCCAGCCGGCCGGCCGCGGCGGTCGGACCGTCGATGGGTTGCGACCGAGTGCACCCGCCCCGCGGGCGACGCGGATCCATGCCGCACGCGAGCCGTGACATCCGCCCCGACCCGCTGCCAGACTGGCGCCGGGAGAAGGGGGACCCGATGATCGAACTGCTCGACGGCCTGCCCGAGGGTGTGATCGGCTTCCGTGCGGTGGGGACCGTGACCGCGGGTGACTACCGCGAGGTGCTCGATCCGGCGATGGATGCCGCGATCGAGACGACGGGCAAGCTCGACTTCGTGATCGTCCTCGGCGAGGAGTTCGACCACTACTCGCTCGGTGCGATGGTCGAGGACGCGAAACTCATCGGCCGACCGCTGTCACTCTGGGACCGCGCGGCGCTCGTGACCGACCGCGACGTGCTCATCGGGATCGCGGTCGCGTTCGGCGGGCTGGTGCCGGGGCAGTTCAAGGCGTTCCCCCTCGCGCACCTCGACGACGCGATCGCGTGGGCCGGCGAAGGGGCGGCGACCCCGGCGACCTGACGCGACTCGCCGGGTCCGTTCGGACGACCGGGGACCCGTGCCGTCGCCGACGTCGCGTTCCCGCCGGCCCGGCGCTCCGCGCCCCTGATCGCCGACCGTCCCGTTCCGGTCGTCGTCACGATCGGCGGGTCGGGGCCCGCCCGGCACCCGCCGATCGTGACGACAACCCACGCCGTCGCCCGGACCCTGCCGGTCGCCCGCGCTCAGCGACCGCCTGCGCCACCGCCCGCCGGGCCGGCCGCGCCGACCTCGGGATGCTCGGGCGGCAGCCCGTGCCGCTTGCCGGCGCGGAGAAGCTCGAGGTTGCGCCGCTCCCAGTCGCGCATCTCCTGCCGCACGGCCTCGAGGACCCGGCTCTCGCCGCAGGTCGGCAGCGTGCGGCCGCACACGCACGATCCCGGCTTCTTCGGATCGGGGTGGTGGAACGCCTGCAGTCGCCAGAGTGCGACCATCGCCGTGTCGACGCGCTTCGCGGTGAGCTGGGTCGCGCGCTCGGCGCGCCGCACGCGGTCGTCGCGAAGCTGGTCCTGGAGCGCCGCGCCGACCTCGCTCGCGGTGTCGATGGCGCCCGCCCGCAACTGGTCACGCTCCGCGGTGAGTCGGGCCACGAGTTCGGCCGCCTCCCCCGCGGCGGCCGACGCCTCCGCGGCCGCGTCGCGCGCGTCGGAATCGTGCGCCTCGAGGATGCCGCACCACAGCGCGATGTGCTCGCGGTCGCGCTGCTCCGCCCGCTCGGGGCCGAGGTGCGATCGGCAGTGCCCGCACACCACCTGGTCGGACGCCGACGCGAACCGGAAGCGCTGCACGCTCCCGCAGCAGAGGCACGGCACGTCGACGTCGGCGTGGAGCGGGTGCTGGTGGGGCATGCGGTCCAGCGTGACCGGCGACGCGGGCGCGGTCAAGTTCGTCGGATGTCGCGAGGCGCCGCGCGACGCCGGCAGCGCAGCCGCCGCCTCAGCGATCCAGCTGCAGCCGCGACCACGCGAGCGCGCACAGCGCGCCGAACGCGAGCGGCACCGTCGGCACGATGAGCAGCGCGGCCGCCGGCACCGCGTCGGGCGCGATCGCCCAGAGCGCGGGCGCGACGAGCGGCACCCATACGCCCACATCGGCGATCGCCGAGACCTGGGCGACCACGATGATCCCGACGGTCGCGGCGATCCCGGGCAGCAGACCCCGCCCGATGGTCGCGACCCATCCGGCCGGCACGGCGATGAGCGCGGAGAGCACCACGAGCACCGGGATCCGGGCGAGCGCGCGGACGCCCGCGGCATCCGTCGCCCCGAAACCCATCGCGAACCCGACGATCGCGATGACGCCCGTGAGTGCGACCGCGACGACCACCGACCAGGCGAGGTAGACGACGAGCTTGCCGAGCGCGATCGCGGGCCGCGACACCGGGAGGCCGAAGAGCGCTGCGACGGTGCCGTCGGCGAACTCGCGGCCGAGCATCCAACTGAGGGCGACGCCGAACGCGAGCACGCCTGCCGCCGCGGTGATCTGGAGTACGACGCCGACGAGGCCGGTCCACCCCGGCGCGCCCGCGAGCGGGCCGAGCTTGGCGAGCACCTGTTCGTCGCCGGATGCCGCGGCCAGCAGCATGCCGAGGGCGAGCACGCCCACGCCGACGACGAGGAGCAGCGTGGTCGAGGCCATCACGCGCGAGGCCATCGCCTTGCGCGCCTCGACGGCGACGCCCGCGCGGAGGCCGACGAGGCAGCGGGTGAATCCGAGGCCGGCACCCCGCGCGGCGAACGGGCCGGGCCCGACCGGGCCGACGCCGCAGCGTCCTGTGCCCGTGCGCACCCCGCTCGGGCCGCCGCGCCCGCCCGTGCGCACCCCGTTCATGCCGCCGCCCTCCGCGTCTCGTCGTCGCCGTGGACGAGCGCGAAGAACGCGCGCTCGAGGTCGAACCCGCCCGGATCGAGCGATCCGATGACCCGACCGTCGTTGACGACCGTGATGCGGTCGGCGACGCGCGCGACCTCGTCGAGGTGGTGGCTCGAGACGAGGATGCCGGCTCCCGCCGCCGCGCGGCGCAGCAGCGACTCGCGCAGGACGATGACTCCCGCCGGGTCGAGCCCGTTCGTCGGCTCGTCGAGCACGATCGCCTCGGGCTCGTGCAGCAGCGCCCCCGCGATGCCAACGCGCTGGCGGTTGCCGAGCGAGAGCCGGCTCGCACGGACGCCGGCGTAGCGACCGAGGTCGAACTCCTCGATGGCCCGGTCGACCGCCGCACCGCCCTGCGCCCGGTCGAGGCCGTGCAGCCGCGCCGCGACCTCGAGGTTCGCGCGGCCGGTGAGCTCGGCGTAGGCGAGCGGGTGCTCGACGAGCTGGCCGACGCGCGACCAGGTCGCGGCATCCGCTCGGCCCACCTCGACGCCGCACACGCGCACGGCGCCGGCGTCGGGTCGCAGCATACCGAGCAGCAGCCGCATGATCGTGGTCTTGCCGGCGCCGTTCAGGCCGACGAGCGCGTGGATCTCGCCCGCGGCGACATCGAGGTCGATGCCATGCACGCCCGCGCCACCGCGGAAGTTGCGGGCGAGGCTGCTGGCCTCGAAGCGGAGTGCGGCGCTCATGCGCCCACCTCGATGACGTCGAGCGCGCGCTCGATCGCGTCGGCGAGCGTGGTCCGCTCCTGTTCGGCCCAGAGGAAGAGGCCGGCGACGAGGGCGGCGAGAACGGATGCTGCGGCGACCCGCGCCTCGTCGGGGCTCGCGCCGTCGGCGACGAGCTGCTCGACGATCGCGCGTTCAGTGTTGCCGGTGTTGCGCCACATGGCCCCGCGGAGCGAGGGCGTGCCCGCGGCGATGCGGACGCGGCGGCGGATGCTCGGCGTCTCGGGCTCGGGCAGCGCACGCCAGGCCGCACGGATGCCGCGTGCGGCCCGCAGGAACGGCGGAAGGTCGCGCGGTTGCGCGGCGACGGCGGCGGTGAGCTGCGGGTCGTACGGGTCGTCGAGGAGCAGGTGCTCCTTCGCAGGGAAGTACCGGAAGAACGTCATCTCGGTGACGCCCGCCGCCCGCGCGATCTGCGCGACGGTCGTCTGGTCGTAGCCCTGGCGCTCGAACAGGTCGAGGCCGTGCTCGACGAGCGCGGCGAGCGTGCGCTCGCGCTTCGAGGGGCGACGGTTCGTGTCGATGGTCACGCGATAATGTTAGTGACTCACATTTTGCGCGTCAAGCGTCCCGCCGCGGCCGAGTGCGGCGACTGTCGGCCGCATGCGCGAGGCTGGATGCATGCCCTCCCCCGACCCCGACGACGTCGCCGACCGCGCGCCTGGCCTCGCAGCCGACGGCGCGACCGACCGCGCGACCGACCTCGACCCCGACCTCCGCGCCGAGGCGCTCGCCGCGCTCCGCGAGCTCGTCGGCCGCGACGACGCCGAGTTCCACGACGGCCAGTTCGAGGCGATCGAGGCGCTGGTGGCCGGCCGCCGTCGCGCCCTCGTCGTGCAGCGCACGGGGTGGGGCAAGTCGGCCGTGTACTTCGTCGCGACGCTGCTGCTCCGGCGCAGGGGCGGCGGCCCGACGATCCTGGTCTCGCCGCTCCTCGCACTCATGCGCGACCAGGTCGCGGCCGCCGAGCGCGCGGGTGTGCGGGCCGTCTCGATCAACTCGGCGAACGCGCACGAGTGGCAGGAGGTGCTCGCGCGCCTCGACGCGGACGAGGTCGACGTGTTGCTCGTCTCACCCGAGCGCCTGAACAACCCGTCGTTCCGCGAGCAGCAGCTGCCGTCGCTCGTGCGCCGGCTCGGCATGCTCGTGGTCGACGAGGCGCACTGCATCAGCGATTGGGGCCATGACTTCCGGCCCGACTACCGACGCCTGCGCGACCTCATCGCCGAGATCCCCGCCGGTGTGCCGGTGCTCGCGACGACGGCGACCGCGAACAGTCGAGTCGTAGCGGATGTCGCGGAGCAGCTGGGCACCGACGTGCTCACGATCCGCGGGCCGCTGGCCCGGTCCTCGTTGCGGCTCGGCGTGCTGCGCCTGCCCGACTCGACGGGCCGGCTCGCGTGGCTGATCGACCACCTCGACGACCTCCCGGGCTCGGGCATCGTCTACGCGCTGACGGTGTCGGCGGCCGTCGACACCGCACGGGTGCTCCGCGAGCGCGGCCACGACGTCCGCGCCTACACGGGTCAGACCGACCCCGACGAGCGCGAGGAGTCCGAGGGGCTGCTGAAGCGCAACGAGGTCAAGGCGCTCATCGCGACGAGCGCGCTCGGCATGGGCTTCGACAAGCCCGACCTCGGCTTCGTCGTGCACCTCGGCGCGCCGTTGTCGCCGGTCGCGTACTACCAGCAGGTCGGCCGCGCTGGGCGCGCGAGCGAGAACGCCGACGTGCTCCTGCTCCCCGGCCGCGAGGACCCGGCGATCTGGCACTACTTCGCGACCGCATCCATGCCCGACGAGGAGCGCGCCCGCCGCGTCATCGACGAGCTCTCCGACGTGCCGCTCTCGACGCCGGCGCTCGAGGCGCGCGTCGACATCCGGCGAACCCCGCTCGAGTTGCTGCTCAAGGTGCTCGACGTCGACGGCGCGGTTCGCCGCGTGCAGGGCGGCTGGGTCGCGACCGGCGAGCCGTGGAGCTACGACGCCGAGCGCTATCGCCGCATCGCCGAGGAGCGCGAGGCCGAGCAGCGCCACATGCTCGAGTACGAGCAGACCGACGGATGCCGCATGGCGTTCCTGCAGCGCTCCCTCGACGACGACACGGCCGCGCCGTGCGGTCGCTGCGACCGGTGCGCGGGCGCCTGGTATCCGGGCGAGGTCGACGCGGATGCCGCGGCCGCGGCCGCGAGCGCGCTCGATCGGGTCGGCGTGCCGATCGAACCGCGCCGCGCGTGGCCGACCGGCGCCGATCGGCTCGGCGTGCCTGTGAAGGGGCGCATCCCGGCCGGCGAGCAGGCCGGCGAGGGTCGCGCGCTCGCGCGGCTGACCGACCTCGGCTGGGGCTCGACGCTGCGCGAGCTCTTCGCACCGAACGCCCCGGACGCGCCGTTGCCGCCGCGCGTGCTCGACGCGTGCGTGCGCGTGCTCGCCGAGTGGGGCTGGGCGGAGCGGCCCGTGGCCGTGGCATCCGTGCCCTCGCGCTCGCACCCGCAGCTCGTCGGCTCCCTCGCGCGCGGCCTCGCCGAGGTCGGCCGTCTGCCCTACCTCGGCGAACTCGCCCCCGTCGACGGCGGGCCGACCGGCGGCCCGGGCGGCAACAGCGCGTTCCGGCTCGCCGGAGTCTGGAACCGCTTCTCGGCCGACGGCCTCGACGTGCCCGTCGGCGGCGTGCTGCTCGTCGACGACCTCGCCGACAGTCGCTGGACGCTCACGGTCGCCGCGCGCGAACTCCGTCGCTCCGGCGCGACCGACGTGCTGCCGTTCGCGCTCGCGCTCCGCGGCTGAGCCCCGGAGGCCGAGAAGCGAGCGCAGCGAGACCCCGCTCCGGTCTCGATACGCGGCCTCCTCCGTCGGCTGCTACTCGACCACCAGGCCCCACCGAACCCCCGGTGGTCGAGTAGCGAGCGCAGCGAGCGTATCGAGACCCGCACCGGTCTCGATACGCGGCCTCCTCCGTCGGCTGCTACTCGACCACCAGGCCCCACCGAACCCTCGGCGGTCGAGAAGCGAGCGCAGCGAGCGTATCGAGACCCCGCACGGGTCCCGATACGCGGCTCCTCTGTCGAATGCTCCTCGACCACCGAGCGACTCATCGGAGGACCGCTGACGCGTCGAGATACTCCTGAAACGAAGGACGGGGCCGTCGCAGGCGCGCGCGGGCGACCCCGGGAACTCCGCCCTCTGGCGAGTGTCCTTATTTTCAGGAGTCATGCAGAGCGCAACCGTCGAGGCGGATCGACCTCGCCCAGAGCGCGCCGACCGTGCGCAACGCCGCGGCGCGCCGACCACCGGGCCGACAACCGGCAACCCGGCGACCCGCAACCCGCAACCGGCGACGGCGACCCGCAACCAGCGAGCGGCGAGCGGCGAGCGGCGAGCGGCGAGCGGCCCTATCCGACCGGAACCGGCACCCGCTCCTTCGCGACGAGCGTCAGCACGTCGTACGTCGCGACGAGCTCGTCGTGCTGGTTCTTCAGCACGGCGTCCCAGCGCACCTCGCCGTACTCGTCGGTTTCGCGCGGGGTGATCTGCTTGGCCGTGAGCTCGACGCGGATCTCGTCGCCGGGCGAGACCGGCGTGATGAAGCGCAGGTTCTCGAGGCCCGAGTTCGCGAGCACCGGTCCGGGCGCGGCGTCGACGAAGAGGCCCGCAGCCCAGGAGACGAGCAGGTACCCGTGCGCCACGCGACCCGGGAAGAACGGGTTCGCCGCTGCGGCCGCCTCGTCCATGTGCGCGTAGAACGTGTCGCCGGTGAAGTTCGCGAACGTCTCGATGTCCTCCAGCGTCACGGTGCGCGAGGGCGACGCGACCTGGTCGCCGATCCGCAGCTCCGCGAGCGACTTGCGGAACGGGTGCACGTCGCCCGACTCCGCGTACGGCCGCGCCGCGGCGCCCGAGTGCCACACGCCCGTGAGCGCGGTGAGCATCGCGGGCGAGCCCTGCACGGCGGTCCGCTGCATGTGGTGGTACACGGCGCGGATGCCGCCGAGCTCCTCGCCGCCGCCGGCGCGGCCGGGGCCGCCGTGCACGAGGTGCGGCACGGGCGAGCCGTGGCCGGTCGACGTGCGCGCGTCGTCGCGGTCGAGGAAGAGGAGGCGGCCGTTCATCGCGGCGATGCCGGACGCGAGTGCGACCGCGACGTCCGGATCATGCGTGGCGACGCTCGTCACGAGCGAACCGCCGCCGCGTGCGACGAGGTCGACCGCCTGGTCGATGGTGTCGTAGGCGATGACGGATGCCACGGGGCCGAACGCCTCGACCTCGTGCACCGCCTCGGCCGTGGCATCCGTGAAGGAGAGCAGCATGGGCGCAACGAATGCGCCGTCGGCGTCGACGCCCTCGGGCGCGTCGGTCGAGCCGATCACGAGCTGGCCGCCGGCCTCCTGCAGCCGACGCACCTGGCGGAGCACCTCATCGCGCTGCGCGAGCGAGGCGAGCGGGCCCATCGTGACGCCCTCGGTGCGCGGGTCGCCGACGACGACCTTCTCGGCGAGGCGCGCGCGCACGGCGTCGACGAGCGCGTCAACGGATGCCGCGGGCACGATCGCCCGGCGGATGGCCGTGCACTTCTGGCCGGCCTTCGAGGTCATCTCGACGACGAGCTGCGCGACGTAGGCGTCGAACTCGGGCGTACCTGGCACCGCGTCGGTGCCGAGCACCGAGGCGTTGATCGAATCGGTCTCGCTCGTGAACCGCACGCCGCCGGTCTGCACCGAGTCGTGCGCGCGCAGGCGCTCGGCCGTCGACGCCGACCCCGTGAACGCGACGAGGTCGCCGACGCGCAGGTGGTCGAACAGGTCGGGCACGCTGCCCGACACGAGCTGCAGCGATCCGGCCGGCAGGAGGCCCGACTCGACGAGGATCCGCACATACGCCTCAGCGAGGTAGCCGGTCGGCGTCGCGGGCTTCACGACCGTCGGCACGCCGGCGAGGAACGCGGGCGCGAACTTCTCGAGCGAACCCCAGACGGGGAAGTTGAACGCGTTGATCTGCACGGCGACGCCGGGCAGGCGCGTGTAGACGTGCCGGCCGATGAACGAGCCGTCCTTCGACAGCGGCTCGACGGGGCCGTCGACGACGACCTTCGCATTCGGCAGCTCGCGGCGGCCCTTCGACGAGTAGGTGAAGAGCACGCCGATGCCGCCGTCGATGTCGACCCACGAGTCGCGCTTCGTCGCGCCGGTACGTGAAGAGAGCTCGTAGAGCTCGGCCTTGCGCTCGGTGAGCACGAGGGCCATCTGCTTCAGCAGCACCGCGCGCTGGTGGAACGTCAGCTCGCCGAGCGAGCGCTGCCCGACGGTGCGGGCGTGCTCGAGCACGGCGCCGAGGTCGAGGCCCTCGGTCGAGACGCGCGCGACGACCTCGCCGGTCGACGCGTCGCGCACCTCGGTGGCGGATGCCTCGGCCGACGCGTCGGGCGTCCACCACGCGTCGCGGACGTAGCTGGGCAGGATGCCGGTCATGTGGGTCTCCTTCATCGAAGTTCGGTGGTGGGGACGTTCCGGTGGTCGAGTAGGCGCGCCAGCGCCGTATCGAGACTCACTGCGCGTCCCACAGGTGGAAGCCCTCGCCGGTCTTGCGACCGAGCTTGCCCTCCGCGACCATGCGGCGGAGCAGTGCGGGCGGTTCGAATCGGTCGCCGAGCTCGCCCGCGAGGTACTCGGCGATGCCGAGCCGCACGTCGAGTCCGACGAGGTCGGTGAGCCGCAGCGGGCCCACGGGGTGCTTGTAGCCGAGCACCATCGCGGTGTCGATGTCCTCCGCGGAGGCCACGCCCTCCTCGAGCATGCGGATCGCCTCGAGCCCGAGGGCGACGCCGAGCCGGCTCGACGCGAAGCCGGGCGCGTCGTGCACGACGATCGGGGCCTTGCCGATCGCCTCGACCCAGCCGCGCGCCTCTTCGACGAGCGCCCCGTCGGTCGAGGTGCCGCGCACGATCTCGACGAGCGCCGACGCGGGCACGGGGTTGAAGAAGTGCAGGCCGAGGAACCGCTCCGGTCGGTCGAGCCGCCCGGCGAGCTCGTCGATCGAGATCGACGACGTGTTCGACGCGAGCGCGGCATCCGCCCCCAGCACGGCCTCGACGCGGGTGAGCGCGTCGACCTTCAGGCCGAGGTCCTCCGGGACCGCCTCGACGACCAGGTCGGCGCCGGCGAAGTCGGCGACGTCGGTCGCGACGTCGAAGCGCTCGGCGAGCGCGTCGGCGGTCTCGTCGGTCGTGCCGCGGGCCACGGATGCCGCGACGGAGTCGAGCACGCGCGTGCGGGCCGCCTCGGCGGCATCCGCATCGCGCTCGACGACGGTGACGCGCGAGCCTGCGAGCAGGAACGCGTGCGCGATGCCCGCACCCATGCGGCCGCCGCCGAGGACGCCGACCCGCTCGGGTGCGCCCGGTGATCGAGGAGCGCGCTCCGCGCGCGTCTCGAGATCCGGCTCGTTCGACTGCATCACTTCGCGCTCCTCTTCGCCGAACGCCGCTCGAGGAACTCGGTCATGCGGCGGTGCTTCTCGGGGCTCTCGAAGAGCACGGCCTGCTCCTCGAGGTCGACGTGGGGGTGGTCGGCGCGCGGCGCGCGCATGACGCGCTTGGTCGCCATGGTCGCGGCGGGGTCGTTCTTCGCGATGCGATCGGCGATCGCGTGGGCCTCCGCGAGGAGGTCGGCCGTCGGGTGCACGGCCGTGACGAGCCCGATCGAGAGCGCCTCGGCCGCGTCGAGGATGCGGCCGGTGAGGAGCAGCTCTGCAGCTCGCGCCTCGCCGACGATCTCCTTCAGCCGCCAGGTCGCGCCCGCGGCCGGGATGATGCCGAGGCCGGTCTCGGGATTGCCGAACTTCGCGTCGGGCGTCGCGATGCGGATGTCGGCGGCGAACGCCAGCTCGGCGCCGCCGCCGAGCGCCCACCCGTCGACCGCGGCGATGACGGGCATCGGCAGCTCGTTGATGCGGACGAACGCGTTCGCGTTGATGCCCGCCCGCGCGTCGGCGGCCGTGCGCTCGCGCATCTGCGCGATGTCGGCGCCCGACGCGAACACCCCGTCGGTGCCCGTGATGATCAGGATGCGCGGCTCGTCCTCGAGCTCCGCGCACAGCGCGTGGATCGCATCGATCGTGGCCTGGTCGATCGCGTTCCGCTTGTCGGGCCGGTTCAGGGTTGCGATGACGCGATCGTCGCGGCGCTCGACGAGCAGCGGCTCCGGCGCGTCCGGCGAGACTGCGACATCCGGCGCGCTCATCGCACGCCCTCGACGATCAGGGCGCTGCCCTGGCCGACGCCGACGCACATCGTCGCGAGGCCGTAGCGCGAGCCCTCGCGCTCCATGCGGCCGAGCAGGGTGACGACGAGTCGCGCCCCCGACGAGCCGAGCGGATGCCCCAGGGCGATCGCGCCGCCATCGGCGTTGACCCGCTCGGGGTCGAGTCCGAGTCGGCGCATCGAGGCGAGCGACTGCGTCGCGAACGCCTCGTTGAGCTCGATCGAGCCGATGTCGTCGAGCGAGACGCCCGAACGCTCGAGGGCCTTCTCGGTCGCAGGGACGGGGCCGAGGCCCATGATCTCGGGCGCGAGTCCGGCGGACGCGCCGACGACGACCCGCGCGCGCGGCGTGAGCCCGTAGCGCTCGACGGCCGAGGCGCTCGCGACGACGATCGCGCTCGCGCCGTCGTTCAGCGAGCTGGAGTTGCCGGCGGTGACCACGCTGCCGCCCTTCACGACCGGGCGGAGTCCGGCGAGCACCTCGAGCGAGGTGTCGCGGCGCGGGCCCTCGTCGACGAGCACCTCGCCGCGCGCGGTCGGCACGCCGACGATCTCGGCCTCGAAGCGGCCCGCGTCGATCGCGGCGGCGGCACGCTGCTGACTGCGGAGCGCGAACGCGTCGGCGTCCTCGCGCGTGATGCCGTCGATGCGCGCGACCTCTTCGGCCGTCTCGGGCATCGAGAACGTGGCCTTGTCGCGGGCGAGGAGCTTCGCGTTCGGGAAGCGCCAGCCGATCGACGTGTCGTACGCCTCGCCGGGCTTCGCCCACGGCTTCTCGGGCTTGGCCTGCACCCAGGGCGCGCGGGTCATCGACTCGACGCCGCCCGCGACGATGAGGTCGGCGTCGCCCGCGCGGATCGCCTGCGCGGCCATCGTGATGGCCGACATGCCCGAGGCGCAGAGGCGGTTCACGGTGATGCCGGGCACCGAGTCGGGGAGCCCGGCGAGGAGCACCGACATGCGGGCGACGTTGCGGTTGTCCTCACCGGCCTGGTTCGCGGCGCCGAGGATGACCTCGTCGATCGCGCCCTCCTCGATCGCGTCGAGCTCGAGCCCGGCGCGGCGGATCGCCTCGCCGACGACGAGACTCGCGAGGTCGTCGGGCCGCACGCTCGCGAGCGCGCCTCCGTACCGACCCACCGGGGTCCGCACCCCGCCGACGAGATACGCCTCCGCCATGCTCTTCTCCTGACCGCGCTGTCGGGACCGTCGCACGCCGCCGGGCGGCGTCCGCGTCATCCGTTCCGGCTGCATTCACAACCGACCGTTCAGTCAGTAAGTATGCCGGAGCAATGCCTCGATCGCCAGTCGAGCCCGCACCACTCAGCTCCTCGACACCGTTCTCAGGAACGTTCGGCCGTATCGCACCCTTCTCAGGAGAACACGCCGGCGATCGCGCGGCGGCCCGGCGCGCCATCCTGAGAAGAGCATCTCTGCCGCGAGGACGACGAAGGCCCCGACCGGGTGGTCGGGGCCTTCGTCAGTGGGGGCAGGCGGATGCCGCGGGGGCGGCGTTACGCGACGGGCGCGTCCTCGTCGGCCGACGCGGAGGCGGCGGGGGCCGCCGTGCGGATCGGGCCGAGGTCGGCGAGCAGTTCGTCGCCGAGGCGCACGTCCTCGAAGTCGACCTCGATCTCGGCGCGGCCGAGGAGGTCCGCGAGGCGGCGCTGGCGATTGCGGGGGATCAGGGTGACGACGCGGCCCTCGCGACCGGCGCGGCCGGTGCGGCCGGCACGGTGCAGGTACGTCTTGTACTCGTCGGGCGCGTCGGCCTGGATGACGAGGTCGATGTCGTCGACGTGGATGCCGCGGGCGGCGACATCCGTCGCGACGAGCACGTCGACCCGGCCGCTCGTGAGCTGCTGCAGGTTGCGCGTGCGCTTGGCCTGGTTGAGGTCGCCGTGCAGGGCGACGGCGAAGATGCCGGCGTCCTCGAGGTGCATCGTGAGGTCCTCCGCGAACGCGCGGGTCCGCGAGAAGATCAGCGTCTTGCCGTTGCGGTCGGCGAGGCTCGCCACGATGTCGCGCTTGTCGCGGTTGTCGATGACGAACACGCGGTGCTCGATCGTGCTCGACGCCTGGTCTTCGCCCGCGACCTCGTGCACGGCCGGGTCGACGAGGAACTCGTCGACGAGCGCGGCCACGCCGGTGTCGAGCGTCGCCGAGAACAGGAGCCGCTGGCTGCCCTCAGGGGTGCGGCGGAGGATGCGCTGCACGGGCTCGAGGAACCCGAGGTCGCACATGTGGTCGGCTTCGTCGAGGACGGTGACCTTGACCTCGGAGAGGTCGAGGCGGCCCTGCTCGATGAGGTCCTCGATACGTCCGGGCGTGCCGATGACGATGTCGACGCCGCGCTGCAGCGCGCCGACCTGGCGGCCCTGCGGGACGCCGCCGTAGATCTGCGTCGTGAAGAGGCCGACGCTCTGGGCGAGCGGCTGCACGGTGCGGTCGATCTGCAGGGCGAGCTCGCGGGTCGGGGCGAGGATCAGCGCGCGGGGCTTGCGGCCCATCTGGCGCTTGCCGCCCGACTTGCCCGAGGCGGCCCAGTCCTGCATGAGGCGCTCGACGGTCGGCGCGCCGAACGCGATGGTCTTGCCCGAGCCGGTGCGGCCGCGGCCGAGGACGTCGCGGCCCTCGAGCACGACCGGGATGGTCGCGGCCTGGATCGGGAACGGCGACTCGGCGCCGAGGTCGCTCAGCGCGCGGACGATGTTGCCGCCGAGACCGAGGTCGGCGAAGCGGATGCCGTCGACCGCCTCGGCCGCAATGGCGTCGGCCTCGAGGCGCTCGAGCACGACGTCGTCGGCCGGCTGGAACCGGTCGGCGCGGTCGTTGCGGTCGTTGCGGTCGTTGCGGTCGTTCGCGGGGTAGAACGACGACGGGCGACGCTCGGAGTCGCGGAAACCGGGACGGTCGAACTCGCGGCGGCGGGGCCCGCGGTCGTCGCGGTCGTCGCGGTCGTACGAGCGGGTCGGGCGGTCGTCGCGGTCGAACCGGCGGGGGGCGCGGTCATCGCGGTCGAACCGGCGGGGGGCGCGGTCATCG
>NZ_WMLB01000015.1 GCF_009709675.1 Agromyces bracchium | reverse complement strand
CTCGCAGCGCCGATGGTACTGCAGGGGCGACCCTGTGGGAGAGTAGGACACCGCCGGACAACCATTGAGGAATGGCTACCCACAGCGTTCAATTGCGAGCGCTGGCGGGTGGCCATTCTTCGTTAACGGGCAGCTCGCAGCGAGCCCGAGAGTACGGTTGAGTCCGCAGGACTCCCAGGCAGGACGACAGGAAGCACCCGTGAGCGACTCCACGCAGGAACCCGGCGATCGCCGGAAGGACCGAGACGACGAGCGCCGCGGAGGGCGCCCGGGGCAGGGGAACCGTTCCGGCGGTGGCCGGTCGTCCGGGTCACGGGACGACCGTGGTGCTGGCCAGAAGTACGGTTCGCGGGATGACCGCGGTGGTCAGCGTTCGTACAGTTCGCGCGATGATCGTGGTGGCGAGCGGAAGTACGGGTCGCGTGATGATCGTGGTGGTCAGCGTTCGTACGGTTCGCGGGATGACCGCGGTGGCGAGCGGAAGTACGGGTCGCGTGATGACCGTGGCGGTCAGCGCTCCTACGGTTCGCGTGATGATCGTGGTGGTCAGCGTTCGTATGGTTCTCGCGACGACCGTGGTGGTGCTCGTTCGTACGGTTCGCGCGAGGACCGCGGCGCTGAGCGCAAGTACGCGTCGCGTGACGATCGGGGCGGTCAGCGTTCGTATGGTTCTCGGGATGACCGCGGTGGTCAGCGCTCCTACGGATCGCGGGAGGACCGCGGTGGCGAGCGGAAGTTCACGCCGCGCGGCACCGGTGAGCGCAGGTACGGTTCGCGTGACGATCGCGCCGGCCGCGACGATGGCCGCTCGGACCGCACCGGCGGTTCACGCGAGCACCGCTCGCACGGCCGAGTCGCGGGCCGACCGGCCCAGCGTTCGTCGGACCGCGAGCGGGCTCCGCGACAGGCCGTGCATGGCGCCGCGGAACTCTCCGTCCGTCCGCGCCACGACGACCCGCCGATCGCCGATCGCATCACGCCGAAGGATCTCGACTCCGCCGCTCGCGCCGAGCTGAAGACGCTCTCCAAGGAGAACGCGGAGTGGGTCGCGCGTCACCTCGTCGCCGCGGCCGAAGCCCTCGAGGACGATCCCGCGCTCGCGCACCGGCACGCCCTGTCCGCTTCACGACGTGCGGGCCGTGTCGCCGTCGTGCGGGAGACGCTCGCGATCACCGCGTATGCGACGGGCGACTTCGCCCTCGCGCTCCGCGAGCTGCGCACGTACCGGCGGATCTCGGGCAACGACGACCAGATCGCGCTCATGGTCGACAGCGAGCGCGGTGTCGGACGCCCGGACCGCGCGCTCGAGCTCGGCCGATCCGTCGACCGCTCGTCGCTCCCGGCCGCGGTGCAGGCCGCTCTCGCGATCGCGATGTCCGGAGCGCGTCTCGACCTCGAACAGCCCGAGCTGGCGCTCGCAGAGCTCGAGGTGCCGCAGCTCGACCCGGACCGCGCGTTCTCGTACAGCCCCGCACTGTTCTCCGCGTACGCGGAGGTGCTCGACGAGCTCGGTCGTTCCGCGGACGCCGCGCACTGGCGTGCACTGTCCGAGCGCGCCGAAGCGGCCCTCGAAGGTGCGCGCCCCGACTTCATCGAGGTGTTCGAACTCGACGTCGACGAGGAGCCGATCGCGATCGACGACGGAGCGGCACCGGACGAGCCCGAAGCGTCGACCGGCGAGGACGTCGTCGCGCCTGGCTCTGCGCCTGAGCCCGATGCCGACGCCGAGCCCGATGCCGAGCCCGAGGGCGACCCGGCCGACGCGATCGAACCCGAGGTGGCCGCGATCCTGGCCGAGACCGCGGACCTCGGCGACGAGCAGACCGCAGATCCCCGCGCCGACCGGGCATGAGTCCGCTCTTCGCCTCGCGTCGCCCTGCCTCGACGCCGCTCGACGGCGTGGACGCGGTCTTCGCCGACCTCGACGGCGTGGTCTACGCCGGACCCCACGCGATCCCGCACGCCGTCGAGAGCCTGAACCGGGTCGCCGAGGCGCTCCCGGTCGCCTACATCACGAACAACGCCTCGCGCAGCGACGAACAGGTCGCGGCGCATCTCACCTCGCTCGGGCTGTCGCCCGCGCCTCGCGACGTCGTGACCTCGCCGCAGGCCGCGATGCGGCTGCTCGCGGCATCCGTCGCCCCCGGCGCCCTCGTGCTCGTCGTCGGCGGAGACGGCATCGTCACCGAGCTCGAGCGCGGCGGCTACCGGGTCACGCGCTCCGCGGACGACGCTCCGGACGCCGTCATGCAGGGGTTCCACCCCGACGTCGGATGGCGCCAGCTCGCCGAGGCCGCGTTCGCACTCAACGCGCACGGCGGTCCGGGCGAACCCGGCGGCATCCCCTGGATCGCGACGAACATGGACTGGACGATCCCGGTCGAGCGCGGCATCGCGCCCGGCAACGGGACGCTGGTCTCGGCGGTGCACACCGCGGCGGGGCGATTCCCGGAGGTCGCCGGCAAGCCCGAGACGCCGATCTTCGACGAAGCCCGCGAGCGCTTCGGTGCGGAGCGGCCGCTCATGGTCGGCGACCGGCTGGACACCGACATCCGTGGCGCCAACCGTGCCGGCATCGCCTCGGTCATCGTGCTCACGGGCATCGACCGGGCGAAGCAGGTGCTCGCAGCGGATGCCGCGAGCCGACCGGACTTCATCGTCTCCGACCTCCGCGCGCTCCACGAGCCGTACCCGGAGGTCGAGCGCCGCCGCGGCGGCGTCCGCGTCGGCGGTGCGGAGGTCCGCGTGGACGGCCGCCGGGTCGTGATCGAACGGGATGGCGAGGACGCGCTCGACCTGCTGCGCGCAGCGTGCACCGCGATCTGGGAGAGCGGGACGGCGATCCACGCCCTCGAGGTGCCGGAGCGGCTCTACCGCTGATCACTGCGGCCGCTCCCGCGCGAGGTCGGGGCGGTTCCGCCGCGGCGCGCGCCGGGTCGGGTCGCGATGACGGCGGCACCGGGTAGCGTTGACGTGTGAGCACTGGAGACTTCGACGCTGACGACCCGGTGGAGATGCCGGAGGATCTCGCGGCGGCCGCCGCCGATGCGCTCTCCTCCATCGAGGCCTCGCCGCTCGATGAGCGTGCCGCCGGGTTCGACGCGATGGCCGAGCGGCTCCGGCGCGAGCTCGAGCGTTCCGATCCAGCGCGTTCCGCGAGCTGATCGGTGGCCACCCAGCGACTCGACGCGGCGCTGGCGGCGCGGGGGCTCGCGCGGTCGCGCACGCACGCGGCGACGTTGATCGCCGAGGGCGCGGTGCGCGTCGACGGCGAGCCCATCACCAAGGCCGCGCATCGCGTCGCGGACGACGCGGTGATCGAGGTCGCCGCCGCAGACCATTACGTCAGCCGTGCCGCCCACAAGCTCATCGCCGCCCTCGACGCATTCGGCGTCGATCCGGCGGGCCGTGTCGTGCTCGATGCGGGCGCGTCCACGGGAGGATTCACGCAGGTACTGCTCGAGCGCGGCGCCACGACGGTGCTCGCGGTCGACGTCGGACACGGCCAGCTCGCGGCCGAACTCCACGGCCTTCCAGGACTCGTCCTGGTGGAGGGCTGCAACGTCCGGTACCTCGACGCGGCGGCGCTCGCCCGACTCACGGGGGTGGACGAGCGGCCCACGCTCGTCACGGCCGACCTGTCGTTCATCTCGCTCACGACCGTGCTGCCGGCCCTGCACGCGACGGCGGCGCCCGACGCCGAGTTCGTGCTGCTCGTGAAGCCGCAGTTCGAGGTCGGGCGCAGCGGCACCCGCGAGGGCGTCGTGCGCGATCCCGCAGCGCGGGGCGACGCCGTCATGCTCGTGCTGTGGGCGGCCCACGACCTCGGCCTGCGAACGGCGGGCGTCCTGTCCTCCCCGATCGCCGGAACCCATGGGAACCGCGAGGTCCTCGTCCTGCTCAGTCCGACGCGCGGCGCGGATCCGTCAGAATGGACCAGTCAGGTCCGAGCAGCGACGGGAGGCGTCACGGCGTGAGCGATGCACGGCATTTCCTCGTGGTCTCCCACACCGGTCGGTCGTCGGCGCTCGAAGCGACCGCCGACGTGTGCGGGCAGCTGGTCGCTGCCGGAGCGGTGCCGGTCGTGGCTGCGGAGCAGTGGCACGACGTCATGACCGCCCTGCCCGAACTCGAGGGCATGGTCAAGCGCTTCGAGGAGGTCTCGCCGAAGCACATCGAGCTCGTGATCGTCCTCGGCGGCGACGGCACGATCCTCCGCGCGGCGGAGTTGACGCGCGATCACCCGGTGCCGCTGCTCGGCGTCAACCTCGGCCACGTTGGCTTCCTCGCCGAGAGCGAGCGCGACGACCTCGGCTACACGGTCGGCCGCGCGCTCGCGCGCGACTACACGGTCGAGGAGCGCATGACGCTGTCCGTGCGGGCGAAGGTCGGGGAAGAGGTCGTCTACGAGGGCTGGGCGCTGAACGAGGCGACCGTCGAGAAGGCCGAACGCGAGCGCATGCTCGAGGTCGTCATCGAGGTCGACCGACGCCCGCTGTCGTCGTTCGGGTGCGACGGGGTCGTGATGTCGACGCCGACCGGCTCGACGGCCTACTCGTTCTCGGCGGGCGGACCGGTCGTCTGGCCGGCGGTCGAGGCGCTCCTGCTCGTTCCGCTCAGCGCCCACGCGCTGTTCGCCCGCCCGCTCGTGGTCGGCCCCGACTCGTCGCTCGCCGTGGAGGTGCTGCAGCGGACGGAGGCGACGGCCGTGATCTGGTGCGACGGCCGGCGGATGTTCGAACTCCCGCCCGGTGCGCGAGTCATCGTCCGGCGGTCGTCGGTGCCCGTGCGCCTCGCCCGGCTCCACCAGGCGCCGTTCACCGACCGGCTCGTGAACAAGTTCCAGCTGCCCGTCACGGGCTGGAAGGGGCCGGTCGCCGGTGATTGAGGAACTCGGAATCCGCGATCTCGGGGTCATCGCCGACGCCACGCTGCCCCTCGGTCCGGGCTTCACCGCCGTCACCGGCGAGACCGGCGCAGGCAAGACCATGGTCGTCACCGCGCTCGGGCTCCTGCTCGGGGCCCGCTCCGACGCCGGTACCGTCCGCTCAGGCGCGAAGCAGGCGTGGGTGGAGGGCCGGTGGCTGCTCGCCGACTCCACGGCCGTGGCCGATCGCGTCGTCGATGCGGGCGGCGAGATCGACGCAGGGGAGCTTCTGCTCGGCCGCTCGGTGTCCGCAGAGGGTCGCAGTCGGGCGATCGTCGGCGGCCGCAGCGCCCCGGTGGGCGTCCTCGCGGAGCTCGCCGATCACCTCGTCGTCGTGCACGGCCAGGCCGACCAGCAGCGGCTCCGGTCGGCGACGGCGCAGCGCGAAGCGCTCGATCGGTTCGCGGGGCCCGATCTCGCCGGCGTGCTGGACGAATACCGCGACGCCTACCGCGCCTGGCGCGCCGAGGCCGACGAGCTCCGGTCGCTCCGAGAGCACCACGACGAGCGGCTCCGCGAGGCGGAGGAGCTGCGCATCGCGCTCGACGAACTCGAGACCGCCGACCCGCAGCCCGGCGAAGACGACGCGCTGCAGGAACGCGCCGACCGGCTCACGAACCTCGAAGACCTGCGTCTCGCCGCAGCCCAGGCCAGGGAGCTCATCTCGGCCGAGGTCGCCGGCGACGACACACCCGATGCCATCACGCTCGTCGAGTCCGCGCGGCGGCATGTCGACCGCGTCGTGGCGCACGACCCGGCCCTCGCACCCATCGCGGAGGCCGTCGCGAGCGCCGGCTTCGCGCTCGCCGATGCGGCCACCGAGCTCTCCGGCTACCTCGCCGGCCTCGATGCCGACGGCGCGGCGGAGCTCGAGGCGGTGCAGGAACGTCGAGCCGTCCTGGCGAACCTGGTGCGCCGCCACGGCACGCTCGACGACGCGATCGCGTTCCGGCACGACGGCGGCCTCCGCCTCGTCGAGCTCGACGGCGACGACGACCGGATCGAGCTGCTCGAACAGGCCGTCGAGGCTCGCGCCGAGGAGGTCGACGAGCTGGCCGGCCGTATCAGCGCCCTGCGCACCGACGCAGCCACCCGCCTCGCCGCCGCGGTCACGGCCGAGCTCGCGGCCCTCGCGATGCCCGACGCCGAACTCACCGTCGAGGTCGAGCCCCTCGCGGAGCCGACCTCGCACGGCCGCGACCAGGTCTCGATCCTGCTGCGCCCGCACCCCGGCACCGAGCCGCGGCCCGTCGCGAAGGGCGCCTCGGGCGGTGAGCTCTCGCGCGTGATGCTCGCCATCGAGGTCGTCATCGCCGGCGCCGACCCCGTGCCGACGTTCGTGTTCGACGAGGTCGACGCGGGCGTCGGTGGTGCCGCCGCGATCGAGATCGGCCGCCGCCTCGCGCGACTCGCCGAGCGCTCGCAGGTGATCGTGGTCACCCACCTCGCACAGGTCGCGGCGTTCGCCTCGAATCACCTCAGCGTCGTGAAGGGCACCGACGGTCGCGTCACGGCATCCAGCGTGCGCCAGCTGGAGGGGGTCGAGCGCGAGGCGGAGATGGCGCGCCTGCTGTCGGGGCTCGCCGACTCCGAGTCCGGGCTCGCGCACGCGCGCGAGCTGCTCGAGATCGCCGACGGCGACGCCGCCTGAGGGCGACGCGGCCTGACGGCGGCGCGGCATGAGGATGATGCCGTCCGACGGCGGCGCGGCCAGACTGTGGTGGCACAGTGACGCGGCCCGACGACACGCCCCGACGACACGCCCGGCGAAGCGGGATTCCGGGGCGGGATCCACGCGGATCTCGCCCGCGATTCCGGCGGACGCGGCATCCGACTCGCGCATTCGGGAGAGGTTCGGGCCATTCCCAGCCGGGAGTCGGATAGACTACAAGCCCGTGGTGGATGATCGCGGCGCAGACATTTCGAACGGCACAACCAAGCACATCTTCGTGACCGGTGGTGTCGTTTCTTCTTTGGGCAAGGGCCTGACGGCGGCAAGCCTCGGCAACCTGCTCACGGCTCGGGGCCTGCGGGTGGTGATGCAGAAGCTCGACCCCTACCTCAACGTCGACCCGGGCACCATGAACCCGTTCCAGCACGGCGAGGTCTTCGTGACCGACGACGGCGCCGAGACCGACCTCGACATCGGGCACTACGAGCGGTTCCTCGACATCGAGCTGTCGCAGGCGGCGAACGTCACGACGGGGCAGATCTACTCGACCGTCATCGCCAAGGAGCGTCGCGGCGAGTACCTCGGCGACACGGTGCAGGTGATCCCGCACATCACCGACGAGATCAAGCGCCGGATGCGCCTGCAGGCGACCGAGACGCCGAAGCCCGACGTCATCATCACCGAGATCGGCGGCACGGTCGGCGACATCGAGTCGCAGCCCTTCATCGAGTCCGCGCGCCAGGTGCGCCACGAGCTCGGCCGTAAGAACGTGTTCTTCGTGCACGTCTCGCTCGTCCCGTTCATGGGCGCGTCGGGCGAGCAGAAGACCAAGCCCACGCAGCACTCCGTGGCCGCCCTCCGCTCGATCGGCATCCAGCCCGACGCGCTCGTGCTGCGCAGCGACCGCCCGGTCACCGAGTCGAACAAGCGCAAGATCGCCCTCATGTGCGACGTCGACGAGGCCGCCGTGGTCAACGCGGTCGACGTGCCGTCGATCTACGACATCCCCACGATGCTCCACGAACAGGGCCTCGACGCGTACCTCATCGAGGCGCTCGGCCTCGACGACAAGGCCGCCGACGTCGACTGGTCCGGGTGGGCCGACCTGCTGCGGGTCGTGCACGAGCCCGCTCACGAGGTCACGATCGGACTCGTGGGCAAGTACATCGACCTGCCCGACGCGTACCTCTCGGTCACCGAGGCGCTCCGTGCCGGAGGATTCGCCAACGACACCAAGGTCAACATCGAGTGGATCCCGTCGGACGAGTGCCGCACGCCCGAGGGCGCGAAGGAGAAGCTGTCGCACCTCGACGGCATCTGCGTGCCCGGCGGCTTCGGCGTGCGCGGCATCGAGGGCAAGCTCGGGGCGCTGCACTTCGCTCGTGAGAACGGCATCCCGACGCTCGGCCTCTGCCTCGGCCTGCAGTGCATGGTGATCGAGTACTCGCGGAACGTCGCCGGGCTCCCGGGTGCGTCCTCGAGCGAGTTCGACCCCGACACCGAGTTCCCGGTCATCGCGACCATGGAGGAGCAGGTCGAGATCATCGCCGGCGGTGACCTCGGCGGCACCATGCGCCTCGGTCTCTACCCGGCCGCGCTCGACGAGGGTTCGATCGTCGCCGAGCTCTACGGCGCGACCGAGGTGTCCGAGCGGCACCGCCACCGGTACGAGGTGAACAACGCCTACCGCGACCGCATCGCCGAGGCGGGCCTGGTCTTCTCGGGCATGTCGCCGAGCCGCCACCTCGTCGAGTTCGTCGAGCTCCCGCGCGACGTGCACCCGTTCTACGTCGCCACGCAGGCGCACCCCGAGCTCCGCAGCCGGCCGAACGACGCGCACCCGCTGTTCCGCGGCCTCGTCGGCGCGGCGCTCGAGCGCCGCAAGGCGAGCCTGCTCTTCGACGACGTCGAGAGCGCCTGACGTGACGGGTGAGGTCGGCGGGCGGGCGAACACGCCCGTCGGCCTGCCCGCCGACGAGTACGTCGACCTGCCGGTCCTCGAACGCGAGACCGTGTTCGAGGGCCGCATCTGGGACGTGCGCCGCGACACGCTCGAATACGGTCCCGACCGGAACCGCATCGTCCGCGAGTACGTGGCGCACCCCGGCGCGGTCGCGATCCTCGCGCTCGACGACGACGACCGGGTGCTGCTCATCAAGCAGCACCGGCAGCCCGTTCGCGCTCGCGACTGGGAGATCCCGGCGGGCCTGCTCGACGTCGCACACGAACCGCCCGTCGAGGCGGCCCGGCGCGAGCTCGCCGAGGAGGCCGACCTCGTGGCATCCGACTGGGCCGTGCTCGCCGACTACTTCACGACGCCGGGCGGCAGCGACGAGGCGATCCGCATCTTCCTCGCCCGCGGACTCGCGGCGGCGCCGGAGGCGCACCCCCGCGAGGACGAGGAGGCCGACATGGAACTCCGGTGGGTGGCGCTCGACGACTGCGTCGACGCCGTCCTCGCGCGGCAGGTCGGGAACCCCTCGCTCACCGTCGGCGTGCTCGCCGCCGTGGCGGCCCGCGCCCGCGCGTGGTCGACGCTCGCGCCGGCCGACGCGCCGTGGCCCGCGCACCCGAGCCAGAGGCCGGCCGCCGGGTGAGCTCGCGCGCGGTCGACGACTACCTGCGGCACCTCACCGTGGAGCGGGGCCTCGCGCGCAACAGCCTCGCCTCGTACCGGCGCGACCTCGCGATCTACGCCGACTGGCTGGACCGCGCGGGCATCGCCGGACCCGAGCAGGCCGCGGAAGCCGACCTCTCGGCGTTCGTCCGCTACCTCGGCGCCGAGCGCGAGCCCACGCTCGCCGTCTCGTCGATCGCGCGGGTGCTCTCCGCGGTGCGAGGGCTCCACCGCTTCCTCGCCGAGGAGGGGCGCACGCCGACCGACCCCGCGAAGGACCTCCGGCCGCCGAAGCTCCCGATGCGACTGCCGAAGGCGATCCCCGTCGAGGACGTCGCCGCGATCATCGACGCCGCCGGCGTCGGCGAGGAGGTCACCGCACTGCGGGACGTCGCGCTGCTCGAGTTGCTCTACGCGACCGGGGCCCGCGTCTCGGAGGCCACAGCGCTCAACGTCGACGACCTCGTCGACGAGGAGGTCGTGCGGCTCTTCGGCAAGGGCGGCACCGAGCGGATCGTGCCGGTCGGCAGCTACGCGAGGGCCGCGCTCGACGCGTACCTGGTCCGGTCCCGCCCGGTGCTCTCGGCCCGGGGGAGCGCGACGCCCGCGCTCTTCCTCGGCGTGCGCGGGAAGCGGATGTCGCGCCAGGCCGTCTGGCAGGTGCTGCAGGATGCCGCGGAGCGGGCCGGGGTCGCGGCATCCGTCTCACCGCACACGCTGCGGCACTCGTTCGCGACGCACCTGCTCGCCGGCGGCGCCGACGTGCGCGTCGTCCAGGAGCTCCTCGGGCACGCCTCGGTGTCCACCACGCAGATCTACACGCTGGTCACGGCCGATACACTCCGGGAGATGTACACGGTCGCCCACCCTCGTGCTCGTTAGAATCGACCAAGCATTCCGGAATCGACGGGGAGAGAGAGCCGCACCGTGACCTACGAACACGACCCGGCGGACGGCACCGCCACGCTGGAGTCGTCGGACCTCGGTCCCACCGGTCGCCCGCTTCGCGAGTTCCCCGAGCCCGAGCCGCTGCGTTCCCACGGCCCCGCCCGCATCATCGCGCTCTGCAACCAGAAGGGCGGCGTCGGCAAGACCACGACGACGATCAACCTGGGCGCCGCGCTCGCCGACTACGGCCGCCGGGTGCTCGCCGTCGACTTCGACCCGCAGGGCGCCCTGTCGGCGGGGCTCGGCGTGCAGACGCACGACGTGCCGACGATCTACGACCTGCTGCTCTCGCGCGGTATCGCACCCGCCGACGCCATCCAGCGAACCGGGGTCGAGGGGCTCGACGTGATCCCCGCCAACATCGACCTCTCGGCCGCCGAGGTGCACCTCGTCACCGAGGTCGCCCGCGAGCAGATCCTCGCGAGCGTGCTCCGCAAGGTGTCGGCCGACTACGACGTGATCCTCATCGACTGCCAGCCGTCGCTCGGCCTGCTGACCGTGAACGCCCTCACCGCGAGCCACGGGGTGGTCATCCCGCTCGAGTGCGAGTACTTCGCGCTCCGCGGCGTCGCGCTGCTCATCGAGACGATCGACAAGGTGCGCGACCGGCTGAACCCGGCGATCACGCTCGACGGCATCCTCGCGACGATGTACGACGCGCGCACGCTGCACTCGCGCGAGGTGCTGGAGCGGGTCGTCGACGCGTTCGACGACCGCGTGCTCGAGACCGTGATCACTCGCACGGTGAAGTTCCCGGATGCCACGGTCGCCGCGACGCCGATCACCGAGTTCGCGCCCGAGCACCCCGCCTCGCGGGCGTACCGTCAGCTCGCGAGGGAGCTGGTCGACCGTGGCGCGGTCGCCTGAGCCGAGGGCGGCGGAGACGATCGGTCCGGCGGGCGAGGCGGGCGACACGCCCGAGGCGCCCGAATCGCGTGCGGCCTCCGCTGCCGCCGGCCCGCCCGGGGCGGAACCCCCGCCCGCGGCCGAACCCCGGTTCCGCGTCGCCCTGACGAACTTCGAGGGCCCGTTCGACCTGTTGCTCTCCCTCATCGCCAAGCACGAGCTCGACATCACCGAGGTCTCGCTCTCGGCCGTGACCGACGAGTTCATCGCCTACCTCCGCGGCATCGAGACCGACGAGGACCTCGACCGGGCGAGCGAGTTCCTGGTCGTGGCGGCGACGCTGCTCGACCTGAAGGTCGCCGGACTCCTGCCGCAGGGCGAGCTCGTCGACGCCGAGGACGTCGCGCTGCTCGAGGCGCGCGACCTCCTGTTCGCCCGCCTGCTGCAGTACCGGGCGTTCAAGGAGGCGGCGCGGTGGTTCGGCGGCCGCATCGAGGTCGAGTCGTCGCGCCACGCGCGCACGGTGAAGCTCGAGGAGCGGTTCCGCCAGCGCACGCCCGAACTGCGCTGGACGCTCGGGCCCGCCGACTTCGCGGCGCTCGCCACGCTCGCGCTCACGCCGCGCGAACTGCCCACCGTGGGCCTGGACCACCTGCACGCGCCGCTGGTGTCGATCCGCGAGCAGGCCGCGCACGTCGTCGCGGTGCTGCGCCGCGGCGAGCCGGTCACGTTCCGGCGGCTCATCGCGGGCGTCGACCGACCGGGGGTCGTGGTGGCGCGCTTCCTCGCCGTGCTCGAGCTCTACCGGCACAACGCGATCGGGTTCGAGCAGCTCGAGCCGCTGGGGGAGCTCACACTGCGATGGGCCGCCAACGACCACTGGTCCGACGATCGACTGGACAGCCTGGGAGCCGACTATGACGAGTGAGACGGATGCCGCGACGCCGACGGATGCGGCGGCGGAGACGGACGCCGCGGCGGGGGCCGGTGACCGCCCCGAGGTCTCGGTCGCGACCCCGCTCGATGTGCCGGGCCAGCCCCGGCTCGACCTCGACCGCGCGATCGAGGCGCTGCTCTTCATCGCCGACGAACCGCAGGGCCTCGTGCACCTCGCGGCGGCCGTCGCGCGTCCCATCGCCGAGGTGAAGGCGTCGATCGCACGCCTCGTCGCGGACTACGACGGCGGGGCGCCGTCCGGCGAGCCGCGCACCGATGCGGCGGGCGAGCAGCCCGCGGCCCGAGGCATCCGTCGCGCCTTCGAACTGCGCGAGGTCGGTGGCGGCTGGCGCTTCTACGCGCGCACCGAGTACGACGCGCTGATCACCGACGCGGTGCTCGCGCAGACGTCGACGAAGCTCTCGCAGGCCGCGCTCGAGACGCTCGCCGTGATCGCGTACAAGCAGCCGATCTCGCGCTCGTCGATCGCGTCGATCCGGGCGGTGAACGTCGATTCGGTCGTGCGCACGTTGTACGGCCGCGGCCTCATCACCGAGGTCGACACCGACGAGGAGACCGGCGCGATCCTGTACGGCACGACCGACCTGCTGCTCACGAACCTCGGCATCGCGTCGCTCGACGACCTGCCGCCGATCTCGCCGCTGCTCGACGGCGGCCAGGAGGGATTCGAACGTGACCTCGTCTGATCGGCCCGGAGACGGTGACGCCGCGCCCGAGGGCGTCCGGCTGCAGAAGGCGCTGGCCGCGGCCGGCGTCGCGAGCCGTCGCGTCGTCGAGAACATGATCGTCGAGGGTCGCATCGAGGTGAACGGCCACGTCGTGACCGAACTCGGTCGGCGCATCGACCCGCTCGCCGATCGGGTCGCGGTCGACGGCGTCGCGGTTCAGCTCGACCAGGACAAGCGCTACTTCATGCTGAACAAGCCGCGCGGCGTCGTCTCGACGATGCGCGACGAGCAGGGCCGGCCCGACCTGCGACGCTTCACCGACCCGCTCGACGTGCGGGTCTTCAACGTGGGGCGCCTCGACGGCGACACGAGCGGCCTGCTGCTCCTCACGAACGACGGCGAGCTCGCGCACGTGCTCGCGCACCCGTCGTTCGGCGTCGAGAAGACGTACATCGCGAAGGTGACCGGGCGGATGACCCCGCAGACGCTGCAGCGGCTGAAGCGCGGTGTCGAGCTCGACGACGGCCCGATCCGCGCCGACCGCGCGAAGATCCTGCAGGCGCAGGGCGACCAGCGCCACACCATGGTCGAGGTCACGCTGCACTCCGGCCGGAACCGGATCGTCCGGCGCATGCTCGACGCCGTCGGCCACCCGGTGGTCGAGCTGGTGCGCCGCCAATTCGGGCCGCTCCACCTCGGCACGCTGAAGTCGGGCGCCGTGCGCGAGTTGACTAGAGTCGAACTCGGCCAGCTGCTCACCATCGTGCGCGCGGCGGACGCCGAGCGGAAGGGGAACGGGTAGGTGGTCGAGTCACGGCTCATCGGACCGGTGCGCGTCGTCGGTGCCGGACTCCTCGGCACGAGCGTCGCGCTCGGGCTCCGCACGCGCGGCATCGACGTGATCCTCGCCGACGCGTCACCGACCCACGTCGCGATCGCCGTCGACCTCGGCGCCGGCCGGCCCGCGCAGCCCGACGACGCGCCGCAGCTCATCGTGGTGGCGGTGCCGCCCGACGTCACGGCCTCCGTCGTCGCGGCCGAGCTCGCCGCGTTCCCCGAGGCGATCGTGACGGATGTCGCGAGCGTGAAGGCCGGCATCCTCGCCGAGCTCGAGGACGCGGGCGCCGACGTGTCGCGCTACATCGGCTCGCACCCGCTCGCGGGCCGCGAGCGCGGCGGACCGCTCGCCGCACGTGCCGACCTCTTCGCGGGCCGCCCGTGGGTGGTCGCCGCGCACGACGAGATCAGCTACCGGCGCGCGAGCGCGATCGACGACCTCATCCTCGACCTCGGCGCAACGCTCGTCGAGATGACCCCCGCCGAGCACGACGCCGGAGTCGCGCTGATCTCGCACGTGCCGCAGGTGGTCTCGAGCATCATGGCACGCCGGTTCCTCGAGGCGCCGAACGCGGCGCTCGGGCTCGCCGGGCAGGGCGTGCGCGACGTCACCCGGGTCGCCGCGAGCGATCCCGACCTCTGGGTGCAGATCCTCGGGGCGAACGCGTCGCCGGTGCGCGACATCCTCATCGCCTACCGCGAGGACCTCGACCGCTTCATCGACGCGCTGGAGGACCCGGCCGCGCCGGGCGCGCGCCGGCGCGTCGCCGAGGAGCTCACGGGCGGCAACACGGGGGTCGCACGCCTGCCCGGCAAGCACGGCACCGACAAGCGCTTCACGACGATCGTCGTGATGATCGACGACCGGCCGGGGCAGCTCGCGCGACTGCTCGCCGAAATCGGCGAGATCGGCGTGAACCTCGAAGACCTCCGCCTCGAGCACTCGCCCGGCCGCCAGGTCGGCCTCGCCGAAGTGCAGGTCGTGCCCGAGGCGGCCGACCGACTGACCACCGAGCTGGCCGCGCGCGGCTGGCGGATCGCAGGATGACCATGCATCACGACCCCGTCCACCCGTTCGTCGTCGCCGTCGACGGCCCCGCCGGAAGCGGCAAGTCGAGCGTCTCGAAGGAGGTCGCGCGCCGTCTCGGCTGGGGCTTCCTCGACACGGGCGCCGCGTACCGCGCGCTGGCGTGGCACGCCGAGGCGTCCGGCGTGGACACGGCGGACGCGGCATCCGTCGTCTCGTGCCTGGACTCGTTCGACTACCGCATCGGCACCGACCCGACCGGCTACACCGTGCACGTCGGTTCGACCGACGTCACGCAGGCGATCCGCGAGCCCGGCATCTCGGGCGTCGTGAGCCGGGTGGCGCGCGTCCCCGAGGTGCGCACCCACCTGATCGAGTTGTTCCGGGCGATCATGGCCGCGGAGCGGCGCGGCGGAATCGTCGTCGAGGGCCGCGACATCACGACCGTGGTCGCCCCCGACGCGCCCGCGCGCATCCTGCTCACCGCATCGGAGGAGGTGCGGATGGCGCGACGCTCGGCGGAGCTCGTCGGCCACTCGGCCGCCGCCACCGGGCAGCAGCTGCGCGCGCGCGACTCGGCCGACTCGAAGGTCGTCGACTTCATGAACGCCGCCGAGGGCGTCGTCACGGTCGATTCGACCGACCTCGACTTCGACGAGACCGTCGAGGCGGTGCTCGCCGTCATCCGGGACGCTCAGGTTCGAACTGGTTGAATAGACAGGTTGTGCGCTCGCGCGCGCGGCCCCGAGACCACCCAGGAGTTGCCATGACCGATCGCGACGACGAGTTCGACGCCACCGACGACGACCTCGCCGAGCGCCTCGCCGACGTCGACGACGAGCTCGCCGAGCAGCGGGCCGCCGCGCTGCGGTCGGGCCTCGAGGACTACGACCTGGAGGACGAGGACCTCGACCTGCTCGAGCTCGCCGATGAGGGCGAGGAGGGCATCCGCTACCTCCCCGCGCTGCCGGTCATCGCGATCGTCGGCCGCCCGAACGTCGGCAAGTCGGCGCTCGTCAACCGCATCCTCGGCCGCCGCGAGGCCGTCGTCGAGGACACGCCCGGCGTCACCCGCGACCGCGTCTCGTACAAGGGCGAATGGCTCGACCGCCGCTTCACGCTCGTCGACACCGGCGGGTGGGAGCCCGACGCGAAGGGCATCGACGCGTCGGTGGCCGCGCAGGCCGAGGTCGCGATCGACCTCTCCGACGTCGTGCTCTTCGTGGTGGATGCCACGGTCGGCGCGACCGCGACCGACGAGCACGTCGTGCGGCTGCTGCGCAAGACGAAGAAGCCTGTGTTCCTCGTCGCGAACAAGGTCGACGACGCCCGCCAGGAGCCCGAGGCCGCCGCACTGTGGAACCTGGGCCTCGGCGAGCCGTACCCGGTCTCCGCACTGCACGGCCGGGGCGTCGCCGACATGCTCGACGAGGTCTTCAAGGTCCTCCCGCAGGTCTCCGCGGTCGCGAAGGAGGAGTTCGGCGGCCCGCGCCGCGTCGCGATCCTCGGTCGGCCGAACGTCGGCAAGTCGAGCCTGCTGAACAAGGCCGCGCGCGAGGAACGCGTCGTCGTCAACGACCTCGCGGGCACCACCCGCGACCCCGTCGACGAGCAGATCGAGCTCGGCGGCAAGGTGTGGCGCTTCGTCGACACCGCCGGCATCCGCCGCCGCGTGCACCTGCAGCAGGGCGCCGACTTCTACGCGTCGCTGCGCACGCAGGCCGCGCTCGAGAAGGCCGAGGTCGCCGTCGTGCTGCTGGACGTCTCGCAGCCGATCTCCGAACAGGACGTGCGCATCATCGACCTCGTGCTCGAGTCGGGCCGCGCGCTCGTGCTCGCGTACAACAAGTGGGACCTCCTCGACGACGACCGCCGTCGCTACCTCGAGCGCGAGATCGAGCAGGACCTGCACCACGTCGCGTGGGCGCCGCGCGTGAACATCTCCGCGAAGACCGGCCGCCACCTCGAGAAGCTGGTGCCCGCCCTCGAGGTCGCGCTCGAGTCGTGGGACACCCGGATCCCGACGGGGAAGTTCAACGCGTTCCTCACGGAGCTCGTGCAGGCCCACCCGCACCCGCTGCGCGGAGGCAAGCAGCCGCGCATCCTGTTCGGCACGCAGGCGTCGACGCGTCCGCCGACGTTCGTGCTGTTCACGACCGGGTTCCTCGACCCCGGCTACCGCCGGTTCATCCAGCGGCGCCTGCGCGAGATCTACGGCTTCGTCGGCACCCCGATCGTGCTGAACATGCGCGTCCGCGAGCGCCGTCAGCGCCCGTAGCGCCGACGGTCGACCGAGCCGAGCGGATGCCGCGGCGGATGCCTCGACGGAACGGATCGCGATGGAACTGACCGTGCGCGTGAAGCCGGGCAGCCGCCGCGGACCGCTGGTCGAGCCGACGACGGACGACCCCGCGGCATCCGTCATCGTGCACGTGCGCGAGCGCGCCGTGGACGGCGCCGCGAACGCGGGCGTCGTCGCGGCACTCGCCGCGCACTACGGCGTGAAGACGGGCGACGTCGAGATCGTGCGCGGGCACACCGCCCGGATCAAGCGGGTGCGGGTCGACGGCGTGTGACGGGTTGGAGGCGCCACGCCGGCGCCTCGATCGTCCGCGGCCGGCTGAAGGCGGTCGCGACGCCGGACGAGGCGAGCACCGAATCTGGCGGCCGCGCCGCGAGGTCGCCGAAGCTCGACGCCGCAAGCAGCTCGTCGTCGAGCTCGAGGAGCTCGGCGCGCAGCAGCGGCCACGGTTCGTGGCGGTTCCGCGCCCAGACGGTGCGGCCGAGGTGCTGCTCGTGGAAGCCCCAGCGGGCGGTGAGGAACCCCGCGAGGCCCGCATCGGGCGCGTCGGCGCGGAGGGGCTCGCCGAGGCGGGCGCGGATGCGGGTCGACGGGCCGCCGGGGCCGTGGCGACGGCTTCGGAAGTCGAGCTCATGGCCGGAGGCATCCACCCGGTGGACGACGCGCGAACTCGCCCAGTGGTACGGGAGCCCGAAGGCGACCCGGGCCGCGATGACCGGGAGGAGGCGACCCGCCTCGAGGGTGCGGAAGACCACCCCGCGGTTGCCGTCGTGGTCGACCGAGTAGAGCCGCACGTTGACCTCGACGAACGTGCCGAGACGATGCATCGGGGGCAGCGGCGGGAAGCGGGTGTCGGCGAGGACGAACGGGATCAGGCCGACCCAGGTCGCACCGTCGAGGACGTCGGGGCGGACGCCCGGCGGGAGGCACGCCTCGACGAGCGCGGGGTCCACGCGCCAGTGCAGGAAGACGAGGTCGCGCCAGCGCTGCTCGACGACCACGCGGCCGGGCAACGGCGGGCTCGCGGACGGCAGTCCCTGCATGCGGCCATCCTCGCGCGTGCAGCGGTTCGGGCGGAAGGGGCGTTGTGCCGTTGACGCGCGAGCGCGCCTCGCCGGACGATGGTCGCGTGGAGCCAGGAGACGATGTGCCGGGTGCGGTCGATGGGGGTGCCGACGCGGGCAGGGTCGTCGTCGCCGCGCTGGCCGCGGTCCGCGACCGGTTCCACGCGTTCCTCCCCGCGGCGCTCGCCGACGAGCCCGACGCGCTGCACCAGCTGCGGACGAACGTGCGGCGACTGCGGAGCGTCCTCGCCGCGTACGGCGCGGTGCTCGACGAGGCCGTCGTCACCGGGTTGCGCCGGCGGTTGCGCGAGCTCGGCCACGAACTCGGCACGGTGCGCGACCTCGAGGTGCGCGTGCAGGTCGCGGAGGCCGCGCTCGTCGAGGCGGACGAGGCGGGCAGGTTCGCCTCCGAGGCCGAGCGCGACCGGATCCGCGGGATCCTGGTCGACGACGAGCAGGCGGCCCACGATCGGGCGCACTCGCGATTCGTCGACCGTCAGGAGCTGCCGCGCGCCGTCGAGCGGCTCGAGGAGCTCGACCGGGTGCTCGGAGCGCCGCCGTTCACGGAGCGGGCGGCACGCGACGCTCCCATCGAGCTCGGGAGGCAGCTCGACCGCGAGGCGAGGCGAGCCGCGCGACGTGCGCGCCGACTGCCCGCCGAGCCCTCGCTCGATGAGCTGCACGACCTTCGCAAGGCGTCGCGTCGACTCCGCTATGCCGCGGAGGCGGTCTCCGAGCCCCCTGTGGAACTGTACGGCGCACGAGCGCGTGCGCTGGCCGACGCCGGCGACGACATCCACGACGTGCTCGGCGACCACCGCGACGAACTGCTGTTCGCCGAGCACCTGCGGCGCGCCGCCGCCCACGCCGCGCATGCCGGCGATCAGGTCGACGTGCTGCACCGCCTCGCCGACGACGCCGACGCCCGCGCCGCCGCACACCTCGCGAAACTCGCCGACGCGGCGGACGGGCTCAGGAAGGCCGCGTCGGCCTGGCACGCGCACCGGCCGCGCTGAGCGGCCGGCGGCGCCTGTCTGCGGGTGCTCAGCCGAGCGGATGCTGCATGACCACCCGGTGCGGCTTCGGCCGCGCCACCTCGCTGAACCCCGCGGCCTCGAACATCGACACGGTGCCGGGGAAGAGGTCGGCGGCCGGCGGCTTGGTGCGCGCCGTCGGGTCGACCGCGTAGGCCTCGAGCAGGCTCGCGCCGTGCGCGCGAGCGGTCTCGACGGCCGCCGCCGCGAGCGCTCGGCCGACGCCCCGTCGGCGGTGGGCACGCGGCACGACGAAGCAGGTGACGGCCCAGATCGACGGGTCGTCGAAGTCGTCGTCGGGCGACGCCGACGCGACCGGGCTGTGGCGGAGCCGCTCGAGCCCGCTTCGCGGCTCGATCGCGCACCAGCCGACTGGGGTCTCGCCGTCGTACGCGATGATTCCCGGCCCGGTGCCGGGGGCGGCCAGCTGCTCCTCGAGGCGGCCCCGGAGCTCGTCGCGCGTCGCGGATTCCCACTGCGAGCCGCGGAGCTTGTACCACTGGCACCAGCAGGTCGCCGGATCGCCGCGGGTGCCGAACACGGCCTCGACGTCGGCGAACGGCACCGTCGATGCCGAGACGACGCGCAGGGTCGGTGCGGCATCGTCGGGTGCGGCAGCACCGTCGGCAGGAGTGGCAGCGTCGCTCATACGGCGACGCTAACGCGAGCCGGCGACATCCGTCATGCCCGGCTTCGGATCGAGGCGCAGGGCGCGGAGGTCCTGCGCGAGGACGCGCAGGTCGTCGGGGTCCGCGGTGAAGGCCTCGCCGAGCGCCGCCTTTCCGAGCATGGCTGCGGCGCGCGGGTAACGGCGCTGGTAGTCGGCGAGCAGGTCCACGCGGGCGCCCTCGTCGAGGTCGACCGCCCGCGCGTCGAACCGCCGCGATCGCCAATCGACGCGCACCTCGGGGTTCGCGGTCGCGTTCCGCCACCAGTCCGTCTTCGGTCCGCGACTCGCGACCACCCAGAGCGTCGGGGGAGCGGAAGCCCCGACCGCAGCCTCGCGCTTGACGACCTCGAGCACGGTGCGTCGTGCGATCCCGGACGCGCGGCCGACGGCCGTCAGCATGAGGAAGCGCCCGCCCATGATCCAGCCCAGGCGTGCGCGGTACAGCGCGGACGGGGCGCGGTAGAACCAGGCGAGCAGGGGACCGGGCTTCGACATCGCCATCCCGCCACACTATGCGCCGATCCATCGATGAGACTGCTGCGGGCACGCGTTCTAGAATCGGCCTCAAGCAGAGAGCGGGGGATCGCATGTCCACCACCGCGTCCGATGGGGTCGCCTCGACGACCCGGACCACGTTCAGTCGCTCCACTCGCATCGCCAGGCACATCGACGCCGACGCCGCCACGGTGTGGCGCCTGCTGACCACTGAGGCGGAGTGGGCGAGGTGGAACTCGACGATCATCTCGTTCGATGGCCGGATCGCACTCGGCTCGAAGATCAGGCTCGTCTCGACACTCCTCCCCAGCCGCACGTTCACGCTGAAGGTCACGGAGTTCGAGCCGAATGCGCGCCTGACGTTCGGCGACGCGATGTCCACTCGCACCTACTCCCTCAACGGAGATGCCGGCGGAACGCGCGTGGACGTCGTCGAGCGAATCGGCGGTCCGTTCTTCCCGTTCTTCGCACGCATGATCCCGTCGTTCGACGCGAACTTCGAGCAGTTCACCGCCGATCTGAAGCGGGCAGCGGAGGCTGCGGCGTCCTGATCGGGCCTGGCACGCCGAGTGCGAGCGGATGGCACGCGGCCACGGTCGGCCGTCGGGAATCGTGTATCAGGGTGATAGTGAAGTATCATCACGATATGGATGCACCGGTGACCGTGCTCGATCGACTCCTCGAGATCAGCGACCTCTTCCAGCGCGACCTCGCCCGCGAGTTCGCCGGCAGCTCGCTCACCCCGGCGCGCACGCGCGTGCTCTGGGACCTCGTGCACTCGGGGCCATCGACCCAGCACGCGCTCGCCACCCGGCTCGAGGTGAGCCCCCGCAACATCACGGGGCTCGTCGATGCGCTGGAGGCGTCCGGGTACGTGCGGCGCGAGCCGCACCCCGACGATCGGCGCGCGGTGCTCGTCTCGCTCACGGCGTCGGCCGCCGAGCTCATGCACGAGATGCAGCGCGATCACGCCGAGCTCTCCGACACGCTGCTCGGCGCCGTCGCGCCAGCGGACCGCGACGCGTTCCTCCGCGGCGTCGGCGCGGTCGCCGATCGGCTCCGCGACCTCGTCGAGGCGGCTGAGGCGGGCCGGAGCGCTGCTCGTGCGGGAGTCGATCGATGACCGCCGACGTCGATCGCGCACCCGCGGCATCCGTCGCCCGCCGCACGGGCGGGTTCGTGCTGCGCGCCCTGAAGCTCGAGCTCCGCATCTACGCGAGCATCGGGCGCCTCATCGCCCGGCGGCCGGCCATCGCGCCTGGGGCGGCCGGATTCGGCTACCACGCACCCGTCATCACGATCCTGTGGATCTTCATCGTGCTGTCGGCCGTCGAGATCCCGATCCTCGACCTGATCGTGCACCGCTGGCCGGTCGTGCGCGTCGCCGTGCTCATCGCCGGCATCTGGGGCCTCACGTGGATGTTCGGGCTGCTCGCCGCGTACCTCATGCGGCCGCACACGGTCGGCCCCGAGGGCATCCGGGTGCGCGAGGGCCTCGAGACCGACGTGCTGCTCACCTGGGACGACATCGCGTCGGTCGCCCGCGTGAAGCGCGTCGACGAGCCGAAGACGCCGAAGATCACCGAGGCGGATGGCACGCGCACGCTGTCGCTGCGCATGCAGCACGAGACGATCGTGGCCATCGAGCTCGAGCGCCCGACGCTCGTGCGACTGCCGGGCGCGGCGCCGAAGGGCGGCGAGCAGGTCGTCGACGAGGTGCGGATCTGGGTCGACGACGTCGACGGGTTCATGGCCGCGGTGCGGCAGCACATCTGAGGCGCGTTCGGGTCGGGCCGGTGCCGGCCGGTGCGCCCGCCCGCGTGCACGAGCACCCCTCCGGATGCCGCTATGATGGTCGAGTTGCCTTCGACGGAGACGCTGAGGGCATCGGGCTGTGGCGCAGCTTGGTAGCGCACTTGACTGGGGGTCAAGGGGTCGCAGGTTCAAATCCTGTCAGCCCGACCAGCGAGAACACGTGATGAGAGGCCGATCCGGGATTCCCGGGTCGGCCTCTCTCGTTGTCTACGGAGGAACCGAGCCGGCCCGACTCCGACGCGGCGTTCGTGTTCGTCGCCTCTTCGATCCAGCCCGTTCGGAACAGAGCGCGCGCATCCCCGTTCCCTGCGGATGCCCTGCAGGAGTACCTTTCGTCTATCGCGAGAGGGGAGCCCGATGGAGAAGTTTCTCTGGTCGCAGCGCCAGGACGTCGGGCCGTCCGCGCGCGGTGGGCACTCGCTCGCTTACCACGCGGGACGCGAGACCACCATCCTCTTCGGCGGCTCGGGCAGTGGCGGTGCGCTCGGCGACACCTGGATGTGGGACGGTGACTTCTGGACCCAGGTGGACGACACCGGGCCCTCGCCGCGAACGTCGGCGGGCATGGCCTTCGACGGGACCGACATCATCCTGTTCGGCGGCGAGACGCCGCCCGTCGGAGGGATCCCCGGAGTAGCGAGTGATACGTGGCGGTGGGACGAGTCGGGCTGGACCCAGCTCGATGACACCGGTCCCGTGGCGCGTGGCATGTCGCCGTTGGCGTATCACCGCGGTCGCGACGAGCTGACGCTGTTCGGCGGTACGACGGGGACGGCCATGCTTCGCGACACCTGGATCCGCTCGCAGGGCGCCTGGACGCAGGTGGACGATTCGGGGCCCAGCCCGCGGTGCGCCCATCTGCTCGCATACGACGCTGAGCGCGAGACCATCGTGCTCTTCGGCGGTGCCTCGTTCGGCTCCGCGCTCTCGGACACGTGGGAGTGGGATGGCGAACATTGGACCCAGGTGCAGGACATCGGCCCTGGCGAGACGGCGCACGCCGCATTCGCAGGCGCGGGCGCCGGCGTGCTCCTGTTCGGGGGAAGCAACGCGCTCTTCACGGAGGCGACGGGATTGTCGGCGGGCACCTGGCAGTGGAGCGCGCAGTTCTGGCGTCAGCTGCAGGACATGGGGCCGTCGGCGCGATGGGGTTCCGCGGCGACGGTCGACGAGAAGCGGTCGAGGATGGTGCTGTTCGGTGGATTCACGACGCTCCAAGGAGACCCGATCGCTTCGGACGACACCTGGGAGGCCCCCGTCGAGGTCTCGTCGCCGGCATCCACTCTCCGTGCGATCGATGTCGGACCGACCACCATGGGGTCCCCGTTCGGCGTGCTGACGTTGGCGCTCGACACCCCGCTCGCCGCGGCGTCGCCGATCGAGATCTGGGTGGACGGCGCGCGCGATACCACGATGCAACAGACCATGCCGGCCGGCTCCTCGCAGGGCTTCATCGCCTATCCGCTGAACGGGCGCGCAGCGGGTATGCACGTCGTGCGAGTGCGGGTCGCCGGGCAGACCGTGATCGCGGACGTCGAGCTCGTCGTCGGCCCCGGGCTCGGATCGCTGACGACTCCGATCGCCCAGGTTGCACGTGGCGCCCAATTGGCCGTCGACCTGGCAGTCGACCCGGCCCCGCAGAGCCGCTTGGTCTACATCGTCGCGCTCGACCCGTTCACCGCAGCCGGGGCGTTCGTCGAGTTCGTCACGCTCCCTCCGCTGGCGAGCCAGTACCGTGCGCTCCTGGCGATTCCGGCGGGCGCGCGGGTGGGCACGCACCGCCTCATCGCCTTCGGCGACGTCAGCTCGGCGCGCTCGAGTTCGGATCTGCTGATGATCACCGTGACATGAGGAGCCGACGCTCCTTCTGGACTCGGATCCAAGACATCGGCCCGAGCCCGAGGGGCGGTCATGGCGCCGCGTTCGATCCCGTCCGCGGACGAACGGTGCTGTTCGGCGGGCGGGGCTCCGAGCTCCTCGGCGACACCTGGGAACTGGCGGACGACCTGTGGACGCAGGTCGAGGATTTCGGTCCGGCACCCCGTACCGGGTGTGCGATGGTCTTCGATCCGAGCCGAAGCAACGTGATCCTCTTCGGCGGCACCTCGGATCCGGGACTGATGGGCGACACGTGGCGCTGGGACGGAAGCACGTGGACGCAGGTCGAGGACTCCGGGCCCAGCCCGCGAAGCTGGCACACTCTGGCATACCACGGTGCGAGTGAGCGGATCGTGCTGTTCGGCGGCCGAACCGAGACCGGTCCGGATGCCGAGACCTGGGGGTGGGACGGCCAGTCCTGGACCTTGCTCGCAGACCTCGGTCCATCGCCACGCCAGGCCCACGCGATGAGCGACGGTCTCAGCGGCGGGAACGTCCTGCTCTTCGGGGGTGCGGACTCTGCCGCCCAGGGACTTGCGGACACCTGGGCGTGGGATGGGGTCGCCTGGACCCAGCTCGCCGATACCGGGCCGTCGCCGCGCGCGGGCGCCGCGATGGCCTCGGTCGGCGGCTCGGTCGCGCTCTTCGGCGGTGTGGACTCCCTCAAGGCGGCCGTTCCACCGGCAGATCACCTGGTGCATGGCGACACGTGGCAGTGGGTCGGCGCGGGATGGACGCAGGTGCAGGACATCGGGCCGGAGCAGCGCTGGCTTCATTCCCTGACCGTCGACCCGAAGCGGGAACGACTGATGCTCTTCGGAGGGATGTCGGAGTTCACGCCGATCACGTCCGGCAACGCCGCCGGGTCGATGGGCGACACCTGGTCGCATCTCGATTCCTTCCCCGGGTCCCGCTCCACACCCGTGCCCGGATACGGCGTGATCCATGCATCCTGCGGAGTCCTGCCCCTTCGCCTGGGAGAGCCGGCCCCGTCCACGGCAGCGGGGATCGCCTTCGACTTCGGCGATCAACCGTTCGACGACCAAGTGGATCGCCTGAGGCTGACAGTCGGCGCGCAACGACTCCTCGCTGCACCGAATGCGGGCGGAGGTGCACTCCTCGGCGAGATCGTGGCCATGGAGGTGCTCGCCCGCTGCGAGGGCGCGACCCTGTTGAAGACGAAGAACGAGATCGTCTACGACACGCCCGGCGCGACGACCGACCTCCTCCTGTCGATCGCGGAGCGGAACGTCGGTGTCCGCGTCCTGCGGGCATTCACCTTCCCGTTCGGCGCGCCGTATCAGGGCTCGACTGCCGAACAGGCGCTCTCCGAAACGCTCCGTGCCATCAACGAGAGCACCGAGAACGTGGCGATCGCCGACGCCTGGGCCAAGCAGCTGCTGGTCGTCGTGGCCTACGACCAGCAGCACGCCGATACGATCCTCACGAGCTGGGAACGACTCGCCGCGAACCTGACGACGAGCACGGTGCTGTATGTCATCGTCACCGAGGGCAGGGACGAGCAGGTCTATGTCTCGTCGTAGGCCTGCACGGGCCGGTCGTGCGGATCGGTCCGACAGGTCGGCGAACGCGCACGCGCGGTCGGCACCCCTATCGTGAAGGCATGGACGTCGTGCCCGCCGCGGGCGCCGTGATCACCGACGGCGACGGCCGGGTGCTGCTCGTCCGGCGCGGGGCGCCGCCGCAGCGCGACCGGTGGTCGGTGCCGGGCGGCCGCCTCGAACCGGGGGAGACGTTCGCGGATGCCGCGGCGCGCGAGGTGCTCGAGGAGACCGGGCTGCGCGTGGCGGTCGGGCGGGAGCTCTGGACCCTCCGGCTGCCGACCGGGGACGGGCGGGAGTTCGACGTCCACGACTTCGCCGCGACGGTCGTGGGCGGCGCGCTCGCCGCGGGCGACGACGCCGCGGACGCGCGGTGGTTCGCGCCCGCCGAGCTGCACCGGCTGCGCGTGACGACGCACCTGATCGAGCACCTCAGGCGGGCGGGCGTGGTCGATTCGCTGCCACACGTCGATGAGCACGTCAACGAGGTGGCGGCCGGTCGCGACGTCGTGTGGCGGGCCCTCGCCGAGGTCGTCTCGCACGCGGCATCCGCACGGTTCGCCCGCATGCTCGGCGCGGACGACGTCACGCGCGAGGGCCCGGCCGTGCCGGGTGTCGGGGCGGTCGTTCCCGGATTCCACGTCGTCGCCGCCGAGCCGCCGCAGCGACTCTCGCTCGCCGGACGGCACCGGTTCTCCGACTACGAGCTCACGTTCCGCATCGACGCGCTCGGGCCCGATCGGAGCCTCCTCCGCGCCGAGACGAGGGCGATCTTCCCCGGCCGAAGCGGCACCGTGTACCGCGGCGTGCTCATGGGGCTCGGCCTGCACCGGGCGGCGACGCGGCGGATGCTCCGTTCCGTGCGCCGACGAGCCGAGGCATCCGCTCGCACGACCTGACGACCCGCGATTCGCGGGTTCACGCGAGCACCGATGCGGTCTCGATCGTCCGGCGGAGCGTCTCGGTGAAACGGGCGGCGGGGGCGCCGTCGACGAGGGCGTGGTCGAAGCTCAGCGTGAGGGGGAGCATCCGACGGGCGACGACCCGTCCGTCGCGGACGACGGCCCGTTCGGCGACACCGCCGACCGTGACGATCACCGTCAACGGTGCGAGCGGCACCGCCCAGCCCCAGCTGCGCGAGAACATGCCGATCGAGGTCACGCCGATGGCCGGCCCGAAGGAGGCAGCGACGCCGGGCCTGGTGCCGGCGACGCGGATCGCCGCACGTCGCAGCGGGCCGGGCAGGGCGAGGATGGCGCGCATCGCGCCCCGCGGGCGGTGATCCGCGCCCGGTCCGACCTTCACCGCGTGCAGCAGGTCCGTGATCTCGGCGGGGGTCGACCGGTCTGCATCGCGGACGGTGACGACATCGAGCACCGCGCGACCCGCCGACGGGCGCTCGACGGTCGCCCCGATGTCGACGTGGTCGAACGCGAGGACCCGCCCGCCGGCCCGACGGACGTTCACGTCGGGGTGCTCGGCGACGGCGCGGGCGAGCGAGGCGACGACGAAGCCGGTCCAGGACACGTGCGGCTCGGCGGCCGCGAGCCGGGCAGCGGCCTCGTCGACGTCGAGCTCGACGAGCGCGTGGACCTGGTGGCGGCGATGCGCGCTCGCGAGGCGGTCGAGCACCGGACGGCGCTCGCGGGGGATCGGCCGGAGGGTGTACCCGGGTGCAGGCCGGGCACCGCCTCGTGGCGGCTCCGGCTCGCCGCCTCCCGCGGGCGCTGTGCTCACCGAATGCCCGCCCAGAGGTCGCGCTCCCAGGCTCGCGGGTCGACCACGATGCGCGACTCCACGTCGAAGCGCATCGTCGCGCGCAACTCGACGTCGTACCGCGGCCAGTGCTCGCCGGGGTCGCCCGAGGTCGCGAACGCGACCCACGCACCGTGCATCTCGTCGGCGAGCGCGCGTGGCGGGGTCGGGCCGAGCATGGGGCCGAAGAGCGGAGTGTCGGGGGAGAGCGTGTCGAACACGAACGGGATCTCGAGCGCATGCACCGCGCCGAGCCCGGGCGAGGGCCACGCGAACTCGTACATGTACGTGCGTGCGCGTCCGGCCGTGTGCGCCTCCGCCAACCGGATGGCGGGGATCCGCATCCACCAGTCGGTCTGGACCGAGGCGAGCACGTCGCCCGGAACCGCCTGCCGGTACCGGTCGCGGTAGGCGGCGAGCGCGGTCGCGACCGGCAGGTCGTACGCCGCCAGGGCCTGCGAGCCGTACTGCGCCACCGCGCCCTCGAGGATCTCGTGCGTGATCCGCCCGAACGCGCCGCTCACCATGAGCCACAGGCGCCAGTCGTCGACGTTCGTGCCCACGATGACGTCGACCTCGCTCGCCGAGCCCGCCGCGATGCGCGCGATCGGCGCCTCGGGGACCACCTCGCCGTCGACGACCGGCTGCCACGGCATGGTCGTCGCCACCAGCGGCATCCCCCACCGATCGGGGTCGGGGTGCGCCATCAGGTCGGCCTTCAGCTCGGCCTGCGCGGCGAGCAGGCGCGGCACGCCGACCGACGCGAACGCCTCGCGGGTCGCGGCGACGCCGAGGCGCTCGGCGAGGAGCCCGGCCACCCTCGCCGCATCGGCCCGGGAGATCACGTGGTGCGCGGCACCGCTCTGCAGGATCGCCCGTCGGAACAGTCCGGCCGCGGCCGGCATCGCCAGCAGCATCCCGATGCTCATGGCCCCAGCCGACTCGCCGAAGACGGTCACGTTCCCGGGGTCTCCGCCGAATGCGGCGATCCGGTCGCGGACCCACTCGAGCGCCGCCACTTGGTCGAGGAGCCCCCGGTTCGCGTTCCCGTCGTCAAACACGAGGAAGCCCTCGGCGCCCGGTCGCCAGTTGATGACGACGCACACCACGCCGTCCCGGGCGAACCGGCTCCCGTCGTACGCGGCCGTCGAACTGAGCTCGAACATGCCGCCCTGGATCCAGACCATCACCGGGAGGCGCACCGCGCCGGGGTCGGGGGTCCAGATGTTCAGGTTCAGCACGTCCTCCGCGGGTGCCGCGTGCTCGAGGCCGGAGAACGCCTCGTCGACCCCGCGCCAGTCCTCCGACGCACCCGCCGCCGCACCGCCCGTCGGCGGGGGAGCGACCTGCGGCGGCTCCGGCCCGAGCGCACCGGCGTCGCGGACCCCGTCCCACGGCGGGGCCGGTCGAGGCGGGAGCAGGCGGTTCGCACCGAACGGCGGAGCCGCGTACGGCACCCCGAGGAAGGCGTGCACCCCGTCGACGACCCTCCCGCGCACCGCGCCGACGTCGGTCCTGACGACCGTGTCCATGTCCCCACGCTGCACCCGTCGCCGCATCGGCGCTCGGGGCGAAGGTCCCGTATCGCCCCGCCGCAGCCGCGCAGTAGGCTGACGGCGGCATCCGCGCGAGGGAGGAGACCGGATGGGCTTCACGCGCGCCGAACTCGAGTCGTACCGTGGCGCGAGCGTCGCCGACCTGATGCCCGAGCACCCTCGGCTCGTCTTCGTCGGCATCAACCCGGGGCTCTGGACCGCTGCGACCGGAACGCACTTCGCCCACCCGGGTAACCGCTTCTACCCGGCGCTCCTCGCCGCCGGTATCCTCCCGCGCCTTCCCGACGTCGCGAACGGCATGAGCGAGGCCGACCGCCGCATGCTCCTCGACGCCGGCATCGGCATCACGAACCTCGTGCACCGCGCCACCGCGCGTGCGGACGAACTCGACCGGAGCGAGCTCCACGAGGGCGCCGCGCGCCTCGAGCGGGACGTCGCCGGGTGGCATCCGCTCGTCGTCGCCGTCGTCGGCCTCACCGCGTACCGCCAGGGGTTCGACCGCCCGAGGGCCCGGGCCGGACGGCAGGAGGACCGGATCGCGGATGCCGAGCTCTGGGTCGTGCCGAACCCGAGCGGGCTGAACGCCCACGCGACGGTGGCCGATCTCGCGCGGGCCTACGCCGAGCCCGCGCTCGCCGCGGGCGTCATCGGGGCCGCGCCGACAGCCGACTGACGCTTGGTCGCGCCGACGACCGACGTCGCCGCGCAGGAAGCGCCGCGTCGCGGACGAGCGCATAATGGATTGATGGATTCATCAATCCATGGAGGAGTCAGCGTGTTCACCGATGCCAGCCGGCCGCTCTACGAGGTCAAGGCCAACCTGTTCAAGGGCCTCGCGCACCCCCTGCGCGTCCGCGTGCTCGAGGTGCTCGCTGCGACGCCCGACGCCGAGACGCCCGTCGCCGCACTCCTCGAGGCGACGGGACTCGAGGCGTCCCACCTCTCCCAACACCTCGCCGTGCTCCGCAACTACCGGCTCGTGACCGCGGAGCGCCGCGGCAACCAGGTGTCGTACCGGCTCGCCTACCCGCAGGTCGCCGACCTCCTCCGCGTCGCCCGAGCGCTGCTCGGCGAGATCCTGCAGGCCACCGAGCGGCAGCTCGTCGAGCAGGCGGGCCTGCCCGACATCCCGACGCAGGCGGCGGCGAGGGCGACGGATGCCTCGGCCGCGCCGGTCGCCGAGGCCTCAACGGTGACGGCGGCGCGGTCGTGACCGCCGCCACGACCGTGCGGCGCGCCGCACGCGGCTTCCGCTCGCTGCTGCCCGGCGTCGCCGACTACCGCGACCTCCGCCGCACCTGGAGGGGCGACCTCGTCGCCGGCGTCACGGTCGGGATCGTGGCGCTGCCGCTCGCGCTCGCGTTCGGCGTGAGCTCCGGGGCCGGCGCCGCGAGCGGGCTCGTGACCGCGATCGTCGCGGGCGTCGTCGCGGCCGTGTTCGGCGGTTCGAACGTGCAGGTCTCCGGGCCGACCGGCGCGATGGTCGTCGTGCTGGCGCCGATCATCGCCGCGCACGGCCCGGGCGCACTCGCGATCGTCGGCCTCCTCGCCGGCGCGATGGTCCTCGTGGCCGGGGCGCTGCGGCTCGGCCGCGCCGTGACGTTCATCCCGTGGCCGGTGATCGAGGGGTTCACGCTCGGGATCGCCGTCATCATCTTCCTCCAGCAGGTCCCGGCGGCCGTCGGCGTGCCCGCCACGGAGGGTGCGAACGCCGTCGTCGGCGCGGTCGACGCGATACTCGGGGCGACCTGGCCCGACGCGGCGTGGTCGCTCGCCGTCGTCGCGACGGTCGCCGCGATCATGCTGATCGCGCCCCGCATCCACCCGCTCGTGCCGGGCTCGATCGTCGCGATCGTCGTCGTCACCGTGGTCGTCGTGCTCGCGGGCATCCCCGTCGCGACGATCGGGGCGCTGCCGAGCGGCCTCCCGGCGCCGACGCTCCCCGCGCTCGATCCCGCGACGCTCTCGTCCCTCCTCCTGCCGGCGGCGACGGTCGCCGCGCTCGCCGCGATCGAGTCGCTGCTCTCGGCGCGGGTCGCGGCATCCATCTCCGACACCGGCCCGTACGACGCCGATCGCGAGCTCGTGGGCCAGGGACTCGCCTCGATCGCCTCGGCAGTCTTCGGCGGCATGCCGGCGACCGGTGCCATCGCTCGGACCGCCGTGAACGTCCGCACGGGCGGGCGCACGAGGCTCTCGGCCATCGTCCACGCGGTGCTCCTCGCCGCGATCGTCGCGGTCGGGGCGTCGGTGGTGGCGTCGATCCCGCTCGCGGCGCTCGCCGGCGTGCTCATGGTCACGGCCACGCGCATGATCTCCGTCGCGACCGTGCGGTCGGTCGTCGGTTCGACGCGGGCCGATGCGGTCGTGTTCGTCGCGACGGCGATCATCACCGTGAGCGTCGACCTCATCACGGCGGTGCTCGTCGGCATCGCGGTGGCGGCGTTCCTCGCGCTTCGCACGCTCGCCCGATCGAGCGGCGTGCATCGGGAGGAACTGCCGGGACCGGCGGAGGCCGGGGACGAGCGGGTCGCGCTGTTCCGGCTCGAGGGCGCCCTCTTCTTCGGCGCGGCCGAGCGCATGCTCGAGCGCGTGGGGGCGATGCGTGACGTCGACGTCGTCATCATCCGGATGTCGCAGCTCCAGATCCTCGATGCGACCGGGGCGCAGGTGGTCACCGAACTGGTCCAGGCGCTGGAGCGACGCGGCGTGACCGTGCTCGTGAAGGGGATCCAGGACCGGCACCTCGAGCTCGCACGCCGGGTGGGCGTCATCGACTCGCTCCGGCACCAGAAGCACCTGTTCGACGACCTCGCGAGCGCGGTCGCGCACGCGCGCAGTCACGTCCACCGGGCGTCCGCCGCGATGTGACGATCGGGGGTGGCCCGACGTACGATCGAGGCACGCCGGCCGGGGCGCTCGGGAGGGAGCACCACTGGCCACCTGGCATCCGATCCTCGCCGCCGACGAACCCGAACCTGGGCGGTGGCGCCTCGTCGACTCGCTCGGTCGCGAGTACGGCCGGGTCGCCATCGTGCGCCTCGGCGACGAGGTCCGCTACCGCGCCGAGTTCGAGGGGCGACTGCTCGGATGGGGCACCACGCTGCGCGGCGCGTGCGAGCGAGTGCACGAGGCGTTCGTGCGCTCGCACGGCCCCGGGGAATGGCAGGGATACCCCGATTTCGCGCACGCCGAGCCGTGAGGATCCCCCTCTCACGGAGGTGAGTATCCGTCGACTGTTCGGATGACTTTCACAGGGAATGGGCACGACTCGTGGAGAAAGGGTGTGCAGACTGGCGACTTCGCCGCGGCGACCCCCATTTCAAGCACCGAGACGAGAACAGCGGCGCACGAGGACAGCACCTCGAGCGCCGCCACGAGATTTCATGCGCAACCAGAACAGTTCCCCCAGCACCACCCTGACCACCCACGACGAGACCGTCGACGGCACCCGCGCCCGGGTCCGTCGCACCCGACGCAACCGCCGTGCCGCCTGGATCGCCTCCGGCGCGGTCGTCACGATCGGCGCGATCGTCGGCTCGGGCTTCGCGGTCCAGTCGGCCGTCGCCGACCAGGAGCGTCGCGTCGCCGAGACCGCGGCGATCGCCGAGGGCGCCGACCGCGGCATCGACCAGCTCGACGCGGCCGGCGGCCTGCTCGAGGCCCACGCCGTCAAGACGGCCGAGGACACGCTGAAGGCCGCCGACGACACGATCGCGAAGGCGAAGGGCAAGGCGGATGCCACCGAGCTCGCCTCGTCCGTCGCGAGCCTCTCCGACTACAGCTACCTCGCGCCCGAGCGCGTGTTCGAGCTCGTGGACGCCACGTCCGACCGGCTCGACGACGTGACGGCGAAGGTCGCGGAGTTCGACAAGAAGGCCGCCGAGAAGGCCGCCGCCGAGAAGGCCGCCGCCGAGAAGGCCGCCGCCGAGAAGGCCGCC
>NZ_WMLB01000014.1 GCF_009709675.1 Agromyces bracchium | reverse complement strand
GTCTCGTCGATGCTCCTTATCGGAGGCGCCTGCGTGGCTGCGGGGCGAACGTGCGGCCCGAGGACGCCGTGTGTTCGTCGATGCTCCTGAATCGAAGGACACCTCCTGGCTGCGGGGCGAACGTGCGGCTCGTGTGCGCCGTGCGTCCTTCGATTCAGGAGTGCTGGACGAGGTGCTCCGTCCGCGCGGATCACTGGCGAGGTCGTCGCCGTCGCCGTGGGGGCGCAACGTTCTCCCGCGCCGTCTCAGCCGTCCTCCCAAGGCCGGCGCGACCCGAGCGACCGCACGGATGCGCCGATGTCGGGCGCCTGCGACAGACGTGCGTCTGCAGGCTCGGACGATGAGGTATCGACGTGAGCTGACCGCCCTCGGTGGGATCGCGCACCGATCCGACCTTCGGCGGATCGGTCTCGACGACGAGACGGTTCGGCTGCTGGTCGGCTACCGGAGCCTGATCCGGGTGCGGCAGGCCTGGTACGCGCTCCCGGACACCGACGCCGACGTACTGCGCGCGTGCCGAATCGGGGGCAGGCTCGCGTGCGCGAGTGCGCTCCGCTTCCACGGGGAGCCCGTCGACGACGACGGCATCCTGCACGTCGAACTGCCGGTCAACGCGAGCGCGCGGCTGCCGGCCGACGGACGGGAACATGTCATGGTGCACCAGCCTCGCTCTGCCTCGGGCGGTGATCGGGGTGTCGTCGAGCTGGAGGCCGCGAGGCGGCAGTGGGCGCGATGCAGACACGGCACGGTCGCGCGTGGCGATAGCCTTGAGCACGTGACTTCTGAGAATCCCTTCGGACAGGTGCTCGTCGCGCTCGTCACGCCGATGACGGCGGACGGCGAGGTCGATTGGCCGGCCGTGGAGAAGCACATCGACGACGTCATCACGGCAGGCGCCGACGGCATCGTCGTCACGGGCACCACGGGCGAGACGTCGACGCTCACCGACCCCGAGAAGATCCGCCTCGTCGAGGTCGGCAAGGACGTGGCGGCGGGCCGCGCGAAGATCATCACGGGCGGCGGCTCGAACGAGACCGCGCACGCGATCGAGCTCTACAAGCACAGCGAGCAGGCGGGCGCCGACGGCATCATGATCGTCACGCCGTACTACAACAAGCCGACGCAGGCCGGCATCCTCACGCACTTCCGGCTGGTGGCCGACGCCACCGACCTGCCCGTGATCCTCTACGACATCCCGGGCCGCACGGGCGTGCCGATCAAGTACGAGACGATCCTGCGGCTCGCCAAGCACCCGAACATCCTCGCCATCAAGGACGCGAAGGGCGACTTCAGCGAGGTCAGCCGCGTGCTGAACCAGACCGACCTCATGTACTTCTCGGGCGACGACGCGAACGTGCTGCCGCACCTCTCGATCGGCGCGACCGGCCTCATCGGCGTGACCGCGAACATCGCGCCGGCGCCGTACCGCACGATCGTCGATGCCGTGAACCGCGGCGACCTGAAGGCCGCGACGGCCGAGCACCAGCGCCTCGAGCCGCTCGTGCGGGCGGTCATGACCCACGTGCCCGGCACGGTCGCGGCGAAGTACATCCTGCACGGTCTCGGTCGCATCGGCAGCCCGCGCGTGCGCCTGCCGCTCGTCGGCCCCGAGGAGTGGGAGGCCGCGCTGATCGAGGACGAGATCGACCTCGTGCAGGGCATCCCCGGCGCCGACTTCCACAACTTCCGCCCCGACCGCAACGCCGCCGCCGGCGGCGCCCTGCCCAAGGTGGCCGGCACGACACGCTGACGGGCGACGGATGCCGCGGGCCGGCCCCGCACGCTTCGCGCCGACCGGGCATCCGACGGGCAACGCCCGACCGAGACATCCGCGACCACGAGGGTCGCACCGAACTGAACACCGCAACGTGAGGAGGGCCCATGCCCGACGAGATCATCGACCCCGAGCCGCTCGAACCGGGAACGCTCCGCGTCATCCCGGTCGGCGGCCTCGGCGAGGTCGGCCGCAACATGACGCTCTTCGAGATCGACGGCAAGCTGCTGATCGTCGACTGCGGCGTACTCTTCCCGGAGGAGCACCAGCCGGGCGTCGACCTGATCCTGCCCGACTTCGGCTTCCTTCGGGAACGCCTCGACGACGTGGTCGCCGTGGTGCTCACGCACGGGCACGAGGACCACATCGGCGCCGTGCCCTACCTGTTGAAGCTGCGCGCCGACATCCCGCTCGTGGGCTCGCAGCTCACGCTCGCGCTCGTCGAGGCGAAGCTGAAGGAGCACCGCATCGCGCCCTACAGCCTCACCGTGAAGGAGGGGCAGACGGAGAAGCTCGGTCCGTTCGCGCTCGAGTTCGTCGCGGTGAACCATTCGATCCCCGACGCGTTGGCGGTCGCCATCCGCACCGATGCCGGAACGGTGCTCGCGACCGGCGACTTCAAGATGGACCAGCTGCCGCTCGACGGTCGCCTCACCGATCTGCGCGAGTTCGCGCGCCTCGGCCAGGAGGGCGTCGACCTGTTCCTCGTCGACTCGACGAACGCCGACGTGCCGGGCTTCACGCCGTTGGAGCGCGCGATCGGGCCCGTGCTCGACGAGGTCATCGCGCGATCGCCGCGGCGGGTGATCGTCGCGAGCTTCTCGAGCCACGTGCACCGCGTGCAGCAGGTGCTGCATGCCGCGCACCAGAACGGCCGGCGCGTCGCGCTCCTCGGCCGCAGCATGGTGCGCAACATGACGATCGCGGCCGACCTCGGCTACCTCGACGTGCCCGAGGGCGTGCTCGTCGACTTCAAGAAGGCCGGCGACATCCCCGACGACAAGATCGTGTACATGTCGACGGGCTCGCAGGGCGAGCCGATGGCGGTGCTCAGCCGCATGGCGAACCGCGACCACCAGATCGAGATCGGCGAGGGCGACACGGTGATCCTCGCGTCGAGCCTGATCCCGGGCAACGAGAACGCCGTGTACCGCGTGATCGACGGGCTCACGAAGCTCGGCGCGAACGTCGTGCACAAGGGCAACGCGAAGGTGCACGTCTCGGGCCACGCGGCCGCGGGCGAGCTGCTGTACTGCTACAACATCCTGCAGCCGCGCAACGTGCTGCCGGTGCATGGCGAGTATCGCCACCTCGTCGCGAACGCGCGCCTGGCGCAGGACACGGGCATCCCGGCCGAGCGCACGTTCCTCGCCGAGAACGGCACCGTCCTCGACCTGCGCGAGGGCGAGGTGAAGGTGGTCGGCCAGCTCGACCTCGGCTTCGTCTACGTCGACGGCTCGACGGTCGGCGAGATCACCGACGCCGACCTGAAGGACCGCCGGATCCTCGGCGAGGAGGGCTTCATCTCGGTCATCGTCGTGGTGGACGCCTCGACCGGCCGGGTCATCGTCGGCCCCGAGATCCACGCGCGCGGCTTCGCGGAGGACGACGCGGTGTTCGAGGACGTGAAGCCCAAGATCGTCGCGGCCCTCGCGGATGCCGCGCACCACGGCGTGCGCGACCCGCACGCGCTGCAGCAGACGGTGCGCCGCACGGTCGGCAGTTGGGTGAACCGGCGCCTGCGCCGCCGCCCGATGCTCGTGCCGCTCGTCATCGAGGCGTAGCCCGACGATCTGCAGTGAGGGCGACGGATGCCGCGGCATCCGTCGCCCTCGAAACACCGCCGTAACAGGGCCCGCGTACCCTCCGGTCATGGCGGCCTTCACCATCAGGTCCGCGCTCCCCGCGGACGGCGGCTTCCTCGCCGACATGGTCGTCGAGGCGGCGAACTGGCGAGCGGATGCCGCGCGCCCGCGCCCGGTCGTCCTGGCCGATGCCACGCACGCCGCCTACATCTCGGGGTGGCAGCGCCCCGCCGATCGGGGTGTCGTCGCCGTCGATCCGGAGGGGCGCCCGGTGGGCGCCGCCTGGTACCGCCTGTTCGGCGCCGACCGACCCTCGATGGGCTTCGTCGCGACCGGAGTCCCCGAGCTCATCATCGGCGTGAGACCGCTGTGGCGGGCCCAGGGTCTCGGGCGTGCGCTGCTGCGGGCGCTCACGGAGGACGCCCGGGCCGGCGGGTACGCGCGGCTCGCGCTCTCGGTCGAGCACGGCAACTTCGCGCATGACCTGTACCGGTCGGAGGGCTTCTCGGTGATCGCGTCGGCCGAGGGTCGCGACACCATGGTGCGGCTGCTGCGCTGACACTCGCGGCGGCGGCGGCCGGCGGCCGGGCGGCGTCGCGCAGACCGCACCGACTGCGCCGACACTCGACCGGCTTCCCGGGCCGCGTCGGCGGCGGGCCGTAACGTTGGGCGCATGGCTACGAGCACCAGGTCGAACGGTCGCGCCTCCGGCGCGTCCGGGCGCTCGTCGACGCGCACCGCCCCCACGAAGAAGCTGCCGGCGAAGCGCACGTCGACGCGCGCGGCGCGCAACGCACCCCAGAAGTCCGATGGTCCCGGGGTCGTCGTCCGCGCCTGGATGGGGCTCGCCCACCTGACCGGCGGCGCGGCCCGTGCGCTCGGCCCCGAGACCCTCGCGAAGGAGGAGCGCCGCGACGGCCTGCCTTTCTTCCTCGTCCTACTCGCGGTGTCGGGCGCGATCGTCGAGTGGTTCTTCATCAACGACCCCGTCGCGCAGACCCTCGACGCCTACACGTTCGGCGGGCTCTTCGGTCGCGTGGCCTTCGCCCTGCCGGTCGTGATGCTCATGTTCGCCGTCTGGCTCTTCCGCCACCCCAGCTCGGTGCACGACAACACGCGCATCGGCATCGGCCTCGGGATGCTGCTCATCACCGTGTCCGGGCTCTGCCACCTGTTCGGCGGCCAGCCGTCGCCGAGCGAGGGGATGCCGGTGCTGGCCGGCGCGGGAGGCATCCTCGGCTGGATGCTCGCGGAGCCGCTGATCCTCCTCATCACCGAGGTCGGCGCCGGAATCGTGCTGGTCCTCCTCGTGCTGCTGTCGCTCCTCATCCTCACCAAGACGCCGCCGAACCGGATCCCGCAGCGCTTCCGCGAGCTGTACGCCTGGCTGTTCGGCGCGCTCGACGGCGGTGCGGATGACGCGCAGACGGCCGCGGCCGCGGCCGAGGCCAAGCCGAAGCGCCGGTCGAAGGCCGACCGCTCCGAACAGGTCGAGCTCGACGGCATCGACGACGAGGCGCCCTCCGGCGGGATGCTGCCATGGTGGCGCCGCAACGCGTCGAACCGCGAGGAGGACCCCGAGTTCACCGACGCGGGCGCCGACGGCATCACCGAGGTGTTCGGCGAGGGCTCCGCGGCCGGCAGCTTCGAGACGCCCCTCGAGGGCGTCCGTCCGGCCGATCCGTACGGGGCGGGTGTGATCGACGACCTGGAGCGCGCGGAGTCCGCGCTGCAGCGCTTCACGGGCGAGGTCGCCGGCAATGGCACGGGTCTCCGGGGCGACGACGCCGGGGCGACCGAAGTGCTGGCGCCCGCCGGCGCGGCGGCCGGGCTCGCGGCCGGAGCCGGCGATGCCTCGGCGGCGGCCGCGCCCGCGGCATCCGTCGAGGAGGCGGGCGACGACCTGCCCGACCGGCCGTACCACCTGCCCTCCTCGTCGACCCTCGCGGCGGGCGCGCCCGCGAAGACCCGCTCGGCCGTGAACGACGAGGTCGTCCGGCAGATCACGGGCGTGCTCGAGCAGTTCGGCGTCGACGCGAAGGTCACGGGATTCTCGCGCGGGCCGACGGTGACCCAGTACGAGATCGAACTCGGACCGGGCGTCAAGGTCGAGCGCGTGACCGCGCTGTCGAAGAACCTCTCGTACGCGGTCGCATCGAACGAGGTGCGCATCCTCTCGCCCATCCCGGGCAAGTCGGCGATCGGCGTCGAGATCCCGAACGCCGACCGCGAGACGGTCACGCTCGGCGACGTGCTCCGATCGGGCGCTGCGGTGAACGCCAAGCACCCGATGACGATCGGCGTCGGCAAGGACGTGGGCGGCGGCTACGTCGTCGCGAACCTCGCGAAGATGCCGCACCTGCTCGTGGCCGGTTCGACCGGCTCCGGAAAGTCGAGCTTCGTGAACTCGATGATCACGAGCCTGCTGATGCGCGCCAAGCCGTCCGAGGTGCGGATGGTGCTCATCGATCCGAAGCGCGTCGAGCTCGCGCCGTACGCCGGCGTACCGCACCTCATCACGCCGATCATCACGAACCCCAAGAAGGCGGCGGAGGCGCTGCAGTGGGTCGTGAAGGAGATGGACATGCGGTACGACGACCTCGCGTCGTTCGGGTTCCGCCACATCGACGACTTCAACGCGGCGGTGGTGGGCGACGAGATCAAGCTGCCGGCCGGCAGCGAGCGGAAACTGAAGCCCTATCCGTATCTCCTCGTCGTGGTCGACGAGCTCGCCGACCTCATGATGGTCGCCCCGCGCGACGTCGAGGACTCGATCGTGCGCATCACGCAGCTCGCGCGCGCGTCGGGCATCCACCTCGTCCTCGCGACGCAAAGGCCCTCGGTCGACGTCGTCACGGGCCTCATCAAGGCCAACGTGCCGTCGCGGCTCGCGTTCGCGGTCACGAGCGTCACGGACTCGCGCGTCATCCTCGACCAGCCGGGCGCCGACAAGCTCATCGGCCAGGGCGACGCGCTGTTCCTGCCCATGGGCGCCTCGAAGCCGATCCGCGTGCAGGGTGCGTGGGTCACCGAGACCGAGATCGACCGGGTCGTGAAGCACGTCACCCGGCAGGCCCGCCCCGAGTACCGCAAGGATGTCGAGGCGGCCGTCGAGAAGAAGGAGATCGACTCCGACATCGGCGACGACCTCGAGCTGCTGCTCGCGGCGGCCGAGCTCGTGGTGTCCACGCAGTTCGGCTCGACGTCGATGCTGCAGCGCAAGCTCCGCGTCGGCTTCGCCAAGGCGGGTCGCCTGATGGACCTCCTCGAGTCGCGCGAGATCGTCGGCCCGTCCGAGGGCTCCAAGGCCCGCGACGTGCTCGTGACGCCCGAGCAGCTGCCGGGAGTGCTCGCGAAGCTGCGCGGCGAGGAGCCGGCGGCGCCGGCCGCGGCATCCGCCCCGCCCGCGCCTGCGCCTGCCGCGGCCGCGCCCGCTGCGACCGCGTCGCCCGAGGACGTCGACGACCGCTACGACGACCCCGTCGGGCGCATCCCCGAGGGCCTCGAGGAGGTCGAGGCCGACGGCGACGAGGACGCTTGGGGCCTCACCGGCCGCGACTGACCGACGGCTAGGCTGAGGCCATGACCGATGCCGCTGGCCGTGATCGCAGCTCGAACTGGAACCTCCCGAACGCGATCACGATCGTCCGGATCGTCATGGCGCCGATCTTCTTCTGGCTGCTGCTCGCCGACGGTGGGGCCGACGGCCCGATGCGGTGGTGGGCGGCCGTCATCTTCATCGTGGCGATCTCGACCGACTGGGTCGACGGGCACCTCGCCCGTTCGCGCGGACTCGTCACCGACCTCGGCAAGATCCTCGACCCGATCGCCGACAAGCTCCTCACGAGCGGTGCGCTCGTGTGCCTGTCGATCCTCGGCGAGCTGTGGTGGTGGGTGACGATCCTCATCGTCGTCCGCGAGGTCGGCATCACGGTCTGGCGGCTCGTCGAGCTGCGCCGGGGCACGGTGGTTCCGGCCTCGTCGGGCGGCAAGGCGAAGACCTTCGCGCAGGCGATCGCGATCTCGCTGTTCCTGACGCCGCTCTGGACGTTCCTCGGCGACTGGATCCTCTGGGTGAACTGGGCGGCGATGGCGGTCGCGCTCGTGCTCACCGTCTGGTCGGGCCTGCTGTACGTGCGCGACGCGATCCGGCTCGCGCGCGAGCACCGGGCCGAGTCCAAGTGAGCCGGCTCGGTGGGTGACGTGCGGTGAGCGACGAGCGGATGCCGCCCGCCGCCGATGCGACGGCCGACCCGGCCGCCGAGCTCATCGCGGAACTCACCCGGAGGGGCCTTCGCATCGCGGTGGCCGAATCGCTCACGGGTGGTCTCGTGACCGCCGAGCTGACCCGCATCCCCGGCGCGTCCGTCGTGGTGAACGGCGGCATCGTCGCCTACGACACGTCAGTGAAGCGCTCGCTGCTCGGCGTTCCGGCCGACCTGCTCGCGGCCGTGGGCGCCGTCCACCCCGAGGTCGCGCGGCGGATGGCCGACGGGGTGAGGAGCGCCCTCGCGGTCGATGACCGCCCGGCCGACCTCGGGCTCGCGACCACGGGCGTCGCCGGACCCGACCCGCAGGACGGGAAGGCGGTCGGCACGGTCTACATCGGCGTCGCGACGGCCGACGGCGCCGACGCGATCGCCCTCCAGCTCGCCGGCGCGGGCGGGCGCGACGCGATCCGCGCGGCGACCGTGCGGGCCGCGATCGACGCGGCGCTCGCGCGCGTGCGCGAGCGCAACTGACCTCCGGCTGCGGGCCGCGTCAGCGCGGCGGCATCCGGTACCGGTGCTCCGGGCGGCCGGCACTGCCGTATCTCGGCGCGACCTCGGCGGCGCCGCTCGCCACGAGGTGCTCGAGGTAGCGACGCGCGCTCACGCGCGACATCCCGAGCGCCTCGGCGATCTCGGCTGCGGATGCGTCGGCGTGGCGCGCCGCGAGGCCGGCGGCGACACGGTCGAGGCTCACCTGCGAGAGTCCCTTCGGGAGGGCGACCCGGCGCATCGTGCTCGTCGTCCCGCCGAGGATGCGGTCGACGCCGTGCTGGTCGAGCGCCCGCGCGGGAGCCGCACGGTCGGCGGCGATGCCGCGGCGCACGTCGTCGAGTCGCTCGACCAGGGTCGCGCCGGAGAAGGGCTTGACGAGGTAGTGCCGCACGCCGAGCAGTCGGGCCTGTCGCACGGTGTCGAGATCGCGCGCAGCCGTCACGGCGATGACCTCGACCTCGTCGCCCGACGCGCGAAGTCGTCGAAGCACGTCGAGGCCGCCGAGATCGGGCAGGTAGACGTCGAGGAGCACGAGGTGCGGCCGGTGCCGCTCGATCGCCTCGAGTGCGGCCGCACCGGTGTGCGCCTCCGCGACGACCGTGAAGCCGGCCTGGGCGTCGACGAACGCCCGGTTGACCTGCGCGACGGCGAAGTCGTCGTCGACGATGACGACGCGGATGTCGCTCATCGGCGACCTCCCGAGGCTGGCGTCGCCGCGGCATCCGTCTCGCTCGAGCGCGTCGGCGCCGCTGCGGCCGATGTCGCGCCCGAATTCCGGGGCAGCCGCACGACGAATCGAGCCCCACCGGCCGGCGACGCGTCGACGGCCACGTCGCCGCCGAGTCGCGCCGTCACGCGCTGCACGATCGTCAGTCCGATGCCGCGCCGCGCCTTGCCGGGCGCCGGTGCCTTGCCGCTGACGTCGGGCTCGAAGATCGCGGCGCGCCGCTCTGGCGGGATGCCGGGTCCGTCGTCGTCGACGCGGACGACGACCATGCCGGGCTCGAGGTCGTCGCGGATCGACAGCTCGATGCGTCCGCCCAGGACGCAGGCTTCGATCGCGTTGTCGACCAGGTTGCCGACCACCGTCACGAGGTCGATGCGCTCGCGCGCGTCGGTCGTCGCGTCGAGGTGCGACCGGGGGTCGAGGTCGAAGGCGAGCCCGAGCTCGCCCGCCCGCGACCGCTTCGCGAGCACGAGCGCGGCCGTCTCGACGTCGGCGATGCCGTCGTGGTCGCCGAGCGTGGAGAGGGCGCCGCCGCTTCCGACCCGCTGGATGAACGCGATCGCGGCATCGACGTGGCCGAGTTCGAGGAGGCCGCTGACGACGTGGAGCTTGTTGGAGAACTCGTGCGACTGGGCGCGAAGCCCCTCGGCGAGGCTCTGCGCGCCCTCGAGCTCGCGCAGCGTGGTCTCGAGCTCGGTGCGGTCGCGCAGGATCGCGATCGAGCCGACCTCCCGGCCGTCGACGGCGACCCGGTCGCCGTGCACGAGCAGCACCCGCTCGCCCGAGAGCACGGGTGCCTCGCGGTCCTCGCCCGACGCGATGAAGCGGGCGAGGTCGCCGTCGAGCACCTCCTCGACGGGCATGCCGAGCACCCGCTCGGGATCCTCGACGTCGAGCAGCCGCGCCGCGGCGTCGTTCATCAGGACGACACGACCCCGGTCGTCGACCGCGACGATGCCCTCCCGGATGCCGTGCAGCATGGCCTCCCGCGTCTCGAGCATCGCGCGGATCTCATCGGGCTCGAGCCCGTAGATGCGGCGGCGGATGACGCGGCCGATCCACGCCGAACCGACGACGCCGACGAGCGCCGCCACGGCCAGTGCGCCGAGGAGCCCTCCGAGCCCGCCGAGGAAGTCGGCGCGCAGCTCGGACTCGAGGATGCCGACCGACACCTGCCCCATGACGTCGCCGTCGTCGTCGAAGATCGGCACCTTCACGCGCCACGATTCGCCGAGCGTGCCGGTCTGCGTGCCGACGTAGACCTCGCCCGACAGGGGGATCGTCGGGTCGGTCGAGACGCGCTCTCCGATGCGGTCGGGGTTGGGATGCGAGTAGCGGATCCCGTCCTCGTTCGCGACGACGACGTAGGTGACGTCCGAGGCGTTCCGGATCACCTCGGCGACCGGCTGGATCGTCGCGGAGGGGTCCGGGTCATCGAATGCACCGCGGATGACCGGCAGCCCGGCGACGGACTGGGCCACCGCGATCATCCGGTCCTGGTAGCCCTCGCGGAGCTGCTGCTCCTGGATGAGCATCGCCGTCACGCCCGTGCCGACGACGGTCGTGAGCACGATCGCGACCTGCAGCAGCAGCAGCTGCATGCCCAGCGTCATCCTCGACCGGCCCACCCCACCAGTGTGCCGCACGGGCATGCGTCCACCTCCCGCGCGGCTGTGACCAATACGACCGAATCGACCGCAACGACCAGTACGACCCGTACGACCGCAACGTTCCGCGGGGAGGCGGCGCCGACCTACCGTCATCGGCACCGACGATCGTCGGCCCGGCGACGGAGCCGGGCACTCAAGGAGGAGCATTGCGATCACACAGCCGGCCGACCCCCTCGGCCACCCCTCACCGGATCCGCAGCGCGGCCGCGCGCGCGGCGCTCGCGGGCCTCGGCGTCACCGCACTGGTCGGACTCGCCGGATGCAGCGCCACCACCGCGAACGCGGGCGGTGACGGGGCGGATGCCGCGGCATCCCTCGACGCGGTCAACCTGATCGCCCCCGCCGACCCGGGCGGCGGCTGGGACCAGACGGCCCGCGCCCTGGCGCAGGTGATGACCGACGAGGGTCTCGTCGGCTCGGCGCCCGTCCAGAACATCGGCGGTGCCGGCGGCACGGTCGGCCTCGCCTCGCTCGCCAACGAGAAGGACCCGGCCACGCTCATGGTCACCGGCCTCGTCATGGTCGGCGCGGTCGAGACGAACGCCTCGCCTGTGCGCATCGAGGACATGACGCCCATCGCGAAGCTCACCGAGGAGGCGCTCGTCCTCGTCGTGCCGGCGTCCTCGCCGTACGAGTCGGCCGAGGATCTCGTCGACGCCATCGTCGACGAGGGCGCGGCGATCTCAGTGACGGGCGGGTCGGCGGGCGGCGCCGACCACATCCTGGCGGGCATGCTGCTCACGGAGGCGGGCGTGGATCCGGCCGACATCCCGACGACGCTGAACTACATCCCCAACTCGGGCGGCGGCGAGGCCGTGACGATGCTCCTCGGCAACACCGTGCAGGCCGGGATCTCGGGCGTCGGCGAATTCGTCGAGCAGATCGCCGCGGGCGAGCTGCGCGCGCTCGCGGTCTCGTCGGCCGAGCCGGTCGAACTGCTGCCCGACACGCCCACGCTCGTCGACGAGGGCTACGACGTGACCCTCACGAACTGGCGCGGGCTCCTCGCACCCGGCGGCATCGACGAGGCCGACGCCGAGGCGCTGAGCGCCCTCGTGACCGAGCTGCACGACTCCGATGCATGGGCCGCCACGCTCGAGGAGAAGGGCTGGGCCGACGCGTTCCTCACGGGCGACGAGTTCACCGAGTTCCTCGACGGCGACATCGCCGAGGTGACGCAGACGCTCCAGACGATCGGACTGGTCGCACCGTGACCGACTCCACCCCGGTTCCCCTCGGCGCGACCGCGCCGGGGGGAATCCCCGATCAGCCCGATCCCGCCGGTGGCGTCGGCCGCGCCGGGCGTCGTCTCGCGGGGGAGGTCGCCTTCGCGGTGGTGAGCGCCGCGCTCGGCGTCTACGCGATCATCGGCGCGGGGTTCATCCGGGTGCCGCCCGGCTCGGCGAGCGTGCTCGGGCCGCGGGCGTTCCCGTACGCCGTCGGGGTGCTGCTCGTCGCGGCATCCGTCGCCGTCGTCGTGCAGATCGCACGCGGTCGCCGGGGCGTGCCCGACGACGGCGAGGACGTCGACCCCGACGCCCCGACCGACTGGCTCACCGTCGCGAAGCTCGTCGCGATCTTCCTCTCGCAGCTCGTGCTCATCGAGTGGGCCGGATGGCCCATCGCGGTCGCGGTGGTGTTCGCCGGGGCGGCGATCGTACTGGGCGCCAGGCGCTGCTGGATGGCGCTCCTCATCGGGCTCGGCCTCGGACTCGTCACGCAACTCGTCTTCGGCGCCTGGCTCGGGTTGTCACTGCCCGCAGGCCCGCTCCTCGACTGGATCCCGATCTTCCATGGATAGCCTCACTGCACTGCTCGAGGGCTTCGCCACCGCGCTGCAGCCCCAGTACCTCCTCATCGCGCTCTTCGGCGTGTTCATCGGCACGGCGGTCGGCGTCCTGCCCGGCATCGGTCCGGCCATGACGGTCGCCCTGCTCCTGCCCCTGACGTACACGCTCGACCCGACGGGCGCGCTCATCCTGTTCGCGGGCATCTATTACGGCGGCATGTACGGCGGGTCGACGACCTCGATCCTGCTGAACACGCCGGGCGAGTCGGCCTCGATCGTCACGGCGCTCGAGGGCAACCGGATGGCGAAGGCCGGCCGGGGCGCGGCGGCCCTCGCCACGGCGGCGATCGGGTCCTTCGTCGCAGGCACCATCGCGACCGTCCTGCTGACCTTCCTCGCCCCGGGCATCGCGAAGCTCGCCGTCCAGCTCGGCCCGGCCGACTACTTCGCCCTCATCGTCGTCGCCTTCCTCACCGTCGGCGCGCTGCTCGGCTCGAGCATCCCGCGCGGCCTCGTCTCGCTCGGCCTGGGCCTGATGCTCGGACTCGTGGGCACCGAGGTGCTCTCGGGCCAGCAGCGCTACACGCTCGGCGTTCCGAGCCTCGCCGACGGCATCGACGTCGTGCTCATCGCGGTTGGGCTCTTCGCGCTCGGCGAGACGCTCTACGTCGCCTCACGTCTGCGCCACGGTCCGGTGCGGGTGATCCCGGTGACGCGCGGATGGCGCAGCTGGCTCACCCGCGACGACGTCCGCCGCTCGTGGAAGCCGTGGCTGCGAGGCACCGCGATCGGATTCCCGATCGGCACCATCCCGGCCGGCGGGGCGGATGTCGCCACGTTCCTGTCGTACGCCACCGAGCGACGACTCGCGAAGGGCCGTGCACGCGCGCAGTTCGGGCGCGGTGCGATCGAGGGCGTCGCGGGGCCCGAGTCGGCGAACAACGCCGCCGCCGCCGGCGTGCTCGTGCCGCTGCTCACGCTGGGCCTGCCCACGACCGCGACCGCGGCGATCATCATCTCGGCGTTCCAGTCGTACGGCATCCGGCCGGGGCCGCTGCTGTTCGAGACCCAGTCGGGGCTCGTGTGGGCGCTCATCGCGAGCCTGTACATCGGCAACGTGCTGCTGCTCGTGCTCAACCTGCCGCTCGTGGGCATGTGGGTGAAGGTGCTGCGGATCCCGCGGCCCTATCTCTACGCGGGCATCCTCGCATTCGCGGGGCTCGGGGCGTACGCGTTGCACTTCAACGTGTTCGACACGCTCACGCTGCTCGTCGTCGGGATCGTGGGGTTCCTGATGCGCCGTTACGGATACCCGGTCGCCCCGATGGTCGTCGGCGGCATCCTCGGGCCGATGGCGGAGGAGCAGCTCCGCAAGTCCATGGCGATCAGCCAGGGCGACCTCGCCTACCTGATCCACAGCCCGTTCGCGATCGCCGCGTACACGACGCTCGCCGTCATCATCGTGACGGGCATCTGGCTGAAGCGGCGGAAGGCGCGGCTCGAGGCGTCGCCGACGCTCGTGCCGACGGGCGCGATCGCGGCGGTCGACCGTGTGGACGCTCCGGCCGACTCGGCGGCGCGCGACCGGGAATAGGCCACGTGAACACCCTGTTACAGGTGTCGGGTTCAGAGCAAAACACCAGTGACCAACGGTAGGCTCGGTGAACGGGAAGAGGCGCTAGACTGACCTCCCCGTGCCGGCCCCGGTCGGGTCGCAAGGTGAGACGAGGGAGGTTCCGATGGTTCTGGTTCGACAGGAGATCGGCGACGTGCTGAGGGACTTCCGCCTGCAGAAGGGCCGGACCCTCCGCCAGGTCGCCAGCAAGGCGAGCGTCGCGCTCGGCTACCTCAGCGAGGTGGAGCGCGGCCAGAAGGAGGCCTCGAGCGAGATCCTCGCGTCCGTCGCGGACGCGCTCGACACTCCCATCTCCGTGATCATGCACGAGGTCGGCGACCGTATCGCGGTGCTCGAGGGGCTCAACACCCCGGCAGTGCCCGACAGCCTCCCCGACGAGCTGGTGGCGGAGTTCGACGCGGACATGATGGTCCGCTGATCCACAGGTCCACTCGAACGGCCGGTCCTCGTGACCGGCCGTTCGCACGTCCGGAGGTCATGGGTGAAGCGCAGTGAGTTCGCGCTCGCGGTCGAGCAGGAGTTCGGTCCGGGCTACGGGGACGTCGTGGTGAACGACCTCGTGCTCGTCGAGCTCGGCAATCGCACGGCGCGAGAGGCGCTCGCCGCGGGCCTCGCGCCGCGCGACGTGTGGTTCGCGCTGTGCGCGGCGACGGATGTCCCGGAGGAGCGCCGCCACGGCGTCGGTCGGCCCGAGCCGGGGGAACGGCCCGCGCGATAGGCGGTCGCGTGTCCCGGACCGCGTCCGAAGACGCGTTCGACACGCCGGTGCGCGCATCGAACATGCGTTCGGATGCTGCGTTAGGCTCCTCAACAGCAGGAGGGATGACGCGTCCATCCACAGCCAAGGCCTTCGGGCGACGGATGTCGGTGGCCGGCCGTACGGTCGGAGGCGTCGGAACACACCGCAAACGCCTTGTCGCGAGACGTGCCGGGTCACGGCCTGGCACGCGGAACGACAGCCTAGAGGCAGCCGTCATCACCACGAAGGAGCACCGATGCCATCACCCGCAGACCGCGAGAAGGCCCTCGAGACCGCACTCGCCCAGATCGACCGCCAGTTCGGCAAGGGGTCGGTGATGCGCCTCGGCAGCGAGGAGCGCGCACCGGTCGAGATCATCCCCACCGGTTCCATCGCACTCGACGTCGCGCTCGGCGTCGGCGGCCTGCCGCGCGGGCGCATCATCGAGATCTACGGCCCCGAGTCGTCGGGCAAGACGACGCTGACGCTCCACGCCATCGCCAACGTGCAGCGGGCGGGCGGCATCGCGGCGTTCATCGACGCCGAGCACGCGCTCGACCCCGACTACGCCAAGAAGCTCGGCGTCGACATCGACTCGCTGCTCGTCTCGCAGCCCGACACGGGTGAGCAGGCGCTCGAGATCGCCGACATGCTGATCCGCTCGGGCTCGATCGACCTCGTCGTCATCGACTCCGTGGCCGCGCTCGTGCCGCGCGCCGAGATCGAGGGCGAGATGGGCGACTCGCACGTCGGCCTCCAGGCGCGGCTCATGTCGCAGGCGCTGCGCAAGCTCACCGGTGGCCTCAACCAGACCAAGACGACGGCGATCTTCATCAACCAGCTCCGCGAGAAGATCGGCGTGTTCTTCGGTAGCCCCGAGACGACCGCGGGCGGCAAGGCGCTCAAGTTCTACGCGTCGGTCCGCCTCGACATCCGTCGCATCGAGACCCTGAAGGACGGCTCCGACGCGGTCGGCAACCGCACGCGCGTGAAGGTCGTGAAGAACAAGATGGCCCCGCCCTTCAAGCAGGCCGAGTTCGACATCCTCTACGGCGTGGGCATTTCCCGCGAGGGCAGCCTCATCGACTACGGCGTCGACCAGGGCATCGTGAAGAAGTCCGGAGCCTGGTACACCTACGACGGCGACCAGCTCGGCCAGGGCAAGGAGAACGCCCGCAACTTCCTCATCCAGAACCCCGACATCGCCGCCGACATCGAGAAGAAGATCCTCTCGAAGCTCGGCATCGGCCAGGCCGGCGGTGCGCCGGCGACCGCCGCTCCGTCCAACGTCGAGTCGATCGCGGCGAAGCGCAAGGGCGCCTGAGCCGGCGGCACCGATGACCGATCAGCGGAACGAGCGGCTCGCGCCGGTCACCTACCTGCCGTGGGTGGCACCGTCGGAGGAATCCGACGGGGCCGCCCGCCGCGGGCCGGGAACGGCGCCCGCTGCGGCGGGGCCGCCCACGGCACCGCCCGTCGGGCGCGATCGAGACACTGCGCGGCCGGGCGCCGCGCGGCCGGACTCGCAGCGTCGCAGCACGGGCTTCCGTGGCCTCGCGACCGAACGGGTCCCGTCGGCGGATCCTGATGAACCCGAGACCGGCCCCGAGCGCGACGACCGCATCGACCGGCTGATCGTCACCCGGTTGCGTCGCTCGTCGCTGTCCGTGTCCGAGGTGCGCGCGACGCTCGTCGAGCACGGCCTCGACGAGGTCGAGGTCGAGGAGTGGATCGAGCGGTACGCGAGACTCGGCTACCTCGACGATCGTCGGCTGGCCGAGCAGCTCGTGCACAGCCACGGCGTGCGCCGCGGCCGAGGGAGCGGTGCGCTCCTGCACGAGCTCGGTCGCCGCGGGATCGACGACGAGCTCGCGCGAGAAGCGGTCGACACGCTCGACCCCGACGTCGAGTTCGAGCACGCGCTCGTGATCGCCGAGCGCCGTGCGCGGCAACTGGCCGGGCTCGATCGGCACGTCGCCGAGCGCCGCCTGTCGGCCTTCCTCATGCGGCGCGGGTACGGGAGCGAGCTCGTCCGGCGCGCGGTGGCCGTCGCGCTCGACGGCGACGACGCCGAGTGACGGATCGTAGACTGGTGCGATCATGAGCACCATTCACGAGGCGATGCCCGCGGCCGCGGAGCCCGTCGCCGCCGAGACGGCCGCGCCCCGTACGTACGAGGTCCGCACCTTCGGGTGCCAGATGAACGTGCACGACTCCGAGCGGCTGAGCGGCTCGCTCGAAGCGGCCGGCTACGTTCCGGCCGATGGCGCGGAGCCCGACATCGTCGTGATCAACACGTGCGCCGTGCGCGAGAACGCCGACAACAAGCTCTACGGCAACCTCGGTCACCTCGCCGGGGTGAAGCGCCGCCACGCGGGCATGCAGATCGCCGTCGGCGGCTGCCTCGCCCAGAAGGACAAGAACGTCATCCTCGAGAAGGCGCCGTGGGTCGACGTCGTCTTCGGCACGCACAACATGGGCTCGCTCCCGAGCCTGCTCGAGCGGGCGCGCCACAATGACGAGGCGCAGCTCGAGATCCTCGACGCGCTCGAGGTGTTCCCATCCACGTTGCCCACGAAGCGCGACTCCACGTACTCCGGCTGGGTGTCGATCTCGGTCGGCTGCAACAACACCTGCACCTTCTGCATCGTCCCCGCCCTCCGCGGCAAGGAGAAGGACCGCCGGCCGGGCGACGTCCTCGCCGAGGTGCAGGCGCTCGTCGACGACGGGGCCGTCGAGGTGACGCTCCTCGGCCAGAACGTCAACTCCTACGGTGTCGAGTTCGGCGACCGCCAGGCGTTCGGCAAGCTCCTGCGCGCCGCGGGCGGCATCGACGGCCTCGAGCGCATCCGCTTCACGAGCCCGCACCCCGCCGCGTTCACCGACGACGTCATCGACGCGATGGCCGAGACGCCGAACGTGATGCCGCAGCTGCACATGCCGCTGCAGTCGGGTTCCGACCGCATCCTGAAGGCCATGCGACGGTCGTACCGGTCCGAGAAATTCCTCGGCATCCTCGATCGCGTGCGTGCGAAGATCCCGAACGCGGCGATCTCGACCGACATCATCGTCGGCTTCCCCGGCGAGACCGAGGAGGACTTCCGGGAGACCCTCCGCGTCGTCGAGGCCGCCCGCTTCGCATCCGCGTTCACCTTCCAGTACTCCATCCGCCCGGGCACGCCCGCGGCCACCATGGAGGACCAGGTGCCGAAGGAGGTCGTGCAGGAGCGCTACGAGCGACTCATCGCCCTCCAGGAGCGCATCTCGTGGGAGGAGAACCGGAAGCTCGTCGGCCGGGCCGTCGAAGTGCTCGTCTCCACCGGCGAGGGCAAGAAGGACGCCGAGACGCACCGCCTGAGCGGTCGCGCAGAAGACAGCCGCCTCGTGCACTTCGAGGTGCCCCCGGGCTCCGACCTGCCCCGACCCGGCGACGTCGTCTCGGTCGAGATCACGCAGGCCGCGCCGTTCCACCTCCTCGCCGACTCGATCGACGGCGCGCCGCTGCGCATCCGACGCACGCGAGCCGGCGACGCGTGGGACCGCGCGCAGGCCGAGAGCTGCGGCGTGCCGGCCGCACCCGGCGCCGCGGCAACGGCCGGCGGTCGCGTCTCGCTCGGCCTGCCGTCGCTGCGCGTCGGCGGCGAGCCGCTCACGAGCCCCGGCGTCGGCACCATGCCGATCTACGACCCCGCCGACGGCCAGCGCTGACGTGACGCTGATCGCGGTGGTCGGCGCCACGGGCACCGGCAAGTCGCGCTTCGCGCTCGACCTCGCGCACGCGATCGCCGAACGCGGCGGCCTCGCCGAGGTCGTGAACGCCGACGCCATGCAGCTGTACCGCGGCATGGACATCGGCACCGCCAAGCTCCCCGTGAACGAACGCGAGGGCGTGCCGCACCACCTGCTCGACGTGCTCGACGTCACCGACGAGGCATCCGTCGCCGCGTACCAGGCGGAGGCCCGGCGAGTGGTGGACGACATCGCGGGTCGCGGCGGCGTCGCGCTCCTCACGGGCGGCTCGGGGCTGTACGTCTCGAGCGTCATCCACGACCTGCGCTTCCCCGGTACGGATGCCGCGATCAGGGCGCGCCTCGAAGCCGAGCTCGAGGAGGTCGGGCCCGGCCTCATGCACCGGCGCCTGCGCGAGCTGGACGCGGAGACCGCCGCGAGCGTGGACGCCCAGAACGGCCGTCGGATCGTCCGCGCGCTCGAGGTCATCGAGCTCACCGGCGAGCCGAAGGCCGCACGCCTGCCCGACGAGCCGGTGCCGTGGCGCCCGCACCGGATCGTGCACCTGCGCGCCGACCGCGCCGACCTCGTCGCCCGCCTCGACGCCCGCACGGCGGGCATGTGGGCGGCCGGGCTCCTCGATGAGGTGCGCGGGCTCATCCCGAAGGGCCTCGAGCGCGGCGTGACCGCGCGCAAGGCGATCGGCTACGCGCAGGCGCTCGCCCAGGTGCAGGGGCGGATGGCCGAGGCCGACGCGATCGCGGAGACGCAGGCGCTGACCCGGACGTACGCCCGGCGGCAGGTCGGGTGGTTCAAGCGGTACGCCGCGGCATCCGTCGTCGATGCCGGCGACCCGGCCGCGCTCGCGGCCGAGCTCGCCCGCCAGGCGAGTGGCGTCTGAGCCGTTCCCTGCTCCCTAGACTGGTGCGATGGCGTTCGATCTGCGCTTCACCAAGGGCCAGGGCACGGGCAACGACTTCGTGCTGTACAGCGACCCCGAGGGCGAGCACGAGCTCTCGCCCACGCAGATCGCGGCGGTCTGCGATCGCCGCTTCGGCGTCGGCGCCGACGGCGTGATCCGGGCGGTCCGCTCCGAGCGGCTCGCCGACGGTGCGGGCGCGCTCGCGGAGGACCCCCAGGCGACCTGGTTCATGGACTACTGGAACGCCGACGGCAGCCTGTCGGAGATGTGCGGCAACGGCATCCGCGTCTACGTGCGCTACCTCATCGACCAGGGGCACATCGCCCCCGCGGGCGACGAGTGGATCGCGATCGGCACACGCGCGGGGGTACGTCGGGTCCGGGTGACCGGCGCCGGATTCGAGGCCGACCTCGGTGTCTGGCGGCTCGACGGCGGGGAACCGCTCGTGCGCGCGAAGAACCTGCCCGTCGCCCGGCCGGGCCTCGGCATCGACGTCGGCAACCCGCACGTGGTGGTGGCGCTGGCCGACGACGACGAGTTGGACGGCCTCGACCTGTCCTACCTCCCGATCCTCGACCCGCAGCCGCAGGCCGGTGCGAACGTCGAGTTCGTGGTCCCGGCCGAGCCGCTCGTCGAGAACGGGCGGGGACGCATCCGCATGCGCGTGCACGAGCGCGGGTCGGGCGAGACGCTCTCGTGCGGCACGGGCGCGGTCGCGGCGGCACTCGCGGTGCGGTACTGGGCGGGCGAACAGGCACCGGACACGTGGGTCGTGCAGGTGCCGGGCGGCGCGCTCGGCGTGCGCATGGCGTCGCAGCCCGACGGGGAGCACGTGCTGCTCTCCGGGCCCGGCGAGCTCGTCTTCGACGGCGTGCTCGCGCTGGCCTGAGCAGGGTCAGAGGTCGCGCGTCACCGTCAGGACGCGGAAGCCCTTCGACGTCCCCGCGCGCCCCACGGTCCAGCCGTCCGCGAACTCCTCGCCCAGCCAGCGCTGCAGCGACTCGGCGCCGAGGTTCTTCTGCACGACGAGCCACGCGGTGGCGCCCGTCTCGAGCCGAGGCAGCCAGCGACGCAGCAGCGCGTGCAGCTCGGCCTTGCCGATGCGGATCGGCGGATTGGACCAGATCACCGAGAAGCGCACGTCGTCGGGAACATCGTCGGGCATCACGGTGTTGACGTTGTGGAGCCCGAGTCGCTGCGCGTTGCGACGGACGAGGTCGAGCGCCCGCTCGTTCACGTCGACCGCCCACACGGTCGCTTCGGGGGACTCGAGCCCGAGCGTGAGCGCGATCGGGCCCCATCCGGCGCCGAGGTCGAGCAGGTGACCACCGGCGGGGGGAGCGGGGACCTCGTCGAGCAGGACTCGCGTGCCGAGGTCGACGTGGTCGGGGCTGAAGACGCCGCCCGCGGTCTGCACCTCGACGTCGCGGCCGGCGAGCCGCACCGGAACGGTCCGGAGCGCCGCCCGATCGGCGGGCTTGGACGAGAAGTAGTGCTCCTGCGGCATACGGGGAAACCTATCGCAGGCGAACGGAAGTAGGCTGGACAGGATGAACGACGCGGCACCCGAGACCCACGACGACGCGGTCGAGCGCGTGCTGCGCAGCGCCGACGCCCGGGCGGGCGTGTCCCGCTTCGGGGCGTCCGAGGCGTCGTCGATCCAGCGCGCCGGGCTCGCCGAGCCCGACCACGACGGCTTCGACGGCGAGCAGTACGACCGCGAGGCGCGCGCGGCGCTCCGCCGCGTCAGCGGTCTCTCGACCGAGCTCGAGGACGTCACCGAGGTCGAGTACCGGCAGCTGCGGCTCGAGAACGTCGTGTTGATCGGCGTGTACCCGCAGGGCTCGCTGGAGGACGCCGAGAACTCGCTCCGCGAGCTCGCCGCCCTCGCCGAGACGGCGGGCGCGCGCGTGCTCGACGGCGTCCTGCAGCGGCGCCCGCACCCCGACCCCAGCACGTACCTCGGCCGGGGCAAGACCGAGGAGCTCCGGCACGTGGTCGCCGCGCTCGGCGCGGACACCGTGGTCGCCGACACCGAGCTCGCGCCGAGCCAGCGCCGCGCGCTGGAGGATGCGGTCAAGGTCAAGGTCATCGACCGAACCGCCGTGATCCTCGACATCTTCAGCCAGCACGCGAAGAGCCGCGAGGGCAAGGCGCAGGTCGAGCTCGCGCAGCTCGAGTACCTCCTGCCGCGCCTGCGCGGCTGGGGCGAGTCGATGTCCCGCCAAGCCGGTGGCCAGGTGGGCGGCGCGGGCGCCGGCATGGGGTCGCGTGGTCCCGGTGAGACGAAGATCGAGCTCGATCGCCGCCGCATCCACTCGCGCATGGCGAAGCTCCGCCGGCAGATCGTCGGCATGAAGCCCGCGCGCGACGCCAAGCGCGCGAACCGCAAGCGCAACGCCGTGCCGTCGGTCGCGATCGCGGGCTACACCAACGCGGGCAAGTCGAGCCTGCTGAACCGCATCACGGGCGCGGGCGTGCTCGTCGAGAACGCGCTGTTCGCCACGCTCGACGCGACCGTGCGCCGCAACACGACCGCCGACGGGCGCGTCTACACGATCGCCGACACGGTCGGGTTCGTGCGGAACCTGCCGCACCAGCTCGTCGAGGCGTTCCGCTCGACGCTGGAAGAGGTCGGCGACGCCGACCTGATCGTGCACGTCGTCGATGCCGCGCACCCCGACCCCGCCCAGCAGATCGCGACCGTGCGCGACGTCATCGGCGAAGTGGGAGCCCGCGACATCCCCGAACTCGTCGTCTTCAACAAGGCCGACCTCGTCACGCCGGAGGACCGACTGGTCCTGCAGGGCCTCGAGCCGAACGCGGTGTTCGCCTCGGCGCGCACCGGCGAGGGCGTCGCCGAGGTGCTGGCCGCGATCGGCCGCATGCTGCCCGACCCCGCCGTCGAGGTCGACCTCCTGGTTCCGTACGACCGCGGCGACGTCATCTCGGCGCTGCACGAGGGTGGGCGCGTGCTCTCCACCGACTACGTCGAGGACGGCACGCGGATCCGGGCGCTGGCGTCGCCCGAGCAGGCCGCGCAGCTCGAGGAGTTCCGCGCCGAGGCGCTGGCGTAGCATCCGCTCGATCGCCCAACCCCGTGCACTGCCGGAGTCACTCGTCGTAACACCGGGAGCGGAGCCGGTCGACCCGGCGTATCGTCGCACCTGATCGTGGCGAGCGGCCGGATGCCGCCCGCCTGGAGCGACCGCCGAGCCCGGCACCCGCCCGCGAGACCCACCTGCCGTTCCGGCCGGTCGGGCGCGGCGTGCCGTGCACTCGACCATCCCCGGAACTGCTCGCCCTCTGGAGCGACATGACCGGAACCGAGCCCGACGGCGCCGCCGCCCGGCCGCGCGTGCCGATCTCGTTCGAGCTGTTCCCGCCGCGGACGGACGCGGCGGCGATCGCGCTCGGGCGCACCATCGACCGCCTCGCCGAGGTCGACCCCGCGTTCATCTCGGTGACGTTCGGCGCGGGCGGGTCGAGCCGCGACCGGTCGCTCACCGTGCTCCGGTACATGCTCGAGCACACGCGCGTCGAGCCCATGGCGCACCTGACCTGCGTCGGGTCCAGCCACGCGGAGGCGAACCGGCTCGTGCGCGAGTTCCTCGACGCGGGCATCACGAGCTTCCTGGCGCTCCGCGGCGACCCGCCCGCGGGCGCCGCGGACGCGGAGGACGCGATCGGCGACCTGCACAGCGCCGCAGAGCTCGTGCAGCTGATCCACCGGGTGCAGGAGGAGCGCGAGCCGTTCGGGCAGTCCCGCATCCCGGGGATGCCGGGGGTCACCGCCATCCGCGAGCGCCCACGACCGGAGCGCGTCGCCGTCGCGGCCTTCCCGACCGGGCACCCGCGCTCGCGCGGGTCGAACCAGGACGTCGACGTGCTGCTCGCGAAGGAGGTCGCGGGCGCCAACCTCGCGATCACGCAGCTGTTCTGGCACGCCGACGACTACCTCACCTTCGTGCAGCGCGCCCGCGCGGGCGGCGTGACCATCCCGATCCTGCCGGGCATCATGCCCGTCACGACACCTGCCCGGCTCGCGCGCCTCGAGCAGCTCACGGGCGTCCCCGCGCCGGCCGAGCTCGCGATCGACCTCGAGATCGAGCCCGACGCCGACGCCCAGTTCGAACTCGGCGTCGACTACGCCTCGAACCTCGCCGCCGACGTGCTGGCCGGCGGCGCCCCCGGGCTCCATCTGTACACCTTCAACCGCCACGAGGCCGTGCTCGCCGTGCTCGACCGGCTCGGCCTCGCCACCGCCCCCGCCCATGCGGGCACCGAGAGGAACACGAGAGAACGATGACCGCACCCGCCTTCCCCACCGGAACGATCCTCGGCTACCCGCGCATCGGGCGCCGCCGCGAGCTCAAGCACGCCGTCGAGGCGTTCTGGGCCGGCCGGATCGACGCCGCCGAGCTCGAGCGCACCGCGGCAGGCCTCCGCGCCGCGACGCGCGAGCGCCTCGCCGAGCTCGGCCTCGGCCGCACCGACTCGGCGATCCCCGAGTCGTTCTCGTACTACGACCAGGTGCTCGACGCGGCCGTCGCCGTGGGCGCGGTCCCGACCCGCTTCGAGCGCCTGCTCGACGCCGACGGCCGCCTCGACCTCGCCGGCACCTTCACGGTGGCCCGCGGCGAGGGCGCCGACGCGCCGCTCGAGATGACGAAGTGGTTCGACTCGAACTACCACTACCTCGTGCCCGAGATCGGGCCGGACACCGCGTTCGCCGCGCACGCCGACGCGCTCGTCGCCCAGGTGCGCGAGGCGCGCGAGGCCGGGTTCGTCACGCGCCCGGTGCTCGTCGGCCCGGTCACGTTCCTCCTGCTGGCGAAGGCGACGGATGACGCGCCCGAGGGCTTCCGTCCGCTCGACCGCCTCGCCGAGCTCGTGCCGGTCTACCGCGCGCTCCTCGCCGCGCTCGCCGCGGCCGGCGCCGAGTGGGTGCAGCTCGACGAGCCGGGTCTCGTGAGCGAGAGCCTCGACGAGCCGCGAGAGCGCGTGCTCGAGGCCGTCGCCGAGGCCTACGACGCGCTCGGTGCGGCCGACGCGCGCCCGGCCATCTTCGTCGCGGCGCCCTACGGCGACCTCGCCGACGCGCTGCCGGCGCTCGCGGCGACCCCGGTCGAGGCGATCGGGTTCGACCTCGTCCGCGGCGACCTGCCGGAGCAACTCGACCCCGTGACCGAGGAGGCGCTCGCCGCGAAGACGCTCGTCGCGGGCGTCGTCGACGGCCACAACATCTGGCGCGGCGACCTCGAGCACGCGTTCGCACGCGCCGAGGCGCTCCGCTCGTTCTCGGGTTCGGTCGCCGTGTCGACCTCGACGTCGCTCCTGCACGTGCCGCACGACGTCGACGAGGAGTCGGCGCTCGACGCGCGCCTGGTGAGCTGGCTCGCCTTCGCCGACCAGAAGGTCGCCCAGGTGGCGGCGCTCGCGCGCGGCCTCGCCGAGGGGCGCGACGCGGTCGCGGCCGACCTCGACGCGGCATCCGCCGCCCTGGCCGACCGTGCGGCCGCACCCGGCGTGCGCGTGCCGGCCGTCCGCGACCGCCTCGCCGCGCTCGATGCCGGCGCGTTCGCCCGTGCGGCGTACGACGACCGCGTCGCCGCGCAGGAGGACCTCGCGCTGCCGGCGCTGCCGACCACGACCATCGGCTCGTTCCCGCAGACGGCCGACATCCGCCGCGCCCGCGCGCGCCTGGTGAAGGGCGAGCTGACGGATGCCGCCTACCGCGAGCTCATGCGCGAGGAGATCGCGCGGGTCATCCGCCTGCAGGAGGACCTCGGCCTCGACGTGCTCGTGCACGGCGAGCCCGAGCGCAACGACATGGTGCAGTACTTCGCCGAGCTCCTCGACGGCTTCGCGGTCACGCAGCACGGCTGGGTGCAGTCGTACGGCTCGCGCTGCACGCGCCCGTCGATCCTCTGGGGCGACGTCTCGCGGCCGGCGCCCATGACGGTCGAGTGGTCGACGTACGCGCAGTCCCTGTCGGAGAAGCCCGTCAAGGGCATGCTCACCGGTCCCGTCACGATCCTCGCCTGGTCGTTCGTGCGCGACGACCAGCCGCTCGGCGACACCGCGCGCCAGGTCGCGCTCGCGCTCCGCGACGAGATCGGCGACCTCGAGCAGGCCGGCATCCGCGTCATCCAGGTCGACGAGCCCGCGCTGCGCGAGCTCCTGCCGCTGAAGCGCGCCGACCAGCCGGCCTACCTCGAGTGGTCGGTCGGGTCGTTCCGCCTCGCCACCGGCGGGGCCTCACCGGCGACGCAGGTGCACACGCACCTCTGCTACTCGGAGTTCGGCGTCGTGATCGACGCGATCCGCGAGCTCGACGCCGACGTCACCTCGATCGAGGCGGCCCGCAGCCGCATGGAGGTCGTCGGCGACCTGGCCGCGAGCGGCTTCGACCACGGCGTGGGCCCCGGCGTGTACGACATCCACTCGCCGCGCGTGCCGAGCGTCGAGGAGGTGCGCTCGCTGCTCGAGCGCGCGGTCGACGGTGTTCCCGCCGGGCGCCTCTGGGTGAACCCGGATTGCGGCCTGAAGACGCGCGGCTACGACGAGACGGTCGCGTCGCTTTCGAACATCGTCGAGGCGACGCGCTCGGTGCGCGAGGGGGTCGCGGTCGCGACGGCCTGACCACGATGATCGAGGGCGGATGCCGCGGGGCGAGCCCGTGGCATCCGCCCTCGTCGCCGGTGTCGGTGCTGATGACGGTACCGGCGCACCGCGCGGAGAATACGAGCTAGACGGTGCGGAGCACCGCGACGACCTTGCCGAGCACCTCGGACTCGTCGCCGAGGATCGGCTCGAACGCCGAGTTGCGGGGGAGCAGCCACGTGTGCCCGTCGCGCTGGCGGAAGACCTTGACGGTGGCCTCGCCGTCGAGCATCGCGGCGACGATCTCGCCGTTCTCGGCCGTCTTCTGCGAGCGGACGACGACCCAGTCGCCGTCGCAGATCGCGGCGTCGATCATCGAGTCGCCGACGACCTTCAGGATGAACAGCTCGCCCTTGCCGACGAGCTGGCGGGGGAGCGGGAAGACCTCTTCGATCTGCTGTTCGGCGGTGATCGGCACGCCGGCGGCGATGCGGCCGACGAGCGGCACCATGGCAGCGTCGCCGACCGGGGCGGGCTCGGCGGCGGGGCTGCGCTCGGACCCGGGCACGTCGATGAGGATCTCGAGCGCGCGGGGACGGTTCGGGTCTCGTCGCAGGTAGCCGGCGAGTTCGAGCTGGTTCAGCTGGTGCGTGACGCTCGAGAGCGAGGAGAGCCCGACGGCGTCGCCGATCTCGCGCATGCTCGGCGGGTAGCCCCGGTCGGCGACGGAGCCGCGGATGACCTCGAGGATCGCGAGCTGCTTCGCGCTCAGGGTCTTTCGCCGACGCGACCGGCCGCCCGCGCCGCGTGCCTGGTCGATGTCGATGCTCACGTGCCTCGCCTCTCGTCTGGGACCGCGTCGGCCCGGATGTCGGTGGTCGGTGTTCGACTGTGGTCGGACATTCGAAACTGTATCCGCCTCGCACACGCGCGACAAACATCCGTTCGAGTGTGTCGCGGATTTCCGGCCTGATTTCCCACCGTCCGGTGCTTGCGGCGTCGATTGTTCGAAGATATATTCGGAACACAGCTTCGCATCCGGCCCTCCCGGCCGAGGGCCGGATGCGGGGGTGGAAGCCCGGGAGGTGCGGAATGAGTGCAGTGGTGATGGGGGTCGCGAACGCGGCGCCGACGATGCCCGCGTTCGCGGCGGCGACCCCGCGCACCCGGCTCAGGCTCACCCGACGTGGCCGCATCGTCGTCACCGGCTTGGCCGCGCTCCCGCTCGCGATCGGCGTGCTGGTCGGCGTGCTCTCGAGCGGCGGTGCGGTCGCCGGCATCGACGACGGGCGCGCGGCGACGACGTTCGAGACCGTCGAGGTCGGCGCCGGCGACACGCTCTGGGGCATCGCCGAGGCGATCGCGCCCGCGGCCGACCCGCGTGACGTGATCTACGAGATCATGCGCCTGAACGGCCTCGACGACGCCGTGGTGCAGCCCGGGCAGCAGCTGGTGCTCCCCGCCGCAGGCTAGCCGGCCGCGGGGTACGCCACCCACGCCGAAACACGATGGCGCCCGCGGATAGCATTGATCGGTGACGAGTCTCGACGACCTGCCCATCCGCGACGACCTTCGCGGGAAGTCCCCGTACGGCGCTCCGCAGAAGCACGTGCCGGTCGCACTGAACGTCAACGAGAACACGCATCCGATCCCGGAAGACGTCGCGCACGACATCGTCGCCCGCGTGGCCGCGGCGATCATCGGCCTGAACCGCTACCCGGACCGCGAGTTCACGCAGCTCCGGGCGGCGCTGGCCGGCTACCTCAGGCACGGGCTCGTGCCCGAGCAGCTGTGGGCCGCGAACGGTTCCAACGAGGTGCTGCAGCACATCCTGCAGGCGTTCGGCGGCCCCGGCCGGACGGCGCTCGGCTTCGGCCCGACGTACTCGATGTACGGCCTGCTCTCCTCCGGGACGGGCACCGGGTGGATCGCGGCCGACCGCGACGCCGACTTCGAACTCTCGCCCGAGACCGCGGTCGCCGCGATCGAGCGCCACGACCCCGACATCGTGCTGCTGTGCTCGCCGAACAACCCGACCGGAACGCCCCTCTCGCTCGAGACGATCGCCGCGGTCGCCGACGCCGCGCGCGGCGTCGTGGTCGTCGACGAGGCGTACCAGGAGTTCGCCGACCCCGGAACGCCGAGTGCGCTGACCCTGCTCGAGGGGCGCCCGCGTCTGCTCGTCTCGCGCACGATGAGCAAGGCGTTCGCGTTCGCCGGCGCGCGCGTGGGCTACCTCGCCGCCGACCCCGCCGTCATCGACGCGCTCCGACTCGTGCGCCTGCCGTACCACCTCTCGGCGCTCACGCAGGCGGCGGCGCTCGGGGCGCTCGCGCACTCCGACGAGATGCTCGCGATGGTCGACGAGATCCGGTCGCAGCGCGACCGCATCACGCGCGAACTCGCATCGCTCGGCTTCCGCCCCTACCGGAGCGGCTCGAACTTCGTGCTGTTCGGCGGCGTCGACGATCCCCACGCGGTCTTCGAGGCTCTGCTCGAACGGGGCATCCTGATCCGCGAGATCGGGCTGCCCGGCTGCCTTCGCGTCACCGCGGGCACCGAAGCGGAGACCACCGCCTTCCTCGAGGCCATGGCGTCGTTCGCTCCTTCCGCACCTGCGAAGGCCTGATCGAGCCCGGAATCCTCCCCGACCTGCCGAATAGGATGACCCCATGAGCACCGACCGCCCCGCGCGCACCGCGCGCGTGCAGCGCGAGACCAGCGAGTCGAGCATCGACCTCTCGATCGACCTCGACGGCACCGGCACGAGCGACATCGAGACGAGCGTGCCGTTCTACGACCACCTGCTGACCGCGTTCGCCAAGCACTCGCTCACCGACCTCACCGTGCGGGCGAAGGGCGACATCGAGATCGACGTGCACCACACGGTCGAAGACGTCGGGATCGTGCTCGGACAGGCGATCCGCCAGGCGCTCGGCGACAAGCGCGGCATCTCGCGGTACGGCGACGCGCTCGTGCCGCTCGACGAGGCGCTCGCACAGGCGGTGGTCGACATCTCCGGCCGGCCGTACTTGGTGCACACGGGCGAGCCGGCGGGCTTCGAGTTCCACCTCATCGGCGGACACTTCACCGGGTCGATGGTCCGGCACGTGTTCGAGGCGATCACGTTCAACGCGGGACTCACCGTGCACGTCAACGTGCTCGGCGGGCGCGACCCGCATCACATCGCCGAGGCGGAGTTCAAGGCCTTCGCGCGCGCGTTCCGCCAGGCCAAGGCGTTCGATCCCCTCGTCGCCGGCATCCCGTCGACCAAGGGCGCCCTGTGACCGCGACGCGGCGCGTCGCCGTGCTCGACCACGGCTCCGGCAACGTGCACTCGGCCGTCAAGGCGCTCGAACGTGCAGGTGCCGAGGTCGAGCTCACGTCCGAGCGCCGAGCGGTGATGGAGGCCGACGGGCTCGTGGTCCCCGGCGTCGGAGCGTTCGCCGCCGTCATGGAGGGCCTGCGCTCGGTGCGCGGCGACGAGCTCATCGACCGACGTCTCGCGGGCGGCCGGCCCGTGCTCGGCATCTGCGTCGGCATGCAGGTCATGTTCGAGCACGGCGTCGAGCGCGGCGTCGACACCGAAGGGCTCGGCGAATGGCCGGGCGTCGTCACCGAACTGCCGAGCGAGGTGCTGCCGCACATGGGCTGGAACACGGTGCAGCCCGACCCGGGTTCGGTGCTGTTCGAGGGCCTCCAGGATGAGCGCTTCTACTTCGTGCACTCGTACGGGGCGCAGGCGTGGAACCTCGACGTCATCCCGCCCTTCCCGCAGCCGAAGCTGACGTGGGCCGAGCACGGCGGGCGCTTCCTCGCCGCGGTCGAGAACGGCCCGCTCTCGGCGACCCAGTTCCACCCGGAGAAGTCGTCGGATGCCGGCATCCGACTGCTCTCGAACTGGATCGGCTCGCTCGGCTGAGGCCGGGCGCGACCCCGCGAGACCTTCGATGCGTCACGGCGTGCCGGTGCGGACTAGGATGCTGTGACTGTGCCGAGGCCGCGCCTTCCGCGGCATCCGATTCGAGGACAGTGATGAGTGAGTTCAGCAAGACCCCCCGCCTGGTGCTGCTTCCGGCAGTCGACGTGGCGGGAGGCAAGGCGGTCCGCCTGACCCAGGGCGAGGCGGGGACCGAGACGAACTACGGCGACCCGGTCGACGCGGCCGCCGACTGGGCCGACCAGGGCGCCGAGTGGATCCACCTCGTCGACCTCGACGCCGCGTTCGGGCGCGGCTCGAACGCCGGGATCCTGAAGAAGGTCATCCGCCAGGTCCGCGGTGTCAACGTCGAGCTCTCCGGCGGCATCCGCGATGACCGGTCGCTCGAGAACGCCCTCGAGATCGGCGCGAAGCGCATCAACCTCGGCACCGCGGCCCTCGAGAACCCCGAGTGGGCGGCATCCGTCATCGCGCAGTACGGCGAGGCGATCGCGATCGGCCTCGACGTCCGCGGCACGACGCTCGCCGCCCGCGGCTGGACCAAGGACGGCGGCGACCTCTGGCAGGTCATGGACCGCCTCGAGGATGCCGGCGCAGCCAGGTACGTCGTGACGGACGTCACCAAGGACGGCACGCTGCAGGGCCCCAACGTCGACCTGCTGCGCCAGATCATGGAGCGCACCCGGCGGCCCGTCATCGCCTCGGGCGGGGTGTCGAGCCTCGACGACATCGCGGCGCTGCGCCAGCTGGTGCCGCAGGGCCTGGAGGGTGCCATCATCGGCAAGGCCCTCTACGCGGGCGCGTTCACGCTGCCCGAGGCGCTGGATGTCGCATCCCACTGACCCCGCGGCCGACTCCGCCGGGCGCCCGTGGGCCGGCCGGTCGTTCCAGTCGAACCCGCACGCGTCCGACGACGGGCGGATGCCGGAGGCGCTCGGTGCGGCGCTCGCCCGCTTCCGTTCCGGCGAGGGCGGGCAGGCCGACGTCGTCGCCGCGTTCGGTGCGGCGCGCCTGCTGATCCCGCTGCTCGCCGAGCTCGGCGACGGCGGGACCGAGATCGGCGCGCACGGGCACGCCGTCGACAAGAGCCAGGAGCTCTCGATCGTCACCGTCGAGGGACCGGACGGACGGCGGGTGCTGCCCGTGTTCGGCTCGGTCGAGGCGATGAACCGGTGGAACCCGGTCGCGCGCCCCGTGCCCGCCGACGGCGTGCGCGTCGCGCTCGCCGCGGCCGACGACGGCACCGAGCTCGTCGTGCTCGACCCCGGCTCGCCGACCGAGTTCGTGCTGCGCCGGCCGGCTGTGTGGGCGGTGGCGCAGCAGCAGCCGTGGCATCCGCCCGCCGAATCGTCGAGCGTGCGCGAGGCGTTCGAGCGATCCATCGGCGGCGAGCTCGCGGTGCTGGGCGTGGACCTCGTGGCCGGGGATCCCGGCGCGCGCCTGCAGGGTCCGGAACTCGTGGTCCGACTGCGCCTGGTCGCCGGGCTCACGCGGACCGAACTGGATGCGACCACGGCGCGGCTCGCGCGGCGCTGGGCGGCCGACGACGCCATCGCGACCGGCGTGGACTCGCTCACGGTCCGCCTCGTGGCGGGCGAGGCGGACCCGCCCCCACCGGGGCCCCTGTCCTAGGCTGACGGCATGACCGACGCTTCCGGGGGGAACCAGCGTCCGCCGCACCAGGACGACGTGCTCGACGACGAGGCGGTCGGCGAGACGTCGTCCGGAACCGAACCGGCGCACGCGCGCGATGAGGCGACCGCCACGGCACCGGGCGGTGTGCCCGAGGGCGCCGGCGACGACGGGGCGCCGCCGCCGGAGCGGCCGAGCCTCTCGGACGACCGGCGTCCGCCCGTGCTCAAGTCCGTCCCCCCGCCCCGCTCGGTGAGGACCTCGCGAGTGCTCTGGCTGTCGAGCTTCGTCGCAGTCGCCGCGGCGATGCTCATCGCCTTCCTCTCGCACGAGGCGATCGCCGGCGAGCTCGAGGAGACGCTGCTGCGACTCTCGCCAGGGTACGACGAGGCGTCGATCACGTCCCTCGTGAACCTCATCTACTGGACCTGCATCGCGAGCCTGGGCATCGTCGTCACGGTCGAGGCGATCCTGCTCGCGATGATGCTGAACCGGCGCGGAGGGGCCAGGTGGGCGCAGCTCGCGCTACTCCTGGTGCACGCTGGAGCGGCGCTCATCGGCAGCGCCTTCCTCACCGTCACCGAGTTCGGGATCCTGGTCGAGGCGCTCCTCCTCGGCGGGCTCGGTCTCGCGGTCGGCGCGTGGGTCGCCAGCCTCCTCCCGGGTGCCAACCGATGGTTCCGCACTCGGGGCCAGGTGCAGCCGGCGACGCTGCACTGAGCCGGATGCCGCGCCGACCACGAGCGCCTCGCACGTGCGCGTCACGACGTCGCACGCCTCGACGGCGGGCCGGTCGAGCAGCGGGCTGCCCGCCAGTGTGCGCCACCGATGCAATGCGGCGGTCGCCGCGCGGTGCAGTTCGTCGGCGGGGGTGTCGGGCGGCAGTCCCAACCGCTCCGCCGCACCGGTGCCCGCGGCGCCGACGAGTCGCTCGGCTTCCTCGCCCTCGGCCGGCGGGAGCCCGAGGCCGACGGTCCGCGCATCCGAGAGCAGGGCCAGCTCGCGGAGCTCGTGCGCATTCGACTCGAGCCGCTCGATCGAGCGCCGGATGGCCGTCGCCTCGGGAGGAGGGCGCTCGGCGAGCAGTGCACGGAGCGCGGCGAGCGCCGAACTCGCCTTGAGCACGTCGGCGCGGGAACGGAACTGGTCGCCGACGAGGCGGATCAGCTCCTCCATCCCCGAACGCCGGTAGAGCTCGTCGGCGAGTGCTGTGGAGTCGTGGTTCCCGGCGCGGATCGATACCGCGGCCATCCTGATCCCGAACATGCCGAACCGCTCGAGCAGGTTCCGTCGCTCCTCGGCCGAGACGTCGATCGGAGCGTCGTCGCGCACGAAGCGGTCGACCGAGACCAGCATCCGCTCGCGCGCGCTCCGGCCGAGCCCCGCCAGGCGGCGGAGCGCGTCGAACTCGTGCTCGCGGAGGGTCCGCGCGGATTGCGCGAGCAGGCCCGCGATGGGAACGACGTCGAGCGCGAGCGACCTCAGGGAGCCGTCGGTCCGATAGCGCTCCGCGATCGTCCTCGCAGAGAGCAGGGCGTCGATCCGGCCGGCGCCGATCTCGTCCGCGCGCGAGAGGACGGCGATCGCGTTCACCGTGCGCGAGCGGGCGACCGCCGTGTCGTGGAAGGCGGACAGGAAGCCCACGTCGGCGGAGTGCATGTGCCGGGTGAGGTAGACGACCGCATCCGCCTCCGATGAGTCGGACTCCGGGGTGAGGAACGCCGCCGACCGAGCCGAGATGCCGGAGGAGAGCGACGCGATGCCGGGCGTGTCGATGAGCGTGACATCCTCGAGTCGTCTCGAGGGCCATTCGACGACGACGCGGTCGACGTCCTCCGGTCTCGACGGCTCGAGGTCGATCACCAGCCGCCCGTCGATGCGACGGATCGGAAGCGCGCGGATCCCGCCGTCCCTGAGGTGCACGGTGATGCTCGGCGATGCGCCGTGCCGATACCAGACGATCACCTTCGTGCACTCGCCGGCGTCCGTGGGCGCGATCTCCTCGCCGATCACGGCGTTGAGGAGCGTCGACTTGCCGGCCTTCACCATGCCGGCGATCGCGACTCGGAGCGGCTCCCGGAGGCGCGCCTGCTGCGCCCTGATGCGCTGCAGCGCGACGGCGTCGCCTCCGACCCGATCCGCGGCGAGTTCGAGGAGCTCGTCGGCCTGCTCGAGGAGGCGTGCGCTCACGCCTGGCCGCTTCCGGCGGTCGCCGACGCCGTGTCGGCCTCCGCCGCCGACGCGGCGGAATGCCGCGCACGGTCGGCGGACGCGGTCGCGCCGTCGATCGCCTTCGCCCTGCTGGAGAGCGCGTCGACCTGCTTGAGGTCCGAACGCAGTTGCTGGATCCGCTGATCGCGGTCGGCCGCGTACATGTTCGCGGCCTTCTGCGCGGCCAGGACGGAGTCGGCGAGCGACCGATGGTGCTCCTCGGCGATCGCCGTGAAGTGGTCGCGCGTGATGCGCTGCACGAGCCGCAGGCGATCTCGCAGCTGCTTGCCGACCTGGAAGATGATCTCGTCGACCTGTCGCCGGATGAGCGACTTCGCCTCGGCCCGGCGACGCTGGAGCCGGTTCTCGACGTCCTCCTTGTAGGCCTTGCGGCCGATCACCGCGCCCGCGGCCAGCGAGAGCGGGTTGATGAGGGACATCCCGATGATGCTGGTGATGATGCCCACCATCAGCACGCCGCCGTACGACCCGCGGAGCCCGATGTAGAACTTCTGCATCGGGCCGAGTCGTCCGGGATCGAGCTCGGACATGTCGTCGACGGCGTCGAGCACCTCGTGCGTGTCGTCCACGTGGATCTGGGGGAGCGTGACCTCCTCCTCGTCGAAGTGCCGCGCCACCTTGGCCGAGAGCCACTGCGCCCGCTCCTGGGTCCAGACGAAGGTGTCGGTGACCGCCGAGGAAACGCGCTGCTCGAACCAGTCGACGAGTTCGTCCCAGATCGGTCCGGGGTCGCCCTCGTCGATCGCCTCCTCCGCCTCGCGCTGGATCGTGCGGAGCCGGTCGCGGAGGTCGTGCTCCATGTCGGCGATCAGGTCGGTCGCGCCGTCGTTCAGCGTGATCTGCCACCTGGCCGAGTTGCGGCGCAGCTCGTCGGCGCGCGATTTCGTGGTCTCGAGCCTCGCGAGCATCTCCGGGGTGCGTTCGGGGTTCAGGAGCGCGCTGAGCTCGGAGTCCATCGAGAGCCGGAGGTGCTCTGTCGTCGACACCAGGTCCGCGGCCGCCGATCGACGCTGGAGGAGTTCGGCCCTGCCCACCACGTCGCGCCGCAGGTACGAGACGAGCGTCGGGAAACCCGACTCCGAGTTGAGGTCGGTGTCGGACTCGCGGAGCGCCGCGAGCCGGAGGTTGGCGGAGACCGGGAACAACGGGATCGACGGGTCGATCGCGTCGAGGTGACCGCGATCGAGCTGCTCGACCCGACGCCACTGCGGATACAGGTCGATCTTCGTGAGGACGCAGGCGACGTTCGGCGAGATCCGCATGGCATGCCGCAGGAACTGGATCTCGGGCTCGGTGTACTCCTGCGACGCGTCGGAGACGAACAGCATCGCGTGCGCCGACGGGAGGGTCGCAAGCGTCGTCAGCGCGTGCGCGGAGTTCAATCCGCCGACGCCGGGAGAGTCGATCAGCGTGAGGCCGTTCTTCAGCAGCTTGCGGGGGAGCAGGACCTCGGCCGACGCGACATCCGTCTCGGTGCCCCTGCCGCCGCGCTCGGACACGTACCGGGCCAGGTCGGCGATCGCGATCTCGCTGCGCTGCGAGCGGCCGTCGGCCTCGAGGGTGCCGCCGATCGCGCTCGTCGAGAGGACTGACGCGGAGGCTCGCTCGCCGTAGCGGACCGTGGTGGGGACCGCCGTCGCGATGTCGTCGTCGACGGGACACACCGGTGCGTTCACGAGCGCGTTGATCAGCTGGCTCTTGCCCTGCTTGAACTCGCCGACGACGATGACGCGGACGTTCGGATCGTTCAGGCGGTCGCGGGTGTGCTCGAGCCGCCGACGGAGGTCTGGACGCTCGCCGCCACCCGCGAGGGCGATGCCGCGGTCGACGAGATCGATGAGTTGCTGCACCCTTGCACTCCCCGTTCGAGGTCATTCGATTCAACCAGATCAGGCCGATTCGACCCGGCGCACTCGACGTGCGCCGGGCCGAACCGCTGAGAGCCGGATCAGAGGGCGAGGTCGACCTCGTTGTCGGCGACCTGGTCGCCGGGGCCGGTCTCGACCGCGTTGTCGTTCACCTGGAAGGAGTCGTCGATGTCAGGGCTGAAGTTGTCGTTCTGCTGGAACGAATCCTCCACGTCGACGTCGACGTCGGTGTCCGGGCTGAAGTTGTCGTTCACCTGGAACGAGTCCTCCACGTCCACGTCGACGTCGGTGTTCGTCGAGTTGTCCGAGTTGTCCTGGAACGAGTCCTCGATCTCGGTGTCCGGGCTGAAGTTGTCGTTCACCTGGAACGAGTCCTCGATGTCCACGTCGACGTCGGTGTTCGTCGAGTTGTCCACCGAGTTGTCCTCGTTGAAGGAGTCCTCGATGTCGACGTCGAGGTCGGTCTCGTCGTTGTACGAGTCCTCGTTGAAGGAGTCCTCGATGTCGACGTCGATGTCGGTCTCCTCGTTGAACGACTCCTCGATCTCGACCGAGTTGTCCGTCGAGTTGTCGGTGTTGAAGGAGTCGACCGCGATGTTGGTCGTCGAGTGGTCCGAGTTGTCGTTGAACGAGTCCTCGACCTTGATCTCGGTCTCCTCGTTGAAGGAGTCCTCGATGTCGACCTCCAGTTCGGTGTTGTACGCCTCCACCGCCGCGCCGGTGCTCGCGGCGATCGCGCCGTCGCCCGATGCCGTGGTCGAGTTGTTCTCGATGTCGGTCTCGATCTCGACCTTCTCGCCGATCGCCCAGACCTGCTGGTTGAAGGACTGGTCGTTCAGCACGTCGCGGTCGTCGATGTAGGAGTAGTTGTTGACGACGCTCATGATCTTCTGGACGGCCATGTCGTAGTCGCCCTTGCCGCCGCCGTGGCCGCCGCCGCCCCAGTCGCCGCCCTTGCCGCCGCCGCCGTGGCCGCCGCC
>NZ_WMLB01000013.1 GCF_009709675.1 Agromyces bracchium | reverse complement strand
AACCGGCGGGGGGCGCGGTCATCGCGGTCGAACCGGCGGGGGGCGCGGTCATCGCGGTCGAACGAGCGGGCGGGACGCTCAGCACGGTCGGACCGACGCGGCGCACGGTCGTCACGGTCGAACGAGCGCGCAGGACGCTCAGCGCGGTCGAACCGACGCGGCGCACGGTCGTCACGGTCGAACGAACGCGCGGCACGCTCGTCACGATCGAAGCGGCGCGGCGCACGCTCGTCACGGTCGAACCGGCGCGACCCGCGGTCGTCGCGATCGAACGAACGCGCAGGACGCTCGTCGCGGTCGAAGCGACGCGATCCGCGGTCGTCGCGGCCGTACGAACGCGCACCGCGCTCGTCACGGCCACCCCGCTCATCGCGGCCGCCGCGCTCATCGCGTCCGGCGCGCTCCGCGCGGTGCGGCGCGCGACCGTTGGCCACGCGCTCCTCGCGCGACCAGCGCGCCTTGGGGGCCTCCGCCTCCTCGGGGCGGTAGCCGCGGTGGCCGGGGCTGCGCGAGCCGGGCTTCTGCGCGCCACCGGCGCGCGTGGCGCTGCGGCGCGAGCTCTTGGCGTACGACGGGTCGAAGTTCTTGGCGGGGCGACCGCCGGCGGGCTTCTTGTTCTTGGGCATCGGAGCTTTCCTGGGTTGTGGTTGCGTGTACATGGCAACCGGCCGCGCGATCGCGCGGCACGACTGGGAACCCGGGAGCATCGTCGACCGGGGCCGTTCACATACGGTGACTATCCGCGCGCGGACTGCGCGTGGAACCGGCCCTCAAGACTCACAAACCCATCCGTGCGACATGCACGGTGTCTGGAACCGACCTCCCAACGATACCGGACACCCCCCTGTGAATACGCCGCACGTCCCATTCCGCCGCGGGAACGTAACGGAGCGGTAACGCGACTGACGTACGCTCTCGTCGTGACCACACCGCCGTCGATCTCCGTCGAGCCGCCGCACGCGGCCGGAGTCTCGCGCCTGCTCGAGGCCGGATCCGCATACTCGCGTGCGCTCTACCCCGCCGGCGGCGGGTGCGTGCAGCTCGAGGCGGCGGAGCTCGCCCGACCCGGCGTGAGCGTCTACGTCGCCCGCACCGACGACGGCACCGCGGTCGGCATGATCGCGCTCATCGACGACGGCGCGCACGGTCAGGGGCGCGCCGAGATCGTCCGCATGTTCGTCGACGAGCCGGCGCGCGGCACCGGCATCGCGGGCCTGCTGCTGCATCGGGTCGAGACGGATGCCTGCGCACGAGGCATCCGCGAACTGGTCCTGCAGACCGGCACCCAGCACCTTCCCGCCCAGGCGCTCTACGCCAAGCACGGGTTCCGTCGAGTGGAGCCGTTCGGTCGCTACGTGGGCGTGCCGGCGAGCATCTGCATGGCGAAGTCGCTCGTCGGCTTCGGCGCCGAGCCGCTCGTCGGCTTCGGCGCAGAGCCGTTCGACGATCGCCCGCTCGCCGTCGGCGAGTAGGCACGGCAGGCGGCGCACGCCGCTCGCCCCCGCTGCCCTCCGATCGGGTGGGTGCGCGACGACGCCCCGACCGGGCATGCTGATCGGACCACCGAACCGGAGGTCACGCATGCTCGCGCTCCTCGCCGCCGTCGCCGCGGGCGTCACCGCCGGCGGCGTGCTGGGCGCGATCGCGACGGGCGATCCGATCTACATCATCCTGTGGTCGCTGGCCCTTCCCGTGGCGATCGTCGCCGCGGTCTTCGCGGGGCTCCGCAGCGCGGGTGCGTTCGATCCGGCGCGGGCGGCGTCGGTCGCTGCCGGCTCCCCCGCCGTCGTCGGCGACGCCGCGCTCGCCCGCGTCGAGCGCGTGCACCGCGCGGGGGCCCCCACGGGCGACCGCACCGAGGTCGACCTGACGCTGACGGTCGCGCCCGACGACCGCGCCGCGTACTCGACGACCCATCGCGAATTCGTCGCCCAGGCGGCACTCGACGAACTGCAGCCGGGTTCGATCATCGTCGTGCGCAGGCCGGATGCCGCGTCGGCCGACGTCGTGCTCGACCTCGACCCGCCCGCCGACCTGGCCGCCCGACGCGACGCCGAGCAGCTGCGCAGCGGCGCGGAACGCACGGTCCCGCTCGCCTCCGAGGCACCGCGCTGGACGAGCGACCCGCGAGCGCCCGGGCCGCAGCGTGCTCGATCAGGCCGACGCGCCTGGCGCACGGCGTTCCTGGGGGCCGTCGTCGTCGTCACGGCGGTCCTCGTGCTCGTGCCGGCGTTCGACTCGATCGGTCGCCTCAGCCGCGCGCTGGCCTCCGGCGATCCTGCCTCGGCCGGCGTCGTGCTCGGCGACCGCCACCAGGAGATCGTCGAGGCCCTCGCGCGCGAGACCGGCGGCACGGTGTTCATCCGGATCGGCTTCTACGGCGACTACGCCCTCGCGTCCGCGCCGAGCGCGCCCGGCGCGCTCACGATCGACGGCTACGAGTACCGCTACGACCGCACCGAGCACGGCGGCCCCGACCCGATCCAGCCCGACGACCCGGCCGCCGAACTGTTCGACGTCGACCAGGTCGACTTCTCCCGCGTGCCCGAGTTCATCGAGGCCGCGAAGGAGGATGCGGGCATCAGCGACCCCGACTCGGTGATCGTGCTGGTCGACCGCTCGACGGTGGCGGATGACTCGGGCGAGCGCCCGGTGCAGGTCCTCGTGCTCCTCGACGCGCCGTACGAGAACGCGTCGGTCGTCGTCGACCCCGAGACGGGTCGCCCGGCGGAGTGACGGACGTCGACACCGCCCGGTCCGGTGTCGGCCGTCCGCCGATCCTGGGGTAGCATCACCTCACCCCTGGACCCGGAGCCCCCACCCATGACCCGACTCTCCGGCCTCCGCCGCGGCCGGCGTCGCCGGCCCGTGCGGATCGCCCTCGCCGTGAGCGCAGCGCTCGCGGTCGCCGCCGTCGCCTCCGCGTTCCACCAGCCACTGCGCGAGCTGGACCCGAATGCGCGGCAGGCGTCGAGCGAGGTCGCGGGCAACGAGATCATCGGCATCCGCACCTTCGAACCGTCCGCCGACCTCCGCGTCGACGCCGACCTCGAGTACGCCGTCGCCGACGACGGCACGATCCTGACGCTCGACGTGTGCCGCCCCGCGGCATCCGCCATCGCCGGCACCAAGGCAGCGGTCGTCTCGGTGCACGGCGGCAGCTGGGCGCGCGGCGACAAGGCGAACGCCGACTGGCGGAACGTGTGCCTGTGGCTCGCGAGCGAGGGATTCGTCGCGGCATCCGTCAACTACCGGCTCGTGCCCGACGCGGTCTACCCGGCGCAGATCGACGACGTCGCGGCCGCGGTCGCGTGGCTGCGCGAACCCGCGCAGCTCGAACGGTTCGGCATCGACCCCGCTCGCATCGGCGCGTTCGGCGGCTCGGCCGGCGGGCACCTCGTGTCGCTGCTCGGCACGCTCGGCGAAGGGTCGCTCGACGCGGGCTCGCGGGTCGCTGCGGTCGCCGAGCTGTCCGGCCCGGTGGGGCTCGGCCTGCCCGAGCTCGATGCGGATGCCGCGTCCGAGTGGCTGCGCGGCATCGTCGGCGAGTTCCTCGCCTGCGAGCCCGGCGCCGCCGACGAGGCGTGCCCGCAGGCGATCGACGCGTCGGCGACCGCGCACGTCGATCCGACCGATCCCCCGTTCTTCATCGGGCACGCCGAGTCCGAGGTCGTCCCGCTCGCGCAGTCGCAGCGGTTGGCGGACACGCTCGGCGCGTCGGCCGTCGAGGTCGAGCTCGCGGTCGTGCCGGGCGAGGCGCACTCGATCGGCATCCTCGACGAGGGCCTGCGCGAGCGGGTCGCCGCCTTCCTGCACGCGCACCTCGGCTGACGTCCGCGCCGGGCCGTCGAGCACCGACCCGCCCACCACCGACCCGCCACGCGTCGGCCCACCCGGCACCATCCCGCCGGCGCAATGCGCCCGACACGTGCATGCGCTGTGATGGACGCATGGGCACCGAACCGATCACCGTGTCGATCCGCCGCGAGGTCGACCCCGACCGCATCGCGGAGGCGACGGTCTGGGTGCAGACCGGCGTGAACCTCGCCAACCGCTACCCCGGCTTCCTCGGGTCGGGCTGGGTGCGCGCCGGCGAGGACTCCGATGTGTGGCACATGCTCTACCGCTTCGCGAACGAGGAGACGCTCGAGGCCTGGGAGCGATCGCCCGAGCGCTCGTGGTGGCTCGAGATGGGCCGCGGGTTCGTGCGCGCCGAGAAGGCCAAGCGGCGCACCGGCATCGAGGGCTGGTTCGACGATCCGGCGACGGGCTCGGTGCCGGCGGTCACGGATGACGCGGGGCCGGCGGATGCCGCGCTCCCGCCCGCTCCCCCGCGCTGGAAGCAGGCCGTCAGCATCTGGCTCGGGTTCTTCCCGGTGAACCTGGTGTTCTCGCTGCTCGTCGCGCTCGCGCCGTGGTGGGAGGACGTGCCGCTCGCACTGCGGGTGCTCATCACGACCCTCGTCCTGACGCCGATCATGACGTACTGGGTGCTGCCGTGGGTGACGCGGATGCTCCGGGGCTGGCTGGCACCGTCGCGGGCGGGGTGAGCGACCGGGCGACCCCGCGCGTGGCCGCGCTCCGCGGCCTGCAGCCGGGTTCGGCGGGCCGTCGGCTCAGCGCGCGCCGATCCGGCGTGAGAGCGTCGCGGCGGCGTCGATCACGGCGCCGCTCGCCGCGTCCACGAGCTCGTCGGAGGCTCCCTCGGCGAACGTGACCGCGATCGCCGCGGCCGGCCAGCCGAGGTGGTCGAGCACGGGTGCGCCGACGGAGGCGAGCCCGCGCGTGACCTCGCCGTGCTCGCCCGCGACGCCCGCGGCGCGTGCCTCGGCGAGCACGGCCTTCAGGCGCGAGTACGTCCAGGGCGCGGCATCCGTCGTCGAGGGCAGGTCGGCGAACGCGGCCCGGTCGGGGTAGAGCGCGCGCAGCTGCGCGGGCGGCAGGGCCTGCAGCATCGCCCGGCCCGAGGCGGTGAGGTGCGCGGGCAGGCGCACGCCGACGTCGGAGACGAGCGACGGGCGCCGCGGAGCGCGCTCCTCCACGAGGTAGAGCACGTCGCGGCCGTGCAGCACGGCGAGGTGACCCGACTCGCCGAGTCGGTCGACGAGCGCCGCAACGAGCGGTCGGCCGAGCCGCGTCAGCGGCTGCTGCCGGCTGAACCCGCTCGAGAGCTCGAAGGCGGCGACGCCGAGGCCGTATCGGCGCTCCTCCGGCAGGTGCACGACGAAGCCCCGCTCCTGGAGCACGCCGAGCAGGTGGTACGTGGTCGAGCGGGGGAGCCCGAGCGCGGTCGCGATCGAGGCGGCGGGCACGGGGCCGCGCTGGGTCGCGAGGTGGCTGAGGATCCGCAGCACCTGGTCGGCCGCGGGCACCTTGGATGCATCCGACATGCGCTCCCCTTCGTCCGGTATCCCGGACGGCAGCGTACTCCGCCGCGTTCCGACGCGCGCGGGAACGGTGTGGAATCGGACGTATGAGCACGATCGCGCCCGCACCCGCCCGCACCGCGGCATCCGTCACCGTCGGCACCGGCCCGCTCTCGATCGACGACGTCGTCGCGGTCGCGCGCCACGACGCACGCGTCGAGCTCGACCCGGCCGCGCTCGCCGAGGTCGCCGCGAGCCGCGCGATCATCGACGACCTGGCCGCCGACCCGCAGCCGCACTACGGCATCTCGACGGGCTTCGGCGCGCTCGCCACGACCTTCATCGCCGAGGACCGCCGAGCGCAGCTGCAGGCGAGCCTCGTCCGCTCGCACGCCGCCGGCTCGGGCCCCGAGGTCGAGCGCGAGGTCGTGCGCGCGCTCATGCTGCTGCGCCTCTCGACGCTCATGACCGGCCGCACGGGCGTGCGCCGCGAGACCGCCGAGACCTACGCCGCGATCCTCAACGCGGGCATCACCCCGGTCGTGCGCGAGTACGGGTCGCTCGGCTGCTCCGGCGACCTCGCACCGCTCGCGCACTGCGCGCTCGTCGCCATGGGCGAGGGCGAGGTCCGCGTGCGCGTTCCCGTCGGTCGAGTAGCGACGCAGGAGCGTATCGAGACCTCCCTTCCGGACACCACGGAGATCACGGATGCCGCCTCGGCCCTCGCCGCCGCCGGCATCGCGCCGCTCCACCTCGGCGAGAAGGAGGGCCTCGCCCTCATCAACGGCACCGACGGCATGCTCGGCATGCTCGCGCTCGCGATCCACGACCTGCGGATGCTGCTCGCCACCGCCGACGTCGCCGCGGCGATGAGCGTCGAGGGCCTGATGGGCACCGACGCCGTCTTCGCGGCCGACCTGCACGCGCTCCGGCCGCAGCGCGGCCAGGCCCTCTCGGCCGCCAACATCCGTAACGTCCTCGCGGGCTCCCCCATCGTCGCGAGCCACAAGGGTCCGGAGTGCGCGCGCGTGCAGGACGCCTATTCGCTGCGCTGCGCGCCGCAGGTGCACGGCGCCGCGCGCGACACGGTCGCGCACGCGGCATCCGTCGCCGAGGCCGAGCTCGCGAGCGCGGTCGACAACCCGGTGCTCACGCCCGACGGGCGTGTCGAGTCGAACGGCAATTTCCACGGCGCGCCCGTCGCGTACGTGCTCGACTTCCTCGCGATCGCGGTGGCGGATGTCGCCTCGATGAGCGAGCGCCGCACCGACCGATTCCTCGACAAGGCACGCAACCACGGGCTGCCGCCGTTCCTCGCGCACGAGGTCGGCGTCGACTCCGGGCTCATGATCGCGCAGTACACCGCCGCCGGGATCGTCTCCGAACTCAAGCGCCTCGCGGCCCCCGCGTCGGTCGACTCGATCCCGTCGTCGGCCATGCAGGAGGACCACGTGTCGATGGGCTGGGCGGCCGCGCGCAAGCTCCGGCGCGCGCTCGACGGCCTCACCCGCGTCGTCGCGATCGAGGTCATGACGGCCGCTCGCGGCCTCGCGCTCCGGGCGCCGCTGGAGCCCGGCGCCGCGACCGGCGCGGTCGTCGATCTCGTCGCCGCGACCGGTGCGACTCCGGGCGAGGACCGCTTCCTCTCGCCCGAGATCGAGCGCGTCGTCGAGGCGGTCCGGTCGGGCGCGGTGCTCGATCGCGCGGGAGCGGTCGCCGCGCTCGTCTGACGCGCGCACATCCTGCGCCCCGAACGGGGGAGCGTCAAGGGCTGACCGGTCCTTGTGCGGCGTTCCCGGAACAGGGCAGACTTGGGGGGTGCCGGCGCGGTTGCCGGCCCAGGAAGCCCTATGTTCCAAACCCGAGACGTCGACGAGCGAGACCCGTTCCGAGCGAGGCCCGCTCGGAGGTGCACCGCTGCGATCGCAGCCATCGCCGGTGGCCTGCTGTTCAGCCTGTCCGCGATCGCGCCGGCCGGCGCGGAAGAGCTCGACACGACGACCTCGGTCTCGAGCGAGGCCGACGGCACGGCCACGACCACCGATTCGACGGCCGACGCGACCGACGATCCCGCGCCGACCGATCCGCCGGCGACCGAGGAGCCGGCGCCGTCGCCCGAACCGACGACCGATCCCGAGCCGACGACGGAGCCCGAGCCGACCCCGACCCCGACGCCGACGCCGACGCCGACGCCTGATCCGACGCCGACCCCGACGCCCACTCCGGATCCGACGCCGACTCCCACACCCACTCCCACCCCGACGCCCACGCCGACCCCGACGCCCACGCCGACCCCGTCGCCGTCACCCACCGCGTCGCCGTACGCACCCGGCGTCTCGGCGCCGTTCGTCCTCGTCGGCGACGGCCCCGTGGCGCAGATGGTGCAGGTCACGACCGTCGGCACGGCCGACTCGCAGACGTCGGCGCTCGCCGGCCTGCGCACGAAGCTCACCTCGGCGATGACGGAGCTCCGGAGCGCCGAGGCGGCGCTCGCCTCCGCGCGCAGCACCCGCGCCGTCGCGCGCGCGGTCGCCGAACGCCTCGACGAGCAGGCCGCCGATGCCCGCCATACGGCCGAGACCGCGGCGAGCGTCTACCTCGACGCCGTCGAGGGCGACGGTGCGGCGATGCGGTCGATGGCCGCCGCGATGGGCTCCGGCAAGGACCTGCTGGCAGGCCTCGCCGGCATGGAGCGCGTGCAGAGCCTCGCCGGCGACTCCGATCGCCTCCGAGCGATCGCGGAGCGTCGCGACGCCGATGCCGACGCCGCCGAGGAGCGCGCGGCGGCCGCGTGGCAGGCGGTCGACGCCATCCCGATCGACGAGTTCGAGAACGACGTGGTCGTCGCCGAGGGCGTCGTGGCTGCGGCCCGCGCCGCATTGAGCGGTGCGCAGACGCGTCTCGCGGCCTCCGACGTGATCTCGACGTTCGCGAACATCCCGATCGACGGCGGTCAGCTGAGCGACCAGGGCTGGGCCTCGCCCGTGTTCGGATCGCTCACCGACGGCTTCGGCCCGCGGCCCGACAAGCCGCTTCCCGGCGTGAACGAGTTCCACCGGGGCACCGACATCGCCGCGCAGTGCGGCACCGGGATCTTCGCCGCCACCGACGGCGTCGTGATCCAGGCCGGCGCGAACGGCTCGTACGGCAACTGGATCCTCCTCGATCACGGCGACGGCGTCACGACGGGCTACGCGCACCTGCGCGACGGCGGCATCCTCGTCGAGCAGGGCCAGGTCGTGGCGGCGGGCGAGCTGATCGGCGCGGTCGGCAGCACGGGCGCCTCGACGGGCTGCCACCTCCACTTCGAGGTCCGGCTCGACGGCGTCGCGACCGACGCGATCCCGTTCATGGCGGCACGCGGCGTCAGTCTCGGCTGAGTCGCCCGCGGCGCCGCGACGTCTCGCACGGCATGTTCGGCGTCCCAGTTCGGCGTGGCGGTTCGGCGTGGCGGCCGGCGAGTCCGGGATCCCGGACGCCGGCCCCGCGGCATCCGTTGTCGACGCCCTCGCGAGGGTGTGGGATCGGAACATGACCACCGCCGCACCCACCGAGGCCGACGCCGTCGCCGGCCCCCGCACCGTCCGCGCCGCCCACGGCACCGAGCTCTCGGCGAAGAGCTGGCAGACCGAGGCACCGCTGCGCATGCTCATGAACAACCTCGACCCCGAGGTCGCCGAGCGTCCGGAGGACCTCATCGTCTACGGCGGCACCGGCAAGGCCGCCCGCAGCTGGGAGGCGTTCGACGCGATCACGCGCACGCTGCGCGAGCTCGAGCCCGACGAGACGCTGCTCGTGCAGTCGGGCAAGCCGGTCGGCGTCTTCCGCACGCACGAGTGGGCGCCCCGCGTGCTCATCGCCAACTCGAACCTCGTCGGCGACTGGGCGACGTGGCCCGAGTTCCGCCGCCTCGAGCAGCTCGGCCTCACCATGTACGGCCAGATGACCGCCGGCTCGTGGATCTACATCGGCACGCAGGGCATCCTGCAGGGCACGTACGAGACCTTCGGCGCCGTCGCCCGCTCGCTCGCCGCGAAGCGCGGCGCCTCCGCCGACGAGATCGCGAACGCCTCGCTCGCGGGCACGCTCACGCTCACCGCCGGCTGCGGCGGGATGGGCGGCGCGCAGCCGCTCGCCGTCACGATGAACGGCGGTGCCGTGCTCATCGTCGATGTCGACGAAACGCGCCTCACCCGCCGTGTCGAGCACGGCTACCTCGACGAGGTCGCGCCGTCGCTGGATGCCGCGGTCGAGCGCGTGCTCGCCGCGAAGGCCGAGGGTCGCGCGCTCAGCGTGGGCGTCGTCGGCAACGCGGCCACGGTCTTCCCCGAGCTGCTCGAGCGCGGCGTCGCGATCGACATCGTGACCGACCAGACCAGCGCCCACGACCCGCTGTCGTACCTGCCGATCGGCGTGTCGCTCGAGGAGTGGCACGCACTCGCGGCATCCGACCCGCACGAGTTCACCGAGCTCTCACGGAAGTCGATGGCGGCGCACGTCGAGGCCATGGTCGGCTTCCAGGCACGCGGCGCCGAGGTCTTCGACTACGGCAACTCGATCCGCCGTGAGGCCGAGCTCGGCGGCTACGAGCACGCGTTCGACTTCCCCGGCTTCGTGCCGGCCTACATCCGGCCGCTCTTCGCCGAGGGCAAGGGCCCGTTCCGCTGGGCCGCGCTCTCGGGCGACCCGGCCGACATCGCGGCGACCGACCGCGCCATCCTCGAACTGTTCCCCGAGGATGCGCACCTGCGTCGCTGGATCGAGCAGGCCGGCGAGAAGGTCCACTTCGAGGGCCTGCCCGCGCGCATCTGCTGGCTCGGCTACAAGGAACGCCACCTCGCGGGCCTGAAGTTCAACGAGATGGTCGCCTCGGGCGAGCTCTCGGCGCCGATCGTGATCGGCCGCGACCACCTCGACTCCGGCTCGGTGGCGTCGCCCTACCGCGAGACCGAGTCGATGGCCGACGGCTCCGACGCGATCGCCGACTGGCCGCTGCTCAACGCGCTGCTGAACACCGCGTCGGGCGCGACCTGGGTGTCGATCCACCACGGCGGCGGCGTCGGGATCGGCCGCTCGATCCACGCCGGCCAGGTCGTGGTGGCCGACGGCACCGACCTCGCCGCGGAGAAGATCGCGCGCGTGCTGGTCAACGACCCCGGCACGGGCGTCATGCGGCACGTCGACGCGGGGTACGACCGCGCCGTCGAGGTGGCTCGCGAGCGCGGCCTGAACGTGCCCATGATGGACGCATGACGGACGGCGGTGCGGTGCGGCGGATGCTCCTGACGAACATCGGCGAGCTCGTCACCAACGACCCGGCCGACGGACGCGACGGCGGTCCGCTCGGCATCGTCCACGATGCGGCCGTCCTCGTGGACGAGGGCCGCATCGTGTGGGTCGGACCTGCCGCGCACGCGCCGTCGCACGCCGACGAAGCCCGGCACGAGCGCGAGGACCGCCTCGACGGCGACGAGCATCGCACCGCGTGGGACGCGGACGTCGAGGTCGTCGACCTCGGCGGCCGGGCGGTCATCCCAGGCTTCGTCGACAGCCACACGCACCTCGTGTTCGGCGGCGACCGCGCCGAGGAGTTCGCGGCTCGTATGGCCGGACGTGCATATTCAGCCGGCGGCATCCGCTCGACCGTCGCGGCCACGCGTCGGGCGACCGACGACGAGCTGCGCGCGCGTCTTCTCGGTTTCGTCGGCGAGCTGCGGCGCCAGGGCACGACGACGTTCGAGATCAAGACGGGATACGGGCTCAGCGTGGCCGACGAGGCTCGGCTGGCTCGGCTCGCGGCCGAGGTGACCGACGAGGTCACATTCCTCGGCGCGCATGTTGTTCCGTTCGAGTTCCGCGAGCCCGAGGGGCCCGGCGCCGACGCGTACGTCGACGTGGTCATCGGCGAGATGCTCGAGGCGTGCGCGCCGCATTCCCGCTGGGTCGATGCATTCTGCGAGCGCGGCGCGTTCACCGAGGCGCAGTCGCGGCGCGTGCTCGAGGCCGGCCGTGCGGCCGGGCTCGGCGTGCGCGTGCACGGCAACCAGCTCGGCGAGGGTCCGGGCGTCCGGCTCGCCGTCGAGCTCGACGCGGCATCCGTCGACCACTGCACGTACCTCACCGACGCGGATGTCGCGGCCCTCGCCGGCTCGTCGACCGTCGCGACCCTGCTGCCGGGCGTCGAGTTCTCGACCCGCCAGCCCTACCCCGACGCGCGCCGACTCATCGACGCCGGCGTGACCGTCGCGCTCGCGAGCGACTGCAATCCCGGGTCGAGCTTCACGAGTTCGATGCCGTTCTGCGTCGCGGTCGCGGTGCGCGACATGGGCATGACGCCGGCCGAGGCCGTGTGGGCTTCGACCGCCGGCGGTGCGGCCGCGCTGCGGCGCACGGACGTCGGCGCGCTCCGCCCGGGTTCCCGTGCCGACCTCGCCGTGCTCGATGCGCCGAGCCACGTGCACCTCGCGTACCGACCCGGCGTGCCGCTCGTCGCGGAGACGTGGAAGGACGGCGTGCGCGTGGCGTGAGCCGCGGCATCCGCTCGTCGCCCACGCGGTGGGCGTGACATGCGCCCGCTTCGGGAGGAGCATGGACACGGGTGAGTCTCACCGGAGGTGGGAATCATGGAGGTCGCCATCGAGCGGGCCGTCGATGCGGAGCAGGTGCGCATCTGGGCCGGCCTGCAGGGGTTCGTCAGCCTCGCGGCGTTGATCGCGCTCGCGCTGTTCTTCCTGCTCGCGACGCCGTTCTCGACGCCGCAGTCGCGGTGGTCGTGGCTCGGCCCGGTGAACGACTGGCTGGCGGTCATCGGTGCCGTGCCGTGGATCGTCGCGATGGTGCTGCTCGCCAGGTACGTCGCGGCCGGCCCGTGGATGTGGGCGCTCACGGTGGCCGCATGCGTCGGCGCCGCGGCGATCGCGATCGTCACGCTGTTCATGCTGGCCGGGGTGGCGGGCCTGCAGCTGCAGGCGATCGTGTCGCTCGGCGCAACGGTCGTGGCGTTCGCCTGGGCGGCCTTCGCCGGGAGCCTCGCGCAGGACGCGGGGCTCGTTCCGGGCTGGATCGCGACGCTCGCCGTCGCCATGGTCGTCGCGCTCGTGGTGGGCGGGATCCTCGGCGTGGTCGGGTACGCGACCGGAGCCGGATCGAGCGTGCAGGCGACGCTCTACGTCGTCGCGGGAGTGGTCGGCGGCCTGGCGTGGCTGGCGTTCCCGGTCTGGTGGATCGGCGTCGCGTCGACGCTCAGGTGAGGCGGCGCGGGGCGCCACCGGATCAGTCGTCGTCGCTGCGCCGCAGTCCGCGTCGCGCGGACAGGAGGGTGAATTCCGGGCGCGCTGCGACGAGCCGCTCGGCGCGGTCGAGCACATCGTTCGCGTGGCCGGCGTCACCGGCGACCACGCCCAGCCCGATGACCCCGCGCCGATGCAGGTCGTGCTCGCCGACTTCGGCGACGGATGCCTCGGTCGCGCGCCGCAGCTCGGCGATGACCGGGCGGAGCACGCTCCGCTTCTCCTTGAGCGAATGCACGTCGCCGAGCAGGAGATCGAACTCGATCCACGCGATCCACATCCGGCCAGTGTGGCACGGTCATGCCGTCGCACCGGCGCGCCGATGCCTTCGCTCGAGCGTTCCACTTGGCGGGCGGGGTGTCGTCAGTATTGGCGGGGTGTTGGGGATCGTGCACCCGCAAATGGTGACGACAACTTCGCTGCGGGACCGTCTCGGCGCGGGACCGACAAGGCATACCTGGGCCTCGATGAGTGCCCCCTGTCCACTCCGCACCGTGACCGGTGTCTGATCCTGAGCGATCAGTCCGTTGCCGCGATGTGAGCGTTGCGCTTCTCGATGAGACGTCGCAGGTAGGGCCCGATCACCAGTTCCGCCATCGTGCCGAGCAGTCCGAGTGGTGCGTCGAACTTCACGCGATCGATCATGAGCGTGCCGGACCCGTCCGGTCGGAATTCGTGCACGTGCCGGAACGAGCGAAACGGGCCACGCACCTGCTCGTCGACGAAGTACTCCGGTTCCGTCATCGCGGTGATGCGGCTGGTCATGCTGATCGGCACCCCGAAATGCCATGCCCGCCAGGTGACCTCTTCGCCTTCGCCGATCAGTCCGGCCGTGACACCGGCGATCGCGCGCTCGCGCGATGCGGACATGGACGCCATGTGAAGGTCGATGCTCCGAGAGCGATCGAATGTCTCCCGCGCGCCGACGGGCACGTGCGTCTCGCACTCGAACTCGACAGTCACGACCACCAGTGTCCCACCGCGATGTTGTTGCTCGGAGATACGGTGAGGGATCCCGTCAGGACTGGCGTTTGCGGCTACGGACCCACATGGCCAGAGCCACGACCCCTGCCACGGCGACTGCAGCGCCTCCGAAGGCCAAGCTGTTCCACACGACGAACGAATCCACGCTCGACGGTCTCACGCGCCGAGCGCGAAGGCAACGATCGTCGCCTCAGCGTGCGAGGCGTCCGCGGCGTGATCCAACCCCTGGGAGTTCCGACGGTCCCGGGGTGTCAGGATCCGAGCGAGCCCGCCCACAGCGATCCCGACTACGACGATGACGATCTCCATCGATGCTCCGTTCGGCTTTCGGTCAAGCTCGCACCGCAATCGCGCTGAGGGATCGGCTCTTCGGATGGGGAGAAAGGTGGTTCAGTTCTCCTTTTCTCCCTGATCGCGTTCAGTGATCTGATCGACGATTCCGAGGGCAGCCCGTCCATCTCGGTCCAGGTGGAAGAGTGAACCGCGCAAGCCGTTCGACGGGGTCGTTCGGGTCGGCCGCTCGTCGGAAGCCTCAGGGCGTCAATGACTTCTCGTAGCAGCGCACATCCGGGTCGTCCTTCCAGTAGCCGTAGCAGGGAATGGGTGAATAGCCCGAGCGGCTGTACAGGGCCATCGCCTCGGGTTGAGCCAGGCCGGTCTCCAGTCGCAGGACCCGCACGCCGCGGGCCGCAGCGATCACTTCCGCTCGCTCGAGCAGCAACCGGCTGAGCCCTCGGCCGCGCGCGGCCGGCGCGACGAACATCCGCTTGATCTCCGCGAAGTCCCGGTGGAGCGACACCAGAACGCACCCCACCGGACGGCCGTGATCCATGACCACGACGGCCGGACTGTCGGGCGACGCGCCCGGTCCTGGATCGGTCTCGTCGTAGCGAGCCATCACCTCGGCCTCCTGCTCCGCCACGAGCTCACGCACGCGCGGATCGGACGCCACGGTCTCCTCGAGCACGACCCCGGATTCCATCTCGGAATCGTATCCACCGATGTTCAGGTCATGCAGTCGGGCGAGGTGCTTCGACATCGCGGCGTGCCCGACTCCCCGGGGCGGCAGTGGTACGGGACCACATCCAGGCGGAGCGCAGGATGAACGCCAGGAGCAGCAATTCGAGTCCGATGGAGAGGCCGTAGAAGGCGGCCCAGTCCCAGGTCTCGCCGACCGCGTTGAACGCCGTGACGGGGATGTACAGCGATGCCACGACGAGGTTCGTGGCGCGGTTCAGCCGGGCGGGGAGCGTCATGGAGAGCATCACCATCAGGGCCGGGATCGAGACCAACGCGAGGAACGCGGTCAGCAGCGGCGGGCTGACGTCGAACTCGAAGACGACGCCCGCGAGGATGCCGTCCATGGTGCCGGGCCGGTACAGGTGGAGGTAGTCCACGTAGAGGTAGAGGAACATGAAGCTCGTCCACGCGGCGGCGAGCTTGGCCTGCACCGGGATGGGCGGGGTGTCGAGCGGGTTCGGGGTGTTCGTTCGGTCGGTCATCGGTGCGTCCTTTCGAGATGAGCGGTCCGTCCGCCGGAGCGGCGGCGGGCCGGGCGTGCGAGCGAACGGGCCGCATGACTCCCGCTGGTTCGTACACCGTACGTCGTACGCTGTACTATCGCTCGTACGCTGTACGATTGTCAAGCCGTTCGAGCGAGGAGAGCCGTGTCTGCGAGGGAACATCGCCAGGTCGCCTCAGGCGCGGCCCTGAGCAAGCAGCTGGTGGTGATCGAGGCGATCCGGCTGGCCGACCGCGAGGGCGCCGAGGGGATGAGCATGCGCCAGCTCGCTCGCACGCTCGGCGCGGGGGCGATGTCGCTCTACCACTACGTGGCGAACAAGGAGGAGTTGCTGGACGCGATGGTCGACGTCGTGTTCGACGAGATCGAGCTCCCCCGCGAAGGGTCCGACTGGCAGTCGGAGATGCGACGCCGGGCGGCATCCGCTCGACAGGTGCTCGCACGCCATCCGTGGGCGATCGGCCTGATGGAGTCGCGGACCTCACCTGGACCCGCGAACCTCCGCCATCACGAAGCGGTCCTCGCCTGCCTGCGAACGGCCGGCTTCACGGTCTCGATGGCGACGCACGCCAACTGGTTGCTCGACAGCTACGTCTACGGTTTCGCCCTGCAGGAAGCCAGCCTGCCGTTCGACACCGTGGATGAGTTCGCGGACATCACTGAGGACGTCTACCTGCCCCAGCTCCCGCCTGAGGAGTTCCCCCACCTCAAGGAATCCGCCGGAGCGCTCGTCACGGCCGGCTTCGACCCGGCGGACGAGTTCATCTTCGGTCTCGACCTCATACTCGCCGCCCTCGAACCCCTCCGAGCCGCCGCGTAACGACGCGCACAGCGCGGGCCTCACGATGCGACGGCCCCGGTTCGGCTAAAGGCCTCGCCCGGCGAAGACGCGACCGGCAGCACCAGCTAGCGGCGCACCTCGATCGCGGTCACACCGCCGAAGTCGATCCACGCCCGCTCGCCCGTGTCGACGAGCACCGCGAGCACGTGGTCGCACGTCGAGCACCGCACGACCGTGCCCGCGCCGCTGATGTAGACCATCGCCCGGGCGAGCTCCGCGACCGTGCCGCATGCGCGACAACGGCCGGTCGCCATCGTGACATCGAACGAGAAGAAGTCGGCGAGCGGTCCGGCGATCGCGTTGCCGTCGACGTGGCCGGTCATCAGGTGCCTCCGAATCGCTCGGTGCGGATGTCTCGGGGGTCGTGCCCGAGCTCGATGAGCCATGAGGCGACCCGCTCGACGAAGCCCGTCGAGCCGCAGACGAACACGACGGGTCGATCGGCGGCCGGGATCACCGCCGCCTCGAGCTGCTCGCGCGTGATCCGGCCGGGTGGTGCCGACCAGCCGTCGGGCGCACGCCGGGAGTAGACGAAATCGAGCCGGAAGGGTGCCTGCGCCGCCGAGAGCGCCGCCAGTTCGTCGGCGAAGTACACGTCATCGGGCGTGCGCACCGCGTACAGCATCCGGAACGGCGTCGGATCGTCGGCATTCGCATGCGCCTGCGCCATCGCGAACAACGGCACGATGCCCGACCCGCCCGCGATGAGCTGCACCGGGCGCGCAGCGCCGCCGTTCGCCTCCGGCCGCCACACGAAGAACGCGCCGAGCGGCCCGTGCACCTCGAGCATGTCCCCGGCGCGCACCGCCTCGACGAGGAACGGCGACACCTCCCCGTCGGGCAGTTCGTCGACCGCGAGCACGACCCGCGAGCCGTCGCCCGACGACGCGATCGAGTACGACCGCGTCGCCGTGTAACCGTCCTCGGCGGTCAGCCGCACGTCGAGGTGCTGCCCGGCCGCGTTGCCGGGCCATCCGTCGACGTCGAGTTCGAGCCGGGCGGCGCTCGGCGTCTCGCGCCTGGTGCGAGAGACGGTCGCGACGTGCCAGCCCGCGCGCGGCACGGTCGGCGCCGTCGGCACGGCCGACGCCGTCGGCACGGTGGGCGAATCGCTCACCAGTACCGCTCCTCCTTCCACGGGTCGCCCCGCAGGTGGTACCCGTTCTGCTCCCAGAAGCCGGGCTCGTCGTCCTCCATCATCACGAGGCCGCGTACCCACTTCGCGCTCTTCCAGAAGTAGAGGTGCGGCACGAGCAGCCTGGCCGGGCCGCCGTGCTCGGGGTCGAGCGGTTCGCCGTCGAACTCGAACGCGATCCACGCCTTGCCGTCGAGCAGGTCGTCGAGCGGCACATTCGTCGTGTAGCCGCCGTAGCTGTGCGCCATCGTGTACGCGTAGTCGGTGTCGACGCCCTCGAACAGCGTGTCGAGGGCGACCCCGCGCCATCCGGTGCCCAGCTTCGACCAGTGCGTGACGCAGTGGATGTCGGTCGTGACGTCTTCGATCGGCAGGGCCATCAACTGGTCCCAGTTCCACGAGTGCTGCGCGCCCGACTCGGTGCGGATCGTGAACTCCCAGTCGGCGGTGTCGATGTCGGGTGTCGGGCCCGCCGACAGCACCGGGAAGTCGCCGACGAGCGTCTGTCCTGGCGGTAGTCGGTCGTCCCGTTCACGCCCGCGACCGGTGAATCCCCTGGTGATGAACGACATGGCGCCCCCTCCCCGACGGTCTCACGATAGTGAGGCGAGGGGCGGATGTCACCGGGTAGGCGGGTTCGTCACCTTCACGAAACGTCCCACCGGCCCCGCCCGCCGATCCGGTGCGTAGGGTTGGTGCATGGCTGCCATCGCGCTCGGCATCCCGGCCGTCCGCCGGGGCGGCGGCGTGCCGTCGATCGAGGGCAGGCCGGATGTCCCGGGGCTCGTCGACCGCTTCGGCCGGGTGGCGCACGACCTCCGCATCTCGATCACCTCGGCGTGCTCGCTGCGCTGCACGTACTGCATGCCGGCCGAGGGCCTGCCCGTCATCCCGCGCGACGAACTCCTCTCCGCCGACGAAATCGGCCGGCTCGTCGGCATCGCGGTGCGCGACCTCGGCGTCCGCGAGGTGCGCTTCACCGGCGGCGAGCCCCTCACGCGGGGCGACCTCGTCGAGATCATCCGCCGCAGTGCCGAGGCCGCACCCGGCACGCCGCTCGCGCTCACGACGAACGGCATCGGCCTCGACAAGCGCGCAGAGGCGCTCCGCGACGCGGGGCTCACGCGCGTCAACGTCTCGCTCGACACGCTCGACCGCGAGCACTTCGCCCGGCTGACCAGGCGCGACCGCCTCCCCGCCGTGCTGGCCGGGATCGCGGGCGCGCACCGCGCCGGCCTCGGGCCGCTGAAGGTCAACGCCGTGCTCATGCAGCAGACCCTGCATGATGCGCCCGAGCTGCTCGCCTGGGCGATCGAGCACGGGTGCCGACTTCGCTTCATCGAGCAGATGCCGCTCGACGCCGACGAGGCGTGGCGCCGCGAGAACATGGTCGACGCCGACGAACTGCTCGGCGTGCTCGGTGCGCGCTTCGCGCTGACGCCCGTCGGCCGCGAGGACCCGGCGGCGCCGGCCGAGGAGTGGCTCGTCGACGGCGGCCCGGCGACCGTCGGCATCATCGCGTCGGTGACGCGCCCGTTCTGCGGGGCGTGCGACCGGACCCGGCTCACAGCGGAGGGGTCCGTGCGCTCGTGCCTGTTCGGCGACGACGAGACCGACCTGCGCGGCCTGCTCCGCGGGGGCGCGGGCGACGACGAGATCGCCGACGTGTGGCGGGCGGCGATGTGGGCGAAGAAGGCCGGGCACGGGATCGACGACGTCGACTTCGTCCGCCCGCTCCGGACGATGGGAGGCATCGGTGGCTGAGACGGCGACGACGGCGACGACCGGCACGACGAGCACGACGACCGTGCTCGTGCGCTACTTCGCCGCGGCCGCCGAGGCCGCGGGGGCCGAGGAGGAGCGCCTGGAGCTGAACAGCGACGCGGCGACGGTCGGCACGCTCCGCGACCTGCTCGTCGACCGGTACGGCGCCCTGATGGCCCGCGTGGTCGCGAACGGCTCGTTCCTCGTCGACGGCGTCGTGCGTCGCGACCCCGAGACGCGCATCGGCGCGCAGGTCGACGTGCTCCCGCCGTTCGCCGGCGGCTGAGCCGCGACATCCGCCGCGGTCGCGCTCAGTGGACGTGCGAGAAGCGCGCCGACGTTCGTGCGTCGTCTCGCAGCCGGGCCGCCTCGAGCCGAAGCGCATGGAGTTCGGCCGCCGACGGTTGCGCGGCGCGGCGACGCTCGCGTCGCGCCGCAACCGCGGCGACCAGTCGGCGCAGGGTTCCGGCGAGCCCGGTGTGGATGGCCGGCGTAGCGCCGATCGCCGTGTTCATGGTGTCCCCCTCGGATCGGTTCCCGACGCTGCGGGAAGCTGATCCCAGTCCACCGCCCACCGCCGGCCCGGTCATCGGCGACGACTACCGATATCGGGACCGGTCGCTACCGATACCGAGGTCGGCTCGCACACCGATGCCGGCTCGCGCACCGATGCCGGCTCGCGCACCGGCGCCGGCTCGCGCCCGGCGTCACCGAGCCGAGTCGCCCGCTTCGACGTCGAGGATGCCGCGTTCCTCCGCCACCCGCGCTGCTTCCTGCCTCGTGGCCACGCCGAGCTTGCCGAGCACCGCCGCCACGTGACTGTCGACCGTGCGCACCGAGACGACGAGTCGCCCGGCGATCTCGGCGTTGGTCAGCCCCTCGACGAGGAGGCGCAGCACGTCGACCTGGCGATCGGTCAGGCCCTCCGGGTTGCTCCGCGTGCCGACGGATGGCCCGCGCGGGATGCTCCGCACGCCGCGCGCGCGCAGGTCGGCCCGGACCTGCCGGGCGAGCGGCTCGGCGCCGATCCGATCCAGGATCGTGAGCGACTCGAGGAGGTCCGACTCGTCCGGGCTCTCGGCGAGCGCACGGGCCTCGTGGTACGGGCAGCCCAACTCGCGCCAGAGGGCCGCGGACGCCCGGGGATCGCCGCGCGCCTGCAGGGCGAACGGATGCCGGTCCGCGGCGGGCACCGCGACCGGCCGCCCGGCGCGTCCGAGCAGGTACGCCAGCTCCATGTCGAGCCCGTGCGCCCGCCGCTCGATCGCCTCCGCGTACAGCTCCGAGGCGAGCGATCCGGCCGTGTCGAGGTCGCCTCGGAGGAGCGCCTGCTCGACCCGGGCGATCCCGACCGGGCCGCGCCGCTGGAACTCCCCGATGCGGTCGGCGATCGCCTGCGCCTCGGCGAGCGCCTCATCAGCTCCGTCGTCGCCACGACGCAGGTGCACGAGCCCGGCGACCGTCATCGCGGCGCAGCGCGCGTGCGGCAGGTCCACCGAGACGTCGACGGTCGCGAGGGCGGCGTCCCAGTGCGCCCTCGCGAGCTCGAGCCGCGACTGCTCGACCCGGTGATAGGCCGCGATCGCGATGAACTCCGAGCGCTCGGCGGCCTCGAGCGCGATCGGGAGCAACTCCTTGGCGCGGTCCAGCCGGTACTCGTCGAGGCTCACCCAGATGAGGTTCACGTAGGCCCGTGAGGCGTTCTCGACGTCGTCGACGGCCATCGCGATCTCCGCCGCCTCGGCGAGCTCCGCGAGTCCCGCGTCGTCGCCGAGTTGGGCGATCGCGGTGCCGTGGTTGTTCAGCGCATGCGAGAGCACGCCCGCGTCGCCGGTCTCGCGTGCGATGGCGATGGCCTTCGCGGAGAGGTCGCGTGCGCGATCCAGGTCGTGGACGAGCAGCGCGAGCTGCGCCTCGTTGCTCAGCGCGAACGCGAGCATCGTGCGGTCGCCCGCCTCGGCGAGCACCGCGGACGCCTCGGCGGCGGCGGCCTCGGCGCCCGCCCGGCGCCCGGTCAGCCAGTCGAACCGGGACTGCCAGCGCAGGCTCGCGCCCAGGGCGACCGGGTCGCCGAGTCGCCGCCGAAGCGCGATGGTCTCGACCTGGCGATCGGATGCCTCGGTGGTCGCGCCGATCGTGTACGACTCGATCGCGTACCGCTCCACGATCTCGACCAATCGGTCCGGCGGGAAGCGATCGGCGTGCTCGAGCGCCGAGCGCAGGTGCGCGACCGCCTGGCGATGCGCGCCGGATGCCACGGCCTCGGCCGCCGCCCGTGGCGCCCACTCCACGATCGCGTCGACGTCTCCGGCCTCGACCGCGTGGTGCGCGATCCGGGCGGCGTCGTCGACGCCCGCGTCGAGCAGCGCGGCCAGGGCGCGGGCCTCCAATTCGATCCGGCGCGATGCCGGGAGGCCGTCGACGATCGCCCGCCGAGTGAGCTCGTGGCGGAACTGGGCCCCCTCCGGCCTGACGCTGAGCAGGCCGGCTTCCTCCGCCGCGCGGAGGGCGCCGGGGCCGCCCGGGACGAGAGCCGTGAGCAGCGCGCCGTCCACGGCCGATGGGACGATCGCGAGCTGCTCGAGGTCGTCCTGGACGCGAGCGTCCAGCCGCCGCAGCCGGCCGAGGACCGCATCGACCACCGTCGGCGGGACCGACTCGGCGTCGGCCGAGGCGATGATCTCGCTCACGAAGTACGGATTGCCCCGGGTGAGCTCGAAGACCCGGTCGACCGGGATGTGCCGGCCGTCGGTCAGCGTCTCGACCGCGCCGACCGAGAGCCGTTCGAGCGCCAGTCGCTCGACGCGCTCGCCGTGCCCGAGGTCGCCGAGGAGCGTGCCGAGCGGATGACCCCGATCGAGTTCGTCGCGGTAGGTGAGCACCAGTGCGGCGGGCACGCGATCGATCCGGCGGCCGAGGAACCGGATGACGTCGAGCGTGGCCTCGTCGGCCCAGTGCACGTCCTCGAGCACGACCACGGTGCCCGGATGCGCGTCGAGCTCGTCCTGCAGGGCACCGAGCACCTCCTCGCGGTCGCCGCCCCGCAAGGCGGTCCGCAGCGCGTCTCCCACATCCGGCGCGAGGTCGCGCAGTGGGCCCAGCGTGCGCGGCGTGCTCATCGCATCGCACGCCCCGACGAGCACTCGGCTCCCCGCGGGCGGGTCCGCTCGCAGCGCCTCGACGAGGCTCGACTTGCCGATGCCGGCCTCGCCGTGCACGAGCACGATCCGGCCCCGACCCTCGCGCGCGTCGCGCGCGGCGGCGCGGAGACCTGCCATCTCCGGAGCGCGCTCGAGCAGGCCCGTCGCCATGCCCCGATCGTGCCCCGAGGCCGTCAGTGACGCAAGCGTCGGCCGCGAGGCGTCAGAGGTTCACCCATTCGCTCGTGCCCTCGGCGAGGTGCTGCCGCTTCCAGATCGGGGTGCGCTCCTTGATGCGGTCGACGAGCAGCGCGCACGCGGCGAACGCCTCGGCGCGGTGGGGGGCGGCGACGGATGCCACGAGGGCGACGTCGCCGATCGCGAGCGCGCCGACGCGGTGTGCCGCGGCGACCGCGAGGCCGGTCTCGCGGGCGACCTCGATGCACGTCTCGCGCAGGAACCGTTCCGCGTCGGGGTGAGCGGAGTAGTCGAGGGCCGAGACGGTCTCACCGTGGTCGTGGTCGCGGATCACGCCCTCGAAGGTGACCAGCGCGCCGTCTCGTCGCGAGAGCACGAAGGCCTCGACGGCAGCGCGATCGAGGGGCGCGTCGGTGACCATGGCGTAGACGTCCGGGTCCGCACCGCGGGCGACCCTTCCGGGATCAGGCATGCGGCGCTCCCCCGTGCTCCATGCGCTCCGACTCGCCGACGGGTTCGTCGCCGACGGCGCCGACCATCGGGCGCCCGGTGTGGTCGCCGCCGGCGACCTGGTCGACGAGGTGCGGCAGCAGTTCGTCGAGCACGGCGAGCCCGTCGGCGACGCCGCCGCGTGAGCCGGGCAGGTTGACCACGATCGTCCGGCCCGCCACCCCGGCGAGCGCCCGGCTGAGCGCCGCCGTCGGGGTCGCCGCGCGCCCGGCCGCACGGATCGCCTCGGCGACGCCGGGCAGCTCGCGATCCAGGACCGCGAGGGTCGCCTCCGGCGTCCGGTCGGTCGGGCTGACGCCCGTGCCGCCCGTGGTGAAGACCACGGCCGGCTGCTCGTCGACGGCGGCGCGGAGCGCCTCGGCGATGTCGGCGTCGGCGACCACGCGCGGCGCGGCCGCGTCGAATCCGCGCGAGCCGAGCCATCCGGCGATCACCGGACCGGTCGTGTCGTCGGCGGTCCCGGCGGCGGCGCGGGTCGAGGCGACGAGCACGATCGCGCGGCGCGCGCCCGCGGCATCCGTCGCCGACTGCTCGGTCTCGGGGCCCGCGGCCGATGCCTCGCCGCCGGCGCCATCCGCCCGCCACACGCCGCGCTTGCCACCGCGCTTCTCGACGAGACGGATGCCGCCGAGCACCGCCGCCGGGTCGACGGCCTTGACCATGTCGTGCAGCGTGAGCCCGGCGACGGCGACGGCCGTGAGGGCCTCCATCTCGACGCCCGTGCGGCCGGTGGTCGACGCCGTCGCGCGGATCGTGACGGCGGCCTCCTCGAAGCCGAAGTCGATCGAGACCGCGTCGAGCGGGACGATGTGGGCCAGCGGGATCAGCTCGCTCGTACGCTTGGCCGCCGAGATCCCGGCGATGCGCGCCGTCGGCAGCACGTCGGCCTTCTTCAGCCCGTCGGACTGGACGAGCCCGACGACCTGGGCGGTCGTGTCGAGCCGGCCCTCGGCGATCGCGACCCGACGCGTCACGGGCTTGCCGCCGACGTCGACCATCCGCGCGCGGCCGTCGTCGTCGAGGTGCGTGAGCTCGCTCATAGGACCACGGTATCGACCTCGTCGCCGGCCGCCAGCGCCGCGACGTCCTCGGGGATCACGATGAGCAGCTCGGATGCCGCGAGCGCGGCGACCAGGTGCGAGCCCGGCCCGCCGACGGGCAGGGCCCGGCCGGCGTCGGTCGCTCGGCCGCGCAGGAACTGCCGCTTCCCGGGAACGGACGAGATGCCCTCGGCGAGCGGCATCCGCTCGGTTCGCGCGGGCGGCAGGCCCGCGATCGCGCGGAGCGACGGCGCGACGAACAGAGCGAACGAGAGTTGGGCGCTGACCGGATTGCCGGGGAACCCGATGAGCGGCACGCCGCGGTAGACGCCCGTCGCCTGCGGCCCGCCGGGCTGCATCGCCACCGAGCCGACCCACGCGCCGAGCGGCTCGATGAACTCGCGGACGACCTCGTAGGCGCCCTTCGAGATGCCCCCGCTCGTGAGGATGAGCTCGGCGCCCGCGTCGACGGCCGCATCGAGTTCGGCGCGGAGCGCCGCCACGTCGTCGCGCACGCGCCCGCTGTGCACGACGGCGGCGCCGCACGCGTCGACGCCCGCACGCAGCGCGACCCCGTTCGCATCGGGCAACTCGCCGGGCCCGAGCGGCGTGCCCGGCTCGACGAGCTCGCTGCCCGTGCTCACCACGGCGACGCGCACGCGCTCGCGGACGAGCAGCTCGGTGAGTCCCGAGGCCGCGGCCGCGGCGAGGTGGCGCGGCGCGAGGCGGATGCCGGGCGGAAGCACGTCGTCGCCGGCCGCGAGGTCGGACCCGGCCTCGCGCACGAACTCGCCCGCGGCCCGCGCCCGGAGGACGCGGACCGACCCGCCGCCGTCGACCGGCTCCGTGTCCTCGACCGGAACGACCGCGTCGGCGCCGTCGGGCACCGGCGCGCCGGTCATGATCCGGACGACGGTGCCCGCGGCGAGCGGCGCGGGCGCACCGGGCGCCGCGGCGGACTCGCCGACGACGGGCAGCTCGACTGGAGCGGCCGCGACATCCGCCGCCCGCACCGCCAGCCCGTCCATCTGCGAGTTCCGGAACGGCGGCAGCGCGATCGGCGACTCGACCGGCGAGGCCGTGATGCGGCCGAGCGCCTCGCCCACCGCGACGCGCTCGGTCGGCCGGGCGCCGAGCGGGGCGAGCAGGGATCGCGCGAACCGGACGTGCTCGTCGAACGGGATCCGCGTCATCAGTACCTCGTCAGGTCGGGGTCCACGGCGACCGACCACGCGTCGATGCCGCCGATGAGGTTGCGCACGTCGGCGAACCCTGCGGCCGCGAGGTGCTCGGCCGCCAATCGCGACCGCACGCCGAGGTGGCAGTACACGACGACGGATACCGCGGGGTCGAGCTCGCCCGTCCGGGCGCCGAGCTCGTGCAACGGGATCAGCGTCGAACCCGCGATCCCGACCAGGTCGGCCTCCCACGGTTCGCGCACGTCGAGCAGGAGCGGCGGTCGGTCGGAGGCGAGTTCCGCCGCGAGCGCGACGGCGTCGACCTCGCCGACGACGGCGGATGCCGCGCGGCCGGGATGCGCCGACGCGGGAGCCGACACCGCAGCCGTCGCCGGCGCCGCAACCGGGGCCGATGCGGCGGACACCCGCGGTTCGGCCCGGACGGGCGCGCCCTCCGCCCGCGCGTACACGATCTCGCGCGTGCGCCCGGTGAGCGCGTCGTAGACGGCCGCGCGCCCGAGCATCGGTTCGCCGATGCCGGTGAGCAGCTTCAGCGCCTCGCCGGCCATGAGCCCGCCGGTCACGGTGCACACGGTGGGCAGGATGCCGTCGACCTCGCAACTGAGGCCCGCGTCGGCCGGGGGCTCTGGGAAGAGGTCGCGGTACGAGACGCCGCGCGCCTCCCACGACACCCCGACCTGGCCGGAGAACCGCGCCGCCGAGCCCCAGACGAGCGGGATCCCGGCGCGCGCGGCCGCGTCGTCGGCGACGTACCGGGTGAGGATGTCGTCGGTGCCGTCGACCACGAGGTCGGCGTCGGCGAGCAGGTCGTCGGCGTCGCCGGCGTCGAACCGCGCGCGCACCCCGTGCACGGTCGCGTCAGGTGCGAGGAGCAGGGCGGCATCCGTCGCGGAAGCGACCTTCGCCCGGCCCACGTCGGCGTCGTGGTGGAGCGTCTGGCGGTGCAGGTTCGTGGGTTCGATCACGTCGTCGTCGACGATCGTGAGGCGCCCGACGCCCGCTGCGGCGAGCGCCGGGATCACGGCGCTGCCGAGGCCACCCGCGCCGAGCACGACGACGTGGGCCTGGGCGAGTCGCCGCTGGCCGGCCGCGCCCATGCCGGGGAGCACGCGCTGTCGCGCGAACCGCGGCGAATAGGGATCGATGGGCATGGGTCGATTCTCGCAGCCGGGGTAGGCCATCGGGGCGGCACAGGCAATCCCTGTCGTCCTCACAGGATCGCCGCCTACCGTCGTATCCCGACCGTGCCGGCGGGGTGCCGCGGTCCCCCCCGTCGGCAGCCGACCCGATTCGGTCTTGCGCGGCGAGGACGAATGCGGGAGCGTGATGAGGGGGCCTCGATGAGCCGCACGACAGGAGCACCGCCCGGTGCCGGGCGAGACGGGTCGACCGACGTGGTGCGCCTGCTCCGAGACCTCGTCCCGCAGCGGCCGCGGTTCCTGCGCGGGCCGCGGATCCCGGACGGCGTGCGCTCACCCGTCATCGTCACCGAACGCCTCCGGCTGCGCCCGCATCGGTTGGCCGACGCCGACGCCTGGTACGAGCTGCAGTCCGACCCGGCCGTGGTCGAGCATCTCTCGTGGCCGCTGCGCACCCGCGCCGAGTCGTTCGTGCACCTCTTCCATCGCACGCACCACACCCGGCTCGAGCAGCGCGACGACTTCCTCGCCCTGGCCGTCCTGCTGGACGACCAGCTCATCGGCGACGCGTCGCTGCACCTGCGCACGCTCGAACCGGGCGCCCGACGGCTCGAGGTCGGCTGGGTCATCGGCCCGCGCTGGCAGGGCAAGGGGTATGCCGGCGAGGCGGGCCTGGCGATGCTCGGGTTGGCCTTCGACGACCTCAAGGGGTCGGTGGCCGAGGCGCACATGACGGTCGGCAACACCGCCTCGAAGGCGCTCGCCGAGCGGCTCGGCTTCGAGGAGACCCGCAACGACGGCACCACGCGCGTGATGGCCATCGATGCGGAGCGGTACCGGGCGCTGCACGGCCACTGAGTCGCGGCCGGGCGGAGTCGCGACGCCGACGGCGGCACTGGCTGGATCGCCTCCGCATCCGCGGGTATCCTCGCCATATGGCGACGCATCTGCGGGTGACACCATGAACTCGTTCCGCATCAGCGAGGCCGCCGCCCTGCTCGGCGTGAGCGACGACACGGTCCGGCGCTGGGCCGATGCCGGCCGCCTCGAACTCGAACGCGGTCCGAACGGCATGCGCATGGTCGCCGGCACCGAGCTCGTGCGGCTCCTCGGCGAGGAATCGGGCGGCGGCGCGCTCGCGCAGGCGTTCCCCCTCGCGCGGGCATCGACGCGCAACCGTTTCGTCGGCCTCGTCACCGCCGTGGAACGCGACGGCGTGATGGCCCAGGTCGAGCTGCGGGCGGGCCCCTTCCGCATCGTGTCGCTCATGAGCCGCGAGGCCGCGGACGAACTCGGGCTCGAGCCCGGCGTGCTCGCCGCGGCGAGCGCGAAGGCGACCGTCGTCTCGATCGAGCTGCCGAGCGGCGGCGACGCGTGAGCCGAGGCACCAGACGGGCCGGGCGGCGGATGCTCCGCCCGCGCGTCGCACAGGTCGCCGGCGTCGCACGGTTCGCGCTCGCCGTCGCGGGGATCGGCGTGCTCGCGGCGTGCGCGAGCGGCCAGGGCGGCGGCGCCGGTGGCGGCCCCGCTGACCCCGAAGCCGGCGGCACGGGTGCGCCGAGCGCCGACTCCCTCGAGTCCGGCACGGTCACGGTGTTCGCGGCCGCGTCGCTCACCGAGGCCTTCGAGGAGCTCGCCGGCCGATTCGAGGCCCGGCACCCCGAGGTCGACGTCGTGCTCAACTTGGGCGGCAGTGCCGCGCTCGCCGAGCAGGTCGTCGCCGGCGCCCCGGCCGACGTGTTCGCCGCCGCGGCCGAGGCACCGATGGCCACCGTCGTCGACGCCGGGCTCGCCGATGCCACCACGGTCTTCGCGACGAACACCCTCGAGCTCGTCGTCCCCGCCGGCAATCCCGCCGGGATCAGCGGGCTCGACGACCTGGCGCGCCCGGAACTCCGGATCGCCCTGTGCGACCCGACCGTGCCCTGCGGCGCCGCCGCCGCGACGCTGCTCGATGAGGCGGGGATCGAGGCCGCGCCCGACACGCTCGAATCCGACGTGAAGGCCGTGCTCACGAAGGTCTCGCTCGACGAGGTCGACGCGGGCCTCGTGTACCGGACCGACGTGCGATCGGCCGGCGACGCGGTCGAGGGCATCGAGGTGCCCGCCGCGGCATCCGTCGTCAACCGGTACCCGATCGCCGCGCTCGCGGACGCGCCGCACCCGCACGCGGCCGCCGCGTTCGCGGCGTTCGTCACGGGTGCGGAGGGGCGCCAGGTGCTCGACGGGCACGGGTTCGGCGCGCCGTGACCACGCGGCCGGCGTCGCCGAGCGCGCCCCGTCGCGGGCTCGGGCGCTCGCACGGCGGACTCGCGTGGCCGGTCGCCGTGCTCGCCGTCATCGCACTCGCGGTGCTCGTGCTGCCGCTCGTCGCGCTCGTCGTGCGCGCGCCGTGGGGCGAACTCGGCGACCTGCTCACGCGCCGGTCCGTGCTGGAGGCGCTCGTGCTCTCGCTCGGCACGGCGATCGTCGCCACGGGCGTGTGCCTCGTGCTCGGCGTGCCGCTCGCCGCCCTCCTCGCGCGCGCGGCCGCGTGGCCGAGCCCCGCGCGGCGGCTGCTCCGGGCGGCCGTGACCGTGCCGCTCGTGCTGCCGCCCGTCGTCGGCGGGATCGCGCTGCTGCTCCTGCTCGGCCGGCGCGGGCTCCTCGGCGGGCTGCTGGAGGACCTGTTCGGCATCACCGTGCCGTTCACGACCGGCGCCGTCGTCATCGCGCAGGTGTTCGTCGCGCTGCCGTTCCTCGTCTTCGCGGTCGAGGGCGCGCTGCGCTCGACCGACCGGCGCACCGAACTCGCGGCCGCGACCCTCGGCGCGTCGCGCTGGCAGGTGTTCCGTCACGTCACGCTCCCGCTCGTCGCGCCCGGCGTCGCCGCGGGGGCCGTGCTCTGCTTCACGCGCGCGCTCGGCGAGTTCGGCGCGACGATCACGTTCGCGGGCTCGCTGCCGGGCGTCACGCGGACGCTCCCGATCGCGAGCTACCTCGCGATGCAGACGGACCCCGACGAGGCGATCGCCCTCGCCCTGCTGCTGCTCGCGGTGTCCGTCGGGGTGCTGCTGCTCCTGCGGGACCGGTGGCTGCCGGGGGTGCGCGGATGACGCGCGCCGACCGGCCGTCGTCGGCAGAGCCACCCCCGGGAGCCCCGCAGCCCGAGCGGCGCGGGCGGCGCGAGCCCGCCGCGGACCGGCCCGCGCTGCACGCCGACGTGACGATCACGCGCGGCACGCACCGCGTCGAGGCGGCGTTCGACGCGGTGCCGGGGCATCCGCTCGCCGTCATCGGGCCGAACGGCGCCGGCAAGTCGACGCTGCTCGCCGCGATCGCCGGGCTCGTGCCGATCGACTCGGGCTCCGTGCGCATCGGCGACCGCGACGTCGACCGCCTCCCGCCCGAGCGGCGACGGATCGGGGTGCTGTTCCAGGACTACGTGCTCTTCCCGCACCTCACGGTCCGCGACAACGTCGCGTTCGCCGCGCGCATGCGCGGGTCTCGGCACGCGGCCCGCGCGGCCGCCGAACCGTGGCTCGAGCGCTACGGCCTCGTACCGCTCGCCGACCGGCTGCCCGCCGAGCTCTCGGGCGGGCAGGCGCAGCGCGTCGCGCTCGCCCGGGCGCTCGCCGCCGAGCCGGAGGTGCTCCTCCTCGACGAGCCGATGTCGGCGCTCGACGTCGAACTCCGGCACGAGATGCGTGCTGAGCTGGCCCGGCACGTGCGCGAGTTCGGGGGCGCGACGGTCGTGGTCACCCACAGCAGGGCGGATGCCGCGGCGCTCGCCGACCGCGTGCTCGTGCTCGAGGACGGCCGGGTGACGCAACGGGGCACGCTCGCCGAGCTCGGCGCGGCGCCCGCGACGGCGTACGTGCGGCGGATGCTCGCGACCCCGGACGACGACGAGCGCTGAGCGCTCGGGCCCCACCCGATCGCCGCGCGACAGGATCAGTGCGGCGTGTCGAGGTGCACCGCGACCGCGTCGGCGTCGGCGAGCTCCGACCACGACCACACCGCGAACCGGAACTCCGCGACGGCGCACGTCGGCATGTGCTCGATCTCGCCGGACAGGCGGTACGCGAGGTCGGACATGCCCGGATCGTGCGCCACGACCATGACGGTGCCGGCCTCCTCGCCGAGCTCGGCGACGACGTCGAGGATCGTGTCGGGTCCGGCGCCGTAGAGCCGCTCGTCGAGGAGCAGCGCCTCCGCGGGAAGGTCGAGCTCGGCCGCCATCGCCTCCGCCGTAGTCCGAGCGCGCACGGCCGTACTGGCCCGGATCGCGTCGGGTACGACCCCTCGCTCGCGGAGCCGCCTCGCCATCTCGGGGGCATCGCGCCGGCCGCGGTCGTTCAGCGGCCGGTCGTGGTCGGCGAGCGTCGGATCGCCCCACGCCGACTTCGCGTGGCGCACGAGCACGAGGGTCTTCATGGGGCCGAGTCTGCCACCGCGAGCGGGGCGCGGCGAGGGGGGCGCGGTCGCTCCTGTGGCGGCCGAGCGCGGTCGCAGCGCGAGGCGGGCCCGGCTACTCCGCGTCGACCACCACCGGCTCCGCGGGGCCGGGCACGAGTCGCGTCGCCACGCCCGCGGCGAACTCGAGCACGCAGAGCGCGGCGAGGCGCACGGTGCGTCCGTCGGCGGCGTCGGCGGTCGCGTCGATCTCGACGAGGTCGGCGCTGCGAACGCGGGGGTCGGATGCCGCGGCGCGGACGAGCGCGCGGAGCTCCCACGCCGCGAGTCCCCCGGGCACCGACGCGGGGCACGCGGGCACGACCGAGCGGTCGCACGCGTCGACGTCGACGTCGAGGTGGACGGGTCCGCCGGCGGCGCCCGCGATCTCGAGCGCCTCGGCCATGGCCAGGTGCGGGAGGCGGTGGTGCAACTCGTTCCGGTGGATCACGGTGATCCCGAGGTCGGCGGCGCGGCGCGCGTAGGCGGCCGAGTTCGCGAAGTCCTGGATGCCGATCTGCACGATGCGGCTCGGGTCGAGCCCGGCCTCGATGAGGCGGCGCACGGGCGAGCCGTTCGAGACGCCGTCGCGCAGGTCGTAGTGCGCGTCGATCGTGACGAGCCCGGCGGTCGCGAGGTCGGTGCCCCAGGCCCCGAGCGCGGTGGCGAACGTGACCGAGTTGTCGCCGCCGAGCGCGACGAGGGCCTCGGACGCGGCGAGCACCTCGCCGACGCGGGCACGCGTGCGCGCCTCGCCGGCCTCGCCGTCGGGCTCCTCGACGTCGCCCGCGTCGACGAGCGTCAGCTCGCCGAGATCCGTCCCACCCGCGAGCGGGAAGTTCAGCGGGTCCCGCGAGCGGTCGGGCACGAGTGCCGGGCTGTAGCGCCGCAGCGCGGCGCGGATCGCGGCGGGCGTCGCGTGCGCCGCCGTGGGAGACAGCGACGTGCGCCACGCGGGCACGCCGACGATCGCGAGCGCGGCGCGCGCGCCATCCGCCATCGTCTCGAACGCGGGCCAGTCGCCGGCTCGCGGCCAGAGCGGATCGTGCGAGAGTGCGGCTGCCTCGGTCATGCTGCAGACGATAGCGACGACGGATGCCGCCGGCCCACGGTTCAGCGTCGGCGGGTGTCTGCGATCCCGGACGCACGCGCCCCGGCGCTCGCGTCCGCCGACCCGGCACCGGAGTCGCGCGCCGCACGCCGACGCGCGACCGCGCGGATGCCGAGCTTGCGCAGTTCCTCCACCCACAGCACCGACGACGCCATCGCCACGCACACCGCCCAGTGCGCGGCATCGAGCGGTGCCGTGCCGAACGCGACCTGCAGCGGCGCCCACGACACGACCGCGACCTGGAGCACCACGGCGAGTGCGACCGCGCCCCACAGCCAGCGGTTCGCGAAGACCGCCCGGAACGCGCTCGAGGTCGCCGACCGAGCGTTGAACGCGGTGAAGAGCCCCGCGAACACGAGGGTCGTGAACCCGGCCGTGCGCGCGGTCTCGAACGTGTCGGTGCCGCCGGGGATCAGCCCGCCGGGCAGGAAGGCGTCCATCGTGAGCAGGGTCGCGATCGCGATCACGACGCCCGTCGTCGCGATGCCGACCCACATGCCGAGGTCGATCGCGCGGTCGTGCAGGCCGCGCGGCGGCCGCGCCATCACGTCGTCGACCTCGGGGTCGACGCCCATCGCGAGTGCGGGCCCCGAATCGGTGACGAGGTTGATCCAGAGGATCTGGGTCGCGAGGAGCGGCAGCACGACGGCCTCATCGGAGGCCCCGGCGAAGCCGAGCGCCCCCGCGAACACGACGCCGAGGAACACCGTGAGCACCTCGCCCATGTTCGAGTAGAGGAGGTAGCGCAGGAACTTCCGAATGTTGTCGAAGATCACCCGGCCCTCGCGGACGGCGTGCACGATGGTCGCGAAGTCGTCGTCGGCGAGCACCATCTTCGCCGCCTCCTTCGTGACCTCGGTGCCCGTGATGCCCATCGCGATGCCGATGTCGGCCGACTTCAGGGCGGGCGCGTCGTTCACGCCGTCGCCCGTCATCGCGACGATGAGCCCCTCGGCCTGCAACGCGTCGACGATGCGGAGCTTGTGCTCGGGCGCGACGCGCGCGAACACCGACACCGTCCGCACCGCGTCGCGGAGCTGCCGCTCGTCCATGCCGTCGAGGCGCGCGCCCGGGAGCGCGATGCCGTCCTCGCCGATGATCCCGAGGTCGCGCGCGATCCGTGCGGCCGTCGCCGGGTGGTCGCCGGTGATCATGACGACGCGGATGCCGGCGGCGCGCGCCTCGGCGATCGCGGGTCGCACCTCGGGGCGCGGCGGGTCGATGATGCCCACGACCCCCGCGTAGACGAGGTCCTCCTCGGCGATCTCGTCGGGCCCCGCGGCATCCGTCGGCACCGTGCCGGCCGGGAGCCCGACCGCGAGCTCGGGCGCCGGGCGATAGGCGACCGCGAGCGTGCGGAAGGCCTCCTCCGAGAGCGCCTCGATCTCGGCGAGCGCATGGGCGCGACGCACCGGGTCGAGCGGCACGATCCGGTCGCCGACCTGCAGGCGTGTGCAGTGCTGCAGGAGCACGTCGGGCGCGCCCTTGCTGAGCACGACGACGTCGCCGCCCTCGTGGCGGTGCGCGGTCGACATCATCTTGCGCTCCGAGCTGAACGGCACCTCGCCCACGCGGCCGTAGCGGGCCGCCTCCTCGGCCGTGCCCTCGACCTTCCGTGCGGCGACGAGGAACGCCGCCTCGGTCGGGTCGCCCTCGATCTCCCACACCCCGTCGTGCTCGGCGAGCTGGGCGTCGTTGACGAGCGACCCTGCGCCGAGCACGAGCTGCGCCTCGGTGCGGAGCGGCCCGTCGCCGAGCTCCCGCCCCTTCGAGGTCGCGGCGCCCACCGGGGCGTAGCCGACGCCCGCGAGGTCGACGACGCCCGAAGCCGTCACGACGCGCTGGATCGTCATCTGGTTCGTCGTCAGCGTGCCGGTCTTGTCGGTGCAGATGACGGATGCCGACCCGAGGGTCTCCACGCTCGAGAGCTGCTTGACCACGGCGTTGCGGCGCGCCATCCGCTGCACGCCGAGCGCGAGCACGAGCGACATGATCGCCGGGAGGCCCTCTGGCACGGCCGCCACCGCGAGCGAGACGCCGAGCAGCAGCACGGTCACGAACCCGGCGGCCGTGTCGACGCCCTGCACGATCGTCACCGTCAGCATCACGACGATCGCGATCGCGACGACGATGCGACCGAGCATGCGGCCGAGGTGCGCGACCTCGACCTGCAGCGGCGTGGGTTCCTCGACCGTCTCGTCGAGCATGGTCGCGATCGCGCCCATCTCGGTCGCCATGCCCGTCTCGGTCACGATCGCGCGCCCGGTGCCGCGGCTGACCGCGGTGCCCGCGAACACCATGTCGCGCCGGTCGCCGAGCGGCACGCGCTGCCCGAGCGTCGCCGGGTCCTTCTCGACGGGCACGCTCTCGCCCGTGAGGGATGCCTCGGCCACACGCAGCGCGTTCGCCCGCACGAGCCTCGCGTCGGCGCCGACCCGGTCGCCCTCGGCGAGCGCGAGCACGTCGCCGGGCACCAGGGCGTCGCTCGTCACGGTCCGGAGCTCGCCGTCGCGCAGCACCGTCGAATGGGCGCGCGTCATCACGGCGAGCGCCGCGACGGCCTTCTCGGCCCGCGACTCCTGCACCAGCCCGAGCACGGCGTTCAGCACGATGATCGCGACGATCACGAGCGCGTCGATCGGCCAGCCGTGCGCCCCCTCGACGATCCACGCGACGACCGACACGACGACCGCGGCGAGGAGGAGCAGGATGAGCGGGTCCGCGAGCTGCGCGACCGCCCGGCGCCACAGCGGCACCCGCCTGGCGGGCCTGAGCTCGTTGGGCCCATGGGTGCGGAGCCGCTCATCCGCCTCGGCCGCGTCGAGCCCGGTGTCGGGGTCGACGCTCAGCCGTCCCGCGACCTCGACCGGATCCTCGCAGGCCGGATCGAAGTCGCGGGGGGTCGCCATGGGTCCATCGTGCGCAGGCGCGCGGACGGGGCGCAACGGTCGAACGACCCGTGGGCCCGTCGACCCGTCGACCCGTCCGCCGGTCGCGCCGTCGCCCCGGCTGCCGCGATGCGAACCGGCTGCGCGGCCGACGGCGTAGGCTCGCGGCATGGAAGACGAGTCCATCGCCGTGCTCGTGACCGGAGCCGAACGCCGACTGCTCGAGCCCGAGACCCGGCGCGACCCCACGGCGCTGGAAGACCTGCTCCACGAGTCCTTTCGCGAGATCGGCCGCAGCGGGCGGCTGTGGACTCGGGACGAGCTCATCGACGTGATGACCGGGCCCGACGCGGTCGACGTGCAGTCGGCCGTCGTCACCGGCGAGCACGTCGAGCTGGTCGCACCCGATCTCGCACTGCTGACCTACACGCTCGACGCCGACGGCATGCGGAGCCGGCGCAGCTCGCTCTGGCGGATCGCCGGGGACCGGCCGCGGATGCTGTTCCACCAGGGCACGCCGCTCGGCCCCCACGTGGGCTAGGAGGACAGCCCGGGCTCAGCGCGCGGGGGCCGCAGGCACCGCGAGCGCGACGAGGTCGTTCACGTCGGAGAGGATCGCGTCGTGGTGCACCGACGCAAGCTCCGGCCGCCGCGCCGCACCGCTCAGGACCCCGACGACCCACCCGGCCCCGGCCGCCCGGCCCGCCTCGAGCATCGCGATCGAGTCGCCGGCCACGAGCACCTGCCGCACGTCGAGCGTGCCGGCGAGCTCCATCGCGTGATGCACGGCGAAGGGCGCGGGCGGGGCGGATGCCACGTCGTCGACGGCCACGACGGCGTCGACGGCGCGCGGCGCGCGCAGGTCGTCGGACACCGACCAGCCGAGGCCAGCGAGCCTGTCGACCGCGGTGCGGTGCGGCCCCTCGCACACGAGCACGACGCGCACGCCCCGGCGGCGCAGCTCGGCGAGCGTCGACTCGACACCCTTGACGAGCTGCGGCGGCGCCGCGGCATCCGTCGACCGCCGGACCACCGCACCCTCGAACGCCAGCACGGCCAGGGTGATCATCGCACCGCCTCGGTCGGGTGCGACCGGGTGAGCGGCGTGCGGCGGTCGACCTCGTTCTCGATGGTGAAGGTCGCGAGCTCGGGCCGATAGCGATCGTCGGCGTATGCGAGCGGACGGCGGGCCGAGTCGAACGTGATCCGACGCTCGCGGAGGAGCGGGCTGCCGGCGTCGACCTCGAGCACCTCGGAATCGAGCGGGTTGGCGGCGACTGCGTCGATCGTGTGCCGCGCTCGCCGCAGGTCGACCCCGCGCGCCACGAGGTGCGCGTGCAGCGACCCGCGATCGCCGTCGAGGTCGTCGAGCAGCGCGCCGATCTCGGGCGGGAACGAGCTGCGTTCGACCATCGTCGGCACGCCGTCGAGCAGGCGCACGCGCACGACCTGGGTGACCGTGGCGCCCTCGTCGAGCCCGAGGAACCCGGCGACGGTCGACGGCGCGGGTCGCGTGCCCGCCTCGAGCGTGCGCTGTCCGGGCTGCCGGCCGATCGCGCGCGCCCACTCGGTGAACGAGGTGAAGGTCGAGAACGGCTGCGTCGGCACGACGCGTCCGACGAGCGGCGGCCGGCCACGACCGCCGACGACGTAGCCCTCCTCGCGCAGTACGGCGAGCGCGCGGCGCACCGGACCGCGGCTCGTGCCGAACTCGCGGCACAGCGCCGCTTCGCTCGGCAGCCGCATGCCCGCGGACCAGTCGCCGCGGCCGATGCGCTCGCGCAGGGTGTCGTGCACCCGCTCGTGGAGCGGCACCTCGGTGGACATGCAACGACCGTACGGAGTCGGCCCATGCCTCGGGGTGGGCACGATGCGACGGGAGGGTGAAGCTTCGGTGAACCGCGGGCGAACCGCTCAGGCGACGGCTCGCGCTGCCGACCGCCACGCGTCTCAGCGCACGTCGGGCGTCAATTCCCGCGCCCTCCGGAGCACCCGGACGAACGCCTCGAGGTCGAGTCGATCGAGGCTCGGAACCCCGATCGCGGCGGACCCGACCTTCACCCGCCCGAGTTCGGACGCGTGACGCTGGACCAGGTAGGCGCCCTCCTCTGCGGCGTTCACGTAGATGCTCAGGTGCTTCGCCTGGTCGGCGAGCCCGACGAGGAACCAGTCGACCGCGCCGCCCTTCGGGCGAGGCTGGGTGATCGCGCCGTAGCCGATGATGGACTGCTCGGTGCCGCCCCAGAACACGCCCCGCCACAGCACGCGCTCGAGCCCGGCGAGTTCGGCGGAGATGACGCGGTCGAGCTCGCGCATCGCGTCGGCCCGGTCGCCCCCGAGTGCCGCCAGGAAGTCGTCGACGTCTCGATCGGTGCGTTCCATGCCCCGATCCTGCCACCCGCCGCCGACGCGCGGCCGAGCCGCCCGCTGCGGGGCGTGGCCGACCTCTGGTTCCGGTCCCGGGGATGTCGACCGCGGCAGCTGATCGCGCCGGCTCAATCCCGGTAGACGTTGTCCGAAGCACGATGGCATCCGGTAGACGCGATGAGGGATCGACTCCTGAAGGTGGGAGAAAGGTGGTCCCGTTCTCCTTTTCTCCCTCGTGCGTTGAGGGTTCGTGTGCCGGAACCACGGCCCCACGATGACGGTGCGAGATATCCGGTGACGACTCGGGCACCCAGGCGACGGGCGGACCATCCGTTGGAGGGTCGGCCCGGTCGTCACCCCGACCAGGGCAGGGGCAGCGCTTCGACGGATGCGCCCTCCGCGACGCCGCCCGGGGGGACGACGAGCACGACGTCGGCCATTGCCAGGCCGCGGAGCATCCCCGAGCCGAGGTGCGCGACCGGGGTCGCCGCCGCGCCGGCGACCGTCGCCGGCACGAGGCCGGTGGAGTGCGCGCGGCCGGGCAGGGCGCGAGCCGCGGCGACCGTGCGCGAGGCGGCCTCCGTCCCGGTCCACGCGGCGAGGAGCGGCGCGCCGAGCGCGACGAGGCCGAGCATCGCGGCGAGGGGGTTGCCCGGCAGGCCGAGCACGAGGCGACCGCCGGCGTCGGGAAGGCGCGCGAGCAGCGTCGGCCCACCGGGCCGCGTCGCGAGGCCGGGCACCACGAGGTCGGCGCCGTCTGCGGCGAGCGCGGTGCGGACGTGGTCGGCGCTCGAGCGGCCCGTGCCGCCGGTGGTCACGACGAGGTCGACGTCGTCGGCCACGAGGGCGACGCGGGTCGTGGGCTCGTCGTCGCCGACGCGGTGCACGGCCACGACCTCGGCCCCGAGCGCGTGCAGGGCGGCCGGGATGGCCACGCGGAAGCTGTCGCGCACCTGCCCCGACTCCGGCACTCCAGACTCGACGACCTCGTCGCCCGTGAGGATGAGCGCCACGCGCGGCCGGCGCCGCACGGCGAGGTCGTCGGCGCCGGTCCCAGCCGCGAGCGCGATGCGCGGTGGCGTCAGGACCGCGCCGGCCTCGAGCAGGCGATCGCCGATCGCCGCCTCGGCACCGGCCGGCCGGATGTGCCGCCGACCGTCGACGTCGTGCCGTCCGGTCTCGCCGACGGGTTCGAGGATGCCCTCGACGACCCGCCCGGCCTCGACGCGGAGCACGGCGTCGGCGCCCGGCGGCACCGGGGCGCCCGTCACGATCTCGACGGCCTCGCCGGCCTCGAGCCCCGCCGGCGACGCGGCGGCCGGGACGCCGGCGGCTGCCGGACCGGCGGCATCGTCACCGGTGTCCGCACGCAACCGCCACGGCGGCGGACCGCACACGGCCCAGCCGTCCATCGCGGCCGACGCGAAGTGCGGCAGTGGGATGGCGGTGACGAGCGGTTCGGCGAGCACGCGACCGAGCGCCTCCGCGAGCGGCACCCGTTCGGTCGCGGGCGCGGGCGCGGCCGACCGCGCGAGCGCGCGCGCCTCGCTGAACGCGACGGACCTGCTCACGAGCCGGCGAGCCGGCGTGCACGCTCCAGCGCGTCGGCCGCGGCGGCATCCGGATCGGCACCCGCGGCGGCAGCGAGGCCGGCGGCGTAGCCCGCGAGGTACGTCGTCACGGGGGCGGCAGGCCGGACCACCGCGTGCGCGGCCACGCCGGCGACGCCGAGCACGAGGTCGAGGTCGAGCGGGGCACCCGCGATGTCGAGTTCGGCACGCACGCGGTCCGCCCAGTCGGACAGCACCCGGTGCAGGTCGTCCTGGTCGCTCATGTCGATGCTCCTTCCGTCGTGGTGCCCGGCGCGGTGCCGATCGCGCTGCGCGACCGCTCATCCGTGCCGTCGGCCTCCCCCGCCGTCGCTCCGACGGCGCGCGCGTCGGCCCACGTGTCCACGTCCATCGTCGCGCGTCCGGGAAGCGCGACGTCGACGAGTCGCAACGCGGCGACCAATCGGCGCATCGATGCACCCTCAAGCGGGCCGGCCGCGGCGATCGCATCGTCGAGCGCGGCGCGCCGGACGACGGCGGTCAGGTACTGCGCTCGCCCGGCCTCGTCGACGGCCATCGCACCGTCGGCACCGGCGGCATCCGCCCCCTCGAACGCCGCGAGCAGCGGCGCGATCGCGTCGGCGACGAACGGGAGGTCACCCGCGAGCAGCAGCACGGCGTCGGCGGCGGCATCGTCGGCGGCGGCATCCTCCCCCTCGGCGCCGGCCCGCGACGGCAGCGCGGCCACGCCCGCCGCGACCGCGGCCGCGGGCCCCGAGAACGGCGGCTCCTCGCGCACCACGATCACGTCGACGGGCAGCGCTGAGGCGCCCACATCGCCGACGACCACGCGTTGCCGCGCCATCCCGGCGGCCGCCACGACCCGCTCGAGCAGCGTGCGCCCGTCGACGCGCAGGTCGCCCTTGGCGATGCCGCCGAGCCGCTCGGCGCGACCGCCCATGAGGATCACCGCATCGACCACGCCCACGGATTCACTGTAGATCGCGCGACCCCGCGCGGCTCGTGATAGGCAGGGAGCATGGGCAGGATCACCGCGAGGACGCGGGTCACACGGATCACGGTCGGCGGTTCGACCTCACGCCGCGACGACCACCTCGCGGTCGAGGAACCGCTCGAGATCCGGGTCGGCGGGCGACGGCTCGCCGTCACGATGCGCACCCCCGGGCACGATGTCGACCTCGCCACGGGCTTCCTCGTCTCCGAGGGCGTCGTCTCGCGCGGCGACCAGGTCGCCGCCGCCATCCACTGCGGCACGCCGGGCGAGAACACCTACAACGTGCTCGACGTGGGTCTCGCTCCGGGGGTACCGGCACCGGATGCCTCGACCGAGCGAAACTTCACCGTGACGAGTTCGTGCGGCGTCTGCGGCAAGGCCAGCATCGACGCCGTCCGGACGCGGTCGGCGTACGACGTCGCCGGCGACGACCTCCGCCTCGACCCGGCCCGGCTCGCCGGCTTCCCCGACCGGCTCCGCGCCGGGCAGGCGATCTTCGAGCGCACGGGCGGCCTGCACGCGGCTGCCCTCTTCGACGGCCGCACGGGCGAGCTGCTCGTGCTGCGCGAGGACGTGGGGCGCCACAACGCCGTCGACAAGGTGATCGGCTGGGCGGCACGCGAGGGGCTGCTGCCGCTCCGCGGCACCGTCCTCCAGGTCTCGGGTCGCGCGAGCTTCGAGCTCGCGCAGAAGGCGACGATGGCCGGCATCCCGGTGCTCGCGGCCGTGTCGGCACCGTCGTCGCTCGCGGTCGAGCACGCCGCGGCATCCGGCCTCACCCTCGTGGGGTTCCTGCGCGGCGACTCGATGGTCGTCTATGCAGGCGAGGAGCGCATCGCCGCGCCATACGATGCCCCCGCGGCATCCGATGCTGGGGCCTACGCGACCGCCGCACCGCAGCGGGCGGAGGCGAGCTGATGGCGGACCGTGCCGACGGTCGCACGACCGAGCCGTACCCCGACCTCGAGGTCGGGCATCCCAAGGACTGGGCCGTCGGCGTGCCCGGCATCCTGCACTCCATGGAGCCCGCGCTCGCGCGCATGGGCCTCTCGCGCACCGCACGGCTCGCGCTCGCCATCAACCAGCAGGACGGGTTCGACTGCATGAGCTGCGCGTGGCCCGACCCGAGCCACCGCAACGTGCTCGAGTTCTGCGAGAACGGCATGAAGGCGACGACCTGGGAGGCGACCCCGGTCACCGTGCCCCGCGAGTTCTGGCGCGAGCACTCGCTCACGTCGCTGCAGGGGCGTGACGAGTACTGGCTCGGCCAGCAGGGCCGGCTCGTCGAGCCCGTGCACAAGCCCGCCGGGTCCGACCACTACGAGCCGATCTCGTGGGACGACGCGTTCCGGATCATCGCCGACCGCCTCAACGCACTCGACTCCCCCGACCGCGCCGCGTTCTACACGAGCGGCCGCACGGCGAACGAGACCGCGTTCCTGTACCAGCTGTTCGTGCGCGCGCTCGGCACGAACAACCTCCCCGACTGCTCGAACATGTGCCACGAGTCGACCGGCACGGCCCTGCTCTCCACGATCGGCGTCGGCAAGTCGACGGTTCACTACGACGACTTCGCGAAGGCCGACCTCGTCATCGTCATGGGCCAGAACCCGGGCACGAACCATCCGCGCATGCTCACCGCGCTCGAGGAGACCAAGCGTGCGGGCGGGCGCGTGGTGAGCGTCAACGTGCTGCCCGAGGCCGGACTCATCCGCTACAAGAACCCGCAGAAGGTCCGCGGCCTCCTCGGGAAGGGCACGGCGATCGCCGACCGCTTCCTGCAGGTCCGCTCGGGCGGCGACATGGCGCTGCTGCAGGCGGTCTCGAGGCGCGTGCTCGACGCCGAGGACGCTGCGCCCGGCACGGTGCTCGACCACGACTTCCTCGATCGGCACACGATGGGGCTCGAGGCATTCCGGGCGCACCTCGCCGACCTCGACGAGGCGGCCGTCGCGGCGGCGACCGGGCTCGCGGTCGACGAGATCGACGCGCTGGCGGCCGACTACCTCGCCGCCGACCGCGTGATCATCACGTGGGCCATGGGCCTCACCCAGCAGCGGAAGGCCGTCGCGACCATCCGCGAGATCGTGAACCTCCTGCTGCTGCGCGGCAACATCGGGAAGCCGGGCGCGGGCGCGTCGCCCGTCCGCGGCCACAGCAACGTGCAGGGCGACCGCACGATGGGCATCTGGGAGATGATGCCCGAGCGGTTCCTCGCGGCGCTCGAGGCCGAGTTCGACTTCCCCGTGCCGCGCGAGCGCGGCGCCGACTCGCTGCAGACCGTGCTGGGCCTCCAGCGCGGCGACATCGACGTGTTCGTCGCGATGGGCGGCAACTTCGTCGGCGCGATCTCCGACACGGATGCCGCGGAGCGGGCCATGCGCGGCGCGAAGCTCACGGTGCAGGTCTCGACGAAGCTCAACCGATCGCACGTCGTCACGGGCGAGGAGGCGATCATCCTGCCGACCCTCGGCCGGACGGAGATCGACCTCCAGGACGGCCGGCCCCAGTTCGTGTCGGTCGAGGACAGCGTGTGCGCCGTGCACGCGAGCCACGGCGCCATCCCTCCCGTCGCCGACGGGCTGCTCTCGGAGGTCGCGATGGTCTGCCGGCTCGCCGAAGCGACGCTCGGCGACCGCCACGACATCCCGTGGCGTGCGTTCGAGCGCGACTACGACCTGATCCGCGACCGCATCGCGCGCGTCGTGCCCGGGTTCGAGTCGTTCAACGACGACGTGCGGCGGAAGGGCGGGTTCGTCCTGCCGAACGGCCCGCGCGACGAGCGCCGCTTCGACACCCCGACCGGCCGGGCGATGATCACCGTCAACGAGCTCGAGCACCTCGAGCGACCGGAGGGCCGGCTCATCCTGCAGACGCTCCGCTCGCACGACCAGTTCAACACGACGATCTACAGCCTGAACGACCGGTACCGCGGCATCCGCAAGGGGCGGGACGTGGTGTTCGTGCACCCCGACGACCTCGCCGAGCTCGGCCTCGCCGATGGCCAGCGCGTCGACGTCGTGAGCGAGTGGCCGGGCGAGCCCGACCGGCGCCTGCCGAACCAGCGCGTCGTCGCCTACCCGACGGCGCGCGGCTGCGCGGCCGCGTACTTCCCGGAGGCCAACGTGCTGGTGCCGCTCGCGAGCGCCGCCGAGGAGAGCAACACGCCCGTGTCGAAGGCGGTCATCGTGCGGCTCGAGCCGGCGACGCCGGACCGGCCCGTCAGCTGAGGGGCTTCTGGCCGGCGTCGGCGTCGGGGTCGTCGGCGTCGGGGTCGTCGTCGCGGCCCGCGCCCGGGTCGGAGTCGGAGTCGGAGTCCGTGACCGAGGAAGCGGTGCCGGTGTCCGAGCCGGCGCTGGCGTCCGAGCCGGTTTCGGCGTCCGTGTCCGACCCGGCGTCGACCTCCGAACCGGCGTCCGACCCGGCATCGACGTCCGGGCGGCTCTCCGCGTCGACCTCGGGCTCCGGCTCCGCGACGACCGCCGGTGCCGCCCCCGCCATCGCGGGCGCGAGGCCCGATTCCTCCGCCGCCGCACGTTTCGCGGCGCGCTTCTCGCGCCGACGCTCGCGCCCGCCCTCGACGAGGTCGTAGAGCGAGGGCAGCACGAGCAGCGTCAGCACGGTCGACGACAGGAGACCGCCGATCACGACGAGCGCGAGCGGCTGCGAGATGAATCCGCCGCTGCCCGTGATGCCGAGCGCGAGCGGCAGCAGCGCGAAGATCGTCGCGAGCGCCGTCATGAGGATCGGCCGGAGTCGGCGGGAGGCGCCGTGCAGCAGCGCATCGCGCACGGTCATGCCGCGGTCGCGGTACTGGTTCACGAGGTCGATGAGCACGATCGCGTTCGTGACGACGATGCCGACGAGCATGAGCACGCCGACGAGCGAGGCGACGCCGAGCGGGATCCCGGTGACGACCTGCAGCAGGATGGCGCCCGTCGCCGCGAACGGCACCGACACGAGCAGCAGCAGCGGCTGCAGCAGCGAGCGGAACGTGGCGACCATGACGACGTAGACGATGAGGATCGCGGCGAGGAGCGCGAGCCCGAGCTGCGAGAACGACTCCTGCTGGTCGGCGGTGACGCCGCCGAGCGAGGCCGACGTGCCCTCGGGCAGGTCGACGGCCGCGACCGCGGTCTGCACCTCGGCGCTCGCGGTGCCGAGGTCGTCACCGGCGGGCGTCGCGGCCACGGTCGCGCTGCGCAGGCCCTGCACGGTCGTGACGGATGACGGCCCCTCGACCTCTTCGACCGTGGCGAGTTCGTCGAGGCGCACCGTGCCGGTCGGCGTGGGCACCTCGAGCGCCCGCAGCCCGTCGAGCGAGGTCGGCGGCTCGTCGGAGGCGAGGTAGATCGTCAGGGTCTGCTCGTCGATCACGATCGATCCCGCCGACTGCGGCTGCATGGCCGCCGACACGACGGTGCCGAGCGCGACCTCGGAGTAGCCGGCCTCGGCGGCCGCGGCGCGGTCGACCTCGATCGCCACGTACGGCTGCGAGGACTCCAGGTTCGACGTGACCTGCGTCAGCGAGTCGAGGCCCGAGAGCTCCTCGACGACCGCGTCGGTCGCTGCGCGGAGGTCCTCATCGTTCGCCGCCGTGATGTCGACCTCGATGTCGTTCGAGGCGCCGAAGCCGCTCTGCGCGGCGAGCGTGATCTCGCCGGCGTCCTCGAGGTCGGCGAGCTCCGCCCGGACCTCCTCCTGGAGGGCGACCTGGTCGGCGTCGTCGTCGGTCGTGACGTTGTAGGCGACGGTGTTCCCGCCGCCGCCGAACGCGGCGAGCGCGCCGCCGCCGGTCGAGTTGCCGATCGAGGTCTGCACCGTCTCGACGCCCTCGACGCCGCGGATCGCCTCCTCGACGGGCTCGGATGCGGCCGCCATGTACTCGAGGCTCGAGCCCACGGGGAGCTCCTGCGTGACGCGGAACGTGTTCTGCCCGCTGTCGCCGAGGAAGTTCGTCTTCATGAACGGCGCCAGCGCGACGGTGCCGCCCAGGATGAGCACGGCGACGATGATCGTCACGGCGGAGTGCTTCAGGGTCCACGAGAGGATCGGCAGGAAGCCCTTCTGCAGTCGCGAGGGGTGCTCGAGCTCGTCCTGCGGCGGCGTGGAGCCGGTGGGAGGAGCGGACGGCGCCGCCGCGACGGCGACGGGCGCGGCGGGCGCGGCGGTCGCGGTCGCCGTCGACCCGAGCCCGGTCGACCCGTCCGCGTCGCGCAGCTCGGGCGCAAGCCAGACGTCGTCGCTCGAGAGCGTGGACGGCGCGGCGGCGACGGGCGCCGCGGGTGCGGCGGCGGCGCGCGCCGGTTCGGGCGCGACCTGCACCTCGTCGACGAAGGCGGCCTCGGCCGCGGCATCGGCCTCGGTCTGGCCCTTGCGCGGCTTCGCCGGCTTCAGGAACCAGTAGGCGAGCACCGGCACGATCGTGAGCGAGACGAGGAGCGACGCGAGCAGCGCGATCGTCACCGTCAGCGAGAACGGACGGAACAGCTCGCCCGTGACGCCCTCGACGAGCGCGATCGGCAGGAACACCGCGACCGTCGTGATCGTCGACGCCGTGATGGCGCCGGCGACCTCGCGCACGGCGTGCACGATCGTCGACGCCTTGTCGACGCCCGCGACGAGGTGCCGCTTGATGTTCTCGATGACGACGATCGAGTCGTCGACGACGCGTCCGATCGAGATCGTGAGCGCGCCGAGGGTCAGGATGTTCAGCGTGTAGTCGGCGGCCTGCAGCCCGATCAGCGTGATGAGCACCGACGTCGGGATCGAGATCGCGGTGACGAGCGTCGCGCGCACCGACATCAGGAACACCAGGATCACGAGCACGGCGAAGACGAGGCCGAGCATGCCCTCGACGGCGAGCGACTCGATCGACTTCTCGATGTACGGCGCCTGGTCGAAGACCACGGTGAACTCGGTGCCCGGGTTGGTCGTGTCGAGCGAGGCCTGCAGGTCGGGGAGCGCGGCGGCGACCGCGTTCGAGACCTCGACGGTGTTCGCCGACGGCAGCTTCGTGATGGAGATCGCGAGCGCGGGCTCGCCGTTCACGCGCGAGATGCTCGTCTCGGGGTTCTGGGTGAGCTCGACGGATGCCACGTCGCCGATCGTCAGCGCGACGGGCACGGCGACCGTGGCGGTCGTGCCGTCCGCTCCGGGGAGCGCGCCCGTGCCGTCGGTGCCCGTCTCGGTGCCGTCGGCGCCCGTGTCCGTCCCGGTCCCGTCGGGCAGCGTGCCGTCGGGGAGCGTGCCACCCGGCAGCGTGCCGTCCGGGAGCGTCCCGTCGGGCACCGGCTGCTGCTCGGTTCCGCCGATGAGCGGGAGTGCGCTGAGATCCTCGACGCTGCCGAGACGCGTCCCGGCCTGCACGGCGAACGTGGAGTCGCCTTCGGTGATCTGCCCGGCGGGCAGGAGCACGCCGTTCTGCTGCAGCGCGTCGCGGATCGCCTGGGTCGTCAAGCCGTAGGTCGCGAGCTCGGCGACATCCGGCGTGATCACGACCCGCTGGCCGCGGTCGCCCACGAGGGCGGCATCGCTGACGCCGTCGATGTCGCGCAGCTCGGGGAGCGTCGTGCGCCGGATCTCGTCGGAGAGCGTCGACACGTCCTCGGCGCCCGTCACGGCGACCGCCATCACGGGCAGGTCGTCGAAGCTGAACGCGACGACCTGCGGATCGACGTCCTCCGGCAGGGTCGGCGCGATGCGGTTCACCGACGACAGCAGCTTCTGCTCGGCGAAGGCGAGGTCGGTGCCGAACGTGAAGCTCGCGACGACGCGCGAGACGCCGGTCGAGCTCGTGGTCGACGTGGACTCGAGCCCGGTGATGCCCTGGATCGCCGTCTCGATCGGGGTCGAGACATCCGCATTGACGACATCGGGCGAGGCGCCCGGGTACGCGGTGATGATCGACAGCTGCGGCAGCTGGATCGACGGCGCCAGCTCCTGCTTCAGCCCGTTCAGCGCGATGCCGCCGAAGATCGCGACGACGACGGTGACGAGCGCGATGAGGGCGCGGTTGCGCATGCTGAGCCTGGCGAGGAGGGACATGGGTTCGATTCTCGCAGCGGACGGGGGCGTCCGGATAACGGGAACCTGTGAAGCGCGCCGGGCGAGGTGTGGACCCTTGACCCCCATCCGGGGTATGGTCCGAACCACGACGCCTGTCCGAGACGCCTGGGGGTGCGGATGCGAACGGCCGCGGTGGACCGCACGGTTCCGCTCGTGCGCGCCCTCCTGCTCGGCACCGGCCTCGCCGCCGCCTGGGTCGTCGTCAGCCTCGTCGCGTCGCCGTCGAGCGCCTCCGCCGACGAACGGCCGAACGGCCTGCTCGGCACCGTGGGCTCGGTCGTCGGCGTGGTCGACGAGACGGTCGACGGGGTCGTCGAGCAGGTGGTCGAGCCCGTGCTCGAGCCCGTCGTGGCGACGGTCGACACCGTGTCGAACAGCGTGACGGATGCCGCGCCGGCGCCGGTCGCGCCGGTCGTCGAGCAGGTGGCCGAGCCGGTCGAATCGCTCGTGCCCGCCGTCGGCGGCACGGTCGACGCCGTCGACGACACCGTCGTGGAGGTCGTGTCGGAGGCCGGTTCGCTCGTCTCGGACGCCGCGAGCGACGCCCCGGTCGGCACGATCACGACCCCGCTCGTCGACACGCTCGACGGCGTCGTCGGATCGCTGCCCCTGCTCGGCGCCGTCGTCGGCGACGACGCGCTGGGCGGCGTGCTCGGTCCGGTCGTCGGCACCGTCGACGACACGCTCGACGTGGTGGTCGGCGACCTCGGGCCGCTCCCCGACGACGGGCTCCTGCCGTCGCGGCCGCTTCCGGGCGACGCCGACGAGCCTGTGGTGGTCGCGCCACCCGGTGGACTCGGCGACCCGGCATCGGATGCCACGGCGGGGCAAGTCCCCGCCGAGGGCGGGCCACCCGGTTCAGCGTCGATCACGTCCGACGACGTGGGGGCAGCAGCATCCGTCACCGCCTTCGACGTCGGACCGCCCGCGGCCTCCGGCGGCACGCTCGCGCCCTCGAACGCTCCCCGCGGCGCCGAGGCGCCGCTCGGGTCGGGCGCGCCCGCAGGCGGCAGCAGCGCCTCAGGTTCCGGTTCCGGAACCGCCTCAGGCTCCGACGCGGGGCTCGGCGCCATCGAACTCGACGCGCTCGCGTCGCTCGTGCTCTCCGCGGTCGACGACGCACTGCCGTCGTCGCCGGTCTTCGAGACCGACACCACCCCTGACTGACGGGTGCCGCTCCGCCTCATCGCAGGCGGACACGGTCGCCGCTCGCGCCCGCGAGCGGAATCACACCCAATCAGTCAGGAGCATTCACCATGCAGAAGTACGTCTCGAGGGCGCTCACCGCGGCCCTCTTCACCGGGGGGCTCATGCTCCTCGGCGCCGGTGTAGCGCACGCCACCGAATCCTCCGGGGAGGACGGCCTCCTCTCCGGCACGCAGGTGGGGATCTCGATCGACCTGCCCGTCACGATCGCCGGCAACGCGCTGTCGGTCATCGGCGATTCCGAGTCGACGGATGCCACGACCGCGGTCGTGACGGACGACGAGGCCTCCTCGGAGCCCGTCGCCGTGACCTCGGGCGAGGACGGCATCGGCTCGGGGAGCCAGGCGATCGTCGACGTGTCGGCGCCCGTCACGATCGGCGGCAACGCCGTGTCGGTCATCGGCGGCTCCCACTCGGAGGACGCCACGACCGTGGTCACGACCGGGTCCGAATCGGATTCCGGCTCGGGCGACGCCTGGACGTCCGGCGAGGACTCCATCCTCGGCGGCACCCAGGGCATCGTCGACGTCGAGGCACCCGTCACCATCGGCGGCAACGCCGTCTCGGTGATCGGGGACTCCCACTCGGAGGACGCCACGACCGTGGTCACGACCGGGTCGGGCACGGATGACTCGGGCAGCGCCTGGACGTCCGGCGAGGACTCGATCCTCGGCGGCACGCAGGCGCTGATCGGCGTTGACGCGCCGATCACCATCGGCGGCAATGCCGTCTCCGTCATCGGCGACTCCCTCTCGGAGGACGCCACCACCGTGGTGACGACCGGCACCGGCTCGGGAACGGACGCCTGGACCACCGGCGAGGACTCGATCCTCGGCGGCACCCAGATCCTGCCCGACCTCTCCCTGCCGATCACGATCGGCGGCAACGCCGTCTCGGTCATCGGCGACTCCCACTCGGAGGGCTCGACCACGGTCGTGACGCCCGGCGGCCCGACGGACCCGACCGACCCGACCGACCCCGTCGACCCGACGGACCCGACGGACCCGACCGACCCGTCTGACCCGACCGACCCGACCGACCCGACCGACCCGACCACGCCGGGTGACGGCTCGGGCTCGGGCTCGAACGGCTCGGCCTCGACGGTCGCCGCGATGGGCACCACGGCCATCGCGAACGGCTCGGGCTCGCTCGCCTCGACGGGCGTCGACGCCGGGTTCTGGCAGCGGCTGGCGCTGTTCCTGCTGCTGACGGGCGGCGTGCTCGTCGGCGTGCGGCGGTTCGCGCTGCGCCGCTGATCCGGTGACGGCCCGGCGCCGCCCTACCGGCGCCGGGTCCACCGTCGGCGGCTCGGCCGCCCCTCGATCCCCCGTGCCGCACGATCGGGCCGCGGCACGGACGGTCGCGCCCGGGGGTCGCGACCCGACGGGGCGGTGGGACCTCGTCCCACCGCCCCGTCATCTCCTGCTGGGCGCCTGCCGCGCGTCGACTACGAGATCGCGTCGATCTCGTACAGCGTCGTGGTGCCCGAGACCTCGTTCGCGACCGCGAGCATCGGCGCACCGGTCGGACTCGTCTCGGCGGGGATGAAGGTCAGCCCCTCCGGGCCGAGGTCGCCGGCCTCCGAGAGCCGCTCGACGCCGTCGTCCTCCACCGAGACCGAGAAGTCGCGGTTGTTGAGGTAGGCCACGAACGTGGATGCCGCCGGGTCGGTGATGTCGTAGACGATGACGCCGCCGACGCGCTCGAAGCCGATGAACGCGTACGTGCGTCCGTCGACCTCGCCGATCGCGAGGCTCTCGGGCTCCGGTCCCTTGTCCTCGCTGCGACCCTCGAGGTTCGACTCGCCGTGGTTGGAGTTGAAGAACTCGGGAGCGGCCTCGTGCGTGATGCGCTCGAAGTCCTCGCCGGAGTCGAACACCTGCTCGCCGCCCGTCGTCCAGATCGAGAACGACCGCGAGCCGAACGCGTAGAGCTCCTCGTAGCAGGAACCGTCCGCGCTGAGTCCCATCGCGGTCGAGACGTTGAGGCGCCCGAGGTCGGCGTCACCCGTGAGCGCCGCGGCGGGGCTCGTCTCGCAGACGGGCGCGAGGCCGTCGTCGCCGAGGTCCTTCACTCGAGCCGGCTCGACGTAGTCGCCCCACTCGCGTGCGTCGCCCTCGTTCGCCGAGACCAGGTAGGTCTCGCCGGCCGCCTGGTACGCGACGAGGCCGTCGGGCAGGTACATGCCCTTCAGGCCCTCGAACGTGCGGACGGTGAACGTCGGCGCGTCCTGGGGATCGCGGTCCGACGCGTCGATGCCGTGTCCGGCTTCGGAGTGATCGACGAACCCGAGCGGCCGGATCTCCTCGACGGTGGCCGAGTCGAGGTCGACCACGGCGAACGCGTTCGCCTCCTGCAGGGCGACGTACGCGGTGTCGCCGTCGACGGCGACGTACTCGGGCTCGAGGTTGCGCGAGACCGGCAGGTCCGCTTCGGGGGCCGGGCCGAAGACGCGCACGTCCTCGGGCAGCGGCTTCGAGCCGCCCTCCTCGAACTCGTGGAAGTCCGCGGTGCGGACCTCGTCCTGGGTCGCGGCCGACACGGTGGCGGGCAGATCGATCACCGCGACCGAGCCCTCGGGGTCGGTCGAGAAGTCGTCGGTCGGCTCGCCCTCGTTCGCGACCACCGCGCGGGTGCCGTCCTCCGAGATCGCGACCATGTCGGGCAGGGAGCCGACCTCGACCGAGCCGAGCACGCGGGGCTTCTTCTTTGTGGCGTCGAAGAAGACGACGCGGCCCGGGGCCGTCTTGTCGTCGGCATCCTCGACCGCGACGACGCCGAGGCCGTCGGCGCGGATCGCGACCGAGTTGGCGATGCCGTCGCTCACCACTTCACCGAGCTTCTTCGGCTTCGACGGCTTCTTCACGTCGAGCACCTCGACGAGCCCCGCCTGGGCGTTCACGACGTAGAGCCGGCCGTCGTACGCGGCGACGATCTCGGCGGCCGACTCGTCGAACACCCCGGTCTCGTAGGTGCCGACGGGGGAGAGGGTGAGCGCCGCGTCGCCGGTGGCGACCTCGAGGGGCGCGTCGACGACGGCGGTGCGGACGGGCAGCGCGGTCGCAGGGGCCGCGGCGAGGCAGCCCGCGGCGATGGCGCCCACGAGGATCGGCGCTGCGGCGCGCCGGAGGCGGGGTCGGGTGGAGAGCATGGATCACCTTCGGTCTGGAGACACGGGACGCGGCTCACTCTGGACGCACCCGGCGAACCCCGTGTTGCCGAGGGGTGAACGTTCGCCCCGACCTACACGACCGCGGCGAGCACGCTCTGGTCGGGGACGGGCGTGCGGGCGAGCGAGCCCCACGCGCGCGCGAGCGCCTGCACCGCGGCATCCGTCGACTCGGCGTCGTAGCAGATGGGCAGGCGCAGGAAGCGTTCGAAGGCGCCGTCGATGCCGAAGCGCGGGCCGGCGGCGACGATGAGCCCCTGCGTGCGGGCCGCGAGCGCGAGCTGCGAGCTGACGGGTGCGCCGAGGCCGACCCACGTCGCGATGCCGCCGTCGACATGCGGCACGTGCCAGCCGGGGAAGGCGTCGGCGAGCCGTCGCTCGAGGTGGTCGCGGCCGGCGCGGAGCTGCTCCCGACGCAGGTCGAGGATGTCGTCCATGCGCGCGAGCAACCGCGCGACGATGAGCTGCTCGAGGATCGGCGTGCCGAGGTCGCCCGGCGAGCGGACCGCGAGCAGTCGGCGGATGAGGGGCCGATCGGCCCGGATCCAGCCGACGCGGATGCCGCCCCAGACGGTCTTGCCGACCGAGCCGACCATGACGGCCGGGCCGTACGCGGCGAGAGGGTGGAGCGCGAGCCCGCGATCGATGTCGAGCTCGGCGGTCGTCTCGTCGGCGATGACCACCGTGCCCTGGCGCGCGGCCGCGTCGAGTACGCGCTCGCGCGACTCGGCGCCGAGCGATCGCCCGGTCGGATTGTGGAAGTCGGGCATGAGGTAGGCCGCGACGGGGTTCGCGTGGCCCATCGCGCGCACGAGGTCGCCCGCCTCGTCGCCCGCGCCGAACCCGTCGGGGCCGCCGTCGCGCGGCGACGTCGCGACCGTGACGAGCCGAGCGCCCGCGGCGCGGAGCGCCTCGTACGCGTGCGGGTAGGTCGGTGCCTCGATGAGCGCGCGGTCGCCGCGACCGACGAGAGCGCGGGAGAGCAGCGCGATGGCGTGCTGCGCGCCGAGCGTGACCATGACCTGCTCGGGGTCGGTCGGCAGCCCGCGGGCGGTGTAGCGCTCGGCGATCGCCTCGCGCAGCTGCGGGATGCCGATCGGGTCGAAGCCGGAGTCGCCGAGGTGCGCGGGGAGGTCCTCGACCGCGTCGCGCGCGACGTCCGCCAGCCACGGCAGGGCCGGCAGCGCGGCCTTGGAGAAATCGATGTAGTCGGCCGCAGGCGGCACGGGGAGGACGGCGGGTGCGCCGGGCAGTCGGGCGACGCTCCCCGAACCGCGGATGCTGCGGAGCATCCGCTGCTCGCGCAGTTCGCGGTAGGCGGCTGTCACGGTCGTGCGACTGAGCCCGAGCCGCTCGGCGAGGTCGCGCTCGGCGGGCAGCCTGGTGTCGACGGGGATCCGGCCGTCGAGGATCAGGAGGCGGATGCGGTCGGCGAGCGCCCGGTAGGCGCTGCCGCCGTCGCCGCGCCAGGCGCCGAGCAGGGTCTCGAGGGCGCGGGCGCTGAGGTTGGCTTCCATGGTGCGGGCCACTTTAGGCGAATTGGCTTCTTGCCGAAAGGCCAATTGGAAGATTGGATTGCCATCATGCCGTTCCGACTCCCCCGCACCACCGACTCCGCGCCCGTGTTCGGGCGCCGCCTCGTGCAGCTCGTCGTCGGCCTGTACCTCTACGGGCTCGGCATCGCGCTCATCGTGCGCGGCGAGCTCGGCGTCGCCCCGTGGGACGTGCTCACGCAGGGCATCGCCAAGCAGACCGGCCTCGGCTTCGGCCTCATCACGGTCATCACGAGCGGTATCGTGCTGCTGCTGTGGATCCCGATCCGGCAGAAGCCCGGATTCGGCACCCTCATGAACGCCCTGCTCGTCGGCCCGTTCGCCGACCTCTCGCTCTGGATGATCCCGACCGGCCTCGACCTCTGGCTCCGGATCGTCATGCTCTTCGGCGGCATCGTCGTGCTCGCCGCGGCCACCGGCCTCTACATCGGCGCCCACTTCGGCCCCGGCCCGCGCGACGGGCTCATGACGGGCCTGCACCGCCGCACCGGCTGGAGGATCTGGATCGTCCGCACCGGCATCGAGCTGACCGTGCTCGTCACCGGGTTCCTCCTCGGCGGCAACGTCGGCGTCGGCACGCTCGCGTTCGCGCTGCTCATCGGCCCGCTCTGCGGGTGGACGATCCCGCTCTTCGCGGTTCGGCGTTCGGCCGCCGGCGCGGCGCGCGACGCACGTGCGGTCCGCCGCGGGGCGCGGGACCGGGACATCCCGCGCCCCGCCACGGGCGCCACGCCCGCGCAGGCCTGACGCGCCGTCCCGGGTCGCTCGCCCGCTCCAAGTGAGGTTTCGGCGCGTGAGCGAAGTCCGAGAACGGCCTCACGCGCAGAGACCTCACTTGGAGCACGAGCGCCGGGCGGGCGCGCGTGCGCCTACAGGTTCGCCTCGGCGAACACCGCCAGCGCATCCCGCACGAACGTCGCACCCCGCTCGCCGCCGTAGTTGGCCGCGAAGCGCGGGTCGGCGACGTACATCTCGCCGAGGCCCAGCACGTACGCCTTGACGTCGCCGCCGGGCGTGCCCGCCGGCGTGCCGGGGATGCCCGTCAGCCACTCGACGTGACGCTTCGCGAGCGCCTGCGCCTCCGCGGAGTCCGGCGCGACGCCCGACTCTGCGGCCGCGTTCCAGTCGCGACCGAGTGCAGCGCTGCGCTCCTTCCACGCGGCGCGCTCGTCGTCGCCCATGCCGCGCCACCAACGGTCGCCCGCGGCGTACGCGTCACGGCCCCAACGCTCCTCGACCTCCTCGCGGTACTGCGTGTGGTCGAAGCCGTCCAGCATGTCCTTCGCCATGATCTCCTCACCTCCCTCCAATGCCTCGATGGTCCGTTCGACCGATGCGACCTGGCGCGCCAGCCGGACCTGTTCGTGCCGGAGCCACGCGAGGTGCCCCTCGAGGGCGCGGGCCTCGACGGTCTGCCCGGCGAGCACGTCGGCGATCGCCGGCAGCCCGAGGCCGAGCTCGCGCAGCAGCAGGATGCGCTGCAGCCGCACGAGCGCCGCTCGGTCGTAGTAGCGGTAGCCGTTGCCGCCGATGCGGCTCGGCGGCAGCAGGCCGAGGTCGTCGTAGTGCCGCAGCGTGCGGCTCGTCGTGCCGGCGAGCTTCGCGATCTCCTGGATCGACCAGTCCATGCCATGCCTCCTCCCGTGAACGGCGGATCGTCGTGGCTCCACCGTAGAACTTGACGTAACGTCAAGGTCAAGCGGATGCCTCGCAGCCGACGCCGGACGACGAAACGCGATATATCTTGACTTGTCTCCAAACGCGATATATCGTGATCTCGAACCGTCCATCAGAAGGAGCACGCACATGGCCATCGAGAAGTGGGTCGTGAACCCCGGTGAGAGCCGGGTCATCGACCTCGAACTCGTCCGCAAGCTCAAGGTCAGCCTCATCGGCGGCAAGGTCGACGTCATCGCGCACGACGAACCCGGCGCGCGCGTCGAGGTATCGAACGTCACCGGAAAGGACCTGATGATCCGGATCGACGGCGACTCGCTCGAGATCGACCACCCGCAGCTGCGGTGGGACAACTTCCTCGAGGTCTTCAAGGGCTTCACGGGCAGCGCCAAGGCCGAGGTGTCGATCCTCGCGCCGCGGCACGTCGCGATGAAGCTCGGCGTCGTCTCGGGCGACGCGCTCGTGTCGGGCTTCGACAACGACGGCAAGTTCAGCGCGGTCTCGGGCGACCTCGTGATCGACAACCACGCGGGCGACGTCGAGTGCTCGAGCGTGTCGGGCGAGATCTCGGTCGGCGATCACACCGGCCGGGTCACCGCGCACACCGTCTCGGGCGACGTGACGGTCACCGGCGAGGTCGGCTCGTTCAACGTCGACACGGTCTCGGGCGACATGGTGCTCGACGCGAAGGGCACCCCGAGCCGGGTCGACACGAACAGCGTCTCGGGCGACCTCACCCTGCGCTTCGATCCCGGCAGCGGCGCCCGCTACCGCGTGAACACGGTGAGCGGCAAGCTGCTGCTCGACGACACGCAGATCAAGGGCACGCTGGGCAAGGGCTTCGAGCGCGTCACGGGCGAACTCGAGGGCACGTGGCTCGACCTCGGCGCAAACAGCGTGTCAGGCAGCATCTCGGTGATCCGGCGCCAGCCGGCGACGGCTCCCGCCGATTCCGGCGAGGCCTCGGCATGAACCCGCCGGTGTTCGCCCACGGCAACCTGCGCCTCTACCTGCTCGCCCTGCTCGACGAGCAGCCCCGTCACGGGTACGAGCTGATCCAGGCCCTGTCCGACCGATTCGGCGGCACGTACTCGCCGAGCGCCGGCACGATCTACCCGCGCCTCGCCAAGCTCGAGGAGGAGGGGCTCGTGACCAAGCGCACCGACGGCCGCAAGTCGGTGTACGAGATCACCGACGCGGGGCGCGCCGAGCTCGAGTCCCGTCGGCACGAGCTCGACGCCATCGAGGACGACATGACCGACTCGATCCGCCGCCTCGCCGACGGCGTCCGCGCCGAGGTCGACTCGGCCATGCGCACGCTCAGGGCCGAACTGGCGAGCGCCGCCCGCGACGCGCGCAAGGCCGCGACCACCGAGTCGGCGACCCCTCAGCCGAGCGCGGAGTCGACGCGCGCCATGCACGAGGCCGACCTGGCGATCACCGAGTTCCGCCAGCAGATCCGCCTCGAGCTGCGCAACCAGGCCAATCGCGGACGGGTGAACGCCGACACGGTGTCGCTGCTGCGCACTCGTCTCGCCGACGTGCGCGCCGAGGTCCTGCAGGAGCTCGCCCAGCGGTAGCCCCGGTGCACCTCGCCTCACCGACCCCGAGGTGCATGAGATTCCAGCCGACACCCCAGCGTGCGGCACCCTCGGGGGGATCCTCATGCACCGGGAGGCGCCGTGCGAGCGATGTCGCACCTGGCTCGAGTCGAACGTGTGGGTGCTGCCCGCCTCCCGCCCGACCACGGCGTAGCCTCGACTCAGTGTCAGGGTGACAGTGCCGCTTCGCGGTGGTTGGATCCTGATCACCTGGCGTCTGGCTCGTAGCCTCGTTGCCGCTTCGGGTTGGCGTGCACGCGTTTTGCCGACGTCGGGTGTGAAGGACCGGCCGGCGTGACTTGATAGGAGCGTGGCATCGCCCCCGACTGAGGTTTGTCCGCCGACCGGCCCAACCTGTGTTCCCTCAGCGTTGGAAGGAGACGATTTCCATGGTGATCGTCATCGGTGCGGATGTCCACAAGGCCACGCACACGTTCGTCGCGGTCGACGAGGTCGGCCGCAAGCTCGCCGAGCGCACGGTGAAGGCCACGACGGCCGGTCATGAGGCGGTGTTGCGGTGGGCGCGGGCCGAGTTCGATGATCGGCTGCGCTGGGGTGTGGAGGATTGCCGGCATCTGTCTGCCCGGCTGGAGCGTGACCTGCTCGCCGGTGGCCAGGAGGTGGTCCGGGTGCCGCCGAAGCTGATGGCGCAGACTCGATCCTCGGCACGGGAGCGGGGCAAGTCCGATCCGATCGATGCGCTCGCGGTGGCCCGCGCGGTGCTGCGTGAACCCGACCTTCCCGCGGCCGAACATGACGAGTCGACCCGGGAGTTGAAGCTGTTGGTGGATCGGCGTGAGGGTCTGGTGGGTGAGCGGACCAGGCAGATCAACCGGCTGCGGTGGCACCTGCATGAGCTGGACCCTGAGTTCGACGTCCCGGTGAAGGGGTTCGCGATCGCCAAGCAGCGTCGACGTGTCGCGGCTTGGTTGGCCGGCCGGGACAGTCTGGTTGCCGAGTTGGCTCGGGATATCCTGGCCGACATCGACACGGTCAGCGGCAAGATCGACACGCTCGAACGGCGGATCACGGCCAGGGTGGACGCCGACTACCCGCACCTGACCGCAGCGCCCGGCTGCGGACCGCTCAGCGCGGCGAAGATCGCCGGGGAGACCGCGAACGTATCCCGGTTCCGATCCGAGGCGTGCTTCGCGATGAACGCTGGAGTGGCCCCGTTGCCGGTCTGGTCCGGGAGCACTCGAGGCAGGGTCCGGATGAGCCGAACCGGGAACCGCCAGCTCAACGCAGCCCTGCACCGCATCGCCGTGACGCAGATCCGGCTCGACGGTCTCGGCCGCGCGTACTACCGGAAACGACTCGAGCAGGGCGACTCGACCGTCGAGGCCCTCCGCTGCCTGAAGCGTCGCCTCGCCCGCGTGGTCTTCCACGCCCTTCACGCTGACCAACAAGTCACCAGACCCACCACAGCGCTGCCCCTCGCAGCCTGAGACTTGACATAGGAGAAACGGGTGCCCCCCTCCCTCGCGGTCTTCGTCGGCGGTCTCCTCGGCACCGGCCTCCGCCTCGCGCTCGACACGGTGCTGCCGCACGCCGACGACGGCTTCCCGTGGTCGACGTTCATCGCGAACCTGCTCGGCACGTTCGTGCTCGGCTGGCTCGCGGGCGGGCTCTGGACGAGGCCCTCGACGCCACCGTGGTTGAAGGCGGGCATCGGCTCGGGGCTCATCGGCTCGTTCACCACCCTCTCGGCCGTGATGGGGGCGGTCGCGATCCTCGACCGCGAAGAGGCCACGGCCCTCGCCGCGCTCTACCTCGGCGTCTCCCTCGTCGCCGGCCTCGCGCTCGCCGCCGCCGGACTGAAGGTCGGGTCATCGCTGGCCCACCGGCCGATGCCGACCGAGGTCACCGACGACGGGGCGACGCTGTGAGCGCGCTCGTCATCGCGGCGGTGCTCGTCGCGGGCGCCGTCGGCGCGGTGATCCGCTACCTCCTCTCGAGGGCGTACCCGGTCCGCCCGGGGCACCTGCCGGGCGGCATCCTCGTCGTCAACGTCGTGGGGTCCGGCATCGCCGGCGCCGTCATCGGGCTCGCCGAGCGCGCCGCCGTCTCCGACGACCTCCGGCTCGTGCTCGTCACGGGCTTCTGCGGGGGGCTCACGACGTTCAGCACGTGGTGCGTCGAGACGATCGAGCTCGCCGACGGCGGGCGGTGGCGCGCCGCGATCCTCAACGTGCTCGTCACGCTCGCCCTCGGCATCGGCGCCGCGCTCGGCCTCTACCTGCTGGTGCGGTGAGCGCGCGCTAGATCATCGCCATGATCTGGCGCGCGATCATCCGGCCGGCGCGGCTCGCGCCGATGGTCGAGGCCTGCGGTCCGTAGCCGGCGAGGAAGATCCGCGGATCGTGCCAGGCCGCCCCCTGCCCGACGGTGACGCCGCCGGCCTTCTCGCGGAGCCTCAGCGGGGAGAGGTGACGCAGCTCGGGGCGGAAGCCCGTCGCCCAGATGATCGCATCGGCCTTCGCCGTGCTGCCGTCGGACCAGACCACGCGGTCGGCCTCGATGCGGTCGAACATCGGCTTGGCGACGAGCAGGCCCCGATCGATGCCGGCCGCGATGCGGCGGTTCTTCGGCACGCCCGTGCCGCTCACGACCGACGGGAGCGCGCGACCCGCGCGAGCCGCCTCGTCCTGCCTCGACACCGCGGCCGACGCGCCCTCGAGGTCGAGCTCCTGGCGATCGAGCCAGTCGATCGGCCGGCGCGACACCCAGGTGAGGCCGGATGCCACGCCCTCGAGCTCGAGCATGAAGCCGATGGCCGACGTGCCGCCGCCGACGACGACCACGTTCTCGTCGCGGAAGTCATCGGCCGACGCGAAGTCGGACGTGTGCACGTGGCGACCGCGGAACTCGCCCATGCCCGGGTAGTACGGCACGAACGGCGAGCCCCACGTGCCCGTCGCGTTGACGAGGAACTGGGCTCGCAGTTCGCCGCGCGGCACGGGCGGCGGCGGTGCCGCCTCGAACGTCTTCCGGCGACGGCCGAAGAACCCGCGGCTCTTCAGCTCCTCGACGGGCTGCGGGCTGAGGTCGTCGTACTCGATGCGCAGGTCGACGCCGTCGTTGGTGATGCGCCGGACGTCGACCGGGCGGTGCACGTTCAGCCGGTAGTGCTCCTCGAACCTGCCGTAGTAGTCCGCGACGACCTCCTTGGCCGGAAGCGTGCGGTCGGCGGTCTCGAAGCTGAGGCCGAGCTCCCCCATGCCCGGCAGGTCGTTCACCTTGTGCGCCGTGCCCAGGCGCAGGGACGACCAACGATGCTGCCACGCGCCACCCGGTCCGGGGGCGCGATCGAGCATGACGAAGTCCTCGTCGGCGACGAGTTCGAAGCGTCGCAGGTAAAAGGCGACAGACAGCCCCGCCTGTCCGGCACCGATCACCGCGACCTTCACGCGGTCGGGGATCGCATCCACCCCACCATCCCACCATGTCCGGAGGGGTGCTCCGGGCCACTTCGCGGCGTCCACAGGGCCTCCACAGCGCCGCCGTGGCATCCGATCGGCGCCCGAGGCGGTGGTAAACTACCAGCCGGGATTGTTCATATCAAAGAGCCGGGTGACGTCCATCCCATCCGGCCAGACGTCGTAAGGGGGTCACGCATGGGGCGCGGCCGTCAGAAAGCCAAGCACACCAAGGTCGCTCGGGAGCTGAAGTACTTCAGCCCGGCCACCGACTACAGCGCGCTCGAGCGCGAGCTCACGGCTTCGCATGACCACACCGACGAAGAGATGTCGAAGTGGGCGGAATACGCCGACGACGACTCCTACGTCCACGACGACGGGTCCCACCGCTCCTGATCATCCCCGGCTGAGCGGCAGATCCGAGAGGGTCGCCGCGCCGGGTTCTTCGCGTGCCCGCGCGATCGCACCGCGTCCCGGCGGTGCGGTCCGCGCGTCGGCGAGCGGTGGTCAGAGCGCGGTCACCCGCGCAGCATCCGCCTGAGCCCGAAGCCGGTCACGAGCGCCATCGTGACGGCCATCAGCACGCCGGATGCCGCGAAGAGGGCGAACACGACCGGTGCCGGCGTGCCCGCGTCGACGATCGGCGACGGCGCGAACGTGAACGGCAGGCCCGCGAGCCAGGCGGCCATGCCGAGCGGCACCCACCGCCACGCGCGCGGCACGCCGGCCGCGGCGAGCACGGGCCACTGCGCGAGCGGAATGCTCGCGAGCAGCACGAGCCCGCCGATCCCGACGAGCACCCAGGTCACCGGCAGCGCCCAGTCGATCGCGACGCCGAGGTCGGCGAGCGTCGAGGGCAGCATCCCGATGGCCCAGGCAGCGGATGCCGCGCCCGCCGTCGCCGCGACCCATCCGCCGACCGGCACGGCCGCCGATCCACCGCGCAGCGCGAGCGACTGGCCGAGGCCCAGCAGGGCGCCCTCGCCGGCGCCGAAGGCGACCAGCAGGAGCCAGGCGGACCAGCCCGAGAGCTCCGCGGCGTCGGCGAGCGCGAAGCCCGTCACCGGGACCAGGAAGCCGACGCTCTCGCCGAGCACGGTGCCGACGATCCAGCGGCCGAGCCGGAACGTGCGCGGCGCGGCGGGAGCCGCGGTCGGAGCCGGAGAGAGGTCGCTCACGCCGCCGACGCTAGCCCCTGCGGGGGCGCCGTCCCACGGCCGATGGTCCCCCGGCCCGGCCCGGCCGCCCGGGCTCGGACTGCGATCGGACCCGGACCCAGGACGAGCGGCTCAGCCGTCCGACTGCGCCGCGCGCCACTCGGCCGTGGTCTCCGCGAACCGCTCGAGCTCGTCGAGCGTGCCGCCCGCGGTGATCGCGCGGAGCACGACCTCGTCGACGACGCCGTCGTAGGCGTGCAAGGCGGACTCCCGGTTGATCGTGGCGTCGATCGGCTGGACTCCGAGGCGGGCGAAGTTGGCCGCGTACGACACGTACGAGCCGTACCGGTCCGCCTCCTTCTGCAGCGCCGCACGCGCCGCGCCGTCGGAGATGGTGCGAACGTAGAGCACGCCGCGCACCTCGCCGGAGCGGTCGCCCGCGTCGCGTCGCAGGTCGTCCATGGCGGCGGCCGCGGCGGCGGGCGTCAGCCAGTTCAGCACGACGGCGTCGGCGAGCTCGGCTGCGAGCCGCCGCATGCGCGGCCCGAGGGCGCCGACCGCGATGCGGGCGTCGGTGCGAACGCGGAGCTCCGCGACGGCGTCGGCCATCGCGCCGACGGGGTGGTGCGTGCCGCCCGAGCCGATGCCGAACGTCGTGCGCTCAGCCGGGATGCCGGCGAGGTCGAGCCTCGCGACCGGTCGACGGTCGATCGGGATCACGCCCGTCCCGAGCCGGAGGCGTTCGGTCGTCTCGGCGACCACGCGGAGGCCGGCGAGCGAGTCGCCGCCCGGCACGTCGTTCAGCCAGAGTCCGTCGAAGCCGAGGCGCTCGAGCCGCGGGGCGAGCGCCTGCAACGTTTCCGACGAGGTAGTGCCGGGGAGCCCGATCGAGACGGCGGCGCGCACGCGATCAGCTCGCGTAGCCGCCGACGAGGCGGACCGCGCCGCCGTCCACGCCCTTGGCGCCCTGCTCCCAGCCGGATGCCGCGGTGTCGCGTTCGCCGGTCGAGACCGTGCCGACCTGCCAGGCGGGCAGGCCGAGCGTGCCGAGCTCGGCGATGACGGATGCCGCGGCATCCGCTGCGACGACCGCGAAGAAGCCGATGCCGAGGTTCCAGGTGCCCTCGGTCGACTCGAGCGTCGTGCCCGCGAGGTCGTTCAGCACGCGGAACACGGGCTGCGGCGACCAGGTCGAGCGGTCGACCTCGACCCAGGAACCGCGCGGGAGGACGCGCGCGAGGTTCGCCGCGATGCCGCCGCCCGTGACGTGCGAGAGCGAGTGCACGGCCGGGCCGACGGTGTCGTGCGCGAGCAGCTTCACGAGCGGGCCGGAGTAGAGGCGCGTGGGCTCGAGCAGCGCCTCGCCCCACGTCGTGCCGAGGTCGGCCGAGGCATCCGTGTACGTCACGTTCGCGTTGGCGAGCACGTGGCGGACGAGGGAGTAGCCGTTCGAGTGCAGGCCCGACGATTCGATCGCGATGACGGCGTCGCCGCCCTGCACGCGCTCGGCGCCGAGCGCGCGATCGGCCTCGACGACGCCCACCGCGGCACCGGCGACGTCGTAGTCGTCGACGCCCATGAGGCCCGGGTGCTCGGCGGTCTCGCCGCCGACGAGCGCCGTGCCGGTCTCGGCGCACGCGCGCGCGATGCCGGTGACGATCGCGGCGATGCGGTCGGGCACGACCTTGCCGCACGCGATGTAGTCCGTCATGAAGAGCGGGGTCGCGCCGACCACGACGATGTCGTCGACGACCATGCCCACCAGGTCCTGGCCGATCGTGTCGTGGATGTCGAGCGCCTGCGCGATCGCGATCTTGGTGCCGACGCCGTCGGTCGAGGTCGCGAGGAGGGGGCGGGCGTAGTCCTTCGCGAACGAGAGGTCGTAGAGGCCGGCGAAGCCGCCGACGCCGCCGAGCACGTTCGGACCGTGCGTGTTCGCGACCGCTTCCTTCATCAGTTCGACGGCGAGGTCGCCGGCGGCGGTGTCGACTCCGGCAGCGGCATAGGACGAGTTCGCGCTCACCCGACAAGGGTACCCGCGCGGCGCGCGCCGCTCGGGCCCGCTGTCGGAGGCCGGCGGTAGAATCCGTGCATGCACGCGGGTGCCACGCCATCGTGGGTGATTCGCGAGAATGCGAGCACCGGAGCCCTCCTCGCCCTCTACCTGCGGGAGGTGCTCGGCGTCGCGTCGCCCGCCGAACTCCCGCGACTGCGTGATGTCGGGCGCATCGGCCCCGAGGGGTCGCGCGACGTCGACGCGCACGACACGCTCGAGAAGCAGTGGCGCGAGTGGTGGTCGATGACCATCGAGCCCGAGTCGCACCCGTCGCCCGTGCCGCTCGAACTCGTCGAGGGCTTCGGCACGGCGGTCGCGCTCCCCGTCACCGGGGCCGAGGCGCTCGCGGCCGCCATCCGCCCGCACGCCGAGGCCGGGCTGGCCTGGGCCGACTGGGCGCACGAGCGCTACCGCACGGCCTCCGCCGCCCGGTCGGGCGACACGTACCGCGCCTACGCGGGCTCGATCGCCGAGCACGAGCGCGAGGTCGGCCGGCGCGCGCACTCGTTCGAGCTGAACGTCGAGGTGCTGCCGCTCGCGGCATCCGGCATCTGGTGGATCGGCGAGAAGACCGTGGCCGTCACCGACACGCTGCGGTCCGATGCCGCGGCGTTCGACGACGCGATCCACCCGATCATCGCCGAGCTGGCCTGACGTCGCGCGCCTCCTCCGAACGCGGCGGGCGAGCGCGATCGAGCGCGACGGCGGCCGTGAGCAGCACGGTCCCCGCCACGGCGAGCGCCAGGTCGAGCCGCCTGAGGATCACCGCGAGGAGCGGAACGAGCGCGAGCACGGCGGCGAGCATGATCGCCGCGGCGGACGGGCGGCGGGATCCGGCCGGAGCGGCCCGGACGAATCGGTCGAATCGCGCGAGCGGGTACGAGATGAGCCACACGACGATGAGCACGACCGCCAGCACGACGGGGCGTCCGATCCACCACGCGGCATCCGTCGGCGCCGGAGCGAGGCCCGGCAGGAGGAGCGAGGTCCCCGCGATGACGACGATGACCGGCATGTGCCAGAGGTAGAGCGTCAGCGCCCTGCTCGCGACGAACGCGACGCCGGCGCGCACGGACCGGGAGCCCATCAGGCGCCCGAGCGCGGGGTGGAAGAGCGTCAGCAGGCTCATCTGCGCGACCCCGAGCAGCATGAGCGAGACGGTCGGCGGGTCGAGGTTGGTCAGCATGTTCGGCGCGTGCCATCCCGCGGCGACGCCGAGCCACGCCAGCGCGTAGGCCGCGACCGCGATGACCGCGAGCTGCACGCGCCGACGGCCGCCGAACCACCCGTCGGCGTACCAGAACCCGAGTTGCTGCACGAAGCCGCCGACGAAGACCAGGTCGATCAGCCCGACCTCCCGACTGCCCGTCGCGAACCGGGCGACGTCGACGATCGCTGCGGCACCGGCGAGCGCGATGAGCGTGCCGCGCGGCGCCCGCTCGTGCAGCGCGAGGAGCCACGGCACCAGGCACTGCACGAGGAGGTACGCGGCGAGGAACCAGAGCGGCACGCCGATGCCCGCCGCGATCGTGTCCCGCAGTACGGGGTCGGCGCGGGCGAGCGTCGCGATGACGAGCGCGGTCGCGACGACGGCGAATAGCGGAAGCGCAGGCGCCGCCAGCCGCAGCGTGCGGGAGCGGACGAAGTCGGCGGCGGTGTCGCCCAGCGCGCGGCGGCGGCGCCACGAGGTCGCCGCGGTGAAGCCGCCCAACGCGAAGAACAGCGGCATGACCTGCCCGACCCACGTCGCGGCGACGAACCACGGCTGTTCCTCAACGGGGCGGGACAGCACGATCCGACCGGATGGATCGAGGCCGACGCCGACCATGAGGAGGTGCGCCACGACGACCAGGAGGATGCAGGCGACCCTCGCGAGGTCGACGACCGGGTCGCGCAGCGCCGTCGACCCGGCCGCCACCGGACCGCGCACGGGCTCGTGCAGCGCTCGGGTGTCCTCGTCGTCGCCCACGGCACCATCATGGCCGCCCGGTCGCCGCAGGCGCAGCATCGGCGCGTGGCAGACTCGATCGCATGAGCATCTGGTTCGGCGAGCCCTCACTGGAGTGGGCGAACTCGCGCGGCGAGCACGCCCTGATCCGCGCCCTCGGCATCGAGATGACCGAGGTCACCGAGGGGTCGTTGAAGGGGCGGATGCCGGTGGACCACCGAACCCGCCAGCCGGCGGGTGTACTGCACGGCGGAGCATCCGTCGCCCTCGCCGAGACGCTCGCGAGCTGGGGCGCGTCGTTCACGGTCGACCCGGCGCAGTACTACTGCGTCGGCATGGAGATCAACGCGAACCACGTCCGCCCGGTGTCCGAGGGGTGGGTGTACGCGGAGGCGAGCCCCATCACGCGGGGCCGTACGACGCAGGTGTGGGACATCCGCATCACCGACGAGCAGGGCCGCCTCGTGTGCGTGTCGCGGTGCACCATGGCCGTGCTGCCCACGCCCTCGCAGTACTGACACGCGGCGAGCGCCGCGCGTATCGTGGGGCCGTGAAGCCGTTCGTGCTCCTCGCCACCCGCGCAGAGGACCAGCCCGCCGACGAGGAGTACGCCCTCTTCCTCCGCGGCACCGGACTCGACGAGCGCGACCTCATCCGCGTGCGACTCGAGGCCGAGCGGATGCCGCGGCTCGACCTCGACGCACTGTCGGGCATCTTCGTCGGCGGCGGGCCGTTCAACGCCTCCGACCCGCCCGAGCGGAAGTCGGCCGTGCAGGACCGGGTCGAGGCCGAGTTCGCGGCCCTGCTCGACGAGGTCGTCGCACGCGACTTCCCGTTCCTCGGCGCCTGCTACGGCGTCGGCACGCTCGGCGCGCACCAGGGCGCGGTGATCGACGACCACTTCGCCGAGAAGATCGGCGTGGTGCCCGTGACCCTCACGTCGGCCGGGGCGGCGGACCCGCTGCTCGCCGGCATGCCGGAGGCGTTCAACGCGTTCGTCGGGCACAAGGAGGCGATCCGCGCGCTGCCGCCGTCGGCGACGCTGCTCGGCTCCTCGCCGACGTGCCCGGTGCAGGTGTTCCGTGTCGGCTCCAACGTCTACGCCACGCAGTTCCACCCCGAGCTCGACCTCGAGGGCATCATCGTGCGCATCCGCGCCTACGCGAGCTACGGCTACTTCGCGGCCGACGAGCTCGAGCTCACGCTGGCCGCGGCCGCGCGCGCGGTCGTGTCGGAGCCGAGCCGGATGCTGCGGACCTTCGTCGAGCTGCACGCGCGGTAGCGGCGCGCGCTCCGCGCGACGCGCTCGGCTCGCGCGCGGCACTGCTCGCGCGCCGCACTGCTCGCGCATGAGAATCCGCTCCACGCTGCCTCCCAGCCGCCCGTCACCCGGATCCTCATGCGCGGACCCTTCACCCCCACGGCACACGACGAAGCGCCCCGCACCGGTCCCTCGGTGCGAGGCGCTTCGCGATCCGACGGCCGCGCTCAGCGGCCCCGACGTGCGATCAGGATGCTGCCGCCGTGGCGTACGTCGACTGGGCGACCGAGCCGTAGTACGGCCCGAACATCACGTTCGGGATGTTGTTGTAGCCGAAGCTGTTCACCGAGTTCTGCGAGCCGTTGCCGAGGAACCAGGGGCCGCCCGACGAACCGCCGGTCATGTCGCACGGGATGCCCTGCGACTGCGTCTGGCCATACGGGTCGGGGGTCGCGGTGCCGGCGCACGACTTCAGCGTCTGCCCGTTGAACGGTGCCGCCGCCGGGTACCCGAACGCCTCGTACGAGAGGCCGCGGGCCTGGTTGAATGAGATCGCGGTGCCGCCGACCGTGGCCTGCAGCGTCTTGCCGGCGACCGTGCCGACCGTGGCGAAGGCCGTGTCGTAGGTGATGTCGCCGCCCTTGGTCCACTGCTGCGGCGCGGCGAGCTTCGTCGCCACCCACTGCCCGTAGGGCGCGGCGCCGTTCTCGTAGGCCGGCACGAACGTCCAGTTCGTCGCGTACTTGCCCTTGCCGCCGTGCACGCAGTGCGCGGCCGTCGCGACGACGCTGCCGTTCGCCGAGCTGACCGAGTTGCCCGAGCACACGTAGTTGCGGCCGTTCAGCGTGAAGAACACCTTGCCGATGTTCGGCACGGGCGACTCGTTCGCGGCCATCGGCGTGATCTCGGGCGCCGGCGCGGGCTTGCCGTACGTGACGGGCGCACCGGCGGCGACATCGGCGGCCGGCGTCGAGGCCGACTTGCCGGCGAGCAGCACGTCGGCCGGCGCGGCGGAGCGCATGCGCTCGGCCGTCCAGTAGCCGGCGGCGGCGGCACGTTCGGCCGCAGGCACGGCGCGCTGGTCGACGCCCGGCGGCACCGCGGGCGGCGCGGCCGACGCGGCGGTCGGCACGGCGAGGAGGCCGCACGCGACGAGGGCGGCGCCGGCGAGCGCGGCGCGCACTGAGGTGAGCTTCATGGAGTGAGCCCTTTCTGAGCAGGCGGCGGCGGTCCCCCCAAAGGTCGCCGCGCCGCAGATATGCGAATGCGGGAGAGCGTGGCACACGTCCCCCGTTCGGGGGGAGAGCCGGAGGCATCCTTCGGGGAAATCGACAACTCGGCGGAGGGTTCCGAGGAAGTTCCGACAGTGCACCCTCCCGCGGGGTACGTTCATCGTTTGGCCGCGAACGGGTCGCCGCGCGACCCACCGGCACCGCCCCGCGCGCGCTCGCGGGCACCTCCGCGCGCACGTGAGCAGCGGCATCCGTTCAGCCGGCTCACACGCGCACATATGCGAGGATGTATCGTCCAGCTCGGACGCTTCACCACACCTCCCGAGGAGCCATCGCTCGCATGTGCGGCATCGTCGGCATCGTCTCCACCGAGCCCGTCAACCAGCAGATCTACGACAGCCTCCTCCTCCTGCAGCACCGCGGGCAGGACTCGACGGGCATCGCGACGGCCGACGGCCCCGTGTTCCACATCAACAAGGCGCGCGGTCAGGTGCGCGAGGCGTTCCGCACGCGCGACATGCGCTCGCTGCTCGGCAACATCGGCCTCGGCCACGTGCGCTACACGACCAAGGGCGCGGCCGAGCGCGAGGAGGAGGCGCAGCCGTTCTACGTGAACGCGCCGTACGGCATCGTCCTCGTGCACAACGGCAACCTCACGAACACCCGCGAGCTGTCCGAGGACCTCTTCCGCATCGACCGCCGCCACGTCAACTCGACGAGCGACACCGAGATGCTCCTCAACGTGCTCGCGACCGAGCTGCAGGGGCAGATCACCGGCCTCGACCTCGACCCCGACCAGGTCTTCCAGGCCGTCTCGCACGTGCACGAGCGCGTCGAGGGCTCCTACGCCGTCATCGCGATGATCGCCGGCTACGGCCTGCTCGCGTTCCGCGACCCGTTCGGCATCCGCCCGCTCATCCTCGGCAAGCGCACGACGGAGGCGGGCAAGGACGAGTGGATAGTGGCCTCCGAGTCGCTCGTGCTCGAGAACGGCGACTACGAGATCGTGCGCGACGTCGAGCCCGGCGAAGCCGTGTTCATCACGCTCGACGGAGAGATGATCTCGCGCCAGTGCGCCGCGAACCCGCGCCTCGTGCCGTGCTCGTTCGAGTACGTCTACCTCGCCCGACCCGACTCGATCATGAACGGCATCTCGGTCTACGAGGCGCGCCTGCGCATGGGCGACCGGCTGGCGAACACGATCGCCACCCACATGGACCACGGAGACATCGACGTCGTCATGCCGATTCCCGACTCCTCGCGCCCGGCCGCGATGCAGGTCGCGCAGAAGCTCGGCATCGAGTACCGCGAGGGCTTCTACAAGAACCGCTACGTCGGCCGCACGTTCATCATGCCCGGGCAGGCCGCGCGCAAGCGCTCGGTGCGGCAGAAGCTCAACGCCATGGGCACCGAGTTCAAGGGCAAGAACGTGCTCATCGTCGACGACTCGATCGTGCGCGGCACGACGTCGAAGCAGATCGTCGAGATGGCCCGCGCCGCGGGCGCGAACAAGGTCACCTTCACCTCGGCCGCGCCGCCCGTGCGCTACCCGCACGTCTACGGCATCAACATGCCGAGCCGCGCCGAGCTCGTCGCGCACGACCGGAAGATCCCCGAGATCGCCCGCGAGCTCGGTGCCGACCACATGATCTACCAGGAGGTCGAGGACCTCCAGGCCGCGATCACCGAGGGCACGTCGATCGATCGCCTCGACCTGTCGTGCTTCACGGGCGAGTACGTGACCGGGACGGTCACGCCCGAGTACCTCGACTGGGTCGAGCGCACGCAGCTCAGCTGACGTCCGGCGCGAGCCGCCTGCTCAGTTCGCGGGATCGTCGTCGACGTAGTGCGTCGACTCGTGCTCGGCGACCGCCGTGCCGCGGCGCTTGGCGAGGACGCGGTCGATGACGAGCGCGACGACGCCGCCGAGCGCGAGCCCCCCGGCGCCGCACCACAGCAGCAGGAAGCCGAACACCTGGCCGCGGTCGAACTGGTCGTTCTCGGGGAACGCGAAGGTGAGGATCAGGGCGACCAGCACGCCGAGCGCGGCGCCGAGCAGCAGGAAGCTGCCGTAGCGCGGCGACCGCCGCACCGTCACGGCGTCGCTCGTCACCTCGGTCTCGAGGTGCTCGCCCGCCTCGGGGTCGACGTCCATGCGCTCGACCTTCGGCGCGGGCTCGTCGCCTGCGGCGTCCCGTTCGACGGGCGCGACGGATGCCCCGGGGTCGACAGGCCCCGGCTCGGCGGGCTCGGCGGGCTCGGCGGGCTCGGGACGGTTGGCATCGCTCACCCGTCCATTCTCCCGCACATGAGAATCCGCATCACACCGCCGCTCAGCCGGGCAATGTCAAGTGGTCGTTGCAACTTCTCGGGTGAGGAGTTCGGTGAGGGCTTGGGCTGGGGTGCGGTAGTCGAGCGTGGGGCGGGGTCGCCGGTTCAGGGTGTCCTGGACTCGGCGAAGACCGGCGGCGTCCCAGGCGTGCAGGTCGGTGCCCTTGGTGAACCAGAACCGGAGCAACCGGTTGGTGTTCTCGTTCGAGCCGCGCTGCCAGGGCGAGTGCGGGTCGCAGAAGTACACCGGGGCCCGTAGGGCGAGCTGGATCCGTTCGTAGTCGGCCAGTTCGACGCCACGGTCCCACGTGATCGAGCGGCGCAGATGGTCGGGCAGTTCACTCATCCGGTCGATCATCGCGGTCGCGACCTCGTCCGCGGTGTGCCGGCCGGGCAGGTGCAGCAGGATCACGAACCGGGTCGAGCGTTCCACCAGCGTCCCGATCGCGGACCGGTTCCCGGCGCCCATGATCAGGTCGCCCTCCCAGTGCCCGGGCACGGCCCGGTCGGCTGCCTCGGCGGGCCGGTTGCTGATCGTGAACGCGTCCTCGTACCGGGTCCCGCGACGATCCTCGCTGCCACGCGGCTTGCGTCTGGTGCGGCCGGTGGACAGCTTGCGGGCCAGGTCCTGCCGCAGCAGCCCGCGGCCCTGGACGTGAGGGTGTCAGATCGTTTGTGTAAGGGGTGTCGGCTTCGTTCGAAGGGACGACACTGATGACC
>NZ_WMLB01000012.1 GCF_009709675.1 Agromyces bracchium | reverse complement strand
TTGTTGTGTGTTCGTCTGTTGGGAACCACAGAGTGGACGCGAGAATCATCTTGGCCATGTACTCCAGCCTTGAAACGGGGTACATGTGGTGATTGTCAAGTTGTCGGCGTATTAGTACCAGTCAGCTGCACACCTTGCGGTGCTTCCACATCTGGCCTATCAACCCAGTCGTCTGGCTGGGAGCCTCTCCCCCATGATGGGGATGGAAATCTCATCTCGAGGCCGGCTTCCCGCTTAGATGCTTTCAGCGGTTATCCATCCCGAACGTAGCTAACCAGCGGTGCTCCTGGCGGAACAACTGGCACACCAGAGGTTCGTCCAACCCGGTCCTCTCGTACTAGGGTCAGATCCTCTCAAATTTCCTGCGCGCGCAGAGGATAGGGACCGAACTGTCTCACGACGTTCTAAACCCAGCTCGCGTACCGCTTTAATGGGCGAACAGCCCAACCCTTGGGACCTACTCCAGCCCCAGGATGCGACGAGCCGACATCGAGGTGCCAAACCATGCCGTCGATATGGACTCTTGGGCAAGATCAGCCTGTTATCCCCGAGGTACCTTTTATCCGTTGAGCGACAGCGCTTCCACAAGCCACTGCCGGATCACTAGTCCCGACTTTCGTCCCTGCTCGACCTGTCAGTCTCGCAGTCAAGCTCCCTTGTGCACTTACACTCGCCACCTGATTGCCAACCAGGTTGAGGGAACCTTTGGGCGCCTCCGTTACTCTTTGGGAGGCAACCGCCCCAGTTAAACTACCCACCAGGCACTGTCCCTGAACCGGATCACGGTTCGAAGTTAGATATCCAGAGTGACCAGAGTGGTATTTCAACAATGACTCCACGAACACTGGCGTGCCCGCTTCACAGTCTCCCACCTATCCTACACAAGCCACACCGAACACCAATACCAAGCTGTAGTAAAGGTCACGGGGTCTTTCCGTCCTTCTGCGCGTAACGAGCATCTTTACTCGTACTGCAATTTCGCCGAGTTCGCGGTTGAGACAGCTGGGAAGTCGTTACGCCATTCGTGCAGGTCGGAACTTACCCGACAAGGAATTTCGCTACCTTAGGATGGTTATAGTTACCACCGCCGTTTACTGGGGCTTAAATTCTCAGCTTCGCCCCGAAGGGCTAACCGGTCCTCTTAACCTTCCAGCACCGGGCAGGCGTCAGTCCGTATACATCGTCTTGCGACTTGGCACGGACCTGTGTTTTTAGTAAACAGTCGCTTCCCACTGGTCTCTGCGGCCATCAACGCTTCCCCCAGCAAGTGGGTTCACGAATCAGGCCCCCCTTCTCCCGAAGTTACGGGGGCATTTTGCCGAGTTCCTTAACCACGATTCTCTCGATCTCCTCGGTATTCTCTACCTGACCACCTGAGTCGGTTTGGGGTACGGGCGGCTGGAACCTCGCGTCGATGCTTTTCTCGGCAGCATAGGATCACCCACTTTTCATCCGCATCACGTCTCAGCCTTGATGAGTCGCGGATTTGCCTACGACTCGGCCTACACGCTTGCCCCGGGACAACCATCGCCCGGGCTGGGCTACCTTCCTGCGTCACACCTGTTATCACGCTCACTCCACCAGACGGGGTCGCACGCCGCCACCAGGATCCGTCCCGAAGGACATCACCAGGTCTTGGGATGCTTAGCACTCCTGGTCTCGTGTGGGCGGTTCTTCGCCGGTACGGGAATATCAACCCGTTGTCCATCGACTACGCCTGTCGGCCTCGCCTTAGGTCCCGACTTACCCAGGGCAGATTAGCTTGACCCTGGAACCCTTGGTCTTCCGGAGGACGGGTTTCTCACCCGTCTTTCGCTACTCATGCCTGCATTCTCACTCGTGTGCCGTCCACGGCTGGTTTCCACCGCCGCTTCACCCGGCACACGACGCTCTCCTACCCATCACCACGACTGGACCACGAAGGCCTATCGATATGCGGTAATGCCACGACTTCGGTGGCGTGCTTGAGCCCCGTTACATTGTCGGCGCGGAATCACTTGACCAGTGAGCTATTACGCACTCTTTCAAGGGTGGCTGCTTCTAAGCCAACCTCCTGGTTGTCTGTGCAACTCCACATCCTTTCCCACTTAGCACGCGCTTAGGGACCTTAGTCGGTGGTCTGGGTTGTTTCCCTCTCGACGATGAAGCTTATCCCCCACCGTCTCACTGCTGCGCTCTCACTTACCGGCATTCGGAGTTTGGCTGACGTCAGTAACCTGTTGAGGCCCATCGGCCATCCAGTAGCTCTACCTCCGGCAAGAAACACGCAACGCTGCACCTAAATGCATTTCGGAGAGAACCAGCTATCACGAAGTTTGATTGGCCTTTCACCCCTATCCACAGCTCATCCCCTCAGTTTTCAACCTAAGTGGGTTCGGTCCTCCACGACGTCTTACCGTCGCTTCAACCTGGCCATGGATAGATCACTTCGCTTCGGGTCTAGGACCTGCGACTGAATCGCCCTATTCAGACTCGCTTTCGCTACGGCTCCCCCACACGGGTTAACCTCGCCACAGATCACTAACTCGCAGGCTCATTCTTCAAAAGGCACGCCGTCACACCAACAAAGGGCGCTCCGACGGTTTGTAAGCAAACGGTTTCAGGTACTATTTCACTCCCCTCCCGGGGTACTTTTCACCTTTCCCTCACGGTACTTGTCCGCTATCGGTCATCTGGGAGTATTTAGGCTTATCAGGTGGTCCTGACAGATTCACACGGGATTTCTCGGGCCCCGTGCTACTTGGGATCCCCCTCCGGGCTGCGTGACATTTCGGCTACGGGACTCACACCCACTCCGGTCCGGCTTTCAATCCGGTTCGCCTATACCACGCACGTCACCGCGGCCGACCGGCAGATCGACCAGAGAGGTCCCACAACCCCGACCATGCAACCCCTGCCGGGTATCACACATGACCGGTTTAGCCTCATCCGCTTTCGCTCGCCACTACTCACGGAATCACGGTTGTTTTCTCTTCCTGTGGGTACTGAGATGTTTCACTTCCCCACGTTCCCTCTACCCGCCCTATACATTCAGGCGGGAGTCACCAGGTCACCACGAAGGGCCTGGCGGGGTTTCCCCATTCGGAAATCCTCGGATCACAGCTCGTTTATCAGCTCCCCGAGGCTTATCGCAGATTACGACGTCCTTCTTCGGCTCCAGATGCCAAGGCATCCACCGTTTGCTCTTAGAAACTTGAAATCACATGAGTTTGAATCGATCGACACACCCCGAAGGGCATGCAGATTGACCAATGATTAGTCACACACACCCCGAAGGGCATGCGATCGAAATCTTGTGACCCAACGTCGAAACGACGTTGAATCTAAGATGCTCGCGTCCACTATGTAGTTCTCAACAGACGACCAGAACCCCCACCCCCACCAGCAACCGCCGGCAGAACATGAAGGCCTGACAGGGAACCATCCCCGACCACAGGCATCCGAAGACACCCAGGCCCATGTCCGGTCCCTCAGGACCCAACAGCGTGCACGCACCCGACCGGCCGGCCCCCACCGTTCCAACCACCCCGAAGAGCGGCGTACTAGGTCTGAACCATTCAGACGAACACCTATGTCAATGTTCCACCCATGAGCACCCAGCGAGACACGAACGGTCTCGATCTGGGACCCCTGGAACCAGGCGAACCCGGTCCAGTGCTCCTTAGAAAGGAGGTGATCCAGCCGCACCTTCCGGTACGGCTACCTTGTTACGACTTAGTCCTAATCACCGATCCCACCTTCGACGGCTCCCTCCACAAGGGTTAGGCCACCGGCTTCGGGTGTTACCGACTTTCATGACTTGACGGGCGGTGTGTACAAGGCCCGGGAACGTATTCACCGCAGCGTTGCTGATCTGCGATTACTAGCGACTCCGACTTCATGAGGTCGAGTTGCAGACCTCAATCCGAACTGAGACCGGCTTTTTGGGATTCGCTCCGCCTTACGACATCGCAGCCCTTTGTACCGGCCATTGTAGCATGCGTGAAGCCCAAGACATAAGGGGCATGATGATTTGACGTCATCCCCACCTTCCTCCGAGTTGACCCCGGCAGTCTCACATGAGTCCCCACCATAACGTGCTGGCAACATGCGACGAGGGTTGCGCTCGTTGCGGGACTTAACCCAACATCTCACGACACGAGCTGACGACAACCATGCACCACCTGTAACCGAGTGTCCAAAGAGTTCCACATTTCTGCGGCGTTCTCGGTCATGTCAAGCCTTGGTAAGGTTCTTCGCGTTGCATCGAATTAATCCGCATGCTCCGCCGCTTGTGCGGGCCCCCGTCAATTCCTTTGAGTTTTAGCCTTGCGGCCGTACTCCCCAGGCGGGGCGCTTAATGCGTTAGCTACGACACGGAAACCGTGGAAAGGTCCCCACATCTAGCGCCCAACGTTTACGGCGTGGACTACCAGGGTATCTAATCCTGTTCGCTCCCCACGCTTTCGCTCCTCAGCGTCAGTAAGTGCCCAGAGACCTGCCTTCGCCATCGGTGTTCCTCCTGATATCTGCGCATTCCACCGCTACACCAGGAATTCCAGTCTCCCCTACACCACTCAAGTCTGCCCGTACCCACCGCAGACCTCAGGTTGAGCCTGAGGATTTCACGGCAGACGCGACAAACCGCCTACGAGCTCTTTACGCCCAATAATTCCGGACAACGCTCGGACCCTACGTATTACCGCGGCTGCTGGCACGTAGTTAGCCGGTCCTTTTTCTGCAAGTACCGTCAAG
>NZ_WMLB01000011.1 GCF_009709675.1 Agromyces bracchium | reverse complement strand
GCGGCCGGTGCTACTCGACCAACGGTGCAGTCGGTCCGGCCTGCGGCCGGTGCTACTCGACCACCGGGTCTCGATACGGGCCGGCCTGCGGCCGGTCCTACTCGACCACCGAGGTGCGGGCGTCGGCGATGCGCGTGATCGCCTCGGACAGCACCTCGGGTGAGCAGGCGAGGTTCAGGCGTGCGTGCCCGCGGCCGGCATCCGTACCGAACTTCGGCCCCTCGGCGAGCGCGACCCGTGCGCGCTCGAGCGCCACGGCCGCGGGATCGTCGCCCCAGCCGAGCACCGACAGGTCGAGCCACGCGAGGTAGCCGGCCTGCGGCATGCGGTAGCGCACGCCGGGCAGTTCGTCCTCGAGCAGGTCGGCGAGGAGGCGGCGGTTGTCGTCGATCGAGGCGATGACGCCGTCGAGCCAGTGCCCGCCGTGCCGGAACGCGGCGACCGAGGCGATCGAGCCGAACTGGCTCATGCGCCATTCGACCTCGTAGGGCAGGGCGTCGCGCACTGCGTCGCCGCGCTCGCTCGCGGTGACGATCATCGCGGCCTTCAGCCCGGCGAGGTTGAACGCCTTGCTCGCGGCCGTGACGGCGATGCCGTGCTCGCGCGCCGCGTCCGACACGGTGAGGAACGGCACGTACGGTGAATCGGGCTGCGACAGGGGGCCGTGCACCTCGTCGGAGACGATCGTCGCGCCGTGGCGCGCGGCGATCTCGGCGAGTGCGGCGAGCTGGTCACGGGGGTGCGCGAGGCCGACGGGGTTGTGGGGGTTGCACAGGACCATGGCACGGGCGCCTGCGGCGAACGCGGCGTCGACGCCGTCGAGGTCGAGCGACCAGCCCTCGTCGATGCCGCCCGCGAGCGGCACCTCGACGACGGTTCCGCCCGCCTCGGTCACGAGGTCGAAGAACGGCGGGTAGATCGGCGGGTCGATGACGACGCCGTCGCCCGGTCGGATCACTCGCCGCAGCACCTCGACGATGCCCATGCTGACGTCGGCGGTGCTCGTGATCCGCGCCGGGTCGGGCTCCCAGCCGAGGCGCGCGGCGGCGAACGGCGCGAACGCGTCGGCCACTGGCCGACTGCCGGAGTGGTACCCCGTGTCGGATCGGCGGATCGCCGCGTGCAGCGCCTCGGCGATGGGCTCGGCGAGCGGGTAGTCCATCTCGGCGACGGGCAGCGGCAGCACGTCGGGGTCGTACATGCGCCACTTGGCGCTGGTGCGGGTGCGGAGCTGGTCGAGGGGGTCGGCGGCGACGCGGTGCATGACCCCAGCCTGCCGCACCCGGGCCCCCGAAGCGGGGGTTTTCCGGACGCACGTCGCGGCGCGGCATCCGCCCTTGTATTCTGGTCGGCTGCCCGTCGGGCGCCGCGGCGCGGCCGCGTACCGGAACGGATCGCACCACCATGGGCTTCATCGACGTCAACGGCGTCTCCTTCTCGCTGCCGGACGGCCGGCCGCTGCTCGCCGATCTCGCGTTCCGCGTGACCGAAGGGCGGACGACCGCCCTCATCGGGCAGAACGGCGCGGGCAAGACGACCCTGCTCCGCATCGTCCGCGGCGAGCTGCGGCCCGACGAGGGCAGCGTGCAGGTCGTCGGCGGGCTCGGGGTCATGGACCAGTTCGTGGGGCGCGGCGAGGTCGTCGAGGGGGTCGACCGGACCGTGCAGGGCCTCCTCGTCACGGTCGCGCCTGCACGTGTGCGCGCTGCGGCGATCGAGCTCGAGCGTGCGGAGAACGCCCTGATCGAGACGGATGACACGGCCGCGCAGATGCGGTACGCGTCGGCGCTCGCCGAATACGCCGAGGCCGGCGGGTACGACCAGGAGGTCGTGTGGGACCACTGCACGACCGCCGCGCTCGGCATCCCGTTCGAGCGTGCGAAGTGGCGCGAGCTGTCGACCCTGTCGGGCGGCGAGCAGAAGCGGCTCGCGCTCGAGGCGCTGCTCCGCGGCCCCGAGGAGGTGCTGCTGCTCGACGAGCCCGATAACTCGCTCGACGTGCCGGGCAAGCGCTGGCTCGAGGGGCAGCTGCGGGCGACGCCGAAGACGGTGCTCCTCGTCTCGCACGATCGCGAGCTCCTCGCGCGCGCCGCCGACCGGATCGTGACGCTCGAGGCGGGTGCGGCGGGCAGCACGGCCTGGGTGCACGGCGGCGGGTTCGGCGGTTACCACGCCGCGCGCGAGGAGCGCTTCGCGCGGCTCGACGAGCTGCGGCGACGCTGGGACGAGCAGCACGCGCAGCTGAGACAGCTCGTTCAGACGCTGAAGGTCAAGGCCACGTACAACGACGGGATGGCCTCGCGCTACCAGGCAGCGGTCACGCGGCTGCGGAAGTTCGAGGAGGCGGGGCCGCCCGAGGAGCGGCCGCCGGCCCAGGCGGTGTCGATGCGACTGCGCGGATCGCGCACGGGCAAGCGCGCCGTGGTGTGCGAGGGGCTCGAGCTCACCGGGCTGATGCGGCCGTTCGACCTCGAGGTCTGGTACGGCGACCGGGTCGCGGTGCTCGGCTCGAACGGGTCGGGCAAGTCGCACTTCCTGCGGCTGCTCGCGGGCGGCGGCACCGATCCCGACCGGGCGAAGGGGCACGTGACGGATGTCGGTGCGACCCTCGCCGCCGTCCCGCACACGGGCACCGCGACGCTCGGCGCGCGGGTCGTGCCGGGCTGGTTCGCGCAGGGGCACGAACTGCCCGGCCTTCGCGGCCGGACGCTGCTCGACATCCTGCATCGCGGCGACGCGAACCGGGAGGGCATGGCGCGCGAGGCGTCGAGCTCGGCGCTCGACCGCTACGGGCTCGCCGCCGCCGCGCAGCAGGAGTTCGACGCGCTCTCGGGCGGCCAGCAGGCGCGCCTGCAGATCCTGCTGCTCGAGCTCTCCGGCGCGACGCTGCTGCTCCTCGACGAGCCGACCGACAACCTCGACCTGGTGTCAGCCGAGGCCCTGGAGGACGCGCTCTCGCGCTTCGACGGCACCGTGCTCGCGGTCACGCACGACCGCTGGTTCACGCGGTCGTTCGACCGGTTCGTGGTGTTCCGCTCCGACGGCGAGGTCGTCGAGGCGGACGCGCCCGTGTGGGACGAGGCCCGGGTGGCGCGGGCGCGCTGAGCGTGCGCCCGAGGCATCCGTGTCGCACGTCGGGGCCCTTGGGTAGGGTTGAACGGTGACCCAGGAGATCGAGATCGGCCGCTCCAAGCGGGGCCGTCGCGTCTACGCGTTCGACGACATCGCCATCGTGCCGAGCCGGCGCACCCGTGACCCGGAGGACGTCTCGGTCGGCTGGTCGATCGACGCGTACCAGTTCGACATCCCGTTCCTCGCCGCGCCGATGGACTCGGTCGTCTCGCCGCAGACGGCGATCATGATGGGCCAGCTCGGCGGCCTCGGCGTGCTCGACCTCGAGGGCCTCTGGACCAGGTACGAGAACCCCGAGCCCGCGCTCGCCGAGATCCGCAACCTGAGCGACGAGCGGGCGACGGCGCGCATGCAGGAGCTGTACGCCGAGCCGATCAAGCCCGACCTCGTCACCGAGCGCCTCGCCGAGATCCGCGCGGCGGGCGTGACCGTCGCGGGCGCGCTCTCGCCGCAGCGCACCCAAGAGCTCTACGAGACCGTCGTCGCCGCGGGCGTCGACCTGTTCGTGATCCGCGGCACCACGGTGTCGGCCGAGCACGTCTCGAAGAGCGTCGAGCCGCTGAACCTCAAGAAGTTCATCTACGAGCTCGACGTGCCCGTGATCGTCGGCGGCGCGGCGACGTACACCGCGGCCCTGCACCTCATGCGCACGGGCGCTGCCGGTGTGCTCGTCGGCTTCGGCGGTGGCGCGGCCTCGACCACGCGCGCGACGCTCGGCATCCACGCCCCCATGGCCACTGCGGTGGCGGATGTCGCGGGCGCGCGTCGCGACTACCTCGACGAGTCCGGCGGCCGGTACGTGCACGTCATCGCCGACGGCGGCGTCGGTGCGGCGGGCGACATCGTGAAGGCCGTCGCGTGCGGCGCCGACGCGGTCATGCTGGGCGCTGCGCTCGCTCGTGCGACCGACGCACCCGGCGGCGGATGGCACTGGGGGCCCGAGGCGCACCACTCGAAGCTGCCGCGCGGCCAGCGCGTGCAGGTCGGCCAGGTCGCCCCGCTCGAGGAGATCCTCTACGGGCCTGCGCCGGCCGCCGACGGCACGGCGAACCTCGTCGGTGCGCTCCGCAAGTCGATGGCGACGACCGGGTACTCCGACCTCAAGGAGTTCCAGCGCGTCGAGGTCGTCGTCGCGCCGTACCAGTCGGCCTAGCACCCGCTCCTACACCGGTCCGGCGCCGCTGTCGACCCGGGTCGCGTCCCAGCAGATTCCATGGCAGCCCCGCGCGGGGAGCGGGTAGCGTTGGGACGGACGGGCGTGGCCGCCGCGGTCCGCCCGGGGATGGGGAGCGACGATGGCGAGACTGAAGTCGGTGACGCGTTCGAACAAGCTCGGGCCGGAGGAACGCGAGGCGGCGATCGCCCGCCTCAAGGAGAAGGAACTCGACGTCCTCGTGGTCGGCGGCGGCATCGTCGGCACGGGGGCCGCGCTCGACTCGGTGACCAGGGGCCTGTCGACCGGGCTCCTCGAGGCGCGCGACTGGGCGTCGGGCACCTCGAGCCGGTCGTCGAAGCTCGTGCACGGCGGCATCCGCTACCTCGAACAGCTCGACTTCCGCCTCGTGCGCGAGGCGCTCATCGAACGCGGCCTGCTGCTGCAGCGCATCGCGCCGCACCTCGTCAAGCCCGTCCGATTCCTCTACCCGTTGCAGAAGCGCGTGTTCGAGCGGGTCTACATCGGCGCCGGCATGCTGCTCTACGACGTCTTCAGCTACTCCGGCGGGCGCCCGCCGGGCGTGCCGCACCACCGCCACCTCTCGAAGCGCCAGGTGATGCGCGCGATCCCGTCGCTCTCGAGCGACGCCCTCGTCGGCGGGCTCACGTACTACGACGCACAGGTCGACGACGCGCGGTACGTGGCCTCCCTCGCCCGCACGGCCTCGTTCTACGGCGCGCACGTCGCGAGCCGCGTCAAGGTCGAGGGATTCGTCAAGGTGGGCGAGCGCGTCGTGGGCGTGCAGGCGCACGACCTCCAGACCGATGAGCACTTCGAGATCCGCGCGAAGCAGGTCGTGAACGCGACGGGCGTCTGGACCGACGACACCCAGCGGATGGTGGGGGAGCGCGGCACGTTCAAGGTGCGCGCGTCGAAGGGCATCCACCTCGTGGTGCCGCGCGACCGCATCCAGTCGGCGATGGGCATGATCTTCCGCACCGAGAAGAGCGTGCTGTTCGTCATCCCGTGGGGTCGGCACTGGCTCATCGGCACGACCGACACGGACTGGAACCTCGACAAGGCGCATCCCGCCGCGACCGCGGCCGACATCGACTACCTGCTCGAGCACGTGAACTCGGTCATGGCGATCCCGCTCAGCCGCGAGGACGTCGAGGGCGTGTTCGCGGGGCTGCGGCCGCTGCTCGCCGGCGAGAGCGAGTCGACGTCGAAGCTCTCGCGAGAGCACGTCGTCGCGCACACCGTGCCGGGGCTCGTCGTCGTCGCCGGCGGCAAATGGACGACCTACCGGGTGATGGCGAAGGACGCGATCGACGCGGCCGCCGACGCGCTCGACGGGCGCGTACCGGCCTCGACGACGCAGGACATCCCGCTCCTCGGCGCCGAGGGCTACCAGGCGGCGTGGAACAAGCGCGGCAAGATCGCCCGCGCCTTCGGCGTGCACAAGGTGCGCATCGAGCACCTGCTGAACCGCTACGGCACGCTCACCGACGAGCTGCTCGACCTCATCCGCGAGACGCCCGAGCTCGGCGAGCCGCTGCCGGGCGCCGACGACTACCTCGGCGCCGAGGTCGTGTACGCGGCCTCGCACGAGGGTGCGCTGCACCTCGACGACGTGCTCGCCAGGCGCACCCGCATCTCGATCGAGGCGTGGGACCGCGGGGTCTCGGCGGCGCCGGTCGCCGCGAGGCTCATGGCCGGGGTGCTCGGCTGGGACGCCGACCGCGAAGCGCTCGAGGTCGAGCGCTACCTGCAGCGCGTCGCGGCCGAGCGCGCGTCGCAGGAGCAGCCCGACGACGAGGCGGCCGACCGCGCGCGGCTCGAGGCGCCCGACATCGTGAAGGTCGACTGAGTTCGCCGGTGGTCGAGTAGCACCGAAGGCGCGTATCGAGACCGGGCTGCGCGGGCTCGGGGTCTCGATACGGCGCTGCGCGCCTACTCGACCGCCGGGGCGGGGCCTCGCAGGGGGCGCGCATCCGGCCCGGCTAGAATCTCGGGCGACATGCTCCGGATGATGCTGCGCCCCCGCTGGGTGCTCGCCCTGCTCGCTGCGCTCGGCATCGCAGCCGGCTTCGCGCTCCTCGCCCAGTGGCAGGTCGACCGCGCCGTCGAGCAGGCGATCGTGGTCGAGCGGCCCACCGAGGAGGTCCGCCCCTTCGGCGAGGTCGTGCAGCCCGACGGGCCGACCGAGCAGGCCGCGACCGGCCAGCGCGTCGCCGTGACCGGCACGATCGTGCCGGGCGACACCGTGCTCGTGCAGGGCCGCCTGAACGACGGCGTCGCCGGCTGGTGGGTGGTCGCCCACCTCGAGGTGACGGATGCCGCCGCCGGCGGGCTGCCCGTCGCGCTCGGCTGGGCGGCCGACGAGGAGACCGCGCGCGCGGCGCTCGACGAAGTTGACCGCGCCGCGGCATCCGCCGGCGAGATCGAGGTCGTCGGCCGGTTCCTGCCGAGCGAGGCACCCGTGGCGCCCGACGAGGGCGATGACCCGCAGGCGATGACGACCGTCGCGGTCGCGCACCTCATCAACGTCTGGGCCGACTACGACGACCGGCCCGTGTACTTCGGCTATGTCACCGCGACCGAGCCCGCGGCCGGTCTCGACGCGATCGATTCGCCGCCGCCGCTGCAGGAGTCCGAGCTCAACTGGCTCAACGTGTTCTACGCGGTCGAGTGGGTCGTGTTCGCGGGCTTCGCGGTGTTCCTCTGGTACCGGCTCGTCAAGGACGCCGTGCAGCGCGAGCGCGAGGAGGCCGAGCTCGCGGCCGAGGAGGCCGGGCAGGCCGACGCGGCGTCTGATGCCGCGGCGCCGGCCGACGCGACCCGGGACTGAGCAGGCGTTTCCGCCGTCGGCGAACTCCGGACGCGGCATCCGCCGGCGGGGTGAGGATGCCGGTGTGGGCGATGACGATCTGGAACCGGTCGGGCCCGACGCGGAGCGCGCCGAGGACCCGCTCGACGCCTACTCGCGCGTGGTGACCCGGGTCGCGGGCGGCCTGTTGCCGAGCATGGCCAGCCTCGCGGTGCGCTCGCGTCGCGGCCAGGGCACGGGCAGCGCGAGCGTCGTGTCGGCCGACGGCATCCTGCTCACCTCGGCGCACGTCGTCGCGGGCGCCGACCGCGCCGAGGCCGCGTTCGGCGACGGCACCGAGGCCGACGCCGAGGTGATCGGGCGCGATCCGCTGTCCGACCTCGCGGTGCTCCGCGCCCACGGCCCCGTGCCGCCCGCCGTGCCGCTCGGCGACGCCCGGACGCTCCGGGTCGGGCAGCTCGTCGTCGCGCTCGGCACGCCGCTCGGTCTCGCCGGCAGCGTCACCGCGGGCATCGTCTCGAACCTCGGCCGTTCGCTGCCGACGGCCGCGGGCCGCGTCGTCGACGAGGTCATCCAGACGGATGCCGCGCTGAATCCCGGCAACAGCGGCGGCGCGCTCGCCGACGGGACCGGGCGGATGGTCGGCGTCAACACCGCGGTCGCGGGCGTCGGCCTGGGGCTCGCGGTGCCGATCAACCCCGCGACGCGCGAGATCATCGACGCGCTCGTCGCGCACGGGCGCGTGCGCCGCGCGTGGCTCGGCATCGCGGGCGCGCAGGTGCGCCTCGCGCCGGAGCTCGCCGAACGGGTCGGCTCGACGACCGGGCTGCAGGTCACGGGCGTCGTCGACGGCAGTCCCGCCGAGGTCGCCGGGATCCGGCCGGGCGACATCGCCGTGAGCCTCGACGGCACGGGCATCGTGACCGCGACCTCGATCCAGCGGCTCATGGTCGAGGGCGCGATCGACCGCGAGGTCGAGATGACGCTCTGGCGCGGCGGCGCCCTCGTCGACGTGTTCGTGGTGCCGCGCGAACTCGTCGGCTCGTAGCGGCGCGCACGGCCGCGTGCGGCGCCGGAGCGCGGCATCAGTCACGGCCATCGTCCAGCCGGGCGCCACGTAGACTGGACGCCATGCCCCTCGAGCCCAAACCGGCTGAATTCCCGCGCATCCGCGGGGCCCTCAAGTTCTACATGGTGGCCTCGGTCATCACGGGCGTCATGCTCCTCCTGCTCTGCGCGGAGATGCTGCTGAAGTACGTCTGGCACCTCGAGCTCTACGCGTTCGGCCCGAACGGCGTGCTCTCGTTCGAGCCCGTCGTCGAGACGGCCGAGGGGCTGGAGTCGACCGGCACGGGCGTGAACCTCTCGGCCGGCATCCTCATCGCGCACGGCTGGTTCTACGTCGTGTACCTGTTCAGCAACTTCCGCCTGTGGAGCCTCATGCGCTGGCCGTTCTGGCGCCTACTCGTGCTCGCCTCGGGCGGCATCGTGCCGTTCCTCTCGTTCATCCTCGAGGCCCGGATCGGGCGCGAGGTCCGCGGCTACCTCGCGGCGCGTGAAGCGGATGCCGCGGCGACCGCCGCACCCGCGGCCGCTCCCGGCGCGGCCGGCGACGCGACCGATTCCGACTCCGACTCCGACACCGATTCCGAGCCCGTGGAGGCCGCCCAGTGAGCGAGACCCAGCAGCGACCCGTCCTCGTCGTGGACTTCGGCGCGCAGTACGCGCAGCTGATCGCGCGACGCGTGCGCGAGGCATCCGTCTACTCCGAGATCGTGCCGCACACGATCACGGCCGACGAGGTGCGCGCGAAGGACCCGGTCGGCATCGTGCTCTCGGGCGGGCCGTCGTCGGTGTACGAGCCCGGCGCGCCCTCGCTCGACCCGGGCATCCTCGAGCTCGGGGTGCCGACGCTCGGCATCTGCTACGGCTTCCAGGTCATGGCCCAGCAGCTCGGCGGCGAGGTCGCGCACACCGGCCACCGCGAGTACGGCTCGACCGCGGCCACCGTGCGCGTCGACGACCACAACTCGCTGCTCGGCGGCCAGCCCGAGCACCAGACCGTCTGGATGAGCCACGGCGACTCCGTCGCGGTCGCGCCCGACGGGTTCGACGTGCTCGCCTCGACCGCGACCACGCCCGTCGCGGCGTTCGCGAACGACGAGCAGGGCTTCTACGGCGTGCAGTGGCACCCCGAGGTCAAGCACTCGCCGTTCGGCCAGGCCGTGATCGAGAACTTCCTGCACCGGGCCGCCGGCATCGCCGCCGACTGGAACCCCGACAACGTCATCGCCGAGCAGGTCGAGCGGATCCGCGCGCAGGTCGGGTCGGCACGGGTCATCTCCGCGCTCTCGGGCGGCGTCGACTCCGCCGTCTCGACGGCGCTCGTGCACGAAGCCGTCGGCGACCAGCTCACGGCGGTGTTCGTCGACCACGGGCTCCTCCGCAAGGGCGAGCGCGAGCAGGTTCAGCAGGACTACGTCGCCGCGACCGGCGTGCGCCTCGTGACCGTCGATGCGGCCGACACCTTCCTCGCCGCGCTCGAGGGCGTCACCGACCCCGAGGAGAAGCGCAAGATCATCGGGCGCGAGTTCATCCGCGCGTTCGAGCAGGCCGAGCGCGACCTGATCGCCGAGGCCGCGGCGCACGGCGAGGCCGTGAAGTTCCTCGTGCAGGGCACGCTCTACCCCGACGTCGTCGAGTCGGGCGGGGGCACGGGCACCGCGAACATCAAGAGCCACCACAACGTCGGCGGGCTTCCGGAAGACCTGCAGTTCGAGCTCGTCGAGCCGCTTCGCACGCTCTTCAAGGACGAGGTGCGCGCCATCGGCCGCGAGCTCGGCCTGCCCGAGGCGATCGTCGGCCGCCAGCCGTTCCCCGGGCCCGGCCTCGGCATCCGCATCGTCGGCGAGGTCACCCGCGACCGCCTCGAGGTGCTGCGCGAGGCCGACGCCATCGCGCGAGCGGAGCTCACCGCCGCCGGCCTCGACGACGAGATCTGGCAGTGCCCCGTGGTGCTGCTCGCCGACGTGCGCTCGGTCGGCGTGCAGGGCGACGGCCGCACCTACGGCCACCCCATCGTGCTGCGCCCGGTCTCATCGGAGGACGCGATGACCGCCGACTGGACGCGCCTGCCCTACGACGTGCTCGCGAAGATCTCCAACCGCATCACCAACGAGGTGCGCGAGGTCAACCGCGTCGTGCTCGACGTCACGTCGAAGCCGCCGGGGACCATCGAGTGGGAGTGAGGCCGCGCGAGCGCGCGACCTGAGCCGGAGGGCGCGGACCGCGGGGTCCGCGCCCTCCGTCGTGCCGTGGCATCCGCCGGACGCATCTGCGAGCATGGCCGCATGGCGGTCATCGAGAACTCCAAGCTCAGCGTCATCGGGGCCGGAAGCGTCGGCGCGAGCCTCGTGTACGCGTCGCTCATCCGGGAGTCGGCGAACCAGGTGGCGCTGTATGACATCGCGGCCGAGAAGGTCGAGGCCGAGGTGCTCGATCTCGCGCACGGCACGCAGTTCACGCGGTCGAACGTGATCGGCGGCGCCGATCTCGACGTGGTGGCCGACTCGCACGTCGTGGTGATCACGGCCGGTGCCAAGCAGCAGCCCGGACAGAGTCGTATGGAGCTCGCGGGCACGAACGTCGGGATCCTCGAGCGGCTGCTGCCGCAACTGCTCGAGCGCGCGCCCGACGCGATCTACGTGCTCGTGACCAACCCGGTCGACGTGCTCACCGTCGCCGCGCAGCGCATCAGCGGCCTCCCTCCCGAGCGGGTGATCGGATCGGGCACGGTGCTCGACACGTCGCGCCTGCGCTGGCTGCTCGCCAAGCGGGCCGGCGTCATGACCTCGAGCGTGCACGCCGACATCGTCGGCGAGCACGGCGACACCGAGTTCCCGCTGTGGTCGAACGCGCGGATCGGACCCGTGCCGATCCTCGACTGGACGGGCGGCGAACGCTTCTCGATCGACGAGCTCGACGGGATCGCCTCCGAGGTGCGCAACGCGGCGTACACCGTCATCCGCGGCAAGGGCGCGACGAACTACGCGATCGGCCTGTCGGGCGCGCGCATCGTCGAGGCGCTGCTCGACGACGAACATGCGGTGCTGCCCGTCTCGACGGTGCACTCCGGTGCCTTCGGGCTCGACGGGATCGCACTGTCGATGCCGTCGGTCGTCGGGGGGAACGGCGCGTTCCCGATCGCCGAGACGCCTATGTCCGAAACCGAGGCGGGACTGCTCGCGGCATCCGGCGACGCGATCCGCGCGACCATGCAGACGCTCGGTCTCTGACGCCGCAGAGGGCTCACGCCGGGAGCGTCGCAACGCCTGCAACAGCGGCCGCTGACGCGAGCGCGGCATCGCGAGTCGCGAGCGGAAGCCCTTCGCGCTCGGCGACGATCAGGTAGGCCGCGTCGTAGGCGCTCAGGGCGTGTTGCCGCGCCGACTGCAGGAGCGAGGCGGGATCGAGGTCTCGCACGACGTGGATCGGCAACGAACGGAGGAGCGTCGAGCGGCGGGCCACCTCAGCCTCGCTGAGGCGTCCTCGCCGCTCCGCAACGGCGAGGACGTTCGCGACCTCGTACTCCCAGATGACCGGCACGATCGCGCCCCCGTCGGCGAGTCGATGGAGCAGCGCGTCGGACTCGGGCCGGGCTTCGTCCTCGAAGCACCAGCTGAGCGCGACCGACGCGTCGAGCACGAAGGCGCTCGTCACGCCCGACCCTCCTCGATCAGGCGCCGCACGTCCGCGCCGAGGCGCGACCCGGATCGTGCCGAAAGCAGGGCGGCGACGGTCTCAGCTGCGGGGGCGGACGGCTGGTCGGTCGGAACGAGCCGGGCCACCGGCATGCCGTGCCGCGTGATGGTGATCTCCTCGCCGGCCTCGACGCGCTCGATCAGCGCGGGCAGGTGGGTCTTCGCCTCGTACGCTCCGACGGTGGACATGAGGACAGACTAGTCGGAGACCGGTCGGAATGGAATGGGAGCGGGCCTCTCACGCGAATTCCGATGCCGTGTCGATCGGGCGTCTACCCGTTCGACGTCATCAGTGAGAGGGTCGAGACGCGACCCCGACGCGAGGAGCGAACCACCATGACGAAGTACATGATGATCATGCGAGCCACCGACGACGCCGTCGAGGCCTTCCAGGACATGCCGTTCGACGAGGTCATCGCGGCGATGGGCCGCTACAACGAGGAGATGATGAAGGCCGGCATCATGCTGGCGGGCGAAGGCCTCTCCGACGCGAGCGAGGGCTTCGTCGTCGACTTCACGGCCGAGGCGCCGCTCGTCACCGACGGCCCCTACGGCGAGACGAAGGAGCTCTTCAACGGGTTCTGGATCATCGACGTCGCCTCGAAGGAGGAGGCCGTGGAGTGGGCGCGACGCTGCCCCCTCGGCCCAGGCTCGAAGCTCGAGGTGCGGCGCGTGAACGACATCGAGGACTTCCCGCAGGACAACGAGTGGATCCGGAAGGAGGTCGGCTGGCGGGCCGAGCAGGCCGAGCGCCTCGCCGCCGACGCCCGTCGCGGTGCCGCTCAGGCCTGACCTGCCCGGGCGCACGTGACCGACGAGACGGACGCCGCGGCGGCGCGGCCGGCGGACCCCGAGTCCGCCCGGCGCGCCGTCGCCGCCGTGTGGCGCATCGAGTCGGCACGCATCGTCGCGACCCTCACGCGCATGGTCGGCGACTTCGCGCTCGCCGAGGACCTGGCCCAGGACGCGCTCGCCGAGGCGCTCGCGCAGTGGCCGGCCTCGGGGATCCCCTCGAACCCGGGCGCGTGGCTCACCGCGGTGGCCAAGCGCCGGGCGATCGACGGCTGGCGCCGCCGGGAGCGCTACGACGAGCGGCTCGCGGCGATCGCGCACGACCTCGAGCGCGAGCAGGCCGAGGCGACGGATGCCACGGGCGACCTGCCCTACGACCCCGACGCGATCGACGACGACGTGCTCCGGCTCGTGTTCGTGTCGTGCCATCCGGTGCTCTCGCGCGAAGCGCGCGTCGCGCTGACGCTCCGCGTGGTCGGAGGTCTCACGACCGAGGAGATCGCGCGGGCGTTCCTCACGCCCGTGTCGACCGTGCAGCAGCGCATCGTTCGGGCGAAGAAGGCGCTCGGCGCGGCCGGGGTGCCGTTCGAGGTGCCGCCGCGCGACGAATACCCGGAACGCCTCGGCACGGTGCTCGGCGTGCTGTACCTGATCTTCAACGAGGGGCACTCGGCGTCGGCGGGTTCCGACCTGATGCGGCCCGAGCTCAGCCGTGAGGCGTTGCGGCTCGCCCGCGTGCTCGCGTCGCTCGTGCCCCGCGAGCCCGAGGTGCACGGGCTCGTCGCCCTCATGGAGCTCACCGCGGCTCGGTTCCCGGCCCGGCTCGACGCGAACGGCGACGCGGTGCTGCTGGCCGACCAGGATCGCCGTCGGTGGGATCGCTCGGCGATCACCCGGGGCCGTGCGGCGCTGGCGCGTGCCGACGCGCTCGGCCGCGGCCGGGGGCCGTACGCCCTGCAGGCGGCGATCGCCGAGCAGCACGACGTCGCGGCATCCGTCGACGACACCGACTGGGCCGCGATCGTCGCGCTCTACGAGGCGCTCGGGCAGGTCGCGCCCTCGCCCGTGGTCGAGCTGAACCGGGCCGTCGCGGTCGCGATGGCCGACGGACCGGAGGCGGGACTCGCGATCGTCGACGAGCTCGCCGCCGACGGCCGATTGGCGCGGTACCACCCGCTGCACGCCGTGCGCGGCGAGCTGCTCGAGCGGCTCGGGCGGGCGGATGACGCGCGCGAGGCGTTCGCGGAATCGGCGCGCCTCACGGCGAACGAGCGCGAGCGCGCGGTGCTGCTCGCGCGCGCTGCGACCGGGCGCTGAACGCGGAACGGGCCGCCCCCGAGGGGACGGCCCGTTCGCGAGTGCGGCGCGGTGAGCGCTAGTCGCGCGTGATCGCGAGGATGCGCAGGATCTCGAGGTACAGCCAGATGACGGTGACCATGATGCCGAAGGCGCCGGTCCAGCCGTACTTCTTCGGGAGGCGGTTGCGCACGCCCTGCTGGATGAAGTCGAAGTCGAGCACGAGCGAGTACGCGGCCATGATGACGACGAGCACGCCGATGATGAGACCCAGCGGGATGCCGGCGATCTCGGCGCCGCGGAGGCCCCACGGGTCGTCGGTCACGCCGAAGAGCATGAGGCCCATGTTCACGAGCGAGAACACCAGGTAGCCGACCATGGCGACGAGGAAGATCTTCGTCGCCTTCTTCGACGCGCGGATCTTGCCCGAGGCGAACAGCGCGAGCGTCACGCCGACGACCACGAGCGTCGCGATGACGGCCTGCGCGACGATGCCGCCGCCGTAGGCCATCTCGTACCAGGCCGAGATGCCGCCGACGAAGATGCCCTGCACGCCCGCGTACGCGAGGATCAGCGCGGGCGACGGCTCCTTCTTGAAGATGTTGACGAGGGCGAGCACGAAGCCGACGAGGCCGGCGCCGATCCAGAGGAACGGCACGGACTGGACCGTGAGCCAGCCGATCGCGGCACCCACGAGGAGCACGCCGAAGGCGGCGGCCGACTTGGCGATCGAGTCCTCGATCGTCATGACGTCGCGGTCGGGGAGCGTCGCGGGCTGGTTGTACATGTCCTGCAGCTGCTGGGCGGACATGTCCTGTGCGACAGCCACCGCCCCCTGGCCGGAGGTGAACGCCTCGTTGCGTGAGAAGGCGGGGTTGTTGAGAGCCATTGCTGTGGTTCCTCTGCTTTCGGCTTTCCGTCGTGTGGAGGGGAATCGCGCGACCTCGCGGTCGCGTTGATCAAATCTACCCGTTCCAGCGGTGACAACGCCGTGAAATCCCCCGGCATTCCGGGGCGGATGCCGCGTCGGCCCTCGCTACGCTTTCTCCATGCTGCGCGATCTCGCCGAGCGTCCGTTCGTCATCGGGCATCGCGGCGCGTCCGGCTACCGCCCCGAGCACACCGAGGCCGCGTACCGGATGGCGTTCGCGCTCGGCGCGGATGCGATCGAACCCGACCTCGTCGCGACGCGCGACGGCGTGCTCGTGCTGCGTCACGAGAACGAGATCTCGGGCACGACGGATGTCGCCTCCCGCGCCGAATTCGCGTCGCGCCGCACCACGCGCGAGGTCGACGGCCGCCCGCTCGCGGGCTGGTTCACGGAGGACTTCACGTGGGCCGAGCTCGCGACGCTCCGCGCGACCGAGCGGCTGGGCGGCATCCGCCTGCACAGCGCGAGCTTCGACGGCCGGTACCCGATCCTGCGCTTCCGCGACCTCCTGGGGCTGCTGGATGCCGCGACCGACGAGTCGCGGCGGATCATCCGCCTCGTCGCCGAGTTCAAGCACGCGACGCACTTCGCGGCCCTCGGGCTGCCGCTCGAGGAGCTCTTCGCCGCCGAGCTCTCGGCCGCGGGCTGGGGGCGCGGCGACGACCGCCTCGTGTCGGAGTCGTTCGAGCCCGGGCTGCTCGACCGACTCGTGTCGGCGGGGGTGCGCGGCACGCGCGTGCTGCTGGTCGAGGACCGTGGTGCGCCGTTCGACCTGGTGGCCGCCGAGGGCTCCGCGGCGAGGAAGTACGACGCGTTCGTCAGCGAACGGGGGCTGCTCGCGCTCGGCGGCGTGGTGCACGGGGTGAGCGTCGGCAAGGGGCGTCTCGTGGGCGGCGGCGGCACGTCGGCGTCCGCGACGGTGACGACGGATGCCGCGGCGGCGCGCCGCGCGCGCCCCGATGCCGCACTGCGCGGGTCCGACCTCGTCGACGCCGCGCACGCCGCCGGGCTCGCGGTGTACACGTGGACGCTCCGCCCCGAGAACCGCTTCCTCGCGCCCGAGTTCCGGCGCGGCTCTTCGCGGAGCGCGTGGGGCGACTGGCTCGGCGAGTTCATGCGGATCATGGACACCGGCGTCGACGGCGTGTTCGTCGATCACCCCGACCTCGGCCTCGAGGCGCGGCGGGCGTACTTCGACGCCGAGGAGCAGGTCTGAGGCGCCGCCACCGTCCTCCGAATGGCCGTGCCGCGCTGTCGGATGCCGCGCCTAGACTTGTCGCGACATGACGCTGATCCTCGACCCCGACGACCCCACCGGCTGGCGCGAGGCGCCCGGCGCGGCCGACCGCGAGCGAGCCGACGAGGCGCGCGGCGCGCGCCACGCGGCATCCGATCGCCTGACCGCCGGGCTCAACCCGCAGCAGCGCGAGGCGGTCGAGTACCGCGGGCCCGCGCTGCTCATCGTCGCGGGCGCCGGGTCGGGCAAGACCCGCGTGCTGACCCATCGCATCGCGAGCCTGATCGACGGGCGCGAGGCGTGGCCGAGCCAGATCCTCGCGATCACGTTCACCAACAAGGCCGCGGCCGAGATGCGCGAGCGCGTCGAGGCGCTGCTCGGCGAGGCCGCGGGCGGCATGTGGATCTCGACGTTCCACTCGGCGTGCGTGCGGATCCTGCGGCGCGAGGCCGAGGCCATCGGGTTGAGCTCGACGTTCACGATCTACGACTCGGCCGACCAGCGCACCATCCTGAAGCGCATCATCAAGGAACTGGACGCCGACACGCTCGGCTTCACGCCCGCGAGCGCGCAGGCCAAGATCTCCAAGCTGAAGAACGAGCTCTCCGACGTCGAGAGCTACGCGCGGAACGTGAACACGAGCGATCCGAACGACGTGATGTTCCTCGAGATCTTCCGCCAGTACACGCGGCGGCTGCGCGATGCGAGCGCGCTCGACTTCGACGACCTCATCAGCGAGACGGTCTACCTGTTCCGCGCGTTCCCGAAGGTCGCCGCGCTCTACCAGCGGCGCTTCCGGCACATCCTCGTCGACGAGTACCAGGACACCAACCACGCCCAGTACGCGCTGATCCGCGAGCTCACGAGGCCGGTCGAGCCCGACGTCGTCGCCGAGCTCGACGCGCACGGCGTGCTCGTGCGCGGGCTGACGGATGCCTCGGGGGCGATCCCGGGCGCGAGCCTCACGGTCGTCGGCGACTCCGACCAGTCGATCTACGCCTTCCGCGGCGCAGACATTCGCAACATCGTCGAGTTCGAGCGCGACTTCCCGGGCGCGAAGGTCGTACTGCTCGAGCAGAACTACCGGTCGACGCAGAACATCCTCTCGGCCGCGAACGCCGTCATCTCCAACAACTTCGACCGCAAGGACAAGAAGCTCTGGACGGCCGACGGCGACGGCGACAAGATCACGGGCTATACCGGGTACTCGGCGCACGACGAGGCGCAGTTCGTCGCCGACGAGATCGAGGCGCTGCACCGCGCCGGTGTCGCGTACCGGGACATCGCGGTGTTCTACCGCACCAACGCGCAGACGCGCGCGCTCGAGGAGATCTTCGTGCGCTCGGCGCTGCCGTACCGGGTGGTCGGCGGCACCAAGTTCTACGAGCGGGCGGAGATCAAGGACGCGATGGCGTACCTCATCGCCGTCGCGAACCCGCTCGACGAGCTCGCCCTCCGCCGCATCCTGAACACGCCGAAGCGCGGCATCGGACCGGCCACCGAGACGTCGATCGCGAGCTTCGCCGAGCAGAACGACCTGTCCTTCCGGCAGGCGATGCGGGCCGCGGACGGCCTCGGGCTCGGGCCGAAGATCACGAAGGCGATCCTCGACCTCGCGACCCTGCTCGACGCGGCCGCCGCGATGCTCGTGCCCTCGCAGAAGGGCATCGACGAGGGTACGAACGAGGGCGCGTCGAAGGTGTCCGACGTGCTCGCGTTCCTCATCGAGGGGTCGAAGCTCGTCGAGACCCTCCGCACGAGCCGCGATCCGCAGGACGAGACACGGGCCGAGAACGTCGAGGAGCTCGTCGCCCAGACGAAGGACTTCGACCGGGAGAACCCCGGCGCGAGCCTCGTCGACTTCCTCACCCAGGTGTCGCTCGTGGCCGCCGCCGACGAGCTCGACGACGCGTCGGGCACGGTCTCGCTCATGACGCTGCACACCGCGAAGGGTCTGGAGTACCACGCGGTCTTCCTCACTGGCATCGAGGAGGGGCTGCTGCCGCACCAGATGTCGGCCTCCGAGCCCGGCGGCCCCGCCGAGGAGCGCCGCCTGTTCTACGTGGGCATCACGCGCGCCCGCAAGCGCCTCTACCTCTCGCTGGCGATGAGCCGTGCCCAGTTCGGCGAGGTCTCGGTGGCCATGCCCAGCCGGTACCTGCAGGAGATCCCCGACGAGCTCATCGACTGGAAGCAGTCGCCGGGCATGGCGAACAGCCGCGGCGGCAACCAGCCCCGCGCCCTCAACGCGCGGCGCGGGTTCGGCGGCGGCGCGGGCGGTGGCGGCGCATGGGGCACGCGAGACCGCGACCTCGAGCGGTTCAGCGTCACGAAGTCCGCGGCGCCGAAGACCGAATGGGCGAACCGGGTCACGGGCACCGTGCGCGACAATGGCGACCTCACCCTCGAGGCCGGCGACCGCATCCGCCACACCGACTTCGGCGAGGGCACCGTCCGCCAGGTGACCGGCGAGGGCACCAAGCGCATCGCGCACGTCGCGTTCGACTCGGCCGGCCAGAAGAAGCTGCTCATCAAAATCGCGCCGATCGAGAAGCTGTGAGCTGGCCGATCCGCGCGCAGCGCACCGTGTACGAGAACCCGTGGATCCGCGTCGTCGAGGACGACGTGGTCCGGCCCGATGGGGCCGAGGGCATCTACGGCGTCGTCGAGATGCGCAACCCCGCGGTGTTCGTCGTCGCGATGACGGACGCCGAGGAGGTCCTGCTCGTGACCGTCGACCGGCACACCGTCGGCCGGTCGATCGAGGTGCCGGCAGGAGGCTCCGACGGGGAGGAGGCGCTCATCGCCGCCCGGCGGGAGCTGCTCGAGGAGACCGGGTTCGAGGCCGACGCATGGCGCGAGATCGGCGCGATGACCGCGCTCAACGGCATCTGCCGGGCGCCCGAATCGGTCTGGCTGGCGACCGGCCTCCGCGCCGCAGCGGGCGGGACGGGCGGGCATGCCCACGGCCAGGCTGAGGAGGGGATCCACGACGTCCGCGCGGAACCCTGGGGCGAGGTCATGCGGATGATCCGGGACGGCGAGATCACCGACGGCGAGAGCGTGGCGGCGCTCATGTACGCGGCGCTCGCACTCGGTCGCGTCGGGTGACCGTTCCCAGCAACCGCATAGCCATCGCACGGGGAGGGGATAGACCCCGGGCGCACCATCGGGACATGGCATTCCTCGTCCACGACGCTCGACACCTCGAGCGACCCACGCGGCCGATCGGCGGTGACGAGCGAGCGCGTGCCGGGCGACGGCTGTGGCGCGTCGACCTGCTGCAGGCGGCGGCCGTGGCATCCGTCGCCATCGCCGTCGCGTTGTTCCTCGCCGAGGGCGGGGCCACGCGCTTCGGCGACCCGGGCGCCGCACTCACGTCGCTGGGCATCATCGCCGGCCTCGCCGCGACCGACCTCGTGCTCGTCATGCTGCTGCTCGCGGCCCGGGTGCCGCTCATCGAGCGCGCCGTCGGGCACGATGCGGCGATGGCATTCCACGGCAGGCTCGGGAAGCCGGTGCTCTACCTCCTCCTCGCCCATGGCGTGCTCCTGCTCGCCGGATACGCGATCGCCGACGGCATCGATGTCTGGGCCGAAGCGGTCGCGATCTGGAACCTGCCCGACCTCCCGCTCGCGATCCTCGGGTTCGCGCTGTTCCTCGCCGTCGTCGTGAGTTCGCTCGTCGCGGTGCGCCGGAAGTTCCGGTACGAGGTGTGGCACGTCATCCACCTGCTCGTCTACGTCGCGGTCCTCGCCGCGCTGCCGCACCAGTTCAGCGTCGGCGGCCTGTTCGTCGTCGGCACCTGGCAGTGGGCGTACTGGCTCGTGATCACGTTCGGCACCTTCGCGGCGGTGATCGGATGGCGCGTCGTCGCGCCCCTCGTGGCGTCGCTGCGTCATGGGCTCGTGGTCGAGCGCATCGATCCGGTCGGCGACCCGCGCGACGGCGTGGTGTCGGTGACCATGCGAGGCCGACGGCTCGCCGCGCTCCGCGCGACGGGCGGGCAGTTCTTCATCTGGCGCTTCCTCTCCGCCGGCCAGTGGTGGCAGGCGCACCCGTACTCGCTCTCCGCGGCCCCGCGCGGCGACCGGCTCCGCATCACCGTGCGGGCGCTCGGTGACGGGTCGGCGAGCCTCGGCGGCATCCGCCCGGGTACGCGCGTCGCGCTCGAGGGGCCGTACGGCATCTTCAGCGAGGCCTCCCGCAGTCGCCGACGGCTGACGCTCGTCGCCGCGGGTATCGGCGTCACGCCGATCCGTTCCCTGCTCGAGTCGGCGACGTTCCGGCCAGGTGAGGCGACCGTGGTGCTCCGCACGCAGGGACCGGCCGAGGGGTGGCTCCTCGACGAGGTGCGCGAGCTCTGCCACCAGCGGGGCGCCACGCTGATCACGGTGCCCGGCGGTCGCGGTCGCGGCTGGCTCACGCCGTCGGCCGAGCGCCAGGGGCTGCACCTGCTCGCCCTGGCCCCCGCCGTCGCCGACAGCGACCTCTACGTCTGCGGGCCGCGCGGCTGGGCCGAGGGCGTCATCTCCGAGGCCCGCGCCGCGGGCCTGGCACCCGAGCAGATCCATCACGAGAGGTTCGACTGGTGAGAACGCGCGCACTCCTCCTCGCCTCCGCGGCCTCGGCGGCGGCCATCCTCGGCGGCTGGCAGCTCGGCGACGCCGCGACGACGTCGCTCACGGTCGGCAGCACGACCACGACGGACACCTCGGGCACCGGTGGCACGAGTTCGTCGCAGTCGTCGGATGCCGCGGCACCCGCCGGCTCGTCCGCCTCCGCCTCGGGGGCCGCCGACGGCACGTACACCGGCACCAGCGTCTCGACCCGGTTCGGGAACGTGCAGGTGCAGGTGACGATCTCGGGCGGAGCGATCACCGACGTGACCGCGCTGCATCTGACCGACAGTGACGGGCGATCGATCCAGATCAGCAATCGCGCGGCGCCGATGCTCCGGTCGGAGGTACTGCAGGCCCAGTCGGCCTCGGTATCGATGATCGGCGGGGCGACCTACACGAGCGCCGCGTACCTGCAGTCGCTCCAGGCGGCGCTGGACCAGGCAGGGTTCTGACGGTGGACGCCGTGGAGCCTCGCACGGGTCGCGTCTCCGGCGACGGGCTTCCTCCCGGAGTGTTCGAGGCGATGGGCACCGTGGTGAGTATCCGGGTCGGGGGGACGGGCGAGCACGCGGATGCCGCGACGGCCGCGGCGTCCGCGGTCTTCGCCAGATGGGAGGCGCACTGCAGCCTGTTCGACCCCGATTCGGAGCTCAGCCGGGTCGGCCGCGGCGAGCTCGCGCTCGTCGACGCGAGCGCCGACGTCCGTGACGCCTACGCACTGGCGCTGCATTGGCGGGATGCGACGGACGGCGCGTTCACGCCGCATCGCGGCGACGGACTGATCGACCTCAACGGCGTGGTGAAGGCGCTCGCCGTCGAGGAGGCGGGGGAGGCGCTCGACCGCGCCGGGTTCAGGGGCTGGGCGATCGGCGCCGGTGGCGACGTGCTCGTCGCGCAAACGCACGGCGATCCGGCCGGGCCGCCGATGGGCATCGGCATCGTCGACCCGGCGGACCGGTCGGCCCTGCTCGCGCGAATCGACCTCGACCCCCCGCGTCGTCGCGCGGTCGCGACGTCGGGCAGCGCCGAGCGCGGCGACCACATCTGCACCCTGCCCGGTGCAGGGCCGTCTCCGTTCCTGCAGGTGAGCGTGGCCGCGGCCGACCTCGTGACCGCCGATGTGCTGGCGACCGCGATCGTCGCGGGCGGCCGCACCTCGCTCGACGACCTCGCCGATCGACACGACATCGACGTGCTCGTGGTGGCGCGCGGTGGCGGCCTGCTGGCGACACCGGGGTGGCCTCGCGGCGCGCATGCGGGCGGTGATCGATCCGGGGCGACCGTTGCCGGTGGTCAGCATCCGCAGTCGGCGGCGTCCTCCGTGGGCAGTGTCAGCTGAAGCGTGGTCGAGTAGTCTCCGTCGAGGTGGGAGTGTCCGAGCTTCAGCGTGACCTGCTTTCCCGCCTTGCCGGGCACGCCGACGAAGCGCAGCTGCGTCGAGGTCGTCTCGCCCGCGTCGATGTGGCGACGATGGGTGCTCAGCCGACCGATGGGCTCGCGCCCGCCGAGCTTCGCGGAGACGATCTCGACCTCCTCTGCGGCGGTGAGGCCGTAGTTGGTCGTCCGGATGAGGGCGACCAGCTCGCCCGCGGTGTCGCGCGAGAGCTCGACGTTGACACCGAGATCGATACCGAGTGCGTGCAGTTGGTTGGGCCGGTCCCGTTCGGGCTGATTTCGCTGCGTGGTCTTCTTCGCAGACGGTGCGGGTGCTGGCGAGGCGAACACCGCCGTGTCGGAGGTGCCGGTGACGGCGGCCGCGGCGAGGGTGGCGTGCGACCCCGAGATGACGCCCTTCGATCCACCGACGGTCCAGGGATCGGGTACGTCCGAGCAGCCAGAGTTGATCTTGGAGGTGCCGGCGCCGCCGAGCCGCGGCCAGCCGTGGCGGGCCGCGATCACGTCGATCAGGTTCGCGCCGAGTGGGAATACGCCGTGCGACAGCTCGTACGGGTCGAAGAGGGTGTGCAGCACCTTGTCGTCGATGAGGGTGGTCACGCCCTGCCTCAGCATGTAGAAGGCGCAGAGGACGCTGAGGTCGTCGTCGTTGCTGGCGGGCCATGGTACGTACCCGTTCGTCAGCCAGAACCAGCCGTTGTCGTAGTACAGCTCGCCGTTGACCTCGAGCAGGTCCGGTGCGCCGAGGGGCTCGTCTCTGCCGCAGACCGACCATTTCCATCCGGCGGTTGCGGCGAGTGCCTTCCATGCGGACATGGCGTATTGGCGTTGGCCCGCGATCATGAGCGTGTCGCGGTCGGTGCTGTTCCAGGTCCAGGCCGGTGCCTGGCTGATGATCTGTCCGCCGATCGCGGCGAGGAGACCGTAGTCGCGGGTCGCTGCAGCCTTCTGCGCGTCCATCGACAGGAGCGAGCTCTCGAACGCGTCGATGAGCTGCTGGTCGAGGTTCGCGATCGTGTCCTGCACCTGGTCGCTGTCGGATCCGCTGGTCGAACCGGCGAGGGTGCATGCCGCGCCGATGATGCCGGCGACGGCGCCGGCCATCGGGGTCGCCGTCAGGCTGAGCCCCGCGGCGGCGACGTTGGCGACGAACGACAGGATGGACAGCGTGAGCGAGGTGCTCGACGGGTTCGTCAGTTTGATCGTATTGCCGACCGCTTGGAGGGCGATGTCGTCGCCGGTGTAGGTGGCCGTGAGGAGGGAATTCACGTTGTCATACCATGTGTTCACCTGGTCGGCCCAGTTAAGCTCGGTGGTGAGCTGTTCGCAGACCGCGGCCCACTGGGCGGGGTCGATCGTCGATCCCGCGGGCAGGGCCGGGGTCGGGTGGAGCTGTTCCTCGTATGTGGACAGGTCGTCGCTGTTGCCGTAGATGTCCCGCACGTTCTTTCCGGGGATGCCGAGCAGCTCTGCGGCGTATGCGTACGCGGCCGGGTCGAGCGTCGGCCACGGTGCCGACGTCGGTGCCCAGCTCGCCTCGGGCAACATGCGGAAGGTCTCGATCGACATGGAGGAGCGGCCGAAGAGCACGTCGACGGTGCCCGACTCGGTGGCCGGCATGTGCGGGTTGGCGGCCGCGCTCGTCTTGACCCGCGCAGGTTGGATCGTCCGGTAGTACTGGCTGGCGTTCCATCCGTCGGCGTCCGACCATGCGGGGCCGATCGGCAGGAACTGCCAGCCGGTGTCGGTGTACTTCCACGCCAGGATCTCGTAGCCGCTGCGGACCAGGATCTCAGCTCGTCCGTCGCCGTCGAGGTCCGCGGCTTGGAGGGTCACGTAGTACTGCGGGTTGGCCCAGCCGTCGCTGTCTTCCATCATCGGCCCCGGGGGCAGTTCCTGCCAGCCGGTGCCGGTGAACTTCCACGCGCGGATCTGGGTGTTGTTGCGGATGAAGATCTCAGCTCGTCCGTCGCCGTCGAGATCCGCGGCCTGGAGGGTCCGGTAGTACTGCGGGTAGTTCCACTCTTCGGCATTCGAGAGCCCCGGCCCCGCAGGCAGCGCCACCCACTGCCCCGCGCTGTACCGCCACGCGACGATCCCGTCGGCGCTGCGCGCGAAGACCTCGGCCCGGCCGTCGCCGTCGAGATCGGCGCACTGGATCGTCTCGAACATGCTCGGGTCGATCCATCCGGCACCATCCGACATCGCGCTGATGGTGGTGAGCTGCGTCCATGACGTGCCGGTGAGCTTCCACGCTCGAAGACCGTCGGTGTACCGCACGAGCAGTTCGTCCTGGCCGTCGCCGTCGATGTCGGCGCACTGCATCGTAGAGAAGTACCACGGGAACGCCCAGAGCAAGCCGGTCATCGGATTCGTGACGCCGAGATCGGTCCAGGTCTCGGTGGCCGGATCGTAACGGTGCACCTCGACACCCTTCGGGCCCCAGCCGATCAGCTCGGCCCGACCGTCGCCGTCGAGGTCGGCCGTCTGGATGGTGGTGTAGTACCACTCCTCGTCCCACCCGGCCTCGTCGCCGAAGACCGTCGAGGGCGGCAGCGCGAGCCACTGCCCGGTATCGGCGTCGAAGCGGAAGGCACTGATGCCGGCCGGACCGCGATAGATGAGCTCGTCCTGACCGTCGCCGTCGATATCGGCATTCTGCCGCGTCTTGCAGAACACGCGCCGACCCGCCTGGATCGTCTCGTAGTACTGGGGCTGGTCGAGGTTCAACCCGTCGCTGAGCATCGGCAACGCGAGACCCGACCCCCCATTCGCCGGAGCAGCGAATGCGCGCACGGACGGACCCGTCGATGCCATCACGGCCGCGGCCGCGCTCCGATCGAGGAGGCCCGGCAACGCGCCGGCACCGAGGGCGACCGCGGTCGACCCCTGCAAGAAAGTCCGCCTCGAAAATGCCTGACCCGCACCCGACATGGTGACCCCCGCAGTCCGCTCGCCCGCGCGAGACGTCGATGCGGACGCTACGCCCCGCTTCGAGGATCCGCACGACCCCCGTTCGGTGGACGAACGGACCCGCCCGTCAGACCGCCCCGCCGAGCAGGGCGCCGATGATCCACGTCACGACGAGGGCGAGCGCGCCGCCGACCACCACCCGGGTGATCGCACGTGTGCGCGGGGCACCGCCGATCCAGGCCGAGAGCCAGCCAGTGATCGCGAGGGCGATCACGACGGCGACGAAGGTGGTGATGATCCGCCACTCCGGCGGCGGGAGCAGGATCGCGAGCATCGGGAGGACGGCGCCCGTGAGGAATGCCGCGGCCGACGCCCATGCCGCGTGCCACGGGTTCACGACATCCGTCTCGGAGATGTGGAGCTCGGCCTCGAGGTGCGCCGCGAGTGCGTCGTGCTCGGTGAGCTCGCGGGCGACGCGGTCCGCCGTCTCCTCGGAGAGCCCCTTCGCGCGGTAGATCGCCGTCAGTTCGGCGAGCTCCTGCTCGGGCATCGTGGCGAGCTCGCCCTTCTCCTTGGCGATCAGGGCGTGTTCGGTGTCGCGCTGGCTGGAGACCGAGACGTACTCGCCGAGGCCCATCGAGATCGCGCCGGCGACCACCGAGGCGATGCCCGCGATGAGGATGGCTGCGACATCCGTCGTCGCCGCGGCGACGCCGACGACGAGCGCAGCGACCGAGACGATGCCGTCGTTCGCGCCGAGCACGCCCGCCCGCAGCCAGTTGAGCTTCTCGTGGACCTTCCCGTCGTGGGGATCGGTGCGGTGCACCGGTTCGGCCGTGGCATCCGTCATGGCGGCAGTCTCGCAAAGCGGAGCGCCGCTCGCCAGCATGGTGAGCCTCACCTGAGCAGGCGCGGTCGCACGCGCCGCGACGGAGACCCGCGGGTTCGGCGGCCCGTCGACGACGGAGTACCATGGTCGCGGTTCGACTTATCTCGACATCGAGGTATCTTGACGTCGAGACTCTCACAGCCGGGCCCCTCACCCACCCATCCCTGCGCGCATTCCGCGCGAACGATAGGAAGCAGAGCGTGGATCTTTACGAGTACCAGGCCAGAGACCTCTTCGAGAAGTACGGAGTGCCGGTGCTCCCGGGCATCGTCGCCGACACCCCCGAAGACGTGCGCGCCGCAGCCGAGAAGCTCGGCGGCGTCGTCGTCGTCAAGGCCCAGGTGAAGACCGGCGGCCGCGGCAAGGCGGGCGGCGTCAAGGTCGCCAAGAACCCCGACGAGGCGGAGGAGGCCGCGAAGGCGATCCTCGGTCTCGACATCAAGGGCCACGTCGTCAAGCGGGTGATGGTCGCCGGCGGTGCGCGCATCGCGCAGGAGTTCTACTTCTCGGTGCTGCTCGACCGCGCCAACCGCTCCTACCTCTCGCTCACGAGCGTCGAGGGCGGCATGGAGATCGAGCAGCTCGCGGTCGAGAAGCCCGAGGCGCTCGCCCGCATCGAGGTCGACCCCGGCACGGGCATCAGCCCCGAGAAGGCCCGCGAGATCGCGGTCGCCGCGAACTTCCCGGCCGAGCTGGTCGACAAGGTGGCCGACGTGTTCGTCAAGCTCTACGACGTCTACACCGGTGAGGACGCGACGCTCGTCGAGGTGAACCCGCTCATCCTGTCGGAGGACGGCGAGGTCATCGCCCTCGACGGCAAGGTCACGCTCGACGAGAACGCCGAGTTCCGTCACGCCGGCCACGCCCTCCTCGAGGACAAGGCTGCAGCCGACCCGCTCGAGGCCAAGGCCAAGGAGCTCGACCTGAACTACGTCAAGCTCGACGGCGAGGTCGGCATCATCGGCAACGGCGCGGGCCTGGTCATGTCGACCCTCGACGTCGTCGCCTACGCGGGCGAGAACCACGGCGGGGTGAAGCCCGCGAACTTCCTCGACATCGGCGGCGGCGCCTCGGCCGAGGTCATGGCCAACGGCCTCTCGATCATCCTCGGCGACGAGCAGGTGAAGTCGGTCTTCGTGAACGTCTTCGGCGGCATCACCGCGTGCGACCAGGTCGCCAAGGGCATCGTGGGCGCGCTCGCCGAGCTGGGCCACGAGGCGAACAAGCCGCTCGTCGTGCGCCTCGACGGCAACAACGTGGCCGAGGGCCGTCGCATCCTCGAGGAGGCGGCGCACCCGCTCGTCACCCTCGCCGACAACATGGACCAGGGCGCCGACAAGGCCGCCGAGCTGGCGAACGCCGCGTAAGCGCAGAAGGACAGGATCACTGCAATGACGATCTTCCTGAACAAGGACAACAAGGTCATCGTCCAGGGCATCACCGGCGGCGAGGGCTCGAAGCACACCGCGCGCATGCTCGCCGCTGGCACCCAGGTGGTCGGCGGCGTGAACGCCCGCAAGGCCGGCACCACTGTGCTGCACAAGGACAAGGACGGCAACGACGTCGAGCTGCCCGTGTTCGCGTCGGTCACCGAGGCGATCGAGGCCACCGGCGCCGACGTCTCGATCGCGTTCGTGCCGCCGGCCTTCACCAAGGACGCGGTCGTCGAGGCCATCGACGCCGAGATCCCGCTCCTGGTCATCATCACCGAGGGCGTGCCCGTGCAGGACTCGGCCGAGTTCTGGGCCTACGCCAAGGAGAAGGGCGGCCTGACCCGCATCATCGGGCCGAACTGCCCCGGCATCATCAGCCCCGGCGAGTCGCTCGTCGGCATCACCCCGGCGAACATCACCGGCAAGGGCCCGATCGGCCTGGTCTCGAAGTCGGGCACCCTGACGTACCAGATGATGTACGAGCTCCGCGACCTCGGCTTCTCGACCGCGATCGGCATCGGCGGCGACCCTGTGATCGGCACGACGCACATCGACGCGCTCGCGGCGTTCGAGGCCGACCCCGAGACCAAGGCGATCGTCATGATCGGCGAGATCGGCGGCGACGCCGAGGAGCGCGCGGCCGACTTCATCAAGGCGAACGTGACGAAGCCGGTCGTCGGCTACGTCGCGGGCTTCACCGCGCCCGAGGGCAAGACCATGGGCCACGCGGGCGCCATCGTCTCGGGTTCGGCGGGCACCGCGCAAGCGAAGAAGGAGGCCCTCGAGGCCGCCGGCGTGAAGGTCGGCAAGACGCCGTCCGAGACGGCGCGCCTGCTCCGCGAGGTCTACGAGGCGCTGAGCGCGTAGGCAGCGGATGCCGCGGCCGGCGCACTCGCGCCCGGTCGTGCCGCACCGGAGGAGCCCCGTCGGCGAATGCCGGCGGGGCTCCTCGTGTCAGGCGTGAGCTGCCTTCTCAGCTCACGGGTCGATGATGATCACGCAGGTGTAGGTGCCCGGCTGCAGGTTGTTCTTGGTGAGCGACCCGTCGCCGTTCGCACCGGTCGTGGCCTCGAAGGGCGGGTCGGCTGCGGCGTCGCAGTCGATCGTCGACGCCGTGCCGCCGTCGATCTGCGAGTCGACCGTGATCGTGAAGTTCGTCAACGGCATGTTGGTGAACGTCACGGGCGTGGCGGTGTCGCAGGTTGTGTCGGCCACCACTGTCGCGTTCTGCGGGTTGGCGGAGGTCACCGCGTAGCCGGTCGGCACCTGCTCGGTGACGGTATAGCTGCCTGCGTCGATGCCGGCGATGCACGCCACGCCGCTGGCGTTGGTCGTCGCCGTGGTGCCTGCGGGCAGCGAGCCGCCCGAGACGTTGAACACGACGCCGGCGTGCGGCTGCGTGGTCGGCGTCGCCGCCGCGTGCTTCTTCGTCTTCACGATCTTCAGGGCACCGCAGTTGTTGATGCCGGTCTCGAGCGGTGCGATGAAGTCCTTCATCGCGGCCGTGAACGAGTCTGACGAGCGGCTCTTCAGGTAGGCGCTGCCGAAGGCGACGCAGTCGTCGCCGACGATTGCCGAGAAGTCGACCGTCGCCTCGCCGAACGTGCGCGGCGAGATATCGCCGAGTCCGTCGGCCTCAGCGGAGGGGATCGCCGACGTGTTGATCGACCCGGTCGCGTCATTCGTCGCGCTCAAGTTCACGCGCGTGCCCCAGCACGGAGTGCTGTTGGCCGCCTCGCACTGCGACTTCGGTCCGCTGGCGACCCAGGTGGAAAGGAACAACTGCGGGTTGGTGCCCCCCTGGGACAGGTCGTATTGGATGAGCAGGTCGCCCGCGGTTCGCTCTGGAGTGACGCCGTTCGACGAGATGGTCTCCGACTGGTTGAACTCGAAGTCCATGTTCGTCGTGCCGGAGGGATCCTGCACGCGGTGCCAGAACATGTGGAGGAAGTCGCCGCCGGCCGTCTCTTCGAGGTACGTGCCGAAGTTCTTCAGGTCGGACTTGTTCGGCGGAATGCTCCCGTCGACGACGCTCGGAACGAGCGTGTCCTCCTTCGAGCCCTGGCCGAACGAGTCGTCGCCCGAGCCGCTCGCGAGGTCGGCCTTGCGGGCCTCGGCCACGTTCGCCCAGTCGAGGGACGGCGGGGCCGTGTGGTCGACCTTGAGGTTGGCGTCTGTGTCGATCTCGAAGTTGCTGCCCGCCAGGCTCACATCGCCGTGGGCCGCGAGCGCCGGCCCGCCGATCAGGGCCGTCGCGCCGAGCGCGAGGAAACCGGTGACGGCGGCTGCGCGTAGACATCGCCGCCGGAATGTCGCGCGATCCTCGGATGTGCGGGGTCGGGGTGTGGATGGCATCATCGCCTCCGGTGTCGCAGGTTCGTCCGGTCCGGTCGGACCGGACGGCCTCTGCGGGCGGTGGGCGGACTCGGGCGGTCCGCAACGGCGCGTCCGACGAGGTGGGTAGGAGCTTCACCGGGCGTGCATCGCGCCGTAGGGGTCTCTCACGCCATTCCGCACGTTACTCGCGAGCAACCACCACCGGAAGATAACCTGAGGAATACTCAATACCCCCAGATCGGGGGACGCACGCAAGGGTCCCGCCGGCCCAAGCCGGCGGGACCCTCTGGATCAGTGATCTGCTCCCTCCTCAGTTCACGGGTCGATGATGATCACGCAGGTGTACGTCCCCGGCTGGAGGTTGCTCTTGCTGAGCGACCCGTCGCCGTTCGCACCGGTCGTCGCCTCGTACGGCGGGTCGGCTGCGGCGTCGCAGTCGATCGTCGACGCGGTGCCGCCGTCGATCTGCGAGTCGACCGTGATCGTGAAGTTCGTCAACGGCATGTTGGCGAACGTCTTGACCGCGCCGGCAGGCGTGTCGCTGCAGTCAGCAGCGCTCTCGGATACCGAGGCGGTCTGCGGGTTCGTCGACAGAGCGACGTAGCCCGACGGGACGGACTCGGTCACGGTGTAGTTGCCGACGAGGCTGCTGACCACGAGGTTCGGGACGCACGCGATACCTTGGGCGTTCGTCTGGACGACGATTCCCTGCGTGAGGTTGCCACCCGTGACCGTGAAGGTCACGCCTGCGTGCGGGTGGTCGCCCGGCCCGGACGCGGCGTGCTTGCGGGTCTTCACGATCTTTATGGCGCCCTTCTCACGCGCGTTCGTGAACGTGCAGGTCACGGTCTCGCCGGCCTGCAACGAGATGGACTGCGGATCAGACGAGTCGCTGCAGGTCTCGCTGGTGAGGTTCCAGCCGGCCGGCACCGTCTCCGAGACGTCGTATGAGCCCGGCGTCAGGTTGGCGTACGTGTTGGAGTCCTTGCCCCCTGCGCCGGCGGCCGTCGTGGTGAGCGTGAATGCGGCATCCGGCAGCGTGCCCGACGTGAAGTCGAACGCGCCGAACCCGTCACTCGTGATCTTCTCCACGATGATGCTGCCCTTCGCCTGGTTGGTGTAGGTGCACTCGAGCACGTCGTCCGCGTCATCCAGGTCGAACGTCACCGTTCCGGTCAGAAGATCGATGTCTTCCGGGTCCACGGTCACCCCGACGCTGTCGGAGCAGTCGATGCCGATCAGCGTCCAGCCGCTCGGCGGTGTCGACTCGGTCACCGTCAGGCCGGTGCCGAAGAAGACGTTCTCGTACTCCTGGGTGTCGCTTCCGGTCTCACCGGTCAGGCTGAAGATCGGGTTGTCCCCGTCATCCTGCGTCTCGATCGCGGTCGTGAAGTCGAACGTCGTCGAGTCGCCGGCGGGATCGGTCTCCTTGTGGATGACCACTTTCGCGCAGTTGGTGAGGTCCGTCGGGGCCGGCGCGATGTAGTCCTTCATCGCCGCCGTGAACGAATCGGAGGACCGGCTCTTGAGGTACGCGCTTCCGAACGAAACGCACTCGTCGTCGCCGACGATCGCCGAGAAGTCGACGGTCGCCTCGCCGAACGTCCGGGCGGACACGTTGCCGAGTCCGTCTGTCGCTCCGGCGAGGATCGCGGTGGTGTTGATGGATCCGGTCGCGTCGCCCACCTCGCTGAGGCTGTCACGTACGCCCCAGCATGGGGTCGCGTTCGCGGCCTCGCATTGCTCCTTGGGTCCGGTTGCGACCCACCTGGAGAGGAAGAGCTCTGGATTGGTGCCACCATTCGCGAGGTCGTACTGGATCAGCAGGTCCCCGTCCGTGCGCTCGGGTGTGACCCCGTTGCCAGAATCGACATCGGACTGGTTGAACTCGAAGTCCATGTTCGTCGTGCCGCTGGGATCCTGCACGCGGTGCCAGAACATGTGCAGGAAGTCGCCGGCCGGCGTCTCCTCGAGGTACGTGCCGAACGTCTTCAGGTCGCTCTTGTTCGGTGGGATCGATCCAGAAACCGGTGAAGGCACAGGGGTGTCTTCCTTGGAGCCCTGGCCGAACGAGTCATCACCGGTGCCGGACGGCAGGTCCGTCTTCCGGTTCTCGTCCACGGTGGCCCAATCGAGGTCACCGGCCACATCGACCACGAGGTTCGCGTTGGCGTCGATCTCGAAGTCGCTCCCCGTCAGGCTCGGAGGCGGCGCCTGCGCAGATGCCGGGGCGCCGATCAGTGCCGTACCTGCGAGGGCGAGGAAGCCGACGCTCGCGGCTCCGCGCAGACATCGCCGCCGGAACGTCATCCGTTCGTCGGGCGTTCGGGTTGTTGTGAGGGGCATCATCGCCTCCCGGTTCGCAGTTTCGTCCGGTCCGGGCGGGCCGGACGCTCCGCTGCGGGCGAGCGGGCGAATCTCGGGTGGTTCGTCTTCGGCGCGTCCGGCGACGGGGGTAGGTCGTCGCGGGCGTGCGTCGCGCCGTAGTGGTCTTAACGCCATTCCGCACGGTACTCCGATATGAGGAATGCTCAGTACCCCAGATCGGGGCACGCGCGTGGCAGAGTTGAGGACATGAGTGGGGTCGATCGGGGTGTGGGCGGTTCGCAGCGCCGCACGACGGATCGGAGACCGTCACCGCCCTCGCCCGCCGAGGTCCTCCGCACCAGCTTCGTGACCGAGGAGTCGGTCTACGGCGTCATCCTCGTCTCGGGCATGATCGTCGTCGCGGGCGGGCACGGCGAGAGTTCGTGGCGCGTGTTCTGGACCGTCGTCATCACGGTCATCGTGTTCTGGGCCGCCCACGTGTACGCCGGCACGGTCGCGCACCACGGCTTCGACGACCACCGCATGGTCAGCCTCGGCGAGGCGTTCCGCGGCGCGCTCCGTCGTTCGTTCGGCATGCTCGTCGCGGCGCTCATCCCGTCGTCGATCCTGCTGCTCGGCGCGGCGCGCGTCGTTCCTGACCTCTGGGCCATCTGGACGGCGCTCTGGGTCGGCGTGATCGTGCTCGCCGTCCTCGGCTTCATCGCCTTCCGGCGTCGGGGGTCGAGCCTCCTCATCCAGGTCGCGGGCGCGCTCGGCACCGCGACGTTCGGCTTCGCGATGATCCTGCTGAAGGCCATCATCCACTGACGACGGATGCCGCGGCGGCGTGTCGCGGGACCATCGGCCCGCCCGCGGGAGGCGACCTCGATATCGTCGGCAGCGAAGCCGAGCCGGGGGAGTGGGCGCAGATGAGCGACGCGACGAACACCGACGACGACCTGCGCGCCAGGATCGCCGAACTCGAGGCCGAAAACGCCAGGCTGCGCGCCGACGCCGCGGAGACGCGCGACCTGTCGGCCGACGTGGCGGCCGCGGCATCCGTCTCACCCGAACGCCCGAAGCGCCGACGCGGCCGGACCGTCGCGGCCGTCGTGCTCGTGGTGATCGGGCTCCTGCTCGCACCCGTCGCCGTCATCAGTGCCTGGGCGCGCGCCGAGCTCGTCGACACCGACCGCTTCGTGGCGACCTTCGGTCCGCTCGCCGACGACCCCGACGTGCAGAAGTTCCTCGCCGACGAGGTGACCACGGCGATCGAGGCGCAGGTCGACATCCCGCAGCTCACCTCCGACGTCTTCGACGGCATCCGCACGCTCGACCTGCCGCCGCGGGCGGAGGACGCACTGGGACTGCTGGAGGCCCCGGCGGCGCAGGGCCTCAGCGCCTTGCTCTCGTCGACCGTGGACGGCTTCATCGCCTCGGAGGCGTTCGCGAACGTCTGGGATGCCGCCTTGCGCGCGAGCCACACGCAGTTCGTCGCCGCACTGCAGGGCGACCCCGACGCGATGCTCCAGATCGGCGGTGACGGCACCCTTTCCATCCAGCTCGGGCCGATCATCGAGGCCGTGAAGGATCGCCTGAGCGAGCAGGGCGTCGGCTTCGCCGCGGCGATCCCGGTGATCGAGGGCAGCGTGCAGATCGCGCAGGCCGACTCGTTGGTCCTGGTGCAGACGATCTACGCACTCGCCGTGGGAGTCGGAACCTGGCTGCCGCTCATCACGCTCCTGATCCTCGCCGCCGGTGTCGTCGTCGCCAAGCGACGCAGCGTCGCGCTCGCCTGGACCGCGGGCGGGTTCGCGCTCGTCATGCTCCTGACCCTCGCCGGCTTCGGCACGGGCCGGATCTTCTTCGTCGGCGCGGTGAGTCCGACGATCATGACGCGCGGCGCGGCGGAGGCCATCTTCGGCGGGCTGACCGAGCTCATGGTCTCGACGATCACCGCGCTCACGGTGCTCGCGATCGCGCTCGCGATCATCGCCTGGCTCTCCGGGCCCTGGTCGGCGGCGCGGCGCGTGCGCGGGTTCTCGGATGACACGTTCAACGCGGTCCGGCGCAGTGCCGCCGACCACGGCATCACGACGGGCCGATTCGGAATCGGCCTGCACCGTTGGCGGATCGCGGCCTACGCGGGCATCGCGGTGATCGCCTCGCTCGTGCTGTGGTTCTCGAGGCCGCTCACGGTGTCGGCCGTGGCGTGGACGGTGGTGATCGCCCTGCTGGCCGTGCTGGTCGTCGAACTCGTGCGCCGACCCGACGAAGTCGTGCTGGTGGAGGTCGAACCCGAACCCGAGCTCGAGTCGGAACCGCTCGCGAGCCCGTGATCGCGTCCGCTCCCGCCGCCTGAGGCGCGGGAGCGGCATCCGCTCGCACGGGACCGCACGTCGTGCACGGCGCCCGGCCGCGCCCGGGTTAGGCTCGCGTGCGATGAGACGCACGACGATCGCCCTGCTGGCCGCGCTCGAGGCCACGGTCGCGGTCCTCGTCGGCCTCGGCCTCGCACTCGTGCCGCTGATGCTGCTCTGGGCCGTGCACTTCGGCCTCGCCGCCCCGGTCGACGCGTTCTTCCGCGCCGCGGCCGACGCCTGGCTCCTCGGCCACGGCGTCGACCTCGTCGTGCAGCTCGACCCCGCGACCGCGGCCACGGTCGGGATCGCCGGGGCGGACGCCCCGTTCACCATCGGCATCGCACTGCTCGGCTTCGCGGCGATCACGTTCCTCTTCGGCCTGCGCATCGGCCGCCGCGCGACCGCGACCGGCACGCCCGTCGTGGGCGCCGTCTCGGCGGTGCTCGTGACCGCCCTGCTCGGAGCGGGGCTCGCGGTGCTCGTCGCGCATCCGATCGCGCAGCCGGTGCTCTGGCAGGCGGCGGTGCTGCCGGGCCTCGTCATGGGCGGCGGGGTGCTCGCGGGCGTGGCGGTCGCCTTCGGCCGGTCGGGTTGGGCGACGGATGCCACGACGAGCGCCGTGCGCGATCGACTCGACACCCTTCCGTTCGTCGCCTGGGCGGGCATCCGCTCGGCGATCCGGATCGGGGTGGGGTCGGCGGTCGGAGTGATCGGCGTCGCGGCGGCCATGCTCGCGGTGCGCATCGTGATCGACCATCCGACGATCATCGGGCTGTACCAGACGCTCGGCGCGGGCGTCGACGGCGGAATCGTGATCACGCTCGTCGAACTCGCGCTGCTGCCGAACCTCGTCGTCTGGGCCGCGTCGTGGATGCTCGGACCCGGTTTCGCGGTCGGCGCCGGCACGCTCGTGTCGCCGAGCGTGACCCTCATCGGGCCGGTCCCGGGGCTGCCGATCCTCGGCGCGCTGCCCGCGGACGGGGCACCGCTCGGCGTGCTCTGGCTCGCGTTGCCCGTGCTCCTCGGGTTCGGCGGTGCGGTCCTCGTCGGGCGCGGCAAGCGCGAACGCGACCACGAGCCGTGGTGGGCCACGCTCGCGGTCGGGGCGGGCGCCGGCGTGGTCGCGGGTCTCCTCATGGGAGCGCTCGCGTGGGGCTCTGGCGGTGCCGTCGGACCGGGGAACCTGGTCGAGGTCGGGCCGGACGCCCTGCTCGTCGCCGGCGTCACCGCGGCGAGCGTCGGCGTCGGGGCGATCGCGGGTGCATTCGCGGCGCGCGCTCGCTCCCGCGGTGCGGACGACGCACCGGCGGAGTCGCCGGGTGGTCCGTGGTGGCGCGAGGCCGGTGGCGACGAGCCCCGCGAGGCGCCGGCGGAGCCGTCGTCGGATTCGGCGACCGCCGGACGCAACTCGTCGGACGACGTCGAGACGGTCGAGATCGAGGGCCTGACGCGGGGGAGCCGCGGCCGCTGAGCGGCGATTTCAGCGCCATCCGCCGCCGTGTTATCCTCACGGACAACAAGCCCCCGGTTCCCCTGACGCGCTGCGGCGCGCCCCGGCGGCTGCGCATCATCGCGCCACCCCGCACCGCACTCGATGAGGAGTCACATGACCGAGACCGCTGCCCGACCGCGGCCCGCCTCCGCCCCCGACCCGGCCATGGGCCCCGCCTCCGGCCGCCACGACGGCAAGGGCCTCGCGACCGGAACCCTCGGCCTCTGGGGCTCGACGGTCATCGGCCTCGCTTCGACGGCGCCCGTCTACTCGCTGGCGGCGACGCTCGGCTGGGTCGTGCTCGCCGTCGGCGCGCAGGCGCCCATCGCGTTCATCATCGCGTTCGCGCCGATGCTCCTGATCGCCTTCGCCTACCGCGAGCTCAACCGAGAGATCCCCGACTGCGGCACCACGTTCACCTGGGGCACCAAGGCGTTCGGCCCGTGGATCGGCTGGATGGGCGGATGGGGCGTCGCGGTCGCAGGCGTCGTCGTGCTCGCCAACCTCGCCCAGATCGGCGGCATCTACTTCTGGCTGCTCATCGACGAATCGCTCGCCGAGGACCCGGTCGTCGTGACCGTCACCGGCGTCGTCTTCATCGCCGCGATGACCTGGATCAGCTGGCGCGGCCTCGAGATCGGCGAGCGCCTGCAGAACGTGCTGCTCGCCATCCAGTACGTCGCGCTCGCCGCGTTCGTCGTGCTCGTCATCGTGCAGTTCGCGACGGGCACCGCGCCCGCGAACGCCATGCTCCCGACCCTGGAGTGGTTCAACCCGTTCGGCTTCGAGGACTTCTCGGGCTTCGTCGAGGCGATCCTGCTCGCCCTCTTCATCTACTGGGGCTGGGACACCTGCCTCGCCCTCAACGAGGAGACGAAGGACCCGAAGCGAACGCCCGGCCGTGCCGCCGTGCTCACGACCGTGATCCTGCTCGTCACCTACGTCGGCGTCACCGTCGCCGCGATGGCGTACGCGGGCCTCGGCAGCGAGGGCTTCGGGCTCGGCAACGAGGCCAACGCCGACGACGTGTTCTTCGCGCTGAAGGACGCGGTCTTCGGCCCGTGGTCGTGGCTGCTCGTCGTCGCCGTGATGATCTCGGCGGTCTCGTCGACGCAGACGACCATCCTGCCCACGGCCCGCGGCACGCTCGCGATGGCGGTCTACCGCGCGCTCCCGGAGAAGTTCGCGAGCGTGCACCCGCGCTTCAAGACGCCGGCGTTCTCGACGCTCCTGATGGGCGCGGTCGCGATCCTCTTCTTCGTGGGCATGTCGCTCATCAGCGACAACCTCATGCAGGACACGATCCTCTCGCTCGGCCTGGCCATCGCGTTCTACTACGCGATCACCGGGTTCGCCTGCGTCTGGTACTTCCGGAGGACGCTCCGCGACAGCGCCCGCAACCTGTGGTTCCGCGGCATCCTGCCCTTCATCGGCGCACTGCTGCTCTCGGCGGCGTTCGTGTTCTCGGTCGTCGACATGCTCGACCCCGACTACGGGTACACGGTGCTCTTCGGCGTCGGCGGCGTGTTCGTCGTCGGCGTCGGATCGCTCGCGCTCGGCGCGGTGCTCATGCTCGTGTGGGCGGTGTTCCCGGCGTCGAAGCCGTTCTTCCGCGGCGAGGCGCTGAACGAGGAGACCGACGTCCTCGTGCCCGACGACGACGAGCTCGTCATCGCCGACGCTGAGCGTCAGGTCGCGGGCCGGTAGTCCCGGTCCGACACGGCGAGCGGATGCCGCGGCGCGAGCCCGCGGCATCCGCTCGCCGTTGTCTCGGGCCGGCCGCGCGGATCGGCGCGCACGTGCGCGGGCGGGTGCGTGTCATCCGCTCACCTGCGCGGCGGGTACCCTCGTAGGGTGCTGAAGCTCGTCGTGCTGATCTCGGGCACGGGATCGAACCTCCGCGCGCTCCTCGAGGCGTCGGAGGACGCCGAGTTCCCCGCGAGGGTCGTCGCCATCGGCGCCGACCGCGACTGCGAGGGCCTGGCGCTCGGCGAGGAGTTCGGGATCCCGGCCTTCACCGTCCCCTTCACCGCCTACGACTCGCGCGACGCGTGGGGCGAGGCGCTCATCGCGCAGGTCCGCGCGTGGGGCGCCGACCTCGTGATCCTGTCGGGGCTCATGCGGCTCGTGCCGCCCGCCGTGGTCGACGCGTTCAGCCCGAACCTCATCAACACGCACCCGGCGTACCTGCCCGAGTTCCCCGGCGCGCACGGCGTGCGCGACGCGCTCGCCGCGGGTGCCACCGAGACCGGCGCGAGCCTCATCGTCGTCGACAACTCGGTCGACGGCGGCCCGATCATCGCGCAGGAGCGCGTGCCCGTGCTGCCCGACGACACCGAGTCGACGCTCCACGACCGCATCAAGCCCGTCGAGCGGCGCCTGCTCATCCAGGCCGTCATCGACATCGCCAACTCGCACCTCGACCTGAAGGAGCTCGCCCGATGAGCGGAGCCAAGATCGACCCGAGCCTCTACCGCGAGCGGGATCTCGTTCCCGTCAAGCGCGCGCTCATCGCCGTGAGCGACAAGTCCGGGCTCGTCGAGCTCGCCTCGGCGCTCGTCGAGGCGGGCGTCGAGATCGTGTCGACCGGCGGCACCTCGAAGGCGATCGCCGACGCGGGGCTCCCGGTGACCCAGGTCGCGGACGTCACGGGCTACCCGGAGCACCTCGACGGGCGCGTGCGCACGCTGCACCCCGCGGTGCACTCGGGCCTCCTCGCCGACCTCCGGCTCGAGCACCACGAGCGCGAGCTCGCGCAGCTCGCGATCGCGCCGTACGAGCTCGTCATCGTGAACCTCTACCCGTTCGTCGAGACCGTCGCCTCGGGCGCCGAGGCCGACGAGATCGTCGAGCAGATCGACATCGGCGGACCCGCGATGGTGCGCGCCTCGGCGAAGAACCACGCGAACGTCGCCGTCGTCGTCTCGCCCGACCGCTACGACGAGGTCGCCTCCGCCGTGCGCGATGGCGGCACCACGCTCGCGCAGCGGCGCGACCTCGCGCGCGAGGCGTTCCGCCACACGGCGACCTACGACATCGCCGTGGCCTCGTGGATCGGCAGCGTCGTCGCGCCCGACCAGGCGGTCGAGGAGTCGCCGTTCCCCGCGTGGGTGGGCGCGGCCTGGACCAAGGACGCCGACCTCCGCTACGGCGAGAACGCGCACCAGAAGGCCGCGCGCTACTCGGCCGTCGGCGGCCGCCCGGGCATCGCCCAGGCGCGGCAGCTGCACGGCAAGGAGATGTCGTACAACAACTACGTCGACGCGGATGCCGCGGTGCGGGCCGCCTACGACTTCGACGCGCCGGCCGTGGCGATCATCAAGCACGCCAACCCGTGCGGCATCGCCGTCGCGGCATCCGGTGCGGCCGACCCGATCGCCGACGCCCACCGGCGCGCGCACGAGTGCGACCCCGTCTCCGCCTTCGGCGGCGTCATCGCGGCGAACCGCACCGTCACCCGCGAGATGGCCGAGACCGTCTCGGGCATCTTCACCGAGGTGCTCGTCGCGCCGGGCTTCGAGCCCGACGCGGTCGAGATCCTCACGCAGAAGAAGAACATCCGCCTGCTCGAGCTGCCCGAGGGCTTCACGCCGCCCGTGACCGAGATCCGGCAGGTCTCCGGCGGCCTCCTGCTTCAGCAGGCCGACCGGTCGTTCGCGCCCGCCGCCGAGTGGACGCTCGCCGCGGGGGACCCGGCCGACGAGGCGACGCTCGCCGACCTCGAGTTCGCGTGGCGCGCGTGCCGTGCCGTGAAGTCGAACGCGATCCTGCTCGCCTCCGGCGGCGCCTCGGTCGGCGTCGGCATGGGCCAGGTCAACCGCGTCGACTCGTGCAAGCTCGCCGTCGAGCGCGCCGGCGAACGTGCGGCCGGCTCGGTCGCGGCGTCCGACGCGTTCTTCCCCTTCGCAGACGGGCTGCAGATCCTGCTCGATGCGGGCGTGACGGCCGTGGTCCAGCCCGGCGGGTCGGTGCGCGACGAAGAGGTCGTCGCCGCCGCGAAGGCCGCCGGCGTGACCATGTACTTCACGGGCGAGCGGCACTTCTTCCACTGACGCCGGGGCGGCGCCGAGCGGTGGCTCCGCGGCGGTACCCTTGAGGTGAAGGCGCCCACGAAGCGCCCGCACAGCCGCGCCCACAAGGCGATGAGTACAAGGAGCCGATCGATGTCGATCACCCACGCCCCCGCGCCGTCCCCCTCCCACGGGGTCCACGCCGCACTGCCCGTCGAAGCCCCCGACCACGAACGCGTGCTCATCACGCGCGGTCCCCGTTCCGGGCTCACCATCATCGTCGCGGTGCACTCCACCGCACTCGGCCAGGCCCTCGGCGGTGCCCGCGTCTGGCACTACGAGCACTGGACCGACGCGCTCGCCGACGCGCTGCGCCTCTCGCAGGCCATGACCCTGAAGAACGCCGCAGCGGGCCTCGCGCGCGGCGGCGGCAAGTCGGTCGTCTGCATCCCCGCCGGCGAGACCCTCGACGAGGCGCGTCGCCACGACGCGATGCTCGACCTCGGCGACGCCGTCGAGTCGCTCGGGGGTGCGTACATGACCGCCGAAGACGTCGGCACGAGCGCCGAGCTCATGTCGGTCGTGCACGAGCGCACCGAGCACGTCTGCGGCCTGCCCGCCCACGAGGGCGGCGTCGGCGAGCCGGCGGATGCCACGGCGGCCGGCGTCCACGCGGGCATCCTCGCGACGCTCGACCACGTGTTCGGGTCGCGCGACGTCGCGGGCCGCCACTTCGTCATCGCCGGGCTCGGCCAGGTCGGCGGACGACTCGCCCGCGCGCTCGCCGCGGGCGGCGCACGCCTCACCGTGGCCGACGTGCACGAGGGCAAGCGCGCGCTCGCCGAGGAGCTCGGCGCCGAGTGGGTCTCGCCCGCCGACGCGCACCGGGTCGAGGCCGACATGTTCGTGCCGTGCGGCCTCGGCGGCGTGCTCACGCCCGAGGTCGTGCAGGAGCTCCGCGTGCGGGCCGTCGTGGGCGCGGCGAACAACCAGCTCGCCGAGCGCGACGTCGCGCGGATGCTGCGCGGCCGCGGCATCGCGTGGGCGCCCGACTTCGTCGTGAACGCCGGCGGCGTCGTCTACCTCGACCTCGCCTCGGCACCCGGCATCGGCCAGGACGAGCTCGACCGGCGCATCGCCGGCATCGGCGACGTCGTGGGTGCGGTGCACCGCGACGCCGACGCGGCCGGGATCACGACGCTCGAGGCCGCCGAGCGGCTCGCCGCGGCGCGTCTCGACGCGGCGCGCTGACCTGATCAGGAGTGCGGGGCGACGGTCTGCCGTCGCCCCGCACCGTCGTCCCCGGACGACGTCGACGGCGACGTCCGGGGCGCTCCGGCGCGTGCGCGACGCCTCCCGCCCGGCCGATAGGCTCGTCCGCATGACGCCCCCCGCGACCCAGCCCCCGGCCGTGCCCGCCCTCGATCCCGCGCAGGCGACGGTCGCCCGGCGCTCGATCGCGGCCATGGCCTCCGCGGGGGCGGTCGCGCTCATCGCGTTCGGTGCGGGCGTCATCGCCAACCTGCTCGCGCGCGAGCAGAACCCCGCCGTGCTCGCCCAGTCGGTGCCCTACTTCGCGCTCGCCACGGTCGTGCTGTGGGGCCTGCTCTGCATCGGCAACGCGCTCGGGGCGCTCCGCGCCTGGTTCCTCGCCCTGCCCGTCGGGCTCACCTCGGCCGTGCTCGCGACGCTGCTCGCCGCGAGCGCGAACGTGATCACGAGCGGGGTGCAGGTCTCCGCCCAGGTGTTCTCCCTCGTGCTCTCGAGCCTCCTCGGGTTGAACCTCCTCTTCATCGTCGCGGCCGTGCTGGCCGAGGTGTTCGTCGCCCCGCGCGTTGCCGCGTGGGTGCTCGCGCACCGCCCGCGTCGCGCCGCACGCCGCGTCGCGTTCGTGCGCATCCCCGCCTCGAACCTCGACGAGGGCGAGCTCACCCACCTCGAGCGCCGGCCCGTCGACCAGGCGCTCGCCGACGAGCAGTGGGACGACTACTGCGCGGCGCTCGTGGCAGAGGGGTGGGAGACCGTCGAGGTCGACGCCGCACCCGACCTGCCCGACTCCGTCTTCATCGAGGACACCGTGGTGTTCTTCGGCGGCCTCGCCGTGCTCGCGAGCCCAGGCGCCGAGTCCCGCCGCGCCGAGGTCGAGGCCGTCGAACGCGCCGTCCGCGCCATGCCCGGCGTCTCGATCGCGCGCATCGCCGCGCCGGGCACGCTCGACGGCGGCGACGTCCTGAAGGTCGGTTCGATCGTCTACGTCGGAGCGTCCTCGCGCACGAACGCCGAGGGCATCCGCCAGCTCCGCGGCATCCTCTCACCGCTCGGCTACACCGTCGTCGCCGTGCCCATGACGAAGGCGCTGCACCTGAAGAGTGCTGTGACGGCGCTGCCCGACGGCACGATCATCGGCGACCCGGCGCTCATCGAGCACACGTCGCTGTTCCCGCGCTTCCTCGCGGTACCCGAGCCCGAGGGCGTCGCGGTCGTGGTCCTCTCCGACGAGACCCTGCTCATGTCGGCGTCGGCGCCCGAGACCGCCGCGCTCCTCTCCGGCCTCGGCTACCGCGTCGTCACGGTCGACATCAGCGAGTTCGAGAAGCTCGAGGGCTGCGTCACGTGCCTGTCGGTGCGGGTGCGCTGAGCCGATCGCGCACGCGAGCGCCGCGGTCGGGCGCTCGAACTCAGCTCTTGCGTCACCCGCGGGCTGGGGCATAATCTGAAGGGCTGTCCGCTCGGGGAACCATCCGGCGGGCGATGGGCTCGTGACCACGACGCAGGAGGACGACATGAAGTACACCGGCATTCCCGCCCGCACCGTCGCGGCGTTCGGTGCATTCGTCCCGGCGCTCGCCTCCACCGCCACGGTCGCCCGGGGCTAGCTCCAGACACCGTCCAGCCGGCGGGACGCCGGCCGTTTCCCGCGAGGCCCGACGCCTCGCCGCTCTCGTCCGCGCGCGATCACGTGCGCGACATCCGCGTCTCCCTCCGACGAGTCCGCACCCTCGCGACCCGTCGCGCTTCCCGGAAGGAACCCGGCGTGACCGCCACCCGACCCACTCTCCATCCACCCCACGCCGAGCGCACCGGAACGGTGCGCGCCCTCATGCGGCTCCGCACGTACGTCGGCCCTGCCATGCCCGCGATCTACGCGAGCATGGCCGCCTACCTCGTCGCGCAGCTCATCGCCCTCGCGATCCCGCAGGTGCTCGAGGCGATCGTCGACGGCCCGCTCGCCGACGGCGACCGCGACGCGATCGTGCCGCTGGCGCTGCTCGTGCTCGCCCTCGGCGCGGGCGAGGCCGCGATGTTCGCCTTGCGCCGCTGGCTCGTGATCGGCCCGACCACGAGGGTCGAGGCGCGCATGCGCGACGCGCTGTACGCCAAGCTGCAGGACCTCCCGGTGAGCTTCCACGACCGCTGGCCGAGCGGCCAGTTGCTCTCGCGTGCGGTGAGCGATCTCGGCCTCATCCGCCGGTGGCTCGCCTTCGGCCTCGTGCTCCTCGTGATGAACCTCGTCGTCATCGTCGTCGGGGCCGTGGTGCTGATCTCGATGAGCTGGATGCTGGGACTCGTGTTCCTCGCCTGCTCGATCCCGCTGTGGATCGTCGGCTACCGGTTCGAGGGGCGCTACTCCGAGGTCTCGCGTCGCAGCCAGGACCAGTCGGGCGACCTCGCCACCGCGGTCGAGGAGTCGGTGCACGGCATCCGCGTGCTCAAGGCGTTCGGCCGGGGCAAGCACGCCCTGAGCTCCTTCCGTGCCCAGGCCGAGCAGCTCCGCTCGACCGAGATCGAGAAGGCGCGCCTCGACGCGAACATCTGGGTGTGGATCCTCATCGTGCCGGCGGTGGCGCTCGCGATCTGCCTGGTTCTCGGCGTCCAGCTCGCCGCACAGGGCGAACTGTCGGTCGGGCAGCTCGTGGCGTTCTTCGCGACCGCCGCCGTGCTCGCCTGGCCCATCGAGTCGATCGGCTTCCTGCTCGCGTTCTCGCTCGATGCGCGGACGGCGACGGACCGCTACTTCGACATCATGGACAGCGAGAACGCCGTCCGCGACCCGGAGCGACCCGCGGCGCTCGACGCGCCGCGCGGCGAGCTCGCGTTCACCGACGTCCACTTCCGCTACCAGGATTCGCCGGAGCGCTTCGGCGACCTGCTCGACGGCGTCGACCTCGTGCTGCGGCCCGGCGAGACCATGGCGCTCGTCGGCCTCACCGGGTGCGGCAAGACGACGATGACGGCGCTCACCACGCGCCTCTACGACGTCACGAGCGGTTCGGTGACGCTCGACGGGGTCGACGTGCGCGCGTTCCGGCGCGAGGAGCTGCGCCGGCACATCGCGATGGCGTTCGAGGACGCCACGCTGTTCTCCGCGTCCGTGCGCGAGAACGTGCTGCTCGGCAGGCCCGAGCTCACGGGAGACGCAGCGGCCGACCCGGCGGTCGCGGCCGAGGCGGAGCGCGTGCTCGACGAGGCGCTGCGCATCGCGCAGGCCGGGTTCGCGTACGACCTGCCCGACGGCGTCGACACCAAGGTCGGCGAGGAGGGCATGAGTCTGTCCGGCGGGCAGCGCCAGCGGCTCGCGCTCGCGCGCGCCGTGGCCGCCAAGCCCGCGGTGCTCGTGCTCGACGACCCGCTGTCGGCGCTCGACGTGGCGACCGAGGCGCGCGTCGAGGCCGAGCTGCGCACCGTGCTCGCCTCGACGACCGCGCTGATCGTCGCGCACCGACCGTCGACGGTGATGCTCGCCGACCGCGTCGCCCTCCTGGAGGACGGGCGGATCACCGCGGTCGGCACCCACTCCGAGCTCCTGCACGAGTCGGAGCACTACCGCTTCGTGATCTCGAGCCTGGAGGACGAGGAGCGCCGCGCCCAGGCGGAGGCATCCGACCTGATCGACGGCGAGGGTCTCGAGTCGCGGCCGACTGCGTCGGTCGCGACTCGACCGGCGGAGCAGACCGAACCGAAGGAGGCGATCCGATGAGCACCGTGAACGGCGTGCAGGGCGAGGAGCGCGACGAGTACACCAAGGCGGAGTCGCGCTGGATCCGCAGGCGGAGCCTGCGCCTGCTCGGCTCCCTGCTGCACCCGCTGCGCGCGCAGCTCTGGGTGACGATGGCCGTCATCGTCGTCTCGACGGCGGCCCAGGTCGCCGGCCCCGCGATCATCGCGTACGGCATCGACCAGGGCCTCCCGGCGCTCATGCGGCAGGACTGGCTGCCCGTCGGCCTCGCGGGGCTCGCATACCTCGTGACGGGCGCCGCCGGCGCGTTCCTCATCGCGTGGTACATCCGCATGGCCGCGCGCGTCAGCCAGGCCGTGCTCATCGACCTGCGCACGCGCGTGTTCCTGCACACGCAGAAGCTGTCGCTGGAGTTCCACGAGTCGTACACGTCGGGCCGGATCATCTCGCGGCAGACGAGCGACCTCGATGCGATCCGCGAGCTCATGGACGAGGGCATCAACCAGCTCGTACGAGGCCTGCTGTACATGCTCTTCACGGCGATCGCGCTCGTGTGGCTGGACTGGCTCTCCGGGCTCGTCCTGCTCGCGACACTGCTCCCGCTCGTGGCGCTCACGCGCTGGTTCCAGGTGCGCTCGCAGAAGCTGTTCCGGCGCTCGCGCGTCGCGAGCGCGAAGCTCATCGTGCAGTTCGTCGAGACCATGACGGGCATCCGCGCGGTGCAGGCGTTCCGGTCGGAGCGTCGCAACGAGCGCGTCTTCGGCGACCTCGTCGAGGACTACCGCGACGTGAACGCCCGCGCGCTCGGGCTGTTCGCCGTGTACAACCCGGCGCTCAACTTCATGGGCTACGTCGCGGTCGCCGGCGTCCTGCTCATCGGCGGGTTCCGCGTGGCCGACGGGGTGCTCGAGGTCGGCGTGCTGCTCGCGGCGGTGCTCTACACCAAGCGCTTCTTCGACCCGATGGAGGAGCTGGCGATGTTCTACAACTCCTACCAGTCGGCCGCGTCGGCGCTCGAGAAGATCTCGGGCGTCCTCGAGGAGCAGCCGAGCGTGCCCGACCCGGCCGAGCCGGTCGACCTCTGGACGGCCGACGGCCGGGTGCGGTTCGAGTCGGTCGAGTTCGCCTACACGCCCGACCGCGTCGTGCTGCCGCGCTTCGACCTCGATGTGCCGGCCGGGCAGACGGTCGCGCTCGTCGGCTCGACGGGCGCGGGCAAGTCGACGCTCGCGAAGCTGATCTCGCGCTTCTACGATCCGACCGACGGGGTCGTCGAACTCGACGGCGTCGACCTCCGCCGGATGCACCCGAAGGACCTGCGCCGCGCGATCGTCATGGTCACGCAGGAGGCGTACCTGTTCTCCGGGTCGGTCGCCGACAACATCGCGCTCGGCAAGCCCGAGGCGACCTTCGACGAGATCGTGTCGGCCGCGAAGGCGGTCGGTGCGCACGAGTTCATCGAGGGCCTGCCGAACGGCTACGACACCGACGTGAACAAGCGCGGCGGGCGCGTCTCGGCGGGCCAGCGCCAGCTGATCTCGTTCGCGCGCGCGTTCCTCGCGGACCCGGCGGTGCTGATCCTCGACGAGGCGACGAGCTCGCTCGACATCCCGAGCGAGCGCCTCGTGCAGGAGGGCCTGCAGACGCTGCTCGCCGACCGCACGGCGGTCATCATCGCGCACCGCCTCTCGACGGTCGCGATCGCCGATCGCGTGCTCGTCATGGAGCACGGCCGCATCGTCGAGGACGGCTCGCCCGCCGACCTCATCGGCGGCACGGGCCGGTTCGCAGCGCTGCACGCCGCGTGGCGCGACTCGCTCGTGTAGCGGTAGCGGTGCGGCGGGGCGGATGCCTCGGGCGCGAGCTCGAGGCATCCGCCCCGGTATCGCCCGGCGACGCACGGTCGGCGCGGCGCCGTCAGGCGGGCGAGACCTCGACGACCGGCGTCCGCGCGATGCCGTTGAAGCCCGTCGCGGTCGCCCAGGTGTAGGCGCCCATCATCGGCGACACCAGCAGGTCTCCGTCGGCGAGCGGCGGCAGCGGCAGGTGCCGCGCGACGACGTCGACGCTGTCGCACGTCGGCCCCGCGAGCGTCACGGGCACGCGCATGCGGGTGAGCACGCGTCGCGCGGCCCGCTCGGCCGCGTCGTCGCCGACCGGCTGCACGCCGAGTTCCGCCGCGGCGAAGAGCAGCGCGTGCACGTCCTCCGCGGGGATGTTCGAGTAGGCGCCGTACAGGCCCTCGTCGAGGTGGTGCCAGCGGCCGTCGGCGCGGTCGTTGGTGCCGATCACGCGCGTGACGAGCGTCATCGCCGGCGCGGCGACGAAGCGGCCCGGTTCGATCACGACGCCCACGTGCGCGGGCACGGCCGCGAGGGCCGGGCGGATGCCACGGGCGAGCTCGGCGAGCGTCGGCACCGGTTCGTCGTAGCCGACGGGGAACCCGCCGCCGAGGTCGAGCAGCTCGAAGCGGAGGCCGTGCCGCGCCTCGAGCGAGCGCATGAGCCGCAGCGTCGTCTCGATCGCCCGCACCCACGGCGCGGCCGACGTGGTCTGGCTGCCGACGTGGAAGGTGAATCCGCGGACCGTGAGCCGGAACCGAAGGCAGCGCTCGACGAGCGCGGCCGCGTCCTCGGGGGCGACGCCGAACTTCGAGGACAGGTCGGACTTCGCGTCGGGATTCGGGAACGACAGGCGCACGAGCACGCCCACGTCGTGCGTCGGGAGCCCCGCGAACTTCGCGACCTCCGACGGACTGTCGACGACGAAGGTGCGGATGCCGCGGAGGTACGCACCCGTGATGTCGGCCACCGACTTCACCGGATGGGTGTGCAGGCACCGCCCGATCGGGACGCCCTCGCGCTCGAGCAGGTCGATCTCGCCGCGCGAGGCGACCTCGAAGGACGCGCCGAAGCCGTGGACCGCGCGGATCACCGACGGGTGGGGGAGCGACTTGGTCGCGAAGTGGATCGCGGCGTCCGGCAGCTCCCGACGGAGTGCGAGCAGCTGCGTCGCGACGCGGTCGACGTCGAGCAGGAACAACGGCGACCCGTGCTCGCGCACGAGTGCGGCGAGCCGGATGCGCTGCGCGTAGGCCGCGAGCTCGCGCCGCACGAGCTCTCGGTGTGGCGGCAGCTCGGGCAGCGGCCCGGTCGCCGTGCCGAGGCGGCGCCGAGCCGGCCGAGGCCGTCGCGGGCGGAGGTCGCTCGTCGTGGCGGGCGCGTCGGCCGGGCCGGGCACGAGCCGGGCCGGGTCGGTCGCCGTCTGGCGCACGAGGGTCATCGGAGGGCTCCGCCCAGGCTGGGTGCCGACTGCGCCCGTCGGTTCGGGCGGGCGGGCGGGGTCGTGGACCGAGTGGTGCCCGCGGGCGGCGGGCTCGCGGCATCCGCCCCGCCGTCGGGCAGGATCACCCGTCGGCCGAGCTCGAACGAGACGATCGCGACCGCGTAGAACACGGCATCGGCGGCGAGCTTGCCGACGAGCCATCCGGTCGGGTTCGGGCCGAGCGCCGTCGTCGCCGCGAGGAGGAGCGCGGGCCGCACGAGGAACGTGTCGAGCGCCTCGGCCGGGCCGAACTCCGCGACGAGGCCGCGCAGCGTGAGGACGATCGCCGCGAAGGCCCGGCGCGGGGCACTCCGGTGGCGGCGCACGCGCCGCGAGGCGAGGTGGCCGCGGATGCCGCGGACCAGGACGAGTGCGTAGTAGCCCACGCCCTCCGCGATCGTCCCGGCGACCGCGGCGGCGACGAGCGAACCCGTCGCCTCGTACGCGACGGCCGCGCCGGCGACGGCTGCGACCGTGCCGAGGATCTCGAGCGGCAGGTACCGCACGATCCACCCCGTGACGCGTCCGCGTTCCGATCCGAGCATGCGTCCAGCGTCGCGACGCGGCGCGCGCGCCGGATCGGGGCGGTCACCCCGAGCCGGTCGGGGACACCACTGAACGCCCCGCGCCGGGGCCGGTCGGTCAACCGAGTGGCGCGCGCTCCACGCGGTCGTCCGTGCGCGGGAGCCGTCGGATGCCGTCGGGCATCCACCACACGACGTTCGCCCACACCACGATGAAGGCCGTCGCGGCGATCGTGTCGCCGAGCAGCGGCGCGATGCCGAGCGTGACGAGCTTCGCGAGCGCGTAGGCGCCGAGACCCGCGATGACCGAGGCGACCGTGACCGTGAACCAGTTGATGAGGTTGATCCAGGCGATGCGTCGCCGCTCGCCGGTCGCCGCGGGGCGTTCGTCGTCGTCGACGATCGGACGGTACCGGATCCGGAGCCAGTCCCAGGTGAGGGCGATCGTGACCGCGGACGCACCCACGGCGAGGGCCACCCAGTTCAGGTCGCGCGGAACCTCGAGCGCCGCCGGCGTGTGGTCGCGGGTCGCGAACTCCGTGAGCAGCTGCGCGATCGGCAGCACGCCGCCGAGCAGCGCGAAGACCGAGATCATCCCGATCGTCCGCGCCTCGCGGCCCGGGATCGGGGCCCGCGAGGCGGCGGTCGCCGCTCGCACGGCGATCGCCGTGAGCACGATCGTGACGCCGAGGCAGAGCAGCATCAGCAGGAAGTTGCTGCCGATGATCGCGATCACGAACGGGAAGACGCTCGCGATCGCCACGCTCGCCATGAACCAGGCCGGGCGGAGCGCGCGCTTCCGAGCCTGCCCCGCCGCGCGGCCGAGTTCGCCGCCCAGCGCCTCGGCGACCGCCGACCAGTGGCGCAGGCGCGAACCGACGGACCCGGCGATCACGGCGACGGCGACGAGGCCCGACACGAGCGCGACCCCGAGCCACCAGATCGAGTCGAACTCGACGTCGTCCCACGTCAGCAGCCAGGCGACCGCGGCGACGAAGCCCGAGACCAGGGCGAGTCGCGGCGGGTCGAACAGCGTCGGGACGGGAACGAGGAGGGGCCGGAGCAGGAAGAGGGCGGCCCAGGCGAGCCACCGCATCCCCCGCCCGACGGGCTGGACGACGACGCGATCGAACAGGCGGACCGTGCGCGAGGCGATCGCGAACCGGTACGAGGGGTCGAGGTTGAAGATCGTGTCCGTGCCCGCGCGCATGCGCGCCCGTCGGGCGGTTCCCGCCTCCTCGAGCGACGCGGATGCCGCGGGTGCCGCGGGTGCCGACTCGGGGTCCTGGGCCGCCGCCCGCGCCGGACCGGGCACGGGTTCGAGCGGCGACAGGGCGCGGGCCACCACCTCGGGCTCGTCCGCCTCGGCCAGGACCGCGTCCTGGAGGATCCGGACCGCTCGCGTCGTCTGCACCGCATCGGAGGCCAGCGACGTGAGGAACCTCGCGATGCCGGCGGCGCCGTCGAGCCGGCCCCACCACCAGTCGTTGACCCGCCAGTCGCGGGCGAGGAAGCCGAGGAAGTTGCCGACGCCGTACCCGGCGAGCTTCGATCCCCGGTCGAGGGAGACCTCCGCCGAGGCCGCCTCGACGGCCGCGGCGGCCTCGCTGGGCGACAGGTCGGGGGTCCGCAGGACGCGGCCGAGCATCGAGTACCACCGGTCCTGCGCGAGGGCGAGGTACTCCTGCGGGTCGGCCGGCGGCTCGTCGACGCCGATCGCCCAGTAGCGCACGCTCGAAAGGGCCGGCGGGATGCCGGCCGAGTGGTACAGCGGCGGGAGGTCCACGGCCGACAGCATCGGGCCCTCGGCGAGCGGTCGCCACGGCGACCCGGCCCAGCGCGGTTCGAGCTCCCGGCTCCCCGCGGCGATCTCGCGTTCGACGTTCACGATCGCGATCCGCAGTCGCGCGACCGCCCGGTCGAGGCCGTCCCACAGGTCGGGCTCGCGGAAGCGGCGGCTCTCCGCGAGCCAGAGGTCGATCCATCCGCGCAGGTCGTCGGCGGTGGGGTCGACGCCGCGCTCGGCGAAGTCGGCCGTCGCCTCGAGCACGCGGACCGTCACGCGGTCGCGCCACGCGAGCGCGGCCGTGAGCGCGGCGTAGGCGGCCTCGCGCACCTCGCCGAAGGCGAACCCGTGCCGCGCGCCCGGCTCGGCGGGAAGGGCCTCCAACGCCCGGGTCCAGCCGAGCACGCAGTTCGCGGCATCCGCGAGCGCCAGCGGCGAGCGGGCGAACGCGTCGCGGTGCGACGGCGGAAGCGCCGCCACCCGGTCGGTCGCGGCATCCGCCATCGCCGTCAGCCTGACGAGCGGGATCGGACGGTACCGCCGCCGGTGCTCGAGCGAGGAGTGCAGCTGCCACAGGCTCGGCGCCGCGATCGTCTCGGCCAGGTGGTCGGCGAGGTCGACGGCCAGCGCCCTGAGGTAGGCCGGCCGGCGGGCGACCACGCCGGCCGGATCGGCGAGGGCGCTCGCGACGAGCGGCGCCGCACCCTCGAAGCGCGCCCTCGCGACCTGCTGGTCGGTGTTGAAGCGCTCGAGCTCGGCGACCTCGCGGGCGACCGACTCGCGACGCAACTGCTTGTCGAACATGGACTTGATCGCCCGGAAGAACCGGGAGGCGTTCGGGTCCCAGTCGACGCGGCCGCCGAGCGGCGGGTCGGGTTCGGGGTCGAGGAAGATCATCGCCCGGTCGGCCCGGCGGTCGGACACGCGCGAGCGGGCCGCGCGCAGGGCGCGCTCGATCGGCACGTTGTCGAACACGGCGCCGTCGACGACGCGGTACGGCGTCGACGCCTCGGCGCGATGGCCCGCGAACGCGAAGCGCATGCCGGGCCCGCCGTCGATGCCGGCTTCGTCGCCCGTGCCGGCATCCCCGTGGAACGAGTCGATCGCTGCCGGCTCGAACCCTCCGGGGAGCGACGAGGTCGAACGCGCCGCGAGCGCCAGCCGCGAGAGGTTCGTGAGGTCGTCGTCGCGCACGGCGGGGTCGACGGGACGGTCGGTCGTCTCGAGCTCGCGATGCCGCGCGGGGATGCGGTTGTCGAGCCGGTGGCCGTCGTCGCCGACGAACCGGAAGTGCCCGCGTCCCTCGTTCGCGTCCTCCTCGAACTCGTCGTTCGCGTCGATCACGGTCGCGGAGAGGTCGACGGCGGTGTACTCCGACACGAGGTCGGGGTGCCGGTCGTCCGTGTCGTAGATCTCGACGAGGGCCTTGTCGGTCTCCGAGCGGAAGTACTTCTCGCCCTGCATGAGCGCGAGGATCCGACGCGCGCCGGGCGGGTGCAGCAGCCCCCAGAAGCCGCCGACCGACCCCCAGGTGCGCAGCAGCCGATCGAGCCCGGTGCCGGCGCGCTGGGCGACGGCGTACACCACGGCGTTCAGGCCGCCGGCGCTCGCTCCCGCGAGCAGGTCGAACTCGACGCGGTCGTAGCCGGCGGCATCCAGCATCTCCGCGTACGCCCGGAGGCGCACGCGGACCGGCTCGGTGAGGGGGCGGCCCGGCGTCTCCGGCACGATCGCGAGCGTGAGGTCGCCGAGGTCGTAGAGGCGGATGCGGCGCAGGACGTCGAGCTCGGCGACCGTCCCGCCGATCCAGACGGCGAGGCTCACGCCGCCGCGCATCGCGAGCGCGACGCGCAGGGTCCGGTTGAACGACGGGGTCGCCCCGGGCCGGCGTGCGAGCACGTCCGCGACGCGCTCTCCGCTCGGGACGACGACGAGCTCGACGCGACGTCCGGTGGTCGTGACGCCGGTGGTTGCGGATTCGGCGGACACGGCCCCGCCGGGCGCGGCCCCGCCTGGCGGGGACGCCGACGCCGCGGCCGCCGTCGGTCGCGGGACGGGGGCGGATGCCGGCGTCGAACCGGATCGGACCATGACGCTCCTCGGGTGGACGGCGCGGGCCGGCGCCTCGGGGGTCGACGCGGCAGGCAGGGTGCGCGACCCGAACCCAGCGTGGCACGGCTGCGCCCCCGGATGCACGGGGCTGTCCCCACAACGGGGTCCCCCGGGGTCGGGGTGCGGCGCGTATTCTCGGCAGAAGGCGGCGCATGGACGTCGGGGGCTCACGCACGCCTTCGATCGGAGGTGCCTGGATGGTTGAGCGCACGGAGGAACGGCCCCTGAGGGTCGCCATCGCGGACGACGCGCTGCTGCTTCGCGAGGGGATCGCGAAGGTGCTCGAGGGCGGCGGCATCGAGGTCGTCGCCTCGGTGGGCACCGCCGACGAGCTGCTCGCGACGATCGACGACCTCGACCTCGACGCCGCCGTGCTCGACATCCGCATGCCGCCGACGCACCGCGACGAGGGCATCGTCGCGCTCGAGCGCATCCGCCAGGACGGCAGCGAGATCGGCATCCTCCTGCTCTCGATGTACGCCACGCCCGAGTACGCCCTCCGCGTCATGGGCGCGGGCAGCGGCACGGGATACCTGCTGAAGGAACGCGTGTCCGAGCCGCAGACGCTCGTGCGCGCGGTCCAGACCGTGGCGTCCGGAGGATCGGTCGTCGACCCCGAGGTGGTCGAGCAGCTCGTGCAGCGCACCCGCGCCGACGACCCGCTCGCACGCCTGACCGAACGCGAGCGGTCGGTGCTCGAGCTCATGGCGCAGGGGTACTCGAACGGCGGCATCGCGCAGACCCTGTTCCTCGGCCTCAAGACCGTCGAGACGCACGTGCGCAGCATCCTGCAGAAACTCGACCTCGAGGAGTCGCCCGAGCACCACCGCCGCGTGCTCGCGGTGCTGACGCTGCTCGGCCAGAGGTGATGCCCTTGTGATGGCCCCAGGCCGCCGCGGGCGCATCGCGCGTCGCACCGCCGTGATCGCGACGGTCGTCGCCATCAGCCTGTTCATGGAGGTCTCCGGCTACCTCGCCACGCCCGTTGACCTCCGGCCCGAGCTGTCCTGGACCACGGTGCACGCGATGGTCCCGCTCGTGTTCGCGGCCTGCGCGGGCGTCGCGTGGGCGATCGGGCCGAATCCGGTGCCCTCGCGGCTCATGATCGTGTTCGTCCTGTTCTGGATCCCGCAGGCGTTCTACCCGGTCATCGAAACGCTCGGATGGCTCTGGCCGATCCTCCGCGGCGTCGACCTCGGCTGGGCGGTGGTCGCCGGGATCCTCGTGCTGGTCTACCCGCGCGGCGGCCTCGGGGACCGCTTCGACCGGGTGATCGCGACCACCGCGCTCGTGGCGACGGTCGTGAACTTCTTCACGGTCCTCGCGCTCGCCGGCCCCGACTCCGTGCCCTGCGACTGCGTGCCGAACCCGTACCGGCTCGCCGAGGCGCCGACCGTGTTCGCGATCGTCGACATCGGCTACCGCTTCGTCGGCGTCGCGCTGGCGATCGCCATCGCGATCCGGCTGCTGCTGCGGTGGGTCCGCGGCAGCGTGCCCGCGAGGGCGGTGGCCTTCCTCATGCCGGTCGCGCTGCTGTCGTGGGTGAGCACGCTCGCCACGCAGATGATCCACTACGCGACCGGGACCCCGCCGAACCTCGCCCTCGACACGGTGTCGCTCATCGCGATGGCGTCGGTGCCGGTCTGCTTCGTCGCGGGCATCGCGCACGCGCGCAACATGCGCGCCCGCGTCGCCGACCTCATGCGCATCACGCGCGAGGGCGCCGACCGCGGGCTGTGGGCGGAGTCGCTCGCCCGCACGCTCCGCGACGATTCCGTGCGGGTCTTCTGGTGGGACGAGGAGCGCGGGCGGTACGTCGACGCCGCCGGGCGCCCGATCGACTCCGCCGAGGAGGGTCGCGGCCACAGCATCCTCCCGGTCGCCTCGCCGAGCGGCCTGCCGATCGCGCTGATCCGCCACGACCGCGTGCTCACCGACAACATGCGCCTGCTCGACGGCGTGTCGAGCGCACTGCGGCTCTCGGTCGACAACGGCCGGCTCAGGTCGGAGATCGAGCGGACGCTCGACCAGGTGCGCCAGTCGCGGCAGCGCATCGTCGAGGCGGGCGACGAGGCCCGCCGGCGGATCGAGCGCGATCTCCACGACGGCGCGCAGCAGCACCTCGTCGCCGTCGGCATGCAACTGCGCATCGCGGCGAACGCCGCGCGCGCCTCGGGCGACGACGCGGTCGCCGGCGAACTCGAGCAGTCGATCGGCACGCTGAACCAGGGCCTCAAGGAGCTTCGGGAGCTCGCGCACGGCATCCATCCGAGCCTGCTCTCCCAAGGCGGCCTGGCGCTCGCGCTGCCCGAGCTCGCCGGGCGCTGCCCGGTCCCGGTCGACATCGCGGTGCAACCCGAGGGGCGGCTCGCCGAGCTCGTCGAGTCGACGGCGTACTTCGCCGTCGCCGAGTCGCTCGCGAACGTCGCGAAGCACTCGAAGGCCACGCGAGCGTGGGTCCGTGCGTACGTCGAGGGCGACGAGCTCGTGCTGACCATCCGCGACAACGGCGTCGGGGGCGCGTCGCTCGACCGCGGCACCGGGATGCTCGGGATCGTCGACCGCATCGACGCGGTCGGCGGATCGGTCGGCCTCGCCAGCCCGCCCGGAGCGGGAACGACCGTCACCATCCGGATGCCGGCGCACCTCGAGGTCTCGGAGGCCCTCCCGGGTTCCGGCGCAGGCCTCCTGGTCGCCGCCGAGCCGGGTGTCGAGCCGCCGGATGCCGCGGCGGCGCCGGACCCGTCGAACACCGTCGCACCGGGCGTCGTCGGTTCTCCCGCCGACCGCTGAGAGGGCCGCTGACGCGCCGCGTCAGCCGCGCCAGCGGCAGGCCGCGAGGTCGATGCGGTAGCCGTCCTCGTCGTCGACGGCTCGCATCGGGATGCCCTCGGCGACGTAGTGCCGGCGCGCGGCATCGGCGTGCCCGGCGGGCGGGCGTCCGCCGGCGCGGATCACCCGCCACCAGGGCACGTCGCCGCCGTAGCGCGCCATGACCTGTCCGACCGCCCGCGCGCCGCGCGAGCCGAGCGCCGCGGCCACGTCGCCGTAGGTCATGACCGTACCGGGCGGGATGTCGGACACCACGGCGAGCACGGCGTCGACGAAGCCCTCGCCGTTCCGCGGCATCCGTCGCCCCTCGACCGGGTCGTGGACGACCGGGTCAGCCGGCGAGCTCGAGCGCGCCGATGACGTCGCCGTACTGGGTCTCGCCGACGTCGCGGAAGCCGATGCGGTGGAAGAACTCGCCGGGGCCGCCCTCGCCCGGCTCCCACAGCACGGTGATGCGGTCGAACCCGCGGCTCTTGGCCTCCTCGGCGAGCGCGTGCGCGAGGAACCGGCCGACGCCCTTGCCCTGCGCCTCGGCGTCGACGTTGATGCGCCAGATGCAGGCCCGGAACTCCTCGTGCTCGTTCTCGGGGTCGAAGTTGCCGTGGATGAAGCCGACGACCTTGTCGTCGCTGAGCGCGACGCGCTGCCACGCCGTCGCGGGGTTCACGACCGAGGACTCGGCGGCGTAGGTGACCGGTGCGATGAACTGCTCCTGGCCCGGCTTCAGCGACAGGGTGTTCGCGGCGACGATGTTCGTCGCGTTCAGTTCTTCGAGTCGCAGATCAGCCATGCATCGCAGCCTAACCGGATGACGTGTCGCGCGGGTAACCCCATGCATCCGGATGCGACGCCTGCTGGGCGCGGTCCGCGGCCGATCGATCTCTCGATGTCGAGATATTCCGGTGACGCGGTAAGCTGGTCGACGGCGTGTCCGGACACCCCCGAGACTTCCTCGCTTCCCAAGCAATCCCACGAGATCCCAAGGAGACCGCCCCTTGTCGAAGATCAAGGTCGAAGGTACCGTCGTCGAACTCGACGGCGACGAGATGACCCGCATCATCTGGCAGGCCATCAAGGACCAGCTCATCCACCCGTACCTCGACGTCAACCTCGAGTACTACGACCTCTCCATCCAGAAGCGCGACGAGACCGACGACCAGATCACGGTCGACGCGGCCAACGCGATCAAGCAGCACGGCGTCGGCGTCAAGTGCGCGACGATCACGCCCGACGAGGCGCGGGTCGAGGAGTTCGGCCTCAAGAAGATGTGGCGCTCGCCGAACGGCACCATCCGCAACATCCTCGGCGGCGTCATCTTCCGCGAGCCGATCATCATCTCGAACATCCCGCGGCTCGTGCCCGGCTGGAACAGGCCGATCATCGTCGGCCGCCACGCGTTCGGCGACCAGTACCGCGCCACCGACTTCAAGTTCGAGGGCCCCGGCACGCTCACGATGACCTTCACCCCGCAGGACGGCTCGGAGCCGCAGCAGTTCGAGGTCTTCCAAGCGCCCGGCTCGGGCATCGCCATGGGCATGTACAACCTCGACGCGTCGATCCGCGACTTCGCGCGCGCCTCGCTGAACTACGGTCTCGACCGCAACTACCCGGTCTACCTCTCCACGAAGAACACGATCCTGAAGGCCTACGACGGCCGCTTCAAGGACATCTTCCAGGAGGTCTTCGACACCGAGTTCAAGGAGAAGTTCGACGCCGCCGGCATCACCTACGAGCACCGCCTCATCGACGACATGGTCGCGGCGTCGCTCAAGTGGGAGGGCGGCTACGTCTGGGCCTGTAAGAACTACGACGGCGACGTGCAGTCCGACACCGTCGCGCAGGGCTTCGGCTCGCTCGGCCTCATGACCTCGGTGCTCACCACGCCCGACGGGGGCATCGTCGAGGCCGAGGCGGCGCACGGCACGGTGACGCGCCATTACCGCCAGCACCAGCAGGGCAAGCCGACCTCGACCAACCCGATCGCCTCGATCTTCGCCTGGACGCGCGGGCTCGCGCACCGCGGCAAGCTCGACGGCAACCAGGCGCTGATCGACTTCTCGCACACGCTGGAGGACGTCGTCGTCAAGACGGTCGAGCAGGGCGCCATGACGAAGGACCTCGCGCTCCTCGTCGGCCCCGAGCAGGAGTTCCAGACGACCGAGGAGTTCCTCAACACCATCGACGCGAACCTCAAGGCGCGCCTCGGCGCCTGAGCCGCCGCGCTCGAACGGTTCGAAGGGTCGGATGCCGCGTGCATCCGGCCCTTCGCCGTACTCGGGCCCGGGCGAGCCCCGGCCCGCGGCGGGCTCGGGACATCGGTCCCTCGGATGAGCCGTCCCGCATCGGGGAGGATGGGGGCATGGCCCGCGGCATCCGTCTCGTCCGTCGCTACCCCGTCGTCGCGCTCACGCTCGCGATCGGGCTCGTCGGGATCGTGCTCGCGCTCGCGGGTGCCGGATGGCTCGTCGCGTGGATCTTCAGCGTCTACGCGCTCGCCGTGGCGGCCTGGCAGGCCGTCGGGATGGTGCGCGACATCCTGCGCGGGCACTGGGGCCTCGACATCCTCGCGGTCACCGCGATCGTCGCGACCGTGGTCGTGGGGGAGTACGTCGCCGCGCTCATCGTCGTGCTCATGCTCACGGGCGGCGAGGCGCTCGAGGACTACGCGAGCCGCCGCGCGAAGCGCGAGCTCGACGCGCTGCTGACCCGCGCGCCGCAGCACGCGCACCGCGTGGTCGACGACCACTTCGTCGACGTCCCGGTCGACGAGGTCGAGCCGGGCGACGTGCTGCTCGTGCGGCCGAGCGAGATCGTGCCCGTCGACGGCGAGCTGCGCTCCGCCGAGGCATCCGTCGACGAGTCGTCGATCACGGGCGAGAGCGTGCCCGTCGAGAAGCACACCGGCGACGGCCTGTTGAGCGGCTCGGTGAACGGGCTCGCCGCGATCGAGATCACGGCGACCGCGCGCGCGGCCGACAGCCAGTACCAGCAGATCGTCGCGCTCGTCGCCGAGGCGGCCGCGAGCAAGGCGCCCGTCGTGCGGCTCGCCGACCGGTACGCGGTGCCGTTCACGGTGTTCTCGCTGCTGCTCGCCGGATTCGCGTGGTGGATCTCGGGGGACCCGGTGCGATTCGCCGAGGTGCTCGTGCTCGCGACACCGTGCCCGCTGCTCATCGCGGCGCCGGTCGCCTTCATCGGCGGGATGAGCCGCGCGGCGCGCAACGGCGTGATCGTCAAGGGCGGCGGCGTGCTCGAGCAGCTCGCCCGGGCGCGCACCGCGGTCTTCGACAAGACGGGCACGCTCACGCACGGCTCGCCCGAACTGGTCGCCGTCCGTCCCGAGGCCGGGTTCGACGCCGACGAGCTCCTCGGGCTCGTGGCCTCCGCCGAGCAGTACTCGTCGCACGTGCTCGCCGAGTCGATGATCGACGCGGCGCGAGAGCGGGGCATCCGGCTGCGGGAGGCCGCGGCCGCGAGCGAGGCCGCGACGAACGGGGTCGTCGCTCGGATCGACGGCCGCGAGGTCGTGGTCGGCAAGTTCGCGTTCGTCGCCGAGCACGCTCCGGAGGCCCGGCGCACCGGGATCGCACCCGGCGAGCTCGCCGTGTACGTCGCGGTCGACGGCGCCTACGCGGGCGCGCTGCTCGCGCGCGACCGCCTGCGCGGCAATGCGGCGGCGACGCTCGCCCGACTCGACGAGCTCGGCGTGCACCACACGATGATGCTCACGGGCGACGCGCAGGCGACCGCCGACCACATCGCCGAGGAGCTCGGCATCGAGCGGGTCCGCGCCGAGTGCCTGCCGGCCGACAAGGTCGCGGAGGTCGCGGGCATCGCCGACCGCCCGGTGATCATGGTCGGCGACGGCGTCAACGACGCGCCCGTGCTCGCCGCGGCCGACGTCGGCATCGCGATGGGGGCGCGCGGCGCGACCGCCGCGAGCGAGTCGGCCAGCGCCGTGATCCTCGTCGACGACGTCTCGCGCACGGCGAAGGCCGTCGAGATCGGGCGCGACACCGTGCGCATCGCGCTCCAGTCGATCTGGATCGGCATCGCCGTGAGCATCGCGCTCATGCTCGTCGCGACGTTCGGGGTCATCCCGGCGACGGTCGGCGCGCTCCTGCAGGAGGTCGTCGACCTCATCACGATCCTCGCGGCACTCCGCGCGATCGGGGGCCGGCGCGATGCGCGTGCGCCCGACGTCGGCGACCGGGCGAGTGCCCGTGAGGAAGCATCCTCCGACGCACGCGGCTGACGGACGGCGCGTTCTCCGCGCAACGACCGAGGCCCCGGTCGCCGGGCGGAGACCGGAGGACGCGGCAGTGTCCCATGGGTGCGCGGTTCCGCGACGGATGCGCAGGTCCGCTCCCGCGCACTCGTCGCGGAACCGCGCACTCGCGGCCGGAAGTGGCGACGGGCGCGCCACCGCCAGGTCACGGGTTTGTAAAGAACCTGAACGAATTTCGTCCGAGGGGTTGCGTGAAGGTTTGTTCGTAAGGTGTACTAACAAACGTGACGGCAACGGAAGCAGCACCCGGGCAGGCGCCCGCAGGCATCGCACTCGGCGGCGCGCGCACGGCAGGGCCGGCCGCGCCGGCGGCGACCGCGGGCCAGCTCTTCGCGGGCCGAGCGCTCCGCACCTCGGGCAAGGTCCTCCCCGAGCACGCCCGCAGCCACAACCGCTCGCTGGTCCTGCAGACGCTCTACAGCCAGGGCGCGCAGAGCCGGGCGGATGTCTCGCGCGAGACCGGCCTCACGCGCGTCACCGTCTCCGACCTCGTCGCCGAGCTCATCGGCGAGGGCCTCGTCGTCGAGCTCGGCCACCGCGAGGACGCGCGTCCCGGCAAGCCCGCGACGCTCATCGACATCGACCGCACCGGCCACCACGTGGTCGCCCTCGACCTCTCCGAGCACACCCGCTTCCGCGGCGCCGTGCTCGACCTCGACGGCACGACCGTCGCCCGGGCCGAGGTGGCCCTCGACGGCGCGACCGGCGAGCGGGCGGTCGAACTCGTCACCGAGCTCCTCGACGGACTGCTCGCCCTCACGACCGCGCCCGTGCTCGGCATCGGGGTCGGTTCGCCCGGCGTCGTCGAGCCCAACGGCGTCGTCCACTCCGCGCCGAACCTCGGTTGGACCGACCTCCCGCTCCAGGAGCGGCTGCAGGCCGCGTTCCACCTGCCCGTGCACGTCGCGAACGACGCGAACGTCGCCGTGCTCGCCGAACATGCGGGCGCCCCCGGCGACCTGCTCCTCGTCAAGGTCGGCCACGGCGTCGGCGCCGGGCTCATCGTCGGCGGCCGACCGGTGATCGGCGCCGGCAGCGCCGCGGGCGAGATCGGCCACGTCGTCGTCGGCACCGACGGCGGCCCGCGCTGCGCGTGCGGCAAGCAGGGCTGCCTCGAGGCCTGGCTCGCGGTGCCGCGACTCACCGCCGAGCTCGAACGACTCGGCGAGGCGGATGCCGCGGCATCCGCTCGCGAAGAGACCCTGCGGGAAGCGGGCCGACGCCTCGGCATCGTGCTCGCCCCCGTCGTCGGTGCGCTGAACCTCTCCGAGGTCGTGCTCAGCGGACCGGCGGAACTGCTTGACGGCCCGCTGCTCGAGGCGGCCGTCGAGACGGTCCGGAACCGGACGATGACGGAACACCACCGGGAACTGAGGCTCCGAATGACCGCGCACGGGCAGGACATCGTCCTGCGCGGGGCGGCCGTCATGGTCCTCTCCGGCCAACTCGGGGTCTCCTGACCCCACCCCCCTGCACCACGGGTGGCAGCACCCCCGCTCCCACCTTCCCCCTACGAAAGGAAACCACGCAATGAGGAACCTCGGCATCGTGGCGCTCGGCGCCGCGGCTGCGCTGACCCTCGCCGGGTGCGCCACCACCGGAGGCGACGCGGCCTCCGAGGAGGGCGCGGAGATCCGCGTCTGGCTCGTCGGCACCGACACCCCCGACGCGGCGCGCGAGCTGCTCGTCGAGACCTTCGAGGAGCAGCACCCGGGCTCCACGCTCGTCATCGAGGAGCAGTCGTGGGACGGCCTCGTCGACCGCCTGACCACGAGCCTCTCCGGCTCGGACAGCCCCGACGTCGTCGAGGTCGGCAACACGCAGGCGCCGGCCTTCACCTCGGCGGGCGCGTTCATGGACCTCACCGAGCACTACGACGAGCTCGGCGGCGACGACCTGCTCCCCGGCTTCGTCGAGGTGGGCTCCTACGACGAGAAGTTCTACGCGGCACCGCTGTACTCGGGCTCGTCGCTCGTGTTCTACAAGAAGGACGCGCTGGCCGCGTCGGGCCTCGAGGTCCCGACCACGCTCGACCAGTACGTCGACCAGGCGATCCAGCTCGCGAACGACAACCCCGGCAAGTCGGGCGTCTGGTGGCCCGGCCAGAACTGGTACGCCGCGCTGCCCTACATCTGGGAGGCCGGCGGCGAGGTCGCCGTCCCGGACGGCGAGGAGTGGGACGCCCAGCTCAGCTCCGCCGAGTCGATCGAGGGCCTCGAGATGGTCCAGAAGGTCATGACCGAGGCGTCGAAGGCCCCGAAGGACGCCAACGAGTCGAACCCGCAGGTCGGCTTCTGCGACGGCACGTCGCTGCAGCTCGCGGCTCCGGCCTGGGTGAAGTGGTCGATCCTCGCACCCGAGGACGCCGAGACCCCCGGCTGCCCCGACCAGGAGGAGAACCTCGGCGTCTACGCGCTCCCGGGCGCTGACGGCGACGCCGCCCAGGTCTTCGCCGGCGGCTCGAACATCGGCATCTCGGCCAACACCAAGCACCCGGAGCTCGCGCTCGACGCGCTGAAGATCATCCTCTCGGACGAGTTCCAGACGATCTACGGCGAGAACGGCCTCGTGCCGGCGAAGCTCTCGCTCGGCGACACGGTCGGCACCGACGAGGTCGCCCAGGCGATCTCCGCCGCGGCCGGCAACGCCAAGCTCACCCCGGCCTCGCCGAAGTGGGCCGACGTCGAGGCGGCGGGCATCCTGCAGGACCTCTTCGTCAACATCGCGCAGGGCGGCGACGTCGCCCAGCTCGCCGAGGAGGCCGACCAGCAGATCGAGGACATCCTCAACGGCTAGTCCTTCCCCCGCGGTGCGGCCGCGCGCACACTTGACGTGCGGCCGCACCGACTCCCACAGGCCCCGGGCCGGCAGTGCCCCACACACGCTGCCGGCCCGGCACCATGAGCGGGCACCGCCCGCGGCATCCACACCTCGCCGTCAGACGCAGGAGCCCCACATGACCACCACCGACACCGGCCTCCCCCCGGCCGTGAGCGCGGTCGACGGCGAACGCATCGTCACCCCGCAGCCCGCCCCGCCGCCGAAGCGACGCCGCTTCAGCCGCCGCGCCGGGGGCCTCACCCCCTACGGCCTCCTCGTCCCCGCCTCGCTCGTGCTCGCCGCGATCGTCGGCTGGCCCCTCATCCAGCTGCTCATCACCTCGATGCAGGAGTTCGGCCGCGCGCAGGTCTTCGGCGCCCCGCCGACCTGGGTGTGGTTCGAGAACTACGTCTCCGTCCTCACCGATGTCACCTTCTACGAGGTGCTCGGCCGGAGCCTCGTCTTCGCCGCGGTGTGCGTCGTGACCACGATGGTCCTCGGCACGCTCATGGCGCTCCTGCTGCAGCGCCTGCCCAAGGGCTTCCGCCTGCTGCTCTCGCTCGGCATGCTCCTCGCGTGGGCGATGCCGCCGCTCTCGGCGACCATCGTCTGGGGCTGGATGTTCGACACCGACTACGGCATCATCAACTCCGTCCTCGTGAACGGGTTCGGGCTCGAGCAGTTCCAGCAGCACTCGTGGCTCATCGACCCGCTGAGCTTCTTCCTCGTCGCGGGCATCATCATCGTCTGGGGCGCCGTGCCGTTCGTGGCGTTCACCATCTACGCCGGCCTCACGCAGGTGCCCGACGAAGTGCTCGAGGCGGCCCAGCTCGACGGCGCCGGCGCGTTCAAGCGCTTCCGGCTCATCACCTTCCCGTACCTCAAGCCGATCTTCCTCATCACGACGATCCTGCAGATCATCTGGGACCTCAAGGTGTTCACGCAGATCTTCGCGCTGCAGGACATCGGCGGCATCCGCGCCCTCACCAACACGCTCGGCGTGTACATCTACCAGGTCTCGATCGCGGGCGGCGACTTCGGCACGGGCGGCGCGATCGCGGTGATCACGGCGATCATCCTCATGGTCGTCTCGCTCTACTACGTCCGCCAGACCATCAAGGAGGAGGAGCTGTGAGCGCCACCACCGCCATCGTGACGGGGTCGAGCACGCGCCCGGCTCCCGGCCGCCGGCGCGGCCGCAACCGCCTCTCGACCGCGCTCTGGAGCGCCCTGTCGGTCGTGCTGTTCGCGCTGTTCGCGTTCCCCGTCTACTGGATGGTGAACACGTCGTTCCAGCCGAACAACGAGATCCGCGGCTCCGAGATCCACTTCTGGCCCGACAACTTCACGCTCCGCAACTACGCCACGGTGCTCTTCGACCCGGGTCGCACCCCGTTCGCGCCGGCCGCGGTGAACTCGCTCGTCGTGACGCTCACGACGGTGCTCGTGGCGCTGGTCTTCGCGTTCCTCGCGGCGATCGCGGTCACCCGGTTCCGGTTCAAGAGCCGGCGCGGGTTCATCGTGATGATCCTCGTCATCCAGATGATCCCGGGCGAGGCGATGATCGTCTCGATCTTCCGGGTGATCGACGGATGGCACCTGCTGAACACCCTGATCGGCCTCACGATCGTGTACGTCGCCACGGTGCTGCCGTTCACGATCTGGACCCTGCGCGGGTTCGTGAACGGCGTCCCGGCCGACCTCGAGGAGGCGGCCATGATCGACGGATGCTCCAGGGCCGGTGCCTTCTGGCGGGTCACGTTCCCGCTGCTCGCCCCCGGGCTCGTCGCGACCGGCGTCTTCGGCTTCATCCAGGCGTGGAACGAGTTCGTGATCGCGCTCGTGCTGAACGCCCGGCCCGAGATGATGACGCTGCCCGTGTGGCTGCGCACCTTCCTGGTGGCGAACGGCACGACGAACTGGGCGGCCATCATGGCGGGCTCGACCCTCATGGCGATCCCGGTGATCGTCTTCTTCCTGATCGTCCAGGGGCGGATGACGAGCGGACTCGTGAGCGGAGCGGTCAAGGGATGAGCACCACGATCCAGGGCGGCGCGGGCCAGGGCCTGCGCCGCGACATCCTCACGACCCTGCTGCCCGGCTTCGCCGGCCCCGTTGCGCCCGAGTGGCTGCTCGGCCTGCTCGCCGAGGGGCTCGGCGGGGTGTGCGTCTTCGGCTCGAACGTGGTCTCGCCCGCGCAGCTGGCCGGCCTCACGGCCGAGCTCCGCGCGGCGAACCCGCTCGCGGTCGTCGCGATCGACGAGGAGGGCGGCGACGTCACGCGCCTGTTCTTCGAACGCGGCGCCCCGTACCCCGGCAACGCCGTGCTCGGCCGCATCGACGACGTCGAGCTCACGCGCGCCGTCGGGCGAGCGGTGGGCGAGGCGCTGGTCGCGGTCGGCTGCACCATGACGTTCGCGCCCGACGCCGACATCAACTCGAACGCGCAGAACCCGGTGATCGGCGTGCGCAGCTTCGGCGCGGAGCCCGGGCTCGTGGCCCGACACACCGCGGCGTGGGTCGAGGGCGTGCAGTCGGCCGGCATCGACGCGAGCGCCAAGCACTTCCCTGGGCACGGCGACACGGCGACCGACTCGCACCTCGCGCTGCCGGTCGTCGACCTGCCCCTCGAGGCGCTGCACGAGCGCGAGCTCGCGCCCTTCCGCGCTGCGATCGAAGCCGGCACCCGCTCGATCATGACGAGCCACATCCTGCTCCCGCAGCTCGACGCGGAGCACCCTGCCACCCTGTCTCCCCGCATCCTGCACGGCCTGCTCCGCGGGGAGCTCGGGTACGAGGGCGTCATCGTCTCCGACGCCCTCGACATGGCCGGGGCGAGCGGCGGGCGCGGCATCCCCGAGGCTGCCGTGCTCGCGCTCGCCGCCGGCTGCGACCTGCTCTGCATCGGCACCGACAACACCGGCGAGCAGATGGAGGGGATCGCGCAGGCGATCGCCGATGCCGTCGCATCGGGTCGGCTCGCCGCCGAGCGGGTGGCGGATGCCGCGGCCCGCGTCCGCGCGCTCGCGGCCGATGCCCGTCCGTCCGGCCGGCCCGTGGCATCCGCCGCCGCGCCGGGAACCATGCCGCTCGAGCTGCCGGAGGGGCTCGCCGACCGCGTCGCCGCGTCGTTCCACGTCGCACCCGGTGCGCTCGACCGCCTCTGCGCGACCGGTTCGGTCGGCACGATCGTGCGCGTCGAGACGGTCGCGAACATCGCGGTCGGCGGGGTGCCGTGGGGTCCGTTCGCGCTCGCCGCGGTGCCCGATGCCGCTCGCCCCGCACCGGACTGGCTGACGGATGCCGCGGAGGTCGTGCTCGACGCCGCGACCCCGCTGGCCGACCCGGCCGCGCTCGCGGGCCCCGTCGTCGTCATCGGCAAGGACCTCCACCGCCACGCCTTCGCGGTCGACGCGATCGATCGGCTTCGGGCGGCGCGCGCTGACGTCGTGACGGTCGACATGGGCTGGCCGAGCGAGGACCTGGCGTACGCCGACCTCGCGACCTTCGGCGCGTCGCGCGGCGTCGCTGCGACGTTCGCCGAGCTCGTGCAGGACGCGCTGACCGCCGCGGCGGAGGTGTCGTGAGGCTCGGGATCGACATCGGCGGCACCAAGACCGCGGCCGTCGCGATCGGCGAGGACGGCGAGCTCAGCGACCAGGTGCGCATGCCGACCGGGTTCGGCGCAGAGGCGGTCGTCGCCACCGCGCTCGCCACGGTCGAGCGGATGTCGGAGCTCGCCGGGGTCGAGGCTCGCGCGTTCCACTCGATCGGCATCGGCATCCCCGGTTCGGTCGACTCGGGGACCGGTCGCGTGACGCACGCCGTCAACCTCGGCCTCGAGGGCCTGGACCTCGGACCGCGGCTCGCGGATCGGCTCGGGGTCGACGTGCGGGTCGAGAACGACGTGAAGGCGGCCGCGCTCGGCGCGCACCACCTGCTCGGCGTCGCCGACGGCATCCGGGCGCACTCGATGGCCTACCTGAACCTCGGCACGGGCCTCGCCGCCGGCATCGTGCTCGACGGCCGCCTGCTTCGCGGCGGCCGCGGCGTCGCGGGCGAGATCGGGCACATCCCGGTCGATCCGGCGGGGGAGCGGTGCGCCTGCGGCCAGCGCGGCTGCCTCGAGACGCTCGCGTCGGGTTCGGCGCTCGCGACGCTGTGGCCGAGCACGCACCGGTATCCGGCGATCGACCTGTTCGACCGCGCGGATGCCGGCGAGCCGGCGGCCGTCGCGGCGTGCGAGCGCTTCCTGGTCGGCGTCGCCTCGGCGGTGCGCCTGCTCGCGCTCACGACCGATGTCGACGACATCGTGATCGGCGGCGGGCTCGCGGCACTCGGCGACCGGCTGCTCGCGGGGACGCGCGGCGTGCTCGCCGACTGGGCCGAGGACTCCGCGTTCCTCGCCTCGCTCGACCTGCCCCGCCGGGTGCAGGTCATCCCGCGCGGATTCCCGGCGGCCGCCGTCGGCGCCGCCCTGATCGGAGAGGAACTGGAGGCACCGGCATGGCAGAGGTCGTGATCGTGCGCGACGAGGAGGAGGCCGGCGAGCTCGCGGCATCCGCCGTCGCCGACCTGCTGCGCCGACGCGCCGACGCGGTGCTCGGGCTGGCGACGGGGTCGACGCCGCTCAGCACCTATCGCGCGCTCGCGCGTCGCATCGACGCCGAGGGCATCGCGGTCGCCGGCGTTCGCGGGTTCGCGCTCGACGAGTACGTGGGCCTGCCCGCCGGGCACCCGGAGGGGTACCGCCAGGTCATCACGCGCGAGGTCGTGGAGCCGCTCGGCCTGACGCCCGGACTCATCCGCGTGCCGAACGGCGACGCGGCCACGATCCGCACGGCGGCCGACGAGTACGAGGCCGCGATCGACGCGGCCGGCGGGGTCGACCTGCAGATCCTCGGCATCGGGCGCACCGGGCACATCGGATTCAACGAGCCCGGTTCCTCGCTCGCCTCGCGCACGCGCGTGAAGACGCTCACCGAGCAGACCCGCATCGACAACGCCCGCTTCTTCGACTCGATCGACGACGTTCCCATGCACTGCATCACGCAGGGCATCGGGACGATCCTCCGCGCGCGGCACCTCGTGCTGCTCGCCTTCGGCGAGGCGAAGGCCGACGCCGTCGCGGCGGCCGTCGAGGGTCCGGTCTCCGCGAGCCAGCCCGGGTCGGCGATCCAGCTGCACCCGCACGCGACGGTCATCGTCGACGAAGCGGCCGCATCGCGGCTCGAGCACGCCGGCTACTACCGGCACGCCTGGGCGAACAAGCCCGACTGGCAGGGCATCTGAATCCTCAGTGCACGAGCGCCTCGCCGAGCGCGGCGAGGTAGGCGTCCTCGTCGAAGTCGTCGAGCAGCGCGCGCTGCAGGATGAACCCCGGGGCGGCGCTCAGGATCACCGGTGTCACGCGCTCCGCCCAATCTCCCGGATCGCCCTCGACGCGGTCGGGGTGCGCGCGGGCCCACTCGGCGAGCTGCGCGCCGATCGCCCCGCGCAGGCGCAGGAAGACGACCTGGACGAGGTCGCGGATCTCGCGGTCGATGATCGCCTCCGACCACAGCTGGGGGAGGACCGCGCTGAAGGGTTCGTTGCGGATGCCGCCGAGCAGCGTCGCGATGATCTCGCCGGGGGCGAGCGGGCCGCCGCCTCGGCGGCGCTCGGCGAGCTCGATCCGGCGCGACTCGAGCACGCGTGCGGCGGCGGCGGCGAACAGCTCCTTCTTGCCGTCGGGGAAGTTGCCGTAGATCGCGCCCGCCGAGAGCCCGGAAGCCTCGACGAGGTCGGCGATCGAGGTCTTCGCGTAGCCGCGCTCGGCGAAGCAGCGGAGCGCGACGTCGAGGATCTCCTCGCGTCGCGCGGCCCGGTACTCGTCGCTCACCTTCGGCATCGGCTTCCTCCCGTCGCTTGACGATCCTACGTCTCGGGTCCATTATAAAGAACGAGCATTCGTTTTTTATGAAGGAGCCGCTCATGTCCTCCCACCCCACGCATCGGACGCCGATCGGCCGAGCCGTCGGCATCGGCGCCGTCCTGTCCCTCGTCGTCGGCGTCATCCTGCTCGCCTTCGCGTGGCCGTCGGTCACGGCCGAACCGAAGGACCTTCCCGTCGGCATCGTCGGTCCCGACGCATCCGTGACCCAGGTCGAGGACCGCGTCGCCGACGAGGCGGAGGGCGCCGTCGCGCTCGAGCGGTACGACGACCGCGACGCAGCCGTCGCCGCGATCCAAGAGCGCGAGGTCTACGGCGCGATCGTCCTCGGGGACGCACCGACCGACGCACCCGAGGTGCTCACCGCGACCGCCGCGAGCCCCGCCGTCGCGCAGCTGCTGAACGGCCTCGCGGCCCAGCTCCAGGCCGGCATCGACGAGCAGGTGCAGGCGGCGCTGCCCGCCCAGCTGCAGCAGGTCGTCCAGGCCGCCGTGCAGGCGGCGATGCAGGCGGCCGCCTCCGGCCAGCCCGTCGACGGATCCGCAGCGCCGTCGCTCCCCGAGATCCCGCAGGTCGCCGTGACCGTCACCGACGTCGTGCCGCTCGCCGACTCCGACCCGCGCGGCACCGGCCTCGCGGCGGCGATGTTCCCGCTGGTCCTCGGCGGCATGCTCGGCGGCATCGCGATCTCGCTCACCGTGATCGGCGCGATGCGACGCGTCGTCGCGGTCGTCGCCTACTCGGTCGCCGGCGGGCTCGTGCTCGCCGGAATCCTGCAGGGCTGGTTCGGCGCCCTCCAAGGGGACTACTGGCTGAACGCCTCGGCCATCGCCCTCGCGATGGCGGCGATCGCCGCACCCATCACCGGGCTCGTGGCGCTCATCGGCCGGGCGGGCATCGCCGTCGGCGCAGTGCTCTTCGTGCTCGTCGGCAACCCGATCTCGGCCGCCACGGTCCCGGTCGAGTTCCTGGTCGCACCGTGGGGCGCGATCGGCCAGTGGATGCCGCCGGGGGCGGCGGGAACGCTGCTGCGCGACCTCTCGTACTTCCCCGACGCACCCATGGCGTTCCCGTGGCTCGTGCTCGCGACGTGGGCCGCGGTGGGCATCCTGCTCTCGCTGATCGGCCACTTCCGCACCGCGGGCGGCGCCGAGCCCGACGACGAGGCGGCGCACGCCGACGAGGAGCTCGCCGCGGCCGAGGCGCGCGCTGCAGCGCCCATCGATGCTCCGGCCGCCGCACACGGCGAGGGCGAGACGGGCGTGTCCGCCGGTCGCGACACGGCGCCCGTGGGCTGAGCCGCGCAGCTCCTCCGCACGAGCGCCGCGCCGCGGCATCCGTCTCTCGGATGCCGCGGCGCCGCCGCTCGGCGGGCGCGGTTAGGCTTGAACCTCGTGAACGATGCCACCCCCGAGCCGACCCCGCAGGTCGGCGCCAACGACGTGCTGCGGTTCCTGCTCGAGATCTTCGCGATCGTGTCGCTCGGCATCTTCGGGTTCGCCGCGTTCCCGCTGCCCTGGCCGGGGGTCCTCCTCGGCATCGGCCTGCCGCTCCTGGCGATCCTGCTCTGGGGGCTGTTCCGCTCGCCCAAGGCGGTCTTCCACGTCGACCCGTTCGTCAAGGCGCTCGTCGAGATCGCCGTGTTCTCGACCGCCGCGATCGCGTGGTGGATCATGGGCCAGCCGGTCGTGGCCGTCGTCTTCGCCGTCGTGGCCGCGGTGAGCGGCGTCATCAACGGGCGGCGCGAACTCCGCGACTGACGCCTCGGCGGTCGAGTCGCACCGGAGGCGCGTTCCGAGACCCGTGCGGGCCCGCTCAGCGGAAGATGACCGTGCGCTGCCCGTCGAGCAGCACCCGGCGCTCCGCGAACCACTTCACGGCCTGCGAGAGGGTGCGGCTCTCCTCGTCCTGGCCGATCGCGACGAGCTCGGCGACCGAGCGCGAGTGCTCGACCCTTACCACGTTCTGCTCGATGATCGGCCCCTCGTCGAGGTCGCTCGTGACGAAGTGCGCCGTGGCGCCGATGAGCTTCACGCCACGGGCGTGCGCCTGCCGGTAGGGATTCGCGCCCTTGAAGCCGGGCAGGAACGAGTGGTGGATGTTGATGCATCGGCCCGCGAGCGCGTCGCACAGCTCGGGGGAGAGGATCTGCATGTAGCGCGCCAGCACGACGAGTTCGATGTCGTGCTGGTCGACCGCCTCGAGGATGCGCTTCTCGAACTCGGCCTTCGTCTCGGCGGAGGTCACCGGCGCCGATTCGAAGGGCACCCCGTAGAAGTCGACGAGGTCGCGGAGCGTGCCGTGGTTCGAGAGCACGAGCGGGATCTCGACGGGCAGCTGGCCACCCCGCTGGCGGAAGAGCAGGTCGTTCACGCAGTGGCCCGCGGTCGAGGCGAGCACGAGCGTCCGGAGCGGACGCCCGACCTCGTCGAGGTGCAGGTCCATCTGCCAGCGCTCGATGACCGGCGCGAGCGCAGCCTCGAACTCGGTGCGGTCGGCGGGCGACTCGACCTGCACGCGCATGAAGAAGCGCCCGGTGTCGTGGCTCGCGAACTGCTGGCTCTCGGTGATGTTGCCGCGCGCCGCGACGATCGCCCCGCTCACCGCGTGCACGATCCCGGGCCCGTCGGTGCAGCTCAGCGTGACGACCCAGTGGGACAGGTGCGGGCTGTGCGGCTCGGCCTCCGTGCTCATCGGGACAGCGTACCGCCCGGCGAATACGCAGGTGAGTCCGGCTACACTAGGCGGCGGTCGTTCGGACACCGTCGGCCCCGGGCGCGCACGTGAGCGCGTAGTCGACCCGCAGCAGGCCGTGCCGCTTCGCGGGGAACGCCGTCGGATGACCTTCCTCATGCCGATCACCTCTTCGTCGCGCGCCGTCGCGACCGCCATGCCCTGGCGTGCGCTCGTCGCACTCGCCGCGGCCGTCTTCCTGTCCATCACCATCGAGATGCTGCCCACCGGGCTGCTGCCCGAGATGAGCGCCGACCTGGGCGTCGGCGCACCCCTCGTGGGCCTGCTCGTCTCGGTCTTCGCCTTCACCGTCGTCGTGACCTCGACGCCGCTCACCGCACTGCTGAAGCGGATGCCGCGGCGCACGCTCATCACGATCGTGCTCGTCGTGCTCGGGCTCTCGACGGCCGCCTCGGCGCTCGTGCCCGACTACGGCCAACTCGTCGCGGTGCGCATCGTCGGCGGCGTCGCGCACGGCCTGTTCTGGGCGCTCGTCGGCGCCTACCCCGCCCGGCTCGTGGCGGAGCAGCACCTCGGCCGCGCCGTGTCCGTCGTGCTCGGCGGCGGCACCCTCGCGCTCATCGCGGGCGTGCCGCTCGCGACCGCGCTCGGCCAGGCGGTGGGCTGGCGCTGGGCGTTCGGCGTCGTCGCCGTGCTCACGCTCGCAGGTGCCGTCGTCGTCCGCGCGGTGCTGCCGGCGGACGGCCGGAACTCGCCCGCGACGCGCGATGTGCGCGCCGCGACGACCGCCACCGTCGCGACCGCGACCGCCGCCGGCACCGCCGAAACCCGGCGCAGCATGCGCGGCGTCGTGGCCGTGAGCGTGGTGACCGCGGTCGTCATGATCGGCCAGTACGCGGCGCTCACCTACGTCGCACCCCTGCTCACGGACGTCGTCGGCGCCTCCTCGGCGGCGGTAGCGCCGCTGCTGTTCGCCTCGGGGCTCGCCGGCGCGGTCGGCCTGCTCGTCGCGGGCAGCCCGATCGCGCGCGACAGCGTCCGCGCGCTCGTCGGCGCGATGCTGCTGCTCGCCGTCGCACTCCTCGTGATCGCCGCCGAGCCCGGGCTCTGGCCCGCGATCATCGCGTACACGGTGTGGGGCTTCGCCTTCGGCGCCATCCCGCCGCTCCTGCAGACCCGCCTGCTGCAGGCCGCGCCGGCCGAGCGCCGCGACGCCGCGAGCGCGCTCTACACGACCGCGTTCAACGTCGGCATCGGCGGCGGCGCGCTCGTCGGTGCGGTGCTGTTCGACGCCGTCGGCATCGCCGCGGTGCCCGTCGCGTACGCCGTGCTGCTCGTCGTCGCGATGCTCGTCGTGGTGCGCTCTGCGCGCGCGGAGCGCGCTCGCGCTCGCGTCGTCGAGGCCTAGCACCGCTCGGTCGGCAGCGGTATCTCGCCCGGTGCCGGGCGCCGGCGGTGGGGCGTGCTCAGGCGTACTGCGCGCTCGCGACCCACTTGTGGTTCGCCGGCGCGAGGAAGTCCACGACCGCGATCCCGGCGTCGTCGAGCATCACGGTCGCGAACGGCAGGCCGTCGGCGAGCAGCTCGACCACGGCGCCGGGTTCGCCCGACAACTCCAGGGTCAGGCTCGAACCGTGCGTGGCGACGACGAGATCGAGCTCGGCGACCGGCTCCGGTTCGGGCTCCGGCTCCGGCTCAGGCGCGGGCTCGACGACCGGCTCGGGTTCCGCGACGACGGCGGGTCCCGGCTCGGTCTCCGGGCCTGCCGGCGGCGCCACCTCCGTCGGAGCCTCGATCGGCTCGATCGAGGTCTGCTCGTCGGCCGGCGGCGCCGGCCGGGTCTCCGGCTGCGGTTCGATGGGCTCGGGCTCGGGTTCGACCGGCGCCTCCGCGGCGACCGCCGTCGATCCGCGGTCGGGGGAGGCATCCGTCGGCGCAGCCTGCGGCAGCACGAGCAGCGCGACCGCGGTGGCGGCCACGAAGACGGCGCCGCCGACCCCGGCGCCGACGGAGACCGCCGTACTCGTGCCGGACGCCGCGCCGACTCCCGCGGCCGCGGCGCTCGTGCCGGATCCGGCTGCGTGGCCGGCGGTTCCCACGGCGGCGCCGGCGAGGCCGTCGACCGCTGCCGACCCCGCGGCGCTCACCGCAGCGGTGCCGGCGGCGCCGGCCGCCGACGCGACCGGAGCCGCGGCGCCGAGCCACGCCGAGTAGGCGGTCGCCGCAGCGGGACCCGCCGCGAGCGGCAGCAGCACGAACGCGAGCCGCATGCCGACCTCGCGCGCCTCGGCGGCCACGACCGTGCACTTCGCGCATCCGTCGAGATGCGCCTCGACCTTGAGCGTGTCGCGCCGCCGAAGCCGGCCGCGCATGTACGCGCCGAGGCGGTCGACCGTCCAGCCGCACGCGGGCTCGTGACGGGCGTCGGCGAGGTGCGCCCGGATCCACTGCTGTCGCAGGCCCTCTCGCGCGCGGTACGCGAGCGCCGCGGTCGCGTTCGCGCTCATGCCGAGCAGCGGTGCGATCTGCTGGGGCGACATCCGCTCGACCTCGGCGTACCAGAGGACCTCCTGCCAGCGCTCGGGCAGGGCGCGGAACGCCGTCGCGGTCGTCGATCGGTCGAGCGCCTCGAGCACAGCGGCGTCGCCGGTCGCCGGGTCCGCCACCGACTCGAGGTCGTCGAGCGGCGTCTCGCGGTTGGCGCGGCCCCAGCTCGCGGCCGTGTTCCGGATCGTCGCGAACAGGTACGGGCGGAACGCCCCCTGCGGGCCCTTGCCCGATCGGATCGCGTCGAAGGTCCGGGTGAACGCCTCGGCGACCAGGTCGTCGGCGTCGAGCGTCGTGTGCGAGCGCGCGACGGTGCGGGCGGATGCCTCGTGGCGGCGCCAGAGCTCGGCGTAGGCGTCGCGGTCGCCGGTGCGGGTCGCCGCGATCAGGTCGGCGTCGGCGGGCGCGGAGCGTGGTGGGGTCACGTGCCTGGTCCTCCTCGTGCGGGCGCGCTCGCCCGGATCGCACGCGATGCCCTCGGGTGCCGACGGTCCGCGCCGGACGGGTTGCTGTGCGGTCACGCTCATTCAAGCGGATGGGTGGGCGGATCGACGAAACGCGAGATCCGATGTCCGGCTTCTGCCGTCGGATCGCGCGAAGTCGCGTCATGATCGGCCCCGTGCGTCGTCTCTCAAGGTGAGGGACCGCGCACCGGGGAAGGGCCGGATGGTCGCTCGAATCCGAGCGGGCCGCGTGGGGGATCGCGCGGAACGGCGAGGCGGGACGGAGCGAGGGGCGAAGGGGAACAGGCCCCCGCTCCGCCCGGGGCGACCGATCGGGCTCCGCCGACATGCGCCCGGGGCGAGTGGGGGCGACGCGTCAGGCGAGTCGCGCGCCCGCACCCCAGACCGCCGCGACCTCGAGGTCATCCGCGAGGAGCACCGCGTCGGCGGCGAAGCCCACGTCGAGCCGGCCGAGGTCGCCCGCGCGCCCGATCGCGGACGCCGGGGTGACGGTGAGGGCCCCGATCGCCTCGTGCAACGGGACGCCTGAGTCGAGCACGGCGCGGCGGAGCGCCTCGTCCTGCGTGAGCGTCGACCCGGCGATCGCGCCCGAGTCGGCGAGCCGTGCCACGCCGTCGCGCACGTCGACCGAGAGCGAGCCGAGCACGTACGCGCCGTCGGACGCGCCGGTCGCGGCCATCGCGTCGGTCACGAGCGCGACCCGGCCGGGCGCCCCCGAGAACGCCAGCCGTACGACATCGGGGTGCACGTGCACGCCGTCGCCGATCACCTCGAGCGTCACGTGGTCGGCGCGCATGGCCGCGACCACGGGCCCGGGCGCGCGGTGGTGGATGCCGCGCATGCCGTTGAACGCGTGCGTGAGGATCGACGCGCCGGCGTCGAACGCCCGGAGCGCGGTCTCGAAGTCGGCGCCCGTGTGGCCGACGGCGACCGCGACGTCCGCGTCGACCAGTCGGGCGATCGCCGCCGCGGCGCCCGCGTGCTCGGGCGCGATCGTGATCTGCCGGAGCGCGCCGCCCGCGGCCTCGAGCAGCCGGTCGAGTGCGTCGTCGTCGGCCGTGCGCAGCATGGACGGGTCGTGCGCGCCACGGAACTCGTGGTCGAGGAACGGGCCCTCGAGGTGGGCGCCCAGCACGAGCGGGTCGGATGCCGCGACCGCGGCGATCGCACGGAGCCGCTCGGCGAGCACGTCGACGGGCGCGGTCACGAGCGAGCACACGGTCCGCGTCGTGCCGTGCGCGCGGTGCACCGCGAGCCCCGTCCGGATGCCGTCGACGCCGTCGTCGAACGCCGCCCCGCCCGCGCCGTGGCAGTGGATGTCGACGAACCCGGGCGTGAGCCAGCGGCCCGCGGCATCCGTCACCTCGACCTCGCCCGCCCGCACCGCGGGCGCATCGCGCCACGCGTCCCCGATGCCGCGACCCGCGATCCGGTCGCCCTCGAAGCGGACCCACGCGTCGGGGACGGTGTCGCCGCCCGACACGATGCGAGCGGAGTGGATGACGGTCGTCGGCGCGGTGGTCACCGGGCCACGATATCGCCGGCATCGGCCCGGTCGATGGGTCGCGCGTCCGCGCGCGTCATCCGCGGCGTGGGCTCGCGGCATCCGTTGCTATGCTTGGCGGCGTCGCGACTGGCGTTGAGATGGGTGACCATCGGGGAGCGACTGGCACGGACCGACCGCACGCCTGGGCCGGTACGCGAGGCCTCTGGGCGCGAGTCGCGCACGAGGCGATTTCCGCAGGTCCGCATGTCATCCCGAAGGAGCCATCCCTTGGCTGAGTCACTCACCACCGACGCCCCCGCCGCCGCAGTCGCGGGCGCCGAGTCCGTCTTCAACCAGCCGCTCGCGCAGGTCGATCCCGAGATCGCCGAGGTGCTCGAGCTCGAGCTGAACCGCCAGCGCTCGACGCTCGAGATGATCGCGAGCGAGAACTTCGTGCCCGTCTCGGTGCTGCAGTCGCAGGGCTCGGTGCTCACGAACAAGTACGCCGAGGGCTACCCCGGCCGCCGCTACTACGGCGGCTGCGAGTTCGTCGACGTCGCCGAGAACCTCGCGATCGCTCGTGCGAAGAGCCTCTTCGGCGCCGAGTACGCCAACGTGCAGCCCCACTCCGGTGCGACCGCGAACGCGGCCGTGCTCTCGGCCATCGCGACGCCCGGCGACACGATCCTCGGCCTCGAACTCGCGCACGGCGGTCACCTGACCCACGGCATGAAGCTGAACTTCTCGGGCAAGCTCTACAACGCCGTCGCCTACGGCGTCGACCCCGAGACCTTCCAGGTCGACATGAACGTGGTGCGCGAGAAGGCCCTCGAGCACAAGCCCCAGGTCATCATCGCCGGCTGGTCGGCCTACCCGCGCCAGCTCGACTTCGCCGCGTTCCGCGAGATCGCCGACGAGGTCGGCGCGAAGCTCTGGGTCGACATGGCGCACTTCGCCGGCCTCGTCGCCGCGGGCCTGCACCCGAACCCCGTGCCCCACGCCGACGTCGTGTCGTCGACCGTGCACAAGACGATCGGCGGCCCGCGGTCGGGCTTCATCCTCGCGCGCGACATGGAGCTGGCGAAGAAGCTCAACTCGAACGTGTTCCCCGGCCAGCAGGGCGGCCCGCTCATGCACGTGATCGCCGCCAAGGCGACCGCGTTCAAGATCGCGGCGTCCGAGGAGTTCCGCGACCGTCAGGAGCGCACGCTGAGCGGAGCGCGCATCCTCGCCTCGCGCCTGGTCGCCGACGACTCCCGTGCCGCGGGCGTCGACGTGCTCACGGGCGGCACCGACGTGCACCTCGTGCTCGCCGACCTCCGCACCTCCGAGCTCGACGGCCAGCAGGCGGAGGACCGCCTGCACGAGGTCGGCATCACCGTGAACCGCAACGCGGTGCCGTTCGACCCGCGCCCGCCGATGGTCACCTCGGGCCTGCGCATCGGCACGCCCGCGCTCGCGACCCGCGGCTTCGGCGACGCCGAGTTCACCGAGGTCGCCGACGTCATCGCGCTGGCCCTGCAGGCGAACCCGGATGTCGCGGCGCTCCGCTCGCGCGTCGAGGCGCTGACGGCGGCGTTCCCGCTCTACCCGGGCCTGGAGCAGTAGTGCCCTCGGCTCGGGGGCGGGCGGTCGTTCGCCCCCGAGCCCGGCCACGGAGTGGGGCGGACCTCCGATCCGATCGCTCCTGAATCGAAGGACGCCCCGCGCGACACGCCGGCACGTGGCATCCGCCCCACCGCCCCGGCATCGAAACTCGTCTCGCCCACGCTCGGAAGAGGTACCGAACATGACCGCCATCACCCTCGACGGCGTCGCGACCGCGTCGGCCGTGAAGTCCGAGCTCGCCTCGCGCATCACCGACCTGCGCTCGAACGGCATCGTGCCGGGCCTCGGCACCCTGCTCGTGGGCGACGACCCCGCCTCGCGTTCGTACGTCGCCGGCAAGCACCGCGACTGCGCCGAGGTCGGCATCGAGTCGATCCGCGTCGACCTGCCGGCGTCGGCGACCTCCGCCGACGTGCGCGCCGCGATCCGCGACCTGAACTCGGCGCGCGAGGTCACCGGCTACATCGTGCAGCTGCCGTTGCCGACCGGTCACGACGAGAACGCGATGCTCGAGCTCATCGACCCCGACAAGGACGCCGACGGGCTGCACCCGACGAACCTCGGCCGCCTGGTGCTCGGCATCGAGGGCGACCTGCACTCGCCGCTGCCGTGCACGCCGGCCGGCATCGTCGAGATGCTCCAGCGCTATCAGGTCCCGATCCGCGGCCAGCACGTGACGGTCATCGGCCGCGGCCTCACTGTCGGTCGCCCGCTCGGCCTGCTCTTCACGCGCAAGGGCCTGGATGCCACGGTCACCCTCACGCACTCCCGCACGCAGGACCTCGCCGCCGAGGTCGCCCGCGCCGACATCGTCGTCGCTGCCGTCGGCGTGCCGCACATGGTCAAGCCCGAGTGGATCAAGCCCGGCGCCGCGGTGCTCGACGTGGGCATCACGCGCGTCGCCGACGACGAGACCGGCAAGGGCCGGCTGACCGGCGACGTCGACCCGGCGGTCGCCGAAGTGGCAGGCCACCTCTCGCCGAACCCCGGCGGCGTCGGCCCGATGACCCGAGCCATGCTCCTCGCGAACGTCGTGAAGGCCGCGGAGATCAAGCTGCACGGGCGCTGAGCCCGCGCTAGCCCTCCAGCTCGTTGCGGCGAAGTCGGAGTTCGCGCTCCGCGCGGTGGAGCGGCGACCCCTCGAAGGGCAGCCCAGCCAGATCGACCTTCGTCGCCGCGCGGAGTGCCAGGGCCTCGGCCGACGCGGCCGCCCGCTCGGGCAGGCCGATCGCGTCGGCGAACTCGCGCCAGTGCCGGTGCCGCAGCTTCCGGGTGCGACCGGCGACGGGCAGGGCGAGCGAGTCGTCGCCGTAGACCAGCGTGCACGGGACGTCGTAGACCGGTGCCATCGCCCAACCTCGCGCGGCGACATCCGTTCGCAGCACCGCGACGTTCTTTCCGTGGAGGTCGCCGTTCCCGGTGAGCCAGGCGAAGACGAACTGCAGATAGAGGTTCCTCGTCGCCACCATGGGCGCCGCACAGACCCCGGCGAGTGCAGTGACGAGGGTCTCGGAATCGATCCCGTACTTCGAGGCGGGTGGGAGACCGAGCACCTGGGTGGCGTCCTCGAGTGCGAGGCGTCGCCAGCCGTCGTCGGCGGCGACGCGGTCGAAGCGCTCGACGAGCAGGCCCGCGACATCGTCGCGGTCGCGCACGACCGCGGCCCGCGAGACCGGGATCTTCATCGTGCGCGCGGCGATGAGGTGGGCGCCCTCGTTCTCGACGAGATGCGGGTACTCGGTCGGGCTCAGCTTGAGGATGTAGCGACCGGATCGCGTGGCGAGGGGCGTACTGATCATCGAAGCGCTCGCCTTGCGCTGAACGCCGGGGATCGCCTGGCGGTCGAGCACGTCGATGAGCGACTCGAAGTCGAGCTGCCCCGGCTCGTCGGCGTCGAAGACGGATGGCGGATCAGTCGGCGACGCCCCTTCCGGAACGACCTGCACGTCGCCGGGTGCATCCTCCCCGACCGCCAGCAGCAGGGTGAGCTCGTCGTCGGCACTCGTCTTCGTCGCTCGTCGCAGCACCGAGAGCCGATGTCCTTCGGGCAGGAGCCCGGCGAAGAAGGCGGGCAGGGCTCCGCCGGGCACGTGCACGACCGCGTCATCGAGCGGCAGCGTGAACGCGACCGGCACGGCATCGGCCGAGGCGAGGTACTCGTCGAGGTAGTGGAAGTCGATGCCGCCGTCGGTGTTCCGCATCAAGCGGGCGGCGAGCCGACCGGCCTTCAGGACGTCGGCGGATCGGACCCGCCGCAGGGCTTCGAGCTCGGTCGTCACCGGATGACCCCGATCGCCACGCCCACCGCCCCGGCCACCGCCACCACGGTGTCCAGGCTGCTCGCGCCCGTGCCCTTCTCGATCTCCCGCACGGTCCGCTCAGCCGTGCCGGCCAGTTCGGCGAGCTGCTGCTGGGTGAGACCGTGTGCGCGACGCGCCGTGCGGATCGCGCGGCCGATCTCGGTGGGTGCGTCCATCGAACGGGCCTCTCCATGAATCGAAACGGCGGGAATCTACCGATTCTCTGTGCCTGGGATTCATCGTACGACGCGAACAGCATGATTCGGCAGATTTCTGCCGAATTGCCGGATGGATGCGCCCCGGCTCGGCGACGGCCAGCCGTTCGGCAGAATTCTGCCGGATCTTGCGCTGGAGGCGTGCGGATGCCGTGGCGTCCGCTGTCTGTCTGGACGTCGCCCGGCGTTCACCGGGCGTGCACCCTGCGGACGCGTCGCGTGCGTAGCTTCGCGGCATGAGCCGCAGCGACTCCATGAGGGCCACCGCCGCCGGCGCGGCCGGGTCGGGATCCGCCCGCGAGGGCGTCGGCGCGTCGGGGGACCGCGCCACCCGCACCGGGGGGAGCCCCGCCGCGACCGGCGACGGTTCGCCGGCCGGGGCCGCGCGCGCGATCGCGATCATCCCGGCCCGAGGGGGGTCGCAGGGCCTCCCGGGCAAGAACGTGGCACGCGTCGGGGGCGTGCCGCTCGTCGCCAGGGCCGTGCACGCCGCGCTCGCCGCGGAGCGCATCGGGCGCGTCGTCGTGACCACCGACGACGAGGACATCGCGGATGCCGCGCGCGGCGCCGGCGCAGAGGTGATCGAGCGCCCGGCCGAACTCGCGAACGCGACCGCGTCGAGCGAATCGGCGCTGCTGCACGCGATCGAGGCACTCGGGCGCGAGCCGGGCCCGGCCGACCACCGATCGGTCGCCGGCGTCACCGTCTTCATCCAGGCCACCTCGCCGTTCATCGACCCGGCCGACCTCGACGCGGCCGTCGCACGCGTCGAGCAGGGCGAGCGCGACGTGGTCTTCGCCGCGACCCCGACCCACGGGTTCCTCTGGCGCGAACGGGCCGACGACGCCGACGGCGCGAGCGCGGTCGGGGTGAACCACGACCCGTCGAACCGCCCGCGGCGCCAGGATCGCGAGCCGGAGTTCCTCGAGACGGGCGCGTTCTACGTGCTCCGGACCGACGGGTTCGTGCTCGCCGGGCACCGGTTCTTCGGCCGCATCGGCATCCAGCGGGTCCACCCCGACACGGCGATCGAGATCGACGACGCCGCCGACCTCGCGCGGGCGCGCGTGCTCGCGCCGCGCGTCGACCGGCGGCTCGCGGGCGGCATCGCCGCGTCGCTCGCACGACGCGAGGGCGTGGCGTGGGTCGCCGACCCGCGGCATCCGTTCATCGACGTCGACGCGGTCGTGACCGATTTCGACGGCGTGCACACCGACGACACCGCCGCGGTCGACGAGCTCGGCCGCGAGTCGGTGCGCGTGAGCCGCGCCGACGGCCACGGGGTGGCGCGCCTGCGCGATGCCGGAATCCCGGTGCTCATCCTGTCGGCCGAGGCGAACCCGGTGGTCAGCCGCCGGGCCGAGAAGCTGGGCGTCGACGTCATCCAGGGCCTCACCGACAAGGGGGTCGCGCTCCGCGAGTGGGCCGCGGCCCGCGGCATCCGCCTCGACCGCATCGCCTACCTCGGCAACGACCGCGGCGACGTCCCCGCCCTCGACCTCGTCGGCTGGCCGCTCGCCGTGCCCGACGCGGCGCCCGACGCGCTCGAGCGGGCCCGCCACGTGCTCGAGCGGCACGGCGGCCACGGTGCCGTGCGCGAACTCGCCGAGCTCGTGCTCGCCGCGCGCGAGGCGAAACTCGGCTCCGCGGCATCCGACCTCGTGCGCGAATCGCGCGAGCTCGACCCCGCCCACCCGACTCGCGAGCAGCGCGAGGCCATCGCCGCGGCGTCGTCCGCGACCTGACCCCATCACGAAAGCGAGTCACCATGTCCGTGCGCATCGGCCACGCCGCGATCGGCGAGTACGACCCCGTCTACGTCATCGCCGAGATCGGGCTGAACCACAACGGCGACGTCGAGATCGCCAAGCGGCTCATCGAGGTCGCGGCGCACGCGGGTGCGCAGGCCGTGAAGTTCCAGAAGCGCACGCCCGACCTCTCCACGCCCGAGCACATGAAGCTCACGCCGCGCGAGACGCCGTGGGGCACGATGACCTACCTCGAGTACCGCCACCGGGTCGAGTTCGGCCGCGACGAGTACGCCGAGGTCGCCCGGCACGCCGCCCTGCACGGCCTCGACTGGTTCGCATCGCCGTGGGACGCGCCGGCGGTGGCCGACCTCGAGTCGTACGGCGTCGTCGCGCACAAGATCGCCTCGGCGTCGGTCACCGACCTCGAACTCCTCGAGGCCGTCCGCGACACGGGCAAGCCGGTCATCCTCTCGACCGGCATGTCGACGCTCGACGAGATCGACCGCGCGGTGACCGTACTCGGCACCGAGCGCCTCGTGATCATGCACGCCACGTCGAGTTACCCGATGCCGTCGGAGGAGGCGAACCTCCTCATGATCCCCGCGCTGAAGCGCCGCTACCCGGGCGTGCCCGTCGGCTACTCCGGCCACGAGCGCGGCCTGCAGATCTCGATCGCCGCGGTCGCGCTCGGCGCGGTCGCCGTCGAGCGGCACATCACGCTCGACCGCACGATGTGGGGCTCCGACCACTCGGCCTCGCTCGAGCCGCAGGGCCTCGAGCACCTCGTGCGCGACATCCGCATCATCGGCGAGGCGCTCGGCGACGGCGTCAAGCGCGTCTACCCGGGCGAGGAGGCCCCGAAGGCCAAGCTGCGCCGGGTGCTCGCGTGACGGGTGGCCACGGGCAGGGCGGGGCGGTGACGGATGCCGCGGCGCGGCGCCTGCTCGTCGTGGGCGACTCCGACTCCTACGTGAAGTGGGGGGCGGCGCTCGCCTCGACGCTGCCCGGCGAGTGGGAGTCGCGGCTCGTCGTCGTCGGCTCTCCGGTGCAGCCGAGTGCGCGGCAGCTCGAGCACGCCCTCGACGGGACGCGCTTCGCGACGGCCGACGCGCGGTTCGTCCCGCTCGACGGGCGTGAGGGAACCCCGGGGCTCGACGCCGAACTCGACGGCTTCGACCCGCACGCGGTGCTGCTCGCCCTGCGCGGGCCGTTCGTGCGGGTGGTGGCGCCGCGACTGCTGCGGCGCCGCGACCGCCCGGTGCTCGTGAGCGGCTTCCCCGGGCTCACCATCCCGGCCGTGCCGAAGGCCGTGATCTACCGCGAGCAGACCGACCTGATCGTGCTGCACAGCCGGCGTGAGGTGCGCGAGTTCCGCGCGAACGCCGCCGAACTCGGCGTCGACCGCATGTTCGGCCTCGCGACGCTGCCGTTCCTCGCGAGGGCCGAGGCGGATGTCGCCGCGCCGACCGGAACGGACGTGATCTTCGCCGCCCAGGCGAAGGTGCCCGCCGGGCGCGACGACCGCGTGCGGGTGCTCGTCGCGCTCGCCGAACTCGCCCGGCGGCAGCCCGATCGACGCGTCGTCGTCAAGGTCCGCGCCCGCGCGGGCGAAGCGCAGACCCACGCGGAGGCGCACGACTACGCCGAACTGCTGCGCGAGCTTCCCGACGCCGTGCCGCAGAACCTCGTCGTCGAGGACGGGCCGATGGCCGCCCACCTCGCGCGCGCGGGCGCCCTCGTGACGGTCAGCTCGACGGCCGCGCTCGAGTCGATCGCGCTCGGCATCCCGACGCTGCTCGTCGACGACTTCGGCGTCTCGCCGACGATGATCAACACGGTGTTCGAGGGCGCCGGGCTGTTCGGGTCGACCGAGGACCTCGCGGCGGGGCGCTTCCGCCGCGCCGACCCGGCGTGGCTCGCCGACAACTACTTCCACGAGCGCGCGGCCGACGACTGGGCGTCGCGCCTCGAGGCGCTCGTCGAGGCGCGCGACATCGTGTCGCTCCCGGCGCTCGAGCGTCGTCACGACCTGTCGGGCGGCGCGTTGCGCGCGGCGTTCGAACGACGGCGCATGCTCGGCGAGCACGACCGCAGCCTCGCAGGCGCCCTGGCCTGGGGGGTCGGGGTTCCGGTTCGCGGCGTCGTCCGCCGGGTGCGGCGCGTGCGGCGCCGCCTGTCGCAGGTGCGGTCGGGCGCGGCCGCGGCATCCGTCACCCCTGCCGTGGGGGTCGCCGCCGCCCGGTCAGTCGACGGGCGCGGTGTGCCGGACGACGTGCGCGAGGTACGCCTCGGCGTTGCGCCGGATGCCGGCCTGCTCGTCGGCGGTGAGCTCGCGGCGGACCTTGCCGGGCACGCCGGCGACGAGCGATCCGGGCGGCACGACGGTGCCCTCGAGCACCACGGCGCCGGCCGCGACGAGTGAGCCGCGGCCGATCACGGCGCCGTTGAGGATCGTCGCGCCCATGCCGATGAGGCAATCGTCTTCCACCGTGCAGCCGTGCAGCACCGCGCGGTGGCCGACCGAGACGCCCTCGCCGATCACCACGGGGTAGCCCGCGTCGACGTGGCAGACCACGCCGTCCTGCAGGTTGGAGCGCTCCCCGAGCGAGATCGGCTCGGCCTCGGCACGCAGCACCGCGTTGTACCAGACGCTCGACTGCGCGGCGAGGCGCACCTGCCCGACGATCACCGCGCCGAGCGCGACGAAGGCGGTCTGATCGAGCTCGGGCGCGGGGACGTCGGCGATGGTCAGGATGCGGGCTGAGGGGTCGGCGCTCATGCCGTCAGCCTATTCCGCGCCCCGGTGACCCGAACGCCGGGCGACGGCGAGACGGATGCCGCGCACCGCGGCGCCCACGGCGAAGACCGCGACACCCGCCGCGATCGACGCGAGCGGGAGCGTCACGACGAGCACGACGCATCCGATCGCCCCGAACCAGGAGAGCCAACGCGGCACGAGCCGCTCGTCGGCGGGTTGCGTGATCGCCGACGCGTTGGCGACCAGGTAGTACAGCAGCACGCCGAACGACGAGAAGCCGATCGCGCCGCGCAGGTCGGCCACGAGCAGCAGCACGATCACGGCGACGCCCGTCGCGATCTCGGCGACGTGCGGCACCCCGAACCGCGGGTGCACGGCCGTCAGTGGGCGGGGCAGTTCGCCGTCGCGCGCCATCGCGAGGCTCGTGCGCCCGACGCCCGCGACGAGCGCGAGCAGCGAGCCGAGCGCGGCCACGCCGGCGGCGATGCGGACGATGGGCTCGGCCCAGAGCCATCCGGCGACCGCGACGACGTCGACGAGCGGGGCGACGGATGCCGCGAGCGCGTCGGACCCGAGCGCGCCGACCGCCGCCGTGCCGACGAGGGCGTAGACGACCACGACGACCGCGAAGGCGACGCCGATGGCGCGCGGGATGGTGCGACGCGGCTCCCGGACCTCCTCGCCGAGCGTCGCGATGCGCGCGTAGCCCGCGAACGCGAAGAAGATCAGGGCGGCGGCCTGCAGCACCCCGTAGACGCCGCGCGCGCCCGGCGTGGCATCCGTCGCCTGCAATGCCGCCTCGGACCCGGTCGCGCCGACACCCCAGCCGACGCCCGCGATCGCGGCGAACCCGGCGGCGACGACCACGACGAGCACCGCGAGCACGGCCGAGACGATCACCGACGCGACCCGCGCCGTTCGCGTGACGCCGAGCACGTTGACGCCGACGAGCACCACGACCGCGGCGATCGCGACCGGCTTCTGCCACGCGGGCGGCACCAGGTACGCCGCCGCGGTGAGCGCCATCGCGGCGCAGCTCGCCGTCTTGCCGATCACGAAGCCCCACCCCGCGAGGAAGCCGGGCCAGGCCCCGAGCCGCTCCCGCCCGTACCGGTACGCGCCGCCCGACTCCGGGTAGCGCACGGCGAGCTGCGCGGTCGAGCCGGCGTTCGCGAACGCGACGAGCGCGGCGATCGCGAGCCCCGCGAGCAGCCACCCGCCCGCGGCCTGCGCCGCAGGAGCCCACACCGCGAAGACGCCCGCACCGATCATCGCCGCGAGCCCGATGGCGACCGCGCCGCGGAGTCCGAGACGTCGGGCGAGGCGATCGTGCGGCGGTGGGGAGGTGGTCACGGTCGAACCCTACGGCAGGGCGGTGAACCGTCGGGGGCATCCCATGGCGGCCGGGCGGGGCGGGTACGGTGAGGCGGCGAGCGCGGGCCGCTCCGGGCGACGGATGCCGCGGCATCCGCTCGTAGGATCGAGGGCATGACCCCCGAGCCGACCGCCGCCCCCTCGCACGCCGCCGTCGACCGAGTCGCCGCGGCGCTCGCCGCCGACGGGATCGAACCGCGCATCGTGTGGTTCGACGACGCCGTGACGACCGCGAAGCTCGCCGCCGACGCGCTCGGCATCGAGGTCGGCCAGATCGCCAACTCGCTCGTCTTCACGCTCGACGACGAACCGATCCTCGTGCTCACGTCGGGGGCGCACCGGGTCGACACCGAGTGGCTCGGCGCCGAGCTCGGCGGCACGATCGGCCGCGCGTCGAAGGAGGTCGTGAAGGCCGCGACGGGCCAGGTCATCGGCGGGGTCGCGCCCGTGGGTCACCCCGCGCCGGTGCGCACGTTCGTCGACGTCGACCTCGCCGGCTACGACGAGGTGTGGGCGGCGGCCGGGCACGCCAAGACGGTGTTCCCGACCACGTTCGACGAGCTCGTGCGCATCACCGGCGGCACGCCGACGGCGGTCGAGCCGCGCTGAGGGTCGCGGCAGGACGCTCGCGGGCGACGCGGCCGCGGGACGCGCCGAGCGCGCCTGCGCGTCGCCGAGCCCGGCTCAGGCGTCGCGTCGGGCGCCCTGCGCGGCGTGCACCGTGAACACGCCCGGCTCGCGGTAGCCGTGCTCGGCGAACGCCTCGACCACCTTGCGGCCGATGACGGGCACCAGGTCGTCGATGACGAGCGCGATCGCCGCGCCGCCGAAGCCGCCGCCCGTCATGCGCGCGCCGATCGCCCCGTTCGCCTGCGCGGTCTCGACCGCGAGGTCGAGCTCGGGCACCGAGATCTCGAAGTCGTCGCGCATCGACACGTGCGACGCGTCGAGCAGCGGGCCGATCGCGCCAGGTCCGTGCTCGCGCAGCGTGCGGACCGTGTCGAGCACGCGCTGGTTCTCGGTCACGACGTGCCGCACCCGGCGGAAGGTCTCGTCGTCGAGCAGGTCGCGCGCACGGTCGAGGTCGTCGACGCCCACCCCGCGGAGCGACTCCGCGCCGAGGGTCGCCGCCCCGGCCTCGCACGACGCGCGCCGGGCCGCATACCCGCCGGTCGCGTGCGCGTGGCTCACGCGCGTGTCGATGACGAGCAGCGACAGGCCCGCCTCGGCGAAGCCGAGGGGGATCACGTCGGCGTCGAGGCTGCGGCAGTCGAGGAACACCCCGGAGTCGGCCTCGCCGAGGAGCGACGCGGACTGGTCCATGATGCCCGTCGGGGCGCCCACGACGCGGTTCTCGGCGAGGCGCCCGATCTTCGCGAGCGTCGGGCGGTCGAAGCCGAGGCCCCAGTGCTCGTCGAGCGCGAGCGCCACGGCGCACTCGATCGCCGCCGACGACGACAGCCCGGCCCCGACGGGCACGTCGGAGTCGATGTGCAGGTCGACGCCGCGCACGTGCGCGAGGTCGGCGCCGAACTCGCCCAGCGCCCAGACCACTCCGAGGGGGTACGCGGCCCATCCGCTCACGGCATCGGGCGTCAACTCGTCGAGGTGCACCTCGATCGTCTCGGGCGAGAACGTCGACGAGACCCGCACGACGCGGTCGTCGCGGTCGCCGAGCGCGACGGTCGTGCGGCGGTCGATCGCGAACGGGAAGACGAAGCCGTCGTTGTAGTCGGTGTGCTCGCCGATGAGGTTCACGCGGCCGGGTGCCGACCAGATGCCCGCCGGACGGCGGCCGTACTGCTCGGCGAAGAGATGCTGGGCGGAGGCCATGGCGTCGGTCACAGGTCAACTCCTTCGATGGCGGTGCGCAGTGCGTCGGCCTGCGCCTCGGGCGGCACGTCGCCGATCCAGGCGCCCATGGCGGCCTCGGACCCGGCGAGGTACTTCAGGCGATCCGCGGCGCGACGCGGGCTCGTCAGCTGCATGGTGAGCCGCACGTCGTCGCGGTGCTCGTGCACCGGCGCCTGATGCCACGCGGCGATGTAGGGCGTGGGGGTGTCGTAGAGCCGGTCGACGCCGCGGAGGAGGCGCAGGTACACGCGCGAGAGCTCGTCGCGCTCGTCGGCCGTGGTCGCGGCGAGGTCGGGCACGTGCCGGTTCGGCACGAGGTGGATCTCGATCGGCCAGCGGGCCGCGAAGGGGACGTAGGCGGTCCAGTGCTCGGCGGCGAGGAGCACGCGCTCGCCTGAACGTTCGCGTTCGAGCACGTCGGCCTGCAACGTGGGCCCGTAGGCGTCGATCGCCGCGAGCAGTCGCTCCGTGCGGGGCGTGACGTACGGGTAGGCGTAGATCTGGCCGTGCGGGTGGGGGAGCGTGACGCCGATCTCGCGCCCGCGGTTCTCGAACGGGAACACCTGCTGCACGCCGGGCAGCTCCGAGAGCGCGGAGGTGCGGTGCGCCCACGCCTCGATGACCGTGCGCGCGCGAGAGACCGTCTGGGTTCCGAAGGACCCCTCGTGCTCGGGGCTGAAGCACACGACCTCGCAGCGGCCGTGCGAGGGCAGGCGGCGCCCGATGCCCACGGCGCGTACGTCGGCGAGGGCGGATGCCGCGGCATCCGCCACCCCGTCGGTCGACCCGGGCCAGTCGGCCAGGTCGGGCCCGAACGACGGCGACCGGTTCTCGAAGACGGCGACGTCGTACGTGCTCGGGATCTCGGACGGGTTGGCCTCGGTCTGGGGCGCGAGCGGGTCGGCGTCGGCCGGGGGCAGGAACACGCGGTTCTGCCGGGCCGCGGCGATCGAGACCCATTCGCCGGTCAGCGGGTCCTGCCGCATCTCCGCGACCGCGGGCCGCGGATCGAGGGCGCGGGCGTCGATCGCGCGCTCGGGCGGGAGCGTGGTGTCGGCGTCGTCGAAGTAGATGAGCTCGCGGCCGTCGGCGAGCGTCGAGCGGCGCACGGCGATGCGCGGGTCGAGGAGGCCGGGTTCGGTCTGGTGCACGGCGCCACGGTACGCGACTTTCGTTTCAGAAACAAGTGGGTTTCGTATTGCAAAGTACGGATGGCGCCCCCACACTGGTCCTCATGCAGCCCGACGTCGCACACCGCCGCCGACTCACCGCCGATCTCGTCGCCGAGCGCGGGTTCGTGCGCGTCGTCGAGCTCAGCGAGTCGTTCGGCGTGACCCCGGTGACCGCGCGCGCCGACCTCGACGCGCTCGAGCGGGCCGGCCTCGTGCGCCGGGTCCACGGCGGCGCCGTGCCGTCCGGGGCCGGCTCCGCCGAACCGCGGCCCGAGCGCGAGCCGAGCTTCGAGGAGGCGCTCGCGACCTCCGTCGTGCCCAAGCAGCTCATCGGCGAACGCACGGCGGCGCTCGTGCGGAGCGGGCAGAGCGTCATCCTCGACGTCGGCACCACGACGCTCCAGGTGGCCCGCGCGCTCCGCGCGCGCGACGACCTCGACGACGTCACGATCTTCACCAACGGCCTCTCGATCGCGCTCGAGCTCGAACCCGAGATCCCGAGGTTCACGGTCGTCGTCACGGGCGGCACCCTCCGCCCCCGCCAGCACTCGCTCGTGCACCCGCTCGCCGGCTCCGTCCTCGACGAGGTCCACGTCGACCTCGCGGTCATCGGGTGCAACGGCGTCGACCCGAAGCTCGGCGTGACGAACGCGAACCTCCCAGAGGCATCCGTCAAGGCCCTCATGCTCCAGCGCGCGGCGCGCGCGGTGGTCGTGGCCGACGCCTCGAAGCTCGGCGAGGTGCACCTCGGCCGGATCGCTCCGGTCGATGCGTTCGACGCGCTGGTGACGGATGCCGCGGCCCCCGGCATCCTCATCGGCGAACTCCGCGACGCCGGACTCGACGTCCTCGTCGCCCACGCTCCCGACCGGCCATAGGGTGGTGTGCATGAATCTCCCCACGGGCGATCAGTTCGAGCTCGAGACGACCACCTCGACGGGCGACGTCCGCGCGACGATCACCGCCGTCGCCGCGGGCCTGCGCACCCTCACCATCAACGGCATCGACCTCGTGCCGTCCTACGGCGAGGACCAGACGCCGCCCTCGGGGTCGGGGATCGTGCTCGTGCCGTGGCCGAACCGCATCCGCGACGGCGTGTGGCGCCACGGCGAGCGGACGTACCAGCTCGCGATCACCGAGCCCGCGAAGCACAACGCGATCCACGGGCTGCTGCGCTACGCCGAGTACGTGCCGGTCGAGCAGGACCGCGACTCGGTGACGCTCGCGGCGACGATCTTCCCGCAGCTCGGCTACCCGTTCCTCGTCCGCACCGCGGTGCGCTACGAACTGGTCTCCGACGGGCTCAAGGTCACGCACTTCCTCGAGAACGTCGGCGGCGAGCCCGCCCCCGTCGCGGTCGGCACCCACCCGTTCCTCAAGATCGGCGGCGTGCCCACGGAGGACCTGGTGCTGCGGCTCGACGCCGCGAGCCACCTCGAGGTCGACGAGCGGCTGCTCCCGACCGGCGAGGTGCCCGTCGACGGCACCGAGTGGGACTTCCGAGAGGGGCGCCGCGTCGGCGACGTCGACCTCGACGACGCGTTCGGCGAGGTCGCCTCGGTCGACGGCACGGTCGAGCACACGCTCGTCGCGCCCGACGGCCGATCGGTTTCGGTCTGGGCCGACGACGAGTTCGCGTACGTGCAGGTGTACACGACCGAGAACTACCCCGGCGAGCGCCGGGCCATCGCCGTCGAGCCGATGACGGCGCCCGCCGAGGCGTTCAACTCCGGCAAGGGGCTTCGCTGGCTCGACCCGGGCGAGCAGTGGGAGCTCAGCTGGGGCATCCGCTTCGCCGGCTTCACCGCGGAGTGAGCGTCAGAACGCGCAGCTGCCCGAGTCGACCCGCTCGCTGAGCGAGGGCGCCTCGTCGGCGAGCGGCTCGAGCGTGCCGACGGGCACGGCGAAGCCGACGTTGTCGACCGTCTGCGACTTCGCGAACACGACCCCGCCGACCTCGCCGTCGCCGGTGAGCACCGGCCCGCCGGAGTTGCCGTGGTCGACCTCGGCCGCGAGGGTCACGACATCGCGCGAGGTCGTGTCGCCGTCGATCGAGATCGTGATCGGGCCGTTCGCCATGACCCGTGCGGGTCGAAGCTCGAGCGGTCCGCCGAACGGGTAGCCCGCGACGGCCACGTCGGTGTCGGCGCCCGGCGCGTCGGCGATGGCGAGCGGGGCGACGTCGAGGCCGTCGACCGCGATCACCGCGAGGTCCGCGTCGGGGTCGAAGGCGACGACACGGCCGGAGACCGGGCCGCGTCCCGGCGCCTCGACGATCGGTTCGGTCACGCCCGCGACGACGTGGGCGTTCGTCACGATCCGATCGGGCGCGACCACGAAGCCCGACCCGGTGAGGTTGCCGCCGCACTCGAAGGCGAGCCCGGTGACCCTGACGACGGATGCCGCGGCAGCGTTCAGTTCGGGATCGTCGACGCCGCCCGACGGCAGTTCGGGCGCGACCGTCGGTCCGTCGAGCACGCCCGTGAGCCACGGGATCGCCTCGCCGAACGCCGCGGTGCGCAGTTCGGCCATGAGCGTGCGCGCCGGCTGCGGGGTGACCTGGTCGATGCCGCGCACGACCCATGAGCCCGCGACCGCGGGGGAGACGACCGGCACGCCCATCGAGCCGACGCCCGATGCGACCAGCGCGATGACGAACGCCGTCACCATCGTGTTCACGATCGCGCCGAGCACGCGGTCGACGGGGCCCAGCTTGACGGCGTCGGCACCACGTCCGAGCGCCCGGCCGATCGCGCCACCGAGCGACGCGCCCGCGACGAGGAGCACGACCGCGACCGCGATCGCGATCGGCGCCCGCCACTCCGGCGCCGCCACGAACGAGACGACCCACGGCATCGCGATGTAGGCGGCGATGCCACCGGCGATCAGGCCGAGCAGGCCGCCGAGCGTGCGGAGCAGGCCGGCGCGCCATCCGTGCACGAGCGCGCCGATGAGGACGAGCACGAGCAGGATGTCGAGGACGAGGCTCCAGGTCATGCGGGGTTCGCTCCGATCTGCCGGACGACCAGCCTGTCGCATCCGCCTCGGAGCGCGCTGAAGGTGCACCGGTGCCCGGATCCGGGGCCGTCCCCACCGTTCGCCCAGCCGGCGTCGCCTAGCCTCGACGTCATGACGACGACATCCTTGCGTGCCGCCGCCGAATCCGAGCTCACGGGACTCGCCGCGTGGGCGGTGGACCTGATGGAGACCCTCGGCGCCCCCGGCGCCGGCATCGCGATCGCGCTCGAGAACCTCTTCCCGCCGCTGCCGAGCGAGGTGATCCTGCCGCTCGCGGGGTTCACCGCGAGCAGGGGCTCGTTCACCCTGATCGAGGTGCTCGCCTGGACCACGGCCGGCTCGATCGTCGGCGCGCTCGCGCTCTACCTCGTCGGCGCCGTGCTCGGGCGGGAGCGCACGCGCGCGATCGTGAAGGCGATGCCGCTGGTGGATGTCGCGGACGTCGATCGCACCGAGGCCTGGTTCGACCGGCACGGACGCAAGGCCGTCTTCTTCGGGCGGATGATCCCGCTCTTCCGCAGCCTCGTCTCGATCCCCGCCGGCGTGACCCGCATGCCCGTCGCCTGGTTCCTCGCGCTGACCACCCTCGGCAGCATCATCTGGAACACCGTGTTCGTGCTCGCCGGCTACCTGCTCGGCGAGAACTGGCACGTCGTGGAGCCGTGGGCCGACGGGTTCCAGTTCGTCGTCATCGCGGTCGGCGTGCTCGCGGGCGCGGCGTTCGTCGTCAAGCGCATCGCACGGATCCGCCAGCACCGCCGACGCGTGGCGCGCGGCGAGGAGGCCCCCGGGGGCATCTGAGCGCCCGAAGTCCTGTCCGGAGTCGCGCCGGGGGACTAGCGTGGTGGCCGTGGCGGGGGGAGCCGTGCGTGGACCGGGCCGCATCGACCTGAACTGGCGGCGGTGCGTCGGAGCCGTGCCATGATCCCGGACACCGCCTTCGCCCGGAGCGGAGACGCCGACATCGCGTACAAGGTCGTCGGCGAGGGGGTCCGCGACCTGCTGCTCGCCTTCCCGCTCGTCTCGAACGTCGACGCGTTCTTCGAGCTCGCCGAGAACCGCGAGTTCGTCGAACGACTCAGCGCCCTCGGCCGGGTGATCCTGTTCGACAAGCGGGGCGCAGGCATGTCCGATCGCGGCACCGGTCCGGTGAGCGTCGAGCAGCACTCGGACGACCTCGTCGCGGTGCTCGACGCTGCGGGGAGCGCGCGCGCCGTCCTGCTGGGCTGGTTCGACGGCGGGGCGACCTGCCTCGTGACGGCGGCCCGACACCCCGACCGGGTCGAGTCCGTGGTCGCGTACGAGGTCCTCGCCAGCGGTCGGCGCGCTCCCGGCTTCCCGTGGGGCTTCGCGTCGCCGTTCGGCGAGAGGGCCATGCGGAAGCTCGTGACCATGGGGTGGGGGCAGGCGGCGATGGCTCGCATGATGGCTCCCGACTGGGCGGGCGATGCCAGGTTGATCGACTGGCTGGTGCGCTACGAGCGGCTCTCCGCACCGCCGAGCGGTGCGTTGCGCGTCCTCGAGGACGCGCTGGCGCTCGACATCCGGGACCACCTCGCGAACGTCGCGGTCCCGGTGCTCGTGATCCACGACCGCGACTATCCCGGCGTGCCGGCCGCACCGTTCCGCTGGCTGGCCGACACGCTTCCGGACGCGCGACTGCGGGTCGTCCGGCACACCGACGGCGCGCCGTTCATCCTCCCCTCGGACGACCTGGTCGATGAGATCGAGGAGTTCCTCGTCGGCACCCGCAGCGGCGCTCGTCGCGAGCTCGCGAGCATCGTGTTCACGGACATCGTCGGCTCGACCGAGGAGCTGGCCGGATCCGGCGACCTGCGCTGGGGCAACCTGCTCTCGGGGCACCGCGAATCGATCCGGCGCTCGCTCTCGAGGTTCGGCGGGCGCGAGGTGAACACCGCGGGCGACGGGTTCGTCGTCGCGTTCGCGCTGCCGTCGTCGGCGATCCGCTTCGCGCAGGACGCGATCGCCGCCGCTGAGGCAATGGGTCTCGGCCTCCGCGCCGGAGTCCACTGCGGCGAGGTGCTCGTCCGCGACGAGGACATGGTGGGCATCGCCATCCACGTCGCGGCGCGCGTCTCGGCGCTCGCCAAGGCGGGCGAGGTGCTCGTCACCGACACCGTCCGCGTCCTCGTCGAGGGCTCGGGGCTCGCCTTCCAGACGGCCGGCGAGCACGCGCTGAGGGGCGTGCCCGGCGCCTGGACGCTGTTCCGACTGGAGGTGCCCGCACCGTGATCCCCTCCACGCGATACGCCGTGCGGAACGGCGTCGACCTCGCCTACAAGGTGTTCGGCGAGGGCGATCGCGACATCGTGCTCGCCTTCGCCTTCATCTCGAACGTCGACGTCTTCTGCGAACTGCCCGAGCACCTCGAGTTCATCGAGCGGCTGCAGGCCCTGGGCGCTCGGGTGATCCTCTTCGACAAGCGAGGAACGGGGCTCTCGGATCGCGGAGGACTCGACGCGACCGTCGAGGATCGAGCCGACGACCTGGTCGCGATCCTCGATGCCGCCGGCAGCACGCGTGCGGCGATCATCGGCTGGTTCGACGGCGGGGCGACGGCGCTCGTCGCCGCAGCGCGGCATCCGGACCGCATCGACGCCGTCATCGTCTACGAGGCGTTCGCGGTCGGCCACGCCGACGACGGCTTCCCGTGGACGCTGGACGCGGCATGGGTCGCGAGCCTCATGGCGGGTCTCGAGCCGGCCGAGTGGGGGAGGGGGCTCGTCGTCCGGCAGTTCTGGCAGGCGGAGGGTGCGGAGCGGCTCGTCGCCTGGTGGGAGCGCTACGAGAGCATGTCGGCGACGCCGACCGCGGCGCGACGGCTCGCCGAGGCCATCGTCGCGGTCGACATCCGACCGTACCTCGCCGACGTGCGCGCCCCGGTGCTCGTGCTCCACGACACCGCGCTCGAGGCGATCGAGGAGGCGCCGATGCGATGGCTGGCCGACGCGCTGCCCGAGGGCCGGCTCCAGCTCGTCCGCCGGTCCTCGGCGCTGCCGGCGATCCTCCCCGACGGCGCGCTCGTCGACGAGATGGAGGAGTTCCTCACGGGCGCCCGCAGCGGAGGGCGCCGGGACGTGCTCACGACCGTCTTCACCGACATCGTCGAGTCGACGGCCACGCTCGCGAGGACCGGCGACGAGCGCTGGCGCAACATCCTCGCCTCGCACGACGAGGCGCTGCGACGCTCCATCGCCCGCTTCTCCGGGACGGAGGCGAACACGACCGGCGACGGGATCGTCGCGACGTTCCCGCTGCCCTCGTCGGCGCTCCACTACGCCACGCAGGCGCTCGAGTCGGCGGCCGCGCTCGGCCTCGGACTGCGCGTCGGCGTGCACTCGGGCGAGCTCATCATGCGCGGCGACGACCTCGTCGGGCTCGCGGTGCACGCGGCGGCTCGCATCTGCGCAGCGGCCGATCCCGGCCGCATCATGGTGAGCGACACCGTCCGCTCGCTCCTGCTCGGCTTCCCGTTCGCCTTCGAGCCGGCCGGGGAGCACGACCTCAAGGGCGTGCCCGACCGCTGGCGGCTCTGGTACTGCATCGACGGACCGGACGATGCCGAGGCACGTCGAGGCTGAATCGCTCTGGTGGTGACCGGCTTCCCCGCCGAGCCGTCGCGCCAATCCTCCCGACGTTCCGCGACGAATCACCGTCGACCCTTCCACGCATCACCGGAGCACCGCATGACCCTCGCCCAGGCGCCGATCGCAGTCGTGGCGGCGCGACGCGTCACGCCCGTCGCGTTGCTGCCACGACGAACGGCCCGGTCTGCCATGCTGGGACACGTGACGGACGCCGAGCACGGGCCAGCGGCATCCGACCCGACCCTCGACGAACTGCTCGTCGCGACCGGCACGGGCGATCGGGCGGCGTTCGGCGCGCTCTACGACCGCACCGCCCCACGCGTCCTCGGACTCGTGCGTCGCGTCGTGGTCGACCCGGCCCAGGCGGAGGAGGTCGCCCAGGACGTGTTCCTCGAGGTGTGGCAGACGGCGCCGCGATTCGACGCCGCGCGCGGGTCGGCGATCTCCTGGATGTTCACGCTCGCGCACCGGCGCGCCGTCGATCGCGTGCGCTCCGCACAGTCCGCGCGCGACCGCGACGCCCGCATCGGAGCTCGCGACCTCGACGTGCCCGTCGACAGCGTCGCCGAAGCGGTCGAGGTGCGACTCGACCACGAGCGGGCGCACGTCGCGCTCGCCGAACTCAGCGAGCTGCAGCGCGAGTGCGTCATGCTCGCGTACTACGGCGGGCTGACGCAGTCCGAGATCGCCGAACGGCTCGACGTGCCGCTCGGCACCGTGAAGACGAGGATGCGCGACGGCATGATCCGGCTGCGCCGGGTGATGGGGGTGAGCACATGAGCGAACCGGAGTTCCCCGAGCGTCGGGAGCCCGACGACCTGGACGCGCTGCTCGCCGCCTACGCGCTCGACGCGGTGACCGACGAGGAGCGTGCGCTCGTCGAGGCGCGCCTGGCGGAGTCGCCGGAGCTGCGCGCCGAACTCGTCGCGCATCGCGAGGCGGCCGCCGCGCTCGCCGACGCCGCCGCACCGGTCGAGCCGCCGCCCGCCATGAAGGCCTCGATCTTCGATCGGCTCGACGAGGTGCCGCAGGTGCCGCAGGTGCCCGCCGGGTCCGACGAGTCTGCCGCACCGGTCGGTCCGGCCCCGCAGGCACGGGCGTCCGGAGACGCGCCCGACGCGATGCCGGCCCAGGCGCCGGCCGCGGTCCCCGCGTCCGCGGCGGGCCAGGGCGACCCCGGGACATCCGTCGCCGGACCCGCCGAACGCGCCGCGCGGCGACGCTGGTTCCAGCGGCCGGTCGCGCTCGTCGCCGCGGCCGCGGCCGCCGTGCTCGTCATCGCCGGCGCCGTGGTGGGCGTGAACTGGCCGGGGCCCGCCGGCTGGGGCGCGCAGCGCGCGGTCGAGGCGATCGCCGCCGCACCCGACGCCGAGTCCGTCACGGTGGCGTCGACCGACGGCGGCGAGGTGACGATCGTGTGGTCCGCCGAACTCGGCAGGTCGGCAGTGCGCACGTCCGACCTGCCCGACGTCGGCGCCGACTCGACGTACGAGCTCTGGTACATCGACGACGCCGGCGCGCGTCCCGCCGGAACGTTCGACCCCGAGGACGGCGCCGCCTACGTCGTGCTCGAGGGAGAGTTCTCCTCCGGGGTCGTGGTCGGCATGACCATCGAACCCGCGGGCGGGTCGGAGGCGCCGACGACCGACCCGATCGTCGTCGTCGAGACCTGACCGCGTCGACTAGGGTCTGAGGGGGCCGCGAGCCCACCATCACCACCAGCCCCGACGACGAGGAGCGACGCATGCGCATCGGCATGTTCCTGAGCTACGCGGGCGGCTTCCGCGAGGCCGCCGCCGAGGTCGCCGAACTCGAGCGGGCGGGCGTCGACCTCGTGGTCGTCCCCGAGGTCTACTCGTTCGATGCCGTGAGCCAGCTCGGCTTCCTCGCCGCCCGGACCTCGCGAATGACGCTCATGAGCGGCATCCTGCAGCTCTACACGCGCACCCCGTCGCTCACCGCCATGACGGCGGCCGGCCTGGACTACGTCTCGGAGGGCCGGTTCGAGCTCGGCATCGGCGCGTCGGGCCCGCAGGTCATCGAGGGTTTCCACGGCGTGCCGTACGACGCGCCCCTCGGCCGCATGCGCGAGATCGTCGACGTGTGCCGCATGGTGTGGCGGCGCGAGCGCGTCGTGCACGAGGGCCGGAACTACACGATCCCGCTCCCGGCCGGCCAGGGCACGGGCCTCGGCAAGCCGCTGAAGCTCATCAACGAGCCGGTGCGCGAGCGGATCCCGATCACGATCGCCTCGCTCGGACCGAAGTCGGTCGAGCAGACCGCCGAGATCGCCGAGGGCTGGCTGCCGATGTTCTTCCACCCCGAGCGGGCCGCCGACGTGTGGGGTGCGTCGCTCGAGGCGGGGCGCGCCCGGCGCGCTCCCGAGCTGGGGGCGCTCGACGTCTTCGCGAGCCCGGCGCTCGCCATCACCGATCGGCCCGAGCTCGTCGAGGCCGCGATCGCGGCGGTCAAGCCGAACCTCGGCCTCTACATCGGCGGCATGGGCGCGCGCGGGAAGAACTTCTACAACGACCTCATCGCGAGCTACGGCTTCGCGTCGGAGGCCGAGCGGATCCAGGACCTCTACCTCGACGGCCGCCGCGAGGAGGCGATCGCCGCCGTGCCCGACGAGCTCGTGCGTGCGATCTCGCTCATCGGCTCGCCCGCCGAGGTCGCCGAGCGCGTCGCGGCGTTCGTGCGGGCGGGGGTCACGACCCTGAACGTCACTCCGCTCGGACGCAACGCCGAGGAGCGCCTCGCGCTCATGGCGGGGCTGCGCCGCATCGTCGGCTGAGCGGGCGAGTCTCCGGCGCAGCCGGGTCGATCGGTCCGGTCTGTCCGGTCGGATGTCCAGCCCCCACTTCGAGGGTGTTCCCAGCGTCGTGCCGTGGACGTACGCTCGGTCCACCGCACGTGGCAGTGCGGAAGGGGACACCTGGGGAGGAGCCGCCGCGTCGGGGCATCGGAGCCCAGCACGTCTCCGGTCCCCCACGGCGGTGCCCCGGTCCGCCGCCTGATCCGCCGCTCATCGGCGATGCCCGGTTCGCGTGGCATCATGGTGCCGACCGCGGAGCACGCCCGCTCGCGGCGCACGCCCGCTCGCGGACGGGGAGGTCGGATGGCCCGGAGTGACGCCGTCGACGCGATCGTCGTGGGAGCGGGCCCCAACGGGCTCGCCGCTGCGGTGACCCTCGCACGCGCGGGCCTGTCCGTGCGCGTGGTCGAGGCGGCGCCCGAGCCCGGCGGCGGCGCCCGGACGGCGGAGCTCACGCTCCCCGGCTTCCGCCACGACGTGTGCTCGGCCGTGCACCCGATGGCGCTCGCGTCGCCCTTCTTCCGCGCGTTCGGGCTCGAGCGGCGCATCGAGCTCCGCGTTCCCGAACTCTCCTTCGGGCACCCGCTCGACGGCGGGCGCGCGGGCCTCGCCTGGCACGACCTCGACCGCACGGTCGACGGCCTCGGCCGCGACGGCCGCGCGTACCGGCGCCTCATCTCACCGCTCGTCGCGCACGAGGAGGCCGTGACCGAGTTCACGGGGTCGACGCTCGTGCGCGTGCCGCGGCATCCGCTCGTCGCCGCCCGCTTCGGCCTGCGGGCGCTCGAGCAGGGCACGCCCGCGTGGAACGTGCGATTCCGCGACGAGGCGGCCCCCGCGATGCTCACCGGCGTCGCGGCGCACGCGATCCGCCCGCTGCCGAGCATCGGGACCTCGGGCGCGGGTCTCGTGCTCACGATGCACGCCCATGCGCGCGGCTGGCCGATCCCCGTCGGCGGCAGCGGCGCGATCGTCGACGCACTGGTCGCCGATCTCGTCGCGCACGGCGGCGAAGTGGTGACGGATGCCGCGGTCGACGACCTCGGGGCGCTGCCGCCCGCCCGTGCCGTCCTGCTCGACCTGACCCCGCGCGCGCTCGCGCGCCTCGCCGGCGACCGGCTGCCGGCGCGCTACCGACGGGCGCTCCGCGGATTCCGGTACGGCAACGCCGCGGCGAAGGTCGACTTCGCGCTCGCCGGGCCCGTGCCCTGGGCGAACCACGACCTCGCGCGAGCCGGCACCCTGCACCTCGGCGGCACGCGGGAGGAGATCGCCGCGGGCGAGCGAGATGTCGCGCGGGGGCGCCATCCGTCGTCACCGTACGTGCTGGTGTCGCAGCCGTCGACGCTCGACGACTCGCGCGCCCCCGCGGGGCGGCACGTGCTCTGGACGTACACGCACGTGCCGGCCGGGTCGACGCTCGACCCCACCGAGGCGGTCACCCGGCAGATCGAGCGCTTCGCGCCGGGCTTCCGCGACCTCGTGCTGGCGACGTCGTCGCGTTCGGCCGCGCAGATGCAGTCCGAGAACGCGAACTACATCGGCGGCGACATCGCGTCGGGAGCCCCGTCGCTCGCGCAGCTCGTGCGCCGCCCGGTGCTCTCGCCGGACCCGTGGCGCACACCGCTCGCGGGCGTCTACCTCGCCTCGGCCTCCACGCCGCCCGGCCCGGGCGTGCACGGTCTCGCCGGCTGGCACGCGGCCGCGAGCGCGCTCCGGCGCGAGTTCGGGCTCGGGATGCCGCGGCTCGCGCCGTGATGACGGAGGGTGTCAGTAGCGTGGCATCTGTGACGGATGGACGCACGGCGGCATGAATCGGCGACGAGGTGAGGGGGTACGTGGTGCCCCCGGGGAATTCCGACATCCCGACCCGCTGATTAAAAGTCAGCTGCTCTTCCTCTGAGCTACGGGGGCAAAATGACGCGATCGAAACGATGCGGCCGCTGCATGCAGTCTAGGCCAACGTCAGAATTCAACCGTCGATCCGCATCTCGAGACGGGCTCCAGTCGATCTGCCGAGACTGCAATCGCGACAAGGCACGCGCCTACTATGCGAAGAATCGAGATTCGCACGTACGTCGCATCGTCGCTGCGAAGGGGGAACGGAGAAGTCGTGCGTTGGAATTCGTCGGTCGACATCTGATTACCCATCCGTGCATCGACTGCGGGGAATCCGATATCCGGGTGCTCGACTTCGATCACCGAGACGGCGCCGACAAGGGAGCGGAGGTGATGCGACTCGCCCAAGGCGGCCACGCGCTGGCGCGGGTGGCCGCGGAGATCGCGAAGTGCGATGTCCGCTGTCGGAACTGTCATGCGGTCATCACCTATGCGCGGATGGGATCGGATTGGCGGTCGGCGATGCGGCTCCGCTTGCAGGCGGAGGTGGCCGCCTACATCGCGGAGGAGTACCGCTGAGGCTCGATCCTGCTCCCGTCGATTCGAACGGTCGTGCAAGTAGGCCGGCGACCATTCCGCCGAACGCGGAACTCGGGGCGGTTCCCGGGCCGCCGGGGTATCGTGTCCGCGATGACCGCAGAATTCCACCGTCCGACGCGCTTCCCGCCTCGCATGTTCGAGGGGTACCTCGGCGCTGAGGACCCGGCGTATGTGAGCCGCGTCGCACATGACACGGCGGCGGCGGTCCTCTCACGCGTGCGGGACGACCCCGACCCCGAGGTCGTCGCCCGGCTGGTGTCGTACACCGACGAGCACGGCATCGACGCGATCGCCGAGCTGTGGTCGCAGGCCTCGCCGAAGAGCCTGCCGGGTGCGCTGTGGCGCATCTACCTGCTGCGCACCATGATCCGACAGGACGCGCAGGGCGTGAGCCTCGCCTTCCAGCGCGGCACCGAGGTCTCGCACACGATCGACCAGGTCGTCGCCGGCGCACCGACGCCGGCGGGCCCGGCCGAGGTGCGCGAACTCGCCGACACGATCCTGCGCGGCGTGTTCGCGGGCGACTTCGCGGCGGCGCTCGAGCGTGCGACGGCGTTCTGCCGGGTCGCGGCGGCGGGCTTCGCGAGCCTCGCCGATGACGCGGATGCCGCGGACGCTGCGCACCCGGATCGTCCGGGCATCCTCACCCAGCGCGCGCTCCGGCTCTCGTCGCTGGCTGAGGAGCTGGCCGCGTGCGCGCGACTCTGGCGGCACGACAGCCTCGATTGAGCGCACGAGCCGGCGCGGGCCGAGCGCCGGCCGATCGCGGGAATAGACCCGCCAGCGACCTCGTTTAGACTGTTCGTGGCCGGTCGCAGTAACCCCGGGCTCCAATATTCGCCGCTCCGAGCGGCCTCGCGCCGAGAGGCGTTCTGCGGCCGGCCATTTCCCTGCCCCGGCGCTCACCCGGCGTAGCATCGGAGCATGGCCGACACCGTCTCGTTCCTCGTCGACCCCCTGCCCGTCGATGCGTCACCCGAGTTCCTCGAGGCGTCCTTCCGCGAGATCGAGCCGGGCTCCGGCGCGCTCGCCGTGAACGACCTCGCGCCGCACCGCGGCGACGGGATCTTCGAGACCCTCGCCGTGATCGACGGCCACGTCCAGGAGGTCGGACCGCACCTCGCACGCCTGGCGAATTCCGCGCGCCTCACGGAGCTGCCCGAGCCGAACCCCGAGCAGTGGCGCCTCGTCATCCGACGCGCCGCCGAGCGGGTGCCCGCCGAGGGCGAGTTCGCCCTGAAGATCGCGCTCAGCCGCGGCGTCGACCCGGGCACCACCCCCACGGGATGGGTGCACGTCACGCCGGGCGCCGACTTCGCCGCGGCGCGGGAGCGCGGCATCCGCGTCGTCAGCCTCGACCGCGGCGTCGCCCGCGGCGCGGGGGAGCGGGCGCCGTGGCTGCTCCTCGGCGCGAAGACCCTGAGCTACGCGGCGAACATGGCCGCGATCCGCGAGGCCAAGCGCCGTGGCGCCGACGACGCGCTGTTCGTCTCCTCCGACGGGTTCGTACTCGAAGGCCCCACGTCGAGCCTGATCGCGCGGCTCGGCGACGAGTTCGTCACGACGCCGCCGGCCGCCGGCATCCTGCACGGCACGACCCAGCGCAGCATCTTCGCCCACCTCGAGGCACAGGGGCGCGCGGTCGGCTATCGCGACCTGACGCTCGACGAGCTTAGGCGAGCGGATGCCGCGTGGCTGGTGTCGAGCGTTCGCATGGCCGCCCCGATCGCCGAGCTCGACGGTGCCCCGCTCCCCGTCGACGCGGACGAGACCGCCGCGCTGAACGCATACCTGCTCAGCCCGCGCGACTGAAGGCGGACCCGCCGGCACGGACGACGACGGCCCGGCCCCGCGCGGGGACCGGGCCGTGACACCGTCGATCGAGGATCGGGCGATGATCAGCCGAAGCGGCCGGAGACGTAGTCCTCCGTGGCCTTCTCGGACGGGTTCGAGAAGATCGTCGTCGTCTCGTCGTACTCGATGAGCTTGCCGGGCTTGCCGGTGCCGGCGATGTTGAAGAACGCCGTCTTGTCGGAGACACGCGAGGCCTGCTGCATGTTGTGGGTCACGATCACGATCGTGTACTCCTGCTTGAGCTCCTCGATGAGGTCCTCGATCGCCAGGGTCGAGATCGGGTCGAGCGCCGAGCACGGCTCGTCCATCAGGATCACCTCGGGCGAGACCGCGATCGCGCGCGCGATGCAGAGACGCTGCTGCTGGCCTCCCGAGAGACCCGAACCGGGACGGTCGAGCCGGTCCTTGACCTCGTTCCAGAGGTTCGCGCCCTGGAGCGAGGACTCGACGAGGTCGTCGGCGTCGGACTTCGAGATCCGCTTGTTGTTGAGCTTGACGCCCGCGAGCACGTTCTCCTTGATCGACATCGTCGGGAACGGGTTCGGACGCTGGAACACCATGCCCACCTGGCGGCGGACGAGCACGGGGTCGACCTCGGGGTCGTAGAGGTTGTTGCCGTCGATCAGCACCTCGCCCTCGACGCGCGCACCGGGGATGACCTCGTGCATGCGGTTCAGGGTGCGGAGGAACGTCGACTTGCCGCAGCCCGACGGGCCGATGAACGCGGTGACGCTCCGGGGCTCGATCTCGAGCGAGACGCCCTCCACGGCGAGGAACTTGCCGTAGTAGACGTTCAGGTCTCGGACTTCGATGCGCTTGGACACTCTGTTTCCTTACTGGGGGTCAGCGACCGTACTTGGGGGCGAAGAACCGCGCGACGAGTCGGGCGACGAGGTTCAGCACCATGACGATGAGGATGAGCGTGAGGGCGGCCGCCCACGCGCGGTCGAGGTACGCCTCGGGCGGGTTCCCCTGGTTGGCGTACTGGGTGTAGACGAACACCGGGAGCGACTGCATGCGCCCCTCGGTCATGTCGTAGTTCATGCTGTTCGTGAAGCCGGCCGCGATGAGCAGCGGCGCGGTCTCGCCGATGACGCGAGCGATCGCGAGCATGATGCCCGTCGTGATGCCGGCGATCGAGGTGGGCAGCACGACCTTCACGATCGTCAGCCACTTCGGCACGCCGAGGGCGTACGCGGCCTCGCGCAGCTCGACGGGGACCAGGCGCAGCATCTCCTCGCTCGACCGCACGACGACGGGGATCATCAGGACCGCGAGCGCGACCGCACCGGCGATGCCGGTCCGCGTGCCAGGGCCCCAGAAGATCGCGAAGAGCGCGTACGCGAAGAGGCCGGCGACGATCGACGGGATACCGGTCATGACGTCGACGAGGAACGTGATGCCCCGGGCGAGACGGCCGCGCCCGTACTCGACGAGGTAGATCGAGGTCATCAGGCCGATCGGGATCGAGATCAGGGCCGCGGTGCCGGTCATGAGGACGGTGCCGACGATGGCGTGCAGGGCGCCGCCGCCCTCGCCCGTGACGTTCCGCATCGAGTACGAGAAGAACTCGGCGTCGAAGCGGTTGAGGCCGAAGGTCACGACCGTGATCGAGAGCGAGATCAGCGGGATCATCGCGAGCAGGAACGCCCCCGTGACCAGCGCGGTCACGAAGCGGTCGGTGGCGCGCCGCGACCCCTCGACGATGCGCGAGAGGAGCGTGATCGTCACGACGTAGACGAGTGCGGCGACGACGAACGTGCCGACCCAGTTGAACTCGGCGCCGCTGAAGGCGATGACGCCGAAGAGGCCGGCCGAGACGAGGACGCTTCCGCCCAGCACCATCCAGGAGGCCCCGTTGGGCAGCTTGCCCGCGGTCAGCGAGTTGCTGACCGGGGCCGCGGCGGGGCCGCGGGTCTCGGGAGGGGTGATCGTCGTGGTCATCAGTTCGCTCCCGAGAACTCGGCACGGCGAGCGACGATCCAGCGGGCGATCGCGTTCACCGCGAAGGTGACGATGAAGAGGATGAGGCCCGTCGCGATGAGGACGTTGACGTTGATGCCGTACGCCTCGGGGAAGCTCAGGGCGATGTTCGCGGCGATCGTCGACGGGTTGACCGACGTGAGCAGCTGGAACGTGACCGCACCGGTCGCCGAGAGGACCATGGCGACCGCCATCGTCTCGCCGAGCGCGCGGCCGAGGCCGAGCACGGCGGCCGAGATGATGCCGGGGCGACCGAACGGAAGGACCGCCGTGCGGATCATCTCCCACCTGGTGGCGCCGAGCGCGAGCGCGGCCTCCTCGTGGAGGACCGGGGTCTGGAGGAAGACCTCGCGCGAGATCGCGGTGATGATCGGGATGATCATGACGGCGAGCACGAGGGCCGCGGTGAGGATGGTGCGGCCGGTACCCGAGACCGGGCCGGCGAACAGCGGGAACCAGCCGAGGTTGTCCACGAGCCAGGAGTAGAGCGGCTGGACGGCGGGGGCCAGCACGCCGATGCCCCAGAGGCCGAACACGACCGACGGCACGGCGGCCAGGAGGTCGACGACGTAGCCCAGCACCGACGCGAGCCGGCGGGGTGCGTAGTGCGAGATGAAGAGCGCGATGCCGATCGAGATCGGCAGGGCGATGAGCAGTGCGAGCGCGGCGGCCCAGATCGTGCCGAACACGAGGGGGCCGACGTAGGCCCAGAAGTTCGAGTCGAGGATCGAAGCATCCTCGCCGTCGGCGAACAGGGCGGGGATGCTCTGGACGATGAGGAACGTCGCGACCGCGGCGAGCGTGACGAGGATCATCGAGCCGGCGAAGACCGCCGACTTGGAGAAGACGCGGTCGCCTGGGCGCTGCTTCGCCCGGATCGGCGCGGCTGCGGTGGTCATCTGGAGGATCCTCCGGTCAATGGTGCATGGGACATGGCCGTGCCCGGCCCCGGTGTGCTGACGCTACCGGGGCCGGGCACGAACCACCTACTGGATCGAGTCGATCGCCGCGGTGACCTGCTCGCGGAGCGAGTCGGAGATCGGAGCGGAACCGGCCGACTCGGCCGCGACGTCCTGGCCCTCGGCGCTGGCCATGTACGAGAGGTACGCCTTCACGAGCTCGACGTTCTCGGGCTCGGCGTACTCCTGGCAGGCGATGAGGTAGCTCACGAGGACGATCGGGTAGACGCCGGCCTCCTCCGAGGTGCGGTCGAGCTCGATCGCGAGGTCGTGCTCGTCACGGCCCTCGACGAACGGCGAGGCGTCCACGATGGCGGCAGCGGCCTCGGGCGAGTACTCGACGAACTCGTCGCCGACCTGGACCGCGACGGTGCCGAGGTCACCGGCGCGCGAGGCGTCGGCGTAGCCGATGGTGCCGGTGCCGTTGGTCACGGCGTCGACGACGCCCGAGGTGCCCTGTGCGCCCTCGCCGCCCTCGAACGGCCACACGCCGTCGGCCTCGTAGGTCCAGACGTCGGGCGCAGCCGCACCGAGGTACTCGGTGAAGTTCTCGGTGGTGCCCGAGTCGTCCGAACGGTGGACCGGGGTGATGGCCTGGTCGGGGAGCTCGACGCCCTCGTTCGTGGCGGCGATCGCCGGGTCGTTCCAGTTCGTGATCGTGCCCGCGAAGATGCCGGCGATCGTGGCCGCGTCGAGGTTCAGCGTGTCGACGCCCTCGAGGTTGAAGATGACGGCGATCGGCGAGATGTAGAGCGGGAGCTCGACGACGCTGGTGTCGGGTGCGCACTTCTCGAAGCCGCCCGCGGCGATCTCCTCGTCGTTGAACGCACGGTCGGAGCCCGCGTAGTCGCTGGCGCCCGAGAGGAACGTGTCGCGACCGGCGCCGGAGCCCGAGGGGTCGTAGTCGATGGTCACGTCGGGGTTCGCGGTCTGGAAGCCGGCGATCCACGCCTGCTGGGCCGAGTCCTGCGACGACGCGCCGGCACCGACCAGGTTGCCCGAGAGCGTCGACTCGGAGGCGGCGGGCTCGCCCGAGCCGCCCTCGTTCGCGGCGCAGGAGCTGAGCGCGAGGGCCGCCGTCATGGCGATGACGGCAGGCGCGGCGAAACGCTTGAGGTTCACGTGATTCCCTTCCGGGGTTCGATTGCAGGAGGTGGGGCCGGGTGCCGACCCGCCTGCGACGCTAACCAGCGTGCGTGACGAGCGTCCCCCACGGCGGTGAACGGAAGGTGAACTGGGTCTGACCGGCCGGGATGCCCCTGCTGTGAGTCCGCCGTGACGGGCGACGCTCGGCCGACCGTCGGCGCGCCGTCACTCTGCCCTGATGGACTCGATCGCCTGCATGGCGCGCTCGCGCATCGACTCCGAGATCGGCGCCGATCCGGCCCCGTCGGCGGCCGCCTGCTGGCCCTCTTCGCTCGCGATGTACGTCAGGTACTCCCGAACGACCTCGACGTTCCGCGGCGAGGCGTACTGCTCGCAGGCGATGAGGTAGCTGACGAGGACGATCGGGTAGACACCGGCCTGCTCGGTGGTGCGATCGATGCTGACGGCCAGGTCGCCGTCGGCTCGCCCCTCCTCGAGCGGCGACGCGTCGACGATCGCCGCGGCCGCCTCTGGCGAGAACGAGGCGAACTCCTCGCCGACGCGGACCGCCGCCGTGCCGAGGCCTCCGGCCCGGGATGCGTCGGCGTAGCCGATGGTCCCCACGCCGTTGCCGACCGTGTCGACCACGCCCGAGTTCCCCTGGGCCGCCTCACCGCCCGAGAACGGCCACACGCCGTCGGCCTCCCATTCCCAGACCTCGGGTGCAGTGGCGTGCAGGTACTCGGTGAAGTTCTCGGTCGTGCCGGAATCGTCGGAGCGGTGCACCGCCGTGATGGGGAGGTCGGGAAGCGCCACCCCGGGGTTCGTCGCGGCGATCGCCGGATCGTCCCAGTCGGTGATATCGCCGGCGAAGATGCCCGCGATCGTCGCAGCGTCGAGGTTCAGCGTGTCGATGTCGTCCAGGCGGAACACCACGGCGATCGGGGAGATGTACAGGGGCAGTTCGATGACCGTTGAGTCCGGTGCGCAGCGGCCGAAGCCGCCGTCTTCGAGTTCGTCCGGGGTGTAGGCGCGATCCGACCCGGCGAAGTCGCTCGCGCCCTCCATGAACGTGTCGCGGCCCGCGCCCGAGCCCGCCGGGTCGTAGTCGACGGTGACCCGCGGGTGGTCGGTCTGGAACGCCGCGATCCACGACTGCTGCGCGGCGCCCTGCGCCGATGAGCCGGCGCCCACCACGTAGCCCTCGAGGGTCGACCCCGTATCGCCGACCTCCATCTCGTTGACGGCGCAGGAGGAGAGGACGGATGCGGCGACGACGGCGATCGCGACGGCCGCGAGCGGACGCATGCGGTTCACGGGGACCCTTCGGGGAGGTTCGGGAGATTCGGGGAAGTCGAGAGCGGCGGGAGGCGACCGGTGCGGGCCGGGCTGGACGCCGGGTTCGGTGAACATCGAAACCGAGTCAGGTGAACGAACGGTGAACACTCGCGGTCGTGGGGGTGTGCGGAACCTGCGCATCCCCTGCGACTCGAACCGCCCACGGCGGCTGTTCAGGCGGTGGGCGCGTGCGTCTCGATCGCGATGATGCCCGACGACGGGTTGGAGGAGGAGAGGTGCACGACGCTGAACGCGCCGACCTCGAGGCTCGCGGCATCCGTCACGTACGAGCCGAGCGGTGTGCCGGTGGCGAGCGCGATCTCGCGCATCATCTCGGGCATCACCGGACCGTGACCGCAGATCACGGCCGTCTTGCCGACCCGCACCCGCTTGCCGATGACGCGGCGCACCTCGTCGTTGCCGGCCTCCCAGGCGTCCTGGCTGATGCCCTCGTCGCGCTTGACGGTGATCCCGGTCCGCGCCGAGAGCGGGGCGACGGTGGTCACGCACCGCACGGCCGGGCTCGAGACGATCTTCTTCGGATTCCACGCCATGACCGTGTCGACGAGTGCGGCAGCCTGCTGCACGCCGCGCTCGACGAGCGGGCGCGCCGTGTCCTCGCCCTTCCACGACGACCGCGTCTGGGCCTTGCCGTGCCGGAGCACGATGAGCGCGAACGTCTCGGTGACGCCCTGGTCGACGAGGGCGGAGAAGTTGTCGAGGATCTCGCGGTCCGGACCATAGGTGAGGTACCCGCGCGCACGCTTGATCGTGACCCACTCGAGCGCGGCGATCTCGGCGTTCGGCCGGAACGTCGACGCCTGCACGGCCTTCTCGGTGACCTCCGCCGCCCAGTAGTGCACGATCTTCTCGCGTCCGGAGGGGAGCGGGTACCGCGAGACGCCGACGGGCACGCCGAGGGCGACGGCGAGGCCGGTCTCCTCCGCGATCTCCCGGACGGCCGTCTGCGGCAGGGTCTCGCCCGGGTCGACCTTGCCCTTCGGGATCGTCACGTCGCCGTGGACCGTACGGTGCACCACGAGCACGTGGATGCGCCCGTCGATGACGCGCCAGCAGATGGCGCCGGCCGCGTAGACGGCGGTGGCGACCTGGCTCATCGGCGCGCCGCTCGCGTCGCTCGCTGGGCCACCCGCTTGGAGCGCTGCGCGACGCGCTGGATGCGGAGGTGCTGGAGGTCGTCGAGCGGACGGCCGGCGTCGTCCGTCGAGTGCCGGGTCCAGGTCCCGTCGCCGGCGAGCCACCACGACGCCGTGTGCTCGTCCATGGCCTCGTCGAAGAGCTCGGCGATCGCGTTCACGTGGTCGGGGTCGGTGAGACGCACCAGTGCCTCGACCCGCCGGTCGAGGTTGCGGTGCATCATGTCGGCCGAACCGATGTAGACGACGGGGTCGCCGTCGTTCCGGAACGAGAAGATGCGCGAATGCTCGAGGTAGCGGCCGAGGATGGATCGGACCCGGATGTTCTCGCTCAGTCCGGGGATGCCGGGACGCAGGCTGCAGATGCCGCGCACCCACACCTCCACGGGCACGCCCTCGTTCGACGCGCGGTAGAGCGCGTCGATGATGGCCTCGTCGACCATCGAGTTGACCTTGATCCGGATGCCGGCGGGCTTGCCCTCCTGCGCGTTCCGCGTCTCCTGCGCGATGAGCTTGAGGAGCCCCTTCCGGAGATGCAGGGGTGCGACGAGCAGGCGCTTGAACTTCTTCTCGATCGCGTAGCCGGACAGCTCGTTGAAGAGGCGGGTGAGGTCCTTGCCGACCTGGTCGTCGGCGGTGAGCAGGCCGAGGTCCTCGTAGATGCGGCTGGTCTTCGGGTTGTAGTTGCCCGTGCCGATGTGGCTGTAGTGCTTGAGGCCGTCCTTCTCCTGGCGGATGACGAGCGCGAGCTTGCAGTGCGTCTTCAGCCCGACGAGCCCGTAGACGACGTGCACGCCGGCCTTCTCGAGCTTCCGCGCCCACGTGATGTTCGCCGCCTCGTCGAAGCGCGCCTTGATCTCGACGAGCGCGAGGACCTGCTTGCCCGACTCGGCGGCGTCGATCAGCGCCTCGACGATCGGGCTGTCGCCCGACGTCCGGTAGAGCGTCTGCTTGATGGCGAGGACGTCGGGGTCGGCGGCCGCCTGCTCGAGGAAGGCCTGCACGCTCGTCGCGAACGACTCGTACGGATGGTGCAGCAGCACGTCCTTGTCGGCGACCGCGGCGAAGATGTCGGCCTGCCGGTTCGGCTCCGACGGCTGCAGCTGCACATTGGTGGTCGGCACGTGCGTCGGGTAGTGCAGCTCGGGCCGGTCGATGCGCGCGAGGTCGAAGAGCCCGCCGAGGTCGAGCGGCGAGGGCAGGGTGTAGACCTCCTGCTCCGTGACATCCAGCTCGCGGACCAGGAGGCCGAGGGTGACCTCGTCCATGTCGTCGGAGATCTCGAGCCGGATCGGAGGGCCGAACCGCCGACGCAGCAGTTCCTTCTCGAGCGCCTTGATCAGGTTCTCGGTCTCGTCCTCCTCGATCTCCACGTCCTCGTTGCGGGTGACGCGGAACACGTGGTGGTCGAGGACCTCCATTCCCGGGAACAGGTCGCCGAGGTGGTTCGAGATGAGCTCCTCGAGTGCGATGTAGCGCGCGTCCTCGACCGACTCGGTCGGGTCGACGCGCACGAACCGCGGGAGCATCTGCGGCACCTTGACGCGAGCGAACTCCTGCCGCCCCGTCCGGCTGTTGCGCACGCGGACGGAGAGGTTGAGCGACAGGCCGGAGATGTACGGGAACGGGTGCGCGGGGTCGACCGCGAGCGGCATGAGCACGGGGAAGATCTGCGAGCTGAAGTACCCGTGCAGGTGCTCCCGGTGCGACTCGTCGAGTTCAGCCCACGAGACGATGCGGATGCCGGCTTCGGCCAGCGCCGGCTTGACGAGCTCCTGGTACGCGGCGGCATGGCGCGACTGCAGCTCGTGCGCCTTCTGCGAGATGTCGCCGAGCACCTCGTGGGGCGTGCGCCCCACGTTCGTCGGGACGGCGAGGCCGGTGTTGATGCGGCGCTTCAGGCCCGCGACGCGGACCATGAAGAACTCGTCGAGGTTCGACGCGAAGATCGCGAGGAAGTTCGCGCGTTCGAGCACGGGCAGCCGGGGGTCCTCGGCGAGTTCGAGGACGCGCTGGTTGAAGGCCAGCCAGCTGAGTTCGCGGTCGAGGTAGCGCTCGGCGAGGAGTTCGGGCGCGCCGTCGATGTCGAGCGGCTCGAAGTCGTCGTCGAAGTCGCTCGCGGTGCGGTTTTCGTCGAGGGTGCTCTCCGCAGTCATCCACACATCATGCCACCGGGCCGCGACGCGGTGGTGAAGCGCAGGTCACCGGGCGGTGACGTTCGCGTCCTGCTCGTCCTCCTCGTGGACGTTGAAGCGGTAGCCGACGTTGCGCACCGTGCCGATCAGGCTGTCGAGGTCGCCGAGCTTCGCGCGGAGCCGTCGGACGTGCACGTCGACGGTGCGCGTGCCGCCGAAGTAGTCGTAGCCCCAGACCTCGCTGAGCAGCTGCTCGCGCGTGAACACCCGCGACGGGTGCGCCGCCAGGAAGCGGAGCAGCTCGAACTCCTTGTAGGTGAGGTCGAGCGTGCGGCCGTGGACCTTGGCGGAGTAGCTCGCCTCGTCGATCACCACGCCGGAGGTCTGGATGCGCTCGGCCGGCTGCGCCGCCTGCGCTCGCCCGAGGGCGAGCCGGATCCGTGCGTCGATCTCGGCGGGGCCCGCCTGCTCGAGGATCACGTCGTCGACGCCCCAGTCGGAGGTCACCGCGGTCAGCCCGCCCTCGGTCACGACGAGGATCAGCGGAACCGAGAGGCCGGTCGTGCGCAGGATCTGTGCGAGCGCCTTCGCCCCGGCGAGGTTGGTCCGGGCGTCGAGGAAGACCAGGTCGGCCTCGGGAGCGCGCACGAGTTGATCGGGGGACGCCGGAATCACGCGCACCCGATGCGTCAGGAGAGACAGGGCCGGGAGAACGTCTTCGTTTGCTGCCGGCGTCAGGATCAGCAGCTGCGCCACGCACACCCTCCAGTAGTAAGGTGCGGTCAATACTACGGGACGCCGTACGGCGGATGGCGAGATGGGGATCGACGTGACGCAGGACGACGCAGGAGCGCCGGCGACGGGCCTCGCGCGGTGGTCGGTCCCGATCGTGTGGCTGATCTCCGCGGCGGGCACGGCCGTGGTCGTCGGCCTCGCCTGGTCGGGCACGCGGGTCTGGTTCCACGACGCCGGCCCGTACGCCGCACTGGGCGTCCTCGGCATGGTGTTCGCGGCATCCGTCATCGCGGCGCTGCTGCTGCAGCTCGCGTCGCGGAGGCCCCACGGGTACGTCGGACGGGCCAGCGCGTCGATCGCCGGAGCGGTCGTTCCGGTGGCCGTCGGGGCGCTCGCGCTGCTGCCGGTCGTCGGCTGAGCACCGGGTAGACTCGCACCATGTCCTCGCTGCTCGCGCTCGAACTCTTCTTCATCGGCCTGCTCGGTCTCGCGAGCCTCACGATCGCCTGGATCAGCGGCGTCGTCGTCTACAAGCTCTTCAAGGGGCAGCGCTAGACCGTGATCGAACTTCCGGTCGACCTCCCCGCGGAGCTCGTTCCGCTCTCCTGGCTCATCGGAGTCTGGGAGGGTTCCGGCGTGATCGACTACGCCATCGGCGACGGTTCGGTCACCCACGAGTTCGGGCAGCGCGTGAGCTTCAGCCACGACGGACTTCCGTACCTCAACTACACCTCGTACACCTGGCTGTTCCCGACGACGGATGACGGCGAGCCCACGCCGCTCGCCGCGGAGACCGGCTACTGGCGGCTCGCGCGCCCGCTCGGCGAGGGCGACCAGGGGCCGGCATTGCTGCCCGCGGTCGGCGCGACGCGCTTCGCCGACGCCGAGGCCGTCGAGACGTTGCGCAACGACGCCGGCGGGTTCGACCTCGAGGTCGGGATCGTGCACCCCGGCGGGGTGAGCGAGCTGTACCTCGGCCAGGTCAAGGGTCCGCGCATCGACCTCGCGACCGATGCGGTCATGCGCACCGCCGGCGCGAAGGAGTACGCGGCGGCGACGCGGCTGTACGGACTCGTCGAGAACCACCTGCTGTGGGCGTGGGACATCGCGGCGCTCGGCCAGGACCTGCGCACGCACGCGTCGGCCCGGCTCGCGAAGGTCGACTGATGACCGGCTCGCCGTTCCTCGCCCTGCCCGGCGCGGTCGTCGGCGACCCGCCCGACGCGGGCGTCGCCGCGCACTACGGCAACCCGATGGTCGAGCAGCGCCGCCTCGAGGAGGGTCGTGCGATCGTCGACCTGTCGAACCGGGGAGTCATCACCGTCACCGGACCCGACCGGCGGTCGTGGCTGAACTCCATGGCCAGTCGGGCGCTCGACCACCTCGCGCCCGGCGAGAGCGCCGAGGCGCTCTTCCTCGACGCCGGAGGGCACGTCGAGCACGCCGTGCACGTCGTCGACGACGGCGAGCGCACCTGGCTCGTGCTCGAGGGCGATGCGGCTCCCGCGCTCGCCAGCTGGCTCGACCGCATGCGGTTCATGCTGCGCGTCGAGGTCGCCGACGTGAGCGACGCGTTCGCCGTCGTCGGGGCGATGCCGCGCGGCGACGGGTTCCCGGTCGGGCTTCCGGAGGGCGCGCTCGTCTGGCGCGACCCGTGGCGGCAGGTCCTCCCCGACGGGTACGGCTACGCGCCCGAGCTCGGCCACGCGGGAGCGGACTGGCGCTACGTCGAGGCCATCGTGCCGCGGGAATCGCTCGCCGACTTCGCCGCCGCGGCGCGCGCGGGCACGGTCGAGGTCGCCGGCGCGCTCGCGCTCGAGGCGCTCCGGGTCGCCGCGTGGCGCCCGCGCTCCGCGACCGAGGTCGACGACCGCACGCTTCCGCACGAGCTCGACTGGCTCCGCAGCGCGGTCGACCTGCACAAGGGCTGCTATCGCGGCCAGGAGACGGTGGCGAAGGTCGTGAACCTCGGCCGGCCGCCGCGTCGTCTCGTGATGCTGCACCTCGACGGCAGCGACACGATCCTGCCGAAGCCGGGCGACCAGGTCGTCGGCCGCAAGGTCCGGCCCGAGCCCGCGCAGGGGGAGGAGCCGGAACGACGGGTGGTCGGCGCCATCACGTCGGCGGCCATGCACCACGAGCTCGGCCCGATCGCCCTCGCCGTCATCAAGCGGTCCGTCCCGGCCGACCTCGAACTCATCGTCGAGAGCCACGGCATCGACGTCGCCGCGGCGCAGGTCGAGATCGTGCCGGCGGGTGCCGCGGCCGCGGTCGAGGTGCCGCGCCTCCCGAGGCTCGGCATCCGCCCGTGACCCGGTCGCCCGGCGGGGCGGCCCGGCTGTCCGGGCGACTCTCCCGGTTGCGCGACTCCCTGCCGGCGATCCTGCAGATCACCGTCACCGCGATCGCCGCGTACTCGTTCTCCCTGTTCGTGGGGCACGAGCAACCGCTCATCTCGGCGCTCGTCGCGATCACCTCGCTCGGGTTCGTGCGCGATGCGCGACCGATCCGCGTTCTCGAGACCGTCATCGCCATGACGCTCGGCATCGCGCTCGCCGAGGCGCTGCTGCTGGTCGCAGGCAGCGGCATCTGGCAGTACGCGCTCGCGCTCGCGGTGACGCTCGCGGTCGCGCGGTTCCTCTCCGGCAACGCGTCGTTCGCGATCGCCGCCGCCGTGCAGTGCTCGCTCGTGATGCTCGTGCCCGCCCCTGAGGGCGGCCCGTTCGTCCGCACGCTCGACGCCGTGGTCGGCGGCGCGTTCGCTCTGCTCGCGACCGCGGTGATCCCACGCGACCCGCGGCGCACCGCGCTCCGCGACGGCCGGCGCCTGCTGGGCGAGCACGTCGCGGTGCTCCTCGAGCTCGCGGCCGCGCTCCGAGGGGGTGGGGCGGATGCCGCGGGCCGAGCGCTCTCACGGGCGCGTGCCACCCAGCCCGCGGTCGAGTCGTGGACCGCGAGCGTCGACTCGGGCATCGCGATCGCGCGCCTGTCGCCGATCGTCCGGCGGGCCAGGTTCGACCTGGAGCGGCAGCGGGCCATGCTCTCGGGCGTCGACCTCGCGACGCGCAACCTGCGGATCGTGGCCCGGCGGGTCGAGTGGTCGCTTCGCGACGGGCAGCCTCGCGAGGAGATCGCCGACGTCGTCGCCCGGATCGCGGTCGCCGTCGAGGTGTTCGACGAGTCGCTGCGCGACGTGTCCCAGCAGCCCGTCGCGCGGCAGGGCTTCGCCGAGATCCTCCGGCACCTCGACCCCGTCGCGATCCTCCCCGATGGCTCGCAGGGCGACCGCAACACGCTCGCCGCGATGCGGCCGTACCTCGTCGACCTCCTCACCGCCACCGGGCTCGGCCTCGACGAGGCGCGCGCGCTCCTCCCCGGCGACTGAGGCAGGGGCCCGAGGTCGGGGGCGCGCTCGAAGCCGCTCAGCGCGGCGCGACCGACGCCCAGTCGACGCTGAGCTCGCCGAGCCGCCAGCGGCGCACGCCGCCGCGCACCGGCCACCCCGCGTCGCGCAGGTCGCGGGCGAGGGCGATCCAGCGTTGCGACGGCCCGTACACCGACAGCGGCGCGTGCACGCGCCAGCCGCGGTCGAGCGCCCCGAGCAGGTCGTGGATGCGCTCACCGGGCACGTTGCGGTGGATCAGCGCCTTCGGCAGCCGCTCGGCCACCACCGACGGGGCGTCGAGCCCGGTGAGGCGGAGGCTGATCGTGAAGGTCTGCGGCCCGGCATCCGTCACGCCCGCCCAGCTCGACACGCGGCCGAGCTCGTCGCATGTGCCCTCGACGAGCAGGCCGCCCGGCGCGAGGCGCTCGGTCATGCGGGCCCACGCCGCCGGTACGTCGGCCTCGTCGTACTGGCGCAGCACGTTGAAGGCCCGGATCACGGCCGGGCGGCGATCGCCCGGCACGGACACCTCGAAGCCGCCGAGCCCGAACGAGACGGGCAGGTCTGCGGCGAACGGCGTGCGGCCGGCGCGCACGTCCGCGAGCTGCGAATCGGCCGACCGCACCCGAGCCGGATCGATCTCGAGGCCGAGCACCCGCACGTCGGGTCGCGTCCGGCGGAGCCGGGCGGCGAGCTCGAACGCCGTCACCCCGCTCGCCCCGAAGCCGAGGTCGACGACGAGCGGATCGGCGGCGCCGCGGAACGCGGGCTGCTCGGCGATCCAGCGGTCGACGCGGCGCAGGCGGTTCGTGTTCGTCGTGCCCCGCGTGATGGATCCGACCGGCATGCTCCCAGTCTCGCAGCCCGGACCGGCCGGCGTCGGACGTCGGCCCGAGGCATCCGTCACGCGACGACCCCGCCGCGGGCCCGCCCGACCGGGGTCGCTAGGCTGGAGCGCATGGTCTACACCCTCGTGCTGCTGCGCCACGGCCAGAGCGACTGGAACCAGAAGAACCTGTTCACCGGATGGGTCGACGTGCGACTCAGCGACCTGGGTCGCTCCGAGGCCAAGCGCGCCGGCGAACTGCTCGTCGAGAAGGGCGTGCTGCCCGACGTGCTGCACACCTCGGTGCTCACGCGGGCGATCCAGACGGCCGAGATCGCGCTCGAGGCGGCCGACCGCTCGTGGATCGACGTGCGCCGCTCGTGGCGCCTCAACGAGCGCCACTACGGCGCGCTCCAGGGGCTCGACAAGGCCGAGACCCTCGAGAAGTACGGCCAGGAGCAGTTCCTGCTCTGGCGCCGCTCGTTCGACACCCCGCCGCCGGTGCTCGCTGACGACTCCGAGTGGTCGCAGGTCGGCGACCCGCGCTACGCGAACCTGTCCGACGACGAGATGCCGCGCACCGAGTGCCTGAAGGACGTCATCGCGCGCATGCTCCCGTACTGGGAGTCCGACATCATCCCCGACCTGCAGACCGGGAAGACGGTGCTCGTCACCGCGCACGGCAACTCGCTGCGCGCGCTCGTCAAGCACCTCGACGGAATCTCCGACGACGAGATCGCCGAGCTGAACATCCCCACCGGCATCCCGCTCGTCTACGAGCTCGGCGACGACTTCATGCCGACCAGGCCCGGCGAGTACCTCGACCCCGAGGCCGCCGCCGCCGGCGCCGCGGCGGTCGCCGCGCAGGGCAAGAAGTAGGTCGACCCGACCACGACGCGAGGGCCGAGCGGATGTCGCATCCGCTCGGCCCTCGTCGTCTGACGGGCGCAGCCGCCCCGGGACTCAGACCGGCTCGGGCACCCAGTCGCCAGTGGCGAGGTAGTCGACCTTCTGCGCGATCGCGACGGCGTGGTCGGCGAAGCGCTCGTGGTACCGGCTGGCGAGCGTCGAGTCGACCGTGTCGACCGCCTGGCCCTTCCACGTCTCGCCGAGGACCTTGTCGAACACCGAGAGGTGCAGGGCGTCGACCTTGTCGTCCTCGTCGCGGATCGCCTTGGCGAGTTCGACGTCCTCGCTCTCGAGCAGCGTCACGAGCTTCCGTGCGATCTCGACGTCGAGTTGGCCCATCTCGATGAACGTGGGGCGGAGCGACTTCGGCACGACCTTGTCGGGGAAGCGGTACCGGGCCAGCTGCGAGATGTGCGTCGCGAGGTCGCCCATGCGCTCGAGCGAGGCCGAGATGCGCAGCGCGCTCACGACGATGCGGAGGTCGCGGGCGACGGGCTGCTGCCGGGCGAGGATCGTGATGGCGAGCTCGTCGAGCGCCTGCGCCCGCTGGTCGATGAGGTGGTCGTCGGCGATGACCTCCTCGGCGAGGCTGACGTTCGATTCGTTGAACGCGCGCGTCGCCTTCTCGATGGCCTCGGCGACGAGCTTCGCGATTTCGACGAGGCCGTCCTGAACCTCGCGCAGTTCCTGCTGGAACACCTCACGCATGTGTTTGACCCCTTCGATGGTCTCGGGCTCCCACGACGGGCACGCGGGACGACCGGTCTCGGACCGGCACGCGACATCCTCGCCGTCGAAGGTGAACGGCAGGTGCCGTGCTGCTGAACTCTCCCTAACCTACCCCCGCCCGGCGCCCACCCGGGGGAAACGCGGGTGACCGGCATGGTTAGGGTGGTGCCATGGACTCCACCTGGTCGGTGCTGGTCGCGCTGACCTTCGGCATCCTCCTCGGGGCCGGGTTCACGGTCGTGCTGCACATGGCCGAGCGCCGCGGCCAGAGCGCAGCTCGCGTCGTCGCACCGACGATCCCCGACGGCGTCGACCAGGTGCTCGACGTGCTGGAGTCCGCCGGCGTCGTCCTCGATCCCTCCAACAACGTGCTGCGCGCCTCGCCGGGCGCCCTCGCGATGGGGCTCGTGCGCAACCAGATGCTCGCGCACGCCGAGCTCGTCGACCTCGTGTCCGACGTGCGACGCACCGGCGAGCCGATCGCCCTCGAGATCGAACTGCCGCGTGGGCCGTTCGGCGATGCGACCATGCGGCTGCAGGTCCGCGTCGCCCGCCTCGGCACGCGCTTCGTGCTGCTGCTCGCCGACGACCGGACCGAGGCGCACCGCCTCGACGAGGTGCGCCGCGACTTCATCGCGAACATCAGCCACGAGCTGAAGACGCCGATCGCGTCGGTGAGCCTGCTCGCCGAGGCGCTCGACCAGGCCGCCGACGAACCCGACCAGGTCCGGCGATTCGCCGACCGGCTCGGCGTCGAGTCGACCCGACTCGCGCACATCACCGGCGAGGTCATCGAGCTCAGCCGGCTGCAGGCGCGCGACGCGCTCCGTCGCGACGAGCTCATCGACGTCGACCGCGTCGTGGCGGCCGCCGTCGACCAGAACCGCGTCGTCGCCGCGGCGAAGGGCGTCGACGTCGCGGTGCGGGCGAAGTCGCGCGCCGAGGTGTACGGCGACGAGGCGCTGCTCGTCGTCGCCCTGCACAACCTGATCTCGAACGCGATCGCGTACTCGAGCGAGGGCGGGCGGGTCGGCGTGGGCGTCATCGTCGACGACGACGCCGTCGAGATCTCGGTCGCCGACCAGGGCATCGGCATCGCGCCGGAAGACCTCGACCGCGTGTTCGAGCGCTTCTACCGCGTCGACCAGGCACGCTCGCGGAACACCGGCGGCTCCGGCCTCGGCCTCAGCATCGTCAAGCACACCGTGCAGAACCACGGCGGCGACGTGCGGGTGTGGTCGCGCCCCGGACGCGGCTCGACCTTCACGATCCGGCTGCCGCTCGCCGAACGCCCCATCGCGCGCGATCCCGCCGAGATCACCGAATCCGACTCCGACGCGCCGGAACCCGTCGCCGAGGACGCCAAGACCCGTATCGCCGCGGCACTTCCCGCCGCGCCATCCCGAGGAGACCGAGAGTGACCCGCATCCTGCTCGTCGAGGACGAGATCGCGCTGAGCGACCCGCTGAGCTTCCTGCTCGAGCGCGAGGGCTACGAGGTGGAGGTCGCGGCCGACGGCCTCGTCGCCGTCGCCGCGTTCGACCGCGACGGCGCCGACCTCGTGCTGCTCGACCTCATGCTGCCCGGTCTTCCCGGCACCGAGGTGTGCCGCGAGATCCGCCAGCGATCGAACGTGCCTATCATCATGCTGACCGCCAAGGACTCCGAGGTGGACATCGTCGTCGGGCTCGAGCTCGGCGCCGACGACTACGTCACGAAGCCCTACTCGACCCGTGAGCTGCTCGCGCGCATCCGCGCGGTGCTGCGACGCCGCATCGAGCCCGACGACCTCGACGAGGCCGTCATCGAGGGCGGTCGGGTCAAGATGGACGTCGACCGCCACACGGTCGAGGTCGACGGCGAGACGGTCGCGATGCCGCTGAAGGAATTCGAGCTGCTCGAACTGCTCATGCGCAACGCCGGGCGCGTCCTCACGCGTGGCCAGCTCATCGACCGCGTCTGGGGGAGCGACTACTTCGGCGACACGAAGACCCTCGACGTGCACATCAAGCGGATCCGGTCGAAGATCGAGGTCACCCCGTCCGAGCCCGTGCAACTCGTGACCGTGCGCGGGCTCGGCTACCGCTTCGAGGCGTAGCCGAGAACGAGAGAGCGGATGCCGCCGGCTCGCGCCGCGGCATCCGCTCTCGTGGTCTTCGGGGCCGTTACGGGACCAGGTCCTCGTACTCGGGGAGGCGGCCGTCGAGGACGGGCACCTGGATCTCGACGCCCTCGGCGCTGCCGGCCTGCAGGTAGACCGTGACGTTGCCGCCGACCTCGGCGTCGAGGTTCTCGATGAGCAGCGGCTCCTCCTCGGCGGTGCCGAGCGAGACGGTGTCGCCGCCGTCGACGTCGATCTCGAACGTGTCGCCGGCGTCGACGAACTGGACCGAGAGCGTCTCGTCGTCGGTGCTCGTGTTCGTCACGGACAGGACGAGGTTGCCCTCCTCGCCGTCGTCGCTCACGACGAGGACGTTGCGCACGTCGAGGGCGCCGACATCGGCCGAGACCCCGTCGCTGGCGTCGTACTTCTCGGTCGTCGCCTGGTAGGTCAGCATGGCGCAGCCGCTGCCGCCGATGGCGATGCCGAGAGCCAGGGCAGCGGATGCCGCGAGACGCGCCTTCACAGAACCTCCAAGGACGAGCGTGCGCGCAGCGGAATGCGACCCGCGCGCGTGGGATCGAGTCGAGTGTAGCCTACGGCGTCGGCCCTCCTCGGGAGCGGAGGCGGAACCTTAGCACTACCTCGGTGTGATATCCTGAAAGTTGCCGAAAGGACGTCTATTCATGCTTTTTGAGGTTGGCGAGACCGTCGTTTACCCCCACCACGGTGCCGCAACGATCGTCGAAGTCAAGAAACGCATCATCAAGGGCGAAGAGAAGCTCTACCTCAAGCTGAACGTCACGCAGGGAGACCTCGTGATCGAGGTGCCCGCAGAGAACGTCGACCTCGTCGGCGTGCGTGACGTGATCGGCAAGGAGGGCCTCGACAAGGTCTTCGAGGTGCTGCGCGCCCCCTTCACCGAGGAGCCGACCAACTGGTCGCGTCGCTACAAGGCGAACCTCGAGAAGCTCGCCTCTGGCGACGTGATCAAGGTCTCAGAGGTCGTGCGCGACCTCTGGCGCCGCGATCAGGACCGCGGTCTCTCCGCGGGAGAGAAGCGCATGCTCGCGAAGGCCCGCCAGATCCTGATCTCCGAGCTCGCGCTCGCAGAGAAGACCGACGAGGAGCAGGCTTCGACCGTCCTCGACGAGGTGCTCGCCTCCTAGGCGAAGCCCCTTCGACGATCGCCGCCGGCGCGGAAGCGCACGGCGGCGATCGTCGTCTGCGGGGTCGCCCGCGAGCCAGTCGAGGCGGGTCGATCGACCCGGTGTCGTCGCGTTCCGGCGGCTACGGTGGAGGAGTGAACGACTCCACCGTCGCCGTCATCGTCGTCGCCGCAGGATCCGGCACCCGACTCGGGCATCCGGAACCCAAGGCCCTCGTTCCGCTCGGTGACGACACCATCCTCGGCGTCGCATTGGATGCCGTGCTCGGCATGCGAGAGGCGCCCTTCGTGGTCGTGGTGGCGCCGGCCGACCGCGTCGGCGAGGTGCGCGAACGCTCCGTGCCGCGCGCGGCCGCGGCATCCGTCGACCTCGTGGTCGTCGCCGGCGGCCTCACCAGGCAGGAGTCCGTCGCTCGCGGCCTCGCCGAGCTCCCGCGCGAGATCGAGGTCGTGCTCGTGCACGACGCGGCGCGGCCCCTCGCGCCCTCGGCCGTGTTCGACGAGGTGGCCGCAGCGGTCGAGGCGCGTGGCCGCGGCATCGTGCCCGGCCTGCCGGTCGTCGACACCGTCAAGCGCGTCGACGGTGAGGGGCACATCCTCGAGACCGTCGACCGCTCCGAGCTCGCCGCGATGCAGACGCCGCAGGGCTTCCCGCGCGAGGTGCTCGAGTCGGCGTACGCGGCCGCTGGCGCCGACTTCACGGATGACGCGGCCCTCGTCGCCGCCGCCGGCGTCCCGGTCGACGTGGTGCCGGGCGACGCGCGCGCGTTCAAGGTGACGGTGCCCTCCGACCTGCATCGAGCCGAGCAACTGCTCGCCGAGCGGGCTTCGACCGGCGCGGCCGCCGAGCGGTCGGCTCCGCGCGCGCTGCCCGCCCACGCCGCGGTGCCGCGCGTGGGCACCGGCATCGACGTGCACGGGTTCGCCGTCGACCCCGGCACCCCCCTGTGGCTCGCGGGGCTGCAGTGGCCGGGGGAGCGCGGCCTGTCCGGCCACTCCGACGGCGACGCCGTCGCGCACGCCATCTGCGACGCGCTCCTCGCCGCCGCGGGTCTCGGCGACATCGGCGGCATGTTCGGCACCGACGACCCGCGGTTCTCCGGCGCGCACGGCGACGTGTTCCTCGCCGAGACCGTGCGCCGGCTCGCCGAGGCCGGATGGCGCGTCGGCAACGTCTCGGTCCAGGTCGTCGGCAACCGTCCGAAGCTCGCGCCCCGCCGCGCCGAGGCGGAGGCCCTGCTGACCGGCATCGTCGGCGCGCCCGTGAGCGTCGCTGCGACCACGACCGATGGCCTCGGCTTCACCGGCCGCGGCGAGGGCATCACGGCCATCGCGACCGCGCTCGTCGTCCCCACCTGACGCACGACCCGTGGTCGCGCCGCGGCGCGCGCCCGAAAGCGCTGAGGCGCGGCATCCGTCTTCGCCGTTCTCACGGCGGGCGCGCCGGTACGCTTGACGGGTGACCGTGCGACTCCACGATTCGAAGGCCCAGGCCCTGCGTGACTTCGTGCCCCTCGAGGAGGGGCACGTCGGCATGTACGTCTGCGGGCCGACCGTGCAGTCGAGCCCGCACATCGGGCACCTGCGGAGCGCCCTGGTGTACGACCTCATGCGCCGGTGGTTCATGGCGCGCGGGTACGCGGTGACCTTCGTCCGCAACGTGACCGATATCGACGACAAGATCCTGAACGCCGCCGCCGAGGAGGGCATCGGCGAGCAGTGGTGGTCGCTCGCGTACCGGGTGGAGCTCGAGTTCACCGCCGCCTACAACGCGCTCGGCATCCTGCCGCCGACCTACGAACCGCGCGCCACCGCGAGCGTGACCCAGATGCAGCGGATCATCCAGCGCCTCATCGACCGAGGGCACGCCTACCCGGCGTCCGACGGTTCGGGCGACGTCTACTTCGACACCGGCAGCTGGCCGACCTACGGCGAGCTGACTCGGCAGGCCCGCGAGAACATGGAGGCCGCGGCCGACTCCGACCCGCGCGGCAAGCGCGACCCGCGCGACTTCGCGTTGTGGAAGGGACACAAGCCGACCGAGCCACGCTCGGCGGGCTGGGAGTCGCCGTGGGGTCCCGGTCGGCCCGGATGGCACATCGAGTGCTCGGCCATGGCCGCGCGGTACCTCGGCGCCGAGTTCGACGTCCACGGCGGCGGGCTCGACCTGCGGTTCCCGCACCACGAGAACGAGCTGGCCCAGTCCACTGCGGCCGGCGACGGCTTCGCGCGCTATTGGGTGCACAACGGCCTCGTGAACGTCGGCGGCCAGAAGATGTCGAAGTCGCTCGGCAACTCGGTCTACGCCAGCGAGCTCACGGCGCTCGCCTCGCCGCTGGCCGTCAGGTACCTGCTCGGCCAGGCGCACTACCGCTCGACGCTCGACTACTCGCCCGACTCGCTCGCCGAGGCCGAGGCCGCGGTCGACCGCATCCGTACCTTCCTGACTCGGGTCGACCGGCGCCTGGCCGGCACCCGCTATGCCGATGAGGGGGCGGATGCCACGTGGCCCGGCGCCTTCGCCGAGGCCATGGACGACGACCTCGGCGTGCCGCAGGCGCTCGCGGTCCTGCACGAGACCGTCCGCGCCGGGAACCAGGCGCTCGACGGGGAGGACCTCGGGACGGCGGCCGACCTGCGCGGGCAGGTGCTCGCCATGGTCCGGGTGCTCGGCATCGACCCGACCGACGCGCTCTGGGCGACGGATGCCGGGCCTGCGGCCACCGCGCTCGACACCCTCGTCGCCCGACTCCTCGAGGATCGCCGCGCTGCGCGCGCCTCGAAGGACTGGGCCGCCGCCGATCGCATCCGCGCCGAGCTCGCGGACGCCGGCATCACCATCGAAGACAGCCAGACCGGAACGCATTGGAGCCTCACCTCATGAAGGGCAGCAGCGGAAAGCCTCGCGCCGGAGCCGTGCGCAAGAAGGGCAAGGGCCAGAAGGTCGGAACCGGCGGCCACAGCCGCAAGGCCCTCGAGGGCAAGGGTCCGACGCCGAAGGCCGAGGATCGCCCGTACCACCAGGCGCACAAGCGCAAGGCGGCCGCCGAGCGCGCCGCCGCCAAGTCCGGTGGTCGCGGTGGTCAACGACCGGGCGCTCCGCGCGGGGCGTCGGGCGCCGCGCGCCGCGCGAAGTCGGGCGACGAGTCCGAGATCGTGACCGGCCGGAACGCCGTCGTCGAGGCGCTGCGCACGCGCATCCCCGCGACGACGCTCTACATCGCCGCCCGGATCGAGATGGACGACCGCGTCAAGGAGGCCGTGAAGGTCGCCACGAACCGCGGCATCCCGATCCTCGAGGTCATGCGGCCCGAGCTCGACCGGCTCGCCGGCGAGGGCGGCGTGCACCAGGGGCTCGCGCTCAAGGTGCCGCCCTACGAGTACGCGCACCCGGTCGACCTGCTCGACGAGGTGATCGACTCCGGCGAGACGCCGCTGTTCGTGGCCCTCGACGGCGTCACCGATCCGCGCAACCTCGGCGCCATCATCCGCTCGACCGCCGCCTTCGGCGGCCAGGGCGTCATCGTGCCGCAGCGCCGTTCGGTCGGCGTCACCGCATCGGCATGGAAGACGTCCGCGGGCGCTGCCGCACGCGTTCCCGTCGCGATGGCCTCGAACCTCACGCAGTCGCTCAAGGCGCTGAAGGAGCGCGGCGTGTTCGTGCTCGGCCTCGACGGCGGCGGCGACGTGTCGCTGCCCGGGCTCGACTTCGCCGATCGACCGATCGTCATCGTCGTCGGCTCCGAGGGCAAGGGCCTCTCGCGGCTCGTCACCGAGACCTGCGATGCGGTCGTCTCGATCCCGATCTCGGCGGCGACCGAATCGCTGAACGCCGGCATCGCGGCATCCGTCACGCTCTACGAGATCGCGAAGCTGCGCGCCGAGTAGCGGACCTCCGGTGGTCGAGTAGGACGCGAAGCGCCCGTATCGAGACCGGCCGTCCGGTGGTCGAGTAGGACGCGGAGCGCCCGTATCGAGAC
>NZ_WMLB01000010.1 GCF_009709675.1 Agromyces bracchium | reverse complement strand
CCGGCCTGTTCGGCGGCATGGGCGGCTGCGCGATGATCGGCCAGACGATGATCAACGTGAAGGTCTCGGGCGCGCGCACCCGCATCTCGACGTTCCTCGCCGGCGTGTTCCTGCTCATCCTCGTGGTCGGGCTCGGCGACCTCGTCGCGATCATCCCGATGGCGGCACTCGTCGCCGTCATGGTCATGGTCTCGGTCGCGACCTTCGACTGGCACTCGGTGCGCTGGTCGACCCTGAAGCGGATGCCGAAGTCGGAGACGATCGTCATGGTCGCGACCGTGGCCGTGGTCGTCGCCACGCACAACCTCGCGATCGGCGTGATCGTCGGCGTGCTCGTCGCGATGGTCGCCTTCGCCCGTCGCGTCGCGCACTTCGCGACCGTGACCCGCCGGCTGGCGCTCGACGAGCCGGTGCCGACCGCGTACTACCGGGTCGACGGCGAGCTGTTCTTCGCCTCGTCGAACGACCTGACCACGCAGTTCGAGTACGCCGACGATCCGGAGCGCGTGGTGATCGACCTGTCGGGCTCGCACATCTGGGACGCCTCGACCGTTGCGGCGCTCGACGCGATCACGACGAAGTACGAGCGCCACGGCACACAGGTCGTCATCGAGGGCCTGAACGAGGCGAGCTCCGCGATGCACGCGCGACTGGCCGGGCGGCTCGGCGCCGGGCACTGACCGTCGGGGCGCCGACCTGCGGTCGCCGATCCGGGCAGCGAAGACGACGAGAGGCGGATGCCGCGCGGCATCCGCCTCTCGTCGTCGTTCAGGAGGTCAAGCGCTCAGGTCGACGTCCTTCGTCTCCTTGACCATCGAGACGCCGATCAGCGAGATCACCGCGGCGATCGCGATGTAGAGGCCGATCGTCCACGACATGCCCGTCTCGCCGAGCAGGGCGGCGGCGATCATCGGGGCGAACGCGCCGCCGAGGATCGCGCCGAGCGCGTAGCCGATCGAGACGCCCGAGTAGCGCACCTTCGCCGGGAACATCTCGGCGTAGAGCGCCGCCTGCGGGCCGTACGAGAGGCCGAGGCCGAACGTCATCAGGAACAGTGCCACGAAGTACCAGACGATGTTCCCGGTGTCGATGAGGAACCACATCGGGATCGCCCAGAGGGCGAGGAACACGTAGCCGATCTGGAAGGTGCGGATGCGACCGAGGCGGTCGGAGAGCCGGCCGCCCCACAGCGTGAAGATCAGCCAGCCGAACGAGGCGAACGTCGTGGCGAGCAGCACCGACGGACGGTCCATGCCGAGCGCGGTCACGGCGTACGTCGCGAAGTACGCGATGAGCAGGTAGCCCGCCGCGTTGTTCGCGATGAAGATGACCGCGGTGAGGATCACGTTCTTCGTGTTGCTGCGGAAGAGCTCCTTGAGCGGCGCCGAGGACTCCTGCTTGCGCTCCTGGAGCTCCTTGAAGACCGGGCTCTCCTCGACCGCGCGACGGATCAGGTAGCCGACGACGATCAGCACGATCGAGAACATGAACGGAATGCGCCAGCCCCACTCCATGAACGCCTCAGGCGACATGGTCGAGGTGATGATCCAGAGCGTGAAGGTCGCGAGGATCATGCCGACCGGAACGCCGATCTGCGGGAAGGCGCCGAAGAAGCCGCGCTTGCCCTCCGGTGCGTGCTCGACCGACATGAGCGCCGCGCCGCCCCACTCGCCGCCGGCCGAGAAGCCCTGCAGGATCCGGAGCGTGATCAGGAGGATCGGCGCCGCGATGCCGATCGCGGCGTAGGTGGGCAGGAAACCGATGAGCGAGGTCGAGAGGCCCATGAGGATGAGCGTGAAGACCAGCATCTTCTTGCGCCCGAGCTTGTCGCCGAGCCAGCCGGCGACGACCGCGCCGAGCGGGCGGAAGAGGAACGAGATGCCGATCGTCGCGAAGGCGAGCACCTGCGCGAGGGTCGGGTTCGACTCCGCGAGCGGGGCGAGGAAGAGCGGCGCGAGCACGAGGCCGGCCGCCTGGGCGTAGATGAAGAAGTCGTACCACTCGATGGACGTGCCCACGAGGGTGCCGGCGAGGACCTTGCGCTCCTCGGCGGACATCCTCCCGGTGCGCGTGGACTCCTGGACGGATGAGGACATGCGAACTCCGTTGTTCTGTGCAGGGTTGGAACGGGGGTCGGCGCGGGGGTGGTGCGCCGTTGCGGGGTTTCCCGACCGATCGTTCGGTTGGAAAACCGACCATAGCGCACCGACGCCGCCGAACGGTAGCCCCCTGCGACGAACGGCGGTGCCCGCGCGACGAACGGACGTGGGCGAATAGGGTTTCGCCATGCCCACGCCCGACTTCGTGCTCGAACTCCGACGCCACGTCGGGACCGCACCGCTCCCGCTCGTCGGCGTGACCGCCGTGATCCTCCGCGAGGGGCGGGTGCTCCTCGGCCGCAGGTCCGACACCGGCGCCCTCACCCCCATCACCGGCATCGTCGATCCCGGCGAGGAGCCCGCTGTGGCCGCGGCGCGCGAGGCCCACGAGGAGGCCGGCGTGCGCATCCGCGTCGAGCGGCTCGCGTGGGTGCACCAGGTGCCCCGCATCGTCTACCGCAACGGCGACCGGGCCGACTACCTCGACCTCACCTTCCGCTGCAGCTGGGTCGAGGGCGAGCCGCACCCCGCCGACGGCGAGATGATCGATCTCGGATGGCACGACCCGGCCGATCTCGCCGCCCTCGGCGCCGTCGACGCCGAGCACCGGTCCCGCATCGAGGCCGCGCTCGCCGCGGGCGACGGGCCGGCGCGCTTCGAGATCGGCTGAGCGCCCGTCGGTCGCGGCCGCCGGTCGACCGGCCGGAGTCCCGCGCGCTCAGTCGGTGAACGCCAGCAGCGCGGCGCCGACGAGCGGTGCGTCGTCCCCGAGCTCGGCGGGCACGACCCGCACCTCGCGTGCGGCGGGGAGCACCGCGGTGCGGTGGGCGGCCGCCTCGACGAGCGGCAGGTAGTCGTCGGCGACCCGGGAGAAGCCGCCGCCGATCGCGACGGTGGTGACGTCGAGCAGCGCGGCGAACGACGCGATCGCCTGCCCCACGGAATCCGCCGACCGGCGCACGGCCCGCACCGCGACCGGGTGGCCCGCGCGATAGTCGGCCGCGAGCGCGAGCCCGTCGACGCCGACCCATCCGTGGGCGTTCGCCCATCGGACGGTGGCCGGACCCGAGGCGACCGCTTCGACGGTCGCCGCGACGGGGTCGTCGGCGGACGGGCGGCGGACCCAGGCCTGCCCCACGTGCCCGGCGTTGCCGGAGTCGCCGCGGATCACGCGTCCGTCGACCAGGAGCCCGCCGCCGATCCCGGTCGACACGACCATCGCGATGCCGTTGCGCACGCCCCGCAGCGCCCCGAAGCGCGCCTCGGCCAGCGCGATGCACGTGCCGTCGAGTGCGACCACGACGGGTGCGCCGTGCGCGAAGCGCTCGACCGCCGGCACGAGCGGCAGGTCGCGGATGCCGGGCATGTTCAAGGGCGACACGTGCGTCCCGTCGCCGAGGAGCGGGCCGGCGGTCCCGACGCCGACGCCGACGAGCCGGTGCGCCGGCCCCGCGGCATCCGTCGCCCGCTCGCACACTGTGGCGATCGCGAGGGCGAACGTCTCGGGCGTCTGACCCGCACCGGTCGGCGCACGATGGCGGCTGCCCGCCACGATGCGCCCCTCGGCATCGACGAGTGCGGCATCGACCTTCGTGCCGCCGATGTCGACGGCGAGGGCGACGGGGATCTCGGATGCTGCTGCGGGCATGCGTCGATCATGCCGGATCGTCTCGAGCGCCACGTCGAGGGCGCCCTCGATCGGGTCGAGGGAGCGGCGGACGCCCTCCGGTTCGCTGGCCCCCGAACTGGGCTCAACAAGTGAGGAGTCCTCGCGACGTACCCCCAAAACGGGTGTGACCGGGCCGATGGACCTCCTCCGGGGGGTCGACTCCGGAGTAGCCTCCTCGCCAAACCCGCAACCCCCCGCACCCACCGAGACCAACGCGAGGGGCGCGGTCGACCAAGGTCGAGGAGGACCCGATGCGCACCGCACGACCCGGAATCCTGTCACTGGCGATCGCCGCCGCACTCGCACTCGCCCTCCCGCTCGGGCTCTCGCCCGCGCTGGCCGAGGAGCTGCCGCCATCCGCCCCGGTCGAGACGACGGAGGCGCCGCCGCCGGAGTCGCCGGCCCCGACCGAGCCCGCGGCTCCGGTCGAGGCGACGGAACCCGCGGCGCCGCCTGAGAAGACCGCTTCGCCGCAGCCCGAGGCCCAGCAGCTCGCCGCCCAGGCCCTCGCCGCCCCGCCGGAGATCGTCAACGACGTCCCGTCGATCTCGATCCAGCTGCCGGAGGGCTACTCGCTGGACGGCGACCTGAACGCGTCGAAGGACGAGATCCCCGTCGACCCGGACACTGAAGATCATTCGCTGCTCACGCTCGTCGACCCCGCGAACGCGGCGAACAACCTCACCGACGCCTCCCTCGAGGAGATCAAGGGCCGCGGCAACTTCACCTGGACGCTCGACAAGAAGCCGTACCAGATCAAGTTCGACAGCTCGACGCCGATCCTCGGCATGCAGTCGGCGAAGACGTGGATCCTGCTCGCCAACCACGCCGACCCGTCGCTGCTGCGCAACAAGGTCGCCTACGACCTCGCGGCGGCGTTCGGCCTGCCGGGAACCCCGGACTCGCGGTTCGTGGACCTCACGATCAACGGCGAGTACCTCGGCAACTACCTGCTGAGCGAGAAGGTCGAGGTCAAGAAGAACCGGCTCGAGCTCGCCGACCCCGGCGGGATCCTGCTCGAGCTCGACAACAACTACGGCACCGCCGAGGACTTCTACTTCCACACGCAGCGCAGCAACACGCTGTTCGTGCTGAAGGACGCCGTGGAGGACGTGGACGACCCGCTGGCGCCGCCGCTGGCCGATGCCTACGCGGACATCCAGGACTACCTCGACGAGATCGAGTCGCACCTGTACGCGAACGATCCGGACTGGGACGCGCTCAGCGCCCTGATCGACGTCGAGTCGTTCATCAAGTACTACTTCGTGTTCGAGGTCGCGGAGAACCCCGAGATCACGCAGTCGAGCGTGTTCTTCTGGCGCGACGGCGTGAACGACGTCCTGCACGCCGGACCGGTGTGGGACTTCGACAGCGCCTTCGCGGAGTACGTCTCGGAGAACCTCGGCGGCGATCCGCGCCAGGACTACGTGATGAACGGGCAGTTCTTCCGGAACAAGGGCAACGGCTGGTACACCCAGTTCATGCGGATCCCCGAGTTCGTCGAGGCGGTCCGAGACCTCTACGACAATGAGCTCAAGGCGATCATCGACGAACTGCCGACGAAGATCGACGAGTACGCCGCCGGCATCCCCGAATCGGCCGACGCGAACTTCGACACGTGGGACGTGCTCGGCGGACCGGGCGAGTTCAACGGCGGTCACGTCATCGCCGACACGTGGCAGGGCGAGGTCGACTACCTGAGGGACTGGGTCGAGCGACGCATCGCCCACCTCGCCACCGTGTACGGCGTGGGCAACCCGATGCTCACCTACTCGGCCCATGTGCAGAGTCTCGGCTGGCAGCAGAGCCGCACCGGCGGACAGGTCGCGGGCACCGCGGGCAAGTCGCTCCGAGTCGAGGCGCTCGATCTCGAGCTCGATGCGAACGGGCTGTCGGGCGTGCTGCAGAGCCGCGGACACGTCCAGAGCATCGGCTGGACCGGATGGCAGAACGGCGACACCGTGCTCGGTACGACCGGTCGTGGCCTCCGGCTCGAGGCGCTCCAGTTCCGGCTCACCGACCAGCTCGCGTCGAACTTCGACATCGAGTACCGCGCGCACGTCGCGAAGGTCGGCTGGATGCCCTGGGTCGAGAACGGCGCGGTCACCGGCACCACCGGTCGGGGCCTGCCGATCGAGGCCGTGCAGATCCGACTCATCGAGCGCGAGCCGGTCGTCGGCAGCTCGGTCTTCTACCGCGCCCACGTGGCCAAGATCGGGTGGATGTCCGAGGTCTCGGACGGCGCGGTCGCCGGCACCACCGGGCAGTCGCTCGCCATGCAGGCGCTCGAGGCGTCGGTCGTGAGCAGCGAGTACTCGGGCGGGATCCAGTACCGGGCGCACGTGCAGAGCCTCGGCTGGATGCCGTGGACGAACTCGCCGAACTACATCGGCACCGTCGGCCAGAACCTGAGGATGGAGGCGCTGCAGATCCAGCTCACGGGCGACATCGCCGCGCACTACTCCATCAGGTACAGCGCCCACGTGCAGGGCATCGGCTGGCAGTCGTGGGTCGCCGACGGGCAGACGGCGGGCACGACCGGCCAGGCGAAGCGCGTCGAGGCGATCAAGATCGAGCTCGTCCCGAAGCCCTGACGGTTCCGAAGCCCTGACGGCGTCGCGGCCTGCGCGTTCAGCGCAGGTCGCGACGCATCAGGATGCGCGGGAAGCCGTTCAGCACGCTCGTCGTGTCGGCGGCCTTCTCGAAGCCGGCGCGCTCGAACGCGGCGCGGGTGCCGACGTAGGCCATCGTGAGGTCGACCCTCTCGCCGCGGTTGTCGACGGGATAGGCCTCGACCATCGGAGCGCCGTGTTCGCGCGCGAACGCGACCGCGCCCTCGATGAGGTGGTGGGAGATGCCCTGCTTGCGGTGGCCCGGGCGGACGCGGACGCACCACAGCGACCACACGTCGAGGTCGTCGACGTGGGGGATGCGCCGGTTCGTGGCGAAGCTCGTGTCGGCGCGCGGATGGATCGCCGCCCAGCCGACGGGTTCGTCGCCGTCGTAGGCGATCACTCCGGGCGCCGGATCCTGTGCGCAGAGCTCGCGCACGCGCTCGCCGCGGGCGGGCCCGGTGAGCGACTGGTTCTCCTTCGACGAGGTCAGCCGGTAGCTCAGGCAGAAGCACACGCTCGCATCGGGCCGCTTGGGTCCGAGGACCGCGGCCACGTCTGCGAAGGCGGATGCCGCCCGCACCTCGATCGCCATCGTCAGCCGACCGACGCCGGATCGGCCCACCGCAGCACGCGCAGCGCGCGCAGCGTGTTCCACGGGCTCGGCTCGCCCTCGGGCGCGTCGACCTCGTACCGGTTGCCGCCGGGCCAGCTCCGGCCGGCACGCCATCGCCCGTCGTCGCCCTGCTGCTCGAGGACGAGGTCGAGTGCTGGCCGGAGCCGTGCGTCGGCGGGGCCGCCGGCAGCGCGGAAGTGGTCGAGCGCGCGCAGCACGTCGTAGAACCAGTAGGTCGGGAAGGAGAAGTTCGTGTAGCGCGGCTTCACGAGCTCGCCCGTCGACCTCCGGCGGAAGAGGCTGCGCTCGAGCAGGTACTCCTCGCCGCGGCGTCGGGCGTCGGTCACCGCGGCGTCGGCCGACCCGGTCGCGCGCTCGTACTCGAGGAGCCCCTCGATCACGCACAGGGTCGAGTCGAACGACGAGCGCTGGGATTCGTCGGCCGGCTCGCAGTTCCACCCGCCGTCGGGCAGCGCCTCATCGAGCAGGCGCGCGATGATCCGGTCGCTGCCCTCGCCGAGCACGCCGAAGTACGCGGCGTTCGCCAGGACGCCGCCGTTCACGCACTCCTCGACCTCGCCGCTGAAGTACGGGAGGTCGTCGAACTCCGCCCAGACCACGTCGGCGACGACGCGGTCGACGGCGGCGCGCACGGGCGCCGCGTCCGGCGGCGCACCGAGGTTCCGCAGGACCTGCAGGGTCCACATGACCGAGTCGCGCTCGCGACTCGGACCGTAGACCTGCCCGCCCCAGTATCCGTCGTCGGCCTGCGCCGCCAGGAGCCGCGCACCCCAGCCCGCGGTCGCGACCCGCGCGCGTTCGGTGTCGATGGCGTCGTCGGGTGCACCCTGCAGGTCGCGCATGACCTGCCAGCGCACGCTCGGGTCGCCGTCGAGGAGCCAGGTGATGACGTCGTCGCGCATGCGGCCATGCTCGCCCATGCCGCCGACACCGGCGAGGGATCGACGGTGGGCGCGGGGCGAGGTCGCCGTCAGCGGTCGGCGGCCTCGGGCGGCCAGGCGACCTCGAACCGCTCGAACACCACCTCGAGGTCGTCGTGCCACGCGATCCCGATTCCGGGGCAGACCCGCCGCCAGTACCGTCGGTGGTTCTCCTGCCACGATCCGAGGGTGCGGTCGTCCTCGCCCTCGTCGTACGCGAACGCGGCGTCGACGCTCGAGAACGGTCCGATGCGGAGTTCGGTGCTGCGGAGGATCGCCCGCGGACTGCCGGCCGAGTCGCACGCGATCCAGTGGCTGCCGACACGGGGGAGCGGCTGCCCCTCGTGGCGGAACTCGGCGACGAGCGAGGCCGTGGCGCGCTTGGTGCCGTCGAGCACGAGCACCAGCAGTTCGTCGGTGAGCGCCGGATGGTCGCCGAAGACCTCGACGCTCGGGGGTTCCGTGTCGAGCGCGCGTTCGGGGCGGGCGGCGCGGTACTCCTCCCAGAACGCCGCCGCGGCGGTCTCGTCGACCGGCGCGTTCTCGTCCGCCGGCGCGTTCTCGTCCGCCGGCGCGTTCCCTGCGCTCACACGCGCCTCGCCAGCAGGCTGCCCGCCCAGCCGTGGCCGGTCGGCACGTACCCGGCGGGGAACGAGCCGGTGCGGGCGAACTCCGCCCATGCCGCGCGGAGCGCGGCGCCCGCGGCGACGAGGCTCCGAGCGCCGTCGGGCGCGAGCAGCGGGGTGCCGGTCCAGGCCTCGGTGGCCGGGAACAGCAGCGCGACCTCGATCGCGTGCGCCGACCCGATCCGGCTGCCGTCGGGGTGCCCGTCGAACTCGGCGACCCGCACCTCGGCGCCGCCGCGGTCGAGGATCCGCGCGAACCGGCGTGAACCGGAGCGGTACACCGCGTTCGTCGTCCGCGCCACGATCAGGCGGCGCAGCCACGACCCGACGACGGGTCGCGCGGCGAGCGCGGCGAGCTTCGGGTCGACCTCGAAGAAGAACGCGGTCTCGTCGCGGTTCCAGGTGACGAGCACGTCGAGGCCCGGGGCGTGCTCGCGCCAGGCGGCCTCGATGCGGTCCTCGGGCGGGAGCGGCGCGACCCCGGCACGTGGACCGAACGGCATCGCCGAGCGGAGTCCGGATCCCGCCGCGGCCTCCTTCGCCCGTGCCTGCGCGGCGAACAGCTCCTCGAGCGTCGCGTCCGGGGAGAGGGGGCCCGCGGCATCCGCCATGCGTCGCTGCATGTCGGCGCGCCCGGTGCGGATGCCGAGCGGTGCGCTCTGCAGGATGACGCGCCGGAACAGTCCGCGGGCGTCGTCGGCGGCGATCAGGTGCGCGAGCGCGTCGCCGCCCGACGATTGGCCGATGGCCGTGATCCGCTCGGGGTCGCCGCCGAAGGCGGCGATGTGCTCGCCGACCCAACGGAACGCCGCGATGAGGTCGAGCAGGCCGAGGTTCGCCGGGTGCGCGGCATCCGTCGGGTAGCCGAGCAGCCCGAGGCGCGAGGTGACGGACACGACGACCACCCGCTGCTCGCGCACGAGGGCGGCGGGGTCGTAGCCCGCGAGGTCGCCGGCGCCCGAGACGTGCGAGCCGCCGTGCACCCAGACCAGCACTGGCATGGCCTCGTCGGGCGCGCCCTCCGGGACGGTGATCGTGAGCCGGAGGCAGTCCTCGTCGAACTCCACCCCCCGGAGCGGGCGGCCGAGCAGTTCGTCGCTCGGGCTCTGCGGCTGAGGGCACGCGATCCGGCGATCCTGCAGCGCGGATGCCTCGTCGGGCCGGATCTCGGCGGCGACCGGCGCCTCGAAGCGTCGGGCGGTCGCGTACCGGACGTTGCGCACGCGCACGACGCCGTCGCCGGCGACGGCGGGGAACGTGCCGAGCGGCGTCTCGAACTCCGTCGGCTCGCCGAGGGGGAGCTGGCCGGCAGGGTCGGCCGGGCTCGCTTCGGTCGGGCTCGGGTGGGCTGGGCTCGGGTGGGCTTGGCTCGGGTGGGCTGGGCTCGGGTGGGTCGGGCTCGTGCCGGTCGTGGTCGGGTCGGTCTGTGTCATCGGGTCGACTCCAGCGCGTCCCGCCCGGACCGTCCGAGCGGGGTGCGTCGCCAGCGTAGCCCGACGCCCCGACGGGAACGAGGCCGCCGGGGCCCCGACCGTCCGGGCGCCGGCGCTCGCCGGTCGAGCCCGGTCAGCGATTCGGGTTCGTCGCCGCCCCGTCGAGCCAGAGCTCGTCGGTCGGATCGCTGTGGGTGCCGCCGCTGTCGACGTGCTTCGCGCTGATCTGCGGGCCCTTCGTGATGACGTGCACGAGCGCCATGGCGTGCCCGCGGCCGAGGTCGTAGTCCTCGGCGAGCCACTGCACGATGGGCGTCGCCTTGGTGCCGGGCCCGAAGCCCTTCTCGTCGGCGAGCGCGACGAACTGCCGCGGGGTGAGCCCGGTCTTGGCCTCGATGTTGTCGAGGTACGCCTGGAACGACATGGGGTTCTCCTTCGGTGGTGGTGGAACGGTCGGTTCAGTCCTCGTCGGCCCAGGTCTGGACGATGACGGCGGACGCGTGGATGCAGAGCACCTTCAGCCGGCCCTCGCCGACGTTCTCGAAGCGGTGCCAGACGCCGGCGGGCACGGTCGCGGTGTCGCCGGTCGTGGCGACCAGGCGGCGCTCGCCCATGGTGATCTCGGCCGTGCCCTCGAGCACGACCCAGGTCTCGGTGTACGGATGCCAGTGCAGCCCCGGCCCCTCGCCCGGCTCGTTGTCGACGAAGAAGTAGGAGATGCCGGCACCGTGGTCGAGGCCGACGAAGCGGCGCGTGCGACCCGTGCCGATGCGCAGCGATTCGGCCGTCACGACGAGGTCGCCGGCCGGCGCCGTCATGGTCGGTGCGAGGGTGATCTCGGCGGGGTTCACGGCGGCCTCGATTCGTGGTGGGTGGCGGTGGCGGATGCCGCGGCCCGGCCGTTCGGCGGGTGCTGCGGTGTCTGGTGCAAGGCTCCCGCCGCGGCATCCGCTCGGGAACTGTTTCGATCTGGATCGAAACATCGGCGCCGACGTGGGATGCTGGCCGGGTGGAACCGGCGACGCTCGGGCGGCACGCCCGGGAGACGGCGACGCAGCGCCGCTACGTCGACTTCCGCCTCGCGCCGGGCGACGTGTCGGCGATCCGGTTCGGCGTCTCGCCCGGGCACGAGGTGTGCCACGCGGTCCGGGTGCTGCAGCGTCCGGCCGAGCATCCGCTGCAGTGGGGGTGGCTGCGCAGCGTGCGCGATCACGTGCCGCGCGAGGCGTTCGAGCTCGTCGCACTCCTCGTGCGCGAGTCGGGCTACTTCCCCGACTTCTTCACGACCACGCCCACGTGGGACCTCGAGCCCGCCGACGAGGCCGCGCGGCTGCGGGAGGTGCCCGACGAGCTCTTGCGGGTCGACCTCGGCAAGGTCGTCGTCCGCTCGACGGGAGCGCGGCGGCAGGCCGTGCTGCGCATGCTCGACGACCTCCCGCGTGCGCGGGCGATGATCGCCGACGCGTGGCTCGAACTCTGGGCGGCGCTCGTCGAGCCCGTGTGGCCGCAGCTCGAGCGGATCCTCCGCGCCGACATCGCCGTGCGCGCCCGCCGCATCGCGACCGACGGCATCGCCGAGATGGCCGCGGGCCTGCACCGCACGGTCGAGTGGCACGAGGGCGCGCTGCGCGTCGAGCTGACCCAGCACTCCGAGGTGCTCGACTGCCGGGGCTCGGGCATCGTGCTCGTGCCGTCGGTGCTCGGCGGCGGGCGCTGCATGGTGCTCACCGAGCCGCCCGCGCAGCCCACCCTCTTCTACCCGGCGCAGGGCGTCACCGAGAACTGGGCGACGGATGCCACGGCGCTCGCCGAGGCGCTCGCCGCGCTCCTCGGCCCCGCTCGGGCCGGCATCCTGCTCGCCGCGCACGAGGCGCGGACCACGTCGCAGGTGGCGACGGACTCGGGCCTCGCGATCTCGACCGCGTCACATCACCTCACGGTGCTCCGCGAGGCGGGGCTCGTGGCGAGCCGCCGCGACGGCTCGCGCATGCTGCACCAGCGCACGCCGCTCGGCGAGGCGCTCGTCGGCGCCGCGATCTGAGCGGGTGATCCCCGCGGGCGGCCGCCGCCGTCGATCGCCCGCCGTCGGCCGCCGTGCGCATCGAAGCGTCGCGGATGGCGGTTCGCACCCGCCATTCGCGACGTCTCGGCGGCCGACTGCGGGCCGCGGTCCGCTCGCGGCTCGCGTCGTAGACGCGGGCGCGGCGGGAGGGATACGGTTTCCGCATCGACGCCGAATCCCCCCTGCTCCTCGGACGCGCGCCCGAGCTCGAACGTCTGGCTGCGCTGCTCGGCGGCGCCCGGAACCGGCGCGGCGGGGCGCTTCTCGTCCGTGGCGAACCGGGCATCGGCAAGAGCACCCTGCTCGATGAGACGGTCCGAACCGCGCGCGGACTGCTCGTCGTGCGCGCCAACGGATTCGAGGCGGAGTCGGCGATGCCGTACGCGGCGCTGCAGCGGCTCGGGACGCCGTTCGCCGACCTCGTCGACGGGCTGCCGCCCCGACAGGCGGCCGCGCTCCGCATCGCGGCGGGGCTCGACCGCGGCGAGCCGCCCGATCGCTACCTGGTGGGCCTCGGCGTGCTGTCCGTCCTCGCCGCGGCGGGCGAGGCCGAGCCGGTGCTGTGCGTCGTCGACGACGCCCACCTGCTCGACGCCGAGTCGCTCGAGGTCCTCGCGTTCGTCGGTCGGCGCCTGCAGGCCGAGCGGGTCGCGCTGCTGCTCGCCGGGCGAGCGGATGCGATCGCGCCGACCGCCGTCGCCGGAGTGCCGGTGCTCGAGCTCGCCGGACTCGACCCGCTCGATGCCGTGCGCCTGCTCGATCGCGCCGCGGACGAGGCGATCGACCCGTACGTCGCGCGGCGGATCGCGGAGGAGACCGGGGGCAACCCCCTCGCGCTCATCGACCTCGCCCACGACCTCACCGCGAGGGAGTTGACCGCATCCACGCTCGCACCCACACCGGCGCCCGTCGGGGAGCGACTCGAAGCCCACTACCTGCGGCGGTTCGCCGCGATCCCGCAGGACACCCGGCTCTGGCTGCTCGTCGCCGCCGCCGAGTCGACGGGCGACCGGGCGTTGATCGAGGCGGCTGCCGACCGCCTGGGCATGCCGGCGGATGCCGCCGGGCCGGCGGAGGACGCGCAGCTCGTCTCGCTGCGCGGCCGCGTCGCCTTCCGGCATCCGCTCGTCCGCGCCGCCGTGTACAACGGCGTGTCCGAGGCGGATCGGCGACGCGCGCACGAGGCGCTCGGGGCCGTCGCCGACGGCCTGGGCCGTGCCGACGTCGCGGTCTGGCACGCCGCCGCGGCGACGGTCGGCACCGACGAGCGGGTCGCGGCCCGCATGGAGGCCGTCGCGGACACCGCCGGCGGGCGCGGCGGCACGGCGTCGCGCGCCAGGCTGCTCGTCCGGGCGGCCGACCTCACCCCCACCGGGCCCGCGCGCGATGCACGGCTCATCGCGGCCGCCGAGGCCGCCTCGATCGCCGGAGCCGCGCAGCTCGCACTCGAGCTCCTGGGCCGCCTCGACGAGGACCGCCTCGACCCGATCTCGCTCGGCCGCGTGCTGGCCCTTCGCTCGCTGCTCGCGCTCTTCGTCGCCGACCATGACGGCGTCGTCGACGGCGCGGCCACGATGCTGCGCGTCGCCGACCTCGCGCACGGCCTCGCCCCGGAGTTCGAGCAGCGAGCTCTGCTGCGCGCGTTCGAGGGCGAGCTCACGGCCGAGTGGGCGGTCCGCGGCGCCACGCTCCCCGAACTCGGGCAGCGCCTCGCGGCCGGCATCGACGTCGCCCCGGGGGAGACGGCCGTGCTGCTCCGGGCCCTCGCGGCGCACATCCTGCAGCCCTACGACGAGGCCGTGCCGGTCATGCGCGACGCGGTCGAACTGATCCGGGGCATGGAGGACGCGCAGCTGTCCGAACTCGGCTCGGTCGGCGTCGCACTGACGATGGCGCTGTGGGACGAGCGCACCTGCATCGAGCTCCTCGGACGCGCGCTGCGCGCCGCGCGCGACGTCGGGGCGCTCCGGACCGTCGACACCATGCTGTGGCTGCTCAGCCTCGTCGAACTCGTGCGGGGCGACCCCGCGGCCTCCGGCCGGTACATCGAGCAGGTCCGGGAACTCCGGCGCGCCATCGGCTACGACGCCGAGCAGGTCGTCAACGCCTCCTACCTCGCGTGGTCGGGCGCTCCGACCGAGCTCGTCGAGCAGGTCGCCGAGGGCATCCTCGCGACGGGCTTCGCCGGTGCGTGGACGGTCGCGATGACCGGGCTCGGCATCCGCGAGATCGCGGACGGGCACTACCGCGACGCGTTCCACCGGTTCGAGCCGCTCGTCGCGCGCGAGTTCCTCCAGGTGACGTACCAGCAGCTGCCCGACTTCGTCGAGGCGGGGGTGCGGAGCGGCCGGACGGCCGACGTGCGCGCAGCCGCCGCGCGGCTCGACGTCTTCGCGGCGGAGAGCGGCACCCCGTGGATCCGCGGCCTCGCGGAGCGCAGCGCCGCGCTGCTCGCCGACGACGACTCGGCCGAGCCGCGGTACCTCGCGGCGATCGACCACCTCACCCGCTCGACCGCCCGAGCCGACCTCGGCCGTGCGCACCTCGTCTACGGCGAATGGCTCCGGCGCATGAAGCGACGACGGGAGGCGCGCGAGCAGCTCCGGCTCGCGCTCGCGATCTTCGAACGCGCCGGCGCACCGGCGTTCGCCGGGCGTGCGCGGCGCGAGCTCGAGGCGACGGGGGAGCACGTGACCCACCACGTCCCCGGCGACCCGGGCATCGACGAGCTCACACCGCGCGAGGCGACGATCGCACGTCTCGCCGCCGACGGGCGCACCAACGCCGAGATCGGCGCGACGCTCTTCATCAGCTCGAACACGGTCGACTACCACCTGCGCAAGGTGTTCCGGAAGCTGGGCGTCACCTCACGACGCCAGCTCGCCGAGCGCCTGCCGGCGGACTGATCCGCCCGACCCGGTCACGACTACGAGCCCCACGTGGTTCGGGCGGGTGCGCGCCGGCGCGAGCATCGAGGCATCCGCTCGCACCGAACCGCTCGCACCCAACCGCTCGCATCGAACCTCGCACCGACCTCGGGAGACCGCATGCCGTACGTCATCGCCGACGACGGCGCCGAGATCTTCTACACCGAGTGGGGGAGCGCGGGCAGCCCGGTCCTCCTCAGCCACGGCTGGCCGGTGAACTCGGATGCCTGGGCCGCCGCCGCACGGTTCCTCGCCGAGCACGGCCACCGCGCGATCGCGCACGACCGCCGCGGCCACGGGCGCTCGAGCCGCACGTGGGACGGCAACGAGATGGACACGTACGCCGACGACCTCGCGTGCCTCCTCGACCACCTCGAGCTCTCCGACCTCACGCTCGTCGGCCACTCGGCTGGCGGCGGCGAGATCGTGCACTACCTCGGCCGGCACGGCAGTGCGCGCGTCGCGAAGCTCGTGCTCGTCTCGGCCGTGCCGCCGCTGATGCTCCGCACCGACGACAACCCGGAGGGCCTGCCGATCGACGTGTTCGACGGCATCCGCGCGGACGAGGCATCCGACCGCGCGCAGTTCTACCGCGACCTCGCCGACGGGCCGTTCTTCGGCCACAACCGCAACACCGACATCTCGCAGGGCACGCGCGACGCGTTCTGGCTGCAGTCGATGGCCTGCGGGCACCGCGCCGCGTACGAGTGCGTTGCGGCGTTCTCGGCGACCGACTTCCGCGACGACCTCGCGAAGGTCGACGTGCCGACCCTCGTGATCCACGGCGACGACGACCAGGTCGTGCCGTTCGAGGTCGGCGGCAGGCGCTCGGCCGCGATGGTCGACGGCGCCACCCTGCTCGTCTACGAGGAGGGCGCGCACGGCCTGCCCGACACCGATCGCGACCGGTTGCACGCCGACCTGCTCGCGTTCATCGACTCCTGAGCACCCGACACCATCCCGGAAAGGAACCCATCATGACCGACCAGACCACCCCCGCACCCGACGCCCCCGACACGGTCGTGCTCGTGCACGGCCTCTGGATGACCCCGCGCAGCTGGGAGGGCTGGAAGGCCCACTTCGAGGCGAAGGGCTTCACCGTGCTCACCCCCGGCTACCCGGGCTTCGAGATCGAGGTCGAGGCGCTCCGCGAGAACCCCGACGTCATCGCGAACCTCACCGTGCCCGAGACCGTCGACCATCTCGCCGGCGTCATCGAGGCGCTGCCGAAGCCGCCGATCATCATGGGGCACTCGTTCGGCGGCACGCTCACCCAGTTGCTCCTCGCACGCGGGCTCGGCGCCTCGGCCGTCGTGGTCGACTCCGCGCCCACCGAGGGCGTGCGGGTCACCCCGCTCTCGCAGGTGAAGTCGCTCTTCCCCGCGCTGAAGAACCCCGCGAACCGGCACAAGGCCGTCGCCTTCACGCCCGAGGAGTTCCACTACGCGTTCGCGAACACGCTCACACGCGAGGAGTCCGACGCGGTGTGGCAGAAGTACGCGATCGCGGCGCCGGGCAACTGGGTGTGGGCGTACGGCCTCATCGCGAACTTCAAGCCCGGTATGCAGGAGACCTGGGTCGACTACGCGAAGGACCGGGCTCCGCTGCTCTTCATCGGCGGCGAGAAGGATCACATCATGCCGCCGTCGGTGAACCGGTCGAACGCGAAGCACTACGCGAAGTCGCCGGCGGTCACCGAATACGTCGAGTTCCCCGGCCGCTCGCACTGGATCTGCGCCGAGCCCGGTTGGGAGGAGGTCGCCGACCACGCGCTCGAGTGGGCGCTCGCGCACGCGCGGCCGGTCACGGTCGCGACGGCCTAGTCAGTCCGGCCGATTGCCGGACTCGGGGCCGATCGTGAACGGGGTCGTGACGCCCTCGTACATCACGTGCGCGATGAGCCCGTCGACCGCGTGCTGCAGCGTGTGGCAGTGGTCGCTCCAGATGCCGGGGTTGTCGGCGATGAACGCGATGTCGTAGCTCTCGCCGGGGTGCACGTCGAGCGAGTCGACGATCCACGGGCTGCCGGATGCCGCGACGCCGTCGCGCGCGAGCACGACGACGTGGTGCCCGTGCAGGTGCATAGGGTGCACCTCGCCCGAGTCGTTGCGGATCCGCATCGCGACCACGTCGCCCTCGGCGACCTCGAACATCGGCACGTCGGGGAACAGGCGGCCGTTGATCGTCCAGAAGTAGCCCGGGCGACCGTCGATGAGGCCGGGCCGGCGGCCGATGGCGTACTCGTAGCTGCGGTCGGGCGCGGTGGGGTCGAAGTCGATCGCGCCCGGGTCGGGCGTGCCGTAGCCCAGCAGGTCGAGGGTCTCCGACGGCTGCGGGGCGGATGGCTCAGGGGCGGTCGGGTCCCCGATGAGGAGGCTCCGCGCACCGCCCGTGCGCAGGCGCAGCACGCTGCCGTCGGGCGGCGCCGTGACCGCGACATCCGCTCGCCCGCCGGCCGGCACCAGCAGGCGCTCGCCGTCGACGTCGGTCGGCCCGTTCACCTCGCGGCCGTCGATCGCGACGACGCGGAACGGCGACGACGCCCAGACGGCCGCCGTGCCGGAGTCGGTGTTGATCACCCGGACCCGGACGGTCGTGCCGGGCGCCGCCGCGACGCGCTCGTCGAGGGCGCGGCCGTTCAGCGTGTGCTGCCCGCCGTAGACGTGCAGCAGTGCGGTCACGTCGAGGTCCGCCGGGGCGGCGTCGGCCGGGTCGGCGCCGGCGGCATCCGCCGGATCGGCCGAGTCGGCCGGGTCGACCACGATCGCGCCCAGGAGCCCGCGGACGACCTGGTCGTGCGAGACCTGGTGGGAGTGGTACCAGTAGGTGCCCGCGTCCTCGACGACGAAGCGGTAGGTGAACCGGCCGCCGATGGGCACCGCGTCCTGCGTGATGCCCGCGACGCCGTCGGCCGCGTTCGGCACGTCGATGCCGTGCCAGTGCAGCGTCGCGCCATCCGCCACCGACTCGTTCTCGAGCGTCACGTCGACGAGGTCGCCCTGCGTGGCCCGGATCTCTGGGCCCGGCGAGGTGCCGTTCACGGTGAATCCCTCGACGGGGTGTCCGCCCTCGACCTCGATGGTCTCGGCGCGCGCGACGAGGTCGACGTGCACGTCGGCCGGGCGGTCGGGATCCGCCACGAGCTCCGTCACGTCGACCCCGCCGCGGGTTCCGAGGTCCGAGGCGGTTCCGGATGCCGCGGCGCCGTGCGCGTGCGCGGCGCCGCCGTGCGCACCGGCGCCCATGTCCATCACGGAGTACTCGCCGAGCAGCGTGGAACTCCACGCGAGCGCGCCGGCGCCGAGCGCGGTCACGACCGCGACGGCGACGACGCCGCACCGCAGGCGGTCACGCCGCGACGGCATCGGTGGTCGCCCCCTCGTCGGCGACCGGTGCGTCGGCGGCCGTGGCCGGGCGGCCGGCTCGCGCGCGCAGCGCCGCGATCGACGCGGCCGCGACCACCGCGAGCGCGTTCGCGCCGTGGATGAGCCCGAGGTAGGGCACGTCGGTGATCGAGAACCCGAGCGTGACCTGCAGCGCGACGAGGCCGAACGTGATCGCCGCCCAGAGCTTCGCGCCGCGCACGCGGACGAAGAACGAGACCACGAGCAGCACGAGCGCGACCAGCGGGATCACGATGCCGCCGACGAGGCCGTGGATCAGGAACCCCATCTCGCCGACCCCCGCGGCCTGGAAGCTCTCGAGCAGCGCCTTGTCGACGACGCCGCCCTCCGAGACGAGGTTCAGCATGCCGCCGAACGCGAACGCGATCGCGGCGGCCTGGACGACGACGGCGCCCGCGACGGTCCAGGCGAGGCCGGTGTAGAGCTTCTGCATGGTTCGACTCCCTGTTCGTGCGGGCCGCCCGGTCGCGGCATCCGCTCGAAGGACAGGGTTCTCGCACAGGCCGCACGCCGGATCGCGGGGAACCGGAGCCTGCCTGGCGGCGGCCCGCAGAACGGGTGGGGGCCAGCCTCCAAGGGCGGACGCGGAGGACCCCCTCCCGTGGAGGCGCCGACAGGAGGACCATGGAGTCGTGGAGCGCAGGTGGGTGTGCCTTGCCGTACTCGGCCCGATCGGCGTCGCGTCGCTGGTGTACGTCGTCGTCGTGCGCGGAGTCATCGAGGCGAACGTCGATCACGGCCTCGGCTGGCCGCTGCTCGGCATCCTCCCCTTCTTCGTCTTCGGGATGTGGCTGCTCACGGTGTCGTCGTCGCGCACGGCGGTGTTCATCGCGCTCGCCGCGACGGCGCTGCTCGCGGGTTCGGCGTACGAGACGTTCGTGCAGCGGAACGCGGAGATCGTCGCCGAGCCCTGGTTCCCGCTGTTCAACGTGCTCGGGCTGACGGCCGACGGGCTGGCCACGGCGGCGTTCCTCGTGGTGTTCGCGACCTTCCCCGACGGCGTTCCGGAGCAGCGGTGGCAGCGCGCGGTGATGCCCCTCCTGTGGCTGCCGGCCCTGGCCGGGGTGCTCACGCTCGTGACCAGTCCGTACGTGGTGACGTCGCCGTACCTCGGCATCAGCGGCGAGGCGATCCCGAACCCGTTCGCCGTTCCGTGGCTGGAGTGGGCGGCACCCGTGGTGTTGGCCGCATCGGTGCAGGCGTGGGTCGCGATGGCGCTCGGGCTCGCCGTCATCGGGACGCGCGCGCTGTTCGGAACCCCGGACGTGCGAGCCCGGACCCGCGTGATGGCGCTCACCATCGCGGCCTCCGGGGTCGCGTTCGCCCTCTGGACGTTCGTCCCGGGCTTCCCCGGCGTCGAACTGCTCGTGTACGCCTCGCTCATCGCCCTCCCGATCGCCGCGATCCACGGGATCTTCCGCTACGGCGCGTTCGAGATCGCGCCCGGCGATCGCGGCCGGCTCGTCGCGCGATCGTCGAACCTGCTCATCACCGTGGTCTACGCGGCCGCGGTCGCGACGCCGGCCGTGCTGCTCACGCCTCCGCTCCGCGCCGCCCCGGCGATCCTGCTGACCACGGCGGTCGCGGTCGCGCTGCTGCCCGTCCGCAGCTGGCTCCAGCGCCGCCTCCACCGGGCCCTGTTCGGCGACCGCGATCGCCAACTCGCGATGCTCGCCGACCTCGGCACGCAGCTCGAGCACGCCGGCGAGCCGCGCGACCTCCTGGCCAGGCTCGCCGAGGCGGTGCGCCTCGGGCTCGACGCGTCGTGGGTGCGCATCCGCACGTCGACGACGGATGCCGCGGCCGACCCGGACGCCGTCGGAACCGGCTACGGCGTCGCCGAGGCCCTGCCCGACGTCGTCGCAGGAGACGCCGAGGCCGGGACGCCGGGCCCGGTCGAGACGTGCGACCTCCTGCACGGCGACGAGGTGCTCGGGCGCATCGAGGTCGGTCCGCGCCGGCGCGGCGACTACTCGGAGGACGAGCGGACGCTGCTGCGCACGGTCGCCGGCCAGGCCGCGGCATCCGTCGCCACCCTGCGCCTGACCGCGCAGCTCGCCGCGCAGCTCGACGAGCTGACCGCTTCGCGCGAGCGGCTCGTCGCGGCGCAAGACGACGAGCGGCGCCGGCTCGAACGCGACCTGCACGACGGGATCCAGCAGGACGTGGTCGCGCAGATCGCCGGCCTCCGGCTCGCCCGCAACCGGCTGCAGCGCGGTGAGCTGACCCCGGCCGAACTCACGGAACTGCAGGACCAGGCCCGTGCCACGCTCACCGACCTGCGCGAGCTCGCCCGCGGCATCCACCCGCCCGTGCTCAGCGACAACGGCCTCGTCGCGGCGGTCGAGTCGGGCGTCGCGCGGTTCCCGATCCCGCTCGAGGTCGAGGCGGATGCGGCGCTGCGTGCGGAGCGGTTCCCCGACGACGTGGAGACGACGGCGTACTACGTGGTGCGCGAGGCGCTCGCGAACACCGCGAAGCACGCGCACGCGCGGCATGCCAGCGTCGCCCTGAGCCGGAAGAACGGCACGCTGCGCATCGCCATCAGCGACGACGGGTGCGGGATCGACGAGGCGGCGGGTGGGGGTGCAGAGGGAGCGAGCGGCGGACCCCCTGCGGCGGTGCTGCGCGCGTCGCACGGCGGACTCGCGAACATCCGCGACCGGGTCGCGGCGCTTCGCGGCACGGTGCGCGTCGGTCCGAACGACCCGGCGGGCACGCGCGTGCTCGTCGAACTGCCGGTGACCGACCGGGGCGCAGGGGCATCCGATGGATGAGGCCGGCACGCTCCGCGTCGTGATCGCCGAGGACAACTACCTCGTGCGAGAGGGCGTGCGCCGGCTCCTGGAGGACTCGGGCGAGGTCGACGTCGTCGCGTCGGTCGGCAACGGCACGGAGCTGCGCGATGCGGTGCGGCGGATGTCTCCCGACGCGGTGCTCACCGACATCCGGATGCCGCCGGGCCATCACATGGAGGGCATCGAGGCCGCGCACGACATCCGAGCCTCCTCGCCGGAGACGGGCGTCGTCGTGCTCTCGCAGCACGCCGACGAGAGCTACGCGATGGCGCTGTTCGCCGACGGATCGGCGGGGCTCGGCTACCTGCTGAAGGACCGCATCGGCGACCTCGAGGACCTCGTGCACGCGCTGCGCGAGGTGCGCGCGGGCGGTTCGGTCATCGACCCGCAGATCGTCGACACGCTCGTGCGGCGCCGCAGCGCGGCCGCGTCGAGTCCGCTCTCGGCGCTGTCGCCGCGCGAGCTCGAGGTGCTGCGCGAGATGGCGCGCGGCCGCACGAACGCGGGCATCGAGCAGGCGCTCTTCCTCTCGTCGTCGACCGTCGAGAAGCACGTCAACGCGATCTTCACGAAGCTGCGGCTGCCCGAGACGGGCGTGCACCGACGGGTCGCGGCCGTCCTCGCGTTCCTGCAGGACGGGAACGACTCGCCCGACGCCTGATGTGAGGGTTCACATCCGTCGTGCAAACCGGACGGATCTCCCCGGTCGCATCGCTTGTATTTTCGGGCTTCGCCCGTTGTGCAGGTCAATTGTGAGCGATAACATCACGCACTGACACTGTCTGCGACCCGGCCGCGATGCCGGGACCGTCCGGAGGAATGCGCGATGAAGCTCACCGTTCGACGAACACTGGCGGGGGTGACCGCGGCGCTCATGGGCGCCTCGGTCGCGATCGCCTCGACCCCGCCCGCGCTCGCCGCGGTCGACGACCGACTGGTCGCCCACTACGCCCTCGACGAGACCGCCGGCACCGTCGCGGCCGACCTCTCCGGCAACGGTCGCGACGCGACCTTCGCCGGCGGCCCGACGCTCACGGGCGGAGAGGGCGTGCGGCTCGACGGCGTCGACGACCACGTCCGGCTCCCGAACGACCTCCTCGCGGGCCTCACCTCGATCACCGTCAGCACCGACGTGCTCATCCGGTCGTCGCAGGCCACGCCGTACTTCATCTACGGCCTGGGCAACACCACCTCGGGTGCGGGCAACGGCTACCTGTTCTCGACGGGCAACGCGTACCGCTCCTCGATCGCCTCGGGCAACTGGTCGACCGAGCAGACGGTGAACAGCGGAGCGAACCTCGCTCGCGGGGTGTGGAAGACCATCACGTACACGCTCGACGACGCGACGAACACGGCCCGCATCTACCTCGACGGCGTGCAGGTCGCGCAGAACACGAACGTGACCATCACGCCCGGCTCGATCGGCGGCGGCGTCACGACCGCGAACCACCTCGGTCGCTCGGTGTACACCTCCGATCGGACGCTCGCCGGAAGCCTCCGCGATTTCCGGATCTACGACACCGCGCTCTCGGCGTCCGAGGTCGCCGCGCTCGCGCCGAGCGCCCAGACCCGGGTGGACCGCGACCTCGCCGTGCTCGACCTCGGCGACCTGTCGGCGGTCGAGGCGGATGTCGCGCTGCCGACGAGCGGCGTCAACGGCTCCGCGATCTCGTGGGAATCGAGCGACCCCGCGGTGATCTCCGCGACGGGTGCGGTCACCCGCCCCGCGGCATCCGCCGGCGACGCCGCCGTCACCCTCACGGCGACGCTCTCGTCTGGTGATGCGACGGCCACCGCCGCCTTCGAGGCGACCGTGCTCGCGGAAGCCGACGACCAGGGCATCGTCGACGAGGCCGCCGCCGCACTCGAGGTCGTCAACCTCGACGACGTGCGCGGCAACCTGACGCTCCCCGGTGCCCCGGCCGGTACCGGGATCGCGTGGTCGTCGTCCGACCCGTCCATCGTCGCGATCGACGGCGTCGTGGACCGGCCCGCCGTCGACACCGAGGTCGTGCTCACGGCGACGCTCACCCGCAACGCGGCATCCGCCACCCGCGAGTTCACCGCGACCGTGCGCGCGGCGATCGACCTCGACCCGCTCGAGGGCTACGCGTTCGCCTACTTCACGGGCAACTCGCTGGCGGGCGAGAACATCTACTTCGCCGCGAGCGAGGGCAACGACGCACTCGACTGGACCGAGCTCAACGGGGGACAGCCGGTGCTGACGTCGAAGTACGGCACGAAGGGCCTGCGCGACCCGTTCCTCATCCGCTCGCCCGAGGGCGACACGTTCTACCTCATCGCGACCGACCTCTCGATCGGCAGCGGCACGAGCTGGGATTCCTCGCAGCGCCAGGGATCGCAGTACATCGAGGTGTGGGAATCGCACGACCTCGTGAACTGGTCGGAGCAGCGGCACGTGAAGGTCTCGCCCGACACCGCCGGGAACACGTGGGCGCCCGAGGCGTACTACGACGGGTCGATCGGCGCGTACGTCGTGTTCTGGGCGTCGAAGCTCTACGCCGAGGACGACCCGGGCCACACCGGGAACACCTACAACCGCATGCTGTACGCCACGACGCGCGACTTCGTCACGTTCAGCGAGCCGCAGATCTGGCAGGACGGCATCTCGCGCATCGACTCGACCGTGATCAAGGCCGGCGACACGTACCACCGGTTCACCAAGGACGAGGGCGCGGGCACCACGGGCTGCAGCGACATCATCCAGGAGACCTCGACCGAGCTGCGCGCACCGCTGACCTCGTGGACCATGATCGACTCCTGCATCGGCCGTGACGCCGGCACGAGCGCGGTCGAGGGTCCGACGGTGTTCCAGTCGAATCCCGGCGACGTCAACGGCGAGAAGACCTACCTCTTCGTCGACGAGTACGGCGGCCGCGGGTACATCCCGCTCGAGACCGCCGACCTCTCGAACCCCGACTGGCAGGTCTCGCCGCAGTACGACCTGCCCGCGAGCCCGCGCCACGGCACCGTCGTGCCGATCACCGCGGCCGAGCTCGAGCGGCTGCACGACGGCCCGCCGCCCGTCGAGTCGAACGAGGAGGGCGAGATCGTCCGCTACGACTTCACCGACGGCTCGGGCACGGTGCTCGCCGACCGCTCCGGCAACGGCAAGGACGGAACGATCGTCGGCGGCGCCGCCTGGCAGGACGGCGGCTCGCTCCGCCTCGACGGCTCGGACGACTACGTCGACCTGCCCGACCACCTGCTGACCGGCGTCGAGGATGCCACGATCGAGGCCGAGGTTCGGATCGACCCCGCGCAGTCGGGCAACTACTTCATCTACGGCCTGGGCAACACGGATGCCTCGGGCGTCGGCAACGGCTACCTGTTCACGACCGGTGACTCGGCGTATCGCACGAGCCTCGCGACGGGCAACTGGTCGACCGAGCAGACGGCGAACGCAGGGACGGCGCTGCCGCGCGACCGCTGGGTGCACCTGACCTGGACGCTCGAGGGCACGACGGCGACGCTGTACCTCGACGGCGTGCAGGTGGCCAGGAACCCGAACGTGACGAGCGACCCCGGCGACATCGGGGGCGGCAGCACGTTCGCGAACTACCTCGGGCGCTCGATGTATGCCGCGGACGGGCGATTCCGCGGCGAGTTCCGCGAGTTCGCGCTCTACGACCGCGCGCTCTCGCCGAGCGAGGTGCTCACCCGTTCGGGCAACACCGGGGCGCTCGCCGGCGTGACCCTCGCCGAGCCCGACGCGCTGAAGATCGCCCCGATCGTCGACGCGACGGCCCGCACGGTGGTGTTCCCGGTCGTGCCGGGTACGGATGTCTCGGCGCTCGCCCCGGTCTTCGACACCGCCGACGGCGTGACCGCCTCGCCCGCCGCGGGCACCACGGTCGACCTCGCCGATCCCGTCGAGGTCGTGCTCACGGCGGCGGACGGCTCCGCCGCGACCTGGACGTTCGAGGCCCGCGTCATGGCGAGCCCCGTGCTGCCGGGCCTGTACGCCGACCCGAACATCGCGGTGTTCGGCGACACGTACTACCTGTACGCGACGAGCGACGGCTACGCGGGCTGGGGCGGCAAGGACTTCTACGTGTGGACGTCGAAGGACCTCGTCGACTGGGAGCGCTCGGCGGAGCCGATCCTCACGCTCGACGGCGCGAACGGCGACGTGCCGTGGGCGACCGGCAACGCGTGGGCGCCGACGATCATCGAACGGGACGGGAAGTACTACTTCTACTTCTCGGGTCACAACGCCGAGCTCAATCGCAAGACGATCGGCGTCGCCGTGGCCGACGACCCCGCGGGCCCGTTCGTCGCGCAGCCGACGGCGATGATCACCAACGGCGAGGCGGTGAAGTCGGGCCAGGCCATCGACCCGGCCGCGTTCCGCGACCCCGTCACCGGGAAGCACTACCTGTTCTGGGGCAACGGCAGCCCGGTCTACGCCGAGCTGAACGACGACATGGTCTCGATCAAGCCGGAGACGATCCGGACGATGACCGGGCTCACGTCGTACCGCGAGGGCTCGTTCGTGAACTACCGCGACGGGCTGTACCACCTCACGTACTCGATCGACGACACCGGCTCGGAGAACTACCGCGTCGGCTACGCGACCGCGACGAGCGTCGACGGTCCGTGGACGTATCGCGGCGTCATCCTGCAGAAGGACCTGTCGCTCGGCATCAAGGGAACGGGCCACAACTCGGTGCTGAACATCCCCGGCACCGACGACTGGGTGATCGCCTACCACCGGTTCGGCATGCCGGGCGGTGACGGCACGCACCGCGAGACGACGATCGACCGGCTCGAGTTCGGCGCCGACGGGCTCATGCAGGTCGTGACGCCGACGCTCGAGAGCGTCGCGCCGCAGGCCGTCGTCGACCCGGAGCCGCTCGGCGTCGCGATCGGCGGGCTCGCCGAGGTCGGGCAGACGCTCGAGGCGGCGGTGTCGGAGCCATGGTCGGCGACGGCGTATCGCTGGCTGCGCGACGGCGAGGCGATCGAGGGGGCGGATGCCGCGACATACGCGCTCACGGCGGACGACCTCGGTGCGACCGTCTCGGTCGAGGTGACCGCGTCGAAGCCGCTGTGGTCGCCCGCGACGGCGACCGCCGAGGTCGGACCGATCGAACCGGAGCCGACGGCGCCGGCGCAGCCCGACGCCCCGACGGTCACGCGAGGCGCGTCATCCGTCACCGTGCACTGGACCGCACCCGGCGACGGCGGCCGGGCGATCACCGGCTACACCGTGACGCTCACGCCCCGCGGAGACGACCAGCCCGTGGTCGTGAAGGAGGTCTCAGGCGCCTCGGTGATGGTGACCTTCAGCGACCTGCAGACCGGTGCGAAGTACCGCGCGACGGTCGTGGCGCACAACGAGATCGGGTCCTCGCCCGAGTCGGCGCCGTCGGAGGAGGTGCAGGTGCGGAAGAAGTAGCGGATGCACGAAGGGAGGGACGGGCCGGCGGGCCCGCCCGCCCTTCGGCGTTCGGCGTTCGGCGTTCGTTGCTCGGGCGCCCGATCAGCCCGCGAGCACCGCGGCGAGGCTCTCGCGCACGATCGCGAGGCCGCGTCGGAGCTCCTCCTCGGTGATCGTGAGCGCGGGCAGGAACTTCAGCACCTCGTCGTGGGCGCCGGAGGTCTCGATCACGAGGCCCCGCTCGAACGCCGCCTTCGAGACGCGGCCGGCGAGGGTGCGGTCGCCGTCGCAGGCGATGCCGTAGAACAGGCCGCGACCGCGGACGACGAAGCCCTGCTCGGGGTGCTCGGCGGCGATCGCGTCGAGCTCGGCGCGGAGGAGCGCCGACTTCGCCGCGACGCCGTCCATGAACGCGCCGTCGGCCCAGTAGGTCTCGAGTGCGACACGTGCCGAGACGAACGCGAGGTTGTTGCCGCGGAAGGTGCCGGTGTGGGCGCCCGGCTTCCAGACGTCGACCTCGGGCCGCAGCAGGACGAGCGACATCGGCAGGCCCGAGCCCGAAATGGACTTCGAGACCGTCACGATGTCGGGCACGATGCCCGACTCCTCGAACGCGAAGAATGCGCCCGTGCGGCCGACGCCGGCCTGGATCTCGTCGAGGATGAGCAGGATGCCGCGGGCCTCGGTGATCGCGCGCAGGCGCTGGAGCCAGCCGGGGCTCGCGACGTTGATGCCGCCCTCACCCTGGACCGCCTCGACGATGACGGCCGCGGGCAGGTCGAGGCCCGAGCCCGGGTCGTCGAGCATGCGCTCGAAGAGGTCGAGCGTGTCGACGTCGGGGCCGAGGTAGCTGTCGAACGGCAGGCGCGCGACGTCGTCGAGGCCGACGCCCGCGGCGGCGCGGTAGTGGCTGTTGCCGGTCGCGGCGAGGCCGCCGAGGCTCAGGCCGTGGAAGGCGTTCGTGAACGCGACGACGTTCGAGCGGCCGGTCGCCTGGCGGGCGACCTTGAGGGCCGCCTCGACGGCGTTCGCACCGGTCGGGCCGGTGAACTGCAGCTTGTGGTCGAGGCCGCGCGGCGCGAGCACGAGGCGCTCGAACGCCTCGATGAACGCCTTCTTCGCCGAGGTCGCCATGTCGAGTCCGTGGATGATGCCGCCGCGTTCGAGGTACTCGATGAGCGCGGCCGTGAACGCGGGGTTGTTGTGCCCGTAGTTCAGCACGCCGGCGCCGGCGAAGAAGTCGAGGTACTCGCGGCCGTCGGCGTCGACGAGCGTCGAGCCCGCGGCGCGGTCGAACACGGTCGGGAACGCGCGGACGTACCCGCGCACCTCGGACTCGCGACGGTCGAAGACATCCAGGGCGGTGGCGCTGCTCATGGCAGGGCGACTCCTCTCGAGGAACGGGACGGTGAGATGAGACTACGTGCTCCGCCCGGGAGTCCCGTGCACGGGGCATCCGTCGTCATCGCGGGCGACTCGACGAGCCGGCTCGCACCCGTCGTCAGATGTCGATGCGCACGACCGCGCGGCGGGTCGTCGGGCGGCCGACCTCCCGGAAGCCGGCGTCGCGGAACATCCCCTCGGTGCCGGGGTGGAACTCCTCGAGCAGCGCGTTCGCGGTGGTGATCGGGTACCCCTCGATCGCGCGGGCGCCGCGCTCGCGAGCGAAGTCGACGGCGGCGCGCGCGAGCGCGGACGCGACGCCCCGCCGGCGGTGCCCCGCGCGGGTCACGAAGCACGTGACGGCCCAGACGCCCTCGTCGGCGCGGTCCTCGTCGCGCGCCTCCCACGGCACCTTCTGGTTGCGCAGCATGCCGTGGTACGCGGGTCGTGGCTCGACGGCGCACCAGCCGACGGGCTCGCCGTCGAGGTACGCGAGGAGACCGGCGGTCGTGGGGGAGTCGGGCCGGTCCGAGCACGCCTGGACCCTCAGCCGGTCCGCGCGCTCCTCGGCGGGGAACTTCGCGAAGGCCTCGCCGGGGTTCAGCTTGTACCGCTGGCACCAGCAGCGGCGGGATGCCGCGGCGCTGCCGAGCACGGCCTCGAGGTCGCGCCACGGCGCCTCGTTGGCGGGGATGACGGTGATGCCGTCGTCGTCGGTCTCGGCCATGCGCCCAGTGTGCTCCGGTGGTGCGGAGGCGCGCCACCGGGCGGCGCAGGTCCGGTCGGATGCGTCCTGCCGGATGCCCTGGAGTGAACTCCTGACGGCGTGCGGAAACCATCCGCGGCCTGCGGTTTTCCACGCGCCGGAATGTCGGAGGGTGCTGCTTGACTGGTCGCATGACGCCGCCCCCGATCGCCGCTCTCGAGCGCAGCGCGGTCGGCGCTCCAACCGCCGCTCCGTTCGCCGACGGACCAGCCGACGGACCAGCCGACGCACCAGCCGGCGACCAGCTCGGCGACGCGCTCGCCGACATCGCCGCCCTCGAGCGGATGATCCGGTGGGCGCAGGCGCAGCAGTACCGCGCGGTCGAGGCGGCGCGGCGGTTCCATGCCGAGGTCGAGGGCCTGACCGGTTCGAGCAGGTCGGCCGAACGCGAGATGGCGACGCGCTCGTTCGTCGCCGAGCTCGCGACGGTGCTCGTCGCGCCCGAGGCGACCGCGGGTCGGCTCGCAGCTGATGCCGGCAGGCTCACCGGACCGCGATCGGCCACGCTCGCCGCGCTCACCGCCGGGTCCGTGAGCGTGCCCCACGTGCGGTCGATGCTCGAGCTGACGAGCGACCTGCCGGCCGGCTCGGCCGACGAACTCGAGCAGCGTGCGCTCGACGATGCCGGGCACCGGACGAGCAGCGCCTTCCGGCAGCGGGTTCGCCGGCTGCGCGAGCGGCTGCACCCCGAGGCGCTCGCGACCCGTCGCCGGCGTGCGGCCGACGAGCGGCGCATCCAGGTCGATCCGGCGCCCGACGGCATGGCCTGGCTCAGCCTCTTCATGGAGGCCGAACGTGCGGTCGCGATCGTGGACCGGCTCGACTCGCTCGCCGCGGCATCCGTCGCTCGTTCGGCCGGATCTCGCGCGGTCGGGCCGAGCGACGTGCGGACACCCGCGCAGCGCTGCGTCGACCTCGCCGCCGACCTGCTCATGTCGGGCATCCTCGACGAGGGCGATGTCGCCCCTGCGACGCGTCGCATCGCTCCACGCGTGACGGTGACGGTTCCCGTCCTCAGCCTGCTCGGCGTGACCGACGAGCCGGCCGAACTCGACGGTTACGGGCCGATCGACGCCGAGACCGCGCGCATCATCGCCGCCCATGCGCCGAGCGTGCGCCGCCTGCTCGTCGATCCCGAGACCGGTGCCGCGCTGTCGTACGGTCGCACCTCGTACCGCGTCGGCGCCGATCTCGCCGGGTACCTGCGGGTGCGCGACGGCCGCTGCCGCTTCCCCGGGTGCACGCGCCGCGCCGTCCGTTCCGACATCGACCACACGACCGCCTGGGCGCACGGCGGCGGCACCGATGCCGACAACCTCGCCCACCTGTGCCGCACGCACCACCGACTCAAGCACGAGAGCGGATGGCGCATGGCCAACGAGCCCGGAGGGGTCATCCGCTGGACATCGCCCGCGGGTCACGTGCTCCGGACGTACCCCGAGGTGCCGTTCGATCCCGTTCCACGCAGTTCGCGGGTGTGCGCGCCACCCCCGACGGGCGTGATCGATCGATCCGGTCCGGAAGCACCGCCGTCGCCCGAACCTGTCTTGCCGACGGCGGGCCCCGTCGAGATCGGCGACGACGTCGAACCGCCGTGGCTGCACGCTGCGCCGGCGGCGTGAGTCGAGGGAGCCGCGAAGGCCTGCCCGGCGCGACCGCCGACCCGCCCGCGCCCGCGCGCCGCGCGCGTCAGGCGGGCACCGTCTCCAGCCGCTGCGCGCGCAGCGCCGCGACGTAGGCGCGCGCCTGATCGACGCTTCGCGGTCGCCGGATCCGCATCGCGTAGCGGAAGCGCTCGCCCGGGGTGGCCGGGATCACGTTCGGATGCGCCGCGCACGACGGCCCGCCGAACCGGATGCTGATGCTGCCGTCGCCGTTCCTGGCCAGGTCGCGGCCCGGGTAGCCGCCGAGGACGGGATCGAGGCGACCCGCGTCGTCGAACTTCAGCACCGAATAGGAGCCGCTGGCAGGATCGACGGGCGGAGGCTCGAACGTCCAGATCTCGCATCCGCTGCTCGTCGCCGACGCCTCGAAGTACACGCCGTGCTCGGCCGGCAGGCTGCCCCAGCCGATCGCCGTGCCGACGAGGTGGGCATCGCGATCCGTCTCGCGCTTCGCACCGAACGCGCGCGTCAGGTCGACCTCCTCGACCCGGCGGGCGAGGCTCGCGGCGACCGACCGACGGGATGCGTCGTCGTAGGTCCTCGCGCGGTACGGGTGCGAGGTGGCCGCGCTGATCCGCCTGGAATCCTGCAGCTCCCGGGCGCGTGCGAGCCCGCCCTCGATGCCCGTGCGCCCGAGCACGTACAGGTGCGTCCCGCGCGTGAGGTCCGCAGCGGCCACGGTCACCGACTCGCCCGGGCTGACGACGGCGAGCACGTAGTGCGCCTCGTCGACGAGCACGTCGGCCTGGTACTCGTCGGACGGCGCGAGCGCGACCGTCGCGCGCTCGCTCACGTCGACCACGGCGTACGAATGGAGCACGTCGGGGTCCGGGCGGATCGCCGACGACTCCGCGAGCGGCACGCGCTCGTGGTGGAAGCGGTTCACCGGCGTCCGACGCGCCTGCGCGGCGAACCGGTGAGCCGACTGGGCCCGCGTGAAGTTCCGGGTGGTGACACGTCGCGGCATCGGCGGCCTCCCTGCCTGGTGGGCTCGCGTGCAGTCTGGCAAGAATGCCGTCGAACCGATAGGCCTTGCGGTCTGGTCGGAGACGAGGCGCGCCGCCGGCCGGGTACGCCGGCCGCCGGGTGTGCCCGCGGCCGGGTCGGCGGGCGCCGCGCAGACGGATGCCGCGGGGATCCCCCTCCCCGCGGCATCCGTGGCCTGCGACTGCGCGACGCGCGACTCAGTTCGCGATGCCGCCGCAGAGCACCGGCACCGTCGCCTCGAGCGGGATGCCCGCGCCGAGCGACGACGAGCGACTCGAGAACGGGTCGGCAGCATTGAAGGCGTACATGCCGTTGCGGTCGAAGTCGATGCCGTGCACGACCACCTGCACCGTGCCCGCGTCGACGTAGCCCGGCATGTCGGTGAACGTGCGCTGGAAGTACAGGTAGCCGTTCGCGTCGGACATCGCGAACCGGTCGAGCGCGAGCGCGCTCGCGGGCGAGACGTCGCCCGTCGAGGTCAGCGAGGTCAGGATGCCGCCGTAGAAGGGCGCACCGTCGAGCACGGTGACGACCCCGTCGGCGCCGGCCGCGGCCGGGCCGGGGCAGCCCATGTCGGGCGCGTCGCCCGGCACGCCGTGCAGGTGCATCGCGTGCGGGAGGTTCGGCGAGAGTCCCCATGCCTCGACGGTGACCTGCAGCTTGCCGTTCGGCAGGGCCTTGATGCGCGTCGTGCCGCTCGCACGACTCTCGGGAACGTCGGCCGGCTGCACCGCGTTCAGGTCGTAGCTGTAGCTCGCGACCTTGTCGGAGGGGTTGGAATCGTGCCCGGCGTAGGCGGCAGTGGCCCCGCCGAGCGCCAGGGCGAAGCTCGCCGCCGTGGCGGCGATGATGCGTGGTGCGTTCCTCATGTCGTACTCCCTCGTACCGTGGGCGGCGTCGGGTCGGCGCCTGTGCACGGAGTTCGGAGCGGACATGATTCCGGATGGGTCCGGATCGAGGGCGCGCGTCAGTCGAAGAAGCGCACGCTCGCGAGGGTCGCCTGATCGCCGTCGACCCGGATGACGCAGCGGACCTCGGCGTGGTGCGTCGCGCCGGCGCCGTCGACGAAGGTGACGGTTCCCGAGACGCGCTGCGCGCCATCCGCCTCGACCTGCTGGAGCGACCTCGCGAGTTCGATATCGGTGTGGCCGCGCCCCTCGAGCCGGCTCGTGGCGGCGTCTCGGCACAGGTCGCCCGCGTCGGCCGGTCCGGATGGACCCACCGCGACGGCTCCGGCGACGATCGCCGCGCCGCCGACGACGATCACGGTGGGCACGGTGACCCGGGCCCACATCGGGACCCTGGCGAACCATCCGGGCCGCGAGGCGTCCCGTTCCGGTGCGGTGGGTGCGTCTGCGTCGGGTGCGACGGAGTGCGGTGCTTCGGACTGCGGCGCATCTGAGTGCGGTGCTTCTGAGTTCATGGCGCGAACGTACGCCCGGCGGAAACGGCACCGCATCCGTGCGCCGCACGGAGTTCCTGCGAGGGTCGACCCTGAAATGCAACCGCAAGGTTGCGTAACTCCAGAGTTAATGCAACTCTAAGGTTGCATGTCGATTCGAAAGGAACCATCATGGTGAACATGACCGACAACCCGCCCTCCGTCGTCGACGAGGGCACCTACACCGTCCGACGCACCATCCGCATCGCCGCACCGGTCGAGAAGGTCTGGGCCGCCGTCACCGAGCCCGAGCACATCTCCCGCTGGTTCGGGCGCACCGTGCTCGAGGGCTCCGGCGTCGGCGCCGAGGGCACGATGACGTTCGACGGCTACGGCGACGTGCCGATCCGGGTCGAGGCGATGGACGCCCCGCGATCGATCACGTACCGCTGGGGCAACGACGACGCCCTCGGGCATCTGCCTGACCGAGTCGACGAGGCCACCTCGACGGTGTTCACCTTCACCCTCGAGCCGGTGGACGTCGGGCCCGTGGCCGGCGGCGCGGTCGACGGCGGGGTGAACAGCGCCACCGAGCTCACCGTCGTCGAGAGCGGGTTCGAGCTGACGTCCGACCCGGCCGCGAACCTGCGCGCGCACGGCGAGGGCTGGGTCTCCGAGCTCGACAAGCTCGTCGCCCTGTTCGACGGCGACGCGCTCGGCAGCGACGTGCTCGGCAGCGACGTGCTCGGCAGCGCCCGCGAGGGCGCCGCATGACCACGGGGACGCTGGTCCCGGTGTTCGCCGCACTCGGAGACGAGACCCGGTGGAGCATCCTGGCGGCACTCGGCGAGGGCGACGCATCCGCGTCCGCCCTCGCCGGCCGCCTGCCCGTCACTCGGCAGGCGATCGCGAAGCACCTCGCCGTGCTGCAGGAGGTCGGCCTCGTCGAGCCGATCCGCGTGGGCCGCGAGGTGCGCTACCGCGTGCTCGGGTCGCGGCTCGGCGAGACCGCGCGGCGGCTCGAGGCGATCGGCGCCGAGTGGGACCGCCGCCTCGCCGCGATCAAGGAGATCGCGGAGGGGTTGTAGCCCGGGTCCTCCCGTCTGCGCCGCGCTCGAGGCGGCCCGTCACCGTGCGTCCTCATCCCGCCGCGCGGCCGCCTCCAGACCGTCGAGGATCAGGTCGAGCCCGAAGTCGAAGGACCGCCCGAAGTCGTAGCCCGGCTGGAGCACGTGCTCCTGCGTGAAGCGGACGAGGTTCGGGTGCTCGCCCGTCGGGAGCGGGAGGATGATCTCCTCGGCCGCCTCGGTGAGGTCGCCCTGGTGGTCGCCGAACGGCAGCGCCGCCTCCTGCAGCGCGAATCCGTAGACGAAGGCGTCGACGACCGCCAGGCCGTGCGCGATGAGCTCGAGCGGGAGTCCGGAGCGGTACCAGCAGGCGAGCACGGCGTCGTGGTGACCGAGCGTCGCGGCGCCCGGGTTCGTGCGGGACTCCATGAGCGGCGTCGCCCAGGGATGGCGTCGCAGCACCTCGCGGAGCGAGGCGGCACGGGAACGGATGCCCGCTCGCCAGGCGCCGTCGGCCGGCGGGCGCTCGATCTCGTCGAAGACGAGGTCGATCATGCCGTCGATGATCGCCTCCTTGTTCGCGACGTAGTGGTAGATCGTCATCGGCTTCACGCCGAGGTGGTCGGCGAGCCGACGGATGGTGAGGGGCTCGATGCCCTCGCGGTCGGCGAACTCGAGCGCGCCGTGCAGCACCCGGTCGCGGTTCAACGAGCCGCGGACGTGTGAGCGTTCGGCCGTCGTCGTATCGGTCATGGCATCCATTCCATCATTCGGTCTTGACTCATCGTACTAAGTACGAGTAGTGTCTCACACCAAGTCGTACTAAGTACGAATCAACTCCCGAGGAGAAGGGCATGCAGGCCTGGACCGGAACCACGACCACGACGACGCGCACCGCCGCCACGGAGGCCGGCCGCGTCGCACCCGAGACCATGACCGCCGTCGTGCAGCGCGCCTACGGCGACGTCGACGTGCTGGACGTCGACCGCATCGACGTGCCGAGCCCCGCGGCCGGCCAGGTGCTCCTCGAGGTCCGCGCCGCCGGCCTCGACCGCGGCACCTGGCACCTCATGACGGGGCTGCCGTACCTCACGCGCCTCATGTTCGGCCTCCGCCGTCCGACGCAGCCCGTGCCCGGGTTCGACGTCGCGGGCGTCGTCGTCGCCGTCGGCGAGGGCGCCGACCGGTTCGCCGTCGGCGACGAGGTGTTCGGCATCGCCGACGGCAGCTTCGCCGAGTACGCGCTCGCCGAGGCATCCACCCTGGCCCGCAAGCCGCAGTCGGTCTCGTTCGACGAGGCCGCCGTTGTGCCGGTCTCCGGGCTCACGGCCCACCAGGCGGTGCACGGCAGCGGCCGCGTCGCCGCCGGCCAGCGCGTGCTCGTGATCGGCGCCTCCGGTGGAGTCGGCGGGTACGCCGTGCAGCTCGCCGCGCAGGCGGGCGCAGAGGTGACCGGCGTCGCGAGCGCCGAGAAGGCCGAGCACGTCCGCTCGCTCGGCGCCGTGCGCGTCATCGACTACCGCGCGACCGACGTCTCGCGTGGCACGGAGCGGTACGACCTGATCGTCGACATCAACGGCCGGCTGCCTGTGCGACGCCTGCAGCGGATCCTCACCCCGACCGGGACCCTCGTGATCGTCGGCGGCGAGGGCGGTGGCCGGCTCACGGGCGGCCTGCAGCGCCAGCTCAGCGCCCCGCTGCGCTCGCTGTTCACCCGCAAGCGCCTCACGTTCTTCATCTCGAGCCACGAGCAGGACGCGATCGAGCGGCTCTCCGACCTGCTCGCCGCCGGCGAGCTCACCGCGACCGTCGGCCGCACCTATCCGCTCGCCGACGTGCGCCGCGCCATGGGCGACCTCGTGGCCGGGCGCATCGCCGGCAAGGCCGTCATCAGCATCGGCCGCTGATCACCCGATCCGCCCGACGATACGACCATCCGACCCATACGACCGTCCGACCCACACGACCGTCCGACCCACACGACCGTCCGATCCCACCTGGAGGACCCCATGCCCACCACCGAACTCACCCGGCCCGCCGTCGCCGACATCGACGACGCGCAGGCCCGCCGGCGCGCCGCCCGCATCGCGGGCCTCGGCTACGTCGCCATCTTCGTGCTCGCGATCTTCGCCAACTTCGTCGTCCGCGAATCGCTCGTCCACCCCGGCGATGCCGCGGCGACGGCGGCGGATGTCGCGGCATCCGAGTCGCTCTTCCGCGGCGGACTCGCCGCGTTCGTCGTCGTGTTCCTCATCGACGTGCCCATCGCCTGGGCGCTGTACGTGCTGTTCCGCCCCGCGGGGCGCGACCGCTCGCTGCTCGCCGCCTGGTTCCGCCTCGTGTACACGGTGATGCTCGGCGTCGCCGCGGTCTTCATGTTCCTCGGCCTGCAGTTGGTCACCGGCGGCCCGGGTACCGGCACGATGGGCCCCGAGGCGGGCCTGCTCATGTTCGAGGCGTTCGACTACGCGTGGCTCGTGGGCCTCTTCGCGTTCGGCGTGCACCTCGTGCTCCTCGGCCGGATGATCGTCGCCTCGCGCATCGCGCCCGTCTGGCTCGGCTGGACCCTCATCGTCGCCGGAACGGCGTACGGCCTCGACACGCTGGCCGTGACCCTCCTTCCGGACTACGCCGCGATCGCCGACGTCATGCTCATGATCGTCCTGATCCCGTCGGTCGTGGCCGAGCTGTCGTTCACCGTGTGGCTGCTGGTCACCGGATGGCGCCGGCCGCGCGTCGCGGCCGAGGTCGCGTAGCCCGGAGCGGCTCGCGGCGGGTCAGTCCGGCATGGCCCGCCGTTCGCCGACGGGCCCGTCGGCCCCGGGGAACGCGAGCGAGCCCGCCGCGACCCACCACTCCATGACGTCGAACGCGAGTCGTCCCGCCACGACCGACGGGTCGCCGGCCGAGAGCCGCGCGGCTTCGGCCGGGTCGCACGCGAAGATCGACATGCCCCGGTACGACGGGTCGGTCTGCTCGCCGAACGGGCCGTTCGCGACGATCACGCCGCTGCGGCGCAGCTCGGCCCGGTACGCGAGGTGGCGCGCCTGCAGCGCGTCGAGCTCGGCCTCCGACATGTCGGGTGCGTCGGCCGGGCGCCGCAGCACGACGAGCGTCACGACGTCGAACGCGTCCGGGATGTCGGGGCTCCGCGGCATCCGTCGCTCACGCGTGCTCGAGCTCGGAGATCACGATCTTCTTCTGCTGCATCATCACCTGGATCTGCTCAGGCCGGCGCGTGAGTTCGCCCATGTTCGCGGGGATGATCTGCCAGCTGACGCCGAACCGGTCCTTGCACCACCCGCACGCCTCCGCGTCGGGCACGTGCGAGAGCCGCTCCCAGTAGTGGTCGATCTCGGCCTGGTCGGCGCACGCGACGATGAACGAGATCGACTCGTTGAACGTGAACAGCGGGCCGCCGTCGAGGCACGTGAACGGCACGCCGTTCAGCGTGAACTGCCCGTTCAGCACCTTGCCCGACATGCCGCGGAAGTGCTCGTCGAGCGACTCGTCCGGGTACTCGTCGATCCGGTCGATCGAGGAATCCGGGAACACCTCGACGTAGTACGCCATCGCCTCGCGGGCCCGGTCGTCGAACCACAGGCACGGCTGGATCGGTGCGAGCTCGGCCATCGGAACCCCCTCGTCCGCATCGCGCGCGGCGCGCGATCGGGGTCAGCGTACGCCGATGCCGTGCGGTCGGCGACAATGGAACGTGACGCAGACGGTGACGACGAGGGTGATCGACATGGGTGAGCAGCAGGCGGATGCGACGACGGGTGCCGCGACGGCCGCGACGGATGCCGCTGCCGGCATGCACACTCCCGGGCACCACGCGATCGGCTGCCCCGAGTGCTTCGTCGAGCTCCAGCAGAACCACGACTGGTGGAAGGCGCGGCCGGAGGGATCCCGGCTCGTCGGGCTCGTCGTGCCGCGCGAGGACATGCCGCCGATCCTCGAGCAGCGCACCGCGCTGACGCGGTTCGGCGTGCAGATCCTCGACTTCCGCTACCCGACGCCCGACATGCCCGAGACGTGGGAGCAGCGCCTGGGCCGGCTGTTCGCGACGCTGCAGGCCGGCGACGTGCTCGTCGTCGTCAACGAGCTGGCCCTCGGTCGGTCGCCCGAGGAGGTCGCCCGCACGATCCGCACGCTCCGCCGCCACAACCTCGTCGTCAAGGTGCTGAGCCGCGGCGCGCCGCACCTGGAGGACGCGCGCGGCTGACCGCGCAGGCGGAGCCGGCATGACCACGGACCGTGAGATCGCGCGCCGGCGACTGCGATCGCAGCTGCTCGCCGCCCCGGTCGCCGACGCCGAGACCGTCGTCCGCACGCTCCTCGGGGTGCAGGCCGAGAACCCGTCGCAGTCGGCCTGGGCGGTCGCGACCCGCACGACCTCGCCGCGGCAGGAGGACCTCGCGGGGGCGCTCGCCGAGGGCCGGGTGATCCGCACGCACGTGCTGCGCCCGACCTGGCACTACGTGCACGTCGACGACCTCCGGTGGCTGCTCGAGGTGACGTCGCCGCGCGTGATCCCGGTCGCGGTGCAGCAGTTGCGGCCGCTGGTCGAGCGGATGACGCGGCTGACGGATGCGGTGACGTCGATGCTGGCCGAGACGCCGGATCGCACGAGGGCCGAGGTCGCCGCCGGGCTCTCGGAGCGCGACCAGCCGCTCAGCAGCTTCGAGCTCATGCTCTTCCTCGCCCACCTCGAGCTGCACGGCATCGTCTGCGGCGGCGTGCCCCGCGACGGCGAGCACACCTACGCGCTGCTCGACGACCGGGTTCCGGCCGCGGCGCCGCGCGATCGCGACGAGGCGCTCGCCGAGCTCGCCCTGCGGTACCTCTCGTCGCACGGCCCCGCGACCGATCGCGACCTCGCGTACTGGGCGACGCTCACGCTGACCGACGCGCGGCGCGGCATCGCCGGTGCGGCTGGCGGCCTCGACTCGTTCGAGCACGACGGGCGGACGTTCTGGCACGCGACCGGCGAGCCGGAGGCATCCGTCGCCCCCTCGAGCGAGCCGCCGGGCGCCCACCTGCTGCAGGTGCTCGACGAGATGTACCGCGGCTACCAGGACTCGCGCTGGGTGATCGACGCCGACGGCCTCGTTCGGCGCACCCGCGAGACGGCGATCGGCATGGCGCTCGTGGACGGGCAGATCCTCGCGAGCATGCGGCGCCGGATCGGCGCGAACCTGGTGACGTTCGAACTGAACCCGTACCGGGCGCTCGCCGCCGACGAGGTGCGAGAGCTCGAGGCTGCGGCGGATCGGTACGGCGCGTTCCTCGGGCTGGAGGCGCGGGTCGCGTTCGTGGAGGAGTCCGCGTAGCTCAGCGCTCGGGGCTCAGCGCTTGGGGCTCGGCGGCCGCCGACGTTCCCACGCGTCGGCGATGTGCGAGCGCATCGACTGCTCCGCGGCATCCGGGTCGCCTGCCTCGATGGCGGCGAACACGTGTTCGTGTTCCTCGAGCGTCGTCTCGAGGCGGCTGTGCAGGTGGAAGCGGGCGCTCTCGCGCGCCTGCCCGAAGAGGATGTTCACGAGGTTGACGGCGAGCCGGTTCGTGCTCATCTCGCCGACGGTCGCGTGGAAGACGACATCCGCCGCATTGAACGCCGGCTCGTCGTCGATGGTGTCGCGCATGAGCTGCAGGGCCTCGCGGAGCCGCTCGAGCTCCTCATCGGATCGGCGCGCTGCCGCGTCGCGCGCGATCACACCCTCGAGCGAGGCGCGAACGACGCTGAGGTCGTCGAGGATGCCGAGCGTCGCGTCGTTCGCGACGAGGGCCGAGAGCACGGTGCCGTCGACCATGTTCCACGACTCAGCGCCGAGGACCTGCGTGCCGCGGCCCTGCGCGACGGTGACGAGGCCCTTCTCCTCGAGCCGCTTGACCGACTCGCGGATGACCGTGCGGCTCACGCCGAACTGCTCGCAGAGCACCGCCTCGGGCGGGAGTGAGGTGCCGGGGGCGAGGTCGCCGCGCACGATGGCGTCGACGAGGTCGGCGACGACGGTCACGCCCAGGCGAGGCGTGCGGGGGCGCGCGGCGATCGTGGGGTAGGGGGCGGATCGCTCCGCGCCGGCGCGGGTCTCGATGGACATGCGGAAAGCATAACCGCCGTAAGTGGTAATACCTATGATCTTCTCTTGCATCTTTGTAAGACGTATGATGTACTCGCTTTCAAGCCCACCCCGGGCGTGCCCAGTCGTCAGAGACGCCGACCAGAACAGGAATGCGCGACATGTCACAGCACTCGTCCTTCCGACGCCGAGCCACTCGGCTGATCACCTCCGGGGCCGTCGTGGCCACCGGACTCCTCGTCCTGAGCGCATGCTCGACGGGCGCCGAAGAGGGGGGTGACAGCGAATACGGCTTCGCCGCGGCGGAGCAGGTCGCCGACAGCCCCATCACCGTCTGGGTCGACGCCTCGCGCGAGCCCGCGGTGACCGCCTTCCAGGAGGCGTACCCCGACATCGACGTGGTGCTCGAGACCTACGACGGCAACGCCGGCGGCAGCGGCTCGTTCCAGAGCAAGATCTCGCTCATGGACCAGGCCGGCGACGGCTGGCCCGACGTCGTCTTCTCGACGCAGCAGAACGACGCGATCTGGGCGTCCAAGGACACCCCGAACGGCGAGGCCGGCTTCGCGGCGCCGCTCAACAAGGGCTTCATCGAGCAGGACTTCCTCGACGGCTTCGCCGCCGGCTCGCTCGACTACGCCACGATCGACGACACGGTCTACGGCCTCCGCAACGACCTCGCCCAGACGGTCTTCTACTACAACCAGAAGCTGCTCGACGAGTTCGGCTACGAGGTGCCCACGACGTGGGAGGAGTACGCGGAACTCGGCGACCAGCTCGCCGCCGAGCACCCCGGCTACATCCTCGGCAGCATGGGCGACAGCTTCATGACCTACGTCTACTACGGCGGTTCCGAGTCGCCCGTCTTCCAGTCGCCCGAGGCCGGGGTGTTCCACTCCGACACCTCCGACGAGAACGCCCAGAAGATCTCCGAGATCATCGACGGCATGCTCGAGAACGGCACGCTCGTGCAGGACAGCTTCTTCAGCGCCGAGTTCGCCGCGAACTACGCCGACAAGCTCGTCGGCGTCCCCGGCCCGGTCTGGTACACCGGAGCGATCTTCCAGGGCGGCCTCGCGACGCCCGCCGGTGAGATCGGCGTCGCGCCCCCGCTCTCGTGGGAGGGCGGCGACGTCGCGGCCGGCAACGTCGGCGGCGGCATCTGGTACGCCTCGCGTCACTCCGAGAACCTCGAGGCCGTCAAGACCTTCCTCGAGTTCGTGACGAGCGCCGACGAGTTCCAGGTCGAGGCCTCCTCGGGCTACCCCGCCTACACGTCGGCCGCCGAGAAGTGGCTCGACAAGCAGGCCGAGGCCGGCTACTTCGTCAACGACGACTTCAAGACCGTCATGTCGGATGCCGCGAACCAGATCTGGAGCGGCTGGAACGTGACCCCGTGGAGCCCCGAGACCGCGTGGGCCAAGGTCGTCATCCCCGGCATGGCCGAGGGCGAGACGGTCGTCTCACTCCTTCCCGCCTGGCAGACGGAGCTCGAGAACGAGGCCACCGTCAACGGATACACGGTCGAGTAACGTGACCGTCACCGCTCCTCCGGCTCCTGCCGGCGTCGCCCCCTCGGGGCGGCGCCGGCCGGAGCGCCGGCGCGCGAGCCGCATGAGCGCCGGCCAGTCTCGATTCGGCTACGTCTTCGTCAGCGGCTACACGCTCCTCCTGGTGGCGTTCGGCCTGCTGCCCACGCTCTACGCGCTCTTCCTCTCCTTCACCCGCAACGGCGTGTTCGTCGGGTTCGACAACTTCGTCAGGGTCTTCAACGACTACCGGTTCCTCCCGGCGGTCGGCCATGTCGCGTTGTACGTCGTCTTCTGGCTCATCAGCCTCATCGTCCTCGTCGTGGTCCTCGCCATCGTCGTGCACGGCATCCGCGTGCGCTGGCTCGGCGACACCGCCCGGTTCCTCTTCTACATCCCCGGCGCCATCGCCGGCGCGTCGAGCGTGCTGCTCTGGCTGTTCGTGCTCGACCCCTCGGTGAGCCCCGTCTCGGCGCTCCTGCGCGCCATGGGCTACGAGTCGCTCGTCAACGTGGTCGCCGTCGGCAACCTCCCCGTGGTCTTCACGGTCATCGCCTTCTGGGCCGGCGCCGGCGGATGGATCGTCATCATGTACGGCGCGCTCAACAACATCAGCGCCGACATCATGGAGGCCGCGCGCATCGACGGCGCCGGTGCCCTGCAGGTGGCCTGGCACATCCAGCTGCCCATGCTCACCAAGTGGATCAGCTACATGGGCATCATGTCCCTCGCCGCAGGCACCCAGCTCTTCGTCGAGCCCAAGGTGCTCGCGCAGGCCACGAAGAACGTCGTGCCCGAGGACTACTCCCTCAACCAGCTGGCCTACCTCTACGCGTTCCGCCAGGGCGACTTCTCCGGATCCGCCGCGATCTCGGTCATGCTCCTGGTCGTGGCGTTGGGCCTGTCCACCATCTTCATCTTCCGCGGAAAGCTGTTCGAACGTGACTGACCTCGCCGTGCGCCGCAGGCGGCGCGCACTCACCCCAGGGCAGTGGATCGGCCGCGCGTTCGTGGCCGTCGTACTGCTCGCCTTCGCCGCCTTCTTCATCCTGCCGATCATCTGGCTGCTGCTCGCGCCGACGAAGACCAACTCCGAGCTGCTGCTCAGCGGTCCCTTCGCCTTCGGCTCGTTCGAGCAGCTGGCCGCCAACTGGAACGAGCTGTTCGCGTTCGGCAGCGGCGTCTTCGCCGTCTGGCTCGGCAACTCGGCGTTCTACTCGTTCACGGCGCTCGCGATCACGCTCATCGTGAGCGTCCCCGCCGGGTACGCACTCGCGCTCATCGAGTTCAAGGGCCGCCGCATCCTGCTCGTGACGACGCTCATCGTCATGCTGATCCCGAACACGGCGCTCGTGCTGCCGATCTTCCTCGAGCTCTCGGCCGCACGCCTCATCGGCAGCCCGCTCGCGGTGATCCTGCCGTTCTCGTTCTTCCCGTTCGGCGTGTACCTCACGTACATCTACTTCTCGACCGCGGTCTCGCGCGACCTGCTGAACGCCGCCCGCATCGACGGCGCCGGGGAGTTCCGCGTGTTCGCACAGGTGGCGATGCCGCTCGCGACGCCCGTCATCGCGCTCGTCGGCTTCTTCAGCTTCGTCGCGAACTGGAACAACTACTTCCTGCCGTTCCTCGTGGTCGGCGGGCAGAAGATCCCGGTCCAGGTGGGGCTCGCGAACCTCCTCTCGAACGTGCCCGCGTTCAACCCGACGACGGCGTCGAGCATCGTCATCCAATTGCCGACGCTGGCCCTCGCGACGCTCCTCTCGGTCGCACCGATCCTGCTCATCTTCCTGTTCGCGCAGCGCTTCCTCGTCGAGGGCATGACCGCCGGCGGAACCAAGGAGTAGGGGGACCCCATGAAGATCACCGGGTACCGCACCCTCACCGCCCAGCAGCACTGGCGTCGCGCCATCGGCGACGTCAACGGCCACATCGTCGAGGCCGTCACCGAGGTGCCCATCGTCATCATCGAGACGGACGCCGGCATCGAGGGCGTCGGCATCGGATCGCACGCCGACCTCGCGCGCCTGTTCCCGGCCCTCGACGGCGAGGACCCTCGTGGCGTCGCCGCGCTCTTCGACCGCATGCTCGCGCAGGTGTTCAAGTCGGGCCACGCCGGCGCCACGTACGGCGGCGTCGCGACGCTCGACGCCGCGCTCTGGGACCTCAAGGCGAAGGCCGCGGGGGAGCCGCTGTGGCGGCTGCTCGGCGGCCGCGACCGGTTCGTGCCGGGCTACGCCTCGGGCCTCGACATCGCGCTCGGCGACGAGGAGCTCGCCGCCTTCTACGCCGAATTCGCCGATCGAGGCTTCGTCGCGGGCAAGCTCAAGGGCGGCCTCGACTTCGACGCCGACCTCCGCCGCCTCGGCATCCTCACCGATGCCCTCTCCGCGAACACCTCTCGGCCCGGCCTCATGCTCGACGCGAACGAGTCGTGGCAGGTCAAGCAGGCGGTCCGCTACGTCAGCGCCCTCGAGGAGCAGGTCGACCTGCTCTGGGTCGAGGAGCCGCTGCGCCGATGGGACGCCGAGGGCCACGCGCGCCTCAGCACGGCCATCCGCGCGGCTGTCGCAACGGGGGAGAACCTCACGGGCGTCGACCAGTTCAAGCCGTTCTTCGAGGCCGGAGCGCCCGATGTGGTCCAGGCCGGCGCCATCTGGGGCGTCAGCCACATGCACCGCCTCGCGCTCGCGGCGGCCGCACGAGACCTGCCGATCAGCCCGGTCGGCTACAACGCCAACCCGGCTGTCGCGCACGTCATGACCGCGGTGCCGAACCACCTCACGACCGAGGTGCAGGCGACCGAGTTCGCCGACGGCGTGCACGTCGACCACGAGTTCGGCGACGGTGGGATCGTCCTCAGCGACGAGCCCGGTGCCGGCATCCGGGTCGACGAGGCCGCGATCGAGGGCGCCCGCCGCGGCGAGGGCTGGGCGAACCCCGCCGGCCCGCACATGCGGCCTGTGCGCGCGGGCCTGCGCGTCGTGCTCGACGGCGTCGAGCGCTGAGACGGACGGGAAGGTTCCGATGGAGATCAGGAAGGGCCTGCACCGGCTGCAGGCACCGCTCGGCGAGCGCTTCGTGGCGCTCTACCTGCTCGTGGGCGACGACGCCGCACTGCTCGTCGACACGGGAATCCGCGAGAGCATCACGGAGACGCTGCTGCCGTACCTCGACGAGGCGGGCATCCCGCGCGAGAAGCTGCGCTGGACGGTCAACACGCACTGCGACTTCGACCACACGGGCGGCAACGGCGCGCTGAAGGCCGCGATCCCGTCGGTCGAGATCGTCGCGCACGACCTCGACACCGACCTCGTCGAGGACATCCAGCGGCTGATCGACGTGCGGTACGGCGAGTTCCGGGAGACCGACGGGTTCGACGACCCGCCCGAGACGACCGCCTACCTCCGGAGCGTCTCGGACCTCGTCCCCGTCGACCGCCGGGTCTCGGGCGGTGAGGAGTTCGACCTCGGCGGCCGGTCCGTGCGCGTGCTGCACGTGCCGGGCCACAGCCCCGGCCACGTCGCGGTGCACGACCCTGCGAACCGCGCGCTGATGATCGGCGACGCGACCCTCGGCACGACCGTGCCCTACGCCGACGGCCGTGCGGCGTTCCCGCCGACGTACCGCGACGTCGATCCGTACGTCGCGAGCCTCTCGGCCTTCCGCGACCTCGACGCGGACCTCCTCCTCACCGCGCACTACCCGGTCTACGAGGGCCGGGGCGTGCGGGAGTTCCTCGACGAGAGCGAGGCGTACACTGAGCGCATCGACGAGGTGCTCTCCGACGTGCTGGATGCCGCCGACGGCCCGCGCACCACGCTCGAGCTGGTCCGCACGGCGGGCGCCGAGCTCGGCCCGTGGCCGGCCGACGCGCTCGACTACGCGGTGTTCCCGGTTACGGGCAACCTCGAGCGGCTCGCCGCGCGCGGGGTCGTGACCGAGCAGACGGATGCCGCGGGCCGCCGTCGCTGGAGCCTCGTCCGATGAGCGGGCGGGTGCGCCTCGGCGCCGTCGGCGCCGGCTGGTGGGCGACGAGCAACCATTTCCCGATCTTCGCCGGCCGCGACGACGTCGAGCTCGTCGGCGTGTGCGGTATCGGTCCCGAACTCGACGACGTCCGCGAGCAGTTCGGGTTCGGCATGGCCACGAACGACTACGACGAGCTCCTCGACCAGGGCCTCGACGCCGTCGTGATCACGACCCCGCACGACCTGCACCACCCGCAGGCGGTCGCCGCGATCGAGTGCGGCCTGCACGTGCTCGTCGAGAAGCCCGTGACGCTCACGGCCGAGCAGGGCTGGGACCTCGCCGACCGGGTGCGCGAGGCCGGGGTGCACTTCCTCGCGCCGTACGGCTGGAACTACAAGCCCTTCACGATCGAGGCGAAGCGCCTGGTCGAGGCCGGGCACCTCGGCGAGATCCAGCACGTGCTCTGCCACATGGCCTCACCGACGCGGGGGCTCTTCGCGGGCGACACCAACCACATCCGATCGTTGTGGGACTCCAAGACCAGCGGGCCCGACCCGCGCACCTGGCAGTCGCCGTCCCGCGGCGGCGGCTACGCGCACGGCCAGGTCACGCACTCGAGCGCCCTCCTGTTCTGGCTGAGCGAGCTGCGCGCGGCATCCGTCATGGCCAAGGTCTCGAACGGCGGCGCGGCCGTCGACCTGTTCGACGCCGCCGTGATCACCTTCGACGGCGGGGCGCTCGGCTCGCTCTCGGGCGCGGCCACGCTGCCCGACGGCAACCCGTACCAGGTCGACCTCCGCATCTTCGGCACCGAGGGCGTGCTGCTCCTCGACACCGAGCGCGAGCGCGTCTCGCTGCACCGCTACGACGGGCAGCAGTGGGACCTCGACATCGAGCCCGGGGCCGGCGCCTACGAGTGCATCGTCCCGCCCAACCGCTTCATCGACCTCATCACCGGCGCGAGCACCGAGAACAACTCGGACGCCGACGTTGCCGCGCGCTCCGTCGAGCTCATCGACGCGATGCTGCGGAGCGCCGCCGTCGGCGGCGCCGAGGTCTCCGTCCACCACCCGGCCGATGCCGGCGCCGACCAGAACGAGGAATCAGCGTGACCCAGACGCCTGCGACCCAGACCACCGAGTCCCGGAAGCCCGGAGTGCTCGCGGGCTACCGCGTGCTCGACTGCTCCATCGCCATGGCGGGGCCCTTCGCGGCCCAGCGTCTCGGCGACCTCGGCGCCGACGTCATCAAGGTCGAGCCGACGACGGGCGAGTGGCAGCGGCACGCCGCCGCGGGCGGCGCGGCGGGCAACGAGATCAACGTCTCGTTCCTCTCCCTGAATCGCAACAAGCGCTCGGTCGCGCTCGACCTCAAGGCCGCTGAGGGCAAGGCCGCGCTGCGCGAACTCGTCGCGGGCGCCGACGTGTTCCTGCAGAACTACCGACCGGGCGTCGCCGCGCGCCTCGGTGTCGACTACGAGTCGCTGCGCGCGATCAACCCGTCGATCGTCTACGTGTCGATCTCGGGCTACGGCGAAGACGGCCCGTACCGCGACCGCCCCGGCCAGGACCTGCTGCTGCAGGCCATGTCGGGCGCCATGTACTCGGCGGGCCGCGACGGCGACGAGCCCTCGCCCGCCGGACAGTACCTCGCCGACGCGATCACTGCGTCGACGGCCTTCGAGGGCGTGCTCGCCGCGCTGCTGCACCGCGAGCGCACCGGCGAGGGCCAGCTCGTCACCGTCAACATGCTCGACGCCCTCACGACCCTGCAGATGCAGGAGCTCTCCGTGTTCACGGTCGGCCGCAAGGCCCAGCAGCGCTCGGCCGAGCCTCACGCGCACGTCTACATCCGCGCGCCCTACGGCGTCTTCGAGACCAATGACGGCTACGTCGCGCTCGCCTTCGCCGACCTGCACGAGCTCGGGCGCCTCATCGAGGAGCCGTCGTTCGAGGGCTGGTCGAGCGAGGTCGAGGGCTGGACCCGCCGCGACGAGATCCACGCCAAGACCGCCGCGAAGCTCAAGCAGAACACCGCCGCGTACTGGATCGACCTGCTCGGCGGGGCCGGGATGTGGATCGGCCCCGTGAACGACTACGCCGGCCTCGTCGACGACCCGCAGATCGTGCACAACGGCACCTTCATCGAGTACGAGCACCCGACCGAGGGGCTCGTGAAGACCCCCGGCTTCCCGTACCGGTTCTCGGCGACGCCCCCTCGCGTCGACCGCGGCGCGCCGCGGGTCGGTGAGCACACGCGCGAGGTGCTGCGCGAGGCCGGCTTCGAGGATCCCGCGATCGACGCGCTGCTCGCCTCGGGCGCCGCCCGCGCGACCGAGGCGGCGGCGGCCGCGTCGGAGTCGCTCGCCGCGAGCGCCTGATGATCGGGGCGACCAGCTCGACGGCCCGCTACCGGGGTCTCACCTGGGACCACCCGCGCGGGCGGCTCGCCCTCGAGCGCGCGGCAGAGACGGCGACGGATGGCGCGGGCGCACCCCTCATCGAATGGGACGTGCACTCGCTCGAGGGCTTCGAGTCGGCACCCATCGAGGAGCTCGCGGAGCGGTACGACGTGATCGTGCTCGACCACCCGCACCTGGGCGACGCCCTCGCGGGCGACGCGATCCGGCCGCTCGACGAGGTGTTCCCGCTGTCGTTCGTCGACGAGGTCCGCGCGGGAGCGGTCGGCCCGAGCACGGCGTCGTACACGCTCGACGGCCGGCTCTGGGCGCTGCCGCTCGACGCCGCGACGCAGGTCGCGGTTCGCGTGCCCGAGCTCGTCGCGGCCCCGCCGCAGACGTGGGACGAGGTCGTGGAGCTCTCGAAGACCGCCCCGGTCGCGCTGAGCCTCGCGGGCCCGCATGCGTTCCTCTCGTTCGCCTCGATCTGCGTCGCGCTCGGCGCCGAGCCGGCCGTCGAACCGGGCGGCAGCCTCGTCGACCGCGTGGTCGGCGCGCAGGCGTTCGGCCTCATGGCCGAGCTCGCGGCGCGGGTGCCCGAGGGGTCCGCAGACCTCAACCCGATCGGCCTGCTCGAGCGGATGCGGCGCGATCGCGACGTCGCGTACATCCCGCTCGTGTACGGGTACGTGAACTACGCCTCGGCCGAGGGCGCGCTGTGCTTCGACGACGCCCCTGCGGCCGTCGCGGGCGGGCGCCGCGGTTCGACGATCGGCGGCACGGGCATCGCGATCTCGACGCGCTGCACGCCCGACGCCGCCCTCATCGCGCACCTCGCGGGGCTCCTAGCGCCCGACGCCCAGCGCACCTTCATCCCCGACAACGCCGGCCAGCCGGGCCTGCGGAGCGCCTGGGTCGACGACGCCGTCAACGCGGCATCCGGCGACTTCTACCGCGGCACGCTCGCCACCATCGAGGACGCCTGGGTGCGCCCGCGCGTGCCCGGGTACATCCCCTTCCAGTCCGAGGCCTCGGCCGTCCTGCGGCGGGCCCTGCTCGAGGGCGGTTCGGCCGAGGCCGCACTCGCCGAACTCGACCGCGCGTTCGACGCGCTCGCCCGCGAAAGGAGCGTGCTCTGATGGAGCCGTCCAGCCCGAACATCCGCCTCGAGGTCGACGGCCATGTCGCGATCGTCACGATCGACCGGCCCGCGAAGCTCAACTCGGTCACGCCTGAGATGTCCTACGCGCTCGTCGAGGTCGTCGAGTGGGCGGATGCCGCGGACGAGGTCCGTGCGATCGTCCTCACCGGCGCGGGGGAGCGGGCCTTCTGCGCCGGCTCCGACATCCGCACCCTGGACGGGTACGCGAACCCGTGGGAGTTCCGCAACCGCACCGACTACTGCGACGCGATCCGGGATGCGCGCAAGCCCGTCATCGCCGCGATCAACGGCTACGCGTTCGGCGGCGGACTCGAGACCTCGCTCATCTGCGACATCCGCCTCGCCTCGACCACCGCGAGCTTCGCGGCGCCCGAGATCAAGCTCGGCTGGATCGGCGGCGGCGGCATGTCGACGTTCCTCGCGCACTCGATCGGCCCGTCGAACGCGGCCGTGATGCTCATGACGGGCGACCCGATCGACGCCGAGACCGCGCTCCGGTGGGGACTCGTGAGCGACCTCGTCGAACCCGAGCGGCTGCTCGAGCGTGCGGTCGAGCTCGCGCGCGTCATCGCGTCGCGCCCGCCCATCGCGGCCGAGACCGCGAAGGCGAACCTGCGCGCGGCGTTCAACATGACCCAAGACGAGGCCATGCGCTACGAGCGCGACCTGCAGACCGTGACCTTCGCCACCGAGGATGCGCACGAGGGGCGGGCGGCCTTCGCCGAGAAGCGCGCGGGCGTCTTCCACCGGCGCTGAACGCGCACCAGACCGAACCGGACCGACGAGACAGGATCCACCGGAACCATGACGAGCACCACCACGACCTGGCCCGAGGCCCGCGGCATCCTGCCCGACGACGCCGAGACCGCGACCCTCGTCGGGCGCGCGTGGACAGCCGACGGCCCGAGCGTCGTCGCGCTCCGCCCGGAGGGTGTCGTGGACATCTCGCGCGCCTTCCCGACGATGCGCGCGCTCACCGAGCACGCCGACCCGATCGTCGCGCTCACCGCGGCCGACGGCCCCGTGCTCGGCAGCCTCGACGACCTCGTCGCGAACACGCCGCCCGAGACGCGCAACCCGTCGCGGCCGTGGCTGCTCTCGCCGATCGACCTGCACGTCGTGAAGGCAGCGGGCGTCACCTTCCCGGTGTCGATGCTCGAACGCGTCATCGAGGAGCGGGCGCGCGGCGACCAGGACGCCGCGGCCGCGATCCGCGCCGAGATCCTCGGGACGATCGGCGGTTCGCTCGACTCCCTGAAGCCGGGCTCGGAGGAGGCGGCCGCCCTCAAGGCGCTGCTCATCGAGCGCGGCTGGTGGAGCCAGTACCTCGAGGTCGGCATCGGCCCCGACGCAGAGGTGTTCACGAAGGCGCCTGTGCTCGCCACGGTCGGCCCGTGCGTCGACGTCGGCGTGCACCCCGCCTCGCAGTGGAACAACCCCGAGCCCGAGGTCGTGCTCGTCGTGAGCTCGACCGGTCGCATCGTCGGCGCGAGCCTCGGCAACGACGTGAACCTGCGCGACGTCGAGGGGCGCAGCGCGCTGCTGCTCGGCAAAGCGAAGGACAACAACGCATCGGCCTCGCTCGGGCCGTTCATCCGCCTCTTCGATGACGGCTACGGCATCGACGACCTGCGTGCGTCGGTCGTGCGCCTCTCGATCGACGGCGAGGAGGGCTATCGCCTCGACGGCACGAGCGAGCTCGCCCGCATCAGCCGCGACCCCGTCGACCTCGTCGGCCAGGTCGTCGGCGCGCACCACCAGTACCCCGACGGCTTCGTGCTCTACCTCGGCACGATGTTCGCGCCCGTCGACGATCGCGACGTGCCCGGCCGCGGCTTCACGCACAACGACGGCGACGTCGTGCGCATCGCCGAGCCGCGCCTCGGCGCGCTCGTGAACCGGGTGCGCTCGACGGATGCCGCTGAGCCCTGGACCTTCGGCATCGACGCCCTCTACCGATCGCTCACCGCGCGCGGCCTGCTCGGCTGACCCGCTGCGCCGGCGACACCCGGCCGTCCGCCCGCCCGCCCTCCCGAACCGACCCCGGAGACGAAATGCTCACCAGCACCGACCCCCGCACCGGCGAGAGCCGCCCGACCGGCATCGCCGCGTGCACGCCCGACGAGGCCGACGCCGTGATCCGGGCAGCGGATGCCGCGTTCGCCGCGGCATCCGCCCACGACCGCCTCTGGCGGGCCGGCCTGCTCGACGCGCTCGCCGACGCGCTCGACGCGAACCGCGACGAGCTCGCCGCGATCGCCGACCGGGAGACCGGACTCGGCCTGCCCCGCCTCACGGGCGAGGTCGGCCGTTCGAGCTTCCAGTTCCGGATGTTCGCCGAGGCCCTCCGCGACGGCGGGTACCTCGAGGCGACCATCGACCACGCCGGCGCGACCGCGCTCGGCCCGCAGCCCGAGATCCGGCGAATGCTCGTTCCGCTCGGCGTCGTCGCGGTGTTCGGCTCGAGCAACTTCCCGTTCGCGTTCTCGGTCGCGGGCGGCGACACGTCGTCGGCGCTCGCTGCGGGCAACGCCGTCGTGCTGAAGGCGCACTCGTCGCACCTCGAGACCTCGCGCGCCACGCACGCCGTGCTGCGCGACGCTGCCGCGGCGTACGGCGCGCCGACGGGCCTCATCGGCATCGTCTACGGCACCGAGGCCGGCCGGGTGCTCGTCTCGCACCCGCTCGTGCAGGCGGTCGGCTTCACCGGTTCGCTCGGCGGCGGGCGCGCGCTCATGGAGATCATCGACGAGCGCCCGCGCCCGATCCCGTTCTACGGCGAGCTGTCGAGCCTCAACCCGCTCATCATCACGCCCGCCGCGGCCGCGACGCGCGGCGAGGCGATCGCCGACGGCCTCTACGGCTCGTTCACGCTCGGCAGCGGCCAGTTCTGCACCAAGCCCGGCGTGGCCTTCGTGCCCGCGGGCGAGGCGGGCGACGCGCTCGTCGCGCGCATCGCGGCGAAGGCGGCGGATGCCGCGGCCTCCGTGCTCCTCAACGAGCGCATCGCGACCTCGTTCGACGAGATCCTCGACCGCGTCGTCGCGGACGGTGCGGTCGAGGTGCTCGCGCAGGGCGTCGTCGACGCCGGTGCCGGATTCGCGGCGGCGCCGACCGTGCTCGCGACGACCGCGGCCGCGCTCACCCCGGAGGCCACCGAAGAGGTGTTCGGCCCGCTCATCGTCATCGCCCGCTACGACGACGACGGCGAGGTCGTGCGGGCGCTCGACGCCGTGCCCGATTCGCTGACCGCGACCGTGCACAGCGAGGCATCCGACACCGACGCGGTCGCCGCGCTCGTGCGCGAGCTCTCGCCGCGGGTCGGGCGGCTCGTGTTCGACGGCTACCCGACGGGGGTGCGCGTCTCGTGGGCGCAGCACCATGGCGGACCGTGGCCCGCGACGAACTCGCAGCACACCTCGGTCGGCGTGAGCGCCATCCGCCGGTTCCTGCGCCCCCTCGCCTGGCAGGACGCGCCCGTGTCGCTGCTGCCGGCCGAGCTCCGCGACGACTACACGGGCATCCCGCGTCGGGTCGACGGCGTGCTGCAGCTGGGCTGACTCACGTCGAAGAGCGGGCGGCGCGTGCCGTCCGCCCTTCGGCGCTCAAGAGACGTGGCTCAGCGCGAGACCGGGTCGTCGCCGAGCCGCCGCTCCAGCTCGCGACGGGTCGGGAAGCCCTCCCAGTCGCCCGGATGGGTGCAGGCCGCAGCACCGGTGCGCACCGCGAGGTCGAGCCGCGCATCGTCGTCCTCGCCCGCGAGCCGCGCCGCGAGGTAGCCCGCGACGAACGCGTCGCCCGCTCCGACGGTGTCGACGACCGTGACCGGCACGGCCGCGCGTTCGTGCACCTCGCCGTCGACGAGCGCGATCGCACCCGCCTCGCCGAGCTTCACGACGACCTCGACGGGTCCGAGCTCGGCGATCGCGCGCGCGAGGTCGGCGGGGGAGGCATCCGTGCCGGCCCGCCCGGTGACGAGCTCGGCTTCGTCGACGCCCGCGAACACGAGGTCGGCCCGCGCCGCGATCGAGCGGTACGCAGCGGATGCCGCGGCGGGGTCCCCCCAGAGCGTGCTGCGATGGTTCACGTCGAACGAGACCGGCACGCCCGCCGCCCGGGCGAGGTCGACGACCGCGTCGATCGCCTCGTGCGTGGTCGCGGAGAGCGCGGGCGTGATCCCGGTCACGTGCAGCAGGTCGAAGTCGCCGACGTCGACGAGGTCGAGGTCGGCGGGGGAGAGCCGGCTGCCGGCGCTGCCGGCGCGGTGGTAGGTCACGGCGGTTCGCCCGGGAGCGGGTGTCTCCTTGATGAGGAGGCCCGTTGCCGCGGCATCCGTCGGCGCGATCACGGTGACGCCTTCGGCGCGCAGCTCGCGCACGACACGCGTGCCGAGCCCGTCGTCGCCGACGCGGCCGAGCCAGGTCACCGGCGCGCCGAGGCGCGCGAGGCCGATCGCGACGTTGCCCTCGGCGCCGCCCGTTCCGACGACGAGGTCGGACTCGTGCGCGAGCGTGCCCAGCCCCCGCGTGCGGAGCACCCCGAGGCCCTCGCCGAGGGTCAGCACGCCGCCCGAGTGTCGCGTGCCGGCCGGCGCTGCCGCATCGGCGACGCCAGCAGCCTCGCTTGCTCCCGCGGCGGCGTGCCGTCCGCCAGCTCCACCCGCCGTGCTCACGGCGCCACCGCCGCGACGGCCTCGCGGCTCAGGCGCTCGATCGCGTCGACGTCGCCCGACGCGATAAGCTCGCGGGTCGCCATCCAGCTGCCGCTCACCGCGAACACGTTCGGATCGGCGAGGTAATCGGCCGCGTTGGCGGCGCTCACCCCGCCGCTCGGCAGGAACCGCACGTCGGGGAACGGGCCGGCGAGCGCGCGGATCAGGCCCAGCCCGCCGAGCGGGCCGGCGGGGAAGAGCTTCAGCCGGTCGAGCCCGAGGCGCACCGCGCGCTGCACCTCGGTCGCCGTCGCGACACCGGGCACGATGTCGACGTCGTGGGCGAGTGCGCGGTCGACGACGTCCTCCGCGAGGCCGGGGCTCACGACGAACCGGGCGCCGGCGTCGACCACGCGGTCGACGTCTTCCGGCGTGAGCACCGTGCCCGCGCCGACGGTGAAGTCGGGCAGGTCGCGAAGCGCGGCGATCGCGTCGACGCCCGCCGCGGTGCGCAGCGTGATCTCGGCGCAGCGGATGCCGCCGCGCCGCAGGGCCTCGGCGACCGGGACCGCCCGGTCGGCATCGTCGAGGACGATCACCGGGACGAACCGCTCGCCGTCGAGGATCATCGGCCGAGCCATCCGCCGTCGACGGGGAGGATGACGCCCGACACGTAGTCGGCCGCGGGCGACGCGAGGAAGACCGTCGCGCCGGCGATGTCGTCGGCGCGGCCCCAGCGCCCGGCGGGGATCCGGTCGAGGATGGCCTTCGACCGGTCGGGGTCGTCGCGCAGGGCCTGCGTGTTGTCGGTCGCGATGTAGCCCGGGGCGACGCCGTTGACGGTGACGCCCCTCGCGGTCCACTCGTTCGCGAGGGCCTTGATGAGCCCGGCGATGCCGGACTTCGCGGCCGCGTACCCGGGCACGTTGATGCCGCCCTGGAAGCTCAGCAGGCTCGCCGTGAAGATCACCTTGCCGTGGCCGCGCTCGAGCATGCCCTGCGCGACGGCCTGCGTGAGCACGAACTGGCTCGACAGGTTCACCTCGACCACGCGGTCCCACAGTTCGAGCGGATGCTCCGCCGCGGGCGCCCGCTCGATCGTGCCCGCGTTGTTCACGAGGATGTCGATGCGGCGCCCGCGGAGCGACTCGGCGAAGGCGAGGACCGCGTCGCGGTCGGCGAAGTCGACCGCGTGCGCCTCGAAGCTCCGGCCCTGCGCCGCGACGGCGGCCGCGACCGCGCTGCCCTCGGGCTCGAGGGTCGCGCTCACGCCGATGACGTCGGCGCCGGCGGCGGCGAGCGCCTCGGCCATCGCGAAGCCGATGCCGCGCTTGGCACCCGTGACGAGCGCCGTGGTGCCGGTGAGGTCGAAGCTGATGCTCATGCCACGGCCTCCTCGCCGTTCGCGGGCTGGCCGGCCTGCACGTCGACGAGCACCTTCATGGCGCGGCCGCCCTCGAGGTCGTCGAACGCGGCGCGCGTCTCGGCGAGCGGCACGACCTTCGTGATGAGCAGGTCGCTCGGGATGGTGCCGTCGGCGACGAGCTCGACGGCCTTCTCGAAGTCGGTGCGCTGGTAGACGCGGGCGCCGAGGATGCGGAGCTCGCGCCAGAACACGCGCTGCAGGTCGATCTCCCGCGGCGTCGGGTGGATGGCGACGACGACGAGCGTGCCGCGCACCTTCGCGAGCGAGGTGGCGCCGAGCACGGCGGCTGCCGCGCCGGAGACCTCGAACACGACGTCGGCTCCGGCGCCGCCCGTCCACTCCTCGACCCAGGCGACCTGGTCGACCTCGCGCGGGTCGAGCGTTGCGAAGCCGAGACCGGCGATCTGCGCGCGGCGGTTCGCGTCGAGCTCGATCACGGCGACCTCGGCGCCGAAGGCGCGCGCGACGGTCGCGATGAGCACGCCGATGGGGCCGCCGCCGATCACGACGGCCTTCTCGCCGGGCGCGATCTCGGAGCGGCGCACGTCGTGCACGGCGACGGCCACGGGCTCGACGAGCGCTGCGGCGTCGAGGGCGGTGCCCTCGCGGAGCGCGACGAGCACCTCGGCGGGGACGTTCCAGTACGCCTGCAGCGCGCCGGGCGAGTCGATGCCGATGAAGTCGAGGTTCTGGCAGATGTGCTCGTTGCCCGCGAGGCACGCGGGGCACGTGCCGTCCCACGCGAGCGGCATGACGGTCACGGCGTCGCCGACGCTCCAGCCCGAGACGCCGTCGCCCAGCGCGGCGATCTCGCCGCTCATCTCGTGGCCGAAGACCAGCGGGGTCTGCACGCGGGCGTCCATGCTGCCGTGCAGGATGTGCAGGTCGGTGCCGCAGAGGCCGACGTAGGCGACGCGGATCTGCACCTGTCCGGGTGCCGGGAGGCGCGGCTCCGCCTCCGAGACGGTGATGGTCGATTCGCCCGTGTACGCGGCGGTCAGCATTGATCCTCCAAGCGGATGTCCGTGGTTCGACGCGCCGAATTGAGAAGACCTTTGCGCCGTGCTGCCGTCCATTCTGACAGAGAAATGGAATCTCGGCATCAAATCATCTAACCTTTACGGAGTCTTGTCGTCCCATGGAGGTTCCTCGATGTTGAGTCGCACCCTGCGGTCCGGCGCTGCCCTCACCGAACTCGGATTCGGCGCCGCGCAGCTCGGGAACCTGTACCGCCCGACGACCGACGATGAGGCGCGCGCGGCCGTCGACGCGGCGTGGGCGAGCGGCATCCGCTACTTCGACACGGCGCCGCACTACGGCCTCGGGCTCTCCGAGCGGCGCCTCGGCGAGGCGCTCCGCGAGCGCCCGCGCGACGAGTTTGTGCTCTCCACGAAAGTCGGACGACTCCTCGTGCCGAGCGGGTATCCCGAGGGCACGATGGACGACGGCGGCTTCGCCGTGCCGGCGACCCTCCGTCGCGAGTGGGACTTCAGCCGCGACGGCGTGCGGCGCTCGGTCGAGGAGAGCCTCGAGCGCCTCGGCCTCGACCGCATCGACATCGCCTACCTGCACGACCCCGACCACCACGGCGAGCAGGCGCACGCCGAGGCGATTCCGGCGCTCATCGAGCTCCGCGAGGAGGGCGTCGTCGGCGCCGTCGGCGCCGGCATGAACCAGTCGGCCATGCCCGCCGAGTTCGTCGCCCGCCACGACGTCGACGTGATCATGCTGGCCGGGCGCTACACGCTCCTCGAGCAGGGCGCGCTCGACGACCTGATGCCGCTCGCCGCCGAGCGCGGCGTCGGCATCGTCGCCGCGGCCGTCTACAACTCGGGCCTGCTCTCCAGGGCCCGCCCGGCCGCCGACGCCACGTACGACTACGGCCCCGCCACGGCCGAGGTGATCGCGCGCGCGAACGGCATCGCCGACGTGTGCGAGGAGTTCGGCCTGACGCTGCCCGAGGCCGCCGTGGCGTTCCCGCTGCGGCATCCGGCCGTCGTCTCGGTCGTGGTCGGCATGCGCACGGCCGACCAGGTCGTCGGCACCGTCGATCGCTACGGCGCCGAGATCCCCGAGGGGTTCTGGCAGGCGCTCTCCGACCGAGGACTCGTGCGCGATGCCTGAGACGTCAGACCCCGTCGACGGGCTGCTCGTCGACGTGCCGCTCCGTGTAGTCCTCGACGCCGAGCACGTGCACGCTCATGCGGATGCGCGCGCGGTCGGGGTCGTGCGCCTCGAGCGCATCGAGGATGGCGCGGTGCTCTCGCTGGGTGTCGTGCACCGCCCCGTGCTGGTGGATGGCGCGCCAGAGCCGGGCGCGCGCCGTGCGGCCAACGAGCGCGTCGATGAGCGCCGCGAAGGCGGGGTTTCCGCTCGCGTTCGCGATGAGGCGGTGGAACTCGGTGTCGACGTCGATCGTCCCCTCGAGGTCGATGTCGTCGCCGGCCGCGAGGATCGCCTCGCCGCGGTCCAGGATGCGACGCGCCTCTGCGAGTTCGTCGTCGGAGATGCGGAGCGCCGCGTGCGCGGCGGCCTCGGGCTCGAGCACGCGTCGCACGCCGAGCAGGTGCACGCTGTTCTCGGGGCTCTGGAGCTCGGCGAGCATGCCGAGCGGTTCGAGGAGCTGACCCGGCTCGAGCGAGGTCACGTACGTGCCGTCGCCCTGGCGGGTCTCGAGCACCCCGAGCACGACGAGCGCGCGGACGCCCTCGCGGAGCGGCCCGCGCGAGACGCCGAGCCGCGCCCCGAGCTCGCGCTCGACCGGCAGTCGCGAGCCCGCGACGAGCTCGCCGCTGGTGATCATCTGGCGGATTCCGTCGATGACGACGTTCGAACGCGATCCCATGCGCACAGCATAGGTGCTCTGCGCGAAGTCATCAGACCTTTCAGCACCAACCGCGAGGAGGCGGCATGAGCGGCATCATCGACACCCACCAGCACGTCTGGGACCTCGAACGGGCGACGTACTCGTGGCTCACCCCGGAGGCCGGCGAGCTGTACCGGTCCATCGGCATGGACGAGGTGCTCCCGTCGCTCGCCGCGACCGGCGTGACCGGAACCGTGCTCGTGCAGTCGGCCGACAACGACGAGGACACGGACCTCATGTTCGAGGTCGCGGCGAGCGAACCCGTCGTCGTCGGCATCGTCGGGTACGTGCCCCTGCACGAGCCGGAGCGCGCGGCCGAGCGGCTCGAGGAGCTGCGCCGGCGTCCTCTGTTCCGCGGCATCCGCAACCTCATCCACGACCGGCCAGATCCGCGCTGGCTGCTGCGCGACGACGTCGACGCCGGCCTCGGCGTGCTCGAGGCCGCGGGCGTGCCGTTCGACGTCGTCGGCGTGCTGCCCGAGCACCTCGAGGCGGTGCTGCAGGTCTCGGAGAAGCACCCGGACCTCGACCTCGTGCTCGACCACCTGAACAAGCCGCCGATCGGCGCGGCCGACCACGAGCCGTGGGCCTCGCTCATCGCGGAGGTCGCCGCGAACCCCCGCGTGCACGCGAAGGTCTCCGGGCTCTACTCGGCCGTCGGCGACCCCGGCGACTGGACCGTCGAGACCGTCCGGCCGGTGTTCGACCACGCGCTCGACGTGTTCGGCCCCGAGAGGCTCATGTACGGCGGCGACTGGCCGGTCTCGCTCATCGCGGGCGGCTACGAGCGAGTGTTCGCCGGCATCGCGGCGCTCGTCGGCGGACTCGACGCGCACGACCGCGACCTCATCCTCTCCGGCACCGCACGCCGGTTCTACTCGCTCCCCGACACGGAAGGCACACGATGACCGACAGCTTCACCCTCGCCCGCCTGGGCGTCCCCGGCCAGGAGGTGCCCGTCGTGCGCGTCGGCGACCGCGTGCTCGACGCCCGCGGCGTCACGGCCGACTACGACGGCGCGTTCTTCGCCGCCGACGGCGTCGCGCGCATCCGCGCGGCGATCGACACGCTGCCGGAGTTCGACGGCGACGGCTCGCGCGTCGGCGCCCCAATCGCCCGCCCCGGCAAGATCGTGTGCATCGGCCTGAACTACCGCGACCACGCCGAGGAGACCGGCGCGGCGCTGCCCGCCGAGCCCGTGATCTTCATGAAGGACCCGTACACGATCGTCGGCCCGAACGACGACGTGCTGATCCCGAGGAACTCGACGAAGACCGACTGGGAGGTCGAGCTCGGCGTCGTGATCGGGTCGACGGCCCGCTACCTCGACTCGCCCGACGACGCGCTCGCCCATGTCGCCGGCTACGCCGTCTCGCACGACGTCTCGGAGCGGGAGTTCCAGCTCGAGCGCGGTGGCCAGTGGGACAAGGGCAAGAGCTGCGAGACGTTCAACCCGTTCGGCCCCGACCTCGTGCCCGCCGAGCAGGTCGCCGATCCGCAGCAGCTGGGCCTGCGCCTCTGGGTGAACGGCGAGCTCCGCCAGGACGGCTCGACCGCGAACATGCTCTTCTCCGTCGCGCACGTCATCTGGTACCTCAGCCAGTTCATGGTGCTGCAGCCGGGCGATGTCATCAACACGGGCACCCCCGCGGGCGTCGCACTGGGCCTGCCCGGCACGCCGTACCTCCGCGACGGCGACTCCGTCGAGCTCGAGATCGACGGCCTCGGCCGCGCCGGCCAGAAGCTGGTGCAGGCATGACCGCCCCGGAGTTCGACGGCCTCGTCGCCGTCGTCACCGGCGGCGCGTCGGGCATCGGCCTCGCCGCGGCGCAGGAGCTCGCGGCGCGCGGTGCGCGCGTCGCTATCCTCGACCGCAGCGTCGAGGGCCTGCCCGAGCCGCTCGTCGGGTTCACCGCGGATGTGACCGACCGCGCCTCGATCGCGGAGGCGGTCGCGGCGATCGCCGAGCGGCTCGGCGGCATCGACGTGGTCGTGAACAATGCGGGCATCAGCGCGGTCGGCACCGTCGAGGACAACGACGACGCCGAATGGGCGCGAGTGCTCGACGTCAACGTCACCGGGATGGCCCGCGTCACCGCGGCTGCGCTGCCGTGGTTGCGGCGCTCGGAGGCGGCATCCGTCGTCAACCTCTGCTCGATCGCGGCGCTCAACGGCCTGCCGCAGCGCGCGCTCTACTCGGCGTCGAAGGGCGCCGTGCTCGGGCTCACCTACGCGATGGCGACCGACCACGTCGGCGACGGCATCCGCGTGAACTGCGTGAGCCCCGGTACCGTGTCGACCCCGTTCGTCGAGCGGATGCTCCAGGGCTTCGCTGACCCGGTCGCCGAACGCGCAGCACTCGACGCCCGTCAGGCGACCGGCCGCATGGTCACGCCCGAGGAGGTCGCCGGAGCGATCGCCTACCTCGCGAGCCCGCGCTCAGGCTCCACCACGGGCACGGCGCTCGAGGTCGACGGCGGCGTCACGCACGTCCGCGCGCGCGCGGCCGGAGCCCGGGCATGAGCGGCGAGCAGGGCGCCGGCGCGGCACCCACCGGCCCGACCCGTGACACCGGCGTCACCCGAGTACGCCGCATCGCCTCGGTGATCGGCCTGCCGGCCGAGCACCGCGAGGAGTACGAGCGCCTGCACGCCGACGTCTGGCCGAAGGTGCTCGAGCGGCTCACGCTCAGCAACATCCGCAACTACTCGATCTACCGGCACGGCGACGTGCTCTTCGCGTACATGGAGTACGTCGGCGACGACCTCGAGGCCGACATGGCGGCGATCGCCGCCGACCCGACCACCCGGGAGTGGTGGTCGGTGTGCGAGCCGCTGCAGCGCCCGTTCGCCGAGCGCGCGGAGGGCGAGTGGTGGATGGAGCTGCCGGAGATCTTCCACCTGGACTGAGCGCGTGAGCGCGCCGGTCTGCTTCCGGTCCGCCGATCCGGCGCCGTAGGCCGACGTGGCGGTGAGACTGTGGGATGCTGACGACTGCGGCCGTGCTCCGTGCCCGAGAACCGGCCATGGAGGTTGAGCATGTCGACCGATTCGCCACACGGGGCAGTTCCCCACGTGCTTCGTGAATCAGAGCCATCGCGCGACACGGACTCGATCGCGAGGCGGATCTCCCGGCTCGAATTCGGCACCAGACGCTGCGTCTACGTCAGCGCCGGATTCGGAGGCATCGTCCTTCTCCTCGGGTCAGGCGAGATCCTCGGCGGACTCGACGTCCTCGTTGCGGCCATCGTCACCTTGGTCGTCCTGGGCGTGTTCTGCATCGCGATGGCCTATGTGGCCTTCCTGCGGGAGTCGTCACGGCTTTCGGCGAAGCTCATCGAGGGCCGCGACGAGACGGAGCCTGCAGGCCAGTACGACCCGCGACCGCACCACTGGTACGTCGCGGGATCGCTTGCGCTCATGCTGAACGGTGCGGCCCTGGTGGTCGGCGTCTGGGTCGCGGCCTTCGCATGAGGCGATCCGGCGCTATGGATGGCAGAGGATGTGGCACACGCCGGACGCGCAACTCTGCGGCACAGCGGTGACGACGATGACGAGCATCGTCGCGCCGCCGATACGGACCCAGTTCTTCAGCCTGGAGAAGGTTCCCATGAGCGTCCCCGCCTCGCCTCGGTTGCCTTGAGTCGAAGGTAGACCCCGCCGAGCCGCTACGGCGTCGGAGATTCAGTCCCGGTCGGCCCCCAATTCGGGGGAGACCGAGCCGATCACCCGCCGGTGCACGTCCGCCATGGCGTCCGCCGGGATCGCCTCGGTGATCCACGGGCCGGTGCCCTCGCTCGGGTCGAGGATCCCCTCCTCGAGCCACGCGTAGTCGCCGTCGAGCACGCGCGAGGCGAGGCGCTCGTCGGTGGCATCCGTGTTGTCCCAGAGTTCGGCGAGCAGCCGGTCGGTGCGCTGCCGCGACTGCTCGGCGAACGCGTGGGCGAGCTGGGTCGCCGACCTCCGGTGCTCGGGGGAGTCGGCCGCGATCATCGCCGCCCGCACGCACGACGCCGAGACCGCGAAGAGCTCGGCGCCGACGTCGACCACGCGCCCGAGGAAGCCCTGCCTGCGCTCGAGGGCGCCCTGCCAGCGGGCCATGCCGTAGAACGTGGCGCGCGCGAGCTTGCGGCTCGTGCGCTCGACGTAGCGCAGGTGCGGCGCGAGCGCGCCGAACTCGTCGTAGGCGGTGGGCAGGTCGCCCCGGCCGGCGACGAGCTTCGGCAGCCAGCGCGCGTAGAACCCGCTGGCGGATGCCGCGGCCCTGAGCTTGTCGGCGATCTCGAGCTTCGGGTCGATGAGGTCGCCCGCCGCGGTGAGGTGCGCGTCGACGGCCTCGCGCGCGATGAGCAGGCGCATGATCTCGGTCGAGCCCTCGAAGATGCGGTTGATGCGCAGGTCGCGGAGCAGCTGCTCGGCGCCGACCGCGCGCTCGCCGCGGGCCTGCAGCGACGCGGCCGTCTCGAAGCCGCGGCCGCCGCGGATCTGGACGAGCTCGTCGGCGATGCGCCATCCCATCTCGGACGCCCAGAGCTTGGCGAGCGCGGCCTCGATGCGGATGTCCTTCCGGTCCTCGTCGGCGAGCATGCCGGAGAGGTCGACGACGGCCTCGAGTGCGAACGTCGTCGCGGCGATGAAGGCGATCTTGTGCGCGACCGCCGCGTGCTCGCCGACCGGGCGACCCCACTGCACGCGCGCCGTCGACCACTCGCGCGCGATCTTCAGGCTCCACTTGCCGGCACCCGCGCAGATCGCCGGGATGGCGAGTCGGCCGGCGTTCAGCGTGGTGAGCGCGATCTTCAGCCCCTGCCCCTCCTGGCCGACAAGGTTCGCGGCCGGCACCCTGACGCCCTTCAGCGAGGTGAGCCCGTTCTCGAGGCCGCGGAGGCCCATGAACGCGTTCCGTCGGTGCACGGTGATGCCCGGGGCATCCGCCTCGACGATGAAGGCCGTGATGCCGCCGCGGTGCCCGTCCGACTTCGGCACTCGGGCCATCACGACGAGCAGCTCGGCGACGACGCCGTTCGTGGTCCAGAGCTTCGTGCCGTCGAGCACGTACTCCGAGCCGTCCTCGCTCGGGATCGCCGTCGCCTGCAACCGTGCCGGGTCGGAGCCGACCTCGGGTTCGGTGAGCAGGAACGCGCTGACCGCGCCCGCCGCGCAGCGCGGCAGCCAGCGCCGCTTCTGCTCCTCGGTGCCGGCGAGCATGAGCGGCTCGGGCACGCCGACCGACTGGTGAGCGGACAGCAGCGCGCCGATACTCGCATTCACCGAGCCGATCATCACGAGCGCACGGTTGTAGAAGAACTGCCCGAGCCCGCGCCCGCCGTACTCGACCGGGATCTTCATCCCGAACGCGCCGAGTTCGGCGAGCCCCTGGAACACGTCGTCGGGGATCGTCGCCTCGCGCTCGATCCGGGCGACGTCGACCGTGCGGAGGAACGTCTCGAGGTCGGCGAGGAACGCCTCGCCGCGTTCGACGCGTTCGGCGGTGGGCCGTGGGTGCGGGCTGATGAGCGACAGGTCGAACTGCCCCAAGTACAGGCCCTTGGCGAAGCTCGGCTTCCGCCACTCCTGTTCGCGGGCGGCTTCGGCGACCGCGCGGGACTCCTGCTCGCCGACGGCGGCGGGCTGCGGCGCGGATGCCGCGGCATCCGCTCGGGAAACGGGGGTGACGGCGGACTCTCGGGTGGCGCTCACGCGAACCTCCTCGTTCTGCCACCAACGTACGCCCGGGGTTCGGGGTCGGCCAGCCCTTGCATCGCGTGTGCGGATGTCGCAGTCGCGAGCGGATGTCACAGGCGCGCCGCCGCCGGTGTCTCCATGTCGAACGCATCCGAACCCCGGACATCGGAGGAGACCATGAGCAACACCGCACGCATCCCGGCGGCCGACGTCGACGGCATCATGGGCGCCGTCGTGAAGGCCGCCAGCCGCAGGATGACCGGGCAGGTTCCCGACTCGCTGGGCGTCCTGTGGCACAACCGCCGCGTGATGATGGACCTGATGGGCGTCGGCCGCAAGTCGGAGAAGTGGGACGCCCTCGACCCGCAGCTCAGCACCTTCGCGCGCATGGCGACGGCGGCGTACGTCGGCTGCAGCTTCTGCCTCGACCTGCACTACTTCATGGCGCACACGCACGGCCTCGATGAGGCGAAGGCGCGCGAGGTGCCGCGCTGGCGACAGTCGTCCGTGTTCTCGCCGCTCGAGCGTCGGGTCATGGAATACGCCGAGGCGGTCTGCCAGGACCCGCCTACCGTCACCGATGAGCTCTCGGACGCACTGCTCGCGGAACTCGGACCGGCCGCCCTGCTCGAGCTCGCAGCGAAGGTCGCACTGATGGACGCGACCGCACGGATGAACCTCGCACTCGGCATCCGTTCGGCGGAGTTCGCGGATGCCTGCGGCCTCCCGCCGTTCGCGACCCCCTCGGCCGTCGCCGGGGCGGCGTAGGGTGGCGCGCATGAGCCCGCACCCCGGAGCCGGCACCGACGCCCGCGCCGACATGGACCCGTTCGTCGAGCACCGCAACCTGCTCTTCACGGTGGCCTACGAGCTGCTCGGCTCGGCGGCCGACGCGGAGGACGTGCTGCAGGAGTCGTGGCTCAGGTGGTCCGACGTCGACCGGGCCGAGGTGCGCGACCCGCGCGCCTACCTCGTGCGCATCGTGACCCGGCAGTCGCTCAACCACCTCCGCACGCTGTCGCGGCGGCGCGAGGACTACGTGGGGGAGTGGCTGCCCGAGCCGCTGCTCACGAGCCGGGATGTCGCGGAGGACGTCGAACTCGCCGAGTCGCTCTCGATCGCGACGCTCACGGTGCTCGAGACGCTCGGCCCAGCGGAGCGCGCGGTGTTCGTGCTGCGCGAGGTGTTCGACCTCGGCTACGACGAGATCGCCGAGGCCGTGGGCAAGACGCCGGCCGCGGTGCGGCAGATCGCGCACCGGGCGAAGGAGCACGTCGCGGCGAGGCGCCCGCGCATGCAGGTCGAGCCGACCGAACAGGAGCGGGTCGTCGAGCGGCTCATGGTCGCCTTCAACACCGGTGACGTGCAGGGGCTCATGGATGTCCTGGCGCCCGACGTCGTCTCGATCGGCGACGGCGGCGGCAAGGTCAAGGGTGCTGCCCGTCACCCGATCCGCGGTGCGCGCAAGCTCGTGTCGTACCTCATGGGTGCGACCGCGAAGTGGGGGTTCCACCCGGTCGCCTCGGTGATCTGGATCAACGGTGCCCCCGCGCTGCGGGTCGAGGTCGACGGCGAGCTGGCCGGCGTGATCAGCGTGACCATCGACGACGGCCTCGTGACGCACCTCTACTCGGTCGCGAACCCCGACAAGCTCGCGCGGCTCGATGCGGAGGCGCGGCTGGCTCGGTGAGCACCGCCTACGCGGCGAGCACCGCCTACGCGGCGGCCTCGGTGACCCGCCGCCGCTCGATCCCCTCGAGCAGCAGGTCGAGCCCGAATTCGAACTCGACCTGGTCGTCGCACCAGCCGAGCGTCGACTCGGGGTCGACGTGCGCAACCTCGGCGAGCATCGCGGCGAGGTTCGGCGCGAATGACTGCATCTGCTCCAGCTGCCCGGGCGGCGGCGCCTGCCCGTCGTCGGAGAGCTCCTGCACGTACCCGTAGATCCGGTTGCCGATGGCGTGCAGCGAGTGGTGGATGAGGTCGTGCGACATGCCGGCCTCGCGCATGATGCCCACGATGCCGTCGACGTGCCGCACCATGGCGGGTGAGAACGACTTGCGCTGGTCGATGACGACGGGGGCCCACGGATGCCGCAGCAGCACGCGGCGCGCCCCGAGGATGCGTTCCCGCACGGCGGCGGCCCAGCCCGCGGCATCCGCCGGCGACCCGCCAGCGCCCTGGCCCTGCGCCTCGGTCGCGACCTCGGCGAACGTGAGTTCGACGACACCGTCGAGGATCGCGTCCTTGTTGGGCAGGTGGTAGTAGATCGACATCGCTTCGACGCCGAGCGAGTCGGCGAGGGCGCGCATGGTGAGGGCCTCGAGGCCGTCGCGGTCGGCGAGATCGGAGGCGGCCTGCAGCACGCGCTCGCGGGTGAGCGGCGTGCGCGTGCGCGTTTCGGCGGCCCTGGGTCCCATTCGTTCACCTTACAACGTGAGGCTTCTTCCTCGGAGGTATGGACACGGCGAGGCCGCGGGCGTATCTTACCACGTAAGACTTACACGGTAAGGGAGCGATCATGACCACCACCGAGACCCTCACGATGCGCGCCGCGGTCATCGACCGGTTCGGCGGCCCCGACGTCGTCGCCGTGGTCGACCGCCCGCGCCCCGAGCCCGCCGACGGGGAACTGCTCGTGCGCGTGCACGCCTCGACGGTGAGCATCGCCGACCATCGCCTGCGCACGCGCGAGGTCCCGCGCGGGCTCGGCCTGGTCGTCGGACCCGCGATCGGGTTCCGCCGCCCGAAGCACGCGGTGCTCGGCATGGAGGCCGCGGGCGTCGTGGAGGCCGTCGGCTCCGCGGTCACGCGCTTCGCGCCGGGCGACGAGGTGATCCTGATGCGCGGCGCGCGTTTCGGCGGCCACGCCGAGTTCGTCACGGTGCCCGAAGACGGCGAGGTCGCGCGCAAGCCCGCGAACCTCTCGTTCGAGGAGGCCGCCGCCATCGTCTTCGGCGGCCACACCGCGCTGCGCTACCTCGACCTCGTCGAGGTCGGGCCGGGCACCGAGGTGCTCGTGAACGGCGCCTCGGGCGCGGTCGGCACGGCCGTCGTGCAGCTCGCCGCGCGCCGCGGCGCGCGAGTGACCGCCGTGACGAGCGGTCGCAACGCCGAGCTGGTCCGCTCGCTCGGCGCCGCGCACGTCATCGACTACACCCGCGAGGACTTCGCCGCGGCCGCGCCGGACTCGTCGGGTGCCGAGCCCCGCTACGACGTGATCGTGGAGTGCGTCGGCAACGCGCCCTTCGGCCGGGTCGCGCACCTGATCCGCCCGGGCGGCGCGCTGCTACTCGTGATCGCCGACCTGCCCGGCATGATCGGTGCCGCGCTGCGGCCGCGTCGTCGCGGCATCCTCGTGAACCAGGCCGGCGGCCGCATGGGCGCCGAGGGGATGGAGCGGCTCACCGCGCTCGCCGAGGCCGGCGACCTCCGCCCCGTCATCGACTGCACGTATGACCTCGACGACATCGTCGAGGCGCACCGCTACGTCGACACGGGCCGGAAGCGGGGGAGCGTGGTGCTGCGGATCGCGTGACCTGCTTGGCCCGCCGGCTCGCCGGCCCGCCTGGCCCCGGCCGACCCGCGTGGCCCGTCAGCGCACCCGCAGCTGCACCCACGCGGCGAGCCGCTGGTCGGCTCGCTCGAGGCGGATGCCGTGCTCCTCGCTCGCGCGGCGGAGCCGGTGCCGCACGGTGTTCTGGTGCACGCCGAGACGGTCGGCGGTCTGCGCGACGTTGCCGAACGACTCCAGCCACACGAGCAGGGTCTCGGCGATGGGACGGGTCGCCTCGCGCTCGAACAGCGCATCGATCGCCGGGTCGCGCAGTTCGTCGTTGCCGGCGAGGAGTTCGGCGACGCGCGTGACGACGAGGCGCGGCCGGACGGAGTCGACCGTCACGATCCGCGGGGCGCGCGTCGCGTCGTCGGCCGCGGCGACCTCGAGCAGGCGGTCGGCGAGGTCGCGGGCCCCGGCGACGTCGCCCGAGCGGTGCGCGGGGCCGACGACCGCGATCCGCACGCCGTCGCCGACGAGGCGATCGACGAGGGGGAGCATCGGCTCCGCGATCGTGACCGCCTCGTCCACGCTGCCGGCGGCGAACAGTGCATAGACGCGCCCGCGGTGGGCGACCGCGACGGTGTCGGGTCGGTGCAGGACGAGGTGGCGGATGACGGTCGAGCGGAGCTGGGCCACCGCGGTGGGCCCGGCGGCGGGCACGTCGAATCCGAGGAGCGCGGCGCCGCGCTCCTCCGGGATGCCGAGCTCGGCGAACTCGGTGCCCGTGAGGTCGATGCCGGTGAGCAGCGTGCGCAGGCGATCCTCGCGCGGGCGCTGGTTCGTCGCGTGGGTGCGCAGGTCGTCGAGCAGGTGGGCCCCGGCGAGGGCGCTCGCGCGACGCATCCGCTCCTCCTGCTCATCGGTGATCGGCCCGTCACCGGATGCATCGATCGCCCAGATCGTGCCGAGCGGCAGCGCGCCCGCGCGGATCGCGAACGCCACCCGCGGCTCCTCGTCGCCGAGCCGCGGGTACTTGATCGGCCGGTCGGCGCGCAGCACCGTGCGGTACTGGTCGTCGTTGTACGGCGAGGCGGGAACCTGCCGCGCCAGGATGCCGTGCGTGCGCAACTCGTCGATGAGCTGCCCCGGCACCGACGAGTAGGCGAGGATGTTACGGCTCAGGTCCTCCACCGCGACCGAGCCGCCGAAGTGCTCGGCGAGCTCGTTGGCGATCGCGAAGAGCGGTTCGGCGCCGCGGTCCTGCGGCCCGGCGAAGCCGGCGTCGGCCTCGCCGAGCAGGTGCGTGAGCTGCGCGTCGAGCAGGCGCCAGCTGATCCGCTCGGCGACGCGGAGGACCGCGAGCCCGCTCGACTCGGCGATCGCGGCGAGCGCCGGCACACGGTCGGCGCTGCACTTCACCACGAGGCCGACGGCGCCGCGATCGGCCGCGGACGACGCGAGCGCGGCGATGCGGGCCGTGCTGAGCGAGGCCGTCGACGGGGCGAGCAGCAGTGTGCCCGCGGCATCCGTCACCTCGTCGGCGATGTCGAGGAACTCGGTGCCCGTCACCGCCTCGTGCCCGGGGATCGGGCCGAGCGCGGTCATCGTCGCCGGGCCGAGCTGGTCGACGAGCTCCGCGACGGTCACGCGCGGGAGCACGGATGGGGATGGAGGGATCGCTGCATCCATAGGGCAAAGCTATACGGAATCTCCAACCACAGGCCGCATCGATCTTCCTAGGCTGGCCCCGCGACGGCGCACCAGGGCCTCGCGAAGGAGGAACGATGATCGCGAACCGGCCGGCCCCCGCGGGCACCCGCCTCGGCGAACTCTGGCGCATCCTGCCGGAGGAGGCGACCGCGACCGACGACGGCGTGCTCGAGATCGGCGGCGTCGCCGTCACCGAGCTGGCCGAGCGCTTCGGCACCCCGCTCCACGTCTACGACGAGGTGGGACTGCGCCGCCAGATCCGCCGCTTCGTCGACGGGTTGCACGCCCGATGGGCGGACTCCGACGTGCTCTTCGCCTCGAAGTCGCTGCCCGCCGTCGGCATGTACCGGATCGCGCAGGAGGAGGGCCTGTCGGTGGACGTCGCGGGCGGTGGCGAGTTGCGACTCGCGCTCGCCGCGGGCGTCGACCCCGCGCGCATCCACATGCACGGCAACGCCAAGACCGACGCCGAACTGCGGATGGCGCTCGAGGCCGGCATCGACACGATCATCGTCGACAACGAGGACGAGCTCGACCGCCTCGAGCGGCTGCTCGATCGTCCGCAGAAGCTGCTGCTCCGGGTCATCCCCGGCGTCGAGGCGAAGACGCACGCGTCGCAGGCGACGGGTGGCGCGAGCTCGAAGTTCGGCCTCCCGCTCGACCAGGCCGAGCGCGCGATCGCCCGCATGCAGGCGCACCGGTTCATGCGCTTCGAGGGCGTGCACCTGCACATCGGGTCGCAGATCCTCGACACCGCCCAGTTCGCCGAGGCCGTCGCGAAGATCTCGTCGGTCGGCTCGTTCGGCACCTACGACGTCGGCGGCGGGCTCGGCATCGCCTACACCTACGACGAGCAGGCGCCGGCCGTCGAGGACTACCTCGACGCCGTCGTCGCCGCTGCGCGGGCGAACCTCCCCGCCGACGCGCGACTGCTCATCGAGCCCGGGCGCTCGATCGTCGGCCGGGCGGGGGTCACGCTCTACCGCACGACGACCGTCAAGCGCACCGGCCGCACGTTCGTCGCGGTCGACGGCGGCCTCGCCGACCAGATGGACATCGCGCTCACGCAGCAGCGCTACGAGGCGATCCTCGCCGACCGACTGCTCGAGCCGTGGACCGAGACCGCGCAGGTCGTGGGTCGCCAGTGCGAGTCGGGCGACCTGCTCGTCGACGGCGCTGCGATGCCGCCCGCCAGGGTGGGCGACCTCGTCGTCATGCCCGCGACCGGCGCCTACGCGTACACGATGTCGAACAACTACAACGGGGCGCTGAAGCCGGCGATCGTCTTCGTGGCGGATGGCGCAGCGCGCCTCGTCGCGAGACGCGAGACCTACGACGACCTGCTCGCGACGCATGCGCCGGCGATGGCGCCCGCGTTCGCCTGAGCACGGAGCCATCGGCCCACCCCGTCGCCCAGCCCGGCGGCCCTGCCCGCTCCGCGAACCACCCCACCCCGAACCACCCCACCCCGAACGCCACACCCTCCAACGAAGGAGCCACCATGGCACTGCGCACCACCCTCACCACCACGGGCCTGCTCGGCGCGACCGCGGTCCTCGCCTCGCTCGCCCTCACCGGATGCTCAGGCTTCGGCACGGCCGCGGCGGGCGCCGCCGACGCCGGCGGGCCGGATGTGCCGATCGGCGATGAGGTCTCGACGACCGCCGACCCCGAGATCGCGGCGCTGCTGCCCGCGGCGATCGTCGAGAAGGGGCACCTCGACATCGCCGTCGACATCCCCTTCCCCCCGATGGCGATGTACGACGACACGAACCGCGAGGTCGGCTTCGACCCCGAGCTCGCGCGACTGCTCGGCCAGAAGCTCGACATCGACGTCTCGATCAACAAGCAGGCGTTCGACTCGGTCATCCCATCGCTGCAGGCGGGCAAGAACGACCTGATCCTGAGCGGGATGAACGACACCCCCGAGCGCCAGGAGACGCTGAACTTCGTCGACTACACGCACGGCGGGTTCGCGATCGTGGTCGAGGCGGGCAACGCCGCCGGCATCACGACGCAGTCCGACCTCTGCGGCCGGACGGTCGCCGTGCAGAAGGCGACCGTCCAGGGCGAGCTGCTCCGGGCGATGGAGTGCGGCTCCTCGCCCGTCGTCGTGACCGAACTCCCGTCCGACCTCGACGCGCAGACCGCGCTCCGCGCGGGCAAGGCCGACGCCTACGTCTCCGACGCGGTCGTCGCCGAGTACGCCGCGGCGACGACGTCCGACGGCGAGGCCTTCGACGTGGTCCGCGATCCCGAGAACCCGGCCGGCTTCGCGCCCGTCTACAGCGGCATCGGCATCCTGAAGGACGACGCCGAGCTCACCGAGGCGATCCGGCAGGCGTTCCAGGCGCTCATCGACGAGGGCGCGTACCAGCAGGTGCTCGACCGCAACAACATCGGCGCCTACGCGGTCGAGTCGGCCGAAGTGAACCGGGGGGCGGGATCGTGACGGCCGTCCGACCGGCGCCGACCGCGTCCGGGAAGGGCGGCCCAGCGGGGGCGACCGACGCGACCGACGACGACATCGTTGCCATCCCGCTCCGCCGCCCGTGGCGGTGGGTCGGTGCGGCAGCGGTCCTGCTGTTCGTCGCGGCGTTCGCGGCATCCGTCGCCACCAACCCGAACCTGGACTTCGACGCGATCGCGACGTTCCTCGTCGACCCGCGGATCCTCCAGGGCGTCGGCCTCACGCTCCTCATCACGCTCATCGCGATGGTCGTCTCCACGTTCCTGTCGATCGTGATCGCGGCCATGCGGCTCTCGTCGAACCCGGTGCTCTCCTCGGTCGCGTGGTGCTACGTCTGGGCGTTCCGCGGCACGCCGCTCCTCGTGCAGATCGTGCTGTGGGGCTACCTCGGGTTGCTCTACGAGCAGATCGCCATCGGGATCCCGTTCACCGACGTCGTGTTCTGGTCCGTCGACACCAACCTCCTGATCAGCGCGTTCACCGCCGGCCTCCTCGCCCTGACGCTCAACCAGGCCGCGTACTCCTCCGAGATCGTCCGGGCCGGCATGGTGTCGGTCGACGAGGGCCAGCGCGAGGCCGCGTACTCGCTCGGGATGTCGCCGCTGTACACGTTCCGGCGCGTGCTGCTGCCGCAGGCGATGCGCGTGATCATCCCGCCGATGGGCAACGAGACGATCTCGATGCTGAAGAACACGTCGCTGCTCTCGGTCATCGCGGTCCTCGAGCTCTACACGCAGGCGAGCGTCATCTCGTCGCAGAACCTCAAGCAGGTCGAGCTCCTCATCGTCGCGAGCCTCTGGTACCTGCTCATGACGAGCGTGCTCTCGATCCCGCAGTACTACCTCGAGCGACGGTACGGCCGCGGTGCGAGCCGCACGCTGCCGCCGACGCCGTTCCAGCGCCTGCGCCGCGTCATCGCGTCGCGCCGGCCCGCGCCGGACCCGGCGCCCGTGACCAAGGAGGTCGGAGTCGTATGACCATCACCGCTCCTGCGGCTGCCGCCGCCCGAACCGAGGCCCGTCCGCTCGTCGAGATCCGCCGGGTGCGCAAGAGCTTCGGCGCTCACCAGGTGCTCCGCGACATCTCGGTCGAGGTGCCGGAGGGCACCGTGACCGTGCTCCTCGGCCCGTCGGGCTCGGGCAAGTCGACGCTGCTGCGCTGCATCAACCACCTCGAGACCATCGACGGCGGACGCATCATCGTCGACGGCGAGCTCATCGGGTACCGCCAGTCGGGGCATGCGACGCACAGATGACCCCCCGGCAGATCGCGCGCCAGCGGCGCGGGATCGGCATGGTGTTCCAGCGCTTCAACCTGTTCCCGCACATGACGGCGCTCGAGAACATCACGGAGGCCCCGACGGGCGTCGCGGGCGTTCCGTCGGCGGCCGCGAAGGCGCGGGCGCTCGAGCTGCTCGACCGGGTCGGCCTCGCCGACTTCGCCCGGCACTACCCGGCGCAGCTCTCGGGCGGGCAGCAGCAGCGCGTCGCGATCGCGCGAGCGCTCGCAATGAGCCCGAAGCTCATGCTGTTCGACGAGCCGACGTCGGCGCTCGATCCCGAGCTCGTCGGCGACGTGCTCGACGTCATGCGCGAGCTCGCGCGCGAGGGCATGACGATGATCGTCGTGACGCACGAGATCGGGTTCGCCCGCGGCGTCGCGGACCAGGTCGTGTTCATGGACGGCGGCGTCGTCGTCGAGTCCGGCACCGCCGCGGCCGTCATCGATGCGCCGCAGCGGCAGCGGACGCGGAACTTCCTCGAGAGCGTGCGGTAGGGGTCGCTCGAGGTCGAGGGGGCGATCGGATGCCGCGGGGTGGGGGACCCCGCGGCATCCGCGTGTTCAGAGCGGCAGCGGCCGGTCGTCGACGATCGTCTTCATGACGAGCGTCGAGGCGACCCGGCGGGTGCCCGGCAGTGCCGAGAGCTTCTCGTCCCACAGGCGCTGGTAGGCGGGCAGGTCGCGCACCGCGACCCGCAGCAGGTAGTCGGGGTCGCCGAAGAGGCGCAGCGCCTGGATCACCTCCGGGATCTCGGCGACGGCCGCGTCGAATGCGGGCACGGTCGAGCGGTCGGTCTGCTCCATCGTCACGAACACGAGCGCGGTGAACCCGAGGCCGACGGCGTCGGGATCGATGACCGCGCGGTAGCCGGTGATCGCGCCGGACTCCTCGAGCGCGCGCAGCCGGCGGTGCGTCGGCGACATGCTGAGCTGCACGCGCTCGGCGAGCTCGGTGAGGCTCAGGCGGCCGTCGCGCTGCAGTTCGGCAAGAATTCTCCGATCGATGGCGTCCATGGGGTGAATTCTTCCACGGAAGCGGCGCGCAGAGGAGGAATCGGGCAGCGGCTTCCACGCGATCCTGCCTACGTTCGTTCCATGGACGTGCAACTGCTCATCGCGTGCTCGGTGATGATGACCCTGATGGTGATCCTGCCCGGACCCGACTGGGCGTACCTCATCGCCGCCGGCACGCGCGAGCGCACGATCCTGCCCTCGCTCGCCGGCATCCTCGTCGGCTACCTGGCGGTCGTCGCCGCGGTCGCGGTCGGCGTCGGCGCCGTGGTCGCGGCGGTGCCGTGGTTCATCGTGGCGCTGACCCTGTCTGCGGCGGCGTACCTGACCTTCCTCGGCGTCCGCGTGCTGCGCGAGCCGCCGGTCGTGGCCGGGGTCGCGTCGGTCGCGGTCGCGGTCGCGGTCGCGGCGAACGGCGCCCCGACCGGAGCACCCGCCACCGTCGGCACGACCTCCGCCGGCGGCGCGCCGGCCGCGGCATCCGCTCGCCCCTGGCTTCGCCTGCTGCAGGGCGCCGGGGTCTCGGGGCTCAACCCGAAGGGCCTGTTGGTGCTCGTCGTGCTGCTGCCCCAGTTCACGGATGCCGCCGGCAGCTGGCCGATCCCGGTGCAGCTCGCGGTGCTCGGCCTCATCTTCGTCGCGGCGTGCGCGGCCGTGTACACGGCCGTCGGCTACGGAGCGCGGACGGTGCTGCGGCTCCGCCCGTCGGCGATGCGGATCGTGTCGCGCGTGTCGGGCGCGGCGATGATCGTGCTCGCAGCGGTGCTCGTCGGGGAGCAGGTCGTGCACCTGGTCGGGTAGCGCGATCGGGTGGCGCGCGGGCAGGCGAGCTGCCCGCGCGACCCGCCTCACCCCAGGCTGAACCCGCCGTCGCTCGTGAGCACCTGGCCGGTCACCCACGCGGCTGCGGGCGTGACGAGCCATCCGATGAGGTTCGCGACGTCCTCGGGTCGGCCGACCCGGCCGAACGGCGTCGTCGCGAGGTACGCCTCGAGCTCGTCGAGCGGCCGGTCGGCGGTCTCGGCGTCGAGGTAGCCGGTGTTCACCGGCCCGGGGTCGACGGTGTTGAGAAGGATCCCGAGCTCGAGCAGCTCGGCGGCGACCGTCGCGGTGACGCCCGCGAGCGCCGCCTTGCTCGTCGCATAGGCGACCTCGCCGCGCATGGGGCCGTGCACCTGGCCGGAGGTCATCCAGACCACGCGCCCCCGAGGCTCGGCGAACGGCGCGTCGCGGCGCAGCCGTTCGCCGGGGCGGAGCGGGGCGGCATCCGCCTCGGCCTTCGGTCGCCTCGAGCGCGCGAACGCGGCGGTCAGCAGCAGCGTCGAGCGCGCGTTCACGTCCCAGAACGCGTCGAGCCGCTCGGGCGTCATGTCGAGGATGCCGCCGTCGTCGCCGCTCTTCGCGTGGTTGCAGACGAGGAGGTCGAGCTCGCCCGTGAGGCCGCGTGCGGCGTCGATCAGCGGCTCGACCTGCGCGGGGTCGGCGAGGTCGGCGCCGAGGTCGCGCATCTCCGCGCCCGGCGTCAGGGCCGAGCGGATGCCGCGGCGCACCGCGTCGAGGTCGTCGCCGCCCCAGGGCTGGTCGAGGTCGTGCGGGCGATGGTGGTGGATGACGAGGTTCGCTCCGAGCTCGGCGAGCTTCGTCGCGACGGCGAAGCCGATCCCGCGCCGGCGGGAGACGCCGGTGACGAGGGCGGTTCGACCGGCGAGGGGGAGTGATGCGTGCATGGGTGAGCCTTTCGACGGCGCGCTCGGCGCGCGCTGGCGCGCGGCGCGCAGGAATCAGGGAGGAGCGGAGGCGGCTCACCGGCATTGCATTGCGTCACCGTAGCGCATGCGTCCGATGCGGCGCGACGGGGATGGCGAGCCCGCGCGCGGCCCGTACCCTGTCCGGGTGGATGCCTGCGCCGCCCTCGCCGAGTCGATCGACCGGCTCGCCGAGCGCGGCTACGCGAACCGGCGGTTCCTGAGGGAGCTCGGACGCGCGGCCGGGGTGCGTCGCGGCCTGTTCTGGGCGCTCGATGCGGCATCCGGTGGTCGTAATCGCCTGCGCGGGCGGGGGTTCCGGCGCCACGTCGACGATCGGACCGACGGGCAGGCGCGGCACTTCGCCGGCACGGTCGCGGTGGCGGCGCGGCTCGGCGGCCCGCTCACGCGGTGGCTCACGACCGTCGTGCTGCGCGACCCGCCGACGACGCCCGACGGCAGGCTGAGCGACGAGGCGATCGAGTTCGCCCGGCTGATCGGGACCGGCGAGCTCTCGCAGGCGGATGCCGCGGGGTGGGTGCGCGACCGGCTGTGCCGCGCTGCGGGGTGAGATCCGCGGGAACGCAGCGTCCGCGGTCGGGCGTAGCCTGCACGCATGGCACCGGATGGCACTGCGCCTGAGAAGTACGACGTCAAGCGCGCGCACCGCGAGCTCTACGCGCCGTCGTCGAAGGACTTCGTGCTCGTCGAGGTTCCGCCGATGCAGTACCTCGCGGTCGACGGGCACGGCGACCCGAACACGACGCCGGCCTACGCCGAGGCGGTCGAGGCGCTGTTCGGCGTCGCGTACGCGGTGAAGTTCGCGAGCAAGAAGGGGCTCGGGCGCGACTTCACGGTCGCGCCGCTCGAGGGGCTGTGGTGGGCGGACGATCCGAGCGCGTTCGCGGCGAACGACCGGGCCGCCTGGAACTGGACGATGCTCATCGCCCAGCCCGACTGGATCGACGAGGCCGCTGTCGCGGCGGGCGTCGAGGCGACCCGCGCGAAGGGGCGCGGTTCGCCGTCGCTCGACGCGCTGCGGCTCATGCGTCTCACCGAGGGCATGTCGGCGCAGATCCTGCACCTCGGCCCGTTCGCCGACGAGGCGCCGACGCTCGCGCGGCTGCACCACGAGTGGATGCCGAAGCACGGGCTCACCTTCAACGGCCCGCACCACGAGGTCTACCTCAGCGACCCGCGGCGCACCGCGCCGGAGAAGCTGCGGACCGTGCTGCGGCAGCCGGTTCGGGAGGCGTGACGGGCGGTCGCCGACCGCTCGGCCGGTCAGGTCGGCGTCATGGGCGGCCGCCGACCGATCGGCCGCTCAGGCCTCCGTCACGTCGATCAGCACCTTCCCGACCGTCCCCGCCTCGACCGCGTCGTGCGCCTCGGCCGCCCGCTCGAGCGGGAACCGGGTGAGCGGCAGGCCGGCCGCCTCGCCGACGGGGAGCGCCCCGTCTTCGAGCGCCCGCGTGATGTCCTCCGCGGCGGCCGCGAGGGCGGCGTCGCCGACGGTGTAGAGCAGGAGGAACTGGTAGCGCGCGTTGAGCGAGAAGTGGTGGCGCACGTCGAGGGTCATCTCGGTTCCGCCGTCCGTCGCGTAGACCGAGATCGAGCCGTGGTTCGCGATGACCTTCGCGTTCAGGGCGGCGTTGCGCGCGGGGGAGACCTCGACGACCTGGTCGACGCCGTCGGGCGCGATGGCACGGATGGCGCGAGCCGCGTCATCCGCCCGGTAGTCCACGACGTGGTGCGCGCCCGCCGCGGTCGCGAGCGCGGCCTTCTCGGGTGAGCTGATCGTCGTGATGACGCGGGCGCCCGCCCACCGGGCGAGCTGGATCGCGGCGTGCCCGACCGCGCCGGCGCCGCCGGCGACGAGCAGGGTACGGCCGTCGAGCGCGCCCGGGCTGAGGCGGGTCGGACCGCCCTCGTGGACCGTGAGCGCGCGGTGGGCCGTCATGGCGGGAACACCGAGCGACGCGCCGAGGTCGAAGCCCGCGGCATCCGGAAGGTGCACGAGCCGGCTCGCGGGCAGCACCGCGAACTCCTGCGCCGTGCCGGTCGGGCGCTGGTGCGCGGCGAGGAACACCCAGACCCGGTCGCCGACCGCGAACCCGGTCACGCCGTCGCCGACCGCGTCGACGACGCCGGCGCCGTCCTGGTTCGGCACGACCTCGGGGAACGGCGCAGCGCGGCCCGGTGCGGCGCCGGCGCGCGCCTTCCAGTCGGTCGGGTTCACGCCCGACACGACGACGCGCACGCGCACCTCGCCGGGACCCGGCTGCGGGATGTCGCGCTCCACGAGCTGCAGGACGTTCGACGGGCCGGTCTCGGAGTACGCGATCGCTCTCATGCACGGGACAACGCGGCGGGGGCGGCGGTTCTTCCGGGTCGAGTCGTCGGGGCGGAATGCGGGCGCGAAAACCGGCGCTCATCTGGGAATCGCGGCGCGAGTCGATGTCGGTGGGTGCTGCTTGACTGGACGCATGAACCCGACCGGCGCTCCCACCCTCGAGTGGCTTCCGAGCGCGGTCGAGGGTGCGATCGGAACCTCGTCCTCCAGGTCCGACGTGCTGCAGGCCGACGTCCGTTCGCCCGACCCGCACGGTGCCGAGGTGCACGATCCCGAGGTGCGCCATGCCGACCTGCGCGGTGCCGACCCGCACGGCGCCGAGATCCGCGGTGCCGCCCCGACCGGCCGTGAAATCGACGCGCTGATCGACGAGTGCTTCCTCGACGTGCGGCGCGAGCCCGCGGCATCCGTCCACCTGTCGCCCGAGGCCGCGGACCTTCGCGCGCTCGCCGACGACCTCGGGCTGCTGGTCTCCCTCGAGCAGACGATCCGGTGGGCGCAGGCCGAGCAGTTCCGGCTCGTCGAGTCGGCGCGGGCACGACACGCGCGTGTCGAGGGCGTGACCGACGACAGCGGTCGGGCCGCGCGCGACGGGGCGACGCGGTCGTTCGTGGCCGAGCTCGCGACCACCCTCGTCGTGCCCGAGCCGGTCGCCGGGGGCCTGGTGGCGGATGACTCGCGGTTGACCGGTCCGCGAGCGGCGACGCTCGACGCGCTCGAGGCGGGCGAGATCGCGATCGGGCACGTCCGAGCGATGCTCGAGCTCACGCGGGTGCTGCCTTCGGAGACGGCGGATGAGGTCGAACGCAGCGCGCTCGCCGATGCGGCGACGCGGACGACGACCGGCTTCCGCCGCCGGCTGCGCCGACTGTGCGAACGGCTTCACCCGGAGCCGCTCGAGGCGCGCCGCACACGCGCTGCCGAGGAGCGTCGCGTGGTGCTCGAACCCGCGCCCGACGGCATGGCCTGGCTGAGCCTGTTCGTCGAGGCCGAGCGTGCGGTCGCCATCGTGGCACGGCTCGACGCGCTCGCCGCCTGGGGCGATCCCGAGCGCCGCGACGAGCGCACGAGGGCGCAGCGGCGGGCGGATGTCGCGGGCGACCTGCTCCTCGCCGGCACCCTCGACGCGAGCGATCGCCACCTGGCCGCCGCGACCGGTCGTGTCGCAGCGCACGTCACCGTCACGGTGCCGGTGCTCTCCCTGCTCGGGCTCGACGACGAGCCCGCCGACCTCGACGGCTACGGTCCGATCGACGCCGAGACCGCCCGCATCCTCGCGGCGCACGCTCCATCGCTCCGTCGCCTTCTCGTCCACCCCGAGACCGGCGCCGCGCTCTCGTACGGTCGAGCGACCTATCGCGTGCCTGCCGACCTCGCGGGCTACGTCCGGGTCCGTGACGGCACATGCCGGTTCCCGGGCTGCAACCGTCGCGCCCAGGTCGCCGACCTCGACCACAGCGAGGCCTGGGAGCACGGCGGTGAGACCTCCGCCGACAACCTCGCCGCGCTCTGCCCGCCCCACCACTGGCTCAAGCATCAGACCGGCTGGCGCCTCATCCACGAGGCCGACGGCGCGATCCGGTGGACCTCCCCGGCCGGGCATGTCCTCCGGACCCTGCCGGAGCGGCCGTTCATCCCGGTGGCGCCGTCGACCGTCGGGGCGCGGCCTCCGAGACGGTCGGGCGACGCGGGGAGCGCGCCGCCGTCCGACGGCTCGCCACCGGGTCGGCCCGAACCCCGCCGTGACGCGTCGGGGCCCGGTCGCAGCGGCTCGATACTGCCCGACGAACCGCCGTGGTGGCACGGCGGGTGAGCGCCCGCGAGCCGGACGCCCGTGTTCACGCTTCTCCCGCGTAAGCCCGGGTGCGCCGCCGTGAGTGCGCCCGCGAGCGAGTTGCTGTGCGCGAGCAGTGCGCCGGCAAGTCTCCATCACCCCTCACACCTCGACAGCGTGCGCTCCACCGCCATCCGCCGCATCCCCATCCGCCGCGATCCGCCTGAGCACCCGATGCGCGAGCCGCATGAACGCCCCCGTTGCGGGTGAGATCGCCCCGCCGCGGCGGGTGATGAACGCGTAGTGCTCCCGGATGGGCGGATCGAGCGGCGCCCACGTCAGCCCGCGTTCCGCCATGAGTCTCCGCCCCACGTGGTACGACACGAGCGAGTCGCCGACGCCCTCCGCGGCCAGCTCGAGCGCGTGCGTCTGGAACTCGACCTCGATGATCGGCTGGAGCGCGATGCCCTCGCGCTGCGCGCGCTCGAGGAGCGAGACGCGCAGCGGGTCGTCGTGCGACCAGCGCGCCTCCGAGAGGATGAGCGGCCGCGCCGCGAGGGTCCGGATGTCGACCGGTGAACTGGTGTGCTCGGGGTTCCTCGAGACGTACACCGCCTGGTCGGTGAAGACGGATGGCGTGAGCTCGAGTTCGCGGTCGTCGATCGGTAGCTGCACGAGTCCGGCTTCCAGCCGACCCTCGCGGACGCCGTCGGCGACCTCGGCCGAGTTGAGCCCCGACACCTGGATCCGCACGTTGGGATGCAGCGCGTGGAAATCCCTGATCAGATCGGTCAACAGGTACAGGTGCGCGCTGTTGAACGTGCCGAACGAGACCGTGCCCTCCTCGAGGGAGCGCATGCGCCGGCTCCACTCGGAGAACTCGCGCATATCGGTCACGGTCTGCTCGGCGAGCGGCAGCAGTTGCTTGCCGGCATCCGTCAGCAGCAGGCGACGTGAGGTGCGCGTGAACAGCGGCACCTCGAGCGATCGCTCGAGCACGTTGATCTGCTCCGACAGGCTCGGCTGGGCGATGCGGTGTTCGGCGGCGGCCGCCGCGAACGTGCCGAGATGCGCTGCCGAGATGAAGTACTCGAGCTGACGGATCGTGGGGAGCACCATGGTCGCTGGACCACCTTCCTCAAGGTTCTACCTATGCCTAGCATCGCCGATCAAGCATTGCCCTGTGAAGAGTCGACTGGTGCACTGGGTTCTCACCACCACCAACCCGAAGGACGCACCACATGCAGACCACGACAGGCACCGCGATCGTCACCGGCGCGGCATCCGGCATGGGCCTCTCGACCACCGAGGCGTTCCTCCGCCAGGGCTGGACCGTCGTCGGTCTCGATGTCGTCGAAGCAGCCCCCGAGGCGAGCACGGGCACGTTCCTCCCCGTGGTCGCCGACGTGCGCGACCGGGCCGCCGTCGCTGCGGCCATCGATGCAGTGCTCCCGGCGGATGCCTCGATCGAGGCGGTCGCGAACATCGCCGGCGTCTACCCGCCCACGACGCTCGACACCTACGACGACGCGACCTTCCGCCGCATCTTCGACATCAACGTGCTCGGCGTGCTCAACGTCACCGCCGCAGCCCGCCCGCGCATGGGCGCCGGCGCCGCCGTCGTCAACTTCGCCTCGGTCGACGCCTTCACCGTGAGCCCGGGCCAATTGCTCTACGGCGCATCGAAGGCCGCGGTCGTCATGCTCACCAAGACCCTCGCGCTCGAACTCGCACCGGCCGGCATCCGTGTGAACGGCATCGCCCCCGGCTGGGTCGCGACGCCGGGCAACGCGGCGACGGGCCGAATGGATGCCGCGGCCGCCTCGATCCCGCTCGGTCGCGTCGCGCAGCCGACCGAGATCGCCGACTGGGTCGTACTGCTCACGGGCGACCGCGTCGCGTTCATGACCGGCGAGACCATCGTGCTCTCCGGCGGGGACGTGATGCGCTGATGCCGCCGACCATGACCCCGACCACCTCCGTCGTCGTCGTGACCGGCGGCGCACGCGGCCAGGGTGCCGCGCACGCGGCGCACCTCGGCCGACCCGGCACGCGCGTCATCCTCACCGACGTGCTCGCCGACGAGGGCGATCGCACCGCCGCCGTCCTCCGCGCGTCGGGCGTCGACGCGGTCTTCCACCCGCTCGACGTCGCCGACGAGACCGCCTGGGCAGGGCTCGCCGAGCGCATCGCCGCCGACGGCGCTCCGCTCCGCGGCCTCGTCAACAACGCCGGCATCCTCCGCCACGCACCCATCGCCGACACGACCGTCGACACGTGGACGCTGCACGAGCGCGTCAACGTGCACGGCACGTTCCTCGGCATCCGGGCGCTCGCCCCGGTCATGGTCGAGACAGGCGGCGGCTCCATCGTCAACGTCTCGTCCACCGCGGCGCTCGTCGGCTCGGCCGGCTACGCCGCCTACTCCGCCTCGAAGGCGGCGGTCCTCGCGCTGACCCGCGTCGCCGCCGTCGAGTACGCCCCGAGCGTGCGCGTCAACGCCATCACCCCAGGCGGCGTCGCCACGCCCATGAACGACGACGAGCCGGTCGGCGGCACCTCGAGTGCCGCGCCGCTCGGTCGTCGCGCCCAGGCCGAGGAGATCTCCCCCCTCATCGCCTACCTCCTCTCGCCGGCGTCGTCATTCGTGACCGGTTCGGTCATGACCATCGACGGCGGCCTCACCGCGGTCTGAATCCGTCCGCGACGCACCAGTACCACCCACCCCCAGCACCAGCGACCCCAGCACAGCCACCCCCAAGAAGGAGCACCTCCGTGATCACCACGCGCACCGCCATCCGCTCGATCTCCGCCACCGCAGCCCTCGGCCTCGCCGCCGTCGCCCTGACCGGCTGCGCCGCCTCGGCCACCGGCTCGACCGTCGCCGACGACTGCACGCCCGTGCACGAGGGCCTCACCACCTACACCGACGGCGTCCTCACGGTCGGCGTCCCCGAGAACCTGCCCTACACGAAGACCGAGGGCACGGATGCCTCGGGCCTCGAGATCGACCTCATCAAGCAGATCGCCGAGGCCGAGTGCCTGGGCGTCGCGTTCGTGCCGATCACATACGCCAACGGCATCCCGATGATCAGCGAGCAGAAGAAGACCGACCTGATCTCGGGCGGATGGTACGTCACCGCCGAGCGCGCCGAGCAGGTCGGATTCACCACGGCGACCTTGTACGACGCGATGGGCATCGTCTCGACGGACGGCGCGTCGACCATCGACGAGCTCGAGACGATCGGCGACGTCGGCAGCGGTGCCGGGTTCTCGTGGGAGGCGGATGTCAGCGCCATCCTCGGCGAGCACTTCAAGACCTACCCCGGCACGATCGAGATGAAGCAGGACCTCGTCAACGGCCGCATCCAGGCCGCACTCGACGGCTACGCCGTCGCGGTCGCCGCCTACGCCGACACCGACTTCGTCGTCGAGGCCGTCGAACCCGACGACCGCGTCGCGATCACGACCGAGCAGCCGCGCATCGCGTTCCCCATCGCCAAGGAGAACACCGACCTCAACGCGGCGATCAGCGAGCTGATCGACGAGTACCGCGAGGACGGCACGCTCGCCGACATCCTCGCCGCCTACGACCTCCCGGCCGACCTGCTCGTGCCGGCCGAGGACTCGTCGACCGACTTCTGACCCGGGCTCGGGGCCGGCCCGACCGGCCGGCCCCGCGGCATCCGCCCGACCCCGACACCGCCCGACCCACCCGCCCCCGAGGAGACCCCGTGAACGTGCCACTCATCACCGAGGCGACCGAACTCGCGATCGCCGGCGTGCAGATCTCGAACCTGTCCAAGCGGTTCGGCGACCACCTCGTGCTCGACGACATCTCGATGAACGTGAAGCCCGGAAGCGTGACCGCGCTCATCGGCCCCTCGGGCTCGGGCAAGAGCACGCTGCTGCGCTGCGTGAACCTGCTCGAGACGCCCGACGGCGGCTCGATCACGGTGGGCTCGCAGACCATCCGCGCGGGTGACCGGGTGAAGGACAGGGAACTGCTCACCCTGCGCCGCCAGGTAGGGATGGTGTTCCAGTCGTTCAACCTGTTCCCGCACTTCACGGTGCTGCGGAACGTCGCGTTCCCGCAGGAGAAGATCCTCGGCCGCAGCCGCGAGGAGGCCGAGGCCCGTGCCAGGGTGCTCCTCGAGCGGGTCGGCCTCGCCGACAAGGCCGACCAGCACCCCGGCAAGTGCTCGGGCGGGCAGCAGCAGCGCATCGCGATCGTGCGGGCCCTCGCGCTGAACCCGCGCGTGATGCTCTTCGACGAGCCGACGAGCGCCCTCGACCCCGAGGTCGGCGTCGAGGTGCTCACGGTCATGCGCGAACTCGCCGACGCGGGCATGACGATGATCGTCGTCACCCACGAGATGCAGTTCGCGCGGGACGTCTCCGACCACCTCGTCGTGATGGCCGACGGGCACATCATCGAGGAGGGCGATCCGGCCGAGATCATGGCCGACCCGCGCGAGGAGCGCACCCGCCGGTTCCTCAACGCGGTGCTGGAGCGCTGACATGGGCGACGCACTCCTCATCGTGCTGCTCGGCCTGCCGATGACGCTCCTCGTCACGGTGCTCTCGTTCACGATCGGCGTCATCGGCGGCATCCCGCTCATGCTCGGGCTGCGCTCGCGCACCCGCTGGGTGCGGCTCACGTGCCGGTTCGCGGTCGACCTCATCCGTGGCGTGCCGCCGATCGTCTGGCTGTTCCTGCTCTACTTCGGCGTCTCCTTCGGCGCCATCCGCCTCGACTCGCTGAACGCGGCGGTCTGGGGCCTCGGCATCATCTCGAGCGCCTACCTCGCCGAGATCTACCGCGGTGCGTTCGCGACCCTGCCGAGCGGGCAGGCCGAGGCATCCGCTGCCCTGGGCCTCGGCGGCACCGTGACGCTCACGCGGATCCTCGCGCCGCAGGCGCTCCGCACGGCGCTGCCGTCGATCGCCACGTACCTGCTGTCGCTGCTCAAGGACTCCTCGATCGCCTCGACGATCGGGGTCGCCGACATGGTGTTCAACGCGACCATGTTCGCCAGGCAGAACCCCGCGACGGCCGGCATCGTGCCGTTCTTCATCGCGGCCGCCGTGTACCTCGTGATCAGCATCCCCGTGGCCGTCACGGCCCGGCGCCTCGACACCCGACTCCGGAGGACCGCCTGATGGACTCGCTCATCGACCTCTCCGAGTACCTGCCCCGGCTCGGCCAGGGCCTCGTCGTCAGCCTCCAGCTCACCGCACTGTCGGTCGTGTTCGGCTACCTGATCGGACTCGTCTTCGCGCTCGGTGTCTCGTCGCGGCAGCCGTGGCTCAAGTGGCCCGCGCTCGTCGCCGTCGAGATCGGCCGCGGCATCCCCGCGCTCGTCGTGCTCTACATCGTCTACTTCGGCCTGCCGGCGCTCGGGGTGCTGTTCGAGAACTTCTGGGCCGCCGTCATCGGCCTGACGTTCACGGCCGCCGCGTACTCGTCCGAGATGATCCGCGCGGGCATCCAGTCGGTGCCGGCCGGCCAGCGCGAGGCATCCGCCGCCCTCGGCCTCTCGCGCACCACCTCGTTCGTGCGGATCGTGCTGCCGCAGGGCCTGCGCTCGTCGATCCCGCCGCTCATGGGCCTCGCGATCATGTCGTTCCAGGGAACGTCGCTGGCGTACTCGATCTCGGTCAACGAGCTGATGAGCCAGGCGTACCAGGTCTCGACGATCACCTTCCAGTACCTCGCGGTCTACACGATCACGGGCCTCATCTACGCCGCGATCGCGGTGCCCGCCACCTGGCTCTCGGTCTGGGTCGAGCACCGGATGGCTCGGGGCGCCGTCTAGCCAACGAAAGGAATCCACCACCATGACTCGCTATTGCGTGATCGGCGCCGGCGCCGCCGGCATCTCGGCCCTGCAGCAGCTGCGGCAGGCCGGCTACGACGTCGACTGCTACGAGCAGACCGACCGCGTCGGCGGCCACTGGCACACCGACTACGACGCGCTGCACCTCATCACCTCGCGCGACATGACGCACTTCGAGGACTTCCCGATGCCCGCGGACTACCCGCACTTCCCGCGGCGCGACCAGGTGCGCGAGTACCTCGAGTCGTACGCGCGGGCGCACGGGCTCTACGACGTGATCCGGTTCGAGACGTCGGTGGACTCGGTCGAGCCGCTGCCGACCCCCGGGCCGACCGGGTCGGCGGGCTGGGCGGTGACGCTGTCGACCGGCGAGCGGCACGAGTACGACGGCGTGCTCGTCGCGAACGGGCACCTGTGGGACCAGAAGGTGCCGACCGTGCCGGGCGAGTTCACCGGCACGCAGGTCCACTCGGGCTCGTACCGGAACACGGGCGACATCGAGGGCACGCGCGTCCTCGTCGTCGGCGCCGGCAACTCGGGCTGCGACCTGGCGGTGGATGCCGCGCAGCACCGCCTCGAGGTCGACATCGTGATCCGCGAGGGGACGTACTTCCAGCCGAAGTCGTACTTCGGCGTGCCGCGCCAGGAGATCCCGTGGATGGCGCAGTTCTCTCCCGACGAGCAGGACCTCATCGCGCGCCTGCTCGCCCGCGTCTCGATCGGGGAGTGGAAGGACTATCCGGGCATGCCCGAGCCGAAGTACCGCACCCTCGCCGAAGGTCGCACGGTCGTGAACGACCTGCTCCTCTACTGGGTGCAGCACGGCCGTGTCTCGATCGTGCCGGGCATCGCGCGGTTCGAGGGTCGCACGGTGCACTTCACGGATGGCTCGTCCCGCGAGTACGACACGATCTTGTGGGCCACGGGGTTCAACGCGGCCCTGCCGTTCCTCTCCCCGTCGCTCGTGGAGCGGCGCGGCGGCGTGCCGCTCCGCTACGCGGGGGGCATCGTCCCGAAGGGGCTCGAGAAGCTCTACTACATCGGGCTCGCCGCTCCTCGCGGTCCGCAGATCCCGGTGTACGGGGTGCAGGCGAAGCTCGCGATCCGCATGATCGAGCTGCACGAGGCCGCGCCCGACGGGTTCGCCGGCGTCGAGCGGTACCTCGCCGCGCTGCAGGAGGACGATGACCGGATCGACATCGTGCGCGCCGTCTGGAATGACCAGATGGAGGACACTGGCCGGCTGCTGGATGCGTTCGGCGCGGCGGCGAGCACGGGTGCGCTCGGGGCGCTCGCCGCGGAAGAGGTCGAATCGATGGGGGCCGTGGCCTGAGGCGAGGGCTGCGACCCGGGCGCCTCAGGCGGCGCTGCCGGCGTCGACGCCGTCGCGCAGCACCCCCGCCAGGTGCGCGTCGAGCTCGCGCCCGATGTCGATCGCCTCGGGGTCGTAGCCCCACTGCAACTGGAGGCCGTCCCAGAGCGCGATGAGGTGGATCGCCTCGGCGTGCGGGTCGACGTCGGGGCGGGTCGCGCCGCGCGCCGCGGCGCGCTGGAGGACGTTCTCGAACATCCGGATGGCGCGCGCGAACCGGTCGCGGAAGTACTCGTGGGCCGGATGCGTCGGGGCGACCGCCTCGGTCGAGAGCACGGCGTAGATGCCGATGAGGCCCGGTTCGGTGCGAGCATCGTGGCTCGCCGCGGCGCCGAGATCGCGCAGGATCCGGACCGGGTCGTCGTCTGCGTCGGCCTCGCGGGCCGCCATCGCCGCGTCGCGGTGCGCGAGCACGGCCGCGACCAGCGCCTCCTTGCTGCCGAAGTGGTGCAGCAGCGTCGACGCGTTCACGCCGACCGCGGACGCGATGTCGCGCAGGCTCGCGCCGTGGTAGCCGTCGCGGGCGAAGATCTTGGTCGCCTGCTCGATGATGTCGGCCCGGCGCCGGCGCCCGACCGCGTACCCCGCGTCGTCGACCGGTTCGTCGACGAGGAGCATCGTGAGCGGGAGCGCGTCCGCGTCGGCGATCGATCCGACCTCCGGGGCGCGCCCGCGCAGGCGCGCGATGCGGTGCGCGAGCGCCTCGGGCACGTCGACCTCGTCGGGCAGGTAGCGCGAGATGACCTGCAGCCCGTCCCACGCCGCGTTCAGGCGCCGCGCCTCGCCCACGACGTCGAGGTCGGCCGGGAGTTCGCCGCGGTCCCTTGCGTTCCGCAGCATCTCCGCGCCCATGGCCCGGAACGCCGCGTCCCGTGCGCGGAAGCGCTCGTGAGCAGGGTGCTCGGGAAGCGTCGCCGCGCCCGCGAGCACCGTGAACAACTCGATGTAGCCCGGGATGTCGCGACCGGTGCGGGCGATGACGTCGATGAGGTCGAGGTCGGGCGTCCGACCCTCGAGCGCCTCCTGGAGGTCGGCCTCGTAGCCTTCGACGACCGCGTCGAGCAGGGCGTCCATCGAGCCGAACAGGTTCCGGACGGTGGGGTGGCTCACCCCTGCCTCGGCGGCGACGTCCCGCATCGACACCGCACCGAATCCGCGAGCGGCGAACAGGTCGCGCGCCGACGCCAGCACCCGGTGGCGCGTCGACGCGGATCGCTCAGCGCGGGTCGCAGATTCCATGACCACGACGTCCCCCTCCCGACGGTCAATCTACCAGTCGTTCGAAATTGACTTTCCAAGTGTTTGATTTTGAGATACCGTGTCTCCCCGAGAGCCGATGGGCTCGGTACGAAGGAGTACGCATGACAGAGTCGTCCACCGCGGCCCGATCGCTCGACGCGACCGTCGCGCCCGCGGCATCCGCCCCCGGCACGCCCGCCCCCGAGCGCACCCCGCGCGGCTACACGCCCGCACTCGCCGGGGCCAACTTCGGCATCTACCTGGCCCTGCTCACCCCGGTGCTCGTGTCCATGGCCTTCAAGGTCCAGCACATCTCGCCGTCGGCCGAGGCCGCGACCGCCTCGCTCGGCCTGATCATGGGCGTCGGCGCGCTGTTCGCGATGATCGCCAACCCGCTCGTCGGCCGGCTCTCCGACCGCACGACCTCGCGATTCGGCATGCGCCGCCCGTGGATCGTCGGCGGCTCGCTCGTCGGCCTCCTCTCCTTCGCGCTCATCGGCGCCGCGCCCGACGTGTGGATGGTCTTCCTCGGCTGGTGCCTCGTGCAGGTCTCGATGAACGCCGTGCTCGCGGCGGCGAACGCGACCCTGCCCGACCAGGTGCCCACCGACCGTCGCGGGCGCGTCTCGGGCATCATCGGCCTGACCACGCCGCTCGGCATCCTCGGCGGCAGCGTGCTGGTGAACTTCCTCGCCGACGACTTCACGCGCTTCGTCGTGCCCGCCGCGATCGCGACCCTGCTCGCCGTGCTCTTCGCGCTGGTGCTGAAGGACCGCGTGCTCACCGAGAAGCCGGTCGAGCGCTACACCGCCCGCCAGTTCTTCGGCTCGTTCGTCTTCAACCCCGCGAAGCACCCCGACTTCGGCTGGACCTGGCTCACCAAGTTCATGGTCATGTTCGGCTACGCGGGCGTCGCGACCTTCCTCCCTCTCTACCTCACCGAGCGCTTCCAGCTCGCCGAGCAGGAGGCGATCACGACGATCCTCATCAGCAACCTCGCCGCGATGGGCGCCATGGCGATCTCGGGCCCGATCGGCGGCATGCTCTCCGACCGCATCGGCAAGCGCCGCCCGTTCGTGGCGATCGCCGGCGTCGTGATGGTCGTCGGACTCGTGATGCTCGCGTTCGCGCCCAGCATCGAGGTGCTCATCCTCGGCCAGGCGATCATCGGCCTCGGCGCGGGCTCGTTCTTCTCGGTCGACCTCGCGCTCGCCACCGAGGTGCTGCCGAACCCCGACGACACCGCGAAGGACCTCGGCGTGCTCAACATCGCGAACGCGCTGCCCCAGTCGATCGCCCCGGCGATCGCGCCCGCGATCATCGCGGCCGGTGCGAGCACGGCCATCGGCGGCTACGCCACGTTCTACCTCGTGGGCGCCGCGGTCGCCCTCGCCGGCGCCGTCCTCGTCTACCGCATCAAGGGAGTGAAGTGACATGACCGACCTCGTCGACACCAGGACGGATGCCGCGGCCGCGGCCTCCGCGGGCGACGCCGGGCCCGAGGCATCCGCCGCATCCGCCGGCGACGCCGTCGACCGCCGCTACCTCGACGGCGACCTCCCGCTCGAGGAGCGGGTCGGGATCCTCCTCGACCAGATGACGCTCGAGGAGAAGGCCGGGCTCTTCTTCCAGACCATGATCACGATGGGGGAGGACGGCTCGCTGGCCGACGCCGATCCCGTGTTCGGGCTGCCCTCGAACCGCGAGTACGTCCAGGGCCGCCTGATGACGCACTTCAACATCCTGCAGGCGGCGCCGACGCCCGCGGCGATGGCCGAGTGGCACAACCGGCTCCAGGAGCTCGCGGCGGGCACCCGCCTCGGCATCCCCGTGACGATCTCGACCGACCCGCGGCACTCCTACAGCGACAACCCGCTCGCCGGCATGCTCACCGGCGCGTTCTCGACCTGGCCCGAGACGCTCGGCCTCGCCGCGATCCGCGACGAGGAGCTCGTCGAGCAGTTCGGCGACATCGCCCGGCAGGAGTACACGGCGGTCGGCATCCGCGTCTCGCTGCACCCGCAGGTCGACCTCGCGACCGAGCCGCGCTGGTCGCGGCAGCTCGCGACATTCGGCGAGGACCCCGAGCTGACCTCGCGCCTCGGCGCCGCGTACGTGCGCGGCTTCCAGGGCGCCGAGTTCGGCGAGGACTCGGTCTCGACGATGACGAAGCACTTCCCGGGCGGCGGCCCGCAGTTGGACGGCGAGGACCCGCACTTCGCCTACGGCCGCGAGCAGGTCTACCCGGGCGACGCGTTCGAGACCCACCTGAAGCCCTTCGAGGCGGCGTTCGAGGCCGGCACCCGGCAGATCATGCCGTACTACGGCATGCCGGTCGGCACCGAGCACGAGGAGGTCGGCTTCGGCTTCAACAAGTCGGTCATCACCGGCCTCCTCCGCGAGCGCTACGGCTTCGACGGCATCGTCTGCACCGACTGGGGGCTCATCACCGACGGCGAGATCTTCGGCCAGCCCTTCCCGGCGCGTGCGTGGGGCGTCGAGCACCTGAGCCCGCGCGAGCGCATGCGCAAGGTCATCGAGGCCGGCGCCGACCAGTTCGGCGGCGAGGCGAACCCCGAGCTGCTCGTCGACCTCGTCCGCACGGGCGAGGTGACCGAGGAGCGGCTGGATGTCTCGGCCCGCCGGATCCTGCGCGAGAAGTTCGTGCTCGGTCTCTTCGACGACCGGCGCTACGTCGACGTCGAGCGCGCGACGCGCATCGTCGGCGCGCCCGAGTTCGTCGCCGCGGGCGAGCAGGCGCAGCGCCTGTCGGTCACGGTGCTGACGAACACGGTGAACGTGGCCGAGACCGCGCCGACGCTGCCGCTCGCGCGCGGCCTTCGCGTGTACGTCGAGGGCGTCGAGACGTCGGTCGCGGCCGAGTACGGCACCGTGGTCGAGACGCCGGCCGAGGCGGATGTCGCGATCCTGCGCATCCAGGCCCCGTTCGAGCAGCGCGCCACGATGTTCGAGAACTTCTTCCACGCGGGCTCGCTCGACTACCCGGAGGAGTTCGTCGCGCACGTGCGCGAGGTCGCCGCGGCCGTGCCGACCGTGGTCGACGTGTTCCTCGACCGCCCGGCGATCCTCACGCCGTTCGTCGACGACGTCGCCGCGCTCGTCGCGAACTACGGGGCGAACCCGCGCGCCGTGCTCGACGTGCTGTTCGGCGAGGCGACGCCGAAGGGCCGACTGCCGTTCGACCTGCCGCGCAGCATGGCCGCGGTCGAGGCGAACCGCCCCGACGTGCCGTTCGACACCGCGGACCCGCTGTTCCGGTTCGGCCACGGGCTCGACCTGGACTGAGCGGCCGTGCGCTGACCTGCCACGGGGCATCCGCCACTCGTCGGGGGTACGCTCCAAGCGTGCCCCCGACACCCGTGCCCGGTGCGGCCGTGACCCAGTTCGCGGTGCTCGACGCGCTGCTCGCCGGAGCCTACGAGTCAGGGCTCCGCGTGGGCGAGGCGTGCGCGCTCGGCGACTTCGGGTTGGGCTGCCTCGAGCAGCTCGGCGGCGAGGTCGTCATCCTCGACGCGTCGGCGATCGAGTGCACGCTCGACGGTCCGCCGGCCGTCATGCGCATGGACGAGACGCTGCCGTTCGCGATCGTGTGCCGGTTCCCGCAGGTTCCGGCGATCGAGGTCGGGGCTGCCGACCTCGCCGGCTTCGCGGCATCCGTCGACGACGCGCTCGCGAGCCGGAACCTCTTCCACGCGGTCCGGTTCGACGGGCTGCTGTCGCAGGTCCGAGTGCGCGTGACGCCGAGGCAGCGGCATCCGCTCCCGCCGCTGGCCGAGGTCACGAAGCACCAGGTCGAGACGGTGGCGCGCGGCATCCGCGGCACGCTCGTCGGGTTCTGGACGCCCGCCATCTACCAGGGCATCGCCGTCGCGGGCCTGCACCTGCACTTCCTCAGCGACGATCGGAGCCTCGGCGGGCACGTGCTCGACCTCGCCGTCGAGTCGGGCGAGCTGCGCGTGGCGGCCTTCGCGCGCTTCGACCTGCGGCTGCCGACCGACGAGCGGTTCCTCCGCACGGAGCTCACGCACGACGACGACCACCGCATCGTCGCGGTCGAGCAGGGCGGGGCGACGCGGTGAGCGCCGCGGCACGCTGAGGGAGAGGCTGAGAGGCTGAGAGGCTGCCGGCGCATGGTGCACATCTCGGATGACGACTTCGAGCGCCTGCTCGGCGAGGTGTTCGATGCGCTGCCCGACGACATGGTCCGCGGGCTCGAGAACGTCGCGATCTCGTTCGAGGACCAGCCGATCGCGCAGCGGCCGCGCTTGTTCGGCCAGTACCGCGGCCATCCGCTGACCACCCGCGGCGTCTACGGCTTCGGCGAGCTGCCCGACCGCATCACGCTCTACAAGAACAACCTCGAGGAGCACAGCGCCGACCTCGCCGCGCTCCGCGCGCGGGTGCGGATCACGCTCGTGCACGAGATCGGGCACTACTTCGGACTCGACGACGCGAAGCTGCGCGAGCTCGGCTGGGCGTAGCTCCCGTCCGAACCCACGCAGGCCGATTCAGGGTGCGTCGAGCGCGCTCAGCGCGATCAGCGCCAGAGCACCGCGATCGCGGCGTTCGCCAGCGTGAGGATGCCGATCAGCCAGAAGATCCCTGCCGGGACCGAGCCGGTCTTGCGCTGGCGGCCCGCGCCGATGCCGAGGAGCGCGCCGATGACGACCAGGATCACGAGCTTCGTGCCGATCTTGGCGTAGTCCAGGTCGTACTCGATGCCCCACGGAGCGGCGAGCGCGAGCCCGGCGACGCCGGCGATCGCGAGACCCCAGTGCATGACGCGCGTGATGCCGCGCTTGCCGTTGACCAGTTCGACGACCCAGGCGCCGAACAGCACGGCGAAGCCGACCAGGTGGATGAGCACGACGAGATGGCGGAGGAATTCCATGCCGTCAACCTACCGCGCGGGCGGGTCGCGGCGCGTGGGGAGCAACGGGTCAGGCCGTCGGCGGTGCGACTCGCTCCGGCTCGCCCTCGGCCGCGCGACCCTTGGCGTTGCCGCGGATGAAGATCAGGAGCACGAGCGCGCCGACGATCATCAGGATCGTCGCGGGCGAGACGAGGCTGATGAACACGTTGCTCGTACCGGCGGTGTTCTCGTCGACGCCGCCGCTGGCGAGCATGGTCGTCGGGTCGGTGAGCCCGTGGAGCACCATCGCCCAGATGATGCTCCCGGTCGCACGCATGACGAGGTACATCAGGATCCCGAAGCAGAACGTGTAGAAGATCGTGAAGCTCACGGTCGCGACGTCCTGGCCGGTGAAGAAGTTCGCGCTGTGCAGGGCGGCGAACAGGAGCGCGGACAATGCTGCGACGACCCATTCGTTGTAGCCCGCGCGGCGGAGGAGGACGACCGCGACGCCGCGCGTGAGCAGTTCCTCGGAGAACCCGACGAGCAGCCCGGTCACGAAGACGGTGACGATCACTGCGACCGAGTACCGGCTGTAATCGGTCCCCAGCGCACGGAGGACGATCGGGATGAGGACCAGGACGACGGCGATCCACATCCACCAGCGGCCGCGCACCGGCTGGCGCGCGAAGAGCGGCGACGGCAGCCAGCGCACGGTCAGCGCGAACACGATGAGCACGATCGAGCCGACGACGAGCGGGAACGTGATCGCGACGAACACGCTCGCCGGAGTCGCGAAGACGTTCTCGCGGTCGATCGCACCGCTCAGCAGCGGGGAGGCGATGAGCGGCAGGAACTGGTACGCCGCGAGGTAGACGGCCACGAATCCGAGGGCCTTCCACCACCCGCCGCGGTCCCAGAAGGCCTTCCACGCGTTGGTGCGGGCGGGAGCGGGGGCGCTGGTCTGATCGGTCATCGTTGCTCCACTGGTCGAGGGAGGTGCAGGGCTGGAACGATCTCGTCGGTCTCGCTGTTCCGACATCGTCACGCTATCCCCCGGGTGATCCTGATCGGGAGGAACCGGGCGGCGCGTTCGGTTGATCCGGGCAGCGCGACCGCCGGCGCCCGCCAACGGCAGGTGCCGACCGAACGAGTTCCCAGGCCGAACGGGTTCCTAGACTGGCCGCATGCTCGGAGCAGCGTCGTACGGCGCGGGCGGGCGTCGCGCGGGCACGCGTCGAGCGGCCCTGACGGTGGTCGTCGCCGCCTGCGTGAGCGCGATGGCCGGATGCTCCGCGCCGGGCGGTCCCGACCGCACGCCCGAGCCCGAGGCATCCGCCCTCGCCCTCGGCACCTTCGCCGCCGTCGGCGACTCGATCACCGACGCCGACAGTCGCGACTTCGCGAGCGGCGACCTCGGCCCCGCGTCGTGGGCGACGTACGTGGTCGATGAGGGCTACGTGTTCGCCGGCGGCTGGGCCGAGTGGGGCGCGACGACCGAGCGGATGGCGGCGGCAGTCGCGCCCGTCGACGCCGACGTGCTGGTGCTGCTGGCCGGCACGAACGACCTCGCGTTCGGCGTGCCCTTCGAGGCGACGACGGCGAACCTCGACCGCGTCGTCGACCGCGTCGGCATCGACGACGTGCTCGTCGTGTCGATCCCGCCGATGGACGCGTATCCGGGCGGCGCCGAGGAGTTCAACGGACGCCTCGACGCGCTCGCCGACGACCGCGGGTGGCGGTTCGTCGACGCGTCCACCGGGCTGCGCACGCGCGACGGTCGGTTCGCCGATGGCATGAGTACGGACGGGCTGCACCCGTCGGCTGAGGGCGCCGAGGTGCTCGGCGAGGCGATCGCCGCGCAACTTCGGGAGGGGTGAAGACCGGCGCTGGGTACGGGTCTCGACCCCGCCCCGGGACCAAGGGCACTCCACGCGCCTCGCCCGGCGCGCTAGGTTCTGGGGCCGTACGCGACGACCGGTCGTGACGGCGGGGGCGCCTGGGGGAGACGAGCGTGCCCCCGCAGATCTCAATGGGGTGATCTGATGAAGTCCTCGTCGATGCAATGGGCCGCGCAAGCCGCGCTCGTGGGGCTGGTGCTCACGACCGCCGCGATCGATTCCGGCGCGAGATCCGGTCCACCGGCCGAAGGCGCGCAGGCGACCGCCGCCGGCGTGCAGGCCGCCGTCGCGAACGCGTCGACGAAGGTCCCGGAGGGAACGGGCAACCTGGCCGAGGACATCCGGATCATGCTCCTCAGGTCGTACGTGCCGGCGGACGGGCGCATGTCCATCAACGCCGACCCGCCGCAGATCACGATCGTGAAGCGCGACCCGTCCTCCGGCGACCTGACGCGGTTCGAGCTGCCCGACTGCCCGACCCGCATCACCGACACCGACGCGTTCACCGATCTCTTCAACGACACCAAGAGCGAGACCGTCGAGGAGCACTTCCGCGACATGGCCGCCGACCTCGGGTTCAAGAAGAAGGACCTCGCGCGCGCGGGTACCGCGTTCCCGTACTGCAGCTGGTGGGCGCGCATCAACACCAAGGTCTACGACACCCGCGACTACACGCGGAACACGACGCCGGTGCAGGACGGCATGGACATCTTCCTCCCGGACTCGGATGCCACGTACTGGGCCGTGCCGTTCGATGCGAGCACCGAACCGGACCGCCACGGACTCGTCCTCGACCATGTCGAGATCGACGGGCAGTTCCAGGAGCAGCTGTTCATGTCGTACGTGCTCTACGACTCGAACATGGACTTCTACTACTACGAGAACAGTGCCGGCACGACCTGCCAGTCGTACAACACCGACTTCCAGATCGAGCCCGATCCGGGTTCGGTCAACCCGTGGCAGACCGCCAGCATGGCGTACGACGACACTTACACCCTCCAGCTGGTACCCGACCCGCAGGGCACCGACTGCAGCGGCGGCGGACCCGGCGCGTTCGCCAGTGACGGCACGGACTTCAACGTGCTGCCGCTGAACCGCACCGGCTCCGGCTACGGGCCGTCGGCGCCGAGCGGCAGCCCGGTGCAGGGCGACTTCTTCGGCGCGGCCGCCGACGGCTCCGTCCCGCGCGCCTCGAACGCCTGCGCGTACGTGGGCGCCGATCTCACTCCGTGCTCGACGCCGCTCATGTTCGTCGCTCCGACGGCCGCGGCGCAGAACAGCGTCTGGTCGAACCCGGTCGCCGGGTACCTCGCCGCCGGATTCATCCCGGCGCCCGACGAGGTGTACGTCTTCCGCGGCAAGGCGCCGCGCGTCCCGGTGGGTGCGAGCCCGGTGCCGTGGAACGACAACGATCCGGCGGAGTACGACATGCGCTACTACTCGCTCTGCCTCGACAAGAAGGTCTGGCCGTACCCGGCGCAGGACGCGAACTGGTCGTGCGCCAACGGCTCGTTCGGCAGCGGCGTGTGGGATCAGGCCACGAACCCCGACGGGCTGACGCGACTCGCGGTCGGCGCGGACGGGTACTGGACCGTGATCGTGTCGTCGGCGGACCTCACCGACGAGCCGATGGTCGGCGATGCGACCGTCCTCCGCGTCTCGGCGGGCGTGCCGGCGGCGATGATCATGCGTCACATGGTCGTCAGCGACGACTTCCACAGCGCGGTGCAGGATGTCCCGCGCAACGGCGCATGGACGTCGGCCTTCGCCACGCTCGGCGAGTACTACCCGGTGAACTCGGTCGTCTGCAACCTCGGCCAGTTCCAGCAGCGGGGCTGGCAGGAGGGCGGATGCTTCGTGCCGCCGGTGAACTGAGCCGGGTCGGCGCGACCGCGCGCGGCCTGACGGCACTCGGCGGTCGTGGCGGGGCCGAGCGGGTCACCCGACCTGCTCGGCCAGTGCGACGATGACGCCCGCCGGCCCGCGCAGGTAGCAGAGCCGGTACTCGTCCTGGTAGTTCGAGACCTCGCGCAGCAGCTCGGCGCCGTGCGGACGCAGGCGCGCGATCGTGTCGTCGAGGTCGTCGACGGCGAACATCACGCGGTGCAGCCCGAGGGTGTTCGGGGGCGGCACCGCGGGCGATGGGGCGGATGCCTCGGGAGAGAGGTACCTGGTGAGTTCGAGCCGGCCGTGGCCGTCGGGCGTGCGCATCATCGCGATCTCGCTGCGGATGCCGTCGAGGCCGACCGCCTGGTCGGCGAACTCGCCCTCGATGTGCGCGCGCCCCTCGAGCTCCATGCCGAGTTCGGCGTAGAAGGCGATCGCCGCATCCAGGTCGTCGACGACGACGGCGACGTTGTCCATGCGCTGGATGCTCATGCGTCGAGGTTAGGGCGACCCCCTGACGCACGCGCCGCCCCGAGGGGATCCGATTCGTGCCCGAACGGCCGGAGGCATCCGCCCGCCCGCGCATTGCCGCCCTCACGGCGCGGGGCTAGACTCGCGCCGCCGATTTTCAGGTGCCGTCGGGATCGCCGCCCGTGCTGGACCCGGTCCCATGACCGAGAGCGCGAGGGCGAGCCATGCCGAAGATCACGATCAACGGAATCACCGTCGACACGGGCGCGCCCCAGCGCGATCTGCAGGCCTTCGGCCTGGACGCCGGGGAAGTGGCGAGTTCGGACCACATCCTCATCCACACGACCGAGCCGATGACGGCCGAGCAGCGCGCAGCGGTCGCCGATGCGGGTGCCGAGGTGCAGGAGTACGTCTCCGAGAACACCTACCTCGCGACGTACCCGCCGAACGACATCACGCCCGTCTCCGACCTGCCGTTCGTCGACTGGGCGGGGCCCTATGCGAAGGCGTTCAAGATCCCGCCGTCGCTGGTCGGCGCGAACGTCGACGCGGCGGGGCCGCGCGACTTCGGGTTCGACACGCCGCATCCGTCGCGCGCGTTCACCCCGGTCGACCTGCTGCTGCACCCGGATGTCACGCCGACCGACGAACTCGTCGAGCGGGTCGCGCGGGCCGCCAAGGTGAATCCGGAGCAGGTCGAGGTCACGTCTGCGAAGCTCCGCGTCACGACCGAGCAGGGCCGGCTGCCCCGGCTCGCGACGATCGACGAGGTGCGGGAGATCCAGCCGGTGCCCGAGCGCCGCCTGTTCAACAACGTCGCGCGCGGCATCCTCAATGCCGACGTGATCGTGAACGGGACGGCGTTCCGCGGCGACGGCGAGGTGGTCGCGGTCGCGGATACCGGGTTCGACATCGGCGACGCGGGCAACCCGCATCCGGCCTTCGCCGGTCGCGTCGTGCAGCTGCACGCGCTCGGCCGCACGTCACCGGCACGCGCCGACGACCCCCACGGCCACGGCACGCACGTCGCCGGGTCGGTGCTCGGCCGCGGCAACTCGGCCACGATGGGCGGCGCGATCGAGGGCACCGCGCCGGAGGCGGAGCTGATCCTGCAGAGCCTCATCGACTCCGGCGGCGGGCTCGGCGGCATCCCCGCCGACCTGACGGACCTCTTCCAGCCGACCTACGACGACGGCGCGCGCGTGCACACGAACTCGTGGGGCTCGACGATCCCGGGCCTGCCGTACAGCCCGTCGTCGCGCGAGATCGACGCGTTCGTCTGGAACAACCCCGACCAGGTGATCTGCTTCGCCGCCGGGAACGACGGCGTCGACGGCGACGCGGACGGCGCGATCGACGCGAGCCAGATCGGCTCGGAGGGGGCGGCGAAGAACTGCATCACGGTCGGCGCCTCCGAGAGCGTGCGCGACTTCGGGTTCACGTACGGCGACTACTGGCCGTCCGACTATCCCGCCGACCCGGTCGGCGGCGACCTGCAGGCGGACTCGTCGGTCGGCATGGCGGCGTTCTCGAGCCGCGGACCGACGCAGGAGGGGCGCATCAAGCCCGACGTCATCGCACCGGGCACGTGCATTCTCTCGACGCTCTCGCGCAACGCGCCCGGCGGCACCGACTTCGGCGTCTCGAGCGATCCGCTGTTCTTCTTCGACACGGGCACCTCGATGGCGACGCCGCTCGTCGCCGGCTGTGCCGCGGTGATCCGCGAGACGCTGGTGAAGAACGGGCTGGCGACGCCGAGCGCCGCGCTGGTCAAGGCCCTGCTCGTGAACGGCGCGGTCGAGCTGCCGGGGCAGTACAAGCCGTCGGAGGCGGGGGAGTCGCCCAACACGAATTCCGGCTGGGGCCGGGTCGACCTCGCGGGGTCCGTCATCCTGCCGGGGCCGGCCGGCGACGGCGGGCTCGGCGAGGGCGGACCGCTGGAGCAGGGCGACGAGGAATCGTTCGAGGTCGAGATCCCGGAGGAGTCGCCGAAGTTCCGTGCCCCGCAGCACCACGAGGGTGCGGCCCCGCCCGCGCCCGGCGGCGCGACGTTCAAGGTGACGCTCGTCTGGTCGGACCCGCCCGGAGCGCTGCTGCAGAACGACCTCGACCTCATCGTGATCGCCGCGGACGGCACCGAGCGCCACGGCAACGTCGGCACCGGAGCCGGCTTCGACCGCGACAACAACGTCGAGCAGGTGCGGTGGGTCGGCATGCCGCCCGGCGCGGCGAAGGTCGTCGTGCGCGCGTTCCGCATCATGCAGTTCGCGCAGCCGTATGCGTTCGCGTGGCGGATCTCGTAGGAGAACCCGCCTCACCCGCTCACCGCACGTGCCCGAGCTTCGCCGGGTTGCCGACGCCGTGGATCGCGGTGATCCGGTCGCCCGCGAACCCGAGCGCGAGCACCGAGACGACCCGATCGCGACGGCGCAGCACGACGCCGGGCTCGCCGTTGACCTCCGCGACCCGGAAGTCGAGCCCGAGCCCGCCGACGCCGGCGAGGAACTGCCGCGCCACGGGTTCGGCGCCGCGGACCGGCTCGGTCGGCGCGCCGGGGTAAGCGCCGCCGGAATCGAACCAGCCCGTGGCATCCGTCGCCAGCACCGCGACCAGCCCGTCGAGGTCGCCGTCGGATGCTGCCGCAGCGAACCGCTCGGCCAGGCGGCGGGCGGTGGTCGGATCGACGGCGAAGCGCGCCTCGCCCTGCGCGGCGATGCGGCGGCGGGCGCGTGAGGCGGACTGCCGCGCTGCGGCCGAGCTCACGCCGAGCACCTCGGCGATGCGGTCGAAGTCGAGGTCGAACACGTCGTGCAGGAGGAACGCGGTGCGCTCGGCGGGCGTGAGCTGTTCGAGCACGACGAGCAGCGCCATCCGCACCGAGTCGTCGAGCGTGACCCGATCCTCGGGCAGCGTGCGCTCGTCGGTGACGATCGGCTCGGGCAGCCACGGCCCGACATAGGCGCGCCGTGAGTGCTCGTGCGCGCGAAGCCGGTCGATCGCGAGTCGGGAGGCGACGGTGACGAGCCACGCGCGCGGGTCGTCGAGCGGCGCTGCGCCCGGGTCGCTCTCGCGGGCCAGCAGGCGCAGGTACGTCTCCTGGGTGACGTCCTCGGCCTCGGCGACGGAGCCGAGCACCCGGTAGGCGACGTCGCGCACGACGTGCCGGTGCGCGGTCCACAGGTCGGCGAACTCGGTCATGACAAGGGAGACGATCCACCTGCGGTGAGTGTGACGCAAGGGCGGATGCCGCGGTTCGGATGTCGCGGTTCGGATGCCGGTGTTCGGATGCACGCGCTGTTCGAATGCATGCGCGCTGTCACACCAGCGCCGCGCCATCCGTCTCACTTGCATGAACGAGACGACCCTTCCATCACCCGTTCCCTCCCGACCCCCCGAGTCGCGCGCTGCGCGCGGGCCGAACCGCCGACTCGTGAGCGCGACCGCGCCCGTCGCGCGCGCCCTCGCGGGTCGCCGGTGGGTGCCGCTCTGGGCGCTCATCCACCATGTGGGGCGTCGGAGCGGCACCCGATACGAGACGCCGGTCGCGGTCGTGCCGACGACGGATGCCGCGATCGTGATGATCGGCCTGCCGTGGGGCGTCGCGACGAACTGGGCGCGGAACGCCGTGGCAGCGGACGGCGCTTCGCTGCGGTGGCGCGGGCGCGAGGTCGGGCTCGTGCATCCGCGGATCGTGCCCGGTGCGGGCGCGGCGCGGCTCGCGCGGGCGCCGTTCAGCGCGGTGCTCCAGAGATTCCCCGCGGCGATCGTGTGCGACCGGGCGTGACTCTCGGTCGCCGAGCGCCGGCGCGGCGCTCGGCCGAGTCAGCCGACCCAGCTCGGCCTCAGCCGATCTCAGGTGTCGGTGGCTGCTCAGGCCGCCCGGGCAGCCCGATCTCGAGGATCCGCGTCACCATCCGCACCGCTCGATCCGGCAACGCCTCTCCGGAGTAGAAGTCCTCGTACAGCTCCTCCGCGGCGTCCACGGTCTCGATGCCGCAGATGACCATGAGCTTCGCGATGTCGCCGTCGTCGCGGCCCGGTCGGTTCGCTCGGAGCTTCATCGCGAGCAACGAGTCGGCGGAGGCGACCTGGATGACGATCCGACCGTCGTCGTGCAGCGTCTCCCACTCGGTTGCTCGCCGCCCGTAGTTCGGGATGAAGCCCGCCGCCCGGTCGTTGAGCCAGTCGTCGGGCCATCCGTTGGCCCCGGCGATCTCACGGCCGGCCGCCAGGACGCGGTCGTGGTCGCCGATGAGGTGGGCGTCGATGTCGACGGTCGACTCGCGCTCGAAGTATCGGAGGGCGAGCGCGGCGCCGCCCACGATGCCGATGCCGCTGCGTTCATCACCGTCGCTGAGCGCTGCGACGAGATGGCGGAGGGCGAGCACCAGATCGTCGCGTTCGAAGCGGGTCAGGCGCTGGCCAGCGTGTCTTCGTCGACGAGCACCCGGCGCCGTGCGAACTCGGGCGGCACCCGGTCGGGCGACGGGGTGAGCGTGTAGGGACCCTCGCCGAGGGTCCACGGGCGCCGCAGGTGGCGATCGGGACTCTCCGCCCAATCGGGTACGGGCAGGTGCTCGGCGGTGAGGTGGTGGGCGACGACGGCTGCGAGCGCGGCATCCCACTGCCGACTGCCGGTCGACTCGGGCGGCGAGATCGCGAGCGCGAATCGGGCGGCGCCGTGCTCGGCGCTCAGGTTGTCGTTGAGCTGGATGAATCGCCGGAGTGCCTGGTCGTCGCGGCCGTCGGCGACGGCGAAGCGGATGTCTGCGGCGATCGCCGCTGCGTCGTCGCGGACGGTGGGCACCGAGATGAGGCGGTGACCCGCCGCGCGAAGCGCGCGTTCCACGGCATCGAACGACGGGTTCTGGTGCCCGCGCTCGATGAGCGAGAGGTGCGACTGCGAGAGCTGGGCACGCCGACCGAGCGCCTGTTGGGTCAGCCTTCGGCTGCGCCGAGCAGCGCGGATGAGCGTGCCTGCGGTCATGATCACCTCGAATTATTTGATCTACCTAATACTAGCCTCATTCTGCCGCGTCAGGGCGGAATTCGAGGCGATCGCGTTCGGCGAGCAGCTGCCCCCGGCGCAGGTACCCGAGTCGCCGCGCCATCCGACCGACGATCTCTTGACGCACGGCCCCGACGGGGCGAAGGTGATCTCGTCAGACCGCAATGGCGCGGGATGCCGCGCGAGGGGAGCGAGCCGCATGGAGACCACGACCGACCTCACCACCGAGCAGATCGCCCGAGCGTTCTCGGGCCATCGCTTCGACCTCGCCCTGCAGCATCTCGCGGACGACGTCATCTGGACCTCCGTCGGCGGGGGTCCGTTGGTCGGACGGAAGGCGGTGGCGAAGGCGATCGAGCGCACGTCGGCCGACCTCGCCGACGTCACGACGGAGTTCCAGCGGTTCCGGTCGGTCGTCGGTGAGGAGAGCGTGGTCGTCGACGCCCTCGCCCGCTACACCGACGCCGACGGCGGCGTGTCGATCGTGGCCTCCTGCGACGTCTTCGACTTCGCGGCCGACGGGAGGATCACCGAGATCGTCTCGTACATGATCGAGCTTCCGAACTGACGGCGGACGCACGACATCCCGAGCTCAGTCGAGCTCGCGCAGCTCGGCGGTGCGCTCGCTCGGGGTGTCGCCCGTGTTGACGACGCCCTGGGGTTCGATGAGGATCGCCGAGACCTCGCCATCCGCCTTCGGGCAGTGCTCGATACCGCGGGGGACGACATAGACGTCGCCCGGGCCGAGCTCGACGTCGCCGTCGCGCAGCTGGATGACGAGGTCGCCCGAGATCACCATGAACAGTTCGTCGGTGTCCGGGTGCGAGTGCCAGGTGAACTCGCCGAGGAGCTTCACGACCTTGACGTCGTAGTCGTTCACGCTCGCCAGCCGGCGCGGCTGCCACGGCTCGGCGAACGAGTCGAGGGCGTCGTACACGTTGCGGATTCGGGCGTCCATGCTGCGATACTCGCCCGGGGCGCGCTCGTCCGCAACGCCGGTCCGCTCGGGCCGATCCTCTGACCCGAGAACTGGGGTGACGCCGATGAGCGCCGGGCCGTCGCCGACGGATTGCAGGCCGCTAGATTGAAGGCCACTTCGCTCACGGGGGGCATGGGATGAAGTTCGTTTCGGTCGCCATCGTCGTCGTGCTGGCTCTTGCGCTCGGCGGGTGCGCGACTGAGGCGCTGCCCGATGGTTCGGTGGCGGTGAGGGCCGGCCAGACGGCATCCGTCGCCTCACCAGACGGAGGTGTCACCGTCACCCTGCCAGCCGGTTCCTTCACGGGCGACGGGACGCTGTCTGCGAACCCGGTTCGCGCTGCAGATGGATCGATCGAATCCTGGACGATCGAACTCAGCGGATCGGCCGTGCTGACCGGTGAGGCGGAGCTTCGTTTCGTGCGAGACGGCCGGCGGCCGGAGGCACCCGCGCCACTCGTCACGTCGACGGACGGCGTCGACGAGGTGGTGATCGCCGAGGACGTCGTCATGGACGGAGACGCCGCGGTGGTGATGACGTCCCACTTCTCGAACTGGTTCGTCCTCTGGTGGGAGGATGTCGCCGACTCCATGCGTGCGGGACTGGACGACATCTACTCCGATGCCGGTCGTCAGCCTTCCTGTGACGCCGAGTCCGAGGTTCGCGACGCCGGCTTCGCCGTCGAGAGCGATGCGGGTTCCCGGGTCTACTGGTGCTTCGGCATGGGGAGTTCGGGCGCGATGCTCGATGCGGTGAACGGACGCGGATACACCGTTGCAGCGGAAAGCACCCCTGGCATGGAGTTCCGAGATGGGGGCACCGGCAGCCTGGTCGACCTTCTGGCAGACCTGATCAAGGAGACGCCCTCGAAGTCTGGAAACACGGTCGAGTTGATCGGTCCGGGCGGACACGCCGTGTACGACGTCACTGCAGAGCGAGTCTCAGCGGTGCGACTCACGCCGAGCGTCGGCGGCTATCTCGTCACGGCCGCGCAATACGCCGTCGAGACCGTGGCGATGATCCTGCCACTGACGGGCAAGCACGGCGTGACGACGGAGGCCATCCAGAAGTTCTTCGATTGGGGAGGCTGTCTCTCCGGCTTCACGTCGATGGCGACCGCGAGCATCGAGACGGCCACGCAGGCGTCGACGTACTTCAGCGATGCGGTGGGGGTCACGCTCGACTGCGCCGAGGACGCGCTGGAGCGGGCGGGACTGACCGCCCTCGGTACGCAGATCGCGAGTGGCCTCTCGTGGCTCGCGAGCGGAGTGCGGACTGCGCTGAACGGCTTCGGCGCTGCGGCCGATCTCGCACTCGACCCCACTGGCTACACCATCACGGTGACCCCTCCCGGCGGCGGGGCTTGGCTGATCACCGGTGGTGCGATCGGCCCATACCGTGCGGGGATGTCGCTCGAGGAGGCCTCGGCAGAGTTCGGAACGAGCCTGGGAAGCCCTCCGGTATCCGGGGAGTTCGTGTGCCAGGGCGTGGATGTCCTGGAGTTCGGCGACGGAACCGGGGTGACGTTCTCGTACCGCTTCTGGGACGGAGAGTACTGGAGCATCGTGTCGCTCAAGTCGCCACCGGACTCGGTCGGGGAGGCGGCTGCGATTCGGACGGCGGAGGACATCGGATTGGGATCCTCCGAAGCCGCGGTGCAGGAGGCATATGGCGGGCTCGTGACGCCGATGCAGCCGATCTATGCGGAGGGGGACTTCTACTACCGGGTGAGCCTTCCGGACGGAGACATCATTCTCTACGGGACTGAGGCGGCTGGCGTGACCGGCCTCAACGTCTCGACGACCGAGGGTCCGCCGCTCGACCATTTCTGCAGCTAGTCGCACTCGAAGCCGTCACCCCGGCCCGCGCCGCCCGAACGCGCCCGCGAACACCGCGTGCAGCAGCGGGAGGGCCGACACCCAGAGCAGGATCGCGCCCCAGACCGGTTCGTCGACCCTGAGCAGGATGCCGCCCAGGAACAGCCCCACGAAGATCACCGCCGACACGATCCGCCCGGCGGTGCGCTCGAGTCGGGTCATCCGCTGTTCGATACGGGGCGAGTTCGCGACGAGCCGGCCCTGCTCGATGCGGTCGACGACCTTGTCGAGCCGGCCCGGCAGCCGCCACGCGGTGCCGACCACCGACACCGCCTCGCGACCGAGCGACTGCACGATGTTGCCGCGCTCGTCGCGCAGCAGCTGGGCGGCGTAGGGCTCGACGGCGTCCCAGATGTTGAACTCGGGGTCGAGGGAGCTGCACATGCCCGAGGTGAGCGACATGGCGCGGATGATGAGCAGGAAGTTCTCGGGCAGCTGGAACGGCAGCGTCCGCATGACCTCGCCGAACTCGATCGCGAACTTCCGCAGCTCGCGTTCATCGACCTGCGCGAGGTCGGCGAAGCCCATGCCGCCGAAGCGCGCGAACAGCTCGGTCATCGCGCGCTCGAGCTCCGCGGTCTCGGCGGTCGGCAGCAGGAAGCCGACGCTGCGGAACGCCTCGACCAGGCGCTTGCCGTCGCGCGCGGCGACCGCGATCATCAGCTGCTGCAGCGCCTTGCGCAGCCCGTCGGGCACCTGGCCCATCATCCCGAAGTCGATGAAGGTGAGCTTCCAGGCAGGCGCTGCCGCGTCGGGCGCCGGCCCCGCGGCATCCGTCTCGTTCGAAGGCAGCGAAGCGGATGCCGCGGCATCCGTCTCACCCGACAGCACGCCGACGGGCGTGACGAAGATGTTCCCCGGGTGCGGGTCGGCGTGGAAGTAGCCGTCGCGGAACAGCTGGTCGAACATGACGGTCGCGAACTGCGCGGCGACGGCCTTCGGGTCGATGCCGGCGGCGATGAGGGCGGCGCGGTCGTTGATCTTGATGGCGGTGACGTCGGCGAGGGTGAGCACGCGGCGGGTGGTGCGCTCCCAGACGACCTCGGGCGCGGCGACGCGCGGGTCGCCGGCGAAGCTCGCGGCGAAGCGCTCGGCGTTCTGCGCCTCGTTGACGTAGTCGATCTCCTCGAGGCTCGTGGTCGCGAACTCCTCGACGAGGCCGGGCAGGTCGACGCGGCTCGCGACGAAGCGCACGCGGCTGAGCCAGTCGGCGACGCGCCGCAGCGCCCTGAGGTCGACGTCGACGATCACCTCGATGCCGGGTCGCTGCACCTTGACGACGGCGTCGTCGTAGCCCATGTCGGCGGCGTCGATGGGGGAGAGGCGGGCGCGGTGCGCCTGGCCGAGGGATGCCGCGGCGACCGGGGTCGGGTCGAACGACGCGTACGCGCGCTCGAGTGGCATGCCGAGTTCGGCCTCGGCGAGGCGGCGGATGTCGTCGAACGGCACGGGCGGCACCTCGTCCTGCAGCCCGGCGAGCTCGCGGGTGATCTCGGGCGGCAGCACGTCGAGGCGGGAGGAGAGGTACTGGCCGACCTTGATCATGAGCCCGCCGAGGTCGACCGCGAGCACGTGGAAGCGCTCGGCGATGCGCGTCAGCCGCGCCGCGCGCCCGCGCGCAGCGAATCGAGCGAGCCCGAACCGGGGCAGCACGATCTCGAACCACCAGGTCTGGATGATGTACCTGGCGGCGAATCGCAGGATCCGCCGGTATCGGGCGCGCGTGTTCCCCACATCGGGCATCCTGCCTGCCGGATGCCGACGTGTCGAGGGCACTCGGTCAGCCCTGGGCGAGGATCGAGTAGAGCTTGCGGCGCGCGTCCTCGAGCACCTCGACCGCTTCCTTCACCTGGTCGGGGGTGCCGGAGCGGCCGACCTGCGCAGCCGCCTGCGCGAGCTCGATGCCGGCCTTGGGCAGCGCGCCCGACATTCCCCAGTCGCGTCCGCCGCCGCTGCCGCCGCTGCCGCCGCTGCTGCCGGGCGGGGTCGGCCAGGGCGGGGTGCCGCGGTCGGCGGATGCCTCGGCGTCGGCCTTGCCCGCCTCGGTGAGCGTGTACGTCTTGCGGCCGCCCTCCTCCTCCGCGGTGATGAGGCCCTCGTCGGCGAGCAGCTGCAGCGTGGGGTAGACCGAGCCCGCGCTCGGCTTCCATGCGCCGCCGCTGCGCTCGGCGATCTCGGTGATGATCTGGTAGCCGTGCATCGGCTTCTCGGCGAGCAGTGCGAGCACCGCCGCGCGGACGTCGCCCTTGCCCATGCGGGGTGCGACCTTCTGCTCGAACATGCCGCGCAGCTGCTCCATGGCCTCCCAGAGACCTTGGCCGGGGTTGCCGCCGCCCCAGTTGCCCGTGCCCCAGTTGCCCGAGCCGCTGCCGAAGCCGCCGCCCGCGTACGAACCTGAATCGCTCATGATGACCTCCCTGAAGCGGGGCCCTGATCGGGTCTCGACGATATGTCAACGATATATCGCTGACCGGGTTCGGTGGTCGGGAATCTGCTGGGAGGATTCGCGTGCGCCAGAATCGGAGGCACCATGACGAGCTCCCGCGCAGATGACGTGAAACCCGCCCCGGCGCGCATGCGCGTCACCGACCTGCACCCGGACCTGCGGAGTGCCTACCGGTGGTTCCCCCGCCCGCAGGTCCGCCATGCGTGGCAGCGACGGATGGCGCAGGCCGCCCTCGCGCTCATCCCGCCGCCGAAGCCCGCCGAGGGCGTGCGGTTCGAGCGGGTCGACTTCGGTGTTCCCGGCACCGGGGTGCGGGTGTTCAAGCCCACTGTCGCGCTCGCGCCTGGGTCCGCCGCGCCTGCGTCGGCCGGGCCCGACTCCGGCGCTCGCGGCGCGCTGCTGTGGATCCACGGCGGCGGCCTCGTGATCGGCGCCGCCGCGCAGGACGACGGCTGGTGCGCACGGCTCGCGGAGCGACTCGGCATCGTGGTCGTCTCGGTCAAGTACCGGCTCGCCCCGGAGCATCCGTTCCCGGCACCGCTCGACGACTGCGTTTCGGCGTGGCGCTGGCTTCAGGATGCCGCGGCCGCTCGCGGCATCGACCCGGCCCGTGTCGCGGTCGGCGGGCAGAGCGCCGGCGGCGGGCTCGCGGCCGCGCTGGCGCAGCGCCTGCTCGACGAGGGGGCGACGCAGCCCGCCGCACAACTGCTGTACTGCCCGATGCTCGACGACCGCACCGCGGCGCGGCGCGAACTCGATGCGGCGCGGCACTTCGCCTGGACCAACCGCGACAACCTCGTCGGGTGGTCGTCGTACCTCCAATCCGCTCCGGGCGCCGATGTCGTGCCCGACTACGCCGTGCCCGCCCGTCGCGCCGACCTGTCCGGGCGGAGCGAACTCACCGGGCTGCCGCCGACGTGGATCGGCGTCGGCGACATCGATCTGTTCCACGATGAGGATCTCGCCTACGCCGCGGCGCTCCGCGATGCGGGTGTCGACTGCACGGTCGACGTGGTGCCGGGGGCGCCGCACGGTTTCGAGTCGATCGCCCGCGCCGCCGACGTGACGCACGCGTTCCATGCCCGGGCGCGGGCCTGGCTGGGGGAGCGGCTCGCGAACGGGTCGCCGAGCTGACGGCGAGGTCGGGTCGACCTCCCGCACCCTGGTCGCGCATCCGCGACGCGGATCTCTCGACGCCGACGCGCTCGCCCGCAAGGATGAGCAGGGAGGCCGACGGGCCGGTCGCCGACGAGGGGTGCGTATGAAGATCGACCTGCGCGGCCGCTTCTCGCGGAAGACGCTCGGCAGGGATGCCGTCGCCGGCGTCGTGCTCGGGGTCGAGAGCGTTCCCGACGGACTGGCCTCCGGGCTGTTGGCGGGCGTGAACCCGCTCGCCGGTCTCTACGGATACCTGTTCGGGATGGTCGGCGCCGCGGCCTTCACGAGCAGCTCGTTCATGGCCGTGCAGGCCACCGGCGCGATGTCGCTCGTCGTCGCCGATGCCGAACTGGGGAACACGGCGGACCCGGAGCGCGCGCTCTACACCCTTGCAGTCATGGCCGGGATCATCATGGTCGTCGCCGGCCTCCTGCGTGGCGGACGCCTCGTGAGCTTCGTGCCGACGGCCGTGATGACCGGGTTCATCACGGCCGTCGGCGTGAACATCGTGCTCGGTCAGCTCGGCAACCTCACCGGCTACGACGCGACCGGCTCCAACCGACTGGCCAAGACCCTCGACACGCTCCTGCACCTGCCGCAGTGGAACGTCTCGGCCGCCGTTGTCGGCGCCATCACGATCCTGTTCATCGTGGTCCTGCAGCGCACGCGGGTCGGCAGCCTCGGCCTCGTCGTCGCGGTCGTGGTGGGTTCGGTGTGCGCGGTGCTGCTGAACCTGTGGGTGCGCGAGCCCGTGACGCTGCTGCGCGACCTCGTCGAGGTGCCGCGCGGCCTTCCGCTGCCGGTGCTGCCGAGCCTCGACGACGTGGCGTACCTGCTGCTCCCGGCCGCTTCGCTCGCGTTCGTCGGCCTCGTGCAGGGCGCGGGCGTGTCGGCGGGCATCCCGACCGTCGATGGGGAAGGAGCGGATGCCTCGCGCGACTTCATCGGGCAGGGGGCGGGCAACATCGTCTCCGGTCTGTTCCGGGGGATGCCGGTGGGCGGTTCGATGTCGGCATCGTCGCTCGTCGTCGCTGCGGGCGCGCGCAGCCGAATGGCGCTCTTCATCGCCGGGGGCGTGATGGCGTTGGTGGTGCTGCTCGCGTCGGACCTCGTCGCGTACGTGGCGATGCCCTCGCTCGCCGGCCTGCTCATCGTGATCGGCGTCGCGACGATCAAGCCGAGTCGCGTGCTGTCGGTCGTGAAGACCGGGCTGCTCCAGACCGCGATCATGGTGGTGACGTTCGTGCTGACGCTGCTGATCCCGCTGCAGTACGCGGTGCTCGTCGGGGTCGGCCTGGGGGTCATCCTCTTCGTCGCGCAGCAGTCGAACCGCCTGCGGGTGCGCCGTGTCGTGGTGGCCGACGACGGACGCATGCGCGAGACCGACCCGCCCGACCGGGTCGGCGGCGGGGAGGTCGTCGTCCTCCAGCCGTACGGGAGCCTGTTCTTCGCCAGCGCCCCGACCTTCGAGCGCCAACTGCCCGCCGTCACGCAGGAATCGCGTGCCGCGGTGGTGATCGTGCGGTTGCGCGGAACCGACCAGATCGGCTTGGCCCATCTCGAGGTGCTGCGCCGGTACGCCCGCCGCCTCGACGACGTCGGCTCGTCGCTCAAGCTCGTGGTCAGTGAACGCCGTGTGTTCGACCAGGTCGTCGCGAGCGGCATCCTCGCCGACCTGGGCGAGGAGAACCTCTACCGGGGCGGCGAGTGGGTGGGCGAGGCGTTGCGTCGCGCGGTCGCCGACGGCGAGGAGTGGGCGCGGTCGCGAGCCTGAGGGGAGCTGCGTCGTCGACGAACCTGACGACGCGGCCGGCTACGCCGGCCGCTGGGCGGCCAGTCGAAGGGCGTCGAGCGTTTCGCCGATCAGCGCCGCGAGTTCGCGGATGTTCGCCTCGTCGGATTCGTCGAACTCGCGCCCACCGCTCTTGTCGCTCAGTTGCAGCAGCCCGTAGATGCGACCGTCGTCGCCGCAGACGCTCGTGGCGAGCCATCCGCGCATCGGCGGGTGGGTCGCAGCGAACGGGCCGAAGCCGGTGAAGAGCGGATGCGCCACCACCTCGGCGTCGGTCAGGCGGATGACCTCTCCGGGTGGGATCTTCATGCCGTGCAGGCCATGGCCCCTCGGGTCGACCCTGAAGTCACGGAACGCTGCGTACTTCGCGCTCAGGCTGAAGTACTTCCGTGCCTGTGACGCGTCCTCGCCGACCCAGAGCTTGAGCGCGGCCTGTTCGGCACCGGTCAGCGCTCTGGCGAGATGGCAGGTTCGGCGCAGGAGCGCGTCGAGCTGAGCGGCGAACTCGGGCTCGAGCGTGCCGGCCTCGAGGATCGGCGTGATCTCGATTCCGACCTCACCGGGGTCCATGGCATCAACCTAGCGCGCGAGCGTGCGACGCAGGACGGATGCCGCGGCATCCGAGTCATCCGGGACGATCGGCGCAACCACGCGGACCCGTCCCGTCACCCCGACCGCGGCGAGATCGGTTCCCGAGCGGATGCCTCCGGCGCAGGCGCCGCCTCCGCCTCCGCTGCCTCGGCCGCCGCCGCCTTCCGCCGCCCCGGCGCATTCGCGACGAACACCCCGGCCACGAGCACCGTCCCACCGACCGTCTCCCACACGTTCGGCACCTGCCCCAGCAGCGCCGCCGCCGACGCCATCGCGACGACCGGCGCGAGCAGGACCCACGGCACGACCGATGCGGAGCGGTTCCGGGCGAGCAGCCCGTTGAAGATCGCGTAGCCGACGAGCGTGCAGAGCCCGGCGGTGTAGAGCGTCGAGAGCAGCGGGCGCCATCCGAATGCCGCGATGCCGGCGGCGATGGCGTCGGGCCCCTCGATGAGCGCCGACAGTCCGAGCGCGGGCAGCGGCACCACGAGCGACGACCACACCGTGAGCGAGAGCGCCCCGAGCCGGCGGGCGGGTGCGACCGGCCCGGCCTTCCGCGAGATGACGTTGCCGATCGCCCACGAGAGTGCGGCGAGCAGGCACAGCACGACCGCGAGCGCTGGGGCATCGCCGCCGCGGCCGAGGGCGACGACGCCGAGCCCGACCGTGCCGAGCAGCACGCCCGCGACCTGCAGGCGCGTCGGCCGCTCGCGCAGCGCGAGGGCGGCGACGAGGATCGTGAGCACGACCTGCGCCTGCAGCAGCAGCGCGGCGATGCCGGGCTGCAGCCCGAGCGCGATCGACGTGTAGAGCAGGGCGAACTGGCCGAGGCTCATGAAGAGGCCGACGCCGACGACGGTCTTCCAGCCCGCGAGCGGGCGCGGCACGACGACCACGGCGAGGGCGACGACCGCGAACCGGATGGCGACGAAGAACAGCGGCGGGATGCCGTCCATGCCCCAGTCGATGACGACGAAGTTGAAGCCCCACATCGTCGCCACGAGGGCCGCCAGCAGCATGTCGCGTCTCGTCATGGATCAAGGTTCGCCCGCGGCATCCGGAAACACCAGCGACCATTTCTGCTCATGAATCGGTAGCATCACTGCATGATCGATCTCGAAGCCGTGGTCGCGCTGCGCGCGGTGGCCACGAACGGCAGCGTCGCGGCGGCGGCCGACGCGCTCGGCTTCACGCCGTCGGCGGTGTCGCAGCAGATCAAGCGCCTCGAGCGCGGCACTCGGGTCGCGTTGCTCGAGCGGGCGGGGCGCGGTGTGGTGCTGACGGATGCCGGCCGCCACCTCGTCACGTCGTCGGCGACGGTGCTCGCCGACCTCGAGCGCATCGAGGCCGACCTGCACCTCACGGGCCACAAGACGGGGGCGGATGGCGCGGCCGCGCGCCGCATCACCGGCGAGGTGCGCATCGGCGCGTTCTCGACCGCGGTGCGGGGCCTGCTCGTCGACGTGCTGCCGCGGCTGCGCGCGGAGCATCCGGAGCTTCGGGTGCCGATGCGCGAGAGCGAGCCGTGGGAGACGATCGCGCTCGTCGCGTCGGGCCAGCGCGATCTCGGCATCGTGCACCGGTGGGGCGGGGTCGCGCTGGCGATGCCCGATCACCTCGTGGAGACGCCCCTGTTCACGGATGTCGCGGACGTGATCCTGCGCCGCGAGCACCCGCTCGCGGGTCGGGCCGAGCTGACCCCGGCCGACCTCGCCGACGAGGAGTGGGTCGCGACGTTCGACTCGACGATCTGCCGGCAGTGGCTGCGGCGCCTGTTCGACGGCGTCTCGAACGCGCCGCGCATCGTGCACGAGTCCATGGAGTTCGAGAACCACCTCGAGCTCGTCCGCGCGGGGCTCGGCGTGGCGTTGGTGCCGCGGCTCGGGCGTTCGCCGCTGCCCGACGACCTCGTGGCGATTCCGACGGTGCAGCCGGCATCGGTGCGCGGGGTCGCGGCCGTGCATCGCCGCAGCCAGGCGGACTCGCCGGCGCTCCAGGCGGTGCTCGATGCGGTGCGCGCGGGCGCGCGGACGCGGCATCCGATCGACCTCGACGAGGCGGGAACGCCGCTCGGCGGCTGAGGCTCGCTGCGCCCAGGTTCACGCCCACGCGCCCGCCGACGCCCGGGCCTACGCCCAGACGCCCGCGAGCGCGGCCTGCGCGAGCACGGTGCGGGCGTCGCGCGGCGGCCGGCCGAGCGCCTCGAACACGCCCGAGGCGACCGATTCGTTGCGCCCGTCGAACACTTCCCGGCTGAGCTCGGTGAGCATCGTCGCGACCTCGGGCCCGGCGTCGGCCGCGACGGCCGCGTGGAACTCGTCGAAGCCGACGGGGAGGTACCGCACGTCTCGTCCGTGGAGCTCGGACAGCAGGGCCGCCATGTCGGCGAAGGTGAGCAGCTCCGGTCCGGTCACCTCGTAGACGCGGCCCTCGTGGCCCTCGCCGGTCAGCGCCTCGACGACGACCTCGGCGATGTCGTCGACGTCGATGAACGGCTCGCGCGCCCCGCCGGCCGGGAGTGCGAGCACGCCCGAGCGCACGGCGTCGCGCAGCATCCCCTCGGTGAAGTTCTGGACGAACCAGCTCGACCGCACGACGGTCGCCGGAACACCCGAGGCGAGCAGGATGTCCTCGCAGCGACGTGCGCCGTCCTCGCCGCGCCCCGACAGCAGCACGATGCGGCCGACGCCGGCGTCGCGGGCGACGTCGACGAGGTGCGTGATGGCCGCGGCGGATTCCGGCACGGCGAGATCGGGGGAGTAGGTCGCGTACAGGCGATCGACGCCCTGCAGGGCCCGAGGCCACGACTCGGGCGCGTCCCAGTCGAAGCCGGGAGTCGTGCTGCGAGCGAGGCCCCGCACGCGAAGCCCTCGGTGTTCGAGCAGATCGACGACCCGGCGGCCCGTCTTGCCGGTGGCGCCGATGACGGCTGTGGTGGCGGCTGCGCTGGCAGTGGCGGCTGCGCTGGCGTTCGCGGTTGCGGTGGCGTTCGCGGTGCCGGTGGTCGATGCGGTGTTCATGGTCGTTGCCCTTTCGGATCGCATGGTTTGGCTGTGGGTCCAGCATCGTCGGGCAACACGGACGAGCAATCGCTGAGAGCCCTGATCTATATGCCGATCGTCCAGAAGCTCGGACGTCCGGCATCTCGGCATGCCACGGTGGACGCATGGTCAATCCGCGAACGGCCCTCACCGGCCGAGCCCCACGCGCTGACGAGACATCCGCCGACCGGCTCGTCGACGGCCTGCACCTGCTGCGCTTCACCGGTGCGCTCTACTGTCGTGCCGAGCTCTCGGAGCCGTGGGGCATCGAGTTCCCCGCACTCGAGGGATACATGACCCTCCCGGTCGTGTTGTCGGGTCGCTGCATCCTCGAGATCGGCGGCGACGTGCACGTGCTCGAGGCCGGCAGCGCGACGTTGATCACCCGCGGCGTGCCGTACCGGTTGTCGAGCACAGCGGATGCCGCGGCGACGCCGCTCTTCGACATCCCCGCCGACGTGCTCGGCGACACGTACGAGCACATGGTCTTCGGCGGCGGCGGAGCGCCGACGCAGGTCGCGTACGCGGCGATGCAGGTCGACGCTCCGCTCACCGCGCGGCTCATCGCGGAGCTGCCCGACGTGATCCATGTCGACGCGTGGGACGACGGCGAGGCCGGTGCGTTCGGAGCGGTGCTGCGCCTGCTCGCACGAGAGGCGGAGTCGTTCGAGCCCGGCGGCGAGGCGGTCATGACGAGGCTGGCGGACGTGCTCGTCGTGCAGGTGCTCCGTCACTGGCTGCGGCGGGCCGACATGACGACGGGGTGGCTCGCCGCGCTGCGGGATCCGCAGATCGGGCGGGCGATCGGGCGGATGCACGCACAACCCGGGGAGCCGTGGAGCCTCGTGACGCTCGCTCGTGCGGCGAACCTGTCACGGTCGGCGTTCGCCGAGCGGTTCACGACCCTCGTCGGCATGCCGCCGATGCGCTACCTCACGGACTGGCGCCTCGAGCACGCGGCCTGGCAACTGGGTCGCACCGAGGAGCCGATCGCGGCGATCTCGGCCGGCGTCGGCTACACCTCGGAGGCGGCATTCAGCCGTGCCTTCAAGCGTCATCACGGGGAGACGCCCGGCGCCGTGCGCCGAGGAGGACGGGCCCCGGCCACGGCGTACACGGCGTAGCCTGCACGCCTCCGGCAGGCCGACGCACCGACGCTTCGTCGGGCCTGCCTCAGTTGGCGTCGTCCATGCCGGTGTAGTGCACGGATGCCCCGTGGCATCCGGCCTGCGTCCAGTCGTAGGCGTCGCCGAGCGGTTGGTCGTCGGCGCCCCAGAACGCCTCCTGCCATTCGGGAGTCCGGGCGTCGTTGAAGGCGTCGAGCTCCTCGAGCAACGCCATCATGTCGCCGTTCTCCCAGGTCTGCCACATCGGGATGAACGCGGCCGTGAACCCCTTCTCGGCCATGCACTTCGCGTCGAGGTGGCTCTGCATCAGGATCGTCTCGACGTCGAGCGCCCACTCCTCGACGAACTCCGCCGACGGCCTCGGGATCAGGTCGAGGTCGGACCTCTCGTCGTACACGGTGTACCCGCGGATGGTGGCGATGCCGCCGGGAGCCGGTTCAGCGTCAACGTCGCCGGCCGCGGATGCCTCGCCGGCAGCTGGTGCAGGTGCCGACGACGCACTCGGATCGGGCTCGGTCGTCGCGGGCGTCGGGTCCGCCGCGGTGTCGGGCGCGGGCGTCGACACGGCCGGAGTCGCAGTGGACGCGGCCGACAGCTGCTCGTATCCGTTGATCTCGGAGACGGCCGCTGCGGTGAGCGCCGCGCCGGTTCCGATGGCGATGGCTGCCCCGACGGCGCCGACGAGGAGTACGACGCGCCGCCGCGGCATCCGTCGACCCTGTCGCTCTTCTTCGCGTCGTCGTTCGTCGTCGAGGAGGTGCTGCAGGTTCATCGGGATTCCTCTCCGGTGAGGGCGGATGCCCCGGGCGCGGCCGGGAATCTGCGAGCCGGGTTCGCCCACTGGGCGGAGGCGGCAATGCAGAGGATCGCGACGCCGGTGCCGATGGCGTAGGCGGCCGGTTCGAGCCACGGCACCCCGTTGATCACCAGGAGCGCGGTCGCGCTGAGGTAGTACAGCGCCTCGACGCTCTGCGCGAAGATCAGGAGGCCGGTGACGGCGAGCAGCGCCGCGCCCCATGGCCGCATTCGGCGGTGCCAGAGCAGCGCGGTGGCGACGAGCGCGACCGCGCCGAGCGCGATGGTGAGCGCTGCCGCGATGGGGACCCAGCTGATGTCGCCGATCAGGAGCGCCCGCACCTGGCGGGCGGCGATGAACGCGCCGACGGCGACCTGCACGACGCCGATGGCGGCGACCGCGGCGAGGAGCAGCCCGTCGACGCGCGGGAGGCTCAGCCGGATGCCCTCCCGACCGGAGAGCTGTGCGCGCCGCCAGCCGAGGTCGGCTGGGATGCCGCGCAGCATCCGCGCTCGGATCGACCGTGCCGTGGCGCGCTCGCCTATGCCGGCCTCGGTGGCCCATGCCGTCTGCTCGTGCAGGTCGGAGAGGATCTCCTCCTGCCGGTCGGCCGCGACGACGGGATCGAGCCCGCTCGTGTACCGCAGCGTCCAGTGCAGCGTCGACCGGGCTGCGCGCTCCACCGCTCGGTCGTCTGCGCCGGTCATGTCGCCGCCGGTCATGCGAGCGCCTCACCGGTCACGGTGCCGCGGCGCTCGGTGCGGGCGGCCGCGCGAAACGCGGCCTCGCCGGCGCCGGTCACCCGGTAGAGGCGGCGGCGCGGGCGCCCGTCGGCCTCGGCCAATTCGGGCGCTTCCCACTCGGATTCGAGCAGCCCCGCGGCGTCCATCCGGTTCAGGGCGCGGTACAGCGTGCCGTGCGAGACCAGTGCGGACCCGTCTCGTTCGGCGAGCGTGCGCGCGAGTGCGAAGCCGAAGAACGACCCCTCGCGCGGCTGGATGGTGAGACCCGCATCGAGGATCGCGAGCTCGATCGGGAGGAGCACTCCCGGGCGTCGTCGTGGCATGTTCGTGACTATACGCACCTATGTGCGTATTAATCCAGAGGCTCGGGGAATCGGCGAATTCGCACCGTCACACCCTCGTCTGGAGTCGAAGTCGGCGGCGGGCAGGTCCACGTGATCCCCTCGGTTCGCGTCGGGTGACGTCGTCACGGTCGGTTCGTTCACACGGTGGTACGGATACGTAATGCAACCCAGTGGTTGCATCATCCGGGAGCCTATGCAACCGTTGAGTTGCAATAGCGACGAGAAGGGAACCATCATGAGCGTGCTCGAAGGCAAGGTCGCCGTGATCCACGGCGGCGGAGGATCGATCGGCGCCGCCGCCGCGCGCGCGTTCGCCAGGGAGGGAACGAGGGTCTTCCTCGCCGGTCGGAGCCTCCCGCGGCTCGAGGCCGCGGCATCCGCTGCGCGTTCGTTCGGCGGCACCGTCGAGATCGCCGTGGTCGACGCGATGGACCAGGTCGCCGTCGACCGCCACGTCGACGAGGTGACGGATGCCGCGGGCCGCATCGACATCGCGCTGAACGCCGTCGGTTTCGACCACGTGCAGGGCCGGGCGATCGCGGACACGTCGCTCGCCGAGTACCTGCACCCGGTCACGGGCTACCTGCAGACGAATTTCGTCACGGCGAAGGCCGTCGCGCGCCCGATGATCGCGCAGGGGAGCGGGGTGATCTTCACCGTCTCGACGCCCGGCGCGCGGCTCACCGGGCGCGGCCTCATCGGCAACGCCGCGCAGAGCGCGGGGCTCGAGGGCTTCTCGCGAGCGCTCGCCGGCGAGCTCGGTCCGGCGGGGGTGCGGGTCGTGTGCGTGCGGCCGCACGCCATGCGCGACGCGCTCGACACCTCGTACACCCGCCAGATGTTCGGTCGCATCGCCGACGCCTCCGGCATCGACTTCGACGAGTGGATGGACGGCCTCGCCGGTATGACGCTGCTCGGACGGCTACCGACCCTCGACGAGGTCGCCGAGTTCCTCGCGTTCGCGGCATCCGACCGCGCCGGATCGATGACCGGCGTGATCTCGAACCTGACCGCGGGCGCGCTCGTCGACTGACGTGGCGCTTCGAAGGGAACCAACGTGGGCCGCATCACCGACGGCGGGCGTGCGGGTCGCCGCACGGAATCCGCGCCGCAACGAGTCGACGTCGTGATCGTCGGCGGAGGTCCCGCGGGGAGGGGACATGCTCGCGGCTCAGTCCGCTGACGACTCCGCGGATCGGCCCGTGAGCAGGTTGGCCACGAACTCGCCGATCTCGCGCCGCAGCCCCGCGTAGGCCGCCGGGTGCGGCGCCTCCGCGTCGACCACCTCCGCGATCCGCTCGAGCGTCGGCCGCACCAGCCCGCCCGCCGCGGCCGACCACGACCCGAGCTGCGTCTCGAGGTCGTCGAGGGTCAGGTCGGTTCACTACGTTTTCGTAGTCAATCGTGGCGACCACGTCTTCGTACTCGATCGATGTCGCTCGCCGCAGTGGCTTCAGCCCTCAGCACTCTCCCGGGACCAACGCCCCCTCGACGCCGACGCCCCCACACGCAAGGCTGGCGGGGAAGGCGAGAGAACGGAGCACCCCGATGACGATCACGCAGTCCGACCGCAGCACCGGTGACACCCTCGGGTTCGTCGTGTCCGGCGACGTGACGAAGGCCGACTACGACGTGATGACGCCCGCGGTCGAGGCCGCGGTCGAGGAGCACGGCACGGTGAAGCTGATGCTCGACCTCACGGCCTTCCGGTGGGAGAAGGTCGGCGCGTGGGGTGCCGACCTGCACTTCGGTCGCGAGTTCCACGAGAAGGTCGCGCGCATGGCGATCGTCGGCCACAAGAAGTGGGAGGAGCGCCTCGCCCATCTCGCCACCCCGTTCTACGCGCAGGAGGCGGCCTACTTCGAAGACCCGGATGCCGCCTGGGCCTGGCTGCGGAGCTGACGCCCTGGCCTGGCTTGGCCTGGCATGGTGGTGCGAGATCACGGATTCATCGTCGGCAGCTCAGCGCGACCACCTCGTCGTACTCACGATGCGCCGGTGCGCGGTCAATCCCTCGAGCGGAGTCATGCCGCCCGGTCGGCGCGCAGCTCGAACCTCGCCCTGCCGCCGAGTCGTGGGACCTGGGATGGGTCGATGTGCGGTGGTGGGATGAACCAGACCTCGGTCGGGCCGGCGTGGATGTGCCATCCGTCGCGGTGGATCATGTGGTGGCAGAAGCTGCAGAGCAGGACTCCGTTGGCGAGGTCGGTCGGGCCGGTGTCGCGTTCCCACCAGTCGATGTGGTGCGCTTCGACGTAGCCGATGTTCTGGCCGCAGGAGGCGCAGCCGCCGTCGCGTTCGCCAAGGGCGAGGCGCTGGGCGTTGGTGAAGAGGCGGGCGGATCGGCCGAGGTCGAGCGGGAGGCTGTCGCCTCCGAGGACGGCGGGGATCAGTTCGGCGTCGGCGGCCATGCGTCGGGCGGTGCCGGCGGAGATGGGCTGTTCGAGGCCGTCGATGCGAGCGTGCCCGAGGCCGTCGACGAGGGTGTCGAGGTCCACGCGCACCACGACGGTGGTCTTCGCGAGCGGCGCGGCCGTCTGGGTGCAGCCGAGCGTATGGCGGGCGAGGGCGGCCAGCGCATCGGCCTGGATCTGCGGAATCGACCGCCGATCATCGACCACGGGCGAGAGATCGCCGGGTTCGCGTCGGCGCAGTGCGTCGCTCACGAGTGCCTCGATCGCCACCTTGACCGGGGCTGCGCTCTCGGGGTCGAGGCGGGCGTGCAGGTGCACCACGCCGCGGCTGTCTTCGCGCATCGTCAGCGAACGTTCCATCCGGACTTCGTCTTCGCGAGGCTCGACACCGTCGGGATCGAGCCGCGCCTCCGCCTCGCGCACCCCGCGCATCAGCGTCTCGAGTGGCACTCGCGCTGCCAGATCGACCAGCGCCGCCTCGACCACGTCGACCCGGCTCGCCGCGGCTCGTGCCGCCGACCGGTCGAGCATCGAGGTGATCGCCGACGCCGCCTCGAGGCTGATGGTCGCAGCGGCGAACGCGGCGGCGACGCGCGGGTGCCGCGTCGGCATCCGCTCGCCGCTGAACGCCTGCCGCTCGGCGGTCGCCGCACCCACGGCGATCAGCCGGTGCGCGTCGGACCGCGAGCCACCCGTCGCGGCCGCGATCAAACGCACCGGATTGTGGAAGCCCTGCGCCTTCGCGAGCCCTTCGACGCCGAATTCCGGCCCGGACCGTTTCGCCGCTTCGGCAGCGACCCTGGCGAACACGGCGTCGATCTCACGCCGGGTCTGGGCGAGCGCATCGACGACCTGCACGAGCCCGGCGTCGCCCATCCGTTCAACATCGACCTGAACCGCCCCGCTCGCCGGACCCCATGCCGGCATCGCACCCGCCCACGCCTCCCGCAGCGCTGCTACACCGCGCTCGAGCGCGACCAGCGCGTGCAGCGACGTGTACGCCGGCTGCGCGGGTGCCGGGGCCTGTTCCATGCTTCGATCCTGCACCCACCCACCGACATCCGCTCGCGCCGGAAATATGATCTGACCAGCGCTTCTACCTGTGGACAATTCGTCGAGAACTTGCCCTGTGGAGGAGAAGTCAGCTCGCCTCGCCGAGCTCTGTGATCAACGCGGACCTCATCCAGCGGCGTGTCCCAGCGAGGACTAGAGTGTTGCGCGTGACCGGGGTGGCTCCATGGGGTCGCAACTTCTCGGTGCCGAATGCTCGGCAGCGTCACGGGGTGTTGTCGTGATTCCGAGCACCGACTACGCCCGCAGCGGTGAGGCGGACATCGCGTTCAAGGTTTTCGGCGAAGGCTCCCGAGACCTCGTGGTGTCGTTCGCGTTCACGTCGAACGTCGACGTGTTCTTCGAGCTGTCCGAGAACATCGAGTTCGTCGAGCGGCTCATGAAGCTCGGTCGGGTGATCTGCTTCGACAAGCGCGGCACCGGGCTGTCGGAGCGTGGCACTGACTTCGTCACGATCGAGCAGCACAGCGACGACCTCATCGCGGTGCTCGACGCTGCGGGCAGCGAGCGGGCGGTCCTGCTCGGATGGTTCGACGGCGGTGCCGCCTGCCTGACCGCGGCCGCGCGGTATCCCGATCGCGTCCAGTCAGTGGTCGCGAGCGAAACGCTTGCGGTCGGTCACCGTACGAAGGGCTTCCCGTGGGGCATCCGGTTCAAGTTCCAAGGGGCCGCGATGCGGGCGTTCCTGACCGCCGGGTGGGGCAAAGGGGTCATTGCTCGGGGGATGGCGCCCGAGTCGGTTGCCGACAGCCGGGTGCTCAGTTGGTGGATGCGCCTTGAGACGCAATCCGCGTCGCCGCGCGGTGCGGCGCGGCTGCTCGAAGCTGCGGAGCGCATCGACATCCGCCCGTACCTTCCGCGCGTTCGCGTTCCGGTGCTCGTCCTCCACGATTCCAGCTTCCGGACGCTGCCGCCCGAGGCGTTCCAGTGGCTTGCCGACCAACTGCCCGACGGCCGATGCAAACTCGTCCAGCGCGATGGATCAGACAGGAGTCTGCTGCCGTCCGACGATCTCGTCGATGAGATCGAGGAGTTCATCGTCGGCACACGGAGCGGTGGGCGGCGTGAGGTCGCGACGCTCGTCGTCACGGACGTGGCCGGCTCGACGGATGCAGTCGCACGCTCAGGAGACGCGAGTTGGCGCGACCTCCTGACCGCGCACCGGGACTCGGTGCGGCATTCGCTCGCCAGGTTCTCCGGCCAGGAGATCGTCACGACAGGCGACGGGTTCTTCACCCTGTTCTCGATCCCCTCGTCGGCGATCAGGTTCGCCGAGGAGGTCGTCGGGGATGCGTCCGAACTCGGTCTCAAACTCCATGTCGGGATACACTCCAGCGAGGTCGTCATTCGCGATTCCGACGTCATCGGTATCGCTGCCCATGTCGTCGCCCGGGTTGCCGCCGCGGCCGGTCCGGGTGAGATCCTCGTCACCGAAACCGTGCGGGGGTTGGTCGACGGTTCGCATGTGCGATTTCAGCCGGCGGGCGACTTCACGCTCAAAGGCGTCCCCGGCACGTGGCCGCTGTTCCGGTTGGTCGCCGGCTCCGACCACCACACGTCGGCGTGATGACGGCATCGCCGAGCTCGGTCCGCTCGCGCGGTCCTACTTCACCCCACCCACCCCGGCTCCGCCACCAGCCCCCGGATCTCCTCAACGAGCCGCGCCGCATGGAACCCGTCCGCCGACGCATGGTGCACCTGCACGGCGAGCGGCATGAGCGTGCGCCCGGCGCGTTCGACGTACCGGCCGATGGTGAAGATGGGCAGCAGGTGGCGGGTGCCGCCGTCGATCTGCAGCGAGAACCCGGTGAAGCTCGTCCACGGCACGCTCGAGACGTCGAACACGTCGGGCGGCAGCTCGCCGTGCGGGAACATCGTGTCAGCGGATGCCGCGTCGGCGAGCACTGCGGACGCGCGATCGTGGAACGCGGCGAAGTCCGCCTCGTACGGGGTCCAGACCACCGCAAACGTCTCGCGTCCGGGGTTGAAGACCGTGAACGCGGGATGCACGACCGGCCAGGTCGCGGGCGCGCCGGCGTCAGTGAGCGCCATCCGGAACTCGCGGTTGCGGTTCACCACGGTGGCGATCGCCCAGATCTGGGCGGGATACGTCTTTCGGCCGGTGCGTCGCAGCGCCGCGACCAGCTCGGTCACGTCGATCTCGACGGTGATGGCGTAGGTGCATGGCACCTGCTCGCGGTAGTACTCGAACGTCTCGCGTCGCGTCCAGGTGTCGAGGTCGATCGGGTCGGGGGTCGCCATTCGTCGATCCTCTCAGGGCGGGCACGGCCGAGCGGATGCGCAACAAGGCGACCGGGGTCACCCCCGGCCGCCCCGCCGCGACATCCGCCCGCGCCTACCCGCCGGCCAGGCTCAGCACCAGCCGCACCGACAGCGCCACGACCGACACCAGCCCCACCACCCCGAGCACGTTCTGCCACCACCGGTTCCGCATCTCGCCCATCAGCGAACGCCGGTTCGCCATCACGATGATCAGCACCGCGAGCAGCGGGGCGACCAGCACCGTGAGCGCCTGCGCGATCACGATGAGCTGCACCGGCGCCTGCTGGAAGACGAGCGCGACGGTGACGCCGAAGGCGAGGATGGCGCCGCTCACGATCTTCGCGGTCCGCGAGCCCGACGAGGCCCCGCGGCCGAGCCCGTCGGAGAGCATGGTGCCGCCGGCCGTCGCGTTGGCGATCATCGACGAGAACGCGGCGCCGAAGAACCCGAGCGCGAAGAGCGTGGAGCCGACCGGTCCGGCGAGCGGCTCGAAGATCCCGGCGAGGGCGACGATGGTGCCCGCGGTCTCGCCGGTCGAGCCGAGCACGGCGGCGGCGACGACGATGACGAGCGAGGTCATGATGCCGGGCGCGACGATGCCGGGGATGGTGTCGACGATGGTGACGTCGCGGTACTGCTCCTCGGTGCGGCCGCGTTCCTTCGTGCCGTACGAGGTGTAGAAGGCGGCGTTGACGCTGAAGTTGGTGCCGACGAGGGCGACGATCAGCAACCAGGCGCCGTCAGGCGCGGTCGGGATGAGGCCCGACGCGGCCGAGACCCAGTCGGGGTTCGCGATGAACGCGCTGAGGATGAACGCCACCGCCATGGCCGCGACGACCACGACGAGCACCTTCTCAATCACGCGGTAGACGTTGCGGAAGAGCAGCAGCGAGGCGACCGCGACGGTGCAGATCACCGTCCACATGATCGGCGCACCGCCGAACAGCATCGAGAGGCCGAGCCCCGCGCCGACCGCGTTGCCGACCGAGAACATGAGCGTGATGAGGAACACGCCGATGCCGGCGAGCACGCCGACGGGCGTGCCCAGGTGGTCCTTGATCGACGAGATGAGCGACACGGGCGACTTGATGCCGAGCCGCACGCTCATGTCGGTGAGGAAGATCATGAGGATCGTCGACACGACGACGACCCAGATCAGCGTGTACTGGTAGCCGCTGCCGGCCTGCACGGCGGTGGTGAGGTTGCCGGGCCCGAACTGCCAGGCGCCGGCGACGAACGCGGGGCCGATCAGCGCGAGCTGCTGCCAGAACGATCGGCGGCGTCCGCTCGATTCGACGATGGCGCGCATCGACTCGGTCGAGACGCGGCCGTACCCGGTGCCCGGGGTGGTGGAGGTGTGGCGGGTCTTGGTTCGCTCACTCATGGCGAGCCTCCTTCTTCGGAGTGCGGCCGCCGGCCGCTCAGTCGTCATTGACTCGGGTTGCCGCACTTCGACGGCGCCGATCCTACGCCTCGGCGGCGGGATCGGTGAAAGAGGGGGGTGGCGGGCGGGGGCCGGATGTCTCCGACCCCCGCCGCACGGTTCAGACCGTGACCGCGACCTTCTCGAGCCCGGCCGACGCGAACGCCGCCGCGATCTCGGCGTCCGCGCCATCCGGCAGCGGCAGCAGCGGGGTGCGCACGGTGGCGTGGTCGAGGATGGCGCGGTGCACGAGGCCCCACTTCAGGGCGACGGTGCCCTCCATGTGCGAGCCCCGGTGGTACACGTTCTTGGTGACGGGCAGCAGCCGCTCGTGGATGGCGCGGGCGCGCGGGTAGTCCTGCGCCTTGCCGGCCTCGATGAGCTCGATGAGCGCCTCGGGGGCGATGTTGCCGTAGCCGACGAGCAGGCCGTCGACGTCGAACATGGTCGGCAGCAGGTACTCGTCGTGGCAGGAGAGGATCTGCAGCTCGGGGTACGCGGCGCGCAGGGCCGGGATCTCGGTGTACCAGCGGCGCATGTTGCGGACGCCGTTCTTGGTGGCGAACACGCCCTCCTGGCCGGCGATCTCGAGCTGCGTGTCGAGGTCGTAGGTGGCCTTGGTGTTGTCGGGGTACTGGAACAGGATCGACGGCAGTCCGCTCGTCTCGTAGATCTCGCGGTAGCGGCTCTGCGGGGCGCCCTGCTGGTAGCCGAAGCGCAGCCAGCCGTGCGAGGGGTAGACCAGGCCGGCGGAGGCGCCGGCGGCCTTGGCGCGCTCGGCCTCGAGGGCGGCGACCTTGTTGCCCTCGCCCGTGATGCCGGCGATGACCGGCACGCGGCCCTCGGTCGAGTCGACGAACGCGCGGATCACGTCGAGCTGCTCGTCGACCGTCAGGAAGGTGCCTTCACCCGCGTGGCCGAGCACGACGAGGCTCTTCACGCCGTCGATCGAGCCGAGCCACGAGCCCAGGCGCTGGATGGCGGCGAAGTCGATGTCGCCGTCGGTGGTGAACGGGGTCACGGGTGCGGGGTTCAGTCCGCGAAGGTCGAGTGCCATCGTCCGACTCCTTGTCTTTCTCTTCGTCGAGACCCGCGATGTGGAAACGATACCGGGAACGTTTGCGGGAACGTTTGCAAGTATGCTTCATGACGTGAGCGACTGTCAACACCTAATTCCGGATGCCGCGTGGCGCGCGCCGTCGCATGGCGCCCGATCCAGCCGGTCGCCCGCCCGTAGACTCGCGGTGGCAGGAGGTTGAAGGTGGAGCGCACGCACGCCGGTGGGCCGGTCACGCTGAAGGATGTCGCGCAGGCATCCGGCGTGAGCATCTCGACGGTCAGCCGCATCCTCGACGACCGCACGCCGGCCTCGCGCAGCGAGACGGCGCAGCGCGTGCGCCGGGTCGCGGAGGAGCTCGGCTACCGCCGCAACATGTTCGCGTCGAACCTCCGACGGGGAGCGACGGCGACGATCGGCGTGCTCGTGCCGCGCCTGACCGACACCGTGATGGCGCTCATGTTCCAGGCGATCGAGGAGGCGGCCGGTCGACGCGGCTACTTCGCCGTGGTCGCGACGTGCGGCGACGACCCCGACGACGAGCGCCGCGCCACCGAGACCCTGCTCGATCGCAACGTCGACGGCGTGATCCTCGCGACGGCCCGCCTCGACGACCAGCTTCCGGCGTCGCTG
>NZ_WMLB01000001.1 GCF_009709675.1 Agromyces bracchium | reverse complement strand
CCCCCCCCCGGCGTCGGCGAGGGCATGCGCGAGGCTCATGTGAGCTGGCGTGCACATGAGGAATCGCGAAGCTGTCCGCGGGTCGCGGGGTCGGTGCTGGTGCGCGTGCGGGTGCGCGTCGCCGAGTGCGACGCCATCCGTGTGACGGACCGGGCGGACCGGTCGGCCGCGGGTGAGAACGGGTCTCGTTCCCATCAACGGCGAGCCGCGCCATCCGTGCCTACGCTTGAGGGGATGGGACACTCGCACGACCACGCCGCCGACGCGCACGCCGCCGGCCGACGCCGCCTCGGGATCGCGATCGCGATCATCGCGGCGTTCGTCGTCGTGCAGGTCGTCGGCGGCCTGCTGACCGGCTCGCTCGCGCTGCTCGCCGATGCGGGCCACATGACGAGCGACCTGCTCGGCCTCGTCGTCGCGCTCGGCGCGGCGATCGTCGCCGCGCGGCCCGCGAACGACCGGCAGACCTACGGCTTCCGGCGCTTCGAGGTGTTCGGGGCGCTGTTCAACGGCGTGCTGCTCGTCGTCGTCGCGGTCGCGGTGACGGCGAGCGCGATCGGCCGGCTCGCCTCGGGTGCGTCGGGCGAGGCGCACGAGGTCGCGGGCGGCCCGATGCTCGTCATCGCGATCGTCGGGCTCCTGGCGAACGTCGCGGCGCTCCTCGTGCTGCGCGGCGGCGCGTCGCAGTCGATCAACCTGCGCGGCGCCTACCTCGAGGTGCTCGGCGACACGGTCGGCTCGGTGCTCGTGATCGCGGCGGCGATCGTGATCCTCGTCACGGGGTGGGACGCCGCCGACCCGATCGCGTCGCTCCTCATCGCCGGGCTGATCGTGCCGCGCGCGCTCGTGCTGCTGCGCGACGTCATGCGGGTGCTCAGCCAGTCCGTTCCCGCCGAGACGGATGTCGCGGAGATCCGCGACCACATCCTCGGCACCGACGGCGTGGTCGCCGTGCACGACGTGCACGTGTGGGCGATCACGACCGGCGCGCACATCTTCAGCGCGCACGTCGAGGTCGAACCGGCGGTGTTCGCCGAGGGCCGCGTCGGGGCGCTGCTCGACGAGTTGGGCGGATGCCTCGACGAGCACTTCGACGTCGAGCACTCGACCTTCCAGCTCGAGCCGTCGGGCCGTGGGCGCCACGAGTCGGCGACGCACGCCTGAACTCCGGAGGTCACCCTTGACGCTCGCCGGCGTCAGATGTATCGTGACGCGATATACCGCACTCCGATACATACCACGATCGAGGGACGATGAGCGCCGAGACCCAGCCGAAGGACCTGCTCCCGCTGACCGAGCCGGTCTTCCACATCCTGCTCTCGCTCGCCGATGAGGAGCGGCACGGCTACGGCATCATGCGCGAGGTGCGCGAGCGCACCGAGGGATCGGTCGTGCTCGCGCCCGGGACGCTCTACGGCGCGATCAAGCGGCTTCGCACGCTCGGGCTCATCGAGGAGGCGGCCACGCGGGTCGACCCCGAACTCGACGACGAGCGACGCAAGTACTACCGCATCACCGGCCTCGGCGAGCGCGTCGCGGCGGCCGAGGCCGCTCGGGTCGCGGCGCTCGCCCGCCAGGCGGCACTCAAGCGACTGCTCACGGGGTGGGGTGAGGCCTGATGTCCACGCCCGGCATCGAGGGGCGCCTGTTCGGGGCCGCGATGCTGATGCTGCCGGGAGAGTTCCGCTCCGAGTACGGGGAGGAGATCCGGGTGCTCGCCCGCGACACCGTGCGCGAGGCGCAGTCGCAGGGCGCCGGGTCAGCGCGGTCGGCGCGGAGGCGGATCGTCGTCGACCTGCTCCTGGCGGCGATGCGGGAACACGCACGGAAGGAGTCCGTCATGCACTTCAACCTCGCCGGCCTCGGAGCCGGCATCGCGACGGCGATCGGCCTGCCCATGGTCATCGCCAGCTACTCGAGCTACGGGTTCTGGGGTCTCGTCCGGCAGACCGGTGCGGTCGTCGGGTTCGACTCGAGCGACGTCGTCGTGCACCCGACGATCGTCCTCGTCGGAGCCGTGCTGACCGCGATCGGGCTCCTCGCGCTCGTGCACCGCCTCGCCACCGCCTCTCCGGCGGCCTCGTCGACGTTGCGCATCGCCGCCGTGGTCGGCAGTGCGATGGTCGGCCTCGGGGGCGCCGCCATGTTCGCGTACGCCCTGCCGACGGTCTCGGAGTGGCGGGGTGCGTTCGACCTCGTCGGCGGACTCCTCCTCGGTCCGGGCTTCCTCGTGATCCTCGCCGTCCTCATCGCAGCGGGCGTCATCGCCCTTCGGACGCGCGCACTCGGCGTGCTCAGCTTCGCGCCGCTCGCGGTCGCGGGCAGCCTGGTGCTGCTCATGGTCGTGGCACTGCTCGGATTCGCCACCGGCATGCCGATGGAGGCCTTCGTCCGCGGTCCCGCGATGGTCGTCTCCGTGTGGCTCGTCCCGGCGACGTCGGTCCTGCTCGGCGCGGCGCTCGCGCTCACGCCGATCCCGTCCGGCGCTCGGGTGCGGCGGAGCGAACCCCGCCCCGCGTGATCGGTCCCGGTCAGGTGGTGCGGCGCGAACCGCGCGCGGCCATGACCGCGCAGAGTGCGCCGATCGCCAGGAACACGGTGCCGAGCAATGCCCCGGTCACGCTCGGCCCGTCGTGGTCGATGAACAGGAACGCCGGTTCGGCGGCACCGGCCCCCCGCTGCATCCAGTAGCCGATCGACTGCACCCACGACAGGGCGCCGACCGCGAAGGCGGCGACGGCGCCGACGATCCACCACGTGCGTCCGTTGCGTTCGTTCATCTCGACCACCTCCACTGCGGCGGATGCCGCGTATCGGGTCTGGTCGAAGTGTATGTCGCTCAGCGTTATATCGCAATGCGATATAGAGACGGATGCCGCGAACCGGCCGCCCTCGAACGAGGACGACCGGCGCGCGGTATCCGCCTGCTCAGCAGGACAGCGACGGGTTGAACGGCGCATACAGGCCGCTCGGGTTGTGCTTGCCCGTCCAGACGTGGAGGTCGTAGTGCACCGGCATCTCCGGGTCGTGGCCGGGCATCGGCCCGTCGAACGCGACGGTTCCGAACACGGGCGTCGGCTGGCCGACATCCGGCTCGAAGAACTCGACGCCCCAGAACTCGAGCTCGCCCGAGGCCGACGGGCCGTACATCAGCACCGGCGGCCGCGTCGGGTCGACCGGCGCGCCCGGTGCGATGAGCGCGGGATTGATGAAGTGGATGCCCATGGCGCCGTCGGGGCTGCTCGAGCACTCGTGGGTGTCGACGTAGCCCTCGGCGAGCGCGACCTCGACGTCGTGGAAGCGCGCCGTGGCGGCGCGGACCTGCGCGACGAGAGCGGCCTGGCTCGCGTGGTCGGGCCGGGGGAGTTCGCCGGCGGGTGCGGCCTGTGCGGGCAGGGTCGGGACGGCGACGGCGAGTGCGACGAGCGCGCCGACGGCCGTGAGGCGACGGATGGACATGGTGGTGATCTCCTTCGGTTCGGTGGTGCCGGTGGTGGCGGTGTGGTCGGTGGTGGTGGGGGTCATCGGCGGTCGCCGATCGGGTGGGCGGCGGCGAAGACGCCGTCGGAGTCGACGGTGCGACGCACCTCGACGAGTCGTGCCCAGGCATCGGCGTCGAACCCGGTCGCGACGTCGACACCTCGGTCGGCGAAGTTGAGGAACAGGCTGCCGTTCGCCCAGGGAGCGAGGGCGGCGACGACCGAGCTCGTGACCGATTCGCCGATCGCCGCCATCTCGGGCGTCGGGGCGGGCGAGAGGGCGAACAGCGCATACGCGCCGTCGAGGCGTGCGAGAGCGCCGTGGCCTGGCCGGGCGAGCGCACCGCCAAGGTGGCGCAGCTCGGCGCAGATGAGCGGGATCTCCACGCCGGCGCCGGCGACCGCGACCAGAGCGTCGATCGCGGCGTCGGGCAGGTCGCCCAGCATCGCGTGGTCGCTCACGGAGGGGACCGGCCCCGGCGGGTCCATGTGCACGTCGACGAGGCCCGCGGCGGGCATTCGCCCGAACGTGTCGACCTCGGGTGCGAGGGCGCGGAGGGGCGCGAGGAGCTCCGCCGCCCGGTCGTCGTCCTCGAGGATCGCGCCGTCGATCACGACGAGGCTGCGACCGCTGAGGAACGGCGGCATCGCCGGGTCGGGCGGGAACCGCAGGAAGCGCAGCGACGTCGTCACGGATTCCGGCAGGTCCGCCGTCCACCGCGCCCACGCGCGGGCCACCTCGGATCCCTTCGACAGGTCCCAGAGCAGCATGCCGGCGACGACGTCGGGCACGGGGATGAGGTCGATCTCCACGGCGACGACGACGCCGAAGTTGCCGCCGCCGCCTCCGCGCAGGGCCCAGAACAGGTCGGGGCGATCGTGCTCGCTCGCGCGGACGACTGTGCCGTCGGCCGTCACGAGCTCGACGGCGCGCACGTGCGAGGACGCGAGCCCGTGTGCCCGGCCGTAGAACGACAGGCCGCCGCCGAGCACGTAGCCCGCCACGGCGACGTCGCCGGCGCTGCCGTGCAGCGCGGCGAGGCCGTGCGGGGCCGCCGCCGCGACGACGTCGCGCCACAGCGTGCCGCCGAGCACCCGGGCGGTGCGGGCGGCGGGGTCGACGCTCACGCCGGTCAGCTCGTGCAGGCGGACGAGCACGACGTCGTCGAGCGAGCCGGCGGCGAGCGCCGCGGCGCCGTGGCCGGTGCTCTGCGGTGCGACGCGGAGTCCGAGCGCGGTCGCCGAGGCGACGACGCGCGCGACCTCGTCGACCGTGCGCGGCACGGCGACGGCCGCTGGGCGCTGGACGACGGCGAGGTTCCATGGGACGGTCGCCGCCTCGAAGCCGGGGTCGCCGGGCAGGTGCACGGTTCCGGCGTCGCGGAGCGTCGAGGTGTCGGTGAGTGAGGGGTTCATGTCGGTCCTTCGGTTCATGGGACGGTTGGTGGTCGGTTCTCGGGTCGGCGTGGTGACCGCCACGTCCGCGGCGAGGCGCACGAGCATTCCCGGCACCTCGTGGCGAGCGGCGGAGACCCAGGCGACGACCGGCGCGGCCCTGCCCGTACCGAACCGCTCGAGCACGAGCTCGACCAGTTCCGACGCGGACCCCGGTTCGGTCGCGTGGATGCGCACCTGCGTCACCGCCCCGAGGCCCAGGCCGCGCTCGACGAGCGCCGCCTCGAGCCGGACGAGCGAGAGGCACAGCTGCGCGGTCGCGTCGTCGGCGTGCAGGAGCTCGCCGCGGTCGTCGACGGACCCGGTCTCGATGGTCGTGGTGGTGGTCACGACGGACATCGTGCGCGGCCGGCGACGGTCATCGGTATCCCGATCGGCCGGGAAATCGGCGACCCCAGCGGGCGGGGCCTCGCGACTCCCAGCGATCTGGGATACCGGTCGGGCCCGTCGAGGCGCATACTGAACGCGTGATTCCCCAGCTGACCGGGGCCCGCGTGCGGGGCGACCTCGACGTGCTCGCGCGCGCCGGGCTCGATCTCGACGACTTCATCGGCGAGGCGACCGACTCGGTCCGTCGCGCCGTGCCCTGGGTCGGCGCGTGCGTCGGCACCCACGATCCCGCGACGATGATGCTGACGAGCGCCCGCAAGTACGGTGCGCTGAAGGCGCACAACGAGCACGATCGGCTCTTCGGGATCATCGAGTACGGCTCCGAGGAGCCCACGTCGTTCCGGTCGCTCGCGGTGAGCGATCAGAAGGCGATCGGCATGCGGGCGACCGAGGCCGCCGAGATCGACCGGTCCGAGCGGATGACCCGGCTCATGCGTCCGCACTACGGATTCGCCGACGAGGCCCGCCTGCTGTTCCGCGACGGCACCGCCGTCTGGGGATGCCTCGCGATCTTCCGCGGCAGCGACGATCCGGCGTTCACCGCCGACGAGGTCGAGTTCCTGGGGTCGCTGTCCGAGGCGTTCGCGCGGGGCGTGCGCTCGGGCATCCTCACGCGCCTCGCGCACGATTCGATGCCGCTCGGCGAGACCGGCGGACCCGCCGTCGTCATCATCGACGCGAACGACGGGGTCGCGCAGATCAGCGTCGGCGCCGAGGAACGACTCGAGCAGTTGCGCGGCAACGCGCACGGCGGCGACCCGCTGAGCCTCGTCACCTCGCTCGTCGGCGCCGCGCGACGCACGCTCGCGTCACCCGAGGCGCCGCCCGCCCGCGCCCGGGTCCGGACCGCGTCGGGCGTCTGGCTGCTGCTGCACGCCTCGCCGCTGCGCGGCGCCACGGGCGCGACCGGCGACGTGGTCGTCACCATCGAGGAGGCGAGGCCGCCCGAGATCGTCTCGCTCGTCGTCGCGGCGTTCGGCCTCACCCAGCGCGAGCGCGACGTCACGCGCCTCGTGCTGCAGGGCGTCGAGACGAAGGAGATCGCCTCGACGCTGCACGTGTCGGCCTACACCGTGCAGGACCACCTGAAGTCGGTGTTCGACAAGGCCGGCGTCCGCAGCCGGCGCGAGCTCATCTCGCGGGTCTACTTCGACCAGTACGTGCCGCGCATGGGCGAGACCGTCGGCGCCACGGGGTGGTTCGCCGGCTGATCGACCTCAGCGCCCGTCGTGGGGCGGCCGGTCGTCGCCGTGGCCCTCGCCGTGGTGCGGGTGGTCGCCGTCGAGGTGCGGCGGGCGGTCGAAGACGTCGGGGTCGAGGACGAGCTCCTCGGCCTCCTCCTCGTCGGTCACGACGTCTTCGCCGGCGGCCTCGGCCTTCTTCGCCTTGCGGCGCTCGCTGAAGTAGTGCCACGCCGTGATGAGCGCGGTGCCGCCGACCGCGACGAGGAGGATCAGGTCGATGTACTCGCGCACGAGGTACGCGATCGGCGGGATGAAGCTGACCGCGTAGCCGAACATCGTCAGGCCGAAGCCCCAGATCACCGCGCCGATGAAGTTGTAGAGCGTGTAGCGGCCGCGGTTCATGTGGCCGACGCCCGCGGCGACCGGAGCGAACGTGCGCACGATCGGCACGAAGCGGGCGAGGATGATCGTGAGCCCGCCGAACCGTTCGAAGAACGCGTTCGTGCGTTCGACGTTCTTCACGCTGAAGAGCCCGCTCTCCTTGCGTTCGAACACCCTGGGGCCGCCGCGATGCCCGATCTCGTAGCCGACCTCGCCGCCGACGAACGCGGACAGGCCGATGAGCAGCGCGACGATCCAGACCGAGACGCCGAACACCCCGTTCGGCGGCACCAGCTCGGAGTTCGAGAGCAGGCCCGAGATGACGAGCAGCGTGTCGCCCGGCAGCAGGAACCCGACGAGCAGGCCCGTCTCGGCGAAGACGATGAAGCAGACCACGAGCAGCGCCCACGGCCCGGCGCCCTGGATGATCGTCTCCGGGTCGAGCCAGGGGATGAGCGCGGTGTGGATCACGGCGTGGTGCTCCTGTCGTCGGACGCGGCGGCGGCCGGCCTCGGTCGGCTGGGGTGTTCGAGCAGTCTAGCGAGCGGATGCCTCGTGGCGATCGGGGCAGCCCCCGAATCCGCCGTGAGGATGAGGTGCCGGCCGGCGGGCACGCCGGGCGGGCCTCCCGCCCTTGCGGATGGCCCGATGCCGCACTAGCTTGTGCCGCGTTGCCGAGACTTTGGGGGAAGTCCGATGCGCACGCCATTCGTCCTCGTCACCGCTGCGATCCTCGCGGCACCGATCCTCGTGGGTCCCGCGCCGGGCGCCACGGCCGCCGGGACCGACCTGCACGGCTCGCTGCAGACCGTCGCCGCGGGCGGCAGGCCCGGCGGCTGGAACGGATGGGAGGTCGCCGCCTCCGTCACGGGTCACGGCACGCCGGTCGCGACCGCAGCCGTCGACGCCGCGGGGGAATTCGATCTCGACATCGACGTGGCCGTGCCGACTGACGGCATCCTCTGGCTGGTCGCCAGCGCCCCGGTCGACGCGGCCCGACCCGACGCGCCGACCGCGGTGCTCGCGTCGGCGCTGCCGGGCATGCCCGCCGCACCGTCGGTGGTCGTCAACGAGCGAACCACAGTCGCGACCGCGTGGGCCATGGCGCAGTTCATCGACGACGACGGCATCGACGGCGCGGCGCCAGGGCTGCGCAACGCGGCCGGGATGGCCGCGAACCTCGCCGATCCGGCGACCGGCCGGGTGGCGGCGGTGCTCGCGAACTCGCCCAACGGCGACGAGACCTCGACCCTCGCAGCGTTCGGCTCGCTGACCGCTGCGCTCGCGTCATGCGTAGTCGACCCGTTCGGGCATCCCGGGGCGCACCCCGGCGGCACCTGCGCGACGATCATCGACATCGCCGGCGAGGCGGAGGACCCGGCGGCCCCATCCGACGTGTTCCGGGCGTTCGCCGAGATCGCACGCAACCCCGCCGTCGTCGCGCCGTCCCGGCTCTTCGAGCTCTCCACCCTCGTGCCGCTCTCCGGAGCGACTCCGGTGCTGACCCTGCCGCCCGCGGCGTGGACGCTCGCACTCCGCTTCGACGGCGACGGGCGCTCGCTCGACGGCCCGGGGAACTTCGCGATCGACCACGAGGGCAACCTCTGGGTCAACAACAACTACCAGTACCGGCCACAGCCCAAGGCGCCCGCGTGCGGCTCGGACGCCCTCTTCCGGTTCTCGCCGACCGGCGGGTTCGAGAAGTTCACCGGCGGCGGCCTCTCGGGAGCGGGGTACGGCATCGAGCTGGACGAGCGTACGGGCGAGGTGTGGGTGTCGAACTTCGGCTTCTCGGCGCCCGAGCCGTTCTGCACGAAGAAGCGGCAGCCGCCGCACGACACGGCCTCGCTGTTCAGTCCGGAGGGGGTGGCGCTCTCCGGGGCGGGCGGCTTCACCGACGGTGAGCTCGACTGGCCGCAGGGCATCGAGGTCGACTCGCAGCGATCCGTCTGGTTCGCGAACTGCCACGCCGACACGCTGACGCTGTACCCCGGCGGCGATCGCGGTGCGGCGCGAGCCGTTCCCGCGTCCGAGCTGCAGCTCGTGGAGCCCTTCGACGTGGTCGACAACGGCCAGCGCATCTTCGCATCGGGCATGGTGAATTCCGCGGTCCAGATGCTCGACTACGACGGGAACGTGCTCCCCGGGTCACCGGGTGCGAACGCCGCCTTCGCCAACCCGATGGGGCTCGCCGCCGACGGCGCGGGCAACGTGTGGGCGGCCAACTCGTTCCTCGTCGAGCTGCCGTGCCCGACGGTGCCGGGCAGTGGTTCGACCGAGCTCGACCTCTCCGGCGTGCTCGGCGCCGAGTTCGACGCGGTCGGCGCCTACACCGGCGTCGGACCGAACCCGTACCTCGGGTCCGTGGCGATGATCGCGCCCGACGGCAGCAGTGTCACCCGGTACGACGGAGGCGGCACGACGCTGCCGTGGGGGATCACGACCGACGGCGACGGCAACGTGTGGGTCGCGAACTTCGCCGGCAAGCGGCTGTCGGCCTTCTGCGGGGCGGATGCCTCGACCTGCCCGCCCGGCGTCGGCACGGGCGATCCCATCTCACCGGATCTCACGGGGTTCTTCTTCGACGGACTGGTGCGCAACACCGGTGTGGCCGTGGACCAGTCCGGTCACGTCTGGGTCGCGAACAACTGGATCGAGGTCCCGATACAGACGAACCCCGGCGGCCACGAGATCGTCGCCTTCCTCGGCCTCGCCGAGCCGGTCGAGGTCCCGGAACCGGACCTGGCGGGCTGAGCCGGTCGGGGGCGGCGCCGCCGTGAGCGGCGGCGCCGCGGCATCCGCTCGCCCCTCAGTCGACGCGCCGGAAGCGGGGGACGAGCCGGCCGTCGACCTCGACCCGCTCGGCGAACATGTCGGCCGGTCGCACCCACACGCCGAGGTCGCCGTAGAGCTGTCGGTAGACGACGACCCACTCCTCGGTCTCGCTGTGGCGGGCGAGCGTCAGGACCTCGTAGCGGGCGCCCTTGATGTGCTCGTAGGTGCCGGGGGAGATGGCGGGCGGCTCGTTCGGAGAGGTCACCGGTTCATCGTACGGAGCGCCGGGGCGGGCGTGAGGCGCGCCGCGCTCACCTCGGCCGGTACTCGACCTCGGGGCGGCCCGGCGTGCCGTAGCGGTTCGCCCGCTCGACCGCGCCCGTGTCGGCGAGGTGCTCGAGGTAGCGGCGCGCCGTCACCCGCGAGAGCTCGAGTCGCGCGGCGAGCTCGGCCGCCGAGACGCCCGTGCCGGTCGGTGCCGCGCGGACCGCGGTGCGGATCCGATCGAGCGTCTCGCGGGTGAGCCCCTTCGGCAGGTCCGACCCCGACGAGACCCGCAGCGCCGCGAACGACGCGTCGACCTCCTGCTGGTCGGTGACGATCGCCGAACCGACCCGTGCCCGGTAGTCGCGGTACGCGCCGAGCTTCTCGGCGAACGCCGCGAACGCGAAGGGCTTGATGAGGTACTGCACGATGCCGAGCGAGACGGCCGACCGCACGACGGCGGCCTCGCGCACCGCGGTCACGGCGATCACGTCGATCTCGATTCCGGCGGCGCGGAGGGCCCGGCAGAGCTCGATGCCGGTCGTGTCCGGCAGGTTCACGTCGAGCAGGATCAGGTCGATGCCGGAGATCGAGCCGTCGGGACGACGGGCGTCGCGGAGCAGTCGGAGCGCCTCCGCGCCGGTGCCGGCGAGGCCGGCGACCTCGAACCCGGCGACGCGGGTGGTGTAGGCGGCGTGCGCCTCGGCGGTCACCGGGTCGTCCTCGACGACGAGCACCCGGATCGGTGAGTCGGGCTCAGGCATCCGCGGCTCCCGGTCCGCCGGATCCGGCTGCGGCGGCGAGGTCGCGCGGAAGCGGGAGGGTCACCTCGAACCGGGAGCCGTCGACGCGGATGCGCCCGCCGAGACGGTCGACGGACTGGCGGACGAGCGCGAGGCCGATGCCCTGTCCGTGCCGTCCGCCGGCAGCGGCATCCGCCTTCCCCGTCACACCGAGGTCGAACACGCGCGCACCGGTGGCCGGCCCCGCCCCGCTGTCGGCGACCGCGATCACGAGTCGCTCCTCGCGGGTCGCGATCGACACGTCGATCGCGGGCGCGGCCGTGGTGCTCGCGGCGTCGAGCGCGTTGTCGATGAGGTTCCCGACGATGGTGATGGTTTCGCGCGGGTCGATCCCCGTCGCCGCGAGGCGTTCGGGGAGGTCGACCTCGAAGCGGATGCCGCGCTCACCGGCCTGCGCCGCCTTGCCGAGCAGGAGCGCGAGCAGCACCGGCTCCTCGACCGCGGAGAGCAGGCGGTCCGCGAGCGCCTGGCTGAGCGCCAGTTCGCTCGACGCGAGCTCCACGGCGTCCTCGGGCCTGCCCAGTTCGATGAGCGCGATGATCGTGTGGAGCCGGTTCGCGAACTCGTGCGCCTGCGAGCGGAGCGCGTCGGAGAGCGTCGTCATCGTCGCGAGCTCGCCCGTCAGCTCCTGGAGGCGCGTGTGGTCGCGAAGGGTCGTCACCGTTCCGACACGCCGCGCGTGCGGGTCGCCGGGGCGCGCCCGGGAGACGACGACGTCGCGATCGACGACGAGCACGTGCGTCGGCGTGATCACGATCTCGTCCACGACGGCGTCGGGTCGTGCCAGCACGTCGGCCACCGCCGGCGGGAGCCCGAGTCCGTCCAGCGGTGCCGGCGCCGTCCCCCCGACGCTCCCGCGGGTCAGCCCGAGCAGCTCCTGCGCGCGATCGTTCGCGAGCACCACGCGGTTGCGGTCGTCCTGCAGCACGAGCCCCTCGCCGATCGAGTGGAGGACTCCCTCGTAGTAGGCGAACATGCGGCTCATCTCCTCGGCGCCGCGGCCCCAGGTGACGCGCCGCAGGTAGCGGCTGAGCAGCCACGCGCCGAGCGCGCCGAGCGCGATCATGAGCGCCGCCGCGAGGACCACGGTGGCGATCCGCGCGCCGAGCGCGACCTGCGTGTTCGACACCGTGATGCCCGCCGACACGAGCGCGACGACGTCGCCGGAGGCATCCTCGATCGGGACGACCGAGCGCACCGACGGCCCGAGCGTGCCCGTGTAGGTCTCGCTGAACGGCTCGCCGTCGAGCGCCCGGTCGATGCTGCCGAGGAACTCCTGCCCGATCTGCGACGGATCGGGGTGCGTGTAGCGGGTGCGGTCGGGCGCCATGATCGTGATGAAGTCGACCTCGGCCTCGCGCATGACGTCGACCGCGTACGGCTGCAGCACGGCCGGCGGATCGTCGGCGCGCACGCCGTCGACCACGAACGGGTCGTTCGCGATGGTCTGGGCGATCGCCATCGACTTCACGGCCGCGTCACGCTCGACGTCGGCGCGCGCGTCGGCCCAGATGAGCGCGACGGCGATCGCCGCGAGGGCGACGATCACCGCCAGCTGCAGGGCGAAGAGCTTCGCGGCGATGCTCCATCCGCGCACCCATCGCACCATGTCCACCTCGCAGGCGTCGTCGTCTCGTCACACCCTACGGCGGGCGCAGCGGCCCCGCGCCGGTCGTGGTGCGAACAGTATGAACACAAGCGGACGCCGCGCCATCCGCTCGAACATGCTGGCCCGACATCCCGACTCGTCGCACCGGCGACGACCGACCATGGAAGGCAGGGACGGCAATGGCGCTCCAGTCTCGCATCGACGGCACCAGGCCTCGGAAGCGGATCGACCCCTCGCACTACCTCTACATCGCGGTGATCGTCGCGGTGCTCGCCGGCATCGTCGTGGGTCTCGCCGCCCCCGCGTTCGCAGTCGGCCTGAAGCCCATCGGCGACGCGTTCGTGCTCCTCATCAAGATGATGATCGCCCCGATCATCTTCTGCACCATCGTCCTCGGCGTCGGATCGATCGCGAAGGCCGCGACGGTCGGCAAGGTCGGCGGGCTCGCGCTGCTCTACTTCATCGTCATGTCGACCTTCGCGCTGGGCATCGGCCTCGTCGTCGGCAACCTCATCCACCCGGGCGAGGGCCTGAACATCGCGGGCGCTTCGTACGACGCCGGCGCGACCGAGGCGAAGACCACGCAGGAGTTCATCCTCGGCATCATCCCGACCTCGCTGCTGTCGTCGCTCGTCGACGGCAACATCCTGCAGGTGCTCTTCGTGGCGCTGCTCGTCGGCTTCGCGCTGCAGAAGATGGGCAAGAAGGGCACGCCGATCCTCGGGGCGATCCGCCAGATCCAGGCGCTCGTCTTCCGCATCCTCGCGATGATCATGTGGGTCGCCCCGATCGGCGCGTTCGGCGCGATCGCCGCGGTCGTCGGCAACACCGGCGTCGCCGCGATCTTCGCGCTCGGCACCCTCATGGTGGCCTTCTACATCACGTGCGCGCTGTTCATCGTGGTCGTGCTGGGATCGCTGCTCTGGGCGGTGGCGCGCGTCAACATCTTCCGCATGATGAAGTACCTGGGCCGCGAGTACCTGCTCATCGTCTCGACGTCGTCGAGCGAGGTCGTGCTGCCCCGCCTCATCGCGAAGATGGAGCACGCGGGCGTCTCGAAGCCGGTCGCGGGCATCACGATCCCCACGGGCTACTCGTTCAACCTCGACGGCACCGCGATCTACCTGACGATGGCGTCGCTCTTCATCGCGAGCGCCATGGGCACGCCGCTCTCGATCGGCGAGCAGGTCGGACTGCTGCTGTTCATGATGGTCGCCTCGAAGGGCGCCGCCGGCGTCACCGGTGCGGGCCTCGCGACGCTCGCCGGCGGCCTCCAGGCGCACCGACCCGACCTCGTCGACGGCGTGGGCGTCATCGTCGGCATCGACCGGTTCATGTCGGAGGCGCGGGCGCTGACGAACTTCACGGGCAACGCGGTCGCCACGCTCCTCGTCGGCACCTGGACCAGGGAACTCGATCGCGAGCAGCTGGCCGGCGTGCTCTCGGGGGAGCGGCCCTTCGACGAGACCACCATGAGCGTCGACGACCACCTCTCGCCCGACGAGCAGGCGGAGGTCGACCGCGAGCAGCGCCCCTCCACCGAGGCGATCGCCGCGATCGTGGGCGAGATCGAGGCCGAGAAGGCGGGGGTGCGCCGGTGATGCCGGTCGGCCCGGAGACGTCGGGCGTCGTCGAGGCGGGTCGCACCGCGTCGGCGGCGCCCGCCGCCCTGCCCGCGACCGTCGATCCGTCGGTCGCTCGCTCGTGGCTGCTCGTGCCGGGATCGGCCGACGGCCTCGCGCACCGCATCGCGGCATCCGCAGCCGACGTGGTGGTGGTCGACCTTGAGGACGGCGTCGCCGCGGCCGACAAGCCGGCGGCCCGCGACGCGCTCGCCGAGGCGGTCGGTTCCGGGCTGCGGCCGTGGGTGCGCATCGCGGACGTCGCCAGCGACCATTGGAGCGCGGATGTCGCGCTGCTGCGGGAGTGCGGCCCGGTCGCGGGCGTCGTGCTCGCGAAGGTCGAGTCGGATCGCGACGTGCGGACCCTGCACGACGCCCTGGGCGGTGCGCTGCCGCTCGTCGCCCTCGTCGAGAGCGCCAGGGGGATCGAGGCGGCCCTCGAGATCGCCGAGGCCCCGGGCGTCACCCGGCTCGCGTTCGGCAGCGGCGATTTCCGCCGCGACACGGGCGCGGCCGACGATCCGCTCGCGCTGCTGTTCGCCCGCTCACGGCTCGTCTGCGCGAGTCGCGCGGCCGGTCTGCCCGGGCCCGTCGACGGCCCCACGGTCCCGCGGGATCCGGCGACGCTCGCCGAGGCGTCGCGGCACGCGGCATCCGTCGGCATGACCGGCCGGCTGTGCCTCCGCGAGGAGCAGGTCGCCACCGTCAACGCGGCGCTCAGCCCCTCGGCGGTCGAGCTCGCGTGGGCCCGCGACGTGCTCGAGACCCTCGAGCGGCACGGCATCCGCGACGGCAGCGACCTGCCGCGCATCGCCCGCGCGGAGGCGCTGCTCGGCGCGGCCGAGGTCTTCGGCCTCGACGCGGATGCTGCGGGTCGGCACCGGTCGGACTACGCCTGAGCGCTCGGACGCGTCAATCCCCTTCACCGGGCGCGGCATCCGGCCGAGACTTGGCGCGTGGTGACGGCACTCTGGTTCGGGATCGTGGCCTCCAGCGCGCTCGTGATCGGCGCGGTCGTCGGCGCGCGGGTCCGCCTGCCGAAGCGCGTGCTCGCGATCCTGCTGTCGTTCGCCGCCGGCGCACTCATCACCGCACTCGCCTTCGAACTCTTCGAGGACGCGTACGAGCGCGGCGGGATCGTCCGGGCGGCACTCGGCCTCCTCGTCGGCGCGATCGTCTTCGCAGTCCTGAGCGCGCTCCTCGATCGCTGGGCGCAGCCGGGGCGGCAGGCGCGGCCGGCCGACGAGGTCGAGGGGAGCGTCAAGCTCGACACGGATGCCGCGGCATCCGATCGGCCGGCCTCGGCCGCGACCACCCGCGGGGCCGCGGGCCTCGCGCTCCTCGCAGCGGTGACCCTCGACGGCGTGCCCGAGAACCTCGCGCTCGGCGTCTCCCTCGGCGAGGCCGGGACCGGCGGGTTCGCGCTCCTGGCGGCGATCTTCGTGTCGAACCTGCCCGAATCGCTGGTGGGTGCGTCGTCGATGCGCAGCCAGGGGCGGTCGACCCGGAGCATCGTGCTCCTGTGGAGCGCCTGCGCCGCCCTCCTCGTGCTCGCCGTCGTGATCGGGGCGGGACCGCTCGCGAACGCCGACCCCGAGACGATCTCGCTGCCGCTCGCGTTCGCCGCCGGCGCCGTGATCGCGTCGCTCGCCGACACGCTCATGCCCGAGGCGTACGAGCACGGTGGCCCGGCGGTGGCGCTCAGCACGGCCGCGGGATTCGTGCTCTCGTTCGTGCTGTCCCTCGCGTGAGGCGACGAGGCGCAGCAGAGTCGACCCACAGGCGGACATATCTATTTTAGATGGTATAAAGTAAATATTATCCCTCCCTCGTCGACGTTTGGAGATGTCTCATGGCTCACTACGTCGATCTGCTCTGGAACCCCGAAGACGCGTCGCACCTCGGTCGAAGGGACCGCGCTCCGGGCCGGTACGAGGCCTACGTTCCCGATGATCTCGGCGAGGAGCTTCCTGCAGTCGGTCGGGATGCGCAGCGGGCCGCGGAGGATGCGGTGGCCGTGCTCGCTCGCGCCGATGAGCGCATCGGTGACCGAGGCGGATACCTGAACCATCTGCTGATCCGTTCCGAGAGCATCTCCTCGTCATGGATCGAGGGGAATCGCATCAGCCCGAAGAAGCTCGCCATCGCCGAGTTGCTCGACCACAGCAGGGGCGGTGGGGTCGGCGCTCGCGTGGCGCTGGACGTCATCGCGAACGTGCGCGCAACCGAAGAGGCCATCGCCGAACTGGGCGACCGCGAGCGCGCCCGCGATGTCACGACGGCGGATATCGAGCGCTTGCAGCACATCATCGAGCCGAGGCTCGAGCCAGGCCTGCGGACAGAGCAGAACTGGGTCGGCGGGCCGGGGTGGAGCCCGCTCCGTGCGGACTTCGTTCCTCCGCCCGAGACCGAGGTGCGTCGCCTGGTCGACGATCTCGCGCGCTTCGTCACCGCAACCTCGGGCAACCCCGTCGTGCGCGCGGCGGTCGCGCATGCGCAGTTCGAGACGATCCACCCCTTCATCGACGGCAATGGCCGCACGGGCAGGGCACTGATCCACACCGTGCTTCGTCGCGCCGACGCACTCCGGAACTCGCTCATCCCCATCAGCACGGTGTTCGCCGGCGACACGGATCGCTACATCGCCGGACTCACCGCGTACCGGGAGATCCCGTCGCGTCTGGACGACTGGGTCATCGGCTTCGCGGAGGCCGCCGAGCTGGCAGCGGGCAACGCGGTCATGCTCGCTGCGGACATCGGAGCGCTCGACCAGAAGGTGCGCGAGCACCTGGTCCGATTCCGTAGGGAACAGGGCATCACGCCCGCGAATCCGCGGAGCGATGCGGTGGTGCTGAAGATCCTGCAGGCGCTGCCCACGGAGCCGGTCCTGACCATCGAGAAGGTCGCTGCTCGGCACCAGGTGTCGACGGCTGCCGCACATCGCGCGCTCATCCAGCTCGCCGACGCGGGCATCCTCGGTCGCACCAAGAACCAGAAGGGCAAGCTGATCTGCTGGACGGCTGACCAGCACCTGGCGCTGGTCAGCCTGACCGAGCGCAGCAACCGCATCGGATCGGGAGACACGGGCCACGGCGGCCCTCGACTGGGGCCGCCGGCGCCTGAAGTCCGGCAGGTCGGCGTGCTGCGACCGTAGGGCCGAGCGAGTCGCGTCGCGTCGAGCCGAGCCCAGCCCAGCCCAGCCCCGCCGAGTCCGGTCCAGTGCGGAAGGAGGGACTTGAACCCTCACGCCCGAAGGCACAGGAACCTAAATCCTGCGTGTCTGCCGATTTCACCACTCCCGCGAGTGCCCGTTCAGTCTAGGCGGCGGCGAGGCGCCGACCCGGCACGAGGCGCCGGGCGCCCGTGGCATCCGCCCCTTGTCGTCATCGGCGCGCTCGGCCAGACTGCCGCCCATGGGGGCAACGGATGACACGACCGCGCGCCGCGACGTCCTGGTGATCTTCGGCATCACGGGCGACCTCGCCCGCGTGATGACCTTCCGATCGCTGTACCGGCTCGAGCGACGTGGCCTGCTCGACTGTCCGATCGTGGGCGTCGCGTTCGAGGACTGGACGATGGACCGGCTCGCCGACCGGGCACGCGAGAGCATCGCGGCGACCGGCGAGGAGATCGACGAGTCGGTGTTCGGGCGCCTGATGCACCGGATGTCGTACGTGCACGGCGACTTCGGCAAGCCCGAGACGTACGACGGCGTGAAGCAGGCGATGGGCGGGGCGGAGCATCCGCTCTTCTACCTCGAGGTGCCGCCGAACCTGTTCGCAACCGTCGTGAAGGGCGTCGCGGGCGGCGGCCTGGCGACGAACGCGCGGTTCGTGATCGAGAAGCCGTTCGGGCACGACCGCGCGTCGGCGACGGCGCTCGCCGCCGAGCTGCACTCGGTCGTCGACGAGTCGCAGCTGCTGCGCGTCGACCACTACCTCGGCAAGGTCGGGCTCGAGGAGATCCCGTTCCTGCGCTTCGCGAACACGCTCCTCGCGCCGACGTGGAACCGCGACCACATCGATCACGTGCAGATCTCGATGACCGAGGCGTTCGGCGTCGACGATCGGGGACACTTCTACGATCCGGTCGGAGCACTCCGCGACGTCGTCGTGAACCACCTGCTGCAGGTCGTCGTCGCGGTCGCGATGGAGGCGCCGGAGCCCGGGGACCGAGCCTCGATCGGTCGACGACGCACCGAGCTGCTGCGGCAGGTCGCGCCGGCCGATCCGGCCCGCTACGTCCGCGGTCAGTACCGCGGCTACCGCGAGGTCGACGGGGTGGCCGACGACTCCACGACCGAGACGTTCGCCGCGCTCGAGCTCCGGATCGACAATCCGCGATGGTCGGGCGTGCCGTTCTTCATCCGCACCGGCAAGAAGCTCCGCGCGACCGAGACCGAGGTGCGCATCGTCTACCGCGACGCTCCGTCGCTCGGGTTCGGCCTGCGCGGCGACCACCCGCCGTCGAACGAACTGGTCGTCCGGCTCGGTCCGACCTTCGGGGTCCGGGTCGCGCTCGCGGCTCAGCGGGTGGATACCGCGAGACCCGAGCTCGCCGAGCTCGACGTCGGATTCGCGGCGAAGCCGGGGGAGGTGCCGACGCCCTACGAGGTGCTGTTCGAGGCGGCACTCGCGGGTGGCGGGATGCGATTCGCCAGCCAGGGGACGATCGACGCCGAGTGGGCGGTCATCCAACCCCTGCTCGACGCGCCGCCCGAGGTGCAGGCGTACGAGCCCGGCACCTGGGGTCCTGCGGCGGCCGAGGCGCTCATGGGCGAGCGGGGCGGATGGCGCGAGCCCTGGATCGACGGCTGAGGCCCGGCGGTCGCTCGGCCGTCGGCCCGACTGCTGCGCTCGCCCGCGCCCGCGCCCGCGCCCGCTGCCGCGGCCTGCCCGCGGCGCTCAGCGCGCCACGCCGTCGCCGTGGTCGGCGAACCGCTGGACGAGCTGCGCCTTCCGTCGGATGGCCTGCTCGTCGGTCGGCAGGTCCCAGATGATCACGTGGTCGTCGGGCCCGACCGTCTCGGTGCCCATCGAGGTCACGATCTCGATCTCGTCGTGCTCCACGCCGAAGAGGTCGGCGCCCGTGCGGGCGCCCCAGCGCACGATCGTCCCGAGGGGTTCCCCGTCGGGACGCGCGAGCACGTGGCCGACGTGCTGCGGGCCGAGGCTGCGCGCCGAGAGCCGCCGGAGCGGTCGGGGCTCACCGCCCGTCGGATTCGGCCAGCACATCCGACACGAGCGCACGCCCGAGAGGTCGCGCGCGGCCTGCCTGGTGATCAACGTCGGCATCGGGAGGCGATACGCCGGGTTCGACGCGAGGCGCCGCCGGTGCGGTTCGGTCCACTTGGAGCTGCGGTCCAGGTGCGATTCGATCGAGGCGCACTCCAGCCGGTGCAGCATGTGCTCGCGTGAGGAGGCACCGCGCGTCACGGCGAACTCGGCGCCCGAGGCGAAGCCGCGTCGGAGCTCAGCGTCCTCCTCCTCGACGATTCGCGCGACGAGGTCGTCGACGGCCTCCGGTCGGTACGCGACGTCGTCGCCGGTCCGGGCGGCTGCGGCCTCCGGCGTGCGTGCAGGTTCGGGTCCGGTCATTCGCGTTCGCTCCGTTCTCGGCGCCCCCCGCGGCCGTGTCTCGTGGCCGAATGTAGTCAGGCATCGCGGTCGGAAGCGCGGCGACGCGCTGGCGTGTCGGAGCGGTGGCACCCGAATGCGGGGTCCGTACGCCCGGGCGGAGGCCGCGGCGTCGCTCCTCGTCACGTCGCTGGTCTCGACGCCCGCCCTGAGCCCGGCCCCGGACGGGGGGCAGTCCGCGGCCCGCTCGCGTCGATAGGGTGGCCGGACAGGACCAGGCGACGACGACGCGGACGACGGGGAGGTGGACTCCGTGGCCCAGCTCGGCTCGATCCTCGTGATCTCCGACGACGCGGAGGCGGTCGCCGAGCTCCGCGGCATCCTCGAGGAGGACCGCTACACGGTGATCACCGCGGAGGGCGACCCGGCCCGCGCGCACGCCGCGCTCACGACTGGACCCGACCTCATCGTGCTCGACGCCGGACTCCGGCGTGCCGATGCGTTCGCGCTCGCGGCGGAGCTGCACCGAGCCGACGAGACGCACGACCTGCCCGTCATCCTCATGGCCGCCGACGCCGACGTCGAGACGCGCGTGCGCGGGCTCGAGGCCGGCGACGACCTCATCGGCATCCCGTTCGACGCGCGCGAGGTGCTCGCCCGCATCGAGCGCCAGGTCACGGTGTCGAAGGTGCGGATGGCGCTGCGCGAGTCCGAGGCGAAGTTCCGCTCCGTCATGGAGTCGGCGATCGACGCGATCATCTCAGCGGATGCGGAAGGGATCATCCGAAGCTGGAACAGCGCAGCCACGGCGCTGTTCGGCCACACCGAGTCCGAGGCGATCGGGCAACGGCTCGAACTCGTGATCCCCGAGCGGTTCCGCGACCTGCACCGCACCGGCATCCACCGCGTCAGCACCGGCGGCGAGACCCACGTCATCGGCTCGACCGTCGAGCTCGCCGCCATCCGCAGCGACGGATCGGAGTTCCCGATCGAGCTCTCGCTCGCGACGTGGTTCCTCGATGAGGACCGCTACTACACGGGCATCATCCGCGACATCAGCGAACGCAAGCAGGCCGAGCAGAAGTTCCGGTCGGTCACCGAGTCGGCGATCGACGCGATCATCTCGGCCGACCACACGGGCCGCATCATGTCGTGGAACTCGGCGGCCACGAGGATCCTCGGCTACACCGAGGAGGAGGCCGTCGGGCAGCAGCTCGAGCTCGTCATCCCGCCGGAGTTCCGCGAACTGCACCGCACGGGCATCAAGCGCTACACCGAGACCGGCGAGGCGCACGTGATCGGCACCACGGTCGAGCTCTCCGCGATCACCAAGTCGGGCGAGCAGATCCCGATCGAGCTCTCGCTGTCGACGTGGACGGTGCACGAGGACCGCTACTACACGGGCATCATCCGCGACATCGGCGAGCGCAAGGCGGCCGAGGAGGCGCTGCGGCAGAGCGAGCAGCAGCTGCGGGAGCGCACCGAGGAACTGCGTGGCAAGAACTCGGTGCTCGAGCGGACGCTCGAGCAGATCGGCCAGATGCAGGACCAGCTGATCCTGCAGGAGAAGATGGCGTCGCTCGGCAAGCTGAGCGCCGGCATGGCGCACGAACTCAACAACCCGGCCTCCGCCGCGCAGCGCGGAGCGTCGCAGGCGCTGGCGGTGTTCGCGAAGCTGCAGGAGGCGCAGCTCCAACTCGGGCGCCTCGGGCTCTACGGCTCGAAGCTCGAGCACCTCCGCGAACTCGATCGGATGGCGGTCGAGCGCGCCGACCAGCCGGTCGAGTTCGGGGCGCTCGAGCGCAGCGACCGCGAGGCCGCGGCCGAGGACTGGCTCGACGCGCACGGCGTCTCCGATGCGGGGGAGCTCGCGCCCGCCGTCGTCAGCCTCGGACTCTCGGTCGACGACCTCGACGGCCTCGCCGCGACGTTCGACGGCGAGGAGGCCTCGATCGTCATCGAGTGGCTGGGCCTGAAGTTCCTGATCTACACCCTGCTCTCGGAGGTGGCGGTCGGCACGACGCGCATCGTCGACCTCGTGAAGGCGCTGAAGACCTACACGTACATGGACCAGACCCCCGTGCAGGACGTCGACGTGCGGCGCGGGCTCGACAACACGCTGATCATCCTGCACAACAAGCTCAAGGGCGGCGTGCACGTGGTCCGCGACTACGACACCGACCTGCCCGTGATCCAGGCCTACGCGAGCGAACTCAACCAGGTGTGGACGAACCTCATCGACAACGCGATCGACGCGATGGGCGGTCGCGGCACGCTGACGGTACGCGCCCGACGCGTCGGCGACGTGGTCGAGGTGCAGATCGAGGACGACGGCCCCGGGATCCCGCCCGAGAACATGGTCGTGCTCTTCGACCCGTTCTTCACGACGAAGCCGGTCGGCGAGGGCACGGGGCTCGGCCTGCCGATCTCACGGAACATCGTCGTGAAGAAGCACCACGGCGACATGACGGTCGAATCCGAGCCCGGCCGGACGTGCTTCACCGTGCGCCTGCCGATCGACTCGACGCCGGGCGACGGCGTGGGTTACGCACCGGGCGAAGGCCCGGGCGACGGGGAGGGCTGACCGGTGGCCAAGCCCGTGATCATGACCGTCGACGACGAGCCGCAGGTGCTCAACGCGATCGCCCGAGACCTGCAGTCGCGCTACCGCGACGACTACCGGATCGTGAAGGCGGCGTCGGGACAGGAGGGGCTCGACGCCGTGGGGGAGTACCTGAAACGCGGCACGCCGGTCGCGCTCTTCCTCGTCGACCAGCGGATGCCCGGGATGACGGGCACCGAGTTTCTCGAGCAGGCGCTGAAGCGCGTACCCGACGCCAAGCGCGTGCTGCTCACGGCATACGCCGACACGAGTGCCGCGATCACGAGCATCAACGCGCTCGACCTCGACTACTACCTGCTGAAGCCGTGGGATCCGCCGGAGGAGCGGCTCTACCCGGTGATCGACGACCTGCTCGACGACTGGCGCGCCTCGTCACCGCCCGTGTACGAGGGCATCCGCGTCGCCGGCACGCTCTGGTCGCCGACGACGCACGCCGTGAAGGACTTCCTCGCGCGCAGCCAGATCCCGTACCAGTGGCTCGACATCGAGAAGAACGAGGGCGCCCGCGAGCTCGTCGAGGCCGCCACGAGCGGTGCCCGCAGGCTGCCCGTCGTCTTCCTCCCCGACGGCACGACGCTGTTCTGCCCCGATCTGCACGAGCTCGCCGAGCGCATCGGCCTGCGGGCGCCCGCGCAGCAGCCGTTCTACGACCTGGTCGTCGTCGGCGCCGGCCCCGCCGGGCTCGCCGCCGCCGTCTACGGCGCCTCCGAGGGCCTGCGCACCGTGGTCGTCGAGCGCGAGGTGCCCGGCGGCCAGGCCGGGACGAGCTCGCGCATCGAGAACTACCTCGGCTTCCCGAACGGCATCAGCGGCGCCGACCTCGCGCGGCGCGCGGTGACGCAGGCGAAGCGGCTCGGCGCCGAGATCATGAGCCCGCAGGCGGTCACCGGCATCCGACTCGAGGACTCGTACAAGATCCTCACGCTCGACGACGGCAGCGAGCTGCGGTGCCGTGCGCTCGTGCTCGCGACCGGCGTGTCGGCGCGCACGCTCGGCGTGCCCGGCGAGGAACGGCTGCTCGGGGCATCCGTCTACTACGGCGCGGCGGCCTCAGAAGCGGTGGCGTACAGCGGATGCCGCGTGGCCGTCGTCGGCGGCGCGAACTCGGCCGGCCAGGGCGCGATGTTCCTGTCGCGGTATGCGGCCGAGGTCACGATCCTCGTGCGCGGCGACGGGCTCGAGTCATCGATGTCGCGCTACCTCATCGACCAGATCGAGGCGGCGCCGAACATCACGGTGCGCCCGCGCTCGCGCGTGGTCGCGCTGACCGGCGAGGACCACCTCGAGTCGGTGACCGTGAGCGACATGGCGACCGGCGGCGAGGAGGAACTGCCGGCCGACGCGATGTTCGTCTTCATCGGCGCGGTGCCCGGCACCGACCTCGTGCGCGACCTCGTCGAACTCGACGATCACGGGTTCGTGCTGACCGGACAGGACCTCGTGCACGACGGCCGCCGACCTCGGGAGTGGGCGCCGAAGCGCGATCCGTTCCCGCAGGAGGCGAGCGTGCCCGGCATCTTCGCCGCCGGCGACGTGCGGCACGACGTGATGCGCCGCGTCGCGTCGGCGGTGGGGCAGGGCTCGGTCGCGGTGAGCCTCGTGCACAAGTACCTCGAGACGGTCTGAGGCGCCGCGGCCGGGCTCCTCTGAGTTCGCAGGATGACGCGGCGCACGCGCCCTCAGCAGCGGTCATGACGCGTTTCGTCCTGCGAACTGGCGCGACGATCGCGCTCGATCGGCTCGCACGGCGCTGCGGTGGATCGAGTTCGCAGGATGAGAGGGCGGATGCCCCCGTGTGCGGGTGGATGACGCGTCTCATCCTGCGAACCGGCGCGGCCGTGCCGGCCGGCGAGGACGGGGTGCGTGGTCGGTGGATCGAGTTCGCAGGATGAGAGGGCGGATGCCTCGGTGTGCGGGTGGATGACGCGTCTCATCCTGCGAACCGGCGCGGCGGTGCCGGGCGCCGAGGACGGGGTGCGTGGTCGGTGGATCGGGTTCGCAGGATGAGAGGGCGGATGCCCCCGTGTGCAGGCGGATGACGCGTCTCATCCTGCGAACTCCTCCGCCGCCGACCGCGACCGCCGCGCCATGATGGAGGCATGGCGACCGACCCGGTGGCGGAGGCGGCCGACGCGCTCTACGCGCTCGTGCCCGAGGAGTTCACGGCGGCGCGCAACGAACGCGCCGTCGACGCGCGCGCCGCGGGCGGCGCGACGCTCGCCAAGCAGATCGGCGCGCTGCGCCGCCCCTCGCCGTCGGCGTGGATCGTGAACCGCCTCGCGCGCGAGGAGCCCGACCGCGTGGGCGACCTCGTGGGCCTCGGCGGCGAGCTCGCCGACGCGCAGGCCGCGGGCGACGGACGCGCACTCGGCGCACTGGTCGCCGAGCGGCGCGAGCTCATCGCCGACCTCATGCGCCTCGCATCGGGTTTGGCGGATGCCGCGGACCGCTCGCCCTCGCGGGCCGTGCTCGACGAGGTCGAGCAGACCCTGGTCGCCGCGAGCGTGTCCGCGGAGGCGGGCGCCGCCGTCGCGAGCGGCCGGCTGGTGCGCGCGCTCCGCGCGGTCGGCATCGAGGTCGATCTCGCCGGTGCCGTCGGGGGCGGCGAGCCCGGCCCGCCGCGCCGCCTCGGGAAGCGCCCGGCCGAGCGGGTCGACACGCGAGCGGCGAAGCGCGAGGGGCGAGCGGATGCCGCCTCCCGCGGCGCTGCGCGCGACACCGCCGCCGACCGAGCCGCCGAGGCCGCCCGCCGGGAACGCGAACGGCTCGATGAGACCCTGCGGCAGGCGCGCGAGCGCGCCGACGACGATGAGCACGCGCTCGCCGAGGCATCCGCTCGCCTCGAGGCCGCCGTGCGCCGGTTCGACGACCTCGAGACCGAGCGCGACGAGCTCGAGCGGCGCCTGTCGGAGGTGCGCGACGAGCTCCGCCCGGCCGAGCGCGAGCTGCGGATCGCGACCCGCGCGCGCGAGTCGGCGGCCGCGGAGGCCGCACGTTCGGCCCGCGCCCGCGACGAAGCGGAGGCCGCGCTCGACGACCTCGACGGCTGAGCCGATCCGACCGTGCGGCGTGCCGCACGGGGGAGTAGCCTGAGGCCCGGTTCCCCTGACCCGGAGACGGGAGTGGGCCATGGCCGAGAAGAACTGGGAGTGCCGGATCGGCATCCACAAGTGGGTGCTGCAGCACGAACCGGAGACCGGCGACGGCTACTACGAGTGCGCCCGCTGCGGGAAGGTCCGTTCGCCGGACGGATACATCCCGCCCGTGTTCGACGGCTGACGGCGCGGCGGCGACGGAGCGGTGTGGATAACTGAGCGGGCGATCCGCTCCGCTTCTCCATGATGGGAGCCATGTCCGACCCCGTGCGCACCATCGCCGAGCGGGTGCGCGGGCGGGTGCTCCGCGAGGGCGTCGACCTCGCTCGCGACGAAGCGGTCGCGGCGCGGTTCGCCGCCGAAGAGGTGCGCCGGTACTCCGAGCGGGCGCTCGCCGGGGCGCACGCGCCGCTCGGCGACGAGCAGGCGGCTGCCCGAGAGGTCGTGGCATCCATCACCGGGTACGGACCGTTGCAGCCGTACTTCGACGACCCCACGATCGAGGAGATCTGGATCAACTCGCCGACCCGCGTGTTCGTGGCGCGCGGCGGCGTGGCCGAGCTCACCACGGTCGTGCTCTCCGATCGCGAGGTGCGCGACCTGGTCGAGCGGATGCTGCAGCACTCGGGCCGCAGGGTCGACCTCAGCTCGCCGTTCGTCGACGCGTCGCTGCCCGACGGCTCGCGCCTGCACGTCGCGATCCCCGATGTCACGCGGGCCCACTGGGCCGTGAACATCCGGAAGTTCCAGCAGCGCATCCGCTCGCTGCAGCAGCTCGTCGAGCTCGGCTCGATGACCCGCCCGGCGGCCGAGTTCCTGCGGATGAGCGTGCTCGCGGGCGCCAACATGCTCGTCTCCGGTGCAACGCACACGGGCTAGACGACGATGCTCAACGCCCTGCTCGCGGCGACGCGCACGGGCGAGCGGGTCGTCACCGTCGAGGAGACGTTCGAGCTCGACCTCGACGTGCGCGACCTGGTCGCGATGCAGTGCCGCCAGCCGAACCTCGAGGGGTCGGGTGAGATCACCCTGCGGAGGCTCGTCAAGGAGGCACTGCGGATGCGGCCTGATCGGCTCGTCGTGGGCGAGGTGCGCGAGGCCGAGAGCCTCGACCTGTCAACAAGGTCTGGCAGCAGCATGCGACTATCACCGGGCAACGGCGAATCGGCGCCCAGGTTGACCTCCGCCTCACCCCCATTCAGGTCAAGTTCGAATACGGGTAGGGCAAGCCCGGCGGTCCGCACTTGTGCGGCGTGGCGAGCGAACCAATAACAGTCGACACCATCCGCTAAGTATCGACGTGTTCGCCTGAGGTACTCATCGGGTGTCTGTTGCGACCACTGCTCTTCAAGGGCCACCCGTCTATCGCCGTTCGTCGCGATGACATCGGCGATCCAAGTCCCTCTGCGGGCATCACCTGCGGGACCGCCTTCCAGCCCGCCGCACTTGCCCCGCGGACGATTTCTCCTTTGGCCCTCGGATGCTCCGATGACTCGCCTCGATGCTCGACTCCACAGTGACTACCCGGCCAATGGGCGAAGAAATGGGTGCCGTACCTGCTGGTTTTCGCGATGGCACGTGCGCCGCACGGCAGCTGCAGATCCAAGCTCGAGCGGACGGTTTCCCCCGCCATCTCGCTGGTGAGCGGCGCAATGATCGGCTCGCCGTCACGCATCGCGAGGAGTGGCAACTGTGTCCTCCTTCCAAGTGCTCACTCGCTCATGCAGATCACGCTGGCAGTCGCAATCGCATCAGGACCAGTGGCGGGACTCAGACCCGGTCAGGCGTGAATCGCCGAGCGAAAGTCCTCGGGCGTCGGAGGGATCGATGTGAGAGGTCCCACCCGCTTGCTCGCCCTTCCGACCAAGCCGTCACTTGCCTGGCACCCATTTCTGCCTCAGTCAGTCGGTGCTGTGTCGCGCCAGGAGAGCGACGACCTTCTCATCGAGCGCTCGCGCCAAAGCTGGCCACGCATGTGGGTCGACCCTGCATTCTTCGCCGATAGCTGCGACCTCGCGATGAAGACCGATCGCTGGGTTGTACTGCTCGATAGCTAGCGCGTTGAGGGTGCTCGGCGCGATCGTGGTCGTTGAAGACCGGCGGGCAACTGTGCTTAGCGCTGGGCCTGAGTTCATGAATGCCGCGACGTAGTCCGCCTCGGCAAGCGAGGTGCATGCCAAGAAGTTGACCTTGTTGTTGGGATAACACGTGGTCCGCATACCAAGGCGCGTGTCCTCGGTTGGCTGATACACAGCGGCAGGAGGTCGCTTATTCGGTTCCATGTACCGGCTAACCACGAGGATCCGATCACGACTCATGTGCTTCCATGCCGTGCCCTGGATCCCCCAGGGATAGTCGTGATCAAGGCGCATGTCGTAGGCGCTCCTACCTTCGAGTTGTTGCAGATGCGGCTCGAAGTAGTCGTAGAGCCGCGGCGCCTTCCGGATCGCCTCGTTGCGGCTGAGAACTTGTGTCGGCCGTTGAGGATCGTGCGGAACGATGCAATAGAGCCCCGACGACTCCACGGCGAACGAGTTCACGTTTGCTCCTCGGACCAGCGGCCAAAGGTATTCAGCTTCGATCAACGTCTCGACCGATTCGAGGTGCTTGGTGTTCCGCCCGAGATCCGGGCGCGTCCTGATCCGAACCAGCCCGCCAGGGAAGGGAGCGTCGGACACAACTTCGCAGAAGTAGATACCGTCGGCGCCGCGGGAATGGAAACCCTGTCCCCATGTGTAGCGCTGGCCCTTGACCGGCCCGGCAGCGTCGATTTCCGACTCGTCGGCGACCGGCCGCCACTTCGATGCGATATCAGTCGGATCGACGGGCGCGAGCTGATGATGCTCCGTCCTGAGCCGAGTCTTCGCGGCCGCAAGCGGAAGTTCGACCGGCAGCGGCGTGCGAGCCTTGACACGCTCCCACTTACGCGCGTCGATCGGGAACGCAGCCTCCGACCCGGACCTCACGTAGAGCGCGATCGGGCGAGTCGCGGCATCGGGGAACGGATTGAGCTCGGAGAAGTCGTCGACGAACAGCGGTGCGAAGGGTTGTTCGTGGGTAGTACCGCGGCCCAATACGCACCTGCGAATTGCGCGGCCACCGGGCTCATTGATCAGCACGCCTTCTGGCAATAGGAGAGCGACAACCCCGGCTCGACAGTAAGTGGCGATGGCACGTGCCAGGAGGAGACTGCTGATGTCTCCCATCGGAGTCCCGCCGCCTCGGCGCTTCGACTGCCAAAGCCCCCATCTGGTCCACGTCGACTCAGAGCGGTCTCGCCACTCTAGGGGCAAGTTCTTCCATGAGATCCACGGCGGGTTGCCAATCACAACGTCAACAGGCTTCAAGACGCGCGGTGCGAACGACTGTTCGATGACGTGGGCCCATACACCGTCCCGACCCTCCAGATGAAGCGTTCGCAGCACGTCGTACAGCTCCACTGCCGCGTCAATCGCTCGATCCGCATCCTCGGCGGCGACCCCCATGGAAGGGAGCTCCGCGCGCAGTCTCCTCGCGAACGTGTCGTTGTCTCGGTTGTTCTGGATCGATGCATCTGCGATTCGAGCCAGGCCCGCGATAGCGGGAAGGGTTGCGAGCGACCGAGGCAGAGACACGTCGCCGATCACGAGCGGAATCGTCAGCTCAGCTTGGCCCTGATCGAGTCGGACCTGACCGCTTGGCTCCTCAGGTATGAGGATGCTGTCCGCTTGGAAGACATTGAACTGAATCACGGGTAGTTGATCAGCGAGGTCACCCATGGTGAGTAGAAGATTCACTCGCGCCATCAAGGGACTCACCGGGTTCACATCGAACCCCGTTACCGCGTCGACGGCAATCTGAGCAAGCTCAGCGGGGCTGGTCCCGCGTTCTTGGCCAGACAGAATGCATCTGCGCATCGCAGCGACCAGAAATGTGCCAGAGCCGCACGTGGGATCGAGATACCGCACGGCGCTCGCATCCGCCTGCTCGCTCAATGCAAGCGCGCGGTCGACCACCTGCTCTGCGATCCACTCGGGCGTGAAGAACTCGCCAAGACTTCTCCTCATTCCCCGAGGAACAACGCCGGTGTAGAAGTCCCGCAAGAGGTCGGAGCTAACACGAGAGGCGTGCGTTAGCCGCGCCCACGCCAACTCAGAAAATGAGACAACCAACGTTCGGATCGCCTTGGACAGACTCGGTTCGGCGTGGGTCGCCTCGGCATACCAGCCGAAGAGATCACCACCCATCATTCGTGGCGCACCCATGGCAGTTGCGAGAGCGCCTGATTCGAGACGGTCGAACGCCGTCCTGAACTCCAAATCGCTCAGTGAAGCCCATTGGGATGGGCGCTGCTCGGGCCTGCCTCGAGTAAGTGCCAAGGCCTCGGCCGCGATGAGCTTCGAACACAGCGCTACGTAGGTGTGCAACGTGAAGATGGTGTGCGCGTAGCCAATGTCCGGGATCACGTCGCTCAGCGGGCCAAGCGTTGCCTTTCGATCCTTCGGCCATCGCTCCGGATCCGCTCCGATGCCATATGACACCCCGGCTAGGGCGAGCCACTGTCGAAACAGAATGTCTGTCCGGCCATCGTCCGAGCGCTCGCTAAGCGAGCGTGCCAACTCCGCCAGCGTTGCGCGGCCCTGCGTCGTCGTTGGACCCAACTTGTTCATGAGTGTCTTGGGCGTGACCGGATCGAACGTGATGGTGTCGAGAAGGTCGAGGACCCGCTCTGAGGTCCCTTGGGAATTGGGTCGCCACTGGAAGAGTTCATCGTCGGTCGCGGGGAACAAGTCACTGTCTAGGGTCAAGCCGACGTCGGTGGAGTAAGAAGGATCCCGCAGGATTCCCCACATGCGACCATCCGTGACGAGTACTACATTGGCGCCGATGTTCTCGTCGCGCAGGTACCTCAGCGCCTGCTTCGCGTGCTGGCGCCTCTTGGAAAGAGTGTCAAGCTCACCTGGCGACTTGAACTCAATGAGCGTGGAACCGAGAAGCATGTCGAAGCGCCCGCTAGCCGAGGTGCCTTCGTGTCGAAGTGCCGATTGGTCCAGGCCCACGACTTCCATGCAGTACGGGGCAAGAACGGCGTACAGCCTGTGTCGAAGCTCCGCTTCGTTCGCGTGCTGCGCGCCCGCAGCATCTGCTACACGGCGCGCCCAATCTTCACGGGTGTACGTCAGCTGCATGCTTTGACTCTAGTGAGAGCCGACCGGCTGACTTGTGCGACACTCGACCAGAAGCTCCAGCATCTGCGTACGATGAACTCGCTCGACACGAGGGCCGGCCCGGGGAACCGCATCAGTGACTTGCGCACCACTCACGAAGGAGGTCACACAGGGCGTGCGTCGTGCTTGAGACCCTTCTCCAAAGCTCCGGCGCCTGAGTGGCGGTCAAGGCCTCAATGAGCCCGAACATCGGCGCGTCGGGGTCAAGGGCCAGCGCAGGGTCGCGGATCCCACAATGCATCGAGTAGTTGCGAAGCGACCTGAAACCCGGATCTCCGGTGAAGTACGCGGCCTCCGTGCTGCGGAGGAATCTACGCATCGGCTCTGAGCTGGCCGCCAAGGAGGACTCAGCGTCAAGGACTTGCCGGACTGCCGACAGGGCGTGAAAGAGAAACGACAGTCTGTGCGCGAAACACCGATACCCTCGAACCCGCCAGCGGTATGCGGAAGGATCTCAGCGGAGGTTGAAGGGGTCTGCCCCGTCATCGCCTAGTACTGGCTAGGATAGTCCGACCGCCCGTCGTTAACCACCCGGACTGCGCGCTCACAAAGCTTGCGCGGGTACTTGGTGGCACGCGCCACGAAGACGATTCTTCCGAGAAATTCCATGTGCGACCACGCCGCGGGGGACTCACGCCCTGATGCGATGAGCCAATCCATAGGCTGGGATGTGATCCGGACCACCAATTCTTGCGGGGCGCGACTCCTGCAGTCGACGGCTCAAGATCTGTGGTAGCGATGAACAAGCTGGAGGTCCATTGACGAGCACCGAAGAACTTCGCTACAGGCGCCTCCGGAGGCGCTACTTCCTCGGGATAATCATTCCGATAGCCGTGGGCCTCGTCGGCGCGGCGCTCCTCGTGTTTCCCGCCTACACGGCCGCCAACCGCCCGCACCCTCCATACGCGGTCTCGTACGGGTTCATCGCACTTAGTTCGACAGCATTGACCGCCGATGCCGACGCGAGCGTCTCTGTCACTGTTGCGCCGCTCGACGGTGACGAGTCGTCGATCCTGCGACTCTCAATAACGCTTGATCAGAAGGATGTGCCGACTGCGTCGACCCTGTCAGCCGTGTTCTTCGGTCCTATTGCTGAGCAATTATCGACATGCCCGGAGGGAGATGTTGAGACTGTCGAGCAAGGAAAACTGAGTGATGAAGAAAAGGAAGCGGTCTACACGGCTATGCGCTCGCTCCAGACGGACTCGAGCCCAAGGAGCGACACGGATCTTGCGGAGGAAACGAAGGATTGGTCACTAAAGAGATGGTCAAAGAACGTTGATTTTGAGGGTGAACCCGAGCGGCGCCGTTCGTATGCCATTCAATGCTCGCTCGAAACGGCCGCGATGTGGATTCCGAGTTCAGATACAACGCGCGATGTCCAGGTGCCCACAGTTGCTTTCTACTCGGGTAGAGACGCCATTGACGGGTTCGATATCGACGTTACAAATTCGGTTCGCACTGCTAGGGGCGACAATCTGTACTACATGAACGGGTACCCACCAGCAAGTCGCTCAGATCAGGAGGGGGACTCGTTCTCGGCGAGCTCAACTGGTTGGACTGCAGACTCTTCTTGGGCGAGGACTACGGTGGACCCATTGATCGCCCGGTATTCCGACAATTCCGCAGTTGCCAACCAGAGTTCGCTGACCTTCTTCCTCGGGATCGCCGCGGGATTCTTCGTCTCTCTTGTGGGCGCTGGGATGGTCCGGGCCTTCGATCCGTTTCCGTCGCTCGATGATGCTGCACCGTCGGGGGTTCGGGCGCCAAGCCAGGGCCCGGTCCTGCAACCGACAGTGTCAGCTGGTCCCGATTCTGAGGTCAAACGCCAGTCACGTGGCTGGTCGTCGCGCATCATGACTCGCTGGAGAGGCTTGTCCCGCCCCCGTCGTTAGGTCCGGTCGGTGTGGACATTGGCTTCCCGGAGCAACGCCTGCGTGCAATATCGCCTAGCTTCACAAAGTCCTCGACTCGATCCCGCGCCGAAAGAACGCGGCTGTCCGCTCTCGCCGACGGCGCCGCCCTCGCCGCCGCCGAATCGTGGCAACTGGAGGAGGTCCGAGTCGAGGGCGACGCGCTCGTGTTCGGCCTCGACGCGGCATCCGTCGCCGACGCCGCGACCGACTACCTCGGCGACTTGGGGGCACTCGCTGCGCGGGCTCGAACTCGTACGCGCCGATTCGAGCGACGGGCGCAGCGCGAGCGTGACGCTCCGCGCCGTGTGGCACGCGCCGATCTCGACAGATCTCGTGCCGGTCACCGTGCCGATCGAGGTGACGGCCGACGCGAGGTCGGTGTTCCATTGACGGGCAGGCCCGTCGAAAGAACTCGACGTGCGCCGCACCGGTCAAGGCAGGTCGAGCACGGCCGGGTCGCTCTGCACGTCGCCGATCCGCCCGACGAACTCGTTCGGCCCGGCTCGCAGCCCCGAAACGCGGAGGTCGCGCACCAGCTCCGCGGACCGCTCGGGCGGAAGCTGCACTAACTCGGGCTCGACGGCGCCGTTCATCGCGAGTCGCCAGCTCGGGTCGGATTCGCCGTTGACGATCAGCTCCGAGCCGAACACGCCGGGCGCGATCGGATCCGACCCGGTATTCGTCACGGTGAGCGTGACACGCACGAGGGCGGCATCCTCTCCAGGCGCGCGGTCGACCCGAAGCGCCAGCTGCAGCGGTCCGCCGCTCATGTCACGGCCCCCGCCCGCGTGCGGGTGATGCTGGCGCCCTGTTTGCTGACCGACGTCGTGCCGACCGAATCGATCGAGAAGACCTGCGCGGAGCGGAAGAAGAACGTGCCGGCCGTGCCCGAGCCGAGGACTCGGAAGCGGTTCGGGATGAACCAGGTCCAGCCGCCGCCGAAGAACGAGGGGAACGGGAACACGCGGAAGAATGGCGGGGCCAGCGGGAACCCGCTGCCGCAGTGGTCGTGCTTGAAGTGGTTGTCGGCCTGCAGTGTCACGAACGCCGGGTTCGGATGGTGGTTGAGGTCCATCGCCGAGCCCTTGCCGAAACGGAAGTAGCCGTTCACGCCGCTCGGCGGCCCCGGGTCCTCGAGCCACTGCACGCGGGCGAAGCTCACGTCGCGGTGCCCGAAGTCGACCTCGGTGAGCATGTCGGCGCCGGCCGAGCCGGCCGGGATCGGATTCACGACGTCGCGGGTCATGCTGATGTTGTCGGGTGGCACGACGGTGAGCACGACGGTCGCCGGCGGGCCGCTCGCGGGCGTGGCCGTGACCGTGACCGACCCGGTCTCGGGCGCCGTCCAACGGGTGCTCGGCCCGCTGGCGATGGTGAGCGTGCCCGCTGTGACCGTCCAGGTGACGGGCGCCGAGGCGGCGAGGTCGACGAACTCGCCCGAACCGACGCTCCGGCGGGAGTTCGGCCCGCCGTCGGGCGCGGCCGCGACGGTGGTCGTCGTCAGGACGGGCGGCGGGGGCGGAGGCGGTGGGGGAGGCGGCGGCCCGCTGCCCGGGATGCGCCGGTCGAACTCGCCCATGGTGATCGGGCCGACGATGCCGTCGTCGACGATGCCCGCCGAGCGCTGGAAGGCCTGCACCCGCGACTTCGTCTCGGGCCCGAACTTCGCGTCGACGCCGAACTTCGGCAGGCTGAGGCCGACATCGACCATCGCCTGCTGCAGCTTCGACACCGCCGGCCCGCTGGAGCCGACGCGCACGAAACGCTCGTTGTCGAAGGCCGCCTCGAGCACCGTGTCACCGGCGAAGCGGGAGTTCTTCAGGTCGTGGCCGTCGCCGATCGTCCGTTGCACGACCGCCTCGTCAGCCGTGCGCGCGGCGGGCGCACCGACGGGCTGCGGCGGGAACGTCGCGACCGGGTCGTCCTGCTGGCCGGGCGGCACGGTCCGTCCGGCACTCGAGGCGATGGCGTGCGAGACCGCGGCGTTCCCGGCCAGGCGCTGCAAGTGCAGCGCGGTCGACGGCGTGAGCCGCTGCGGTGCGGCCGTCGCGTGCGCGTTCGACTTCCCGGCGTGCGCGACCGCATACGACGGATGCGACGGCGCGCGTTCCAGCGTCCTCACGGTGACCACCCCCAACGGTCGGTCCGATTCCAGTGTCGCATCCGACGAGCGCGTCGGATTGCCCGATCGGGCAACTTCGGACACGCAGCGACGAGACGGCCTGACCGGCCGAGGCGACCGCTCGTCAGGTGCGGGTCATCGCCACGAGGAGGCCGATGAGCACGAGCAGGATCGGAACGCCGATCGCGCCCAGGATCACGGCCCGGCGCAGCCGGTACATCGGATCGTGATCCCACATCGCATTGAGCTGCATGCCGGTGCGGATGACGCGACGATACCGGGACCCGCAGTGGTCGCATTCCCAGATCGTTCCGGCCGCGTGGGCGGTCGCCGCGGGGAGCGGGCATCGGTGCGGACTCGTGGGCTGCGGAGCATCGTCGGTCGGCATGCGCGCCACGATAGAGGCCGGGCGGGCGCAATGGGGGCTGCATCCGCGACCTGTGGAAACGCCGGAGCGGCCGGCGACCCGAAGGTCGCCGGCCGCCCCGTCTCGGTGTCCCGAACGGGTATGCGTGTCAGTCCAGCAGGTGGCTCAACGCGGCATCCATCCACTCGGCCCGGGTCGCGGCATCCGTCATGCCCTCGAACCCGAAGCCCGCGTAGAGCGAGCCCGGCGTGGCCACGACCGCGGCCTCCGGGAACCCGCCCGCCGTGGTGCGGATGAAGTTGTTCGGGTTGGGTGCGCTGCCCTCGGGCGGACCCGTGATCTCCCAGCCGCCGAGATCCGCCTCGAACGAGGTCGTGCCCTCGCCCGTCGAGACCTCGATGTCGTCGAAGAACACGCCGAGGCCCTGCGTCGCCCAGTCGCTGGCGTACGAGAGCGAGATCTCGACCTGGCCGCCCGCGTAGGCGCCGAGGTCGACCTCCCACTCCTGCCATCCGCCGGAGTTGCCGGATGCGGCGTTCCACGCGCCGCCGTCGGACCCGGTCGGGCTGCAGGTGCCGTCGCCGTTCAGCGTCTGGTAGTAGTCGACCTGCGGGTGCAGCTCGTTCCAGCCGGAGAGGCAGCTGTCGCCGGTGTCCTGCTCCGTGTGCCCGTTGAGGTCGGGCAGCGTCGTCCAGTCATCCTGACCCGGGGTGTGCGCCTCGACGAACGTGAAGTCCCAGTGGGCCTCGGTGTCGTACGACGTCCAGAACGACAGCGTGGCGCCCTCATCCGGCACATCGATCGTGCGCATGACCTGCTTGTACGAGACGTCGCCGAGCTGCGAGTACAGGTAGTAGTCACCCGTGTGCGGCTCGAACGGTCCGCCCGCGCGATCCCAGCGGGCCGAGACCCAGCTGTCGAACTGCGGGTAGTCCGTCGTGGGCAGCACGCCGCTCGTCGTGATGAACGAGTTCGTGTGGAACTGGTTCTGCGCGCTGTCGGCGCCGTTGAAGCCCCAGCTGAGGCCCTCGAGCGGCACGTCCACGCCGAGCGCGTCGAGCACGTCACCCTGCTCGTCGAGCCCGGCCGAGTCGACTGCCACGTACGCGCCGAGCCAGTACTGCAGCACGTCGTTCGTCCCGTCGCCGGAACCACCCAACGGCTTGCATCGGTCGATCACCTGGGCCCCGCCGACCACGCACTGCCCGTTCGCCGACGTCGGGTCGTAGAGCTGCGTGCCGACGTTCGGCGTGTACTGGCTCCCTGCCCAGTCGCCCGTGTAGAGCACCTGGCCGCCCTCGTTCATGAAGTCGCGCACGTTCAGCAGCTCGTCCATGGCCAGGCGCGAGCCGTTGCCCCCGGTCCGGCCGGCATCCCGCGTCACGATGTCGTCGCCCGTGTACCAGACGACGGCGTCGTAGTGCGAGAGCACGCCGAGCGCGTCGGCCGCGACGCGGCCGCGGGCGTCGACGTCGTAGACGTCGTAGCTCGTGCCGTTCGCCTCGAGCGCGTCGGTGTAGTACTCGAGGTACGCGGGCTCGGTTCCGCCGATGCCCGGCGACGCCCCGGTGTAGTCCTCCGCCGCGAGCACCAGCACCTCGGCACCCGACTCCGAGACGGCGTCGTAGGTGAACGAGTCGCTCGTCTCACCGCCGCCCTCGAACCAGACCTCGACGGAATCGCCGGGATCGGTGCCGGTCACCATGCCGCTCATGACCCGGTAGTGGACGTCGGTGCCACCGCCGTAGCGGTCGCCTCCCGCCCACTCCTCGGTCGGCGCGCTCTGCGCCGCACCGCCGTTGATCGAGTACTTCACCGTGACGTCGCCGAGGCTGCGCTTCGCGAGGACGCGCACCTCCTGCGGGTCGCCGTACGAGTAGTCGAAGGTGAAGTTCGACTGCGGCAGCCCGACCTTGTAGTCGTCGTCGCTCTCGAGGTAGAACGGCTCGGTCTCGATGCCGAGGTGCGACACCGGGTTCGCCGGGTCGGCCGCCGACTTCGCGACATCCGTCGAGAACGGCAAGATCCGCTCGAACTCCGCCTGCACGAGCGCCTCGTCATCGGGGAAGACGAAGCCGCCCCCGCTGCCGCCGTCGCTCAGCTCGGGCGTCCACGCGAGCGTGCCGTGCGCGGAGTGCGCGAAGTCGGTCGTCTCGCCGTTCGTCACGTAGAGGACGTCGGAGGACAGGCCCGGCTCGAAGCCGTCGATCGACGGGTTGTCGAGGTTGCCCGACAGCGCGTAGTAGATCGGATCGTCGGCGCTCGGCGTGCCGATCTGCCACCCCTCCGGGTACAGCAGCCACTCGCCGAAGGAGTGCCAGTTCACCTGGAACTCCGGCTTCGCGCGGTCGAAGAGCGACATCATCGCCTGCGTCTCGGGCTCGGAGGCCGGTGACGGCCCGCGGTAGGTCTCGCTCGCGGTCTGCGACGACGAGCCCTCCTCGTCGTACCCGAAGTGCTCCTCGTAGTTGCGGTTCGGGTCGACGCCGTCGCCGCGGTTGACCTGGCCGTTGCCGTCGTTGTCGCGGAGGTTCTTCCGCCACAGCCGCTCGGCGTCGAACGTGTACTGGTAGCCGTCGGGGTTCGCCACGACGAGGAACCAGAGCTCGGTCGTCTTCAGGAGGTTCTTGACCTCCTTGTCGTCGGACTTCCACTCGTCGATGTACCAGTTCAGCAGTCGCCGGTTGGTCTCGGTCGAGATCCACTCGCGCGCGTGCTGCGTCGAGCTGTAGAGCACCGCGGGTCGGGAGCCGTCCTTCTGGCCCTTCGCGCCCTGCGTGAGCTTCAGCGCGATGATCTCGCGGCCCTGGTAGGTCTCGCCGAGCTTGACGAGCTTGACGAGCTGCGGGTTGTCCTTCGCGAGCCGGTACAGCTCGTCGCGGATGCCGCCGGGCTCGTCGTACGAGCGCCACACGTCGTAGCCGGACGCGGCCTGCTCCTCCGCCATCTGCTTCGCGGACTTGCCGTTCTTGCCCTTCGTCAGCTTCACGTCGATGCCGCGCTCGGAGAGCCCCTTCGCCTCGTCCTCGGAGAGGATGAGCTGCATCTCGACGCCCTTCCCGGACGCCTTGCTCGCGGCGATGTCGAGGCCGGAGGCCGCCATGTCGGCCGCCTCCTCCGCGCTGACCTCCGCGGTGTACATGTCGAGCGAGCCGACGTCGTCCTCCGCGGCGTTCGCGCCGATGGGACTCAGCATCGCCGCGGCGAGCGCCGCAGCGGCGGTTCCGAGGGCGATCCGGGTTCGGGTGGAACGGTTTCCAGTCATGACGACCCCTCCGGTCCGGCTTCCGGCCAGAGGGGATTGGTGACGACGACGTTGTGCGTACCAAGCTCGCCACGCTTCTGGCGCCTGCGGACCCTAGGGGCCACCTTGGCCGCGGGCGTCTCGCGGTGTCAAGGTTCAGGCGGAGGATTCGTCGATTCCGTCGTCGAGCGATCGATTCCGCCACCATTCGGGCAGCTCGGCGACGGAATCGAGCACGGCGTCGGGTTCGATCGCGCCCTCGAGGTCGGCCGGGTCGAACTTCCCGGTCCGCACGAGCACGCCGGTCAGTCCCGCGCGCTGCGCACCCTCGACGTCGGACCTGAGGTCGTCGCCGACCATCACGGCCTCGTCGGGCGTCTCGGCGAGCGAGTCGACCGCGGCGCGGTAGAACGCGGTGTCCGGCTTGCCGAGCACCACGGCCTCGCGTCCGGATGCGTACTCGAGGCCGCGCACGAACGCGCCGACGTCGAGCCGGAGTCCGTCCTCGGCGCGCCAGTAGCGCGTGAGACCCAGGGCCACGAGCGGGATGCCGGGGTCCGCCGCGAGCAGTCGGAACGCCCGGTTCATCGTCGCGAAGTCCCATCCGCTGCCGAGGTCGCCGACCACGACGGCATCCGCCGACTCTGAGGGGTCGGCCGTGCCCACGCCGAGCTCCGCGAACTCCGCAGCGGTCGCCTCGGGCACGAAGAGCGCCGGATGGCGGCATCCCTCCGCCTCGAGCCAGGCCGCGGCCGCGACGACCGGCGTGAGCACCTCGCCGAGGCCGACCTCGATGCCCATGCGTCCGAGCTTCGCGACGATGTCGCGCCGTGGGCGCGAGGTCGTGTTCGTCACGAACCGGTGGGGGATGCCGCGCTCTACGAGCCACGCGACCGTCTCGGCGCCGCCCGGCACGGGCTCGTCGCCGACGTAGAACACGCCGTCGAGGTCGAGCAGCACGCCGTGGACGCTCATATCCCGGTCCCGCCCTTCAGCCCGGTGCCGCCCGCGATCGAGCGCATGACGAGCGCGTCGACGACCGGCAGCGACGAGGCGCGCAGCACCCACCGCCGCAGCAGCAGCCGGAACCGGTCGGGCGGCAGGAACGTGTTCGCCGCACGACGCCCGGCCGCCTGCTTCTCCTCGACGACCGGACGCCACCGTCGCTCGACCTCGCCGAGCGCCGCCTCGATCGCGTCGGCGTCGCGGCACGGGCCGACGAGTTCGGTGAGCAGCTCGGCGCCCGCGATCGCCATCGACGCGCCCTGCCCCGCGAGGAGCGAGACGGCCTGGCATCCGTCACCCGCGAGCACGGTCGAGCCGCGATGCCACCGCGGCAGCACGACCTGCGCGACCACGTCGTCGTACGGGTGCGGCGGGCAGCGCTCGAGCAGTCGGTCGATCGGATGCCACAGCCCGCCGAACACGCGGCGCAGCCGGGTCGGCGCGTCCTCGTGCGGGTCGAGGCCGTCGTTCGCGTCCTCGCGGTACGCGAGGAATGCCGCGACCCGCCCGTCGCGCAGCCCGTAGATGCCGGCCTGCCGGTCGACCGTGTCGGTGAGCACGAACCGCCCGTCGAACTCGGCGTGCAGGTCGGGCGCACCGTCGATGACGTACGCCGCCGCGCGGAGCCCGAGCGGCTGGACGAACTGCGTCTCGTCGCCGAACAGCGCCTCGCGCACGCTGGAGTGGATGCCGTCGGCGCCGACCACGAGGTCGGCGTCCGCGAGGCGCCCGCCGAGCTCACTGCCGGAGTCCGCCGCCGCGGAGGCGTCGTACGGCGCGCCGTAGTGCACGCGGACCGAGCCGTCGGGTGCGTCGGCGAGCGCGTCGAGCAGCACGAGCTCGAGGTCGGGGCGCATGAGGCTGAGCAGACGCCCGTCGACGGCCTCGGCGAACCGGTCGTAGTCGATGCTCGCCGTCCGCTTCCCCGTCCGCGCGTCGACGTACTCGACCTCGCCGATCCGGTAGGCCACCTCCCGCAACCTGGGCAGGATCCCCATCCGCTCGGCTGCGTCGAATCCGAGCCCGAAGAAGTCCATCATGTAGCCGTCCGCACGCGGGCCGTCGGCCCGCTCGAGCACGTCGACCTCCCAGCCGGCGAGCGCGAGCTGCCGCGCGCTCGTGAGACCCGCCATCCCGGCCCCGATGACCACGGCCCGCACCCTGCCTCCGCTCCGGCGATGGCGAGCCCACCGCCCGGTGCCGACGCTACTCCGGTCGCGCGAGCGCCCCCGGGCCGTCCGGCCCGCGCGGTGCCACCCGGCCGCGGTTCAGGTGTCGACGGCGGGCGTCCAGGCCTCGTCGGGCTCGGGTGGTTCGGGCGACGGATGCCGCGGCGTGCGCGGCACGTACCGCGGGATCCACCGCCACAGCATGCCCGCCCCCACGAGCCCGAGCACGCCCATCGCCGCGGCGGCGGCCATGAGCGAGAGCGCCGAGGTGATCGCCGAGATCGCGAGCGGCGCCGCGGCGCCGCCGGCGTCGGCGATCGTGCGGAACGCGCCGAGGAACGGCGCCGGGTTCGACGCGGGCGCCAGGTCGGCGCCGAGCGTCAGGATCACGCCCGACGAGAGTCCGTTCGCGATGCCGAGCAGCATCGTGGCCGCCGTGAACCACGCGACCGCGCCGGGGACGTCGTGCGTGACCGACAGCACGAGGTGTCCGGCCGCGAGCCCCACGAGCCCCGGGATCGCGCTCCAGAGCCGGCCGTGCCGATCCATGACGTGGCCGCTGACGTAGAACAGGGCGAAGTCGACCGTCGCCGCGATGCCGATGACGAGCGCAGCGGCGTCCGGCCGCATGCCGAGCGAGACCGCCCACAGCGGCACGATCACGGTGCGACTCGCGCGGAGCGCGGCGAGCAGTCCGACTCCGGTGCCGATCCGGCCGAGCACCCCGCGATACGTGACGACGGCGTGACGGATGCCACCCGCGGCATCCGCTCGGCCCTGCTCGACGCTCGCGACGTCGCTGCCGTTCCCGGCGGACGCCGCCCGCACCCGCACCGCGGCGCCGAAGACGCGCTCGGGATCGGGGAGGACGAGGAGCACCGCGACGACCGCCGCGCACGACGCGACGAGGACCCAGAACACGGCCGTCGCCGAGCCCGTCCACGCGATGATCGCGGCCGCCGTGAACGGGCCGATCGCCCAGCCGCCGCGGAACACCCCGGCGAGCGTCGACAGCGCGCGGGCGCGCACGTGCGCGGGCACGTAGCTCGTCAGGAACGCGTGCCGGGCGAGGCCGAACACGGCCGTCGCGAGGCCGAGGAGGAAGACGCCGACTGCGAGCGCCCACGTGGTCGGCACGAGCAGCGCGAGGAGCGTGCCCCCGGCGGCGAGTGCCGACGCCCCGATCATCGCGGCGCGTTCGCCGATCCGGGCCACGAGCCATCCGGCCGGGAGGTCGCCGACGAGCCCGCCGACCATGAGCATCGCCGCGATGAGCCCTGCGAGTGCGAGCGAGGCGCCGCGGTCGACCGCGACGACCGGGATGACCGGAACCAGCGCGCCCTCGCCGAGGGAGAACAGCAACGTCGGCAGGTACGCCGGGAGGACGATCGATCGCCACGAGAAGGAGTGGGCCGTGTCGGTCATCACCTCGATGCTATGCCCGAGCCGCCCTCGTGCCAGGCGAGCACCCGGAGGGCCCGAAGGGTGTTCCAGCGGCTCGGCTTCCCGTCGCCGTCCTCCATCTCGAAGTGGCGCAACCCCGGATGGGTGTGCTGGAGCGGCCATCGACCGTCGGCGCGTCGTCGCCCGTGCACGAGCCCGATCGCCTCGTCGCAGCGCTCGTCGGGCTCCGCGCCGGCCGCCCGGAAGTACTCGAGCGCGCGCAGCACGTCGTAGTGCCACTGCGGCGGGAAGGAGAATCGGGTCCACGATGGGCGGATCACCTCGCCCGTCGAGCGCGACCGGAAGAGCCGGCGCTCGAGGAGGTACGCCTCGCCGCGCGCCCTCGCGGCGGCGATCGCCGGGTCGGGCCCGATCGATCGCTCGACCTCGAGCATGGCCTCGAGCGCGAGGATGGTCGTGTTGAACGACGCCCGGTGCGAGCGTCGCGGCGCCTGGCAGTTCCATCCGCCGTCCTCGAGCTGCTCGCCGAGCAGTCGCTCGAGGAGTGCGTCGAGCAGCGGCCCCGGCTGGCGGAAGTACGCGCCGAGGACGAGCACCATGCTGTTGACGCAGGTCTCCCGCTCACCGCCGAAGAACGGCTTCCCTCCCCGGCCCTCCCAGGTCACGCCCTCGCGGACGCGCTCGATGGCACGGCCGGCCTCGGAGGACTCGGGATCGAGCCCGAGCAGCCGGAGCAGCAGCAGCGTGTAGGTCGTGGACACCCATTTCGGCGAGTACGTGCCGCCGCCCCACCGGCCGTCGTCGCCCTGGAGCGAGAGGAGCCTCGCGCCCCAGCCCTCCCGGGCGACCCGTGAGCGCTCGGCGGCGATCGCGTCGGCCGAGGCTCCGGTCACGTCGCGCATGACCTGCCATCGGATCGACGGGTCGGCGTCGAGCAGCCACTCCGTGACATCCATCGACCGCACCTCGCCCTCGCCCTCGCCGTCGAACGGGTCGAGTCTGCCTCAGGCACCTGCCAGCGGGAAGGACCTCGGCCCGCGATCGGGGCTCGCGCAGGCCGCTCACGGGCCGGGCCACTAGGCTGGACGGGCCATGTTGGATCTTGACCTCACGCAGGAGATCTCCGCCCTGCGAACCACCTTCAGCGACATCCGCGCCGTCGTCGACGTCGACGCCCTCCGGGCCGACATCGCGCGGCTCTCCGAGGAGGCCGGCGCGCCCTCACTCTGGGACGACCCCGCCAACGCGCAGAAGGTCACGAGCGCGCTCAGCCACCGCCAGTCCGAGCTCAAGCGCGTGACCGAGGTCGAGCGCCGCATCGACGACCTCGAGGTGCTCGTCGAGCTCGCGAACGAGATGGAGGACGAGGAGTCCGCCGTCGAGGCGCGCAAGGAACTCGCCGCCCTCGAGGAGACGGTCGGCCAGCTCGAGGTGCAGACGCTCCTCGACGGCGAGTACGACCCGCGCGGCGCGGTCGTCACCATCCGCTCGGGCGCCGGCGGCGACGACGCCACCGACTTCGCCGAGATGCTCATGCGCATGTACCTGCGCTGGGCCGAGCGGCACAAGTACCCCGTCAAGGTCATGGACACCTCCTACGCCGAGGGTGCGGGCATCAAGTCGGCGACCTTCGAGATCGACGTGCCGTACGCGTACGGCACCCTCTCCGTCGAGGCGGGCACGCACCGGCTCGCGCGTATCAGCCCGTTCGGGTCGGCCGACAAGCGCCAGACGAGCTTCGCCGCCGTCGAGGTCATCCCGGTGATGGAGGAGGCCCAGGAGGTCGACATCCCCGAGAACGACATCCGCGTCGACGTGTTCCGCTCGTCGGGCCCCGGCGGGCAGTCGGTCAACACGACCGACTCGGCCGTGCGCCTCACGCACATCCCGACCGGCATCGTCGTCTCGATGCAGAACGAGAAGTCGCAGATCCAGAACCGCGCCGCGGCCATGCGCGTCCTCCAGACCCGCCTGCTGCTGCTGAAGCGCGAGGAGGAGGCGGCGAAGAAGAAGGAGCTCGCGGGCACCATCACCGCGAGCTGGGGCGACCAGATGCGGTCCTACTTCCTCTACGGCCAGCAGCTCGTGAAAGACCTCCGCACCGGCTACGAGGTCGGCAACCCGGCGACCGTGTTCGACGGCGACCTCGACGGCCTCATCGCGGCCGGCATCCGCTGGCGCAAGCAGAAGGACGACGACTGACCCGCTGACGCTGCCCCCTGGCCCCGCGCGCCCTCTGACGCGGCGCGCGGGACCTTCGGCACCGGTCGCGCGCGAGCGCCCGGCCTACCCTCACCCGTGTGGGACGACGTGCGTCCCGCCGGGGGGAGTGAGCATCATGCGCGTGCTGGTCGCGTACTCGAGCAAGTACGGCGCGACGCGGGGGATCGCCGACCGGGTCGCCGATCGCCTGCGCGACGCCGACCACGAGGTCGACATCGAGCACTGCGACGACGTCGAGTTCCCCGAGGGGTTCGACGCGTTCGTCATCGGCAGCGCCGTCTACCTGGGCAAGTGGCGGAAGGAGGCGCGCAAGTTCGTGCGCCGCAACCACGAGCTGCTCGCCGGTCGTCCGGTGTGGCTGTTCTCCAGCGGCCCGCTCGGCACCGAGCGCGTCGACAAGGACGGCAACGACGTGCTCGCCGGCGCGGCCCCGAAGGAGTTCGCCGAGTTCGAGGAGCTCATCCACCCGCGCGGGACCATGGTCTTCTTCGGTGCGCTCGACACCGAGCACCTGCGCGGCCCCGATCGCATCGTGAGCTGGATGCCCGAGAACGACGCGCTGCCCACGGGCGACTTCCGCGACTGGGACGCGATCGACGCCTGGGCGAGGAAGGTCGCCGCCGAGCTCGCGGCGCAGCCGGCCTGACCCGCCCGGCACCGGGGCGCGGCGCGACGTTTTCCGGTGTCGCTGCCCCGTTTCGCGCGGATGCGGCCTACGCTCGAACGCGATGATCCGCTTCGATTCCGTCACCAAGTCCTACCCGGGGCAGACCCGACCCGCCCTCGACGACATCACGGTCGAGATCCTGCGCGGCGAGTTCGTGTTCCTCGTCGGCGCCTCGGGGTCGGGCAAGTCCAGCTTCCTCCGGCTGATCCTCAAGGAGGACCGGCCGACGGCGGGTCGCATCCACGTGCTCGGACAGGACCTCCGCTCGATCTCGACGCGCAAGGTCCCGTACTTCCGCCGCAACCTCGGCGTTGTCTTCCAGGACTTCCGGCTGCTGTCGAACAAGAACGTCTTCGAGAACGTGGCGTTCGCGCTGCGGGTCATCGGCAAGTCGCGCGGCTTCGTCCAGACCGCGGTCCCCGAGACGCTGAAGCTCGTCGGCCTCGACGGCAAGGGCAAGCGGATGCCGCATGAGCTCTCCGGCGGCGAGCAGCAGCGCGTCGCGATCGCGCGAGCCATCGTCAACAAGCCGCAGATCCTGCTCGCGGACGAGCCCACGGGCAACCTCGACCCGGTCACGAGCGCCGGCATCATGACCCTGCTCGAGCGGATCAACGCATCCGGCACGACCGTGGTCATGGCCACGCACGAGGCCGGCATCGTCGACCAGATGCAGCGCCGCGTGATCGAGCTGAGCTCGGGCGAGGTGGTGCGCGACGAGCGCAGCGCGGGCTACGCGGTCGGCGGAACGCTCGCACCGCCTGTCACGTCGGTCGTCGGCGCGATCCCGGCGGACGATGCCGTTGCGACGGACGGAGCCGCGGCCGCGCTCGCCGCGGTCGGCGCGGAGTCCTCCGGCGACGCGGACGGCGCCGAGGCCGAGACGATTCCGATCGCCGCCTCGACGACGGATGACGCGACGGCCGATGCGCTCGTCGCGTCGATCCGGGCCGAGGAGGCGCTCCACGAGTCGGAGCGGGCGTCGTCGGGCGACGCCGTGCCGATCGAGACGACGGATGCCGCGGCATCCGTCGCCGAGACCGCGCCGACCACGGCGAAGCGACCCGCGGCCGGGAAGAAGCGTCCGGCGAAGCGCCCGGCCGCGAAGGCGGGGTCGGCGACGAAGGCCTCGGAGGAGGCGGCCGTCGACACCGCGATGGACACGGGCACCGTCGGCGTCGCCGCACCCAAGGTCACCCGCAAGGTCATGGAGGAGGCGCCGCCGCTCTACATCGAGCCCGAGGCGCGCGACGCGGTCACCGACGAGGCCGCCGAGATCACCGCGGCCGCGACCATGCCGATCGAGCCGCTGACGACGAAGGCCCGGAAGGGCGGGGGCTCCTCCGGCGACGCCGACGACGCCGCGGACGGCGACGGTCGGGACGGCCCGCCCGGCAGGCCGGCGGCGCCCGCGAGCGCGAAGTCCGCGCACCTCACGCTCGCCGAGCGCCTCGGCCTGCGGAGCCCGGCCGGCCCGCGCGCCGGCGACGACGACCAGGAAGTGGGGCCGGTCAAGTGAGGTTCGGTCTCGTGCTCGCCGAGGCGGCGAACGGCCTGCGCCGCAACGCCACCATGGTCATCTCCGTCGTCCTCGTGACGTTCGTCTCGCTCACGTTCGTCGGAACCGCGGCGCTGCTGCAGCTGCAGATCGCGCAGATGCGCGGCTACTGGTACGACCGCGCGCAGGTCGCCGTGTACCTCTGCACCGCGGTCTCCACGACCGAGGGGTGCGTCGACGGCGAGGCCACACCCGAGCAGAAGGAGGCCGTCGAGGCGCAGCTCCGCGGCGACACGCTCGCGCCGTTCATCGACGAGTACTACTTCGAGGACCGCGAGCAGGCCTACGCGAACTTCCAGGAGCAGTTCGCCGGCACCCCCGCCGCCGACTACGTCACGCCCGACGTGCTCAACGAGACGTTCTGGGTGAACCTCACCGACCCGTCGCAGTCGGCGGTCCTCGTCGAGAGCCTCGCCGGCCTGTCGGGCGTCGAGCAGGTCGTCGACCAACGCCGCTACCTCGACCAGATCTTCGACGTGCTGAACGCCGCGAGCTACACGGCGATCGCGGTCGCCGCGGTCATGCTCGTCGCCGCGGCGCTCCTCATCGCCACGACCATCCGGCTCTCGGCGTTCTCGCGCCGGAAGGAGCTCGGCATCATGCGACTCGTCGGCGCCTCGAACCGCTTCATCCAGACGCCGTTCGTGCTCGAGGGCATCTTCGCGGGGCTCCTCGGCTCGCTGCTCGCGGGCGGCGCGGTCGTCGCGATCGTGACCTTCTTCGTCCAGGGCTACCTCGCCGACTCGCTGTCGTTCACGTTCGTCGGGCTCGACGACGCGTTGCTCGTGGTGCCGCTCCTCGTCGCGGTCGGGGTGCTCCTCGCCGCGGTGTCGGCGGCGATCGCCATCCGGCGATACCTGCGGGTCTGAGCCGATCGCGGTCCGGCGGCGGCGACGGATGTCGCAACCGGCCGGGCCGGGCCGCGGCGACGGATGTCGCGACCGCGGCTAGACTGAAGGGCTTGCCGGCGATCGCCGGCGGCATCCGTCATCGAAGCGAGGAGTGGACCGTGCCCAGGGAACGCGGTGAGAAGGTCGTGGCGACCAACCGCAAGGCGCGCCACGACTACCTGATCGAGGACACCTACGAGGCCGGCATCGTGCTCTCGGGGACCGAGGTGAAGTCGCTCCGGCAGGGCCGGGCGTCGCTCGTCGACGGGTACGCCTTCATCGACGGCGGCGAGATCTGGCTCGACGCGGTGCACATCCCCGAGTACACCGAGGGCACGTGGAACAACCACGCGCCGCGACGCAAGCGCAAGCTCCTGATGCACAAGCAGGAGATCGTGAAGATCAGCCACAAGACGAAGGAGGGCGGCTACACGCTCATCCCGCTGTCGCTGTACTTCAAGGACGGCCGCGCGAAGGTCGAGCTCGCGGTGGCCAAGGGCAAGCGCGAGTACGACAAGCGGCAGGCGCTGCGCGAGCGACAGGACAAGCGCGAGGCCGATCGCGCCATGGCCAGCCGCAAGCACCTGGGGGAGTAGCGCCTTCGGAGCCGCCTGACGGCGCGGCGGGTTAGACTCCGCCGCGTGGAGATCTCGACGCGCATCCCGGTGCCGGGCACGTACAACTTCCGCGACGTGGGCGGGCTTCCCGCGCGCAGCGGCACCGTCCGCGCGGGCCGACTCTTCCGCTCCGACGGGCTGCACCGGCTCGGCGACGACGGGCGCGATGCGCTCCGCCGGCTCGAAGTCGGCGTGATCGTCGACCTCCGCGACGACAACGAGGCGCGGGCCATGCCCGACGACCTCGTCGGGCTCGACGTCGAGGTGCTGCGGCTGCCGGTGTTCGAGGGCTCCGGCGCGTCGCAGAACGGGCGCGGCATCTCGCTCGAGGCGCTCTACCACCGGATCGTCACCACGCACTCGGCCGTCGTGGTCGAGGCGCTGCGCGAGATCTCGAGTGCAGGCGACCGCGCGGTCGTCGTGCACTGCACCGCGGGCAAGGACCGCACGGGCATCGTGGTCGCGCTCGCCCTGCTCGCCGCCGGCGTCGAGCGCGAGGCCGTGATCGTCGACTACGCGCTCACCGAGGGGCACCTCGCGGGCGAGTGGCTCGAGGAGATGGTCGAGCTCATCGGCCGCTACGGCGTGCCCGACACCCCCGAGCTCCGCATCCTCATGGGCGGCAGCCCGCGCGAGGCGCTCGAATCCGCGCTCGACGAGGTGGAGCGGAGCCACGGATCCGTTCGCGAGTACCTCGTCGCGTCGGGCCTCGGCCACGACGAGCTGGCCGCGCTCGAGGCGTGGCTCATCGAGCGCGACTGAGCCGGCCCGCGCCGCCGGCCCGCGCCGGCCCTCGGCTGCGTCAGCCTGCGGTGAACCGAGCGTCGACGGATGCCTCGACCACGAGCTTCGCCGGAGCGAACTCCGGCGTCGGCCCGGCGTCCGCGGCGTCCATCGCCATCGCCCGCATCGCGACCGCCTTGTGCGCCCGCGGGATCGGTTGCGCGTGAAGCATGCCGTGGTCGGCGAGTTCCGTCGGCGCCGGCGTGCCGAGCCCGAGCGCCTCGGCGTACACGGCTGCCTTGCGAACGGCGTCGGCGACCGCCGTGCGCTGCGCGGCCTCCTGGACGCGCGCCCGCGTGGCATCCGTCAGCCGCCAGTCGATGCCCTGGACCGTGACGTCCGCGGTCGCGGAGATCGGCCCGACCCAGGCGCCGAGCGCGTCGAGGTCGCGGAAGACGACCTCGACGTCGGCGGAGGCCTGGTGCACGAGCGGCAGCTGACGGCCCTGGTCGTTCCACGGGCGGTGCGACCAGACGCGAAGCTGTCCGGCCGACCACGACTCGAGCGCACCGGCGGACTCGAGGTCGCGGATCGCGGCGAGCACCCGCTCGTGCGTTTCGCCGACCGAGGCGAGGACACGGTCGCGGTCGGCGCCGTTCGCCGCGACCGTGAGCGAGACCGCGCCGAGTTCGGGGTCGACGCGCTCCTCGGCGCGACCGGTGACGGCGATGGTGGTCGGCATGCGGTTCCCCTCTCGTCGCGGCGACCGGTGCGCGTCGATGCGCCGTCGTCGAGGCCGCCGCTGGTGATCGCCCTCAGCCTACGGGCGTCGCATCACAGGACGCGCGCGACGCCGGGCACCCGCTCGATGAGCAGCCGGGAGAGGACGAACGAGCACGTGACGCCTGCAACGGCGACGAGCATCGCCTTGACCTCCGCCGGCACGGGTACGGGGCGAAGCGCGAGCGCCAGCCCGATCAGGACCGGACCCTGCAGCATGAACGCGCCGTAGGCGCTTCGCCGCGCGACCGGCCCGGCGATGGCGATGCGGCGATCGAGGTGGCGTTGCGCCACCGCGAGAAGCCAGACCGGCCCGAACACGGAGAGCGTGACCTCGCCCGCCGCGAACGCGAGCGCCGGCCAGTGCCATCCGCCCCAGATCAGGTCGACGGGGAGGCCGAGGAGGAGCATGGCGAGCGCGAGCAGCCCCGCAGCACCGACGGCGGCGAGCGTGACGGTGCGGCTCTGCCGACCGAGCCGATCGGGAACGGCGCTCAGCCAGTCCTCGCGTGCCGCGACGATGCCGAGCCCGAACACGGCCGCGCACGCCGGCCACTCCCAGATGTTCAGGTCGATGAACCAGTTGTCCTCCTCGAACGGGACGACCAGGCGAACCAGGAACGTGGCGACGGTCGCCGCCCCGGCCAGTGCGAACAGGTGGCCGATCCGGATCCCGCCGCGCCGCCTCGGGGCCGGGGCTCCGCGCCGAGCGCGGGCCCAGCCCGCGTAGGTGAGCGAGAAGACGAGCAGCGCGCCCACGAACCAGAGCACTCCGGTGTCCAGGCTGCGCTCGGCGAGCAGGTAGGTCCACGGATCGGGTGCCGCTCCGAGCCATCGGAAGAGCGCGTACTCGAGCGCCGGCCACATCAGCAGCGCGAACACCGCGAACGGCACCCCGAGGCGCAGCAGGCGGTCCGTCGCGAAGCGCCGGCTGCCCTTGCGTTCAACGGATGGCGCGGTCAGGAGTCCGGCGATCAGGAACAGCAGCGGAATCACGAGCAGCCCGAAGGGGGCCGCCAGCACCAGCAGGACGATCCCGGTCACGGAGGAGAGCGAGACCTCGCGGACATCGGCGTACGACCACGAGTCGAGGGGCGCGTACCCGAGCACCGCATGGCCGGCGATGACCGCCGCGATCAGGATGACCTTGAGGTTGTCGACGTAGAGCCGACGCCTCGAGGCCCACTGCTCGGTCGCCGATGCGCGGACGTCGCCGTGATCGGTCGCCCCGCCTCCCGATGGCACCCCTCCAGTCTCGGCCGCGGAGCACCGGCGTCGGAGGGCCGAATGTCATATCGGCAGGGCGGCCGCCGGCAGCACCCCCGCCCCGTCGAACAGTCGCTCGAACACGACGCCGCGGTCGAACTGCAGCGCGTACGCCCGCGCCCGCTCGGCACGGTGCGCGCGCTCCTCCGGGGAGAGCGCGAGCGCGCGATCGATGGCCGCGGCGATGGCGTCGGGGTCGTCGACCGGAACGATGATCGCGTGTTCGCCCACGGCCTCGCCGATGCCGCCGGTGTCGGTCGTGATCACCGTGCCGCCACCCGCGAGCATCTGCTCGGCGAGCGCGATGCCGAAGGTCTCGACGAACTCGGGCCGCGGCTTGCTCGGCAGCACGTAGGTCGCGCACCCGGCCATCAGGTACGGCTTCTCCGCATCGTCGACGTCGTCGAGGAACACGATCCGGTCGGCCACGGGTGAGGCGGCCGCACGGGCGCGGAACTTCTCGGCGGCCGGGCCGCGCCCGACGATCACGAGCTTCAGCCGGCCGTGCGCCGCCGTCCGCTCGTACCCCGCGATGAGGTCGTCCACGCCCTTCGCCTCCGTCAGCCGCGACAGGAACAGCACGTACCCGTCGGGCTCGAGCCCGCGCGCGGCGAGCACGCCGCGCACGATCCCCGGGTCGAGGTCGAGGTACTGCGAGGTGTCGATCGCAGGGTACGAGATGCGGATCCGGTCGCGGCACTGCTCGGCGAAGCGCGTGCCGTGGAAGGCGTCGATCTCGGAGGCCGCGGCGACGATGAGCTCGCGCGTGTACTCCGAGACCGCCACGCAGTGGTCCTGCGCGAGGTAGCTCGAGAGGATGTGCGCGGCCGCGCCGAAGCGGCCCTCCTCGACGCACGAGCGCACGACGTTCGTGACATCCGACCCGACCGCCTCGGCGATCGTCGTGACGTTCACCGGAAGGCCGGTGCTCCACGCCGCGCGCACCGCGTCGGTCACCGCGACCGTGTGCGGGCTGAGGTAGAGCGACAGGCAGACCGTCGGCACACCGTCGGTGAAGAGCTCGACGAGCCGCCCGGTGATGCCCGCGAGGTAGCGCCCGTCGGGCACCTTGTAGTCGCCGACGGGCTCCGGGCGCTCCACGATGATGCCGGGACTGTACGGCAGCATCCGATCCAGCGGTTTCAGCGGCAGCCCCGCCGCCTCGAGCCGATCGATCGGCCAGGTCACGATGCGCACCTCGTCGAACCCGCGTTGCAGCGCGGCCTCGGCGAGGTTGCGGCCCTCGACCGAGTGGCCGCAGATCACCGGATCGGCGCGGTTGACGATGACGAGGCGGTTCCGAGGCGGAGCGTTCATGGCTCCTCCTTTCCTGTGGGGCGCGAGGTGCGCGTCCTGATCGGGCAGGTCTGGTGGCTGGATGCCGCGGGGTCAGCGTTCCGGCGATGAGGGCGGCCGCGACATCCGCCCCCACTCGCTCGGTTCGGGGCCGAGGCGGAGGAGCAGGCTGCCGCCTCGATGGAGCTCGTCGCCGCGCAGCCAGGTGCGCTCGAGCGGATCGCCGTTGAGTTCGGCCGACTGCACGTACTGCGCGGGGCCGTCGCGGCGCGGCTCGACGAACCCGCTGGTCTCGATGCGGAACGCGTCGCCGCCGACGCGCAGCTCCGACTCGGCGAACGCGGGCGCGTTGACGAGGAAGAGGTTCTGGCCGGCCACGGGGAACAGGCCGAGGCTCGCCCAGACGTACCAGGAGCTGATGCCGCCCGAGTCGTCGTTGCCCGGCAGGCCCCCGCGGCCGGTGCCGAACTGCTGGTGCACGGCCGCGTGGACGATCTCGGCCGTCCGGTCGGGGCGCCCGGCGTAGTGGTACGCCCAGGGCGCCTCCATGTCGGGCTCGTTGTTGAGGCCCTCGAAGCGGCCGAGCGCGTACCCGGCCGCGAGCTCCTCGAGACCGGGCGCGACGCCGGGCTGCCGCACGGGCTCGGCGCCGAACCCGAAGAACGCGTCGAGCGCGGCGACGAAGCCCTCGTCGCCGCCGGAGAGCTCGATGCGACGGCGCATGTCGTGGACCAGCCGGAACGAGTAGTTGTACCTGCTGCCTTCGTAGAACGTGGAGTCGCGCAGGAGCCCGGTCTCCGCGTCGAACGCGTTGACCCATCGGCTCGCGAGCGACGTGAACTCCTCGGCGAGCGCGCGGTCGCCGACGCGAGCCGCGACCTTCGCGGTGCACCAGTAGCCGTAGGCGAGGTCGAGCGTGTGGCTGATCGGGTGCGCGTGCCCGCGCAGCAGGAAGTCCTCGCCGTAGGTGCGGCGGAGGTCGGCGTGCATGTGCACGAGCGCCCACTCCCAGTCGATGCCCGGAAGCCCCAGCTGGCAGAGGTCGGCGAGGAAGGTCTGCGCGAGCGCGCTGCCCTGTCGGGAGAACCGGTCGCTGCCGCGCGCCATCCGGTACCCGATCGGGAAGTTGCCCTCCTCCTCGCAGATCGTCAGCAGTGCATTGGCGAGCTCGACCGCGCGCTCGGGGAACAGCGTCGTGATGAGCGGAAGCTGCGTGCGGTAGATGTCCCACATCGTGCAGAGGTCGAACACGAAGGGGCCCTCGGTCGGCCAGAACGGGCTCTCCTCGGGCGCGAGGCAGGGCTTGATCAGCGAGTGGTAGAGCGCCGTCGAGAACACCGTCTGGCGCTCGGTCGACGGAGTGTCGACCGTGATCGCCTTGAGGTGCTTGCGCCACGCCTTCTTGGTGCGGTCGCGTCGGTGCGGGAACCGTGCCGGACCCGTGCCCTCGTCGGCGCGGAGGTTCGCGCGCGCCTGCTCGACGCCGCGCAGCGAGAACCCGATGCGCACCTCGATGCTCTGGCCGGGCTCGCTGGGGCCGGCCCACATGAGCCCGAACGGGCGCAGGGTCGTCGGCCGGATGTGGTCGAACGCGAGGCGCGTGCCGCCGGGCATCAAGCGCCGGTCGTACCAGAGCATCTGCCGCCAGGTGTGCGCGTCGCACTCGATGTAGACCGCGAGCGGCGCGCCCTCTACGACGATCTCGCCCTGCGCGATGCCCGGCGCGACCTGCTCGAGCTTCGCCCGGAGCGGGATGGTCTCGCCGTGCGGGATCGACAGGCCGCCGAGCGAGAAGTCGATGACGATCCGCGCGTTCTGGTTCTTCGGGAACGTGTAGCGGTGCACGGCCGACTTCGGCCCGACCGTGAGCTCGGCGCGGATGCCGGAGTCGAGCGTCGCGGCGTAGTACCCGGGTTCCGCCGACTCCTCGAGGAGCTCCCACGTGCGGCCGAGCACGTCGAGCGGCTCGAGCATCGGCGTCACCCGGAAGTAGTTGTAGTACTTGCGGATCGCACCCGTGCCCGACTGCTGGAAGTGCGTGAACCCGGATGCCACGCCGCTCTTGTGGATCATCGGCGGCACGCCCTCCGTGGCGAGGTCGTACCGTCCGTACCCGGTCGGGTACGCGCCCGAGTACGCGCACGCGGAGACCATGCCGAGCGGGAAGGTGGCTCCGGGATGCGTGTTGCCCACCTGCGGCTTCGGCCACCACCACGTCGCGGCCAGCCCCGTCTGCGGGGGAAGGTCGACGGCTTCGGTGCCGATGAACGGATCGACCCGCGCGATCATGCGTCTCCGGCGCGACGGCGTGCGGCGGCGGACCCGGCGCGGGCGGCGGTGCCCGTTCGGGGAGAGGCGATCTCGGAACGTCCCATGCCGGGACGCTACGTGCTGGCGGAGCCCCGCGGGTTACAGCCACATGAACGATTCCGGCGCGGCATCCGGAATGCCCTCGGGGGCGGTCCTGTTGTATCCTGTAGGGCCGCGCACCCCTCACGGGTTCGCGGTTGGCAACTCCACAGCGTGCGATGACGACCCGCCGTCCGACCTCCGGTCGGAGCGCGTCTCATGGGGATGATCGGTTTCGACATCGCCTGCGAGACCGCGTGAAGCGGGCCGAGGATGCAGGGTTATCTCGTGAACGCTCCCTGCGAAACAATAACTGCCAATAAGTCGCAGAACGACTACGCCCTCGCTGCCTAAGCGAGTCCGTTAGTCCGTCAGCCCGGGTTCGTTCCCGCCCCGGTCGCTGGCGTCATCTAGGGAACTCGCTGTGCGACGTCGCCTGAGCGTCGTACGGGACTCTTTCAGGCTGGGCCCGTCGACCTGGCTGCCTGTGGCAAGGGTCGGGGCCGAGCAGAACGCCTCACAGGATGCGCCCGGAGAAACCGTGGAATCCCAGCGATGGACGGGGGTTCAATTCCCCCCATCTCCACCACCGGTCGTCATCGCACGCTCGCGAGTACCACGAAGGCCGCCCCGCGGGGCGGCCTTCGTCGCGCGCGTCGTCAGCGACCGATCACGGGCAGCCCTCCATGAGCTGGATCCCGTGCTCGGCCTGGCGCTTCTCGCTCACCTGGCCGAGCGAGTCGCAGATGGCGTTGACGAGCAGGGCGTACCCCTCGCCGTTCTGGTAGTTGCCGTTCTCGCCCGGCAGGCCGAACTCCTGGACCGTCCCCGGCGGGACGAACACCCACACCTCGGGCGCCCCGGGGAAGACGCTCGGGAGCCATCCCCAGTTGCCGCGGATGACGGGCGCGTCGCATTCGCTGCCGCAGGCTGCGGGCGGCTTGCTGACATTGATGCAGTCGAGCGCCTGAGCCGAGGTGGGAATGAGGACGAATGCGGCGGCGAGGCCGGCCGCGGCCAGGGTTCTCTTGAGCATGATTCCTCCGTTGCTTCAGCGGTACGGGAAACTGCCGGATCGCCACAGACACTACTCGGACCCGAGGAAGTGTCAATATCTGCAGGACGTTCCGCTGCGGGCGGCCGTCGTCGCCCATCGGCTCGATGAGCCGCCGGCCGTCAGCGGCCGCGTGCGGCGTTGACGTGGCCGAGCGCGGAGATGCGGCGGAACCACGAGCCGCGTGCCGGTTCGGTGGACTCGATCGCTGCGGCGGAGGCAGCGGCGCTCACCGCGCCATCCGCACCGTCGAGCTCGGTGTCCGGTTCGCCCGATTCCGCCTCGCGCTCCGCCTTCCAGATCAGGTAGGCGGCGTACGGGTCGTCTTCCGGATCCAGCGGTTGCTGGTCGACGACCTCGTGCCGTCGGCGTGCGATCAGCCGCATCTCTTCCCCCTCGAGGCCCCCCGGCCCTCACGACAAGGGTACGCGACGACGGCGACACTCCGGTCACGGTGGCGCGGATCGTGCCCGAAACGCGATATCGGCGGTGGCGACGCAGCGTCCTCGAGCGGCGACGTGTCCGGTGCGCGTCACCCGAGGTGGGGGAGCACCTCCGCGGCGATGAGCTCGACGTGGTCGAGGTCGCGCTGGTCGACGAGCTGCAGGTACACGCGGTCGGCGCCGAGGTCGGCGAGCCGGCGGATCTTCTCGACCACGACCTCGGGGGTGCCGGCGACGTTGACCTCGGCGAAGGTGTCGGGGTCGGCGTGGATCGCGGCGAGTCGCGCGAGGTAGGACGCGTCATCCGTCGCCACCACCGTCGGCAGCGCGACACTCAGGCGCATCGTGTCCGGGTCGCGGCCGATCGCCTCGCAGGCTGCGCGCACGCGCGCGAACGAGGCGGCGATCTCGTCCTCGTCGGAGAAGCCGCGGTTGAACTCGGTGGCGAACCGCGCCGCGAGGGCGGGAAGCCGGGTGCGGCCGCCGCCGCCCATGATGAGCGGCACAGGCGACTGCACCGGCTTCGGCAGTGCCGGGGCGTCGTCGAGCTCGTAGTGCTCGCCCCCGAACGAGAAGCGTTCGCCCACCGGGGTCTGCCAGAGGCCCGTGACGACCCGCAGCTGCTCCTCGAGGAGGTCGAAGCGCCGATCCGGGAACGGGATGCCGTACGCGGCGTGCTCGGCGCCGAACCAGCCCGCGCCGAGGCCGAGCTCGACGCGCCCGCCCGACATGTCGTCGACCTGGGCGACCTGGATCGCGAGGAGCCCCGGGTGGCGGAACGTCACCGGCGAGACGAGCGTGCCGAGCCGGACGCGGTCGGTCTCGCGGGCGATGCCCGCGAGGGTCGTCCACGCGTCGGTCGGTCCGGGCATCGGATCGCCCGGGCCCATGTGCAGGATGTGGTCGCTCCGGAACCAGCCATCGAAGCCGAGGCGCTCGGTCTCCTGCGCCTGTGCGAGCTGCTCCTCGTAGCTCGCGCCCTGCTGCGGCTCGGTGAAGATGCAGACCTCGAGCCCGCGGCTCACTTCAGGGCCTCGAGGACGGCGTCGTGGAGCAGCCCGTTCGTCGCGAGCGCACTGCCGTTGCCGACGCCCGCCTCGCCCGTCACCGAGGTGAACCGCCCGCCCGCACCTTCGACGATCGGGATGAGCGCCGCGAGGTCCCACGCCTTCACGTCGAACTCGGCGACGACGTCGACGAGGCCCTCCGCGAGCAGGCAGTACGACCACAGGTCGCCGTAGGCGCGGTCGCGCCACACGCGCTCGCCGAGCGCGAGCAGCCGCCCGAGGTAGCCCGCCTCGCGCCACTGCGCGATGCTCTGGAAGCTGAGTGACGCGTCGGCGAGGTCGGCCACGTTCGACACGCGGATGTCGCGGGGCGTCGCGCCGGGGGCATCCGTCGTCTGGGCGGCCGCGCCGGCCGCGCCCCACCAGCGTCGCCCGAGGGCGGGCATCGAGGCGACGCCCACGACCGGTCGGTCGTCGACCGTGAGCGCGATGAGCGCGCCCCACACCGGCACGCCGCGGAGGAAGTTGGACGTGCCGTCGATCGGATCGATGATCCACCGCCGCGAGCCCGCGCCCTCGGTACCGTACTCCTCGCCGAGGATGCCGTCGCCGGGGCGGCGCTCGGCGAGCACCTCGCGCACCGCGCGCTCGACCGCGAGGTCGGCCTCGGTCACGAATGAGCGGTCGGGTTTCGTGTCGATCCGGAGGTCGACGGCGCGGAAGCGCGCCATCGCGGCCGCGTCGGCGAGGTCGGCCAGTTCGAGGGCGAGGGCGAGGTCGTCGGCGTACGAGGCATCCGTCACCGGTTCAGCCTATCGAGCCGTCGGCGGCCGGCTTCCGGCGGGCGGCGCGCCCGGGCCGACCTCGATTTCGCGTTCGAGCCGGTCACCTGATACCGTTGTTCCTCGGTTCGGGGTTCGAGAGAAACCGGCCGAAACGCACCTCTAGCTCAATCGGCAGAGCAACTGACTCTTAATCAGTGGGTTCAGGGTTCAAGTCCCTGGGGGTGCACCAGCAGGCCCCGGCGAGTGATCGCCGGGGCCTTCGTCATTCCCCGGCGCGCGAGGGCTCCGGCCGTATCGTGGACCGGAGCGGATCGGACGACGGGAGGACGATGGACGCGCCCTCGGCGACCGACGAGACCGGTCGAATCGCACCGCCGGACCGTGCGGGCGCCGGGCGCGTGCCCGAGTGGGTCTGGACGATCGCCCTCGCCGTGCTCGGCGCGGTGGTGTCGTGGGCGCGCGTCGAACCTGCTGCGCGGGCTGCGCTGTGGGCCGAGGACGGCGCGTTCTTCCTGGGCGACGCGCTCGCGGCGGACCCGCTGGGCGTGCTCCTGCAGCCGTACCAGGGGTACCTGCACCTCGTGCCGCGCATGATCGCGGGAGTCACCGTCGCGGTGGTGCCCGTCGAGGGGTACGCGATCGCGATGACGGTCGGGTCGTGCCTCGTCGTCGGAGCGGTCTCGGCGATCGTGTTCGCCTGCGCCCGCAGCGTGGTGGCCTGGCTTCCGGCGCGCGTCGCGCTCGGCGCGCTCACCTTCCTCGCCCCCGCGGTCGGCTGGGAGGTCGTCGGCAACGCGGCGAACCTGCACTGGTACGCGCTCTGGCTCGCGCCGTGGCTGCTGCTGGCCGCTCCCCGGCGTCGGTCGACCGCGATCCTGCTCGGGGTCGTGGGCCTCGCCGCCGCCCTCACCGAGATCCAGATGCTGCTGTTCCTGCCGCTGCTGGCGTGGCGGTTCCGCGATCCGAACCGGTTGATCGTCGGGGCCGGCGTGCTCCTCGGATCGGCCGCGCAGGTCGTCGCGCTGCTGCTCTCGCCGCGCGATCCCGGTGCCGAGGGCTCGCCGCCGTTCCTGTCGACCGTGCAGGGCTACCTCTACCACGCGCCGATGGAGGCGGTCTTCCCGTCGCGGCAGTGGAAGGCGGCATGGGTGCTGCACTTCGGCTGGTGGGGAGCGGCGCTCGTGCTGCTGCCCTTCCTCGTCGCGCTCGTGTGGGTGCTGTGGCGCGGCCTCGCCGTCGAGCGCATCGCGGGCGCGGCGCTCGCGGCCGGATCGGTCGTCGCCTGGTCGGCGGCCTACGTGCTGAACTCGAACCCTGACTACTTCTTCTCGCTCGTCCCGGTCGACGTCGCGGTGAACATCCACCTCACGCGGTACGGCGTCGTGCCGTCGCTCTTCCTGCTCGCGGTCGTGGTGCTCGCGACCTCCGTGTCCTGGCGTGCCGGCGTCCTTCGGCGGACGGCGGTCGCGGTGCTCGTCGCCGTCCTGATCGCAACGGTCGTCGGTGCGCTCGTCCCGCAGCCGTCGGCACGCGGCGCGGGCCCCGACTGGGCGTCGGCGATCCCGGCGGCGCGCGCGGCGTGCGCGGCCGACTCCGCGCCGGATCGCACGGCGGTCGCGATCGCCCCGGACGGGTGGGCGGTCGAGGTGCCGTGCGATCGGCTGGCGGACTGACGGGGGCATCCGCTCGACCGCGCTCACCAGAACGTGAACGGGTCGACGCCGACCAGCCGGAGCACCTCGTACGTCGAGCCGATGAAGCAGTACGTGCCGAGCAGGGCGCCGAGCATCGTCTCGCGGAGCGAGCCGGTGTCGCCGAGCACGGGCAGCGACACGTAGCCGTTCGGCAGCCAGACACGGCCCAGCACGGGCACCTGGCGGAGCGCCCTCGGCGGGCGGATCCGCCAGGGCCAGATGAGGCCCGGCAGGCCGCCCGTCGTGAGCAGGTCGCCCGCGAGGTGCGCGACGAAGCCCACGAGCACGGCGAGCGGAAACCAGGCGACCTGCTCGGGCGCGAACACGACGATGAAGGCGCCGAGCAGAGCGCCCACCGCCCACGCAGCCGGCCATGAGCGGATGAGGCCGCGCGCCTTCAGGCCGAACGCGGTGAGCGCGGCGGTGCCCGCCCCGGCGCCGATGGCGAGCGTGCCGAGCGGGTCGACGGGGAACGCGACGAGGGTCAGGGCCCAGGCCGCCGCGAACGTCACGAGCACGCCGACGGGCGAGTGCGCGCCCTGCCGGTGGCCGCCGGATGCCGTCTCCACGACGGCGGTCGCGAGCTTGCCGAGCACGGGCACCGAGTGCGCGATCGTGGCGCTGTGGTGGTCGGCGTCGGGCAGCAGCGCGGCGCCCGCGCAGACCGCGGTGCCGGCGAGCACGCCGACGGGGTCGAGGGGGTAGGCCCCGGCGGTGACGATCGGCATGGTTCCGGTGATCGCGAGCCAGGCGGCGGCGCCGCTCGTGGCATGGGTGATGCCCATCATCGAGGGTGGTGCTCCATGGGTTCGGGTCGGGCTCGGCCGAGGGGGCGGCCGGGCGAACGGCGGAGAAGGGTCCGCGTCGACCAAGTGTGCCCGGACCCGCGGACACCGTCCCGTCGGCCCGCGGCGCGGCCCGAGATCTCCGCGTGCAACGGTGCGGCGCGCCCGCGAGCAGCCCTAGACTGCCGCGTGAACGCGCCGGCCGGACCGAGCGATCCGAGCCGGCTGAGCGACGGGGGACGGCTCATGCAGATCGCGATGGTGGGACTCGGGCGGATGGGCGCGAACATCGTGCGGCGCCTCATGCGGGACGGGCACGACTGCGTCGTCTACGACGTCGATCCCGGCGCCGTGAGCGCGCTCGCGGCCGAGGGCGCGACCGGCGCGGAGAGCATCGCCGACCTGGCGACCAAGCTCGCCGCGCCGCGGACGGTGTGGCTCATGGTTCCAGCCGGGATCACCGGGCAGCTCGTCGACCAGGTCGCCACCGTCCTCGAGGCGGGCGACGTCATCATCGACGGCGGCAACTCCAATTACAGAGACGACGTCCGCCGCGCCGAGGCGCTCGCGCCGTCCGGCATCCACTACGTCGACGCCGGCACGAGCGGCGGCGTCTTCGGCCTCGAGCGGGGCTACTGCCTCATGGTCGGCGGTCCCGACGAGGCGGTCGCGCGCATCGAGCCGATCCTCCGCTCGATCGCGCCCGGGCCGGGCGACATCGAACGCACACCGGGACGCACGGGGGAGCTGTCCCCGGAGGAGCGCGGATACCTGCACTGCGGCCCCTCCGGGTCGGGGCACTTCGTGAAGATGGTCCACAACGGCATCGAGTACGGGATCATGGCCGCGCTCGCCGAGGGGCTGAACATCCTGAAGAACGCGGATGCCGGGCTCCGCCCCGAGGAGCACTCGGCCGAGATCGCGCCGCTCGAGGAGCCCGAGGTCTACCGGTTCACGATCGACACCCCGGCCGTCGCCGAGCTCTGGCGGCGAGGATCCGTGATCTCGTCGTGGCTGCTCGACCTGACCGCGGCCGCGCTCGTCGAGAACCCGACGCTCGACGGTCTCGCCGGCCGCGTCTCGGACTCCGGGGAGGGTCGATGGACGGTCAAGGCCGCGGTCGACACCGGCGTGCCGGCGCCCGTGCTCGCGGCCGCGCTGTTCGAGCGCTTCGCCTCGCGCGAGGACGATCGCTACGCCAACCAGCTGCTCTCGGCGATGCGGCTGCAGTTCGGCGGGCACCGGGAACTGCCGGCCGGCGACGTGCTCGAGACGGGCAGCCGAACAGCGGATTCCTAGTCGTCGACGCCGCGCGCCATGAGCGCCTCGCCGAGGTGGTCGGCCGTGCGGAGCGTCCGCACGATGACCGGCACCGCGAGCGCGGTGAGCGACCCCTCGGCGCCGCGCGCCTTGCGCGCCTCGAGCACCTCGCGCACCAGGTCGGCGAGCAGCGGCACGCAGCGGATGGCGAGGGCCAGCGCCAGCCCGACGCGGTCCGGGTCGATCCACCGCGCGAACGGGCGCAGCAGCACCTGCATCGCATCGAGGGTCGCCGAGACCTGGGTGGTCATCGTGTAGACGGCGGCGAGGGCGACGGCGAGCACGAGCCGCACGCCCATGGTCGCGGCGGCCTCCCACCCGGCGAAGATCCACTGCACGGGCACCGCGAACGCGAGCACCCAGAGGATCGGCGAGACCTGGCGCCAGGCGACGCGCACCGGGATCCGGGCGAGCGCGAACAGCCCGAGCGTCGCCGCGGCGACGATGCCGAGGGCGGGCAGCGAGCCGACGAGCGCGGTCGCCGTCACCGTGGCCGCGAGCAGTGCGAGCTTCGCGAGCGCGGGCATCCGATGGAGGACCGAGGAGCCCGGGTGGTACACGCCGATCATGGCCGCCTCACCCGATCAGCGCCCGGTAGGCGTCGAGCGCGGGCTCGGGGGCGTCGTCGGCGACGATCCGGCCGGCCTCCATCACGATCACGCGGTCGAACGACTCGAGCAGCTCGAGCTGGTGGCTCACGACGACGAGCTGCTCGTCGAGGGTCGCGAAGTGCTCGGCGATGCGGCGCGCGTTGCGTGCGTCGAGCAGGGTCGTCGGCTCGTCGGCCACGACGATCGCGGGTTCGCCGACGAGCACGGCGGCCAGGGCGAGGAGCTGCTTCTGCCCGCCCGAGAGGCGGTGGGCCGGCCGGTCGGCGAGCTCGGCGAGGCCGAAGCGGTCGAGCACGGCGTCGACGCGAGCGGTCGCGGTCGCGGCATCCAGCCGGTGCCGGCGGAGCGTGAACGCGACGTCCTCGCGGACGGTCGGCATCACGATCTGCGTGTCGGCGTTCGTGAACACGAACCCGACCCGGCGGCGCACCTCGCGACCGTGCCGGGCGACGTCGAGGCCGTCGACCGTGACCGTGCCGGAGGTCGGCGTCACGAGTCCGTTGATCATGCGCGCGAGCGTCGACTTGCCGGAGCCGTTGGCGCCGACGATGCCGATGCGCCGCTCGGTGAGCTCGAGGCTCACGTCGTCGACGACGAGCTCGCCGTCGAAGCGGTGGCTGACGCCTTCGAAGCGGATGGCGCTCATGCGACGCGCTCCACGATCATCGCGACGCCCTGCCCGCCGCCGATCGAGCACGCCGCGAGGCCCGCGCGCGCGTCGTCGACGGCAGCCATGCGGGCTGCGAGGCGCACGAGCAGGATGGCGCCGGACGCACCCCACGGGTGGCCGAGCGCGATCGCGCCGCCGTCGCCCGAGATCGTCTCCTGATCGAGCCCGAGCTCGTCGCTCACGGCGAGCACCTGCGCGGCGAACGCCTCGGTGATCTCGACGAAGCCGAGGTCGGCGGCCGTCATGCCTGCACGTTCGAGCGCGCGGCGGCCCGCCCACGCGGCGCCGAGGCCCGGCAGGGCGGGGTCGCCGGCGGCGACGGCGGTCGCGCGGATGCGGAGCGCGGGCAGGCCGAGGTCGCGCGCCAGGTCGGCGGTGGCCACGGCCATGGCCGCGGCGCCGTCGGAGAACCCGCACGAGTTGCCGGCGGTGACGGTGCCCGCGGTGCCGCAGCGTGTGCCGTCGGCGCCGCTCGCGGTGATGTCGACGGTGCCGGATGTCGCATGCTCGCGTTCGTTCCTGAATCCGAGGACGCTTCCGAATCCGAGGACGTCCTCGGATTCAGGAACGAACGCCGGAGCGAACCGCGCGAGCATCGCGACATCCATCGACGCCCTCGGCCGGTCGTCGCGGGCGACGCCGTCGATCGCCACGACCTCGGCGTCGAACCGCCCGGCGTCGCGGGCGGCGGCCGCTCGGGAGTGCGATCGCGCGGCCCAGGCATCCTGCCGCTCGCGGGTGATGCCGCGGACCTGCGCGAGGTGCTCGGCCGCCGGACCCATGTCGGGGTCGGGCAGGCCGGCCGGCGCGAACGGTGCGCGCGTGTACCGCTCGCCCGAGTCGGGCCACACCCGGTGCGGCGCGGTCGACGCCGACTCGGCGCCGCCGGCGAGCACGAGCCCGGCGTCGCCCGCGCGCACGCGCGACGCCGCCTGGATCACCGCGTCGAGCCCCGACCCGCACTGCCGATCGACCGTCACGCCCGGCACGTGTGCACCGAGCTCCGCGCGCAGCGCGGCCACGCGCGCGAGGTCGCCGCCCGGGCCCATGCAGTTGCCGAGCACGACGTCGTCGACCGCGACGCCCGCGGGCGCGACCTCGGCGGCGACGGCAGCGAGCACGGGCGCCGCGAGCGCGTCCACGGTGTGCCCGGCGAGCGCTCGCCCGGCGGTGCCGATCGCCGTGCGTCGCGCCGCGACGATCACGGGTGCCTGGTCGCGGGTCATGCATTCCTCCGGTCGATGAAGGGCTGCGGATGCCCCGTCCCGAGCCGCCCGGCCACGATGTCCTCGCGCAGCCGCCCGCGTGCGGGCTTGCCGGACGGGGTGCGCGGCAGGTCGGCGGCGAACCACCGCCGCGGCAGCTCGACCGGGTTGAGCGCGGCGCGCGCGGCATCCGCCACCGTCTCGAGCCGCGTGCCGGGCTCGAGCTCGACGACCGCGACGATGCGCTCGCCGAGCAGGTCGTGCGGCTCGCCCACGACCGCCGCGTCGCGCACGCCGGGCAGGGCGAGGAGGTGCGCCTCGACGTCCTCGGCGAGCACGGTCGCGCCCGCCGTGATGATCGCGGACTCGCCGCGTCCGAGCACCTTCATGCCGCCACCGGCATAGTGCTCGACGAGGTCGCCGACCGTCGCGAACCCGTCGGCGTCGCGACGCATCCGCCCGCCCACGACGTCGAGCGCCAGGTACGGGGATCGCGCCCACAGCTCGAGCCCCGCGTCGACCGGCCGCAGGTCGACCTCGACGCCCGGGAACGGCGCGAGCCCGGCATCGGCTCCGCCGCCCGGTTCGTGACGGACGGCGAGCACGAACGACAGCTCGGCAGCCCCGTAGTACTCCACGAGACGGATGCCGCGCGCCGCCGCCTGCTCGCGAAGCCGGGCAGGGAGGGCTGCGCCGGCGACGATCGCCGTGCGGGGCGGCGGCGTGTCGGCGGAGAGGAGCCGCGCGAGCCTCGTCGGCGTCGCGTGCACCGCCGTCGCCGTGCTCAGGTCATCGGTGACCGTCGCGCCGATCCAGAGCGCGTGCAGCGCCGCGTAGAGGTGCATCGACACGGCGAGCGGGCCCGTCACCGCGATGCGGTCGTCGGGCCCGAGCCCGGCCAGCTCGGCCAGCGGTTCGGCGGACGCGAGCCACGACTCGACGGTGCGTGCGATGATCCGCGGCCGGCCGTCGGCCGCGGTCGAGCCCGAGGTCGTGAGCGCGAGCCCGGTGCCCGCCGGGAGGGCGTCGGCGATGCGGTCGGCGTCGGCCTGCGTTCCACCGACGAGCACGGGCCGGCCACGGTCGAGGCAGGCGAGCACGGTCGTGATGGCGGCGACGGGGTCGGCTTCGGCGCGGCATCCGACCGGCCCCCGCCCTGCGGGCAGCTCGACGCCGGCGACCGCACGCGCGAGCTCGTCGAAGCGGACGGTCCGTCCTCCGAACGAGAGCGCAATGCGGTCGCCTGATGCGCCGAGCAGGTCGATCACGTGGCGGCGGCCTCCGAGGCGACTCGCTTCCACGGCCACGGGCGCGGCTCGATGAGCCCCGGCCAGGCGCGGTGCACGCCCTTGGCGACGAGCACCGTCACGACGACCTTCAGGATGTCGCCGGGGAGGAAGATCGCGGAACCGGCGATCGCGACGCCGAGCGGGTTGCCGGTGATCGCGGCGAAGACCGGCACGCCGACGAGGTAGATCACGACGATGCCGCCGAGTGCGGTCGCGCCGAGCGCGGGCAGGATGCGGTAGCGGGGGAGCAGGCGGGCCGTGAGCCAGCCGATCACGAGCGCGCCGAAGATCCAGCCGATCAGGTAACCGACCGACGGGCCGACGAAGACGCCGAGGCCGCCGCGTCCGCCCGAGAGCAGCGGCAGGCCCGCCGCGACGAGCACGAGCAGCAGGAGCACGCTCAGCGCGCCCTTGCGCGCACCGAGGATCGCGCCGGCGAGCATGACGCCGAGCGTCTGGAACGTGATCGGCACCGCAGTGCCGCCGAGGTAGAGCGCGCCCGGCAGGCCGAGCGCGGCGATGAGCGCGGCGAACACGGCGATCTGCGCGAGGTCGCGGGCGGAGGTGCGGACGCGGCGCCGTTCGGGCGCGGCGACGGGGCTGGGTGCGGCGGTCATGCGGTTCCCATCGGTCGGCGTGAGGGGGCGGGGATGCCCGTGTCGTTCACGCTACGAACCGCGGGGGAGGCCCCGCGCGAGGTGGCCGTACAAGAAACCCCGCGCGATTTTGGAGTGCCGAGGTCGCCATCGGGCGCGGGCATCGACCCTCGGGAGATGGGAGAAAGGTGGCCCGCTTCTCCTTCTCTCCCTGGTGGTGAAGAGGGACCGCCGTCCTCCCTCCCACCTCGGGAGCGCCGTCGTCACACCGACCGCGCCTACCGGGGCGAGCCGCGATTCCAGCCCGGCTTGAGCATGAGGCGGTCATCGTGCGCGCGGCGTCGGCACTCCTCCGCGAAGGCGCGCGCAGAGTTCGGGTCGGCGCCGAAGGACGCGTATTCCTCGTCGCTCAGCGCGTAGTACTCCTCGTAGTCGGTGAGGCTGCTCGACACGGGGATCGAGAGGTAGGCGGTGGCGGACTCCTGCTCGACACCGAGCGAGTAGCGCTCGGCTCGGTCGACGAACGAATCCACGAACCTCATCGAACGAACGTGACGATCACGCGGGTCACGCGGCGCGCGCGGGCTCCTCAACGGCCAGCTCGGCGACGTTGTCGACCTCGACGTCGACCGCCGGCTCCGCGGCATCCGTCTCGTCGACCTCGACCGGGTCGGCCCACATCACGAGCGGGGCCGGCGTCCAGCTGAGGGCGTGCGACGTCTCGTCGGCGGGCACGACGACGGCGACCTGCTCGCGCTCCTCGAGGATCGCCCGCGTGACCTCGGCGGCGATCTGGTGCGTGAGCATCGCCTGGAAGATGCGATCGGAGTCGTCCGCCTGACGGCGGACGAGGGACCATTGGCCGTCCGGGCCGATGAACCGCGACAGGCGGGCGTTGACGAGCTCGAAGATGTGCTCGCCACGGAGGTCTGCGGCGGTGGCGCGGGGCGAGGGCGCGGGTGCGGTGTGGGCTGCGGCCTGTGCGGCGAGCCGTGCGCGGCGCCAGCGGCGGAACATCGGTGTCCTCTCGGTCGGAACGGGTGGCGGACTACGTCGGACGGCGTTTCGTCCAGTGTCCGTCACGCGGCGACCCCCCGGGCTCGGACACGCCGCAGGGGCGCCGAGCCGTCGGACGCGGACGGTACGGGTCGGCCGAGGCTACTCGGCCAGCTCGCGGCGCTTCTGCTCGTCGGCGACCGTCCCGATCGCGATGGCGAGCGTGGCGGCCCACGAGACCCACATGAGCACGAGCCTCCAGTCGCGTGGCCCCGCCTGCGTCGCGCGGATGACTCCGACCGCGCCGAACAGCGAACTCAGGACCGCTCCACTGAAGAGGTACTTGCGCATTCCGCAACGCTATCGCGTCGGGATCGGCTCGCGCGACCGGTTGACGCGCGCCGCGCACGCTGTGAGAACGCCCCGAGTCTGACCGATCGTGCAGTCTCTGACCGATCGGTCAATTAGCGTCGATCGCATGCCCACCGATGCGAGAACGACGACGCGCGTGCGCGCCGCCGACGAGTTGAAGCACGCCGCCCTCGAGCAGTTCTCGACCGTCGGCTTCGCCGGCACGTCGCTGCAGCACATCGCCGACGAGGCCGGCTACGCGAAGTCGAGCGTGCTGTACCACTTCGCCTCGAAGGAGGCCCTGCTGGAAGCCGCGATCGAGCCCGCCGTCGCGGGCTTCGAGGACGTGCTCGAGATCTTCCTCGCCGGCCGCGGAGGCCGGAGGGATGCCCGCCGTCACGAGCTCGTCGACCGCGTCGTCGACCTCCTGCTCGAGCACCGCGAGGCCGTGCACGTCTTCCTCACCCAGGGCCAGAGCCTCGCGGAGCTGCCGATCATCGCGCGCGCGAACGTCGCCGTTCGCCGCCTCGCCGCCGCCGTCTGCGAGGAGCGCGAGAGCGTCGACGACCAGGTCCGCTTCGGCATCGCGCTCGGCGGCGCCGCCTTCCTGCTCACCGCCGGCCGCACCTTCGCCGACGAGGCGACCATGCCGACCGACGACGAGCTGCGCGACGCCCTCCGCCGCATCATCGCCGACATCCTCACCCCCGCCCCGACCCCCAGCAACTGAGAGAGAACCGTGGCCCTCCTCCTCCACCGCATCGGACGCTTCGCCTACCGCCGCGCATGGATCGTCATCGTCGCCTGGGTCATCGCCCTCGGTGGTCTCGTCGGCGGCGGCATCGCCCTCGGCGGCCAGCTCCAGGAGTCGTACGCGATCCCCGGCACCGAATCCCAGGACGCGATCGACCAGCTCGCCGCCGTCTTCCCGCAGACCGCCGGCGCGGCGGCGAAGGCCGTCGTCGAGGCGCCCGAGGGCGACTCCGTCGAGAACGCCCCCTACCGCGACGCCATCGAGGAGATGGAGTCCGAGCTCGAAGGCCTCGACGGCGTCGCGAGCGTGCTCGGCCCGTTCGACGAGTACGCCGGCGACCAGGTCTCCGACGACGCTCGCACGGCGTACATCCAGGTCCAGTTCGACGGCCAGACGACGGATGTCACGGAGGACCAGCTCGACGCCGTCCTCGCGACGGGCGACATCGGACGCGACGCGGGCCTCGAGGTCGCGTTCGGCGGCGAGGTCTTCCAGGAGACGACGTTCGGCCTCACGATCACCGAGGCGTTCGGCGTGATCTTCGCGGGCGTCGTGCTCCTCATCACCTTCGGTTCGCTGCTCTCGGCGGGGATGCCGCTGCTCACCGCCCTCGTCGGCGTCGGCACCGCCTTCGGCGGCATCTCGGTCGTCGCGGCCTTCGCGACCGTCTCGAGCACCGCGCCCATGCTCGCCGTGATGATCGGCCTCGCGGTCGGCATCGACTACGCGCTGTTCATCCTGTCGCGCCACCGGACCCAGCTCGCGCGCGGCATGGACCCCGAGGAGAGCGCGGCCGAGGCCGTCGCCACCGCGGGCGGCGCGGTCGTGTTCGCGGGCCTCACCGTGATCATCGCGCTCCTCGGCCTCCTCGTCGTCGGCATCCCGTTCCTCAGCGTGATGGGCGTGGGCGCCGCGTTCGCGGTGCTCGTCGCCGTGTTCGGTGCGACGACCCTCCTTCCGGCCATGCTCGGCCTCGCGAAGGGCCGCCTCGCCCCGAAGCCCGGCAGTCGCGCGCACCGCCGCGCGGTCGCATCCGACGACTCGGGCAAGCGCACGATGGGCCGCCGCTGGGTCGACACCGTGCTGAAGGCGCCCGTGGTGTTCGTGCTGCTCGTCGTCGGCCTCCTCGGCGCCGCCGCGGTGCCGGCCGCGAGCCTCGACCTCAACCTGCCCGGCGGGCAGGGCGAGGAGGGCACGAGCCAGCGCGAGGCGTACGACATGATCGAAGAGGGCTTCGGTCCCGGCTACAACGGCCCGCTCATCGTCACAGTCGACATCACGCAGACCACCGACATCTTCGGCGACCTCGACGCCATCGGCGCCCGGCTCGCCGAGGTCGACGGCGTCGCGTACGTCGGCGACGGCCTGCCCAACGAGACCGTCGACACCGCGATCATCCAGGTGATCCCCGAGTCGGCGCCGACCGACCCCGAGACCAAGCAGGTCGTGCAGGACATCCGCGCCCTCGAAGACGACATCGTCGACGAGTTCGGCACGCCCATCGCGGTGACCGGGTACACGGCCGGGTCGATCGACATCTCGCAGCGGCTGAACGACGCGCTCGTGCCCTTCGCGCTCATCGTCGTCGGCCTCTCGGTGATCCTGCTGCTCGTCGTGTTCCGCTCGCTGTTCGTGCCGGTCAAGGCCGCGCTCGGCTTCCTGCTCTCGGCGTTCGGCGCGATCGGCCTCACGGTCGCGGTCTTCCAGTGGGGATGGCTCGCCGACCTCATGCACATCGAGCCCGGCCCGATCCTCAGCTTCCTGCCGATCCTGCTCATGGCGGTGCTCTTCGGCCTCGCCATGGACTACGAGGTGTTCCTCGTCTCCGGCATGCGCGAGGAGTTCGTGAAGACCCGCGACGCGCGGAACTCGATCGTGCACGGCTTCCAGCACGCCGCGCGCGTGGTCACGGCGGCCGCGCTCATCATGTTCTTCGTCTTCTTCGCGTTCGTGCCCGAGGGCACGGGGGTGATCAAGGGCATCGCGTTCGCGCTCGCCGTGGGCGTCGCGTTCGACGCGTTCCTGGTGCGGATGACGCTGGTGCCCGCCGCGATGGCGCTCGCCGGTCGCGGCGCGTGGTGGCTGCCCAAGTGGCTCGGCCGGATCCTGCCCGACGTCGACATCGAGGGCGAGGGTCTGCGCGCCCACCTCGCGGAGTCGGAGTGGGCGGCCGCATGGAACGCGGACGTGCTCGCCGAGGACCTCCTCGTCGGCGACCCGGCGGCGCCCATCGGCCCGATCTCGGTCAGCGTCCCGCGTGGCGGCGCCCTCGTCGTGCTCGGCGAGCCCGCCGAGCGCCGCCTGGTGGCCGCGACCCTCGCCGGACGTGTCCTTCCCGCGGACGGCCGACTCGCGGTCCTCGACGCCCCGCTCCCGATCGACGCCGGCACGGTCATGCGCCGCGTCGCGATCGCCGACGGGGCAGCGGATGCCGCGGCCGCGGGCAGCGCGGGCGAACTCATCGCCGCGCGTGCCGACGCGACCCGCGCGTGGTACCGCCTCGACTCGACCCGGTCGGCGGTGGAGGCCGCGCTCCGCCGCGTCGCGGACGCGCGCCTCGCGCCCGGCGACGGGGTCTCCCGCCGTTCGCGCACGATCGACCCCGACACCCCGATCGCGTCGCTCGACGCGCTCGACCGCCTGCTCGTCACGGTGTCGGCGGCGCTCGCCGAGCATCCCCGGGCGATCGTCGTCGACTTCGACGGACTCTCCCGCTCGGCCGCCGCGTGGGCGGCCCTCGACCGCATCGTTCCCCCCGGCGTCGTGCTCATCGCGACCGCCGACCCCGACGCCGACCTCGACGCCGCCGGCGCGGCGCTCGAGCCCCGCGCCATCCGCTCGATCGACCTCGCCACCCGCCCCCTGGAGGCACTCCGATGACCCGCACCGACGCCCCCGCCCAGGCCGCGCCCGCGGCCCGCCGCAGAGGTCGCCGCGCCGCGCTGCTCGCGGCCGTGATCGCCGTTCCGCTCGCCGTCGCCGGCCTCGTCGCCGGCGCGATCGGCGGCGCCGACGAGCGCATGGACGCGATCCCCGCGATCGTCGTCAACAACGACGAGATGGTCACCACGACCACGCCCGACGGCGAGGAGCAGCCCGTGCTCGCGGGCCGCCTGCTCGTGACCGAGCTCACCGGCGACGGCGACACCGGGTTCGACTGGACGATCTCGAACGACGAGGAGGCCGCCGCCGAGCTCGCCGACGGCGAGGCGTACGCGGTGCTCACGATCCCGGCCGACTTCTCGGCCTCGGTCACCTCGCTCGCGGGCGACGCCCCGACGACGGCGGCCCTCGACATCCGCACCGACGACGCGCACAGCTACCTGGCGGGCACCATCGGCGCGACGGTCGGCGACGCGATCGCGACGACGTTCGGCCACGAGCTCACGACCCAGTACCTCGAGGGGCTCTACGGCAACCTCGTGCAGGTGGGCGGGTCGCTCGGCGATGCGGCGGATGGCGCGGGGCAGCTCGCCGACGGCGCCGACTCGCTCGCCACCGGGCTCGACCAGCTCGCCGGCGGCATCGGCTCGGCGGCCGACGGCACCGCGCAGGCGGCCGACGGCGCCGCGGCGTACGCGTCGGGCGTCGGCCAGTACACGTCGGGCGTCGAGCAGCTCGCGGGCGGGCTCGGCACGCTCGACACCGAGGCGGGCGGACTCGACGGCATCACGTCGGGCGTCTCGCAGTACGTCGACGGCGTCGCGCAGGCCGGGTCGGGCATCGACGGCGGCATCGCGCAGTACGTCGCGGGCGTCCGCTCCGCGGGCACGGGCATCGACGCGGGCATTGCGTCGTACGTCGACGGCATCGGCCTCGCGGGCGACGGCCTGGCACAGGGCACGTCGGACTACGTCGACGGCATCGACCAGCTCGCGACCGGCGGCGACCAGCTCGCGGCATCCGTGCCGGCGCTGCTCGCGGCCGACCCGAGCGGTGCCGCGCTCCAGGCGGCGATCGCCCAGTACGTCGCGGGCGTCCACGCCGCGGCCGATGGCGGTGCCGACCTGATCGCCGGCACCGACACGACCTTCGACCAGCTCGTCGCCGGCGGCGACCAGCTCCAGGCCGGGACCGCCGACGGGTTCGCGAAGCTCGTCGCCGGCGGCGACGCGCTCCGCGCGGGCACCGCGACCGGGTTCGACGAGCTCGCCGCGGGCGGCGCGGCGCTCGTGTCGGGCACCGGGTCGGGCATCGACGGCCTCCAGTCGGGCATCTCCCAGCTCTCAGGCGGCGCGTCGCAGGCCGCGGCCGGCTCGCCCGCGCTGCGCGACGGCGCCGACGGCCTCGCGTCGGGCGTCAGCGGCATCGCGAGTGGTCTGACGCAGCTGAGCGACGGCGCCGCGGCATCCGCCGACGGTGCGGCGAAGATCGCCGACGGCACGGGAGAGCTCGCCGACGGCCTCGCCCGGGGCGCAGAGGGCACCTCGTCGCTCGAGGGCCTCGACCCCGAGGAGACGGCGGGTGTCGTCGCCGAGCCGGTCGTGACCGAGGCGACCCGCGCCAACGAGATCTCGACGTTCGGCGAAGTCGTCGCCATGCTCATCGGCCCGATCGGACTGTGGCTCGGCGCGATGACGATGTTCCTCGTCTTCCGTCCGCTGCGACGCGAGGCGCTCGAGACGACCGCGCCGACCGGCCGGCTGGTCGCACGCACGCTGTTCCGCGGCTCGCTCATCGGGCTGGCGCAGGCGGCCGCCGTGGTGGCGCTCATGCACACCGTGCTCGGCGTCGACTGGTCGCTGCTGCCGCAGACGCTGGCGTTCTCGGCGCTCCTCGCCGTCGTGTTCACGGCGATCCACGCGTTCCTCAGCGCCTGGCTCGGGCGGATCGGCACGGTCGTCTCGCTCGTGCTCGTGGTGCTCCAGCTCGCGGCATCCGGCGGGGTCTACCCGCTCGAGATCGTGAGCGGGCCCTACCAGGCGATCAGCCCGTTCCTGCCGCTGACCTGGGCGGTGCAGGGCATGCAGCTCATCGTCTCGGGCGCCGGCGGTTCCGGGGTCTGGGCGGCGGCCGGCGCGCTGGTGCTCTTCGGGGTGCTCGGCGTCGCGGGCACGGCGATCGTGGTCGCCCGGCGCCGGGGCATCCGCACCGCACCGCGCCTCGCACCCGTCACGACCTGACGCGCTCTGCGGCGGCGTCGCGGCTCATGCCCGGCGCCGTCGCCCCGCATCGCGGTCGGCGAGACGACTGCCGAGACGGATGCCTCGACGGCGCGAGCGCGGAAACGCCGCGGCCTACGAGTGGCGGCCGGGGATGATCGCGTCGATCACGCGCCGCAGCGGCGACTCGTGATGCGGCTCGGGCGCCGCCGCATCGGCCTCGACCGCGGTGTGCTCGCGCGCGAACGCGACTGTCTCGCGCAGCATCTCGAGACGTTCGGCCTCGGTCTTCGCCTTGCGCGTGTTCACCTCGGCGACGATCGAGCCGTCCCAGCCCTGGTCGGCGAGCATGCGCAGCACCTCGGCGACGGGCTCGCGGCCCTTGCCCGGCAGCAGGTGCTCGTCGAAGATCTGGCCCTCGCCGATCGCGCCCGAGCCGTCGCACAGGTGCACGTGGCGCAGGCGCTCGCCGAGGTCGGTCGCAAGCTGCATGCTGTCGGTGCCCGAGAGCGCGGCGTGCGAGAAGTCGAGGGTGACCGCGTCGCAGTCCATCTGGCGCGGGTCCCAGCCGGGCGCGTACGCCTTCATGTTCCGGCCGGCGGCGCGCCACGGGAACATGTTCTCGACCGCGATCGCGACGCCGTGCTCCTCGGAGAGGGTGCGGACGATCGAGAGGAACTCCAGCGCGTAGCTCGCCTGCCAGCGGAACGGCGGGTGCACGACGACGCTGTCGGCGCCGACGGACTTCGCGAGCTCGGCGGTGCGGGCGAGCTTGACGCGCGGGTCGCGGCCCCACACGAAGTGCGTGAGCAGCAGCACCGGCGCGTGGATCGAGAGGATCGGGAGCTCGTAGCGCTCCGACATCTCGATGAGCGCCGCGGGATCCTGCGTCGTCGCCTCCTGCGTGACCATGATCTCCACGCCGTCGAACCCGGCATCCTTCGCGATGCGGAAGGCCTGCTCGGGTTCGAGTGGGTACACGCAGGTGGTGCTCATACCGATGCGGATCATGAGGCTCGAAGTCTAGCCCCGGCGGCTGGAGATCGGGTGGGGACCTTCGACTGTTAGCCTGATCGCGAGCCGCCAGGAGGATCCGACGACGTGAAGCCCGCCACCGACTCCGAGACCGAGCCAGACATCGAACCCATCTACGACATGGTCGTGGTGAGCAACCGCCTGCCCGTCGACTACGTCGGCGGCGAAGGTGCCGAGACGCAGTGGAAGTCCTCGCCGGGCGGCCTCGTCACGGCGCTCGAGCCGGTCATGCGCGCGACCGAGGGAGCCTGGGTCGGCTGGGCCGGGGTCGCCGACCGCGAGTTCGCGCCGTTCGAGCACGACGGCATCTCGATCGTCCCGGTCCCGCTCTCCGCGCAGGAGATCGAGGACTACTACGAGGGCTTCTCGAACGACACGCTGTGGCCGCTCTACCACGACGTCATCGCGCGGCCGAGCTTCCACCGCGAATGGTGGGACGCGTACGTCGCCGTCAACCGCCGCTTCGCCGAGGCCGCCGCGGCGGCCGCATCCGAGGGCGCCGTCGTGTGGGTGCAGGACTACCAGTTGCAGCTCGTGCCGCGGATGCTGCGCGAGGCCCGCCCCGATCTCGTCATCGGCTTCTTCAACCACATCCCGTTCCCCGCGTACGGCATCTACTCGCAGCTGCCGTGGCGGCGCCAGGTCGTGGAGGGCCTGCTCGGCGCCGACGTGATCGGGTTCCAGCGGGCCGCGGATGCCGGGAACTTCTCGCGCGCGGTCCGTCGCCTGTTCGGGTACAAGACCCGCGGCACCGTGGTCGACGTCCCGGAAGGGGACGGCGGCGTCCGCCACGTCGTCGCGCGCCACTTCCCGATCTCGATCGACGCGGCGGCCTTCGAGGACCTCGCGCGCATGCCCGAGGTGCAGGAGCGCGCCCGAGCCATCCGTCGCAGCCTCGGCGACCCCGACATCGTGATGCTCGGCGTCGACCGCCTCGACTACACGAAGGGCATCCGTCACCGCATGAAGGCGTTCGGCGAGCTGCTCCGCGACGGCCGGGTCTCGGTCGAGCACGCCACGCTCGTGCAGGTCGCGAGCCCGTCGCGCGAGCGCGTCGAGACGTACCGGCAGCTGCGCGACGAGATCGAGCTCACGGTCGGTCGGCTGAACGGCGACTACTCCACGCTCGGGCACCCGGCGATCACCTACCTCCACCACGGCTACCCGCGACAGGAGATGGCGGCGCTCTACCTCGCGGCCGACGTCATGCTCGTCACCGCGCTCCGCGACGGCATGAACCTCGTCGCGAAGGAGTACGTCGCGAGCCGGTACGACGACGACGGCGTCCTCCTCCTCAGCGAGTTCACCGGGGCGTCCGACGAGCTCCGCCAGGCGATCCTCGTGAACCCGCACGACATCGACGGCCTGAAGGACGCGATGGTCGAGGCGGCGCAGATGCCCAAGCGCGAGCGCGCCCGGCGCATGCGCGTGCTCCGCAAGCGCGTCAAGGAGAACGACGTCGCGAACTGGTCGGCGACCTTCCTCGAGACCCTCACGGGGGTCGGCACGATCGACCCGGGCGTGCCCGAGGCGCTCCGCACCGCGGTGGCGCGGCTCGTCGAGGCGCCGCGGCTGCTCGTCGCGCTCGACTTCGACGGCACGCTCGCGCCGATCGTCGACCGACCCGAGGACGCCCGCGCGACCCAGCGCGCGCGTGCGGCCGTCGAGCGGATGGCGGAGCACGAGGACACTCGTGTCGCCCTCGTCTCGGGTCGCGCGCTCGCGAGCCTGAAGGAGGTCGCCGAGCCGCCGGTGGCCGCACTCCTCAGCGGGTCGCACGGCGTCGAGCTCCAGCTCGACGCGGGCGGGGTCACGATCGACCTCCGCGAGGGCGAGCTCACGCGCCTCGAGCAGCTCATCGAGATCGTGGAGGATGCGGCATCCGCGGCCGACGGCGCCTGGGTCGAACGCAAGCCCGCCGGCATCGCCCTGCACACGCGAAAGCTCGGCGCAAGCGCGGGCGCCGCGCTCCAGCGCACCGCGCGCGAGCAGGTCGAGCAGGCGCTGCCGGATCTCGCCACGCGCACCGGCAAGAACGTGCTCGAGTTCGCGGTGCGCGCGAGCGACAAGGGCGAGGCGCTGCAGCGACTCCGCCAGCACGCGGGCGCCGATGCCGTGATCTACGTCGGCGACGACGTCACCGATGAAGACGCGTTCGCCGTGCTCGGCGGCGAGGACGTCGGCGTGAAGGTCGGGCAGGGCAAGTCCCTCGCCGCCTACCGGCTGAAGGGACCCGACGACGTCGCCGAGCTCCTGGAGCTCCTCGCCGACGCCCGCGACGACGCCCGCTGAGACGGCGCGGCGCGACATCCGCCCCGCCCTCGACACCGTGGCGAACGGATGCCGCCGCGAGCGACGCACGCGCGGCGAAACCGGTATCCGACGGCCCGTAGACTCGACCCATGTCGGAGATCGATCCCAAGCCCCGCAGTCGCGTCGTCACGGATGGCATCGAGGCCACCACCAGCCGCGGGATGCTCCGCGCGGTCGGGATGGGCGACGCCGACTGGGACAAGCCCCAGGTCGGCATCGCGTCGTCGTGGAACGAGATCACGCCCTGCAACCTCTCGCTCGCGCGACTCGCACAGGCCGCGAAGGAGGGCGTGCACGGCGGCGGCGGGTACCCGCTGCAGTTCGGCACCGTCTCGGTCTCCGACGGCATCTCGATGGGCCACGAGGGCATGCACTTCTCGCTCGTCTCGCGCGAGGTCATCGCCGATTCGGTCGAGGTCGTCATGCAGGCCGAGCGCCTCGACGGCTCGGTGCTGCTCGCGGGCTGCGACAAGTCGATCCCGGGCATGCTCATGGCCGCCGCACGACTCGACCTCGCCTCGGTGTTCCTCTACGCCGGCTCGATCGCGCCCGGCTGGGTGCGCCTCTCCGACGGCACCGAGAAGGACATCACGATCATCGACTCGTTCGAGGCGGTCGGCGCGGTCAAGGCCGGCAAGATGAGCGAGGAGGACGCCAAGCGCATCGAGTGCGCCTTCGCACCCGGCGAGGGCGCGTGCGGCGGCATGTACACCGCGAACACCATGGCCTCGGTCGCCGAGGCGCTCGGCCTCTCGCTGCCGGGATCGGCGTCGCCCGCGTCGGCCGACCGCCGCCGCGACTACTACGCGCACCGCTCCGGCGAGGCCGTCGTGAACCTGCTGAACCAGGGCATCACCGCGCGGCAGATCCTCACCAAGAAGGCGTTCGAGAACGCCATCGCGGTCGGCATGGCGCTCGGCGGCTCGACCAACATCGTGCTGCACCTGCTCGCCATCGCGCGCGAGGCCGAGGTCGAGCTCACGCTCGACGACTTCAACCGCATCGGCTCGAAGGTGCCGCACATCGGCGACCTGAAGCCCTTCGGCAAGTACGTCATGAACGACGTCGACCGCCGCGGCGGCCTCCCGGTCCTGATGAAGGCGCTGCTCGACGCGGGGCTCATGCACGGCGACGCGCTCACCGTCACGGGCAAGACCCTCGCCGAGAACCTCGCCGAGATGGACATCCCGGCGCTCGACGGCGAGGTGCTCCGCACGCTCGACGACCCGATCCACGAGACCGGCGGCCTCACGATCCTGCACGGCTCGCTCGCACCCGAGGGCGCGGTCGTGAAGACCGCGGGCTTCGACGCCGCGACCTTCGAGGGCCCCGCGCGCGTGTTCGAGCGCGAGCGTGCGGCCATGGACGCGCTCACCGCGGGCGAGATCAAGCACGGCGACGTGGTCGTCATCCGCTACGAGGGCCCGAAGGGCGGGCCCGGCATGCGCGAGATGCTCGCCATCACCGCCGCCATCAAGGGCGCTGGGCTCGGAAAAGATGTACTACTCTTGACGGACGGTCGATTCTCAGGCGGCACAACCGGCCTGTGCATCGGCCATCTGGCACCCGAGGCGGTGGACGCAGGTCCGATCGCCTTCGTGCGCGATGGTGATCTGATTCGGGTCGATATCGCGGCTCGTTCCATCGACCTACTGGTCGACGAGTCCGAGCTGGCAGCCCGCCGTGACGGCTGGGCTCCGCTTCCTCCGCGCTACACCCGAGGCGTCCTCGCGAAGTACTCCAAGCTCGTGCGCTCCGCAGCCGAAGGCGCGACCACGGGCTGAGGCTCTCGCCTGTCCCGAACTCACCATCACCATGAACAGGAATCGAATGACCACGGAAGCCAACCCCGTGCCATCGCCCGCCACCCTGTCGCAGTCCCAGAACGGGCCCGAGATGCTCACCGGAGCCGAGGCGGTCGTGCGATCGCTCGAGCTCATCGGCATCACCGACGTGTTCGGACTGCCCGGCGGTGCGATCCTGCCCGTCTACGACCCGCTGCTCGACAGCCGTCGCCTGCGGCACATCCTGGTCCGCCACGAGCAGGGTGCCGGCCACGCCGCCGAGGGCTACGCGTCCTCGACCGGCAAGCTCGGCGTCGCGATCGCGACCTCGGGCCCCGGCGCGACGAACCTCGTGACGGCCATCGCCGACGCGCACATGGACTCGGTGCCGCTGCTCGCGATCACCGGCCAGGTGTTCTCGAACCTCATGGGCACCGACGCGTTCCAGGAGGCCGACATCGTCGGCATCACGATGCCGATCACGAAGCACTCCTTCCTCGTCAAGCGCGCGGAGGAGATCCCGGCGACGATCGCGGCCGCGGCGCACATCGCCTCGACCGGTCGCCCGGGCCCGGTGCTCGTCGACATCACGAAGGACGCGCAGCAGGCGACGTTCGCCTTCTCGTGGCCGCCGAAGCTCGACCTGCCCGGCTACCGCCCGATCACGAAGGCGCACGGCAAGCAGGTGCTCGCCGCCGCGCAGCTCATCGCCGAGGCGAAGCGCCCCGTGCTGTACGTGGGCGGCGGCATCATCCGCGCCGGAGCCTCCGACGAGCTGACGGCCTTCGCCGAGGCGACGAAGGCGCCCGTCGTCACGACGCTGATGGCCCGCGGCGCGTTCCCCGACTCGCATCAGCAGCACCTCGGCATGCCGGGCATGCACGGCACCGTCCCGGCGGTGCTCGCGCTGCAGGAGTCCGACCTGCTGATCGTGCTCGGCGCACGCTTCGACGATCGCGTGACCGGCAAGGCGGCGCTCTTCGCGCCCGACGCGAAGGTCGTCCACGTCGACATCGACCCGGCCGAGATCGGCAAGATCCGCGCGGCCGACGTGCCCATCGTGGGCGACGCGAAGGAGGTGCTCGTCGACCTGCTCGCCGCGTACCGCGAGGTCACGAAGGCGGCGCAGCCCGACCTCGAGGAGTGGTGGGCCACGCTCGACGGCCTCCGCACCGAGTACCCGCTCGGATTCGCGCCGACCTCCGACGGCCTGCTCGCGCCGCAGTACGTGATCCAGCGCATCGGCGAGCTCACCGGTCCCGAGGGCGTCTACGCCGCGGGCGTCGGCCAGCACCAGATGTGGGCCGCGCAGTTCATCAAGTACGAGCGGCCGAACTCGTGGCTGAACTCCGGCGGCGCGGGCACCATGGGCTACGCGGTGCCGGCGGCCATGGGCGCCAAGGTCGCCGAGCCGAACCGCACCGTGTGGGCGATCGACGGCGACGGCTGCTTCCAGATGACGAACCAGGAGCTCGCGACCTGCACCCTGAACGACATCCCGATCAAGGTCGCGGTCATCAACAACTCCTCGCTCGGCATGGTCCGCCAGTGGCAGACCCTGTTCTACGACGGCCGGTACTCCAACACCGACCTGAACACGGGACACGACACCGTTCGCGTCCCCGACTTCGTGAAGATGGCCGAGGCCTACGGCGCACTCGGCATCCGGGTCACGAAGGAGGAGGAGGTCGATGACGCGATCAAGCTCGCGCTCGAGACCAACGACCGCCCGGTGGTGATCGACTTCGTCGTCTCCGCCGACGCCATGGTGTGGCCGATGGTCCCGCAGGGCGTCTCCAACTCCTACATCCAGTACGCCCGCGACCACTCGCCGGCCTTCAGCCAGGAGGACTGAACATGTCGACCCACGTGCTCTCCCTCCTCGTCGAGGACAAGCCCGGCCTGCTGACCCGCGTCGCGGGGCTGTTCGCGCGGCGCGGCTTCAACATCGAGTCGCTCGCGGTCGGCCACTCCGAGATCGACGGCCTCAGCCGCATCACCGTCGTCGTCGACGTGGAGGACCTGCCGCTCGAGCAGGTCACGAAGCAGCTGAACAAGCTCGTCAACGTGATCAAGATCGTCGAGCTCGACCCGACGCAGTCGGTGCAGCGCGAGCACCTGCTCATCAAGGTCCGCGTCGACAACACGACGCGCTCGCAGGTGCTCGAGGCCGTCAACCTCTTCCGCGCCCGCGTCGTCGACGTCTCGACCGATGCGCTCGTGATCGAGGTCACCGGCGACTCGGGAAAGACCACCGCGCTGCTGAAGGTCCTCGAGCCGTACGGCATCAAGGAGATCGCCCAGTCGGGCCTCCTCGCCATCGGGCGCGGCGGCAAGTCCATCACCGAACGCGTCTTCAAGAACTGAATCGGATGCCGCGGCGCGAGCCGCGACATCCGTCACCGAACACCACCACAAGGAGAAAGAACCGCAATGGCTGAGATGTACTACGACCAGGACGCTGACCTCTCGATCATCCAGGGTCGGAAGGTCGCCGTCATCGGTTACGGCTCGCAGGGCCACGCGCACGCGCAGAACCTGCGCGACTCGGGCGTCGAGGTCGTCATCGGCCTCAAGGAGGGCTCGAAGTCGATCCAGAAGGCCGAAGAGGCGGGCTTCGAGGTCAAGAACGTCGCCGACGCGGCGGCCTGGGCCGACGTCGTCGTGATCCTCGCTCCCGACCAGTACCAGCGTCACATCTTCGCCGAGTCGGTGAAGGACAACCTGAACGAGGGCGACGTGCTCGTCTTCGGCCACGGCTTCAACATCCGCTTCGGCTACATCGAGGCCCCGGCGGGCGTCGACGTCATCCTCGTCGCGCCGAAGGCGCCCGGCCACACCGTGCGTCGCGAGTTCGTCGCGGGCCGCGGCATCCCCGACATCATCGCCGTCGAGCAGGACGCCTCGGGCACGGCCTGGGACATCGCGAAGTCGTACGCGAAGGGCATCGGCGGCACCCGCGCCGGCGTCATCAAGACGACCTTCACGGAAGAGACCGAGACCGACCTGTTCGGCGAGCAGGCCGTGCTCTGCGGCGGCACCTCGCAGCTCGTGCAGTACGGCTTCGAGACGCTCGTCGAGGCCGGCTACCAGCCCGAGATCGCGTACTTCGAGGTGCTCCACGAGCTGAAGCTCATCGTCGACCTCATGTGGGAGGGCGGCATCGCCAAGCAGCGCTGGTCGGTCTCCGACACGGCCGAGTACGGCGACTACGTCTCGGGCCCGCGCGTCATCGACCCGTCGGTCAAGGAGAACATGAAGGCGGTGCTCGCCGACATCCAGGACGGCACCTTCGCCACGCGCTTCATCGCCGACCAGGACAACGGCCAGAAGGAGTTCCTCGAGCTCCGTGCCAAGGGCGAGCAGCACCCCATCGAGACCACCGGCCGCGACCTGCGCAAGCTCTTCGCATGGACCCAGGTCAACGAGGACGACTACGTGGACGGCGAGGTCGCACGCTGACGCTCGCGTCCTTGCGCGTCCTCGCAGTCGGCGACGCTGTGCCTGTCGATGCGCCTTCGGCGCAGGGGGACGGCGAGGTCGCTCGCTGATCCTTCCGTTGGTCGAGTAGCGCCCGCCGCAGGCGGACGCGTATCGAGACCCACCCGCACGGCGGGGCCGGCTCTTGCCGGCCCCGCCGTCGGCGTTCAGGCGCCCGACGTCAGTCGAACCCGCACGTGCTCTGTCGTGCTCCGAGGCCGGCGAGGTACGTGCGCCACTCGCTCTCGGTCAGGTCGCGTCCGGCGATCCGGCAGGCGAACTCGAATTGGTGGTCGGGGTCGAGATCCCACGCGACGACGCCCTCGGGCATCGTCAAAGCCATCTCGAGCCCATCAGGGCGGAGGAACCCGTCGGGCATCGAGACCGCGATCGGGTTGCCCGCGTAGTCCAGGATGGCTCCGGAGAGCGGACGGTCGTCGGTCGGGAACGGCTCGCCGATCCGCGCTCCGGTCGCCGTGTCGTAGAGCAATGCGGTGGCGTCGCCGGCCATCACGAGCAGGGTGCGTGAGTCGTCGCTCAGCGACGGGTGCTCCAGATCGCCCACGGCGCCGGGCACCGTTCCCACGCGTTCGACGGGATCGGTTCGGTACCGACCCATGCGCGTGCCCTCCATGCCGATGAGCTCGCCGCCCCCGAGCATGACGTGGGCGTCGACCTCCGTCGGCTCGTCGTACAGGATTCGATGGTCATCACCGGAGAGGACCGCCAACCAGGTCCCTTCCCGCGCGCTCGTCGACGTGTCCTTGTCCGACGGCGATCCATCGCTCCAGTGGGTCACGGCGATCCGGTCCTCCCCGGGAGCGACCGAGAGCCATTGCGGAAACCCCTCCACCCGCCACGACTCGCCGGTCCCGCGACCGGTCTGCGGATCGAACTCCTCGATGCGACCGTCCTCGCGCACCGCAGTCAGTCCCACGCCGCGGAGCGAGGTGACGAACGAATCGACCCCCCAGATGGGCGTCCCGACGACCTGCCCGGTCTCGGCATCGATGATGCGGAACAACCGGTCCTCGGCTGAGCGCGCGTAGAGTCGCCAGCCTCGAGTCCAGCCGACATCGCTGACCGGCCCGTCGAAGCGATAGCTCACGTCGCCGGTCACCGTGTCCACCACGACGACCCCGTCGAAGATCGGCCTGCGCTCGAGTACGTCCGATTGGCGCCCGACGATGTCGAAGGGCAGGCCGACCGCGGAGCCGGCCCGGGGTGCCGTCACGACGGATGAGCCTTCGAACGAGTACGGTCCCGCCAACGCGTGCTCCGCGGCCACCATCCGCCGGCCGAGGCCGAGCCCATCCAGCCGCCACCTGGTGATGATCGGCTGACTGCCGCTGACGGCGGTCAGGATCGAGCCGTCGGCGCTCACGTCGATCGTTCCGACCTCGCCGTAGAACGGACCGAGCTCCTCCGCGGAAATCGGGGCGCCGTCGGCGAGGTCGAACACGTCGATCCGCCCGAATCGGCTCCCGCAGTACACGCGTTGCCTCGACTCCGACACGGCGAGCCAGTTGCATGACTCCGGGACGGGCAGACTGAGGTCCGTCGACCACCGGATCCGTCGCCCGTCGGGTTCGAACGCGATGAGCCCGGAGGCCCCCGACGCGATCACGAGCCCCGAGGCGCCGACCGCCATCGCGGCGTTCGCAGAGGATTCGGGAACTCGGATGGTCGTCTCGATCGACGCCGACGCGGGATCGATCACGTCGACGCGGTCGTCGAACCGTCCGACCAGGAGTCGATCTCGACCGTCGAACGCGAGCGCAGCGGCGTGCGGGTAGTTGAAGGTCCACGGTGCGGGAGGCGCCACGGGTGTCTCTCGGGCGATGGAGCGCATCAGCAGGTCCGAGGTCGAGACGAGCGTCACGGCCCCGTCTCGGTACTCGGCGATCGCGATGATCGAGCCGTCGGCGTTCACGGCGAGCGCACCGGTTCCCACGTCGATCCTGATCGGCCCCGCGATGCGGTCGGCGCGTTCGAGATCGAACACCACGAGATCGGACCGCGTGGAGATGTTGGACGAGGGACGCGTACCGGGCTGGGAGTGCGCAGACCACAACACGGCGCCGACCCGGCCATCGCCGCTCACCTCGACGAGCGGATCGGGCGGGGTCGAGCCGGGATCGAACCCGAGGTCGAGTTCTCGGACCACCTCTCCGGTCGTGGCGTCATGGATGCCGGCCTCCCCGACGGCCGTGACGACCAGCACGCGCTCCGTGCCGGGGATGAGGCTTCCGTAGACGTCTCCGGACGATGCCACGACCGCGGTACCGAGGAATCCGCCGGCGCCTTGCAGAGTGCTCATCAGCCCCGACCGCGTGCGCGGGTCGGCGGGCCAGCGTCGGTAGGCCTCTGCGGCGAGGAGCGCCGAGACATCGCGCTCGGTCGTGCGCAGCGCGAGCGACGTGGCGACGAGCGCCTCGAGCGCAGCGCTGTCGCGCTGCGCGTTCGCCTCCCGCGAGGAGACCACGGCGACGGAACCGGCGCCGACGAGCAGCACGATCAAGCCCACCGCGGCCACGAGGAGCGTGCGGAGCCGCCGGTTCTGGCGCCGGTCGCGCTCCGCGCGCTCCTCGAGCTGCTTCACCTCCGCGGTCGCTCGGGCGGCGGATGCGTCGAGGAACGCCCGCTCGACGTCGGTCAGGTCCCGCGGCGCCGCATCCCGCCACTCGACGGCCGCCTGAAGGCGCGCCCCGCGCAGGAGATCGTCGTCGGGGCGGCCCGCGGCGCTCCACGCCTCCGCGGCGGCAGCCACGGCAGCGAGGATGCGCGTGCCCTCGGCGTCCTCCTCGAGCCAGGCGCGGAGGCGCGGCCAGGCGGTGGCGAGGGACTCGTGCGCCACCTCCACCGAGTCGGCCTCGGCGCTCACGAGCCTCGATCCGGCCAGCATCGAGAGCACCTGCTCCCGCGAGGCATCCGCTCGCAGCGGTCTGGACGGCACCCTGCGGCGGACGGGGCTTCCGTCGGGCGCCAGTGCCACCAGCCGCAGGAGGAGCCGGCGGCACGTCACGCGCTGATCGGCGTCCATCGACTGGTAGAGGTGTTCGGCCGACTGGGCGATCGCGCCCGAGATGCCGCCGGAGGCCTCGTATCCCGCGACCGTGAGGGTCGCGCCCTCGCGCCGAAGCCACGTCTCGACGAGTGCGTGCGAGAGGTGGGGGAGCGCGCCCGCCTCGCCCGCGGCATCCCGCAGCATGAGCTCGACCAGCCCGGGTTCGAGGCGGAGGCCGGCGCGCCGGGCGGGTTGCTCGATGGCCTCCCGCAGGGCGGCGGGCGCCATCGGGCCGACGAGGTGGACGCCCTCGGCCACGAGCGGCGCCAGGTCGGGGTGGCCGGCGCAGTCGTCGAGGAAGTCCGAGCGCACCACCAGCACGACGGTCGTGCCCGTCACGGCGGCCTCCGCGATCGCACGCGCGGCGGTGTCGACGTCGGCCTCGCCCGAGTGGAACACCTCCTCGAACTGGTCGACGACCACGACCTCGGTGCGCCCCGACCACGCGGCTTCCCGGATCCTCACGTCGAGGTCCCGTTCCGGGGTGAGGACGACGACACGATCGCCGCGCCGCCGCAGGGCCGGGACGACGCCCGCGCGCACGAGCGAGGACTTCCCGCTTCCCGATGCGCCCGACACCGCGAGGAATCGGGACCGGCCGAGCCGGCCGAGTGCGGCCTCGATGTCGGCGTCCCGACCGAAGAAGTCGTCCTCGTCCTCGACGCCGAACGGCTGCAACCCGCGATACGGGCAGGCTGCGCTCGCCCTCGTGGGCGGCTCATCCAGGTCGAGGGCATCGTCGTGCCGCAGGATGCCGAGCTCGAGTTCCACGAGCTCCGTACCGGGCTCCGCGCCGAGCTCGTCGGCGAGTCGTTCGCGCGCGGCGCGGATGGCCGCGAGCGCGTCGGCCTGGCGACCGCTCCGGTACAGGGCTGTGGCGAGCAGGACCCACCGCCGCTCCCGCAGCGGCGCCTCTCGCACGAGTCGCTCCGCATCGGCGACGGATGCCGCGTCCTCGCCCAGCCTGAGGTGGGCGTCGACGCGGATCTCCTCCAGCTCCATCCGCTCCTCGTCGAGACGCCCCGCCTCCACGACGGCGGGGGGCCACGATCCGAGGTCGGCATACGGCGTGCCACGCCAGAGTTCCAGCGCGCGTTCCGCGGCATCGAGCGCGCGTGAGGGATCGTCGTCGAGGTGACGGCGGGCGGATGCCGCGAGGCGCTCGAAGCGCTCGGCATCGACGGAGTCGGGGTCGATCCGCAGCGTGTACGCGCCTGGCGTCGTCTCGATCCCGTTGCGTCCGACCGCGTTCCGCAACCGGCCGATGGACGCCTGCAGTTGCTTCGTCCAGGTCTCCGGGAGATCGCCGCCCCAGAGCGCCTCGGCGAGTTCGTCGGTCGTGATCGGCCGACCCGCGCGGAGGACCAGCGCCGAGAGCACCGTGCGCTCCCTCGGGCTGAGCGAGACCCCCTCGAGAGTGAGCGGGCCGAAGACCGCCACGCTCATGCTCCGCATTGTTCGCCGTTCGCGGGGCGGCGTCAACGTCGCGCGCATACCCCGCATACCGGCCGCATACCGCCGGGGACCGCGTGCATACCCGCGCGGCGCAGTGTGATCCACATGAACACCTCGACCAGAACGAATCGCCTCGCCGTCGCTGCGACCGTCGTCGCGCTGGCGGCCTCCCTCGCCGGATGCGCGACCGCCGAGCCGGCGGTCGTCGCGGGCGGGAACGACACCCGGGTCGCCGCCGCGGCCCCCATCGCCCCCGAGCAGCACCGAGCCCTCGTCCGGGAATCGGCCGACCGCTACGTCCGCGAACTCGAGGATCGGGCGCTTCTCGCCGCCAGGTCGCCGCATGAGGCCGCCGACCGCTACGTCCGCGAGCTCGAGGCCCGGGCTGGGCTGGCGGCCAGGTCGCCGCACGAGGCCGCCGACCGCTACGTCCGCGAGCTCCTCGTCCGCGCCTGCATGGCGGCAGGATCCGTCGACGTGACCGACTGCTTGACGCGTTGACCGCCCCGAGCCGCGGAACGTCCGCGGCAGTCGGCCCGGCCCGGACGCTCCGGGCCGGACCGACGCCGTGCGCAGATGAGCGAATCCGGTGCACCCCCTTGTCACGGCTCGTTCCGTTGTGGTCGCATCTGATCCCATGACCCGACACACCCACCCAGACCCCGAACCCACTCCACGCTGGTGCTCCTGCGCCGTCCCGGACGAGGAGGTCGCGCCAGCGCCATCCGGTGTCAGTCGACGCAACGTGCTCATCGGCGCATCTGCTGCGAGCGTGCTCGCCGCGGCCGGATGGCCCGCCGCCGCGCAGGCGGCGCCGCGCGACGGCAATGTGAAGATCACGATCATGGGCACCTCCGACCTCCACAGCAACGCCGTCAACTGGGACTACTACAAGGACGCCACCTACAGCGACAGCGCCGGCAACGCGATCGGCCTGGCGCGCGTGTCGAGCGTCGTGAACCAGGTCCGCGCCGACCGCGGTCGCGAGCACACACTGCTCTTCGACGCGGGCGACACGATCCAGGGCTCGCCGCTCGGCTTCTACTACGCGCTCGTGGACCCGGTCACCGAGTCGGGCGCCGTGCACCCGATCGCGGCGCAGATGAACGCGATCGGCTACGACGCCGTCGCGCTCGGGAACCACGAGTTCAACTACGGCCTCGAGTTCCTCGACTACTGGATCGGCCAGATGGACGCCGACGTGCTCGCCGCGAACGCAGTGCACGCGGGTACGAAGGTGCCCGCCTACGCGCCCTACACGATCAAGACCATGAAGGTGCAGGGCCGGCCGCCGATCCGCGTCGGCGTCCTCGGCCTCACGAACCCCGGCGTCGTCATCTGGGACAAGGCGAACGTGAGCGGGAAGATCGAGGTGCAGAGCCTCGTGGAGGCCGCCGCGCGCTGGGTGCCGGTGATGAAGCAGGCCGGGGCCGACATCGTCGTCGTCAGCGCCCACTCGGGCGACAGCGGCGCATCCTCGTACGGCGACGAGCTGCCCGTCGAGAACGCCGCAGCGCTCGTGGCCGAGCAGGTGCCCGACATCGACGTCATCCTCTTCGGGCACGCCCACCGCGACGTGCCGCAGCGCATCGTCACCAACGCGCAGACCGGTCGCTCGGTGATCATGAGCGAGCCGAAGAACTGGGGCCAGCGGGTCAGCGTCTTCGACCTCGAGCTCGAGTTCGCGCGCGGCGCGTGGAGCGTCGCGAACGGGTCTGCACTGACGGTCGACACGAGGACCGTCGTCGACGACCCTGCGCTCGTCGCGGTGGTTCGCGCGCAGCACGACGCCGTCGTGCAGTACGTCAACACGCCCGTCGCCACCTCGACCGAGGCGATGTCGGCGGCCGAGGCGTGCTGGAAGGACACCGCGATCCTCGACTACGTCAACGCCGTGCAGACCGAGACCGTCGCGGCGGCCGTCGCGGGGACGCCCGAGGCCGCACTGCCGATCGTCTCGATCGCGGCACCGTTCAACCGTGCGGCGACGTTCCCGGCCGGCGAGGTGACGATCAAGGATGTCGCGGGGCTCTACATCTACGACAACACCCTGCTCGCGTCCGTGCTGACCGGTGCGCAGATCAGGGACTACCTCGAGTACTCGGCGAAGTACTTCGCCCAGGTGGATCCCGGCGCCCCGGTCGCCCCGGCGTCGTGGACCAACGCCGGCGGAACGCCCGACTACAACTACGACCAGTTCTCGGGCATCGACTACGACGTCGACATCTCGCAGCCCGTCGGCTCGCGCATCGCGAACCTCTCGTCTGGCGGAGCGCCCGTGGCATCCGACCAGCGATTCCTCGTGGCGGTGAACAACTACCGGCAGTCGGGCGGCGGCGGCTTCCCGCACATCGCGACGGCCCCGGTCGTGTACAACGCGCAGGTCGCCATCCGCGAGGCCATCGTCTCGTACGCCTCGGAGGCGGGCGTGATCGATCCGGCCGAGTTCCACGTCGAGAACTGGCGGCTCACGCGGGGCGGGACGCCGGTCTTCTGAGCGTGATGACCGAACGGCCCGTCCGGGGACACCCGGGCGGGCCGTTCCGCTCGGCATACCCGCCTCATACCGGTCGGGGGCGGCCCCATACCGGGGTGGCGGATCGTCGAAGACATGAACACCGCAAGCCGTACCCGTCGTATCGGACCGGCGACCGCGATCCTCCTCGGATGCGCACTCGCCATCACGCCGATCACCGCCCACGCGGGCGAGACCGACGCCTCTCCGCGAGATGTCGACAACGTCCGCTTCGTGCCGAGCGACAGCGACCCGCGCGGTCACCACGTCGTCCGCCAGGTTGTGCCCGCCGACTCCGGGATCACCTCGCCGACAGCTCCGAGGAACCTGCGCCAGCAGCTCGAGGCCGACCGTGGCACGGTTCCGTCGATCCCGTCCGTCCCGCGGTCCAACCTGAGGCAGCAGCTGGAAGCCGACGGAGGATCGGCCCCCTCGCGCCCACGACCCACCCTCCGTCAGCAGATCGAGGACGACGGGCCGCTCGAGCCGGTGCCGATGCCGCGCGTCGTTCCCGACGACACCGATCCTCGTGTGCACCGCAGGCTGAGCGGACCGTCCGAGGCCCCGGACGTGTACGTCCACCAGCGGGTCGTCGGCCTCGGCTGAACGTCAGCCGATCGGCCCGCCGCGCGGCGGCGTGCCGCCGAACCCGCACGTCGATCGATACGGGCCGAACCCGGAGAGGTACGCGCGCCACTCGTCGCGGGTGAGATCGCGGCCGGCCATCCGGCACGCGGCATCCGCGTGCGAGGGTGCTCGGAGGTCCCACAGGGCGATGCCCGTGGCGATGTTGACCGCGAGCTCCTCGCCGTCGGCGCGGATCACGCCCGAGAACGTGCCCTGTCCGGGGAAGTTCCATTCGCCCGCCGCGGGGATGGGATCACCGAGTCGGATCCCGCCGACGAGGTCGTAGACGGACACCGTCTCATTCATGTCGTACGCGGCCAGCGTCCGGCCGTCGCCGCTCACGCTCACGGCGTCGAGGCCGCCGGTTCCGCTCGGGAGGGAACCGATCCGCTCGAAGGTGTCGGCGTCGTAGCGGAAGATCGACCGGTTGCGGAAGACGGTGACGACCTCGTCTCGCCCGGTCAGCGAGGTGATGCCGAGTCGCACGAGCCCGGCTCGGATCCGCTCCCCGGTCTCCGAGTCGAAGAGGATCGAATCGGGCATGTACTCCGAGTTCCAGCTCGTCACGAGCACACGGTCTCCGTCAGGACTCGTCGTCACGTGGACCGGATCGCCGCCGTCGGTCTGCAGCGTCGGTTCGATCCGACGTCCGGTCTCGGGGTCGACGGTCCAGATCTCGCCGCCCGCTCGGCCGGCGTACATCCGGTCGCCCACAGCGTTCGTCCAGACGTCCAGAGCGTCGTCGGGCAGGGGGTCTCCCGAGAAGATCTCGTCGGTCCTGAGGTCGATGAAACCGGTGCGTTGCGGCCCTTCGCCGCCGAAGTCGCCCACGAGGGTCGACGCTCCGGCCCACTTGACGCCGAACGAGGGGGTGGGAAGGCGATGTGTCAGCTCACCGGTACGCGTGTCGAGCACGCCGAACTCGCGGTAGTCCGCCCACCATTCCGCGCCGTCCGTGCGACGGGCGACGACGAGACTCGAGCCCGTCGGCGAATACCGGTCGCGGATCACCCACCCCGGCGCGACGACCCGGGTGACGGCGCCGGATCCGTCGAGCTTCCACCGCGTGATCGCATTGCCGCGGCCGACGACGACGAGCTCCTGACGGTCTTCGGCGACCGCAAGGGTCCCCGCGAACCCGAGCAGTGGGTTGAACGAACGCGTCGTCAGTGCGCCGGTGTCGAGGCTGCGCTCCTCGATCTGCCCGAACAGATTGCCGCAGTACACGGTCCGGAACTCGGCGGACGCCGTCATCCAGGGGCACGGCTCGTTCGCGTTCGAGGCGAAGGGCTGCGACCAGTCGACGCGTCCCGCGGCGAGGTCGACGGACGAGATCCGACGATCGCCCGTCGTGACGACCTGCGAGTCGGAGACCACCGTCATGGAGACGTTCGCCGATTCCGCGGGCATCGGCACCGTCGCGACGACCGCGGCCGTCGCCGCGTCCACCATCAGCAGCGGTCCCTCCACGGTGCCGTACAGCAGGCGACCTTCGGGCGTGAAGCGGACGGTCCCGGCGCGATCCGTGTTCCACACCGGCTCATGGACCGCAGTGTCGGCGACCTGCCTCACCTCGCCGCTGTTCGCCTCGACCAAGCGGAGGGAGCCGACCTGATCGACCGCTGCGATGAGCAGTCCGTCGTGATCCATCGTGATCGAACTCAGCAGGACGTCGAGCTCGATCACCGGAGCAACCAGATCGCCCGTCGCGATGTCCGCCACAGCGAGCGCCGTCCCCACCTGCTCACCCTCATCGTCGACGATGGGCCTGGCACTCGCGACCCGTTCTCCGTTTCCGCTGATAGCCGGACCGTACCGACTGTCCACCCAGGAGAATTCGCCGGGCAGGTCGAGCGGATACTGCAGCCGGCCGGAGTCGATGTCGTAGACCGCGACGCCATCGGCCGTCACGCCGACGACCCGCTGCGTTCCCGGGATCAGCATGCCGGACATGTCCTCGACGCCCTCGAGATAGGTCGTCGTGAGCAGTCCGTGCGAGCGCGTCATGACGCCCATCAGCGCCGAACGGGCCCGAGGATCGTCGGGCCATCGGCGGTAGGCCTCCACCGCGAGCAGTGCGGCGACATCGCGCTCGGTCGCCCCCAACGCGAGTGCCGCGTTGGTGAGGGCCTCGATCTGGGCCGTCCGGCGTTGCTGCGCCGTCTCGTTCGATCCCGCGGCGACGAAGCCGCCGGCCGTCACGGCGATGGCGAACAGGGTGACGGCCGACGCCAGCAGGACGCGCAGCCGGCGGTTCTGCGTCCGGTCGTGCCGTGCGCGCTGCTCGATCTCCTCGACGGCGGCGCGCTCCTGCCGAACGGACGCCTCGAGGAAGGCGACCTCGGTCTCCGTGAGCTCGGGGTGTGCGGCGTCACGCCAGGCGAGGACGGCATTGAGGCGTGCTCCGCGGTAGAGGTCCTCCTCGGATCGATCGCCCGCCTGCCACGCGTCGGCGGCGGCGGCGAGCGCTCGCATCGTGCGGAGGCCGTCGGCGTCCTCCTCGAGCCAGCCGCGGAGACGGGGCCAGGCCGTGGCGAGCGATTCGTGGGCGACGACGAGCGAGTCCTCCTCGGCACTGACCAGCCGCGCGGTGGCGAGGCGCGTGAGGAGGCGATCGTGCGCGGCATCCTGCCTCATCGGCCGGATCGGGATGCGTCGGCGCATCGGCGCGCCATCCGCCCCGATCTCGACGAGCCGCAGGAAGGTGGACCGGCAGGTCGCTCGGGCGTCGGGGCCGAGCGAGAGGTAGAGGCGGTCGGCCGACTGCGCGATGGCGCCTGAGATCCCTCCGGATGCCTCGTACCCCGCCACGGTCAGCGTCGAGCCCTCGCGCCGCGACCAGGTCTCGACGAGGGCGTGCGACACGTGCGGAAGCACACCGGGAGCGCCCGCGGCATCCCGAAGGATCAGTTCGACCAGCCCCGGTTCGAGCCGAAGCCCCGCGAGCGCCGCGGGATCCTCGATCGCGCTGCGCAGGCCCTCGGGGGTGAGCGGCCCGACCAGGTGCACCGACTCGGCGAAAAGCGACCCGATGGCAGGCTCGGCGGCGCACGCGCTGAGGAAGTCGGCGCGCACCGCGACGATGACGCGTCGTCCGACCGCGACCGCGCCCGCGATCAACGCGCCGGCCTCGTCGATCTGCGCGTCGGACAGTCCCGAATGGAAGAGCTCCTCGAACTGGTCGATGACCGCGACCCCGTCGCGCTGCTCGACGAGCGCGGCGCGGAACCGGGGGAGCGCTGCCGCGCCCGAACCGATCACGACGACGTGCTCACCGCGGGCCCGGAGCGCAGGCACGATCCCGGCGAGCAGGAGCGACGACTTGCCACTCCCGGACGCGCCCGAGATGGCGAGGAAGGGGGATGCCTCGAGACGGTTGAGCGCCGCCCGGATGTCGGCGTCGCGCCCGAAGAACGCGTCCGCGTCCTCGGTCCCGAACGGCCGCAGTCCGCGATACGGGCAGTCGGCTTCCACAGACCTGGGTGCTTCGGGCGGGGCGAGGGCAGGATCCTGGTTGAGGATCGCCGACTCCAGTCCGACCAGTTCTGCGCCGGGGGAGATGCCGAGCTCGTCGGCGAGCCGGTGGCGAGCGGTGCGGAGCGCGGCGAGTGCGTCGGCTTGGCGGCCGCTCCGGTAGAGCGCCGTCGCGAGGATCGCCCATCGTCGTTCTCGGAGCGGGTCGCTGCGGACCAGTCGCTCGGCGTCGGGGACCACCGTGCGATGCTCGCCGCACTCGAGCCGGGCCGCCAGCAGGTCCTCCTCGCCTCCGGCCCTGATCTCCTGCAGCCGCTCGGCCTCGGCGACGGCAGCCGGCCAGTCCGCCAGATCGGCGTACGGGGTGCCCGTCCAGAGCGAGAGCGCGCGCTCGGTCAGGTCCACTGCGCGAGCCGGATCGCCGGTCGCCCGATGCGCTGCAGCGTCGGCGAGGTACCGCTCGAACCGCGCGGCGTCGATCGATTCCGAGTCGACGCGCAGTCGGTAGCCGGTGCGGAGCGTGGCGACCGCCGTCGTTCCGAGCGCCCGACGGATCTGCACGACGAAGGCCTGCAGCTGCTTCCGCCAGGTCGCTGGCAGGTCATCGCCCCACACCGCATCCGCCAGCTCGGACGGTGAGACGACAGTGCCGGATCGAAGGACGAGGACGGCGAGCAGTGAACGCTCTTTCGGGCTGAGTCGCCCGCCGTCGGTCGTGAGGTCACCGAGAACCCGGATCTCCACACCTGCAGTGTGGGCGCGGTCCGAGAGGTTGTCAACGAACGGTGGCACGCGTCCATACCCGTTCCATACCGATCGCGCCACGAGACCATACCGGCGCGAGTGAACCTGCCGTCATGAACACCACGCAGAACATCCAGCGCATCATCGCGACCGGTGTGCTCGCGGCCTCGGCCGGACTGGCCTGCTCTGCCTGCGCGGGGCAGTCGACCGCTGCGGTCGCCGAACGGATCTCCGACGCCCAGACCGCGGAGCAGCGAGGCGGGTACCGCGACCTCGCCGAGCGACGGTCTGAGCTGGCGCGTGAACGCGGACCCGCGGGAGCCGAGCTCTACCGCGACCAGGCGGAGCGGCGACTCGACGTCGGTGCGCCCGTGACCGGCGACGTGTACCGCGATCTGGCCGAGCGGCGACTCGACGTCGACGTGCCCGTGTCCGGCGACGTATACCGCGACCTGGCCGAGCGACGACCGGGCGCAGCCGGCCACTGACCCCCTCACGCTCCGGCGCCCCGGGCGCCGTCCGGATCGCTAGTCTGGTCGCATGAGCCCGGACCCCGACGAGGATGACGCCCTTCGCTGGGAGGGCGACGACGACGCGCTCGCGCCCGGCTGGAAGCGGGTCGGCACGCCCGCCCCGCTCACCTCTGCGACCGGCGCCGACACGACGGCGGGCGAGGTCGTGACGGCGCATGCCGGGGCATCCTCTTCGGCCGCCGAGGAGGCCGAGGAGGTCGACGAGCGCGTCCCAGCACAGCCCGGCTCCGCCGAGCTCGTGCTCCTCGGGGTGTTCGGAGGCGTGTACCTCCTCTACACGCTCGGCTGGATCCTCAGCGTGCTGCGCGTGCAGAACACGGCCGCCGATCCGCTCTCGCAGGTCATGTTCGCGGTGGGGACGTGGCTCGCGGTCCTCGCGCCCGCGCTCTGGTTCGGCATCACCTTCGCGCTGACTCGCGGTCGCACGAGGCTGCGCCTGGTCTGGCTGCTCGTCGGCGCCGTCGTCCTGCTGCCGATCGCGTTCGTGGCAGGGGTGACCCCATGAGTGCCGAGGTCGAGGCGCCGGCCCGCCGCACCCCGTTCTGGCTCGAGCTGACCCTCGCGATCGCCTTCGGGCTGTTCTTCGCGTACGACGCCTGGGAGGGGGTCGGCAACCTCGTCGGGATGGCCGGGATCGCCGCGGCCCTCGAGACGACGATCACCGGGCTGGGCTGGGTCGTGCTCATCGCCGCCATCCTGCTGCCCGTGGGCCTGTTCGCGATCGCGTTCCTGATCGGGCGGCGGCGCACGGCGGTCGTGCAAGCGGCGCTGTACCTGACCGGACTCGCGGTGTCGGCCGCCCTCTACCTCGACATCCTGCTCATGTTCGGTCTCGGCGCGCTGCTCGCGTGAGCGGCGCAGCCGCTCGACGGGTCATCACCCGGCGGACGGATCGCCGAGACCGCACGTCGTCCGATACGCCCCGAGCTCGCCGAGGTAGGAGTTCCACTCCTCGCGGGTCAGGTCGCGACCGGCCATCCTGCACGCGGCATCCGCGTGGGTCTCGGGCCGCAGGTCCCAGACGGCGACCCCGCCGGCCACGTTGACCGCGATCTCCTCGCCATCGGCCCGGAACATGCCCGACGCCGCCGACGGCGTCGTCACGGGGATCGGGTCGCCGAGCCGCAGGCCCGCCTCGAGGTCGTAGATCGACACCGTGCCGTCGGGCGAGTATGCACTGAGCAGCCGTCCGTCGGCGTCGATGCTCACCGCTTCGAGGCGCCCCGGAACGGCCGGCAGCACTTCGATCGGCTCGAACGTCGTGCTGTCGTGACGGACGAGTCGGTTGTCGTCCCACACGGTGAGGATCTCGCCGGGCGACGTGAAGACGGTCGCGGCGGCTCGGTGGAGCCCCGTGCGCAGCGGCTCCCCGTCGGTCCCGTCGAACACGCGGCTCAGATATTGGTCCGCTTCGCCGTCCTCCCCCTCCTGCCAGACGGTCGCGAGCACCTCGCCGCCGTCTGCCGTGGTGGACAGCGAGATCGGGAAGCCGTCGACATGGAACGTCGGCTCGACGCGCTCGCCGGTTGCGGCGTCCATGGTCCAGACCTCGCCGCCCTCCCGCACCGCGAACATCCGATCGCCCGTGGCGTCGGGGAAGGTTCTGACGAGGTCGTCCGGGAGCGCCGAGCCCGGGACGAGAGTGCCCGTCCGCACGTCGTAGAACCCGTCGTGGTCGGCGCCCTCGCCGCCGAATTCGCCGTAGAGCATGTCGGCGCCCGCCCACGACACCCGGTAGGACGGGATCGGGAGCCGGCTCACGATCTCGCCGGAGGCGGTGTCGAGCACCGCGTACTCGGTGTATCCGCCCTCCGTGCTCCCGGCAGCCGGCCGGCGCGCGACGATGACATGCGGCTCGATGCGCGAGTACGACCCGATGACCGACCATCCGGGGAGGAGGAGACGGGACGCGAGACCCGAGCCGTCGAGCATCCAGCGGGTGATCGTCGGGGCTCCACGGCCGAGTGCGATCAGCTCTCGACCTTCCGAGGTCACGGCGATCGGCCCGACGTACCCGAGCCGCGGTTCCAGCACGATGCCGGTCGGCGCGCCGGTGCGCAGGCTGCGCTCCTCGATGGTGGCCTCGAGCCCGCCGCAGTAGACGGTGCGGAGCTCGGCCGACGCGGTGACCCAGCGGCACAGCTCCCCGGACTCCGCGAACTCCTGAGACCACACCACCTGGCCGGAGACGAGGTCCACGAGCGCGATCCGGCGGTCGCCGGTGGTCACGACCTGCGCGCCGGACACGATCGCCATCGAGACGTTGACCGCGTCGGCGGGCATCATGATCTCGTCCCGGACGCGGGCCGACGAGGGGTCGACCACGCGCAACCGGCCGTCCAGGGCACCGTAGAGCAGGCGGCCGTCCGGGGCGAATCGCACGACGCCGGCGCGGTCGGTGTCCATCTCGGGCTCGTGCGTCGGGATGCCGGAGACGATGCGGATATCGCCGTTCGCGACGTCGACGAGGCGGAGCGTCCCCACCTCGTCGATCGCGGCGACCGCGCTGCCGTCGGGGCTGACGGCGAGCGTGCTCACCAGGAAGTCGAGGTCCATGGGCTCGAGCACCGCTGCACCGGATGCGACGTCGGCGACGCTCAGTCGGCCGCCCGAGCGGTCGAGGTAGTCGGTGAGGGTCTGCTCGACGGTGGCGACGCGGGTCCCGTCCCAGCTCAGCGCCGGACCGAGCCGACTGTCAAGGAACGCGCTCGCGCGAGGGATGTCGATCGTGCGGACCAGTTCACCCGAGTCGACGTCGATGACACGGAGATCGGGCACGTCGGTGGCCAGGACGGCCGTGCGCGTGCCGGGGACGAGGACGCCCGCGATCTCCCCCGCACCGTCCACGGGGGTCGTGGCGAGCTTGCCGAGCGAACCCGTCATGGTTCCGAGCAGCGCGGAGCGGGAACGCGGGTCGTCGGGCCAGCGACGGTGGGCCTCCGCGGCGAGCAGGCTCGCGACATCCGGCTGGGTCGCGCGCAGCGACAGCGCGGTGCTCGTGAGCGCCTCGATCCGGGCGGTCTCGCGCTGACGCTCGGTCTCGATCGATCCAGCCGCGACGAGTCCTCCCGCGATTGCGGCGACGGCGAACAGGGCGACCGAGGCGCCGAGCGCCACCCGCAGCCGGCGGTTCTGGCGCCGATCGTTCGCCGCGCGCCGCTCGAGATCGGCCTCGGCGGCCTGCTGCCGGGCGTCGGATGCCTCGAGGAACGCCGATTCGGCGGGGGTGAGTTCCGGTGCGGTCGCCTCGCGCCACGCAAGTGCGCCGGCGAGTCGCGCCCCGCGGTAGAGATCCTCCTCGGGACGCCCGTCGGCGTCCCACGTGTCGGCCGCGCTCGCGAGCGCTCGCATCGTGCGGAGGCCCTCGGCGTCGTCCTCGAGCCAGCTCCGGAGCCGCGGCCACGCGGTGGCGAGCGATTCGTGGGCGACGACGAGGGAGTCCTCCTCGGCGCTCACGAGCCGGGCGCTGGCGAGGGTGGCGAGCACGCGCTCGTGAGCGGCATCCTGTCGCATGGGCCGGATCGGGATCCGGCGGCGCATCGGAGCTCCGTCGGCCCCGATCTCCACGAGACGGAGGAACGTGGTCCGGCACGTAGAGCGAGCTTCGGGGTCGAGGGACAGGTAGAGGCGGTCGGCAGACTGGGCGATCGCGCCCGAGATGCCGCCCGAGTCCTCGTACCCCGCAACAGTGAGCGTCGAGCCCTCGCGCCGCGCCCAGGTCTCGACGAGGGCGTGGGACACGTGAGGGAGCACGCCGGGCGCGCCCGCGGTATCCCGGAGGATCAGCTCGACGAGACCGGGCTCGAGGCGGAGCCCCGCGAGCGCCGCCGGTCCCTCGACGGCGCTGCGCAGTCCACCGGGACTGAGCGGCCCGACGAGGTGCACGCCTTCCGCGAAGAGCGGCCCGATCCCCGGCTCGGCGGCGCAGGCGCTGAGGAAGTCGGCGCGAACGGCGAGGACGACGCGCCGGTTCGCCGCGACGGCGCCGGCGATCATCGAGCAGGCTTCCTCGACGTGCTCATCAGGGAGCCCGGCATGGAGGAGCTCCTCGAACTGGTCCACGATCACGACGCCGTCGCCCTGACCCGCGAACGCCTCGCGAAGGCGGGGGAGGGGCGTCGTACCCGTGCCGATGACGACGACGTGATCTCCGCGCGCGCGAAGCGCCGGGACGATGCCCGCGAGCACGAGCGAGGATTTGCCGCTGCCGGAGGCGCCCGAGATCGCGAGGAACGGGGACGTCGAGAGTCGGTTCAGCGCGGCCCGGATGTCGGCATCCCGCCCGAAGAACGTCTCGGCATCGTCGATGCCGAACGGCTGCAGTCCCCGGTACGGGCAGTCGGCGTCGCCGTGCGGCGGTGCCGTGGGCGCCTCGAGCGACGGGTCCTGATTGAGGATCGCGGACTCCAAGGCCACCAGCTCTGCGCCGGGAGAGATGCCGAGTTCGTCGGTGAGGCGCTCGCGGGCGTTGCGAAGGGCGGCGAGCGCGTCCGCCTGGCGTCCGCTGCGGTACAGTGCCGTGGCGAGGATCGCCCATCGCCGCTCCCGGAGCGGATCGCCGCGCACGAGGCGCTCAGCGGCAGGCACCACGTACCGGTGCTCGCCGCACTCGAGCCGCGCGACGAGGAGGTCCTCCTCGGCCGCGGCTCTGACCTCCTCGAGCCGCTCGGCCTCGACGAGCGCCGGCGGCCAGTCGCCGAGGTCCGAGTAGGGAGTTCCGCCCCACAGGGAGAGCGCACGCTCGATGACGTCGACGGCGCGGGACGGGTCGCCGTTCGCACGGTGCACGGACGCGTCGTCGAGCAATCGTTCGAACCGCGCGGCGTCCATCGACTCCGATGCCACGCGGAGCCGGTATCCCGTGCCCGTGGTCTCCACGGAGGCGGAGCCGAGCGCGCGACGGACGTGCACGACGAGGGCCTGCAGCTGCTTCCGCCACGTCGCCGGCAGGTCGTCCCCCCATACCGCGTCCGCCAGTTCGGATGCCGCGACCCCGCTTCCCGATCGGAGCACGAGGGCCGCGAGCAACGAGCGTTCCTTCGGCCTGAGCCGGCCGCCGTCGATCGTGACGTCACCGAGCACTCGGATCTCCACATCCGCATTCTCGACTCGGCCGATCGCGACGTCAACGAGTCATGAGGATCCCTCATACCGGATTCATACCGCCTCGCGAAGTTCGCCATACCGAAGTCCGGGCGGCGCCGCTCGCTGCTCGCCTGAGCACCCTCGATCGCCGCACCCGCTCGTCTGCGCGCGTCACACGATTCGGGCGGCGCGATACGCCTGAAGTAGGCTGGCCGCGTCATCCGCGCCCCGACGACGCCGGCGCGACCTTCCGCGGTGCGCGCACCGCATCCCCAATCGCAGTGAGGATCCGTCCGTGACCAAGCCGGTCGTGCTGATCGCCGAAGAACTCTCGCCCGCCACCGTCGATGCCCTCGGGCCCGACTTCGAGGTCCGCAACGTCGACGGCACCGATCGCCCGGCGCTGCTCGCGGCGCTCGCCGACGCGAACGCGATCCTCGTCCGCTCGGCGACCAAGGTCGACGCCGAGGCGATCGCCGCGGCGCCGAAGCTGCAGGTCATCGCGCGTGCGGGCGTCGGCCTCGACAACGTCGACATCAAGTCGGCGACGACGGCCGGCGTGATGGTCGTCAACGCCCCGACCTCGAACATCATCTCGGCCGCCGAGCTCACGGTCGGCCACATCCTGAGCCTCGCCCGGCACATCCCGGCCGCGCACTCGGCGCTCGCGCAGGGGGAGTGGAAGCGCTCCGCTTACACCGGCACCGAGCTCTACGAGAAGACGGTCGGCATCATCGGACTCGGCCGAATCGGCGCCCTGATCGCCGCGCGCCTGCAGGCGTTCGGCGTCGAGGTCATCGCCTACGACCCCTACATCACGGCCGCGCGCGCGCAGCAGCTCGGCGTGCAGACGGTGGCGCTCGACGAGCTCCTCGAGCAGAGCGACTTCATCACGATCCACATGCCGAAGACGCCGGAGACCACGGGCATGATCGGCACGGAGCAGCTCGCGAAGATGAAGCCCACGGCGTTCGTCGTGAACGTCGCGCGCGGCGGCCTCATCGACGAGGAGGCCCTGCACGACGCACTCGTCGCGAAGACGATCGCGGGCGCCGGCCTCGACGTCTTCGTGCAGGAGCCGCCGAAGGAGTCGCCGCTCCTCGCCCTCCCGAACGTCGTCGTGACGCCGCACCTCGGTGCCTCGACCGACGAGGCCCAGGAGAAGGCCGGCATCTCGGTCGCGAAGTCGGTGCGCCTTGCGCTCGCCGGCGAGCTCGTGCCCGATGCGGTGAACGTCGCGGGCGGCATCATCGACCCGTACGTGCGCCCCGGCATCCCCCTCGTCGAGAAGCTCGGCCAGCTCTTCGCGGGCCTCGCGCAGGGCCCGCTCGAGAGCCTCGACGTCGAGGTGCACGGCGAACTCGTCGACTACGACGTGAGCGTGCTCAAGCTCGCGGCGCTCAAGGGCGTGTTCACGAACGTCGTCAGCGAGTCGGTGTCGTACGTCAACGCTCCGCTCCTCGCCGAGCAGCGCGGCGTCGCCGTGCGGCTCATCGCCGACGCCGAGAGCCCCGAGTACCGCAACGTCATCACGCTGCGCGGCGCGCTCGCCGACGGCACGCAGGTGTCGGTCTCGGGCACGCTCACGGGCACCAAGCAGATCGAGAAGCTCGTCGGCATCAACGGCTACGACGTCGAGGTGCCGATCGCCGACCACCACATCGTCATGCTCTACACGGACCGCCCCGGCATCGTCGCGGTCTACGGCAGCGAGTTCGGCGAGGCCGGCATCAACATCGCCGGCATGCAGATCGCGCGCCGCGAGGCCGGCGGCCAGGCGCTGTCGGTGCTGACCGTCGACTCGCCGGTGCCGTCCGAGGTGCTCGAGCGCGTGGGCGAGGCGATCGCCGCCGACGTGCTCGTCGAGGTCGACATCACCGAGTCCTAGTCCGAGACGGATGCCGCGGGGCGGCGGGTCGCACGTGCGACCCGCCGCCCCGCGGTGTCTCGGTTCGATTCGCTGCGACTCCCGTGAAACGGCGGCCTCGAGCGCCGTTTGGCGGGAGTGGTCGGATCGTCGCGCGTTGCGACGTCGACGTCAGGGTCTCGATACGCGCGCGGCTGCGCTGCGTGCTGCTCGACCACCGGCGCGGTTGCCGCGGGGCGGCGCTACTCGGCCGACGCCCCGTGCGCGAGTCGCTCCAAGAGCGACACGAGCGCGTCCATGTCGGCGCCGTGCGGCGCGTCGACGCCGATCTCGGGGTCGACGCCGTGGAGGGCCGAGTCGTAGTACAGCCCGTCGCCGATGAGCGTGACCGCGAGCGCGATGGTCGGGTCGGGTACGTGGCGGCGGATGGCGCGCAGCCACCGGTCGCGCACGTCGCGGATCATCACCACGGCGGGTGCACTGCCGGCCTGCGCGAGCCGGGCGGCGGCGACGCCTGCTCGTTCGAGCGGGGAGTCCTGCGAGACCGAGCTCCGGACGTAGTACGCGATCGCGCCCTCGGGCGCGCGCTCGAGCACGGCGATGTCGTCGTCGACGAGTCGTGAGAAGCGCTCGAGCACGCCGTCGACGAGCGCGTCGCGGCTCGCGAAGTGGTAGAGCAGCCCGCCCTTCGAGACGCCGGCGGCGCGGGCCGTCGCGTCGAGCGTGGCCGCGCGCACGCCGCCGTCGATGAGCAGTCGCTCGAAGGCGTCGAGCACGGCATCGCGGGCGGCGGGGGGTCGGCTCATGGCTCCGATGGTAGCGAGGGGAACGGTCGGCGGCATCTGATACTCTACCGTCCAGCCGGTACAGTAATAGGACTCCGACATGACGAACGACACGAACACCAGCACGATCGACACGACCCGCCGCAGCGGCACCACCGAGGGCCACGCGACGACGGATGCCGCGGCATCCGCCCTGCGCCCCGACCCCGGCCGCACCTCGACCCCGGCCGGTCGTCGCGCCGCGACGCGCCGCTGGGTCGCGCTCGCCGTGCTCATGCTGCCGGTCCTGCTCGTCGCGGTCGACAACACCGTGCTGAGCTTCGCGCTGCCCGAGATCGCGCGCGACCTCGGGCCGACGGCCGCGCAGCAGCTCTGGATCATCGACGCGTACCCGCTCGTGCTCGCCGCGCTGCTCGTCGCGATGGGCAGCGCGGGCGACCGCTTCGGCCGTCGCCGCATGTTGCTCATCGGCTCGATCGGCTTCGCCGTCGTGTCGATCGGCGCCGCGTTCGCGCCGACCTCCGAGGCGCTCATCGCGGCACGTGCCGCACTCGGCTTCTTCGGCGCGATGCTCATGCCCTCGACGCTGTCGCTGCTCCGCTCGGTCTTCACCGAGCGCGAAGAGCGGCGGCTCGCGATCGCGATCTGGGCGTCGGGCTTCGCGGCCGGCGCCGCGCTCGGCCCGATCGTCGGCGGGCTGCTCCTCGAGCACTTCGCCTGGGGCTCGGTGTTCCTCCTCGCCGTGCCGGTGCTCGTGCCGCTCGTCGTGCTGCTGCCGATCCTGATCCCAGAGAGCCGCGACCCGGCGCCCGGACCGATCGACGTGCCCAGCGTCCTGCTCTCGTTCGGCGCGATGGGCGCCACGGTCTACGGCATCAAGCACCTCGCGACCGAGGGCGTCGACGCCATCGCGATCGGTTCGGTGCTCGGGGGCCTCGCGCTCGGCGCGTGGTTCGTTCGTCGCCAGCTGCGCGCACGCACGCCCATGCTCGACATGCGGCTGTTCCGCGTCGGTGCGTTCGGCGGCGGCGTGGTGGTGAACCTGCTCAGCGTGATCGCGCTCGTCGGGTTCCTCTACTTCGTCTCGCAGCACCTGCAGCTCGTCGCGGGGCTCTCGCCCGTCCAGGCCGGCCTCGCGCTCGCACCGGGCCTCGTGGTGATGATTGCCGCGGGCCTCTCCGTGGTGCCGCTCGCCCGACGCATCCGCCCGCGCGTGCTCGTGCCGTCGGCGCTCGCCGTCTCGGCCGCCGGCTACCTCGTCGTCGCGCTGACGGCGGGGGAGCAGGGCATCGCGGGCGTCGTGATCGCCTTCGCGCTGCTCGGCCTCGGCATCGGCATGGCCGAGACCGTGTCGAACGAGCTGATCCTCTCGGCGGCGCCGCCCGCCAAGGCGGGGGCGGCCTCTGCGGTCTCCGAGACGGCGTACGAGCTCGGCGCGGTGCTCGGCACGGCGCTCCTCGGCAGCATCCTCGCGGCCTGGTATCGCGCGTCGCTCGAGCTGCCGGTCGGCCTGACGGCGTCGCAGGCGGATGCCGCGCGCGAGACGCTCGCGGGCGCCGTCACGGTCGCCGAGTCGCTGCCTGCCGCGGCATCCGCCGAACTGCTCGCGTCGGCCGCGCACGCGTTCGACGGCGGCGTCGTCGTGACCTCGTTCATCGGCGTGCTGCTCATGGTGGGCGCGGGCGTCGTCGCGGCGCTCACCCTGCACGACGCGAGGGGCGCCGACGACGCGAGGGGCGCCGCCTCGGAGTGAGGCGGCGCCCCTCGCGGGCGAGTCGAGCGGCCGGCCCGCTCGTTTCAGGTCAGATAGTGGTGGTGTCGTCCGGACGCGACGTCTCGTTGCGCGTGACGCGCTCGCCCGTCGCCGGGTCGACCGCGGTCCGCGACGTGGAGACCGAGCTCCGACGCCGGGCCATCAGGATGATGCCGAGGATGATCACGACGGCGCCCGCCGCCATGAGGATGTAGCCGACCATCTGCAGGTTGATCCAGTCCACCGCGAGGTTCAGCGCGAACGCGAGGACGGCGCCGATGGCGAAGAGGACGATTCCGAGGCCGAGACTCATTCTGGGGTGCCTGCTTTCACTCGGGCGGCGCAGGGCCGCGGGGCAGGGGGCGGGGTGCCGCCCCGATGCCGCCGAGTGTAGTGATCGCCGCTCGCGGCGGACAGTACGCTGGGAGGGCTGGCGTACGAAGGAGTGTTCATGGTAACGACGGTCAGGCTCGCGGTCATCCCGGGCGACGGCATCGGTCCCGAGGTGGTGGGCGAAGCGCTGAAGTCGCTCGAGGCCGCCACGGCCGGCACCGACGTGGTGTTCGAGCAGACGCACTTCTCGCTCGGCGCCGCGCGCTACCTCGAGACCGGCGACACGCTGACCGACGACGACCTCGCGGCCATCAAGGGCCACGACGCCATCCTCCTCGGCGCGGTCGGCGGCGTGCCCGGCGACCCGCGCCTCGCGGGCGCGAACATCGAGCGCGGCCTGCTGCTGAAGCTCCGGTTCGAGCTCGACCACTACGTCAACCTGCGGCCGTCGGTGCTGTACCCGGGCGTGAGCAGCCCGCTGGCGAACCCCGGTGACGTCGACTTCGTCGTGGTGCGCGAGGGCACTGAGGGGCCCTACGTCGGCAACGGCGGCGCGATCCGCGTCGGCACGCCCGCCGAGGTCGCGAACGAGGTCTCGGTGAACACGGCCTACGGCATCGAGCGCGTCGTGCGCTACGCGTTCGCCGCGGCATCCGCTCGCCCGAAGAAGAAGCTGACGCTGGTGCACAAGACGAACGTGCTCGTCTTCGCCGGCTCCCTCTGGAAGCGGCTGGTCGACGCCGTCGCGGCCGAGTACCCGGAGGTCGCGGTCGACTACCTGCACGTCGACGCCGCGACGATCTTCCTGGTCACGGATCCTGCTAGATTCGACGTCATCGTCACGGACAACCTCTTCGGCGACATCCTCACCGATCTGGCCGGCGCGATCAGCGGCGGCATCGGACTCGCGGCCTCGGGCAACATCAACCCCGACGGCCGGTTCCCGAGCATGTTCGAGCCGGTGCACGGTTCGGCTCCGGACATCGCCGGGACGGGTCTCGCCGACCCGACCGCCGCCATCCTCTCGGTGGCCCTCCTGCTGGACCACCTCGGGCAGGCAGGCGCCGCCGACCGGGTTCGCGACGCGGTCGCCGCCGACATCGCCGACCGAGGCGATGCTCGACGCTCGACCTCCGAGATCGGCGACGCCATCGCCGCACGCATCGGCGCCACCGTCGGCGCCCACTGACTCGCACCCTTCCGAAGGAGGACACCTTGACCACGTCGAACCTCACCCTGAAGACCCCGTCGCCCGCCGGCCTCGTCTGGCAGGTCACGAGCAACGAGACCGCGAAGTCGGCGGAGGAGCGCGCCGCGATCCTCGCCGACCCCGGCTTCGGCAACCACTTCACCGACCACATGGCCGACATCTGCTGGTCTGAGAAGGGCGGATGGCACCGGCCCCGCGTCTCCCCGTACGGGCCGATCCAGCTCGACCCGGCCGCCGCGGTGCTGCACTACGCGCAGGAGATCTTCGAGGGCCTCAAGGCGTACCGCCATGCCGACGGGTCGATCCGCACGTTCCGCCCGTACGAGAACGCGGCGCGCATGCAGCGTTCGGCGAGGCGGATGGCACTGCCCGAGCTGCCCGTCGAGATCTTCATCGACTCGCTCAAGCAGCTCATCGCGGTCGACGCCGACTGGGTGCCGAGCGCGCCCGAGACGAGCCTCTACCTGCGGCCGTTCATGTTCGCCAAGGAGGCGTTCCTCGGCGTGCGCCCGGCGAAGAAGGTCGCCTACTACCTGATCGCGAGCCCGGCCGCGGCGTACTTCCCCGGCGGCGTGCAGCCCGTGAACATCTGGCTCTCCACGCACTACGCCCGTGCGGGCAAGGGCGGCACGGGTGCGGCGAAGACCGGCGGCAACTACGCCTCCAGCCTGCTGCCCCAGGCTGAGGCGCACGAGAAGGGCTGCCAGCAGGTGCTCTTCCTCGACGAGGGCAAGTACCTGGAAGAGCTTGGCGGCATGAACGTCGTCCTCGTGAAGAAGGACGGCACGCTCCTCACGCCCGAGTCCGACTCGATCCTCGAGGGCATCACGCGCGACTCGATCCTGCGGCTCGCGGCCGACCGCGGCCACCAGATCGAGCAGCGCCCGATCACGCTCGACGAGTGGCGCGAGGGCGCGGCATCCGGCGACATCGTCGGTGCGTTCGCGTGCGGCACGGCCGCCGTCGTGGTGCCCATCGGCCGCCTGCTCGGCGAGGACTTCGAGATCGTGCACTCCGGCCCGCAGGCGGACGAGCTCGCCCTGTCGCTCCGCGAGGAGCTCACGGGCATCCAGTACGGCCGCGTCGAGGACCGCCACGGCTGGATGGTCCGACTCGACGCGTGAGTGAGGCGAATCGAGCGGATGCCGCGGGCCAGACGTCCGTGCGCATCCGCTCGTTCGACGTCGCCGACACCGAGCCCGTCGTCGCGCTCTGGCGCGCGGCGGGCCTCGTCGTGCCGTGGAACGACCCGTACCGCGACATCGAGCGCAAGCTGACGGTGCAGCCCGAGCTGTTCCTCGTCGCGGTCGCTGGCGATGATGACGCCGTCGTCGGCACGGCGATGGTCGGCTACGAGGGGCATCGGGGCTGGGTGAACTACCTCGCGGTCGATGCGGCCCATCGCGGCGGCGGGCTCGGCGCGCGGCTGATGGCCGAGGCCGAGCGGCTGCTGCTCGAGCGCGGATGCCCCAAGCTCAACCTGCAGGTGCGCTCGACGAACACGGCCGTGATCGAGTGGTACCGCCGGCTCGGGTACGAGCTCGACGGCGCGGTCGGGCTCGGCAAGCGCCTGATCCCCGACGGGCCGCGGCCCGGCCACGACGCCGCGGCGCCCCGGCCCGCGGCCGATGCCGCGGAATAGGCTGGACGCATGAAGATCGCGCGCTTCTCCCACGGTGAGACCATCTCGTTCGGCGTCGTCGATGAGGAGGAGCACGAACTCGTCGTGCTGAAGGCCGACCCGATGTTCGCCGGCTACGAGCCGACGGGGGAGCGCGTCGCGCTCGCCGACGCGAAGCTGCTCGCGCCGGTGATCCCGCGGTCGAAGGTCGTCGCCGTCGGCAAGAACTACCGCGAGCATGCGGAGGAGATGGGCGGCGAGGCGCCGGCCGAGCCGCTGCTGTTCCTGAAGCCGAACACGTCGGTGATCGGCCCGGGCGACGCGATCGTGCTGCCGCCCGAGAGCGCGCAGGTCGAGTTCGAGGGCGAGCTCGCCGTGGTGATCGGGCGCGTCGCCCGCCGCGTGAGCGAGGCGGATGCCTCATCCGTCGTCTTCGGCTACACGATCGCGAACGACGTGACGGCACGCGACCTGCAGCGCCGCGACGGCCAGTGGACGCGCGCCAAGGGCTTCGACACCTTCTGCCCGCTCGGCCCGGTGATCGAGACCGACGTCGACCTCGCGCACGGCGAGCTCACGACGAGCGTCAACGGCACGCGGCACCAGCACGGGCGGTTCGCCGACATGGTGCACTCGGTCGCGAAGATCGTTTCGTACGCGTCCGACGTGTTCACGCTGCTGCCGGGCGACGTGATCCTGACGGGCACGCCCGCCGGCGTCGGGCCGATCGTCGACGGCGACTCGGTCGAGGTGGCGGTGTCGGGCCTCGGCTCGCTCGTGAACCCGGTGCGCGAGGCGCACGCGCGCTGATCGCGGAGGCCGGTCAGCGGCGCACGCGATAGCGCAGGTGCAGCACCCGCTCGCCCCGGATCACGACGTCCGGATCCTCCAGCAGGTGCTGCGCGTCGACCGACCCGAAGAAGCGCCGGCCCGACCCGAGCACGACGGGTGCGACATCCATGCGCACCTCGTCGACCAGGCCGGCGGCGAGCGCCTGGCCGCCGACGTCGCCCGCGGCGACCTCGACGGTACGGTCGCCCGCGAGCTCCTGCGCCGCGGCGACGGCGGCCTCGATGCCGTCGACGAAGTGGAACGGCGCTGCCGGGTCCCACCCCTCGGGCGGCGGCCGGTGCGTCACGACGACCACGTGGTCGATACCGCTCGGAGGCGTTCCGTCCCAGCCGTCGGTCAGGTCGAAGACGCGGCGGCCGCAGATCGTCACGCCGATCTCGTCCCAGTACGAGCGGATGACGTCGTGGGACGCCTGCGACACCTTCAGCACGCCGCTGTCGTCGAGCGGCACGTCACCGCTCGTCAACCAGTCGAACAGGGGCCCTGGCTGGTCGTCCTCATCGGCGATGAAGCCGTCGACCGACACCGTGGCGTACATGACCACCTTGCCCATGAGGTGCTCCTCTGCGTCGAGATGCCCCCACGGTAGCGCGGGCCGTGGGCGCCCGCCCTCGTCCGGAGTCGGACCGCCCCGGTCAGCCCCGCGCCGATCGCACGGCCGCCGCTGCGAGCTCGACGTCCTCCTCGTCGTTCCACACGTGGAACGCGACGCGGGCGCGCCCGGCGCGGCCGGAGGCGACGAGGCCCGCCGCGGTCAACGCGGCGAGGTCGTCGCCGTCGGGGTCTGGCCAGGTGACGATCGCGCTGTCGGATGCCGCGAGCCCGAGTCGCGCCCGGAACCCGTTCGCGAGTCCGAGGTCGTGCGCGAGCACGGCGGCGGGGTCGAGGCCGGCCGCAAGTTCGAGCGCCGCTTCGGCGCCCGCCCAGGCGTGCCACGCGGGGGAGACGTCGAACCGCCGCGCGCCCGCGGCTAGGTGCAGCTCGGGCCCGTAGCACGACGCCCACGGGTCCTCTCCCGAGTACCACCCCGCGGTGAACGGGGTGATCTCGTCGAGCGCGCGGTCGCCCACCGACATGAAGGCCGCGCCGCGCGGCGCGGAGAGCCACTTGTACGCGTGGCAGACGACGAGGTCGGCGCCGAGGTCGGTGGTGGGGAGCCATCCGGTCGCCTGCGTCGTGTCGACCAGGGTGAGCGCGCCCGCCGTGCGGGCCGCCGCGATGACGGATGCCGCGTCGGCGACCTCGCCCGTCGCGGACTGCACGAGCGAGAACGCGACGAGCCACGTGGTCGGGCGCACCTCGTCGGCGAGGTGCGCGAGCGGCACGTGGCGCACGCGCAGGTCGCCACGGGCGAGGAACGGCGCGACGACCGAGCTGAAGTCGCCGTCGACGCAGAGCACCTCGGCGCCCGCCGGGGCCGACGCGGCCACGAGTCCCGTGAAGACCGAGACCTGCGAGCCGACGGCGACGCGGTCGGCAGTGGTGCCGAGGAGCGTCGCGGCGTGGCCGCGCGCCCGCTCGACGACGCCCGTGTACTCGGCGGCGGAGGCGCGGCCGTCGCGCCAGCGCTCGAGGTCGCGCGCGACCGCGGCGACGGTTGGCGCGGCGGGGATGCCGAGCGTGCACGCGGCGAGGTAGCCGCGGCCGGCGGTGAAGCGCGGGTCGGGGAGCGTCGTCGCGGTCGAGGCGAGGGTGGTCGCGGTCATGCTTCCAGCCTGAGCGGTGGGGTTCGATCCGTCGAGAGCAGGTCTGCGATCTGTTGCATAAGGCAGGCTTATGATCGGTGCATGGATTCCTCGCCAGCCTCGCCCGCCGAGACCACCGGCCTCGCCGACCTCGACGCCACCAGCCTGCTCGTGCTCCGCGAGATCGCCGAGCGCGGGTCGATCACCGCGGCCGCGAACGCCCTGGGATACAGCCAGCCGGCGCTCAGCCAGCAGGTGCGACGGGCCGAGGCGCGCGCAGGCGTCGCACTCGTGGAGCGGACCGGCCGCGGCATCCGTCTCACCCCTGCCGGCCGTGTGCTCGCGCGGCACGGCGGCGCGGTCGCGACCGCCCTCGAGGCGGCCCGCGGCGAGCTCGCCGAACTGCGCGGGCTTCGCTCGGGGCGCGTGCGGCTCATGGCTTTCCCGTCGGCGTCGCCGACGATCGTGCCCGAGCTCATGGCCGAGATGGCTCGCCGGCACCCGGGCGTGCGGGTCAGCTTCGTCGAGGCCGAGCCGCCCGAGGCGGTCGCGGCCGTACGCGAGGACCGCGCCGACCTCGCGCTGACGTTCAGCTACCCGGGCGACCGCAGCGACCCGCACCGCGAGAGCGCGCGCGGGCTCGAGGTGACGACGATCGGCAGCGACCCGATGCATGTCGTGCTGCCCGACGCCCACCCGCTCGCGGGCGGCGACACCGTCGACCTCGCAGGGCTCGCGGGGGAGTCGTGGATCGCCGGCTGCCCGCGCTGCCGCGGCCACCTGCTCGAGCTGTGCGACACCGCGGGCTTCGCGCCGCGCATCGCCGTCGAGACCGACAACTTCGTCGCCGTCGAGGAGCTCGTGGCGAGCGGACTGGGCGTCGCCGTGCTGCCCGCGCTCGCGATCGAGTCGGCGGGCACGCGCGCCGGGGTGGCGGTGCGCGGCACCATGAACGGCGACCGGCGGACGCTGCACCTCGTCACCGCGCGCGGCGGTCGCGGGGTCCCGGCCGTCGCGGTGGCCGCCGAGGCGCTCGCGCGCCTCGTCGCGGGCCGCGGCGGCACCCCCGCGGATGCCGGCCCGGGCCGTACCATTGAGGGCGATGTCTGACACGACCCACCCCACGACGACCGCCACCGGATCCGACATCCGCGTGCGGTTCTGCCCCTCGCCCACCGGTACCCCGCACGTCGGCCTCGTGCGCACGGCCCTCTTCAACTGGGCGTACGCGCGCCACACCGGCGGAACCTTCGTCTTCCGCATCGAGGACACCGACGCCGCGCGCGACAGCGAGGAGAGCTACGCGCAGATCATCGACGCGCTCACCTGGCTCGGCCTGACGTGGGACGAGGGTGTCGACGTCGGCGGCCCGCACGAGCCCTACCGTCAGTCGCAGCGCGGTGACATCTACGCCGACGTCATCGAGCGGCTGAAGGCCGCCGGGCACGTCTACGAGAGCTACTCGACCGCCGACGAGATCGACGCACGCAACGAGGCGGCCGGTCGGCCGAAGCAGTTCGGCTACGACAACTTCGACCGCGACCTCACCGACGAGCAGCGCGCCGCCTTCCGCGCCGAGGGGCGCCAGCCGGCGCTGCGCCTGCGCGTGCCCGACGTCGACCTCGGCTTCGACGACCTCGTGCGCGGCCGCATCGACTTCGCGGCCGGCTCGACGACCGACTTCGTCGTGGTGCGCCCGAACGGCGCCCCGCTCTACACGCTCGTGAACCCGGTCGACGACGCGCTCATGGGCATCACGCACGTGCTGCGCGGGGAGGACCTGCTCTCGTCGACGCCGCGCCAGATCGCGCTGTACCACGCGCTCATCGAGATCGGCGTGACGAGCTTCGTGCCGCGCTTCGGCCACCTGCCCTACGTCATGGGCGAGGGCAACAAGAAGCTCTCCAAGCGCGACCCCGAGTCGAACCTGTTCCACCACCGCGACCGCGGCTTCATCCCCGAGGGCCTCGTCAACTACCTGGCCCTGCTCGGCTGGGGCTTCTCGGCCGACCGCGACGTGTTCAGCCGCAACGAGCTCATCGAGGCGTTCGACGTCGAGAACGTGAACCCGAACCCGGCCCGCTTCGACCAGAAGAAGGCCGACGCGATCAATGGCGACCACATCCGCCTGCTCGAGCTCGCCGACTTCACGGCGCGCACCGTGCCCTACCTGCAGGCCGCCGGCGTCGTCTCGACGCCGATCACGCCCGGCGAGGAGGCCCTCCTCGTCGAGGCCGCCCCGCTCGTGCAGGAGCGCATCACCGTGCTCGGCGAGGTGCCCGGCCTCCTCGGCTTCCTCTTCACGGATGCCGCTTCGCTCGAGTTCGACGAGGCCGCCGTCGGGTCGCTGCCCGCCGACGCGCCCGCTGTCCTCGCCGCCGCCCGCGAGGCGCTCGAGCGCATTCCCGGCGAGGCATGGACGCACACCGAGATCGAGGAGGCCCTCCGCTCCGCGATCATCGACGGACTCGGCCTCAAGCCCCGCGTCGCGTTCGGCCCGATCCGCGTCGCGGTCTCCGGCCGACGCGTCTCGCCGCCGCTCTTCGAGTCCATGCAGATCCTCGGTCGCGTCGACTCGCTCGAGCGCCTGGACCGCCTCGCCGCACTCGTCGGCTGACCCCGACGGATGCCGCGGCCGCGCCGCTCTCGTCGCTGCCGCGGCATCCGCTCACGAGGCCCCCTCGATTTGGACCGCACCCCGCGATCGGCTACAGTTACATGTCGGCCCGGAACCCCGGTTCAGGGCCATTGGGGTATGGTGTAATTGGCAACACGGCTGATTCTGGTTCAGTTGTTCTTGGTTCGAGTCCAGGTACCCCAGCCATAGGAGAAGCCCGGAATACCGCGGAAGTAGCGGTGGACCGGGCTTCAGGCTTATACGGCCAGATTTGGCAATCCCCGCCGGAACCCCTCCGCGTGACCCTTCTGCCACTCGCGAGCCCTCTGCCACTATGGGTGCGTGACCTCTATTTCAGGCTTCTGGTCGTACGTGCATGCTGATGACAATGCCGACTCAGGGCGGATCGCCCAATTGGCCCGTGACGTTCGCGCTCAATTCGAGATGCTAACCGGCGAGACAGTTGAACTGTTCCTCGACCGCGACCAACTGGGATGGGGCGACGACTGGAAGCCGGAGATTGACGCGAGTCTGGCGACGGTTGCCTTCTTCGTGCCCGTGATCACTCCGCGATACTTCCAGAGCAAGGAGTGCCGTCGAGAGCTCAATTTCTTCGCCCGCCGAGCTGAGCGCTTGGGTGTCAAGGAACTCGTGCTGCCGCTGTTGTGGGTCAACTTTCCCGGATTGCACGTTGAGGATCCGGACGATGACCTGATCGCCCTGGTTCGACGATTCCAATGGTCCGACTGGACCGAGTTGAAGTTCGCAGAGTTGGGCTCTGGTGAGTACCGCCGAGCCGTCGCGCAGCTTGCGGAACGGTTGGTGCAGGCCAATGCGGCGGCTGAGGCGAGCGCGGCGGCACTCGATCTCGATCGCGTCGCAGACGAAGAACAGGACGACTCTTCGCTCGGATCGCTGGACAAGCTAGGCGCGATGGAGACTTCCCTCCCGCGCATGACTGACATTTTGGCCGAGGTCGGCAGCGCGATTGAGGACATCGGCCGAGCGATGCAGGAGGCGACCACCGACATCAAGTCGAACCGAAATCCTCAGGCTGAGGTCGCGAATCGGTTGCGTGTGGCGCGCGCGTTGGCGGAGAGCCTCGCGCAGCCTGCCGAGCAGGTCCGCGGCCTCGGCGGCGACTTTGCAAGCAGCCTCAACGAGGTCGACGAGGGCGTCCGCGTCATCATCGAGCGCGCTCCTGCGGAAGTCGCTGCGAACCCCGAGTCGCTCCAGCAATTCGAGGGGTTTTTTGACGCGATCAGAGGGATGGTCGAGCAAGCAGAGGTCGGTATGGCTGCGGTCGCATCGATGATCGAGCAGATTGAGCCAATCGAGAAAATGTCGCGAGACCTGCGCAAGCCTCTTCGCACCCTTCGAGAGGGGCTCACCCTGTTCGTGGATGGCCTAACCGTGATGCGCGGATGGATCAAGCTCATCGACGAAGTCGAACCAGCGCTCCGTCAGCAGGCGGTCGAAGCCTAACGACTAATCGGCGAGACAGCCCGGCCACGAGACATCCCGCCGTCGCGCCGTCGCCGGTTACGACTTCACGTTCTCGATTCCGAAGTCCGCAAGCGTGCTCTGGGGCATTGCGGATGCGACGACGCAGGCGCTCATCGCGCAAGCGCACCATGCAGCGGTTGCAGAATCGCTTGCCTACCTCGAGCGCGAAGTTGCAGCGACGCGCACCGGGGTTGCGGTGCGCGATGGCGCCGTTGCGCAGGTCGAGGTCTCGGGGGTCATCGCAACCGCATACGACCACTTCGACAGTCGCGCCGGCGATCCGCACCTGCACACGCACGTCGTGATCAGCAACAAGGTCATGACCGTGCTCGACGGACGGTGGCGCTCGCTCGACGGCCGGCCACTGCATGCGGCGGTCGTTGCGATCTCGGAGCTGCACGAGGCGATCTTCGCCGACGAGCTGACCCGCCTGATCGGCGTGCATTGGGAGCAGCGGGCGCGAGGGCGTGACCGCAATCCCGCGTGGGCGATCGCGACGGTTCCTGACTCGTTGGTCGCCGAGTTCTCGACGCGATCGCGGCACATCGGCCAGGAGACGGACCGGCTGATCGAAGCGCACATCGCAACGCATGGGCGTCGTCCCGGTCGGGTGACCATCATGAAGCTGCGCGCGCAGGCCACCCTGTCGACTCGCCCCGTCAAGCATGTTCGTTCGCTCGCAGATCTCACGGCAGGTTGGTGTGAGCGCGCGTCGCGCGTGCTCGGTACGGATGCCACGAGCTGGGCGGGCACGGCGACGGCGAACGGATCGCAGGGCGTGCTCGGCGCCCACGATCTCCCGCTTCCCGAGGTTCGTGCGCTCGGGGTAGCGGTCATGCACGGCGTGAGCGAGAAGCGTGCGACGTGGCGGCATTGGAACCTCGTGGCCGAGGCGGCGCGCCAGACGATGGGACTTCGATTCGCTTCGGCCGCCGATCGCGAGGCGGTGGTGGGGATGATCGTCGATGCCGCGGAACAGGTGTCGCTGCGTCTGACCCCGCCGGAGCTTGCATCGAGCCCGGCGGCGTTCCAGCGAGTCGACGGGAGCTCCGTGTTCCGACCGAAGCACTCCGCCGTGTTCACGTCGACGGATGTGATGGCGGCTGAGGCGAACCTGCTTGAGCGTTCAGAACGCGAGTCGGCGCCACGTGTCGCGCCAACCACGGAGCGGGCGACGCTAGGTCGCCGCCGAGGCACGCCGCTGGTCGACTCTCGACAACTCGAGGCGATCGCCAGGATCGTCGCGTCGGGGCGCGTCGTCGACGTGCTCGTGGGGCCGGCCGGCACAGGGAAGACGACCACCATGAGCGCACTTCGACGAGCTTGGGAACGAGCACGCGGCGCCGGCTCGGTCGTCGGGCTCGCGCCATCCGCCGCGGCAGCCCACGTGCTCTCAGAGGACCTCGGCATTCCGACCGAGAACCTCGCGAAGTGGTGGCACGACCATCTGGCCTCGGGCACGTCGTTCCGGCCCGGACAACTCGTCATCGTCGATGAGGCATCCCTCGCAGGCACCCTGCACCTCGACCGAGTGACCGCGCTCGCCGAACGCGGGGGAGCGAAGGTTCTCCTCGTCGGCGACCCCGCGCAACTGCAGTCCGTCGACGCCGGCGGCGCGTTCTCGATGCTCGTTCACCACCGAACGGATGTCGCCGAACTCGCTGAGGTGCATCGCTTCGTGCATGCTTGGGAGAAGGAGGCATCCTTGTCGCTGCGCAATGGCCAGACCGACGCGATCGACCAGTACGTCGCGCATGACCGCGTGGTCGAAGGCAGTACGGAGGCCATGGCAGATGCCGCCTACGCAGCGTGGCGTCTGGATAGCCGCGCCGGCAAGGCGAGCCTCCTGATCAGCGAATCGAACGAGGCGGTGCTGGCCATCAACATCCGGGCACGCAGCGAGCTGATCTTGGAGGGGCGGGTCGACGCAACACGCGAAGTGGCTCTTCACGACGGGACCGCGGCATCCGTCGGCGACACCGTCATCACGCGCCGGAATGATCGGCGCCGCCGTGCGGGCGGGGGATGGGTTCGCAACGGGGACCGGTGGACGGTTGCAGCGGTGCACAAGGACGGTTCGATCGAGGTGCAACGGCCGGGTCGTTCCTGGAGCGGCACCGTCGTGCTGCCCGCGTCGTACGTCGCAGGTCATGTCGAGCTCGGGTACGCCGTGACCGCGCACCGTGCGCAGGGCATCACGACGGACACCGCGCACGTCGTGGTCGCGTCGGGCACGTCGCGAGAGAACTTCTATGTGGGGATGACGCGTGGGCGGGAGTCGAACGTCGCGTACGTCGCCGTCGACCGACCCGATGTCGCGCATGCCGGGCCTCGACCGGGCGATGCGGAGACGGTGACGGCGCGGAGCGTCCTATACGGGGTGCTGCACCACGTCGGCGCCGAACCGTCGGCGCACGAGACGCTCGCGGCGGAGCAGGACTCGTGGGGGTCGATTGCGCAGCTCGCAGCGGAGTACGAGACGATCGCGGCGGCGGCGCAGCGCGATCGTTGGGCTGGGCTGGTGCGTACTTCCGGCCTTGGCGACGAGCAAGCAACTGCCGTGATCTCGTCTGAGGCGTTGGGGCCGCTGGGCGCGGAGCTGCGGCGCGGGGAGGCGGCCGGCTTCGACGTCGAGCAGCTGCTTTCTGCGGCCGTCGGCGGGCGGGGTTTCGATGACGCGCAGGATGTCGCGGCGGTTCTTCGCGCGCGGATCGTTGTGGCGGCCGCGCGTGGTGTCGGTGCACGAGGTGGATCGTCTCGCCGGGAGGCTCATTTCATCGCGGGGCTCATTCCGGCGGCATTGGGGGCGATCGACCCCGGCGCGCGGCGTGCGCTCGACGAGCGGCGCGATCTCATGGAGGCGCGCGCGGATGCGCTTCTCGATCGGGCGCTGGCATCGAAGGAGCCGTGGGCGCTTGCCCTCGGGACACCCGGGCGCCAGGCAATGGAGGAATGGCGCCGGCATGCCCGCTTGGTCGCGGCCTACCGAGATCGGTACGGTGTCGCGAGCAAGTCTGCCTTGGGGCCGGAACCCGTCACCGACGTGCAGCGGGCGGATGCGGCGCGGGCCCGGCGTGCTCTCGGTCTCGCGCGGCAGCTGTCCGAGCATGAAGCCGATTTCGGACGCCAGCGACCGAGTGTCCCGACACGCCTTCCGGCTGTCGGTTCGCAGTTCTAGAATGCCGCTGAAGGCGACCTCGTTTCGTTGCACCGCTCGTCGCGGTGGCATGACCTCCGATCCTCGGCGGTCCTTCCAGGTTCTCGTCGCCGAACACGTGGAGGGCTGCAGCATGTTCGGACTCATCTGGGTGGTCGTCGCCCGCACTCGCCTCGCGTTCCGACGCTTCATGCCGACGAACCTGCTGCTCGACGCCATCCACACGCGCCGCGGGCTCAAGTGGGGTGTGCCGGCAATGCTATTTGCGGTTCCCTACGGCCTCGGAGCGCTGCTCTGCTTCGGGATGGCGGAGGGCGGCGCTCCCGGATGGCTCAACCTCGTCGGGCTGCTCTTCACCTGGAACGCGCTCAAGTTCGTGGTCGCCGGGCCAGCGACACTGCTTCGGCTTGCTCGAGTGCGGACGCAGGAGGCCCGTGCGCGTCGGGCATCGGCGGGTGCGCGCGAGGCAGATGAGGACCTTGGCCTTGGCACTCCCGTCGGCCGCAGCGTCGACAGTGCGTCGGTCGAGCTGGTCAGGTAGAGATTCTCATCGCCGGATGACCGGCACGGCACCGTCGGCGCACCTGTTCTTCGCGTAAGTCTTGTGGCACGAGGATGCCGCAAGCAGGAGGTGCAGCCATGACGGTCCCGCAGGAGCAGTTCGACGACCTTCTCAGCCGAACTGCGCTCGCGGCGCTGTTCTACTACCCGGAGATCGCGATCGATGATGACGAGTACGACCTCCAACGGGACATCGCGTACTGCCTCGAGCCGATCGACGGACTCCCGCCCGAGGACCTCGAGCGCCTTCGCACCGTCGTCGGACGCGTCATCACCAATCCGTCGGCGCATCGCTCCGAGCTCCTCGCCCTGGTGATCGAGCTCGCACCGCCTCCCCGTGAATAGGGATCTGCCGTGCCTGATCCGGATTACGACGACGAAGCAGCTCGGGCTGCCGCGAAGCGGGAACACACCAGTGAGGTGAAGCGACGCTGGCGAGAGGCAAACCTCGATCGCGTCCACGAGCAGAGCCGAGCCTGGAAGGCAGCCCACCCCGAGCGCGTACGCGAGCTGAACCGACGCTGGCGGGAGCAACACCTCGACCGTTCACGCCAGCAGAACCGCGATTCTGCGCGCCGCGCCGCTGCGCGAAAGCGGCGCGAGGCCGAGACGAGGCGGAAGGCGAGGGAACGGTCGAAGCGCTGGCGGGAGGAGCATCCCGAGCGGGTGCGCACGTACCAGCTGCAGTGGGTCGAGGCGAACCGCGACAAGGTGCGCGAGTACTACAACCGCTATTACGAGACGCACCGCGAGGAGGTGAGCGCTCGCGCCGCTGCCCGACGCGACGCCGACCCTGAACGCACCAGGCGCGCGTCGAAGGAATGGGCTGAGCGGAACAAGGAGCGTCGGGCGGAGCTTCAGCGCCAGCGGCGGAGCGATCCCAAGACCTATCAAGCGGAGCTTGAGGCGAATGCTGCAGCTCGACGGTTGAAGCGGCGGCTCGCGCGTTCCGGGTTGCCGCCGAAGCGCCTCCACCCGACGTCCGCGGCAGAGCGCCGCGCGAATGAACGTGACGCCGATGCGTATTTCGAGGATCCCTCACTCAACGAGCATGTTCGGCAGCTCACGGTGTTCGGGGAGACGCTGACCGAGCACATGCTCGAGCACGCCCAGACCATGCGTGACTTCGCTGAGTCCTATGCGAATCGGCGCCGACGGCTTGGACTTCCGCTTGTCGACATCGAGCGGGTGGTGTACGCGCGGGCTGTCGACGTCGTCATCGCTCAGGTTCGACGCGTGGACCTGCTGACGAGCCGAGACATCTCGGCGGCCGTCCGAAGCACCCAGGCGGTTGTCCGGAGAGCCGAGCGCCGGCAAGTGCTCGAGCGACTGATGAACGCAATCGTCCGCCATGCCGAGCACAACCTTGAGCGACTTACGCGCGAGGCCACGATCGAGACACGCGCACGTCATCTCAGCGGCAAGCCGACAATGGCGTTCGAATACGTGATTGCGGAGATCGCCATGCAGGAATTGCTGGAAGGACTCGCTTCCGTCGGACTCGTTGCCGCGGACTCGCGGATGGCAGCTCGGGCCGCAGCACGCCAGATCGGCTTCACGCTGCGGATGGCAGGTGGAGCAAAGGCCGGGAGCACGATCCTCCGGCTGAATCGCTGACTCGAGGCACTTGACGAGCGTGCTGATCGGCATCGGAGTTGGCCTGCGCTGCGATGGGCTGGACGGATGTGTTGTGTCTAGGGCCCTGATTGAGCGAGGGCCGTGACGAAGTCGAACGCCTTGCCCGCCGGGTGAGCCCTGCCCAACGATCGAGCAGATCGCGAACGACCGCACGAACCACCCGATGACGCTGCAGGAATCGGTTCGCGCGAGGATTCGCGATTCGATACGCCTCGATCCAACGTTCGCATTGACCGCCTATTCAAGGAGCGTGACACTCCATCAACACATAAGGAGAAGCGATGAAGGGGGCAAGATCTCTGGTCGTTGTCTAGTGGATACGGCGCGCCTAGTGTAGGGCAGCAGTATCGAACCCGTGCCGTTCCGCGCCCGGTTGTGCGCGTCCGCACGCACGCCGGCGGTCACTGAAGAGTCCCGGACGCGAGTGCGTCGCTCTCTCGGACGGGAACGCATCGCATCACCGTCAGCCGAGCCGCGCAACGGGGTACAGCTCAGCACGGCAAGCGCGTGATACCTCCGTGACGTCATACACCGAAATTGGAAGTCGAGGTCGCCAGTGCGAACCCAGGAGTCGCTCAAAGTTCTGATCGTCGCCGAAACCTACCTCCCAGAGATCAATGGAGCTGCCATCGCGACGCATAGGCTCGCGGACGCACTGGCTCGACGGGGGAACGCGGTAAGGATCGTTGCGCCGCGATCCACCGCCGGTCGAGCACGGTTCTCCCGCGCCGACACCGGAGTGAGCGTGTACGAAGTGAGGTCGCGAGCCGTGGCTGTCCACACGTCGCACCGCGTCGGTGTTCCATGGGAGGTACGCCCGACCATCAGGCAGGCTTTCGATGAATTCGCCCCCGATGTCGTCCACGTTCAGGGCACGTTCGCGATCTGCAGCGCCGCGATACGGGAAGCCAAGCGAAGGGGCGTTGCGTTGGTCGCGACAAACCATCTCATGCCGGAGAACTTGCTGCCTTTCGTGCCCGCGCCCGACTGGCTGAAGAGAATCGTCAAGTGGTGGATGTGGAAAGACATGGACAAGAAGTTCGCTGACGCAGACATCCTCACGACGCCGACGAGCCGATCCGCGGAGGAAATGGCCAAGAACGGCATCCAGACACCGATCCGCGTCATTTCTAACGGGATCGACCTCCAGCAGTTCTCCGGGCACGGTAGCCATGGCGCCAGCGACGTACCAACCGTGCTATTCGTGGGTCGTCTCGCGAAGGAGAAGCACGTCGACCAGATCATCCGCGCGATCGCTCAAGCAGTGCACAGCGCTAACCTGCGGTTGGAGATCGTGGGCGGAGGGGAGCAACTGCCGATGCTGATGGCTCTGTGCGACGACTTGAACGTTTCCAATCGGGTGCGATTCCTTGGGCGCGTGACGGATGAGGAGCTGCGGGACGCCTACCTTCGCTGCACGATGTTCTGCATGCCGGGAACGGCGGATCTCCAATCTCTCGCAACGCTTGAAGCGCTCTCGGCCTCCAAGCCAGTACTCGTAGCCAACGCACTAGCACTCCCGCATCTGGTTCGGGATGGAGTCAACGGCTACCTGTTCGAGCCAGGCAGCGTTTCGCAACTTGCAGACCGGATGGTGCGCATCGCCACCTCGACGCGGACGCAACTCGACGCCATGGCGCGCGCAAGCCGAGCGATCGCAGAACGACACAGCATCGAGAAATCCATCGACACTGTGGAATCGTTGTACCGGGAAGCCATCGGCGGCCAATCAGGCCGGCGCTCCGGTGGGACTAGTCGAGAAGCGGATGAACTTCGCGAGATCGAGGCAGCCCTGCCGGCCTTGATCTGGTTTCGCCAGGGTGAGCCAGCATGATTGAGATGCCCATCGACGAATGAGTGCTGTTGGGTCCGCTTCAAGTCATGTGGCGTGCTAGCGCCCGGCACCCAGGTTGCCGGCGAGGCGGCCGTGCAGGCGGGTGCTCGCCTCGTTCATGCCGACGATGACCGCACGCTTGCCGTGGTGCTCGTACTTGGTGGTGATGCTGTCGAGCGCGGCGACGGTCGAGGCGTCCCAGATGTGCGAACCGGACATGTCGATGACGACCCGGTCGGGGTCGTCGGCGTACTCGAACTGGGTGGTCAGGTCGTTGCTCGATGCGAAGAATAGCTCACCGTCCACCCTGTAGTACGCGGTGGGCACCGCCCCATCGAGCTCGACGCGTCGCTCGACGCTCGCGAAGTGCGCGACGCGGCGGGCGAAGGCGATCATGGCGACGACGACGCCGGCGATGACGCCGATCGCGAGGTTGTGCGTGATCACGACGATGACGACGGTGGTGACCATGACGGTGGTCTCCGACTTCGGCATCCGCTTGAGCGTCGACCAGCGCACGGAGTGCCAGTCGAACGTCGCGACGGACACCATGATCATCACGGCGACGAGCGCGGCCATCGGGATGATCGCGACGACGTCGCCGAGCACGACGACGAGGACGAGCAGGAACACGCCCGCGAGGAACGTCGAGATTCGGGTGCGCGCGCCGGAGGCCTTCACGTTGATCATCGTCTGGCCGATCATCGCGCAGCCGCCCATGCCGCCGAACAGGCCGG